>NZ_ASZC01000005.1 GCF_000468095.1 Pantoea sp. AS-PWVM4
GGCGTGAAAGGAGAAACGGAGGGCTTTAAGCTACGGCACAAGATCGAGTCTTAAGCGGCGCGACAAGCTGCCTCCGTTTCGTGTAACGGGTAGCTAACCAGTTACAACTTCAAGATACAAGCGGCGCGATTTATCGCGCAAGTTTTCAGCGATTCATCGCGCGGGTTTCAGTTGCGCTGTAAAAACGCCAACAAATCCGCATTCAATTGATCCTGGTGCGTTACCGCAAAGCCGTGCGGACCATTCTCATACACCTTCAGCTCAGACCCTTTAATCATCTCATGCACCAGCTTACCGGTGGCTTCAAACGGGACAATCTGGTCATTGCTGCCGTGGATTACCAGCGTCGGCACATCCACTTTGGCGATATCGGTACGGAAATCAGTCTCAGAAAACGCCGTGACACAATCCAGCGTACCTTTCAGCGAAGCCAGTAACGCGATATTCAGCGTCTGGATCATCACGCCATCCGACACCGTCTGTCCGGCATTGGTGCCATAAAATGGAACCGCGAAATCTTTAATAAATTGCGCACGATCCTGACGTAATCCCGCTTTAATGCCATCAAATACCGCACTTTCCACCCCTTCAGGGTGATCGCTGGTTTTACCAAAAATGGGGGTGACTGCGCCCAGCAACACCAGTCCTTTCACCTTCGCGGTGCCGTAACGGCCAATGTAACGCGACACATCGCCGCCACCCATCGAGAAGCCCACCAGGGTGACATCGCTGAGTTGCAGATGCTCAATCAGGCCATGAATATCATCGGCAAAGGTGTCGTAGTCATAACCTTCCCACGGCTGTTCGGAGCGACCGAAGCCACGGCGGTCAAAGGCAATTACCCGGTAGCCACGTTCCGCCAGGAAATTCATCTGGCTGTCCCACATGTCAGCATCCAGCGGCCAGCCGTGGCTGAACAGTACCGGTTGGCCTTTGCCCCAATCTTTGTAGTAGAGGTTCACGCCGTCTTTAGTCTTGAAAGTGCTCATAATTTTTCTCCGTCAGGTGAGTAATGTTGTGTCTCGCTAATCAAACTACCCTGCACTGCCGGAAAAACCTAAAGCAGAGATTTTGACAACTTGTTCAAACTTTTTTGCGCTTCTAAGCTGTCAAAAAAGCCTGGACAAGATGGCCGATTTTTTCCGCTATCAACCATCGGCCAGGGTTCGTAAGGTGCAGTTATCGCAACCTTATTGGAGAATGACCATGAGCCAGCCCCCAACCAACGCCCTGCGCAGCAGCGCTTTTTCCCCCTTCGCCTACGGGCTGTTTGCCCTGATTTGGACCGCCTCGGTATTGGGCAACACCGGCAGCTTTATCCGGGATGTCGCCAGCGCCTGGCTGGTGACCGGACTGTCGGATAACCCTGCCGCCGTCGCTCTGATGCAAACCGCCGCCACGTTGCCAGTGTTTCTGCTGGCGCTGCCGGCTGGTGTGTTGTCCGATATCGTTGACCGTCGCCGTTTGCTGATTGCGGTACAGATATTGATGGCGAGTGTCAGCGGCACCCTGCTGGTACTGTCACACAACAACTGGCTGACCACCGAATGGTTGATCGGTCTGACCTTCGTCGGCGGCATCGGAGCGGCGCTGTTTGGTCCGGCGTGGCAGGCGATTGTGCCGGAACTGGTGCCACGCCATGAATTGAAAAACGCCGTGGCGCTCAACTCACTGGGGATCAATATCGCGCGCGCTATCGGACCGGCCACCGGCGGTTTGCTGCTGGCCAGTTTCGGCGCGATGGCGGCCTACGGCGCAGATGTCGCCAGTTACTTCTTCGTGGTCGCCGCTCTGCTGTACTGGAAACGTCCGGCGAAGGCCAAAACCGAACTTAACGAACACTTCTTCGGTGCCTTCCGTGCCGGGCTGCGTTATGTGCGCGCCAGCCGCGATTTACACCGCGTGCTGCTGCGCGCCGCGTTGTACTTCGCCTTCGCCAGCGCCGTCTGGGCGCTGCTGCCGCTGGTGGCGCGTAATATGTTGCAGGGCACCGCCGGGTTCTACGGTTTGCTGCTCGGCGCGGTCGGTGTCGGGGCGATTGGCGGGGCTTTGTTGTTGCCACGTCTGCGCCAGCACATGGGTAACGATGGCCTGCTGCTGCTCTCCGCCCTGCTCAGTGCGGGCGTGATGCTGGCGCTGGCAATCAGCCCGGCACAGTGGCTGGCGTTGCTGTTGATGGTACTGCTCGGCGTTGGCTGGATTATCGCCCTCACTACCCTGAACGGGGTGGCGCAGGCGGTGCTGCCGGACTGGGTACGTGGACGCGGTCTGGCGGTCTATCTGATGGTATTCAACGGTACGCTGGCAGGCGGTAGCTTGGTGTGGGGGTTGATTGCCCAGCATATCGGGCTGGCGCAGGCGCTGCTGCTGGCTGGTGGCATGTTGCTGATCACCGCCCTGCTGCTGAAACGTCTGGTGCTGCCTGCCGGTGAGGCGGATCTGCAACCGGCGCAGCACTGGGCTGATCCGACGGTAAGCGGTGAAATGAACGGCCATCGTGGCCCGGTGATGATTCAGGTGCGCTATCAGGTTCCGCAGGAGGATCGTGCCGATTTCAAACGCGCCATGCGCAAACTGGCCGCCGCACGCCGTCGTGATGGTGCCTATGCCTGGGGATTGATGGAGCAGAGCGACGACCCCACCGCCCTGCTGGAGTGGTTCCTGGTGGAGTCATGGCAGGAGCACCTGCGCCAACACCAGCGCGTCTCACGCGCCGATGTGGCGCTGCAACAGGCGGTGCTGCAATATCATCAGGGTGACGAACCGCCACAGGTCAGCCACCATATCTCTATCTAATCTCAGGCTGGCAGGTAGATGTCGTTCAGCCCCGGTAGCGTGAGTAAGCGCTCACGCCACCAGTTGGCGGCATTACCGCTGGCGCTTTCGTTCCAAGCCAGATAGGCCATATCGCGTCGGCATTCGCTATCCAATTGACGCTCCACCAGCGCCCCACTGCGCAAATGCGGCTCCGCCAGATAGCGCGGCAGGTAACCGCAGCCCAATCCGGCAAGCTGCGCCTGCAACTTAGACGGAAAATCGTGCACACTGAGGGTCTTCTGTTCATCCAGTACGCGCAAATCCATCCCTGCGCCGTGGCGTGATGAATCATGCACCGTCACCGCACGATACTGACGAATTTGCTCGCGCAACAACGGTTCCGGCGCAGACGCCAGCGGGTGCTCCGGCGCAACGGCAAACACGTATTCCAGCCAACCCAACGGCTGACAGCCAATCTCTTTACGCGTGGCCGGTTCCTGCACCGCACCAAACACGATATCCGCTTCACCGTAATGCAGCGCTTCCCAGCACCCCGCCAGCACGTCATGACGGAATTGCAGCTGGGTATGCGAATGCTGCTGATAAAACTCATCAATCAGCGGCGTCAGCAGGCTAAACGGCACCGAGGCATCGACGCTGATCACCAGTTGGCTCTCCCAACCGCTCTCCACGTAGCGCGCCTGCTGCTCCAGCTCATTCACCGCCCGCAGCAGCGTCCGGCCTTTTTCCAGCATCAGACGCCCGGTTGGCGTAAAGGTGGCACGATGACCGGAACGATCCAGCAGCGTGATTTTGAGATCGCTCTCCATCTTCTGCACGGTATAGCTGAGTGCAGACGCGGTTTTAAACAGCCGTGCCGCCGCCGCGGCAAAGGTGCCATGACGATCGAGCGCATCCAGAATCAGCAGCGCCTCGAGGTTTAAACGCATTCCAACCGCCTCCCCAAAATTTGTTGAACAACAACCCAAAAACAATCCGTTATCAATAAACGCTCTCATTTCGTATTTTTTTCCTCAACGACGCAAGCACTTTCACCAGCGAGGAATCCATCATGAATTACCCACAACAGGCTCATCACGTCACGCTGGTGATCACGCACAGCATCCAGCCGGAAAAACAGGCCGACTATGAAAAGTGGCTGGAAACCATCATGCCGCAGGCAGCCAGCTTTCCGGGACACCTCGGAGTGAACGTGCTGCGCCCGGTCCACGGCGACAACGCCTACACCGTGCTGATTCGTTTTGTCGGTATGGATGAGCTGTACGCCTGGCTGAAATCACCGGCCCGTCAGGACCTGGTCAAGGAACTCCCGGCCATCCTGGCGCAACCGGAACATATTGAAGTGCGTCCCGGCGCCGCGTTTTGGTTTACCCCGACGCAAAAAGGCCAGGTCAAACCGGCCAAATGGAAACAATACTTACTCACGCTGGGGGTGATTTTTCCCTCAGCCAACCTGGTCCCCTGGTTCTGGAATACGGTGTTGCCGGTCAGTCACGGCACGCTGTGGGGGAACTTTCTCGATAATGCCAGCGTCGTGGCTTTGGTGGTTTTCCTGTGGATGCCACTGCTGACCCGCGTGTTGAAACAATGGCTGATTGGCCGCAAAGCATAATCTGACAGGAGAAGAAACATGACCACCGCTTCACTGATTTTGACCAACGGCAAATTCCACACCGTTGACCGCGCCAATCCGCTGGCAACTGCTGTGGCGATTAAAGATGGCAAATTCATTGCCGTAGGCAGCGAAGCCGAGGTGATGCGCTTTGCCGGTAGCGACACGCAAATTATTGATGCTAAAGGCCATACCGGCATTCCCGGCCTGAACGACTCGCACCTGCACCTGATTCGCGGCGGTCTGAACTACAATCTTGAACTGCGCTGGGAAGGCGTGCCGTCACTGGCGGATGCGCTACGAATGTTGCGTGAGCAGGCACTGCGCACCCCCTCGCCACAGTGGGTTCGCGTGGTGGGTGGCTGGACCGAATTCCAGTTTGCCGAACGTCGCATGCCGACGCTGGATGAAATCAACGCGGCAGCACCGGATACGCCGGTGTTTATTCTGCACCTGTATGATCGTGCATTGCTGAATCGTGCGGCGCTCAAGGTGGTGGGTTACACCAAAGATACGCCGAATCCGCCGGGCGGCGAAATCCAGCGCGACAGCAACGGCAACCCGACCGGGATGTTGATTGCCCGTCCCAACGCCATGTTGCTGTACGCCACGCTGGCGAAAGGGCCAAAATTGCCGCTAGAGCAGCAGGTCAACTCCACCCGTCAGTTTATGCGCGAGCTGAATCGCCTCGGCCTGACCAGCGCCATCGACGCCGGTGGCGGTTTCCAGAACTACCCGGATGATTATGATGTGATTTCTGAGCTGCACGCCAAAAAGCAGCTAACGGTGCGCATCGCTTACAACCTGTTTACCCAGCGTCCCGGCCATGAGCTGGAAGATTTTGAAAAATGGACCGATATGCTGAAACCCGGCCAGGGCACCAATTTCCTGCGGCACAACGGTGCGGGAGAAATGTTGGTGTTCTCGGCGGCAGATTTTGAAGACTTCCTTGAACCACGCCCTGACCTTGCACCCGGTATGGAAGATGAGCTGGAGCGTGTGGTACGCCACCTGGTGGAGCATCGCTGGCCGTTCCGCTTGCACGCCACTTACAACGAATCGATCAGTCGCATGCTGGATGTGTTCGAGAAAGTTAACCGTGACATTCCGTTTAACGGCCTGCACTGGTTCTTCGATCACGCCGAAACCATCACCGAAGCCAATATCGAGCGCGTCAAAGCGTTGGGCGGCGGCATCGCGGTGCAGCACCGCATGGCGTTCCAGGGGGAATATTTTGTCGATCGCTATGGCAAACAAGCCGCAAAACAGACGCCGCCGGTAGCGCGGATGCTGGATGCAGATGTCCCGGTGGGTCTGGGTACGGATGCAACGCGTGTTGCCAGTTACAACCCGTGGACTGCGCTTTACTGGCTGGTTTCTGGCCGCACCGTCGGCGGAATGCAACTGTATGATGACAACGCCCGCATCGACCGCGAAACCGCGCTGATGCTGTGGACCAAAGGCAGCGCCTGGTTCTCCAGCGAACAAAATGCTAAAGGAGAGATCAAAGTCGGCCAACTGGCAGATTTGGTGCTGCTGTCGAAAGATTTCTTCAGCGTGGCAGAAGAGGAGATCAAGGGAATTGAATCCGTGCTGACCCTTGTTGATGGCGCTGTGGTGTATGCGGCAGGTAGCTTTACCCCGCTGGCACCGCCGCCGGTGCCGGTGTTGCCGGAGTGGTCGCCAGTGGTGACGGTGCCAGGTCATTATCGTAGCGCCCCACCGCAGGCAACGGGTCGCGCCGCGATGATGCCGAAAGTGCATCAATGCAGCGGCCCGTGTGGCGTGCACAGCCATGCGCATGATGTTGCGCGTCAGTCATCGGTGCCAGTGTCCGATAACAATGCCTTCTGGGGCGCGCTGGGGTGTTCCTGCTTTGCGTTTTAAGATGGTGCGCTGTTTTGAGACGTAGCAGCGCGATTTATCGTGCTGTTAGGGCACCAGGCCAAAGCCCTGTTTGCCGTTCTTTTTAATGCTATACATGGCTTCATCGGCGCGCATCAGAGCGTCGTCGAAGCCATCCTGCATCTGTACCTGCGCAATCCCAATCGACGCGCCAATTTCTGCCGTGCCATTCCCCAGTTCGAACGGTGTGAGTGCGGCGTCCAGCAGAGTCTGAGCCATGATTCTCACCTTAGGGAAGTCGATCAAAAACGGCATCAACAGCACAAACTCATCACCGCCAATACGCCCAATCACCACCGAAGACAGCACCGCATCCCGCATCCGCTGACTGAGCTGCATCAACACTTCATCGCCGCTGCGATGCCCGAGGGTGTCATTGACGTGTTTAAAGTTATCCAGATCGATATAAGCGAGGCACAGCGGCCCCTGCTTTTTCATCTGACTGAAATGGGTTTGCAGCGAATGACGGTTGGTAAGACCGGTGAGCGGATCATGATTCGCCAGCGTCGATAGCTGCGCTTCATAATTCTTCTCTTTGGTCATGTCGATATGCGTACCCGTCACCTTCAACGGGTTGCCCTGCTCGTCCCATTCGCTGACGCGTCCACGATCCAGCACCCAGGTGATGGTGCCGTTTTTCGCCACCATGCGATGCAACGCTTCGTAATAAGGAGCACGGCCTTCGATATGGTCGTAGAACGCTTTCAGCACCTCATCCGCATCTTCGGGGTGCAGATGCTCGCGCCACACTTCAAACTTCGCGTTCAACTCTTTCGGCTGGAAGCCCAGCATCGCTCCCCAACGTCGGTTAAAAATTACCAATTTGCCGCTGGGGATATCCAGTTGCCACAGGCACAGCCCGGTGCCGTCCAGCGCTGCGCTCAGCTTATTGCGGGCGTCATGCGCTATACGCTTGAGTCGCGCATTGTGCTTTTTCAGGTTCTGAATCTGCTGGAGCAGCGCTTCATCGGACATAATTCACGGACGGCGAGCAAATAAGGTTTATTGTGCCTGCCAGGAATATTCTGTAAATGCTCCAATTGAAAAGCCGATCAGTAGCGTTAAATCGCCACAAAATCAGATGTTATACCGTTCCGCTTGCTGATTAGCAGCAAACCACGCTGTTTTTAACTATTTCTGGTAGTGAATAAGACATATCTGCGACCGGATTAAGATTGCATTTTGGGCTGGTGCGGTTTATCCGTGGTCACCAGCGCGCGGCCAACGGATAAATTGTGTTCTGTGACACGGATCAAGGGTTATCGGCAGCAGGGTGCTGTCATCATGAATACTAGAATGGTAGTTTAGCAGTTATCACAGAAACACGATGACGGTGGATGACATTATGCAGCTGACAATGCGTTGGTTTGGTCCGAAAGAAGATAAAGTTTCGCTGGAATATATTCGCCAGGTGCCGGGCGTGCGTGGCATCGTCGGTGCGCTCTACGATGTGCCAGTGGGTGAAACCTGGCCGAAAGATAAGATCAAAGCGCTGGTCGATCAGGCACATGCTGCGGGCCTGACCGTGGAAGTGATTGAGAGCGTCAACATTCATGACGACATCAAAATCGGCCTGCCAAGTCGCGACCAATATATTGAGAACTACAAGCAAAGCATCCGTAACCTGGCCGAAGTCGGGGTGAAGGTGATTTGCTACAACTTCATGCCAGTGTTCGACTGGATGAAGACCGAAATGAATTACGTGTTGCCAGACGGCTCCATTACTATGGCGTTCGAGAAGAAAGGTATCGATAAAAGTCTCGACGAAGTGGTGAAAGAGGTACTGGCCAGCTCCAACGGTTTTGTTCTGCCAGGCTGGGAGCCGGAGCGACTGGCAAAAGTGCAGGAGCTGTTTGCTAAATATGAAGGGGTGGATGACGCAAAACTGCGTGAAAACCTGGCGTATTTCCTGAAAGCGGTGATCCCGGTGTGTGAAGAGGTGGGTGTGAAGATGGCGATCCACCCGGATGATCCACCGTACTCGATCTTCGGTCTGCCGCGCGTGGTCAAAAACCGCGACGATCTCGACTGGATTTGTAATGTGGTCGATTCACCAGCCAACTGTATTACCCTGTGTACCGGCTCGATCGCCGAAGATCCGCAGAACGATGTGTATGCGATTCTGGCCGAATTCTCACGCCGCAAGCGCATCCCGTTTGCCCATGTGCGTAATATCAAAATCATTCAGGACAAGGATTTCTATGAATGCGCACACCCCACCGAGTATGGCTCGCTGGATATGTATCAGGTGCTGAAGGCGATGTACGACAATGGTTTCGACGGCTATATCCGTTCCGATCATGGTCGCTTTATCTGGGGAGAAACCGGCCGCCCGGGTTATGGTTTGTATGACCGCGCACTGGGCACCACCTACCTGCTGGGACTGTGGGAAGCGCTGAGTAAGCGTTGATCCTTTTGTACTGACATGCGCGATAAATCGCGCCGCTACAGCACGGAACATTGTGTAGCGGCGCGATTTATCGCGCAGTTTTGTTTAAACGCCCAGCGCCTCTACCTGCTCAATCGCTGCCCACAGCGTTGCAGGCGTCAACGTAACCGGCAAATAATGAATCGATTCTACCGGACGCAGCGTGTGCTGAATAACACGATCGACCTGATCGCGCTGGCGGATATCCACGTCCAACTGCGCCAGCGTGGTGGGTAAATCGAAGCGTTTATAGGCGGCAATCAGTTGCCGGGTGATGTCGTGTTGCCCCAGTAACGCGCTCTGCACCAGAATCCCATACGCGACTTTCGTGCCGTGCAGGAACGCTGCCGTTTGCGGCAGGGTTGTTAAGCCGTTATGCACCGCATGCGCCGCCGCAATCCGTGTATAGCGCTCACCAAGTCCCCCGACCATGCCGCCCCCGGCGACAATCGCGTCCACCACATCGCGGAACGCCAGCGTCAGTTGCTGCGCACGCTGGTCGCTGAGCGCGGCGGCGCTTTTTTCCAGCAATACATCACGCAGCGTCTGCGCCACATCCAGCCCGAGCCGTACCGTCAGCGGCAGGGTTTCAGGCTGCGGTGCCAGTACCACCGCTTCATACCACTTCGCCAGCGTATCGCCAATGCCCGCCTGCAAATAACGCGCTGGTGCCTGCAAGATGATCTCCGGTTCCAGCAACAACAGATGGTTGGCGTGGGGAAAGATTTCAAAATGCAGCGCTTCGCCTGCCTCGTTATACCAGACGGAAAGCGGCGTCCAGGCTGCGCAGGTGGCGGCGATGGTCGGGATAGTAACCACCGGCAAGCTCAGCCGATGCGCCAGCGCTTTGGCGGTATCCAGTACCGTACCGCCGCCGACGCCAATCACCACCTGACGATCGTTGCCTGCCCGTTGCGCCAACCGCGTGACCTCATGCGCGCTGCAATGGCCGCCAAAGATATCAACAATCGCCCCTGGCAACGTCAACGGCTCCAGCCAGTGCCGTGCCGCTGCCAGTGCCTGGCGCCCACCCACCCAGATGGCATGGCGCAGCTGATCTTCGCTGTAGTAATCACGTAGTCGGGCAATGGCACCGGGATGTGAGTAGTAGTTGGCCGGGCCGGGTACGACCTGAATCGGATGTTCGCTCATAATGGGGTTTCCCTGAAAAAGAAACCGTTATCGTCAGCCTCCGCTGCCTGCAAAGCTAATGATTTATCTGGCATTACTTATGCCTTTTCCTTGATTGCCAACCTTACGCGGAGGATGAAAAATCCGCACAGATCGCCCGCTTACCACAATAAAAATCGGCGGCGCGCCACCTGCTTATCATTCATCACCATTCGGGGAAATTGCATGAAATCATTGGCCGTTACGTTGTTATCGCTGAGCCTGATCAGCAGCTTTGCCAGTGCCGCACAAACGTTGGCACCGCTGCCTGCGGCGTTGGCAAATCATCAGGGACCGATTCGGGTGGCAGTGATCCGCAATCTGGGTTCCGACGATAACACCACCCAGTTTGTCGCCGGAGCCATCCAGCAGGGTAAACAGTTGGGCTTTAAAGTCAGTACCTTCCTGAGTCAGGGCGACGATGCGCGTTTTCAGGACTTTGTGAATCAGGCGATCAGCCAGAAATATGACGGCATCATCCTGTCACAGGGACGCGCGCCCTACTCCACCGAGTTGGTGAAACGTATTCATGACAGCGGCATTGCGCTGTCCGTTTTTGATACATCGGTGGATAACACGCCGCCGGGCGTTACGGTGACGCAGCAGGATGACGCGTCACTGACACAACTGTCGCTGCAACCGTTAATCAAAGACTTCAACGGCAAAGCCAACATCATCAAATTGTGGGTGGCGGGCTTCCCGCCGATGGAGCGCCGCCAGGCCGCCTGGGCGGAGATCAAGAAAGCCAATCCCGGCATTCATGAACTGGAGTCCGTAGGCGCGGTTTCTGCCGATGTGCAGGGCGATACCGCCAACAAAGTCGGTGCGCTGCTGGCGAAATACCCGAAAGGGAAAATCGATGCCATCTGGGGTACCTGGGATGCCTTCAGCCAGGGTGCCTATAAAGCCTTGCAGGAGAATGGACGCACTGAAATCAAACTCTACAGCATCGATATCTCCAACGGTGATTTGCAGTTGATGCGCGAAAAAAACAGCCCGTGGAAGGTCAGCGTGGCAGTCGATCCCCGGCTGATTGGTGCCATCAATATGCGCCTGATTGCGTATAAACTGGCGGGTGAAGCCACTCCGGCCAGTTATGACTTTAAAGCTTCGGCTATCCCACAATCATTGGTCACCGGCCAACCCGGCGCGGCCAACGTGGCAGCTTTGCAAAAAGTGATCCCCGGCTGGGGCCAGAGTAACGATTTTGTCGCGCCGTGGTTTGCCACCCTGGCCACCAAAGCGCAATGAGGTCAGCCATGACAACCTCACTCCCCACCCCGGAATACAGCCGCAATATGCGGCTGATTGGGCACAGCGATCAGGGCGGACGCCCGGATGGCGTGCAGGTGATGGTGCATCGCGGTTTTGCTTACGTCGGCCATATGGTGTCACAAGGCTTTAGCGTGATTGACGTGCGCGATGCGCGCCAACCCAAAACCGTCAACTATGTCGCCGCGCCACCCGGTACCTGGAATGTGCATTTGCAGGCCCATGACGACCTGTTGCTGGTGATCAACGCGCGTGATCTGTTTGCTGATGTGCGTTTCGCGGATGAAAAGGTCTACTACACCCGCGCGGTTGGCCAGACCACGGCGGATATTCAGGAAACAAGCTGGCAATCCGGGCTGCGCATTTTTGATATCTCCTCACCGGCGCAGCCGCGTGAAATCGCCTTTCTCGCGCTCGATGGCATTGGCATCCATCGTATCTGGTATGTTGGCGGGCGCTGGGCCTATGTATCTGCGTTGATTGCGGGTTTCAGCGATTATATTTTGCTGACCATTGATTTAGCCGATCCGCAACGCCCTGCCGTCGCCGGACGCTGGTGGCTGCCGGGCATGCATACCGCTGGCGGTGAAACGCCTGACTGGCCGGAAGGGAAACGTTATGCATTGCACCACGCGATTATCAGCGGCGATACCGCTTATGGATGCTGGCGCGATGGCGGGTTGACGCTGCTGGATGTCAGCGATCGCAGCGCGCCGCAACTCATCAGCCATCGCAACTGGAGCCCTCCCTTTGGCGGCGGCACTCATACCGCGCTGCCGTTACCGGCGCGCGATCTGTTGGTGGTGCTGGATGAAGCGGTGCTGGATAACCAACAAGATGGCGAGAAGCTGATTTGGTTGTTTGATATCCGCGAACCGGCCAACCCGGTGAGCATCGCCACCTTCCCGCAACCTGATGAACGCGATTATGTGGCAAAAGGGGCGCATTTTGGCCCGCATAATTTGCATGAGAATCGACCCGGCAGCTTTGTTAGTGACACGCTGATTTTCGCCACTTACCAGAATGCTGGCGTGCGCGCATACGACATCTCCAATCCGTATCAACCCAAAGAAACGGGCGCGCTGGTGCCCGCAGCACCTGCACGCATGATGGACACCCGGCCCGATCGCCCGCGGGTGATTCAGAGTTGTGATGTGTTTGTCGATGCGCAGGGGATAATTTACAGCACCGATTACAACGGTGGGTTATCGATTATTGAGTATCTGGGGTAGCCAACTTTTCTGCGCGATAAATCGCGCCGCTAAGGAATGTTCGATAGTTTGTAGCGGCACGATTTATCGCGCGACAGAGAGGGCTATGGTGCGGTAATCACCACCGCCACACGCCGGTTCTGCGCACGTCCCTGGGCGTTGTTATTGCTGGTTACCGGATATTTCTTTCCTAATCCGCGGGTTTCAATGTTGCTGCGCGGCAGCGACGCCCCCTCAGCCCATTGCGTTGCCACCGCGTTGGCGCGCTTCAGTGACAGCTGTTCGTTGTAACTGTCGGTGCCGTAATTGTCGGTGTGACCATCAATACGCAAATGCTCAATACCGGTCGCGGCCAGGTTGGTCGCCATACGGTTAATGGTAGTTTTACTTTCTGGCGTCAGCTCTGACTCATTAATCCCGAACAGAATTTTGTCAGACATCCCCAGCCCCCAGCCTTCGGCATTCGGGCTGAATCCCTCCTGACGCATAGCCGCAATTTGCTCGTCCGTGAAGGTTCTTTTTGACTGACATCCGGCGCAAGCAATGATGCACAAGAGAAGGAACGCTTTAATTTTCATCCTGATACCTTTGTAATCCCTTTATTTTTGTACATGTGCATATCTGCACGTTCAAGAATCGAGGTCACAGAATCACCGTGTTGCGACCAGGCATAACCAATCGTCACGGACGTGGTGATATTGACGCCTGCCGAAATGGCGATCTTTTGCGTGATACTCGTTTCAATCCTGCTGGTGAGCTGCTGCAACTCCTCTTCACTGGTCATACTGGTGATCAAAATAGCAAACTCATCGCCTCCCAGACGCGCCACCAGGTCACTCTTCGTCACCAGGCCAGAGAGTCGGGAAGCGATGCTTTGCAGCACTTCATCGCCTGCGGCATGGCCCCAGGTGTCGTTAATGCTTTTGAAACGATCACCATCCAGAAACAACAGCACGAAATTTTCCTGCGCCAGTTGCTGATCCAGCAGTTGATTCAGTTTGCTGATAAATGCCGTCCGGTTTGCCAGCCCGGTCAATGGATCTTTCAGCGCTTTAGCCGCCAGTGACTTATTATCCCGCAGCAATGAAGCTTTCAGGGTTTGCATCTCTGCCAGCAACGAGTTGAGGTCCTCGGAGAACACCTGAAACTCTTTGGTGGAACTGCCAGAAATACGTGGGGAAAAATCCCCGGAACGGATGACATAATGAATGGTGCTGGTGATATTTCTGAAGGAGGCAAGAATGCCACGATGCAAAAGCTCACTGACCAGAAACGAAACAATAAAAACGAAAATCATGCTACAGGACAGAATAATGACTGAGTATTCAATGAAATCAGCCACATTGGTTACGGTCCCTGACAGCGTCAGCGTCCCCACCACAGCATCTTCATGGGTTACATTCACCGTTAAAGGTTCGGCATAGATCCATTGGCGCAGCAGACGCTGAAACCGGCTATCGTCATTGGTCGTATCCTGCCAGTCCACTAACACCGTTTGTTCCGACGAGACCAGTTTTGCCGCAGAGAACATCCCCTGCGAACCCAGCAGTACCACTTTTTTCTTCGCGTCATAGCTGTCTTCAAATACGGTGGCCGCAGTCAGGCTGGTACTTAACGTATTCGCGATAAGTTCGAGATTTCTTTTCTCATAACTTTTAATAAACAACATGGAGGTGGAAAAAAGTAATAACCAGCACAGCAGTAAAATAACCGCAGCATTGATGGTACTGATTTTGCGTAACTTATTCCGTATAGATGATTTTTCTGTTTTTATATCTTCGAATTTCATCTTACTGACTTCCTTTGCGAGACAGTAACAACACTTCTGAATTTACTTTCACACCGCTCCGGGCCAGTGAATCGAGATTGACAGAAAACACCGTTTTATCCTGATGGAAAATAAGGCAAAAAGCCGCGCCAATGGTACATTCCGGGTTATTTTCAGCAATCGCCAGAACGGGTCTGCTGCTGATTTGCTCCAGCAACTGTGCCTGCTGCTGCGGGGACTGATCGCCAAAATACACGGCATCACACTGCGCGGTTAACAGATCATTCTCGCTGACGAGATAACTCACCGTATAGCCATTGCCTGTCTGGGTTGACGGCAAAGAGAGATGCTGTGAAGAAGGCAGCACACAGAGTTTCGGCAGACGTTCCAGACCCGGCCAATGCGTAAAGCTGATAATCCCGCTGACAATGCGATTCGCAGCGTCGTCTTGTGCAGCGACGGCACGCGAGGGCATTAAAATAAACAGGAAGATACAAGGGAGAGAGATAATGAACATCCTGGTCAGGGTAATAACCGACATAAAGGAATGCATTCCACTCGGGATGCGGAGTTTTTCTGATTTTATTGGCATACATCCATCCCTGAAGGTTATGGGTAAAATTTTACCATCGTCGTCGAAATATGAATAGATCCCGGCATTACCCTAAGAGAAATAACGCAGAACTGGGGCAAATTGTACCGGGTATTGTGGCGAAGGTTTGATAATTATTGGTCCTGACAGCAAACAAAAACATGATGATTAAATGGATCTATTAATAAAATTAATAGATATATTTTTCATGTAGTTAATAATAAAAAACAGATCCATTTTTAAATTGATAAATGCCGGGAAGTACAGTTTATCGGATTTTTCTGCCTCACCAACGAAAACCGCCAGTCACAAGTGACTGGCGGTTTTGTCGTTAGCGCTTAATCAATGCTCGCAGTATGTAACCGCCGATGCGCGGATTCTCCTGCAAACGTCGGGTGCTGTAACCATACCAGTCGGCACCATAGGGCACATACACCCGCACAGCAAAACCGATGGCACGCACTCTGTCACGCAGGAGTTCACACCCCCAGTAGCATTCACAGTGCAATGTTTCCTGTCAGGTCATTGGAACAAAGAAGGCTGGCAGATTGCGCGAATTTGCTGTGTTCTGTCAACCCGGCTGATTGCCCTGATTGTTATAGGGGGATAAATTTAATTGGTTACTAATTTAAACGTTATTTAACAGATATCACCAATGAAAAAAAACCTTATTTTATTTTCTGATATGTCAGTTTGAAAATTTAAAAACCCCTATAAAACAACACAAAGGATAAATTTAAACGAAGCGACGATAAAAATTACCCACTTCCACTTGTGCAAAACAAATAATTATCAACTATAGATATGATTCACTAAAAAAATTCCCCGCTGTTTATACCCTAAATAACACGACATGGAGGGTGTATGGCTACGCCTGAAAGTAAGAAAGTTGGATTAGTGCCTGTGACATTAATGGTGGCTGGCAATATCATGGGTTCCGGCGTTTTTCTGTTGCCCGCCAGCCTTGCCAACACCGGTGGCATCGCCATTTACGGCTGGCTGGTGACCATTATTGGCGCGCTGTCATTATCGATTGTCTATGCCAAAATGTCCTCGCTCGATCCCAGCCCTGGTGGCTCTTATGCTTATGCCCGACGCGCTTTTGGTCCATTTTTAGGCTACCAGACCAACCTGCTTTATTGGCTGGCCTGTTGGATTGGTAATATTGCGATGGTGGTGATAGGTGTCGGATATTTAAGTTATTTCATCCCGGCATTAAAAAACCCACTGGTACTGACCTTTACCTGTATTGCGGTTCTGTGGTTGTTCGTGATTTTAAATATTGTTGGCCCACGGATGATTACTAAAGTGCAAGCCATTGCCACCGTGTTGGCATTATTTCCTATTTTGGCCGTCGCCATCTTTGGCTGGTTTTGGTTTAGCGGTGCCACTTATATGAGCGCGTGGAATGTCAGCGGACAGGGTACGTTTGGTGCCATCCAAAGTACCTTAAGCGTGACGCTCTGGTCATTTATTGGCGTCGAAAGTGCCTCAGTGGCAGCCGCCGTGGTGGAGAATCCCAAACGTAACGTACCGATAGCCACCCTTGGCGGAGTGCTGATTGCGGCAGTGTGCTATGTCCTTTCCACCACAGCGATTATGGGCATGATACCCAATGCTGACTTGCGCGTGTCCGACTCGCCCTTTGGCGATGCGGCACGCATGGCACTGGGGAATACCGCGGGTGCACTGGTGACCTTCTGTGCCGCCGCAGGTTGTCTGGGATCGTTAGGTGGCTGGACCCTGCTAGCCAGCCAGACCGCGCAGGCCGCCGCCAATGATGGTCTCTTCCCGCCGATATTCAGAAAAACCAATAAACAGGGCGTACCGGTCGCCGGGCTGGTGATTCTCGGCATTCTGATGACGATATTTCAGCTGACCACCATTTCCCCCAATGCCACCGCCCAGTTCGCCCTGGTTTCTTCCGTATCGGTGATTTTTACCCTTGTCCCTTATCTCTACACCTGCGCCGCCCTGCTGCTGGTGGGACATGGTCATTTGGGTAATCAACGTCCTGCCTATGCTGGCATCACCCTGCTCGCGTTCCTGTATTGCATCTGGGCAGTGGTGGGTTCTGGTGCCCAGGAAGTCATGTGGTCCTTTGTCGCCCTGATGGTGATCACCGCGATGTATACCATCAACTACAACCGCCGCCATAAAAACCCCTATCCCCTTGATGCCCAGCCGCAGAACGACTAAACAAGGAGTCAACGATGTTAGATATGAGCCAACATAAGAAACGCACCGTGCTGGTGGTAGACGACAGCATTGTTGCCCCCAATACCACCGGTGGTCGCGCTGTGCTGGAGCTGATTGAAGCACTGGAAGAGAACAATCTGGCGGTCATTGGCTCAGCCAGTTTTACCGATGCCGTCGCCACCATCATGTCTGATTCATCGGTGTGTTGCGTGTTTGTCGACTGGACCTTAGGTAAAAATGACGACGATACCCACCGTGAGGCCTTTACTCTGTTGCAGACCATTCGTCAGCGCAATCGTGAAGTGCCGGTATTACTGATGGCTGAACACTCCTGCATCGATTCACTCAATCTCGATGTCCTGCAACTGGTGAATGAATTCGTCTGGATGCTGGAGGATACCGCGGAATTTATTGCCGCCCGCGCCATCACGCTGATTGATCGCTATTTTGACCGCCTGCTGCCCCCCTTTACCAAAGCGCTGTTTAATTACACCCAGCACTCCCCGGAATATTCATGGGCAGCGCCGGGGCATCAGGGAGGAATTGCCTTTACTAAAACCGCCGTGGGCCGTGAGTTTTATGACTTTTTCGGTGAAAACCTGTTCCGCACCGATACCGGTATTGAACGCGGTTCTCTGGGTTCGTTGCTGGATCACGCCGGACCAATAAAAGACTCTGAAGCCTATGCCGCACGGATATTTGGCTCGCATCAAAGCTATTCAGTGCTGAACGGCACCTCCGGTTCCAACCGCGCCATCATGGCAGCCGTGTTGGGTGATAAAGAGTTCGCCCTGTGCGATCGCAATTGCCACAAATCGATCGAGCAAGGATTGGTGATGAGCGGTGCGATCCCGGTCTTCTTCGTACCAACACGTAACCGCTTCGGCATTATTGGCCCGATCCCCCGGCGTCAATTCGAACCTGCCGCCATCCGGGAAAAAATCAAACATCATCCGTTTGCTGAACTGGCAGTTCACGATAAGCCGGTGTACGCGGTGGTCACCAACTGCACCTACGACGGTATGTGCTATCACGCCAGCGTGGCGGAAACGCTGCTGGCTGAGAGCGTTGATCAGATCCACTTCGATGAAGCCTGGTATGCCTATGCCCGCTTCAATCCATTCTATAAAGATCGCTTCGCGATGCGCGGCGATCCCGCCGATCACGATTCTTCCGGACCGACGGTGTTTGCCACGCATTCAACGCATAAATTACTTGCGGCACTGTCGCAGGCATCGTGGATTCATGTGCGCAACGGCAAAAAGCCGGTCGAGCATTCGCGTTTTAACGAATCCTATATGTTGCAGGCTACCACCTCCCCGCTCTACGCCATCATCGCCGCAAACGAAGTTGGTGCCGCCATGATGGACGGCAAGCAAGGGGAAACCTTGACCCAAGAGGTGATTAACGAAGCGGTCGATTTTCGCCTCGCGTTGGCAAAGGTCAATGCGACCTACAAATCTCGTGGGGAGTGGTTTTTCGCCCCGTGGAACGCGACCGAAATCACCGATGCCGCCAGCGGTAAACGCATTCCGTTTGTTGATGCTTCACGCCAACAGTTGGTTAGTGATCCCAACTGCTGGGTACTGAAACCTGGCGAAGCCTGGCACGGTTTTGGCGATCTGGAGGAGGAATGGTGTCTGCTGGACCCCATCAAAGCCGGCATTTTGTGCCCCGGAATGGGTGATGATGGTGAAATGCAGGCAAGTGGTATCCCTGCTGCGATGCTGACGGCCTTTCTGAGCCAGCATGGCATTGTCCCTTCACGTACTACTGACTTTATGGTGTTGTGCCTGTTTTCGGTTGGTGTGACCAAAGGAAAATGGGGCACGCTGATTAACGTTTTGCTGGAATTTAAGCAGCATTATGATGCCAATACGCTGCTGGTAAGCTGCCTGCCTGACCTGGTTGCTGGCCATGAAGATCGTTACGGCAAAATGGGCCTGAAAGATATTTGTGATGAGATGTTCGCTTATATGCGCACCAGCCAGATGGATCGCCTGCAATCGGAAGCCTTTGGCAAGCTGCCACAACCGGTGACACTACCGCGTGACGCGTTTCAGAAGCACATGGCTGGTCATTGCGAGCAGTTACCGCTGACGCAACTGGCCGGACGAACCTCCGCCGTCGGCGTTATACCCTATCCTCCCGGTATCCCAATCGTGATGCCTGGGGAAAGCTTTGGTGAAGCAGACGGCCCGTGGCTCAGTTATATCCGCAGTATTGCCGAATGGGGCGAACGCTTTCCAGGCTTCGAGAAAGAGCTGGAAGGCGCGGAAATGAAAGACGGTGTTTATCACATCTGGGTATTAAAGCCGTAGCAGTGAATCATGCCTGGTCGGTGTAACGACCAGGCAATCCTTCGTCACATCTGAGTGCGACCAGGAATTATCTTGGTCATCCCTTCCACTATCTGATTTCAAAATATTTCAACAGCAACAAGAATACCGGGACTACATCTCAATGGAATGAAAAATCGTGAAGTTAAATCAATTAGCTATGGGGATCACCCTGGCACTTTCCCCGCTGCTGCTTACAGGTCATGCAAGCGCCAGCAGCTCTCCGTGGTGGGAAGAATTTAGCAGCAATGCCGGGTTTATTGAGGCGCTGCCGCATATTGGCACCAGCCTGGAAGAATTACGTCAGGATACGGAGAAAGGACTCCGAGATTCGTTCGATAGCCGCACACCTTTGTTCTGGCTGAAACGAACGATGGAGATGTACCCTCCCGGGTTCCCGGATCGTTACAATATGCCGGTGGCCCACCATGAAACCAAAGATTGGGTCAACGCGCCTTATGCCACCATGGGTCGTGGTATTTTCTTTTTTACCCGCACCTTTGGTGAAGCCGGACAAAATATCACCGTGAGTGTTGGCAATATCCCTGCGGGCGCAAAGTGCTATGCGGCGACTGGGCGTGAGTTTGCGGATAAAGATGCCATGTATCTGGATCAACAACAATTAACCGCGCAAAGCGACAACACCTACACGTTTAAAAAATCCGGCGTTTTATTATTAGGCTGTGGTGATCCGGATAAACAACAAGTGAGCGAATTTGTTCCCTTTAAAATAAATGGCGGCAGCAACAGCCATTTATTTATTTTAGGGCAGAGTAGCCAAAATGATTGGGCGGGAAGTAAAACGGTTGCAGGTAAATTTGGTTTTGCGCTCTTATATGACGGGCATGCAAACACGGTAGTTCCGAACCGAATCGCACAGCAAACCGATGAAATGGTTGGCAAAGTATTGGGTGACAACCTGCGTGTCGCGGCGCTGTACGAGAAGATCAATGGTATGGATGGCACAGAATATCTGTTCACCTCCCCCAGGGGTTCGATGTTCACGAATTACGATAACTGTTGCTTCGCGGATTATCGCAACGGTTATATCGGTGTCGGCTTCCATGCCAATCGCATGAATGATAAGAACGGCGATAACTGGGGAGTCTGGCATGAAATTGGTCATGAGTACGAGCCGATTAAAGAGGCATTTAGTACCTTCTCTGAAATCCAGGTTAACCGCTATTCCATTGAAGCTTGCCAAATGTTTAAGGGTCGCGAAGTTCCCCTGAACCAGTGCCATGTCGATATTTCTCCTGAAGAGGGTATCTGGGACAAGCAGGCAGTGGCTAACTTTATTGCTTCCGGCATGCATTATCCAGATTACAGCGCCATTAATAACCTCTGGAAGCAACTCAACTTCTTTTCACGTTTACGCTTCTCGTATGGTGAAGATTTCTTTCCTCATGTTAACCAAAGGCGTTTGAAGGCAATTCAGCAGGCACCAGGCACTACCATCGCAGAAAAGACCGATTCCGTTATAGGTTCAAAACAAAAGGTCATCGACTTTAGTGTGGTGGCTTACAGCCAGGCTGCCGGGCAGGATTTGCGCCAGTACTTCACGCAGTGGGGACTGAATTTCAGCGCCCAGGCTGGACAGAAAGTTGCTGATCTCAAACTACCACAACCAGGTGAAGAGCAAGGCGAGCAGCCAGCACCCCAGGTGAATCTGAGTCGGGACAACATCGTCGCTGTCGCAACTTACAACAATGGTTTTGGTTATAGCGTCACCGCCAGCAGCGACCAGAATGATGTCAGCTATCAATGGAAGCGCATTGATGGCGATGCGCGTATCTACACCAAAACCAACAACACCGCGACAGTGGAGGTGGTGATTCCTAAGAATGTGGCTAACGTCTCTACGCGTTTTGAAGTTACGGCGAGCAGTAAGCACGGAAGCGACAGAAAAACGCTGACCGTCTCCGCCATCGCGCCAGCAGTCGACATTATCGGCCCGGTAAGTATGGATTCCACTTCACCGGTTCAACTGGAGGCGCAGGCTAACTTTGAACAAGCCAGTTATGACTGGTCACTGTTAAAAGGCAACCAGGTTGTTACCGCAGGAGTTGACCAACATGGGCAGGTGAAATCCGGTCTGGAAGCCGGTAGCTACACCGTAAAAGTGACCGCAACCAGTGTCGCAGGTGCACGCACCGCCTCACAAAACCACACCATCAATGTGACAACGCCGGTACAGAATAGTGATCAGGCATTTGTCACCGCTGCGAAGCTGAAGATGATTGCCAATGACAGAGGTGAAAGCATGGTCTTTAGCGGCGGCGTATCCGCTGACGTCACCGCAACCAGCACCCCGTCTTATCGCTGGACCTTACCCACCGTTGCTCACGGTGGCACTAACGGCTGGGCTAACCAAAGTTTCACGGTGACCAAAACCACTCAGCCACAAACCCTGAAGGTTAAAGTGACCGTCACCGCAGGTAACCACAGTCGCGATCTGGAGGAGGGAATTACGGTTCCGGCTATTGCGAACGGAGGTAGCGATTACCCAGCCTGGGTGTATGGCACCCGTTATACGAAAGGTGATGTGGTGAAACATGACGGTAAGCTGTTTGAGTGTACCGTTGCCGGCTGGTGCAGCCAGACAGGCCAGTGGTCACAGATGCATTATGAGCCAGGTAAAGGAATCAGTTGGACTCAGGCGTGGAAATACCATTAATCCTTGCTGATTCGTTACCCTGAGCAAAAGGTTTCTTCTGGCCCCAAAAGCAAAAACCCAGCCATAAGGCTGGGTTTTCTGAATTTTGGTGCCCGAACCCGGAATCGAACCAGGGACACGGGGATTTTCAATCCCCTGCTCTACCGACTGAGCTATTCGGGCAACGGGGCGCATTAAACCCTAACCAGCCCGTACCGTCAAACGCTTTTCAGCGAAATGCAACTGACTGCCGTCTTTTGCAGCAACCAACGGACTAAGTGGTAAAAATTCATGTCCAGCCACGCTTTTTCGGTGAATTTTTAATCGATCGCGCCGATAACCGAACTGATACCATACCAATAAAATAAGGTTCACCATGTTTACCACTATCACATCAGGCATTCTGTCACGTTTGGCGTGGCAGCGGCGCAGCCATCCCTCAGCCACGCTTCACGCGTTGCATGATGCTATCGCCATCATCGAGTTCACACCGCAAGGACGTATCCTGACCGCCAATGACCTGTTTCTCAGTTGTATGGGATACACATTGGCGGAAATCGTCGGTCAACATCACAACATGTTCTGTACGGCCGATCTGATCCAGTCACCCCAATATGGTGATTTTTGGCGGCGGCTGAATCGCGGCGAAGCCTTCAGCGATAAGTTTCTGCGGGTGGCTAAAAACAGCCGTCCCATCTGGCTGGAAGCCAATTATGTGCCGGTGCAGGATCGCAGCGGTCGGGTGATTAAAATCATTAAGCTGGCGACGGATATTACTGAGCATATTGTTGATGCCCAGGAACAACGCGCCATGACCACGGCCATTGAGCGCTCTATGGCCGTCATTGCCTTTAACCTGAAAGGTGAAGTGCTGCAAGCCAATGCTAACTTCCTCAACACCATGCATTATCATGCCGATGAGATCGTGGGTCGCCATCACAGCCTGTTCTGCACGGAGGAGCTACGTAACAGCCCAGAATATCAGCAGTTCTGGCAGAAACTGAATCGAGGTGAGTTTATTTCCGGCCAGTTTCAGCGCGTGAACAAACAAGGCAGCATCGTCTGGCTGCGTGCCACCTATAACCCGGTATTTAGCGAACACGGTGAGCTGTATAAAGTGGTGAAGTTTGCCACAGACGTCACGGCACAGGTGGAGAAGAACCAACAGGAGCGCAAGGCGGCCCAGCAGGCCTATCAAACCGCCCAACAAACCACGGAAAACACCCGACTTGGCGCAACGGTGATTGAGAACAGCGTGCAAACCATGCATGACCTTGCCAGTGAGCTTCAGGATATTTCCGGCGATATCCATAACCTGAGCAATTCCTCCGACCGTATCGGCGCGATTGTGGAAAGTATTCGCAGTATCGCAAATCAAACCAATCTGCTGGCGCTTAACGCGGCAATTGAAGCTGCGCGCGCCGGTGAACACGGTCGCAGCTTTGCGGTGGTCGCCAACGAGGTGCGAACCCTGGCGGCCAACATCAACCGCGCCACCAGCGAAATTGAGAGCAAGGTGCAGCAGAACCACCAACTGGCGGATAAGGCGTTGAAAGGGATTGAATCCAACCTGAAGCGCGCCGATCAGGGCGTTGCGCTGGCCCAACAGGCTGGCGGCGTGATGACAGAAATCCGTGACAGTGCCGACGATGTCGTGCGTGCCATTAGCCACGTCACCAAGACGTTAAAAGGCGAGTAATCGGCACGACCCCGCTGACCTGGTGACACAGCGGGGTGGTTCCATTAATGAGCCGCAGGCGCGTTAGCGATATTCGCGGTCTCCAGCGGCACGGCTGGCGGCGGCAGGAAGATATGGTCAAGGATATTACGCATCACCGGCGCAGCGGTAATCCCTTCATTCCCGCCGTTTTCCAGAATCAACGCCACCGCCACTTTAGGATCGTTGAACGGCGCAAAGGCGGTGTAAAAAATATGGTCACGCAGGCGCGTCGGGATCATTTTCGCGTTGTAGACCTGGTTCTGCCGCAGGCTAAATACCTGTGATGTCCCGCTTTTTGCCGCTATGCCGTAAGGGGCGGTGTGGAAATATTTATAACCGGTGCCGTTAGGTGCATTCGCCATGCCAAACATGGCATGGCGTACCAGCGACCAGTAGGGTGATTTCGGGTCGCCAATTTGCGGTTGCGGATCTTTTGGCTCATATGCCTGCTGGGTGGTGCCAAGCTGCACTTTCCCTAACAGATGCGGATTAATCACCCGACCATTGTTAATTAACGCCACCAACGCTTTTACCATCTGAATCGGCGTCGCAATCCAGTAGCCTTGTCCAATCCCCACCGAGACGGTGTCGCCCTGATACCAGCCCTTCTTATGAACTTTCTGTTTCCATTCGCGGCTCGGCAGCAGTCCGGCGTACTCTTCATTGAGATCGATACCGGTCGGTTTACCGTAGCCAAACTGGCTGAGCATATGGTGGATGCGGTCAATCCCCATCATAAACGCCACCTGATAGAAGAAGGTGTCCGCCGACTCCTCAATCGCGCGCGTCACATCCAGCATGCCGTGGCCGCTTTTTTTCCAGTCGCGGTATTTACGATCGGTCCCCGGCAGCGTCCAGGTCGGCGCGCCAAAGAAGGTGGTTTGCGGGGTGATGACGCCAGTTAGCAGCGCCGACATCGCCATATAGGGTTTCACCGTTGAAGCAGGCGGGTAAAGGCCCTGGGTCACACGGTTAATCAACGGCAGGTTCTTATCCTGCAACAGGGTTTTATACGCCTGATAACTGATGCCTTTCACAAAGGGGTTCGGGTCATAGCTGGGGCTGGAAACCATTGCCAGCACGCTGCCATCATGCGGATCCTCAATCAGCACCGCCGCGCGTTGCCCCACCAGTTGGCTCTCGACATACTGTTGCAGATGCAGGTCGAGCGTCAGATAGATATTTTTCCCGGCAACCGGCGGCACTTCTTTCAGGACGCGCACGATGCGACCGTGGTTATCCACTTCGACTTCCTGATAACCGGTTTTGCCATGCAGAACCGATTCGTAATAGCCTTCAATGCCCTGCTTACCGATGTTGTGGTCAGCGGCATAGTTTTCACCCACGCCCTCTTCGTTCAGGCGTTTGTAGTCGTTATCGTTAATTTTCGACACGTAACCGACCACATGCGCCAGGTCAGCACCATAGGGATATTGGCGATCCTGGTAGGTATCGATACTCACGCCGGTAAAGCGGAATTGGTTGACTGCAAATCGCGCCACCTGCTCGTCAGTCAGTTCTTCTTTCAGCACCACCGGTTTGTAGCGGCTGTTTTGCTTGAGGTTTTTCCAGAAGGTGTCGATCTCTTCCGGGGTTAAATCGACAATCGGCGTCAGCGCTGCGATGGTCGCCTTCATATCATCGATTTTGTAAGGGGTCAGCAGGATGTCGTACCAGGTGACATTACGCACCAGCGGAATGCCGTTGCGATCGTAAATCAGCCCGCGCGTCGGCGCGATGGGGATCATTTTGATGTCGTTTTCGTTGGATCGCGTCGCGTAGTAGCTGTGCTCATCCACCTGCAAATGGTAGAGGTTAACACCGAGGATAGTGAAACAGATCACCACCAACGCAAAGGCCACGATCGCGCGGCGAACAAACAGTTTCTCTTCGGCTTCGAAATTACGGAAATTCATCGGGGGGCTTTATCTCATCGTTAGCCCGCTAATGATAGGGAGTTCTCGCGTCAGAGCCAGCAGGAAGATGCACAAGCCTGGGTAAAAGTGTGACAGATGGTTTCACCCCTCACCCTAACCCTCTCCCGCCAGCGGGAGAGGGAACCGATCGAGCGTGTTTCTATCTCCCGCAAGCGGGAGAGGGAACCGATCGAGCGTGTTTCTATCTCCCGCAAACGGGAGAGGGAACTGATCGAGCATATTGCACGTCTCCCGCAAGCGGGAGAGGGAACGATCGAGCATATTGCACGTCTCCCGCTTGCGGGAGAGGGAACGATCGAGCATATTGCACGTCTCCCTCTCCCTCATGGGAGAGGGCCGGGGTGAGGGTAACCAAGCGCAGAGGAATTAATCCCCCAGCAGCACCGACTCCAGCGCGATCTTAATCATATCGTTGAAGGTAGTCTGACGCTCAGCCGCAGTGGTCTGCTCGTGGGTACGGATATGATCCGACACGGTACAAATCGCCAGCGCTTTGGCACCAAATTCTGCTGCCACGCCGTAGATACCCGCCGCTTCCATCTCCACACCGAGGATGCCGTACTTTTCCATGACGTCGAACATCTGCGGGTCCGGGGTGTAGAACAGGTCAGCGGAGAAGATGTTACCAACGCGCGCGTCAACACCCAGAGCTTTAGCCGCATCAACGGCGTTACGCACCATGTCGAAATCGGCAATCGCAGCGAAATCGTGGTCTTTGAAGCGCATACGGTTCACTTTGGAATCCGTGCTGGCACCCATACCAATTACGATATCGCGCAGTTTCACATCCGCACGCACCGCGCCGCAGGAACCTACACGGATAATCTTCTTCACACCAAACTCGGTGATCAGTTCTTTGGCGTAGATCGAGCAGGATGGGATACCCATACCGTGGCCCATCACCGAAATTTTGCGACCTTTGTATGTCCCGGTGTAGCCCAGCATGCCGCGTACGTTGTTCACTTCAACCGCATTTTCGAGGAAGGTTTCTGCAATGTGCTTCGCACGCAGCGGATCGCCCGGCATCAGAACCACGTCCGCGAAATCACCCATTTCTGCATTAATATGAGGCGTTGCCATCGTTATTTTCCTTATTAAAAATTGGTCGCTGTTTTACAGCATGCTTTTGCCGTAGTCCATGCTGGACAGGCCAAAATAGTGTGCGATTGTCTGGCCGATATCGGCAAAGGTATCACGATAACCCAGAGAGCCGGGTTTAACTTTCGGGCCGTAGATCAACACCGGAATATGCTCACGGGTATGTTCGGTACCGTGCCAGCTGGGGTCACAACCGTGGTCGGCGGTCAGGATCAGAATGTCATCCTCCTTCACCAGTTCCATCAGCTCAGGCAGGCGACGGTCAAACAGCTCCAGCCCGCCAGCATAACCGGCGATATCGCGACGATGGCCCCAGGTCGAGTCAAAATCGACGAAGTTGGTGAACACAATCGACTGATCCGGCGCTTTCTTCATTTGCGCGATCGTGGCGTCGAACAATTCATCCAGACCGGTGGCTTTCACTTTTTGCGTGATGCCCTGCTGCGCGTAGATATCCGCGATTTTGCCCACGGAAATCACTTCGCCGCCCTTCTCATCCACCAGCTTTTTCAGCATGGTCGGTGACGGTGGTTCAACCGCGAGATCGTGGCGGTTGCCGGTGCGCTGGAAGTGACCGGCCTTGTCGCCAACAAACGGGCGCGCAATCACACGGCCAATGTTGTAGCCACCTTCGGTCAGCTCTTCGCGGGCGATTTCGCACAGCTCGTACAGCCGCTCCAGTCCAAACGTCTCTTCATGGCAGGCAATCTGGAATACCGAATCCGCCGAGGTGTAGAAAATCGGCTTGCCGGTTTTCATGTGCTCCTCGCCGAGTTGGTCAAGGATCACCGTCCCGGATGAGTGGCAGTTGCCGAGGTAGCCTGGCAGATCGGCGCGTTGTACCAGTTTATCCAGCAGTTCCTGTGGGAAGCTGTTCTCCTTGTCGCTGAAGTAGCCCCAGTCGAACAGTACCGGCACACCGGCGATTTCCCAATGGCCTGACGGCGTATCTTTACCGGAGGAGAGTTCACTGGCGTAGGCATAGGCACCGATAATTTCTGCACGCGGATCCAACCCTGGCGGGAAACGCCCGGTGGAGAGTTCAGCGGCTTTACCCAACCCCAGCGCGGTGAGGTTTGGCAAGTGCAGCGGACCTTCGCGGCCTTCATTGGCCTGGCCTGCAAAGCACGCTTCGGCGATATGGCCGAGCGTATCCGATCCTTCATCGCCGAACTTAGCGGCGTCTTTGCTGGAGCCGATCCCAAAGGAATCGAGCACCATAATAAAAGCACGTTTCATGCAAGTCTCCTGCGCAACTGCGCGATGACAAGTCAAAAAAAAGCGATCAGATCAGTATACCCGAATGGCTTCGGCCTGGCACGCAGCGGCGGCAACTATTCGCTGATGCGGCGATAAACCACCGGCGTCTCAGGCGGCGCACTGTCACTCAGGGTGATGGCTGCTTTGACCGCAGCGGCAGCCTGCTGCCATTGCGCTTCGGTTGCGGCGTGGATTACCGCCAGCGGGCGTTGTGCATCAGCCTGCGCCCCAAGTGTAATCATTTCGCTCAGACCGACGCTGTAATCAATGGTATCGCTGGCGCGTTGACGGCCACCGCCCAGTGCCACCACCGCCATGCCGAGGGCGCGGGTATCCATCGCGCTGACAATGCCCGGCTGGTCGGCATACACCGCTTTACTCAGCATGGCGGCAGGCAGGTAATGGTCCATACGCTGGATAAAGTCCGTCGGGCCTTGCTGCGCGGCTACCATACGGCCAAACACCTCTGCCGCCTGGCCGTTATCCAGCACCCGTTGCAACTGCTGCCGAGCCTCGGAGTCATTTGACGCCAGCTTGCCGGATATCAGCATTTCACTGCACAGCGCCAGCGTTACCTCCAGCAGACGGGGATTACGCGCTTCGCCGGTAAGGAACTGCACTGCTTCGCGCACTTCCAGAGCGTTACCGGCGCTGGAAGCCAGCACCTGATTCATGTCGGTCAGCAGCGCGGTGGTTTTGCACCCTGCGCCATTGGCAACGCCGACAATCGCCTGTGCCAGATTTTCTGAGGCTTCAAAGGTTGGCATAAAGGCACCGCTGCCCACTTTGACATCCATCACCAACGCATCCAGCCCTTCCGCCAGCTTTTTCGCCAGGATCGAGGCGGTGATCAGCGGGATCGAATCAACGGTGGCGGTGATATCGCGTGTCGCGTAAAAACGTTTGTCAGCCGGTGCCAGCGAGTTGGTCTGCCCGATGATCGCCACCCCATTTTCTTTGATGATCTCGCGGAAACGATCATCGCTCGGGAAGATGTCAAAACCGGGGATCGCTTCCAGCTTATCCAGCGTGCCGCCGGTATGGCCAAGACCACGACCCGAGATCATCGGCACATAACCACCGCAGGCGGCGATCATCGGGCCAAGCATCAGCGAAGTCACATCACCCACGCCGCCGGTTGAATGTTTATCGACAATTGGCCCGTTGAGATTCAGCGCCTGCCAGTTCAACACCGTGCCGGAATCACGCATCGCCATCGTCAGCGCCACGCGTTCGGCCAGCGACATATCGTGGAACCAGATGGTCATCGCCAGCGCGGCAATTTGTCCTTCTGATACGCTGTTATCACGCACACCGTTGATAAAGAAACGGATCTCCGCTTCGCTCAACTCACGACCATCGCGTTTTTTGCGAATAATTTCTTGTGGCAGGAACAAGGTTGCCTCCCCGGCTGAAAATCGCGCGATAAATCGCGCCGCTACGAAAACAATTAATACCCAGCTTTGCTGGCGGTGGTGGCATGGCCCAGCGTATTAAGCAGGCTCGCCAACAGGCTGGAAGCGCCAAAACGGAAATGGCGCGCATCCGCCCAACCCGCACCAAGGATATCGTCGGCCAGTTGCAGATAGTGGGCCGCATCCTCTGCGCTGCGCACGCCACCTGCCGGTTTAAAACCGACCTGCTGCTGCACGCCTTTATCGCGGATCACGCTCAGCATGATAGCGGCGGTTTCCGGCGTGGCGTTGACCGGCACTTTACCGGTGGAGGTTTTGATAAAGTCGGCACCGGCATCGATAGCGATTTCGGAAGCCTCACGGATTAACGCCGCATCTTTCAGTTCACCGCTTTCGATAATGACTTTCAGCAATACACCGGATGCCGCACAAGCTTCTTTGCAGGCTTTCACCAGATCAAAACCGATCTGACGATTGCCCGCCAGCAGCGCGCGATACGGGAACACCACGTCCACCTCATCAGCACCGTAAGCGATCGCCGCGCGGGTTTCCGCCAGTGCGATAACCAGATCATCATTGCCATGCGGGAAGTTGGTCACCGTGGCGATGCGGATTTCCGGTGTGCCCTGCTCACGCAGCGCTTTGCGCGCCACCGGGATAAAGCGCGGGTAGATACAGATAGCGGCGGTGTTACCGGCGGGTGATTTGGCCTGGCGGCACAGCGCGATCACTTTTTCGTCAGTATCGTCATCGTTCAGTGTGGTCAAATCCATCAGTTGCAGTGCGCGCTGCGCGGCTGCGGTGAAATCAGTCATGGTGCTCTCCAAAAAAGTCAGCCTGGGCGGAAGTCGCCCGCCAGGGAATGTGATAATTCTAACAATTTGAGCGACGAAATATTCGATCACTCATCACATGAAAAAAGAAAACTGTGCAAATAATACATTTATTAAGTGATAAACATCACAAAATATCGCCATTGCGCGCCCGACATGATCGGGAATGCAGATGTTATTATTATCACATTAATTGAGAAAGTTGTGTCGCCACCACCCTGTAAATGTAGCCAATTCAGAGCAGCACGCAGGGATCAGACCAGGCTCAGTCGGGGAGATTGAAGACGCGCAGGCTGTTTTGCCAAAGCGCATCAGCGATGATATCCGGCGGCTCACGGCGTAGCTGGCACAAGACATCAAACACCAGCCGTGCTCGCTCCGGGCGGTTGGGTTCGCCCTGATAACCGTTCAGCGGCATATCAGGCGCATCGGTTTCCAGTAACAGGGAATCCAGCGGCAATGCTGCGATGGTGTTACGCGTTTTACTGGCGCGTTCATAGGTAATGGTGCCACCGACGCCGATCGCATAGCCAAGTTGAATAAAACGCTGTGCCTGTTGCAGGCTACCGGCAAAACCGTGCACCACACCACGGCGCGGCAGATCGTGACGGCGCAAATGCAGCGCCAGCTGATCGTGGGTACGACGTGAATGGAGGATCACCGGCAGATCGAAACGTTTGGCCAGCTTCAACTGCCCATCCAACAGCCGGGTTTGTTTGTCGAACTGGGGATCGTCCATATACAGATCGAGTCCGATCTCCCCCAATGCCACGCGTTTTACGTCCGGGGTGTGCAGACAATCCGTCAGTTGATCGAGGTGCGTATCCTGATGCACGGCGATCTGAATCGGATGCAGCCCCAGCGCGGCATATAACGCGGCATGTTGTTGTGCCAACTGGCTGACCAGCGCAAAGCGACTGGCATCGACGCTGGGTACAATAATACGTTCAACCCCTGTCTGCGCAGCACGCACAATGCTCGCTTCCGCCGCATCAACAAACGGCGGGAAGTCAAAATGACAGTGGGTATCGATAAATCTCATGCCAGCGAACCTGCATCATAATCAGCATCGTTACCGGCCACGTCAGGCGTGTTGACCTCGCGGTTATCCGGCGCATTCGCCACCGCAGCAGGTGGCGTAACGACAGTATGCCGCACAAATGGCTCAGCATCACTCAGCCACTGACCGAGCGTGGCCAGGAAATAGCGGCCGCAGCGCCGACCCAGATGGTAATCCTGATTCAACGAGGCGATGCGACTGCCCAGCGCGTTACTGGCTAACGGTTTGGGTGGGAAGATCTCGATAATGCGCAAATCCCCCGGCGGCTGATCGATAAATTGTTGAATATCATGATAACTTTCTTCGTGCTGATGCAAAATGTTGATCATTGGCTGCAAAGCGCTGTCGCTCAGCCAGCGTTCCATGCGCTTGATCCATTTCGGTGTGTACGACATCTGCGACGGAACGGTGCGAATCACCACAACGGTATCGGCACCCCGCCGGGCCGCCTCACGCACCGGAATGGCATCGCTGATACCGCCATCCAGATAACTGATGCCATCCATCTCCACCCCGCTGCGATAGAACCCTGGAATGGCGCTGGAGGCTCTGATGATATCGAGCCAGGTATTGCGGGTTGGGCTGAAGTAATGCGCGCTGTAATCATCGCTGCGGCAAGCGCACATATAAAATTCACTGCCTTTGGCAAACAGCCCCTCCGCCGTGCTCATCGCCAACGGCAGCTCCTGACTGGTGATATCTACCAGCCAGTCCAGATCGATCAGATTTCCGCCACGCACAAAACGCACCGGATCAAAGAAGAGTTTGCTGGTGGTGTAACGGGTGATCACGCGCCGCGCATAACCCGGTTGGGCGCAGACATACGCTGAGAGATTTTGTGCGCCTGCGGAGGTGCCAAGCATCAGATCAAAAGGATTGAAGCCTGCGCGCTGAAACTCATCCAGCACTCCGGCGGTAAAGATGCCGCGTTGACCGCCACCTTCGCACACCAGCGCAATTTTGTTTGATTTGAAGGGCGTGAGCGCTAAGGGTTCGATGGTTCCCAGCGTCACAGGGATGCGTATACCCAAGATGTGTCCCTCAGCGGTTCTTTCTCTGAGGGGTGCTAAAGCGCAGAATCGCCACCGCCCGCAACCCGGAGAACCAGTCATTATTATGCCCTGACTGGTCTCCGCTTCAGGCTACTGCCGGGTGAGCGAACTATGACTCAGAGTCAGGGTCGTTTACGCCCGGTAAACAGGCTGATGAGGAACAGAATAATACCGACAATAAAGACAATTTTAGCCGCCCATGCTGCCGTACCCGCCAGACCGCCAAATCCTAATGCTGCAGCAATCAGTGCGATCACCAGAAAGATAATGCCCCAACGAAACATAAGCCTCTCCTTACCATCGTGAAAATCGAACTGCTTAGTTCATCCCAATGTGGGTGTGCAGAAAGATGTTGTTATTACGCTGCGGCGGATACGAAAAGCCGCAGCGCCCACGGTTAAGATTTAATCGTCAGGTCATTCTTGACACTTTTCACGCCTTCAATGGCTTTGGCGATTTGCTCCGCGCGGTCCGACTGCGCCTTGTTGGCGACCGTACCGGACAACTGCACCACGCCATCCGTGGTTTCCACCTTCACGTTGCGTGATGGCACGATGTCATCCGCTAAAAGTTTAGCTTTGATTTCACTGGTGGTTGCCGCATCCCCGGCATAACCTTTCAGTGAAGTGGTTTTGCTGTCTTTAACGTGCAGTTTGTCACTGACGGATTTCACCCCTTCAACTTTCTGCACCACGGCCACGGCTTTTTCCGCCTGGTCCTGAGAGGTGACAAAACCGCTCAAGGTCACCACGCCCTGATGCGTGTTTACTGAGATATCCGTGCTTTTTATCGCTTCATCATCCACCAGCGCCGCTTTCGCTTTGGCGGTGATGCCGCTGTCATCCATATACCCACCGACTTTTTTCATAGAGCTATCGATTTTTGCCCCGGCACTGTCGGCGGTCGCCTGCGCTTTTTGCGTCAGGGATTCATCGGCCAGTGCAGCGCCACTCATCAGGGCCGAACCCGCCAGCGCGGCAATCAGGGTTTTGGCAATCTTAGTCTTAATCATCGATATCATCCTTCTATCCGTTTACGCATCCGCAACCGCGAATGAGCCAGCAACAAACGGCGTTGCTGCGATAATGGACGCAATGAAACCTGAAGTTTCTTTTCTCGTCCGACAGAATGATCATAGACGGGACTGAGGGTTTTGCCGGTTTTTGTGGTTGATATCTCGCCAAAAAGCGAAAAAAACAGCGTTTTTAAGAGGAGTCTGGAAGGGAAAAACAGGGCCAGTGGAAACCACAGGCCCTGGAGAAAACGGCGATTAATGCTCGCGCGTTTTGCGGAAAGTCACGTCAGGATAACGTTCCTGGGTGATATTCAGATTCACCATGGTCGGGGCAATATAGGTCAGGTTATCACCGCCATCCAGCGCAAGGTTGATCTCGTTTTTACGTTGAAATTCATCGAATTTCTTCACGTCAGCGCATTCAACCCAACGCGCGGTTGCCACGTTGACCGATTCGTAAATTGCTTCAACGTTGTATTCGCTTTTCAGGCGCGCGACCACCACGTCAAACTGCAACACACCCACCGCACCAACGATCAAATCGTTGTTATGCACCGGACGGAATACCTGTACCGCGCCCTCTTCCGACAGCTGTACCAAACCCTTCAGCAATTGTTTCTGCTTCAGCGGATCGCGCAGGCGAATACGACGGAATAGCTCAGGGGCGAAGTTCGGAATACCGGTGAACTTCATGTTCTCACCCTGGGTGAAGGTGTCGCCAATCTGGATGGTGCCGTGGTTGTGCAGACCGATGATATCGCCCGGATAGGCTTCTTCCACATGTGAACGGTCACCGGCCATAAAGGTCAGCGCGTCAGAGATCACCACATCTTTGCCGATGCGAACCTGACGCAGCTTCATGCCCTTCTCATATTTACCGGATACCACGCGCATAAAAGCCACGCGGTCGCGGTGTTTCGGGTCCATGTTGGCCTGAATCTTGAACACGAAGCCGCTGAACTTCTCTTCTTTAGCTTCCACGGTACGGGTGTCGCTCTGACGCGGCATCGGTGCCGGTGCCCAGGAAACCAGACCATCCAGCATATGGTCAACGCCAAAGTTACCCAGCGCGGTGCCGAAAAACACCGGGGTGATTTCGCCGCTCAGGAACAACTCTTCATCAAATTCATTGGATGCACCCTGCACCAGCTCCAGCTCATCGCGCAGCTGCTGCGCCAGATCTTCACCGACAGCTTTGTCGAGATCCGGATTGTTCAGCCCTTTAACGATACGCACTTCCTGAATGGTGTGCCCCTGACCAGTCTGGTACAGATAGGTTTCATCGTTGTAGAGGTGATACACGCCTTTAAACAGTTTGCCGCAGCCGATCGGCCAGGTAATAGGCGCACAGGCGATCTTCAGCTCGTTCTCGACTTCATCCAGCAGCTCCATCGGGTCGCGGATATCACGGTCAAGTTTGTTCATAAAGGTGATGATCGGCGTATCACGCAGACGGGTCACTTCCATCAGCTTACGGGTACGATCTTCAACACCTTTGGCGGCATCGATCACCATCAGGCAGCAGTCCACCGCCGTCAGCGTACGGTAGGTATCTTCCGAGAAGTCTTCGTGCCCAGGGGTATCCAGCAGGTTCACCAGGCTGTCACGATAGGGGAACTGCATCACCGAGGTGGTGATGGAGATACCACGCTGCTTCTCCATCTCCATCCAGTCGGATTTGGCGTGTTGGTTTGATCCACGGCCTTTTACCGTACCGGCGGTCTGGATAGCCTGTCCGAACAGCAGAACTTTCTCGGTGATAGTGGTTTTACCGGCGTCCGGGTGCGAAATGATCGCGAAGGTACGGCGGCGCGCCACCTCTTGTAAAAAGGGAGCATTAGACATCAGTGAAATCTTCTCAAAGGGCAACGCACGAGCCGCGCGCTGCGAATAAATCAGGGTGACCGGGGCTGAGCCAGCGGTTATTCAGGCGGCATAGCATACAATATTTCAGTGAGGTGGGGAAATTGGCGACGAGAGGAACAATGCAGCATGGGTAGCGGCGCGATTTATCGCGCAATTCCGTGCGCGTTGCCGAAAAACCTGCGCGATAAATCGCGCCGCTACGGAGGAAGCTCAGATTAACCCAACACTCTCGTCACCGCGGCTTTGAAGATCTTCACCCCAATTTCCAGCGAACTCAGTTCAAAACGCATCTCAGGGTGATGCAGGCCCGGCACCAGGTTGGTGCCTAATCCCCAGAATCCGGCTTTCACCGTTGGGCATTTCACCGGGTAATAGAAGAAATCTTCACTGCCTGGCGTCGTTTTCGCGCCCAGCAGCCCCTCTTCGCCCAGCACATCAACAATCGCCGCCCGAATCACCGCCGTCGCTTCCTCATGGATCTCCGCCGCAGGCATTTCCTTGAGCACCACCACCTCGGCAGTTGCCCCCAGTGCCGCAACGCTATTGAGCACCGCCTGCGTCACTTTTTGTTTGAGGATATCCATCGGTTCGTTTTCCTGCGAACGCAGGTCCCACACCACGCGCGCTTCATCCGGTACCGAGTTGGTGACACCGGCATCACAGAGAAAACGTGTCGCTTTGACGCTCCAGTTCAGCCCCGGTGACAGATGGATACTGTTCACGGCCTGCACCGCCTGTACCGCCGCGTCGAGCGCATTTACGCCAAGGTGCGGGCGTGCCGCATGGGCCGGAACGCCTTTGATGGTTGCTTCCAGCGTGCTACAGGCAGAATAGATCACCGCAGGCGTCGCCTGTCCCACATGGCATTCTTCCAGCGGGCGCACATGGAAACCGAGGATCATCTCGACATCCTCCATTGCCCCGCCCTCGATCATCGACAGCGCGCCTGCGCCCAGTTCCTCAGCGGGTTGGAACAATAACTTCAGGCGGCCTTTTTTGATTGCCCCTTCTTTCAACAGCTCCTGCGCGGCAGTCAGTACCACCGAGGAGTGACCATCATGGCCGCAGGTATGGCGTGCACAAGCGACCCCATCAATGACATGTCCCAGTGCATCCATATCCGCACGCAATGCCAGCACCGGGCCGGGCACACCGCTGTCAATTTCCGCCACAATGCCGGTGGTGTTGTTAATGCCGCGAATGACTTTGATCCCCGCCTGTTCCAGCTGGTCGGCGATATAGGCTGAGGTTTTAAACTCCTGAAAACCCAGTTCCGGGATTTCATGCAGAAAATGATAATGTTCTAAGACGTTGGACACCGGTTAGCTCCTAAACAAAAAAACGCATCACAAGCATGGCGATCACCGCATTGATGATGCTGGTCAGCATCAACAGCGGCCAGTATTTCTTCGGCACATCGGCAACACCCAACAGGCGACCCATGTATTGCAACTGTGATCCCATCAGGAAAATTGCCGGGGCCAGGATAGTGATATCCGCTCCGCTCAGAGTCCCTTTGGTCAGCAGACTGACTGCCACCCCCACTGCTGCCGAGGAGGATAACCAGGCCGTCAGCAGCACAGTAATGGCTTCCCCCGGTAGGCCAAACAGCCCCATCACCGGGGCAAAGAGATGCCCGAGGAATTGCATAATGCCCAGCAGATTCAGCACTTCCGCCAGCACATAAGCCATCACCACATTTGGCATCAGATTATGGATAGCGATATGGAAGCCTTTACGCGCACCCACGATAAAAATATCGAACGGGTTATTATTCACCCGTGACGGAGCATTATTTGACATCGGCAAAATCCTTTTTATAAACACTATTTAACATGAAACGGACAAAAGCCGCACCGACGAATTTGAGAACAAACATTAACACCAGCGGAATAATGATCGGAGCCGTCATTGAAGCAAACAACGCCGAGCCGATAGCAAAATAGTTATTGATCAAACCGGCACCGGAATATTGCCAGGCGGACATCACCACGATGTCTTTTTTGCTGACCTGTTGCTGGTCGTACATCTCTTTGGTTAATGCAGCGCCAGCATCGGTACTTTGCAGATCGGTAATTAATGCCAGGCCACAGCGACCCGGCAAACCCATCAACGGTTTCAACAGCGGCGTCAATAACTTGTGCGCGGCGCGAATCGCACCGTAATGGGTAAAGATCTCCAGTACACCCAGCGCCAGCATCACCGTTGGGGCCAGCGACAACGCAAACAGAAAGCCTGCTTTGGCGCTCAGGCCACCGGCACCGAGGAAGGTATTGGTCGATTCTTTCATGGTGCCGAAACTGCCGCCCAGCGTGGTGAAATCAAACGCCCCTAACCAGCTAAAACCGTCCACCTTATAAAATAAGCCGGAGAAAAACAGAATGGCCAATATCAACGCGACGTAACCGCCGATACCCGCCGACACCCGTTCATGGGTAGCAATGATTTTTTCTTCAGACATAAAACCCTCCTGCTGGCGTTATTTTTTAACCAAACAGTTGCAATATATGGAACTAAGTTCTAAGCAGGATTTATGCCAGCTGGTATTTTCTTTAATTGCGAAAGCGCTAATTTTGTTCAGTAACAATTAAATGACCGAAATATCAATCTTTCTGCCTGAAAAAATTCAGCGCAGATGCCTTTATTTCTCACATCAATATTTTCGTCAGGTAATCAGATCGCTGAAAATAAAATCAATAACGCAGTGAGTGCACGCTAAACAGGCAACCTCGACGCACCATAATGGTGCAATAAATCAGAATGAAAAGAAGACAAAAATGAGAATCGGTCGCATTCAAAAACCTGAATAATTCCATTTATAATCAATAAGATAAATTCAACTTTTTGACGAAAATCACTTCACAAAAAAGTATAGGTTGATGCATAATTCACCGCACTCACCTGAAAAATTTAAAAAAGGAATCAGCCATGTTAACTGCTGAAATGACTGCTCGTCTGAATGACCAACTGAATCTGGAATTCTTCTCTGCCAACCTCTACCTGCAAATGAGTGCCTGGTGCAGTGACAAAGGTTTTGAAGGGGCTGCCTCCTTCCTGAAAATGCACTCTCGCGAAGAGATGGAACATATGCAGCGCCTGTTTGATTACCTGAGCGATGCCGGTTCGCTGCCAGTACTGGGCAGCATCGCGGCGCCGCCGGTCAGCTGGAACTCCCTGGCTGAACTGTTCGAAGAAACGTTAAATCATGAAAAGCTGATCACCAGCAAAATCAATGAACTGGCTCATGCGGCGATGACCACGCAGGATTACTCCACCTTCAACTTCCTGCAATGGTACGTGGCGGAGCAGCATGAAGAAGAGAAGCTGTTCAAAACCGTGCTGGATAAACTGGCGTTGGTGGGCAGCAAAGGTGAAGGCCTATTCCTGATCGATAAAGATCTGGGCCGTATGAATACCGAAAGCCACGGCGCATAAGATAAAACGGCCCGCATTGCGGGCCGATTTGTTTTATTCCAGCGTTTTTAAGCGTAGCTCTGAAGGCTGCGGCCGACCAAACAGGTAGCCCTGGAACAGGGTACAACCCTCTTCACGCAACCGGGCAAACTGCTCGCTGCTCTCCACCCCTTCTGCGGTGATCTGAATATCCAGACTCCGGCTCATCCCGGTGATAGCCCGGATAATCGCCAGCGCTTCACGACTGTCACCCATATCGTTGATAAACGACTTGTCGATTTTGATTTTGTCGAACGGGAAGGACCGCAGGTAGCTGAGAGATGAATAACCCGTGCCGAAATCGTCCAGCGCAATTTGCACGCCCAGCGCTTTCAGACTTTGCAGAGTACGAATATTACCGAGGGTATCATCCAGCAACACCGATTCGGTGATCTCCACCTCAAGACGATGCGGTGCCAGTCCGGACTCACGCAACGCGCCTTCTACCACCGATACCAACGAGCTGTTTTTGAACTGCAACGGCGACAGGTTAACTGACACCGATTGCTCCCCTTCCCAGCTTGCTGCTTCACGACAGGCTTCATACAGCGCGTACGCCCCCAGCAGATGGATCAGACCGGTTTCTTCGGCGATCGGGATAAAATCGTTCGGCATGATCAACCCTTTGATCGGGTGATGCCAGCGCATCAGCGCTTCATAGCCAATGATCCCTTTCTCATCACCATCGGTGATCGGCTGATAGTAGAGCTTGAGCTGACGTCCACTAATCGCATCGCGCAGATCGTTCTCGATCACCCGGCGACTCCGTGCCAGGTCATCCATCTCCAGCGTGAAATGCTCATAACGATTTCGGCCATTACGTTTGGCTTCGTACAGCGCCATATCAGCACAGCGCAACATATGTTCCGGCGTGTTAGCGGCCTGTGAACTCAGCGCAATCCCGACGCTCAGCCCGACTGACAGATTATGTCCCTCCAGATTGACCGGAGGACGAATCGCTTCAATCAGTCGCTGCGCCACCACGGCGGCTTCATCGGCGTTACGAATGCCAGGCAGCACAATCGCAAACTCATCACCGCCAATACGTGCCAGGGTGTCGTGATCGCGCAATACATTCCGCAAACGCTTCGCCACCGTACGCAACAGGTCATCACCAATCTGATGGCCCAGCGCATCGTTGACGTTTTTGAAGTTATCGAGATCGAGACACAGCGTGGCGGTGATATACCCGCCCTGTGTATCCGCGCGCAGTGCCTCACTCAGTTTCTGGCGGAACAGAATGCGGTTGGGCAGGCTGGTCAGGTTGTCGTGGTGCGCCATATGGTGAATACGCGCATCCGCTTCACGCTGGTCGGTCACGTCCTCCACAATCAGCATCACGAAGTTCTGCCGCAGATCTTTTCCGGCGATAGTGGTGGCGCGGGTATGCAGAATGCGCTCGCCGCCCGCCGTCAGCAACAGTTGCTCGCGTGTATGGATACCTTCACTGCGCAGGGCAATATCCGCCAGGCTGTTGAAGTAATCACTCAGCTCTGCCGACATACATTCATGCGGCCGTTTATGCATGATCAATAACTTGTTGATGCCGAACAACTGCTCGGCTTTGTCGTTGACCATCAGAATTTCACGGGTGATGGCGTCTTCAACAATCACACACGACGGGATATGGGTAATGATGGTGTCGAGGAATTTCGACAGCTCAGAGGCTTTGGCGCTCTGCGCTTCGGCCAAATCCCGTGCACGCAGCAACTGCTGCTCATGTTCACGACGTTCAGTCACATCACGGGTAATTTTTGCAAAGCCAATCAGTCGGCCTTCTTCATTGTGGATTGCATCGATCACCACATGTGCCCAGAAGGCGGAGCCGTCCTTACGATAACGCCAGCCCTCATCCTCAAAGCGGCCGGTTTTCAGCGCGATACCCAGATTGGCATCCGGCGCTTTCGACTGGCGCTCCTGTGCACCGTAGAACACCGAAAAATGCTGGCCGACAATCTCTTCGGAACGATAGCCTTTCGCCCGTTGCGCCCCGGCATTCCAGTTCACCACCCGCCCCTGCACATCCAGCATGTAAATGGCGTAATCCCGCACCCCGGTGACCAACAGCCGAAAGGTTTTTTCCTGCTCACGCTGGGCGCGCAGTAACGCCTGTTGTTCGGTGCAGTCACGGGTAATTTTGGCGTAGCCGATCAACTTGCCGGCATCATCACGGATGGCATCGATAATCACATGCGCCCAAAAGGCACTGCCATCCTTACGATAACGCCAGCCTTCATCTTCAAAACGCCCGGTTTTAAACGCGATACCGAGGTTCTTCTCCGGGATATGGTTGAGGCGATCCTGTGCGCTGTAAAAGCGTGAAAAATGCTGTCCGACGATCTCTTCCGCGACATACCCTTTGGCGCGTTGCGCACCGGCATTCCAATTTTCGACGTTGCCGTCCAGATCCAGCATATAGATGGCGTAATCGGTGACACCCTCCACCAGCAGGCGGAACCGTTCTTCCTGCTCACGCTGCCTGCGTTGTTGCTCCTGTTGCTGGGTACAATCACGGGTGATTTTGGCAAAGCCGAGCAGCTCGCCATATTGATCGCGGATCGCATCAATAATCACATGCGCCCAAAAGGCGCTGCCATCTTTGCGGTAACGCCAGCCTTCAGTCTCAAAACGTCCGGTGGCGGTGGCATTGGCTAAACCACGCAGCGGTGCGCCATTTTTACGATCGTCTTCACTGTAAAACAGCGCGAAATTCTTGCCGATAATTTCTTCAGCGGTGTAGCCCTTGGCGCGTTGTGCGCCAGCGTTCCAGCTCGCTACCGTACCGTCCGGCTTGAGCATGTAAATGGCGTAATCAAGCACGCTTTGCACAAGCAAGCGGTACATGACGTCAGAATTATTATCCATTGTTATTTGCCTATTGCTGGCCTGATGTCACCTGGTAACCCAGGAAAATTCTTAATTGCTCTGCAGACTTAATAGCAAATACGCAGCGTTGACAAGCGCTATCAGCTTACAGGCGAAAGTTGGTAGTTTGGTTATCGGCAGTGGCGAGAAATTGTTCAGTGGGATACGCAATGAATTACGTTGTGTTGACGGCATTCAGATGACAGCACCGTGATATCCACTGAAAAGTAGTGGCGCGATTTATCGCGCCATACGTGCGTGATGTGGGACAAACCTGCGCGATAAATCGCGCCGCTACGGGACCAGATGCATCGCGATATAGCGCTCATAACGTGCGGCTTTGACGCGCGTCAGGTCGACCAACACCAGGCCATCGATGCAATGGTTAAAATCGGGGTCGCTACCGAAATCAATAAACTGCACTCCACCCGGTTCGCACAGTTCCGAGTATTGCTTGTACAGCGTCGGAATAGCGGTACCGAGGTTGGCAAGCAGATGCTTCAGGCGGCGTAAATCTTCCTGGTAATTGTCGCCAGTAAACTGCGCCAGCACTTCCGGTAGCGAAGCCGGATAGGGACGACGCGATGTTGCCAGCGGCAGCTCGGTCGGGAAATAGAGGCGATAAAACGCCACCAGCAGGTCGCGGGCCGCCAGCGGCATCCCGCCGGAGATCGAGACCGGGCCAAACAGATAACGGGTTTCCGGGTAGCGGGCGATATAGGCACCAATCCCCATCCACAGGTAATCCAGACCCCGTTTGCCCCAGTAAGCGGGTTGGATAAAGCTGCGTCCCAGCTCCAGTCCCTGGCGAATTATCGGCAGCATACGTTCGTCATAATGAAACAGGCTATCGCTGTAGATCCCTTCCAGGCCGCGCCGCTCCAGCTGCTCTGCCCCCGGAATAAAACGGTACGCGCCCACAATCTCCAGCTCGGCGTCATCCCACAAAATCAGGTGATAGTAATCATCATCGTACTTATCCAGGTCACGTCGTCGGCCGCTGCCCTCGCCTACCGCGCGGAAAGCAATTTCACGCAGGCGGCCCAGTTCTCGCAACAGCGGCACCCAACTTGCGCCGTTGCGCCGCCACAGGTAGATCTGCTTGCCATCCGGCAAGGTGCCGAGCCGCTCGCTCTCCAGCAACGCTTTTCTCAGCTCAGCACGATCTTCCGGGCGAGCGATGGCTGCCTCGGTCTGAAACAGGCCACGTCGCCCCTGACTGATACGGTACAGATGCTTGCGCAACCGCTTCGCCAGCTCTTTACCTGGCGTGTGGCCGTCGTGCCAGTGCGCAAAGGGGATCTGCTCACCGATATGCAGCTTGATACGCGAACCGCGCTGGCGAAACATCTCACGCACCAGCATCAGCAAGGCCAGCGGCTGGGCAATCTGGCTGACGGCATAAAAAGCCGCGCTGTTACGCCCCACCACATGCACCGGCACCAGCGGCGCACGGGCGCGGGCGGCAAGGCGCAGGAAACTGTGATGCCAGCGGCGATCGCGCACGCCACGGGTGGTCAGACGTGAAACTTCCCCTGCCGGGAAAACAATCAGTACGCCCTGATTGTCGAGATGCTGCTGCATACGCGTCAGCTGCTCACGGCTGGTGCGGTTGCCCATGTTATCCACCGGCAGCATCAGGTTATTCAGCGGTTCCAGCATCATCAGCATGCGGTTAGCGACAATTTTCACATCGCGCCTGACCTGCGATACCGCCGCCAGCAGCGCCAGACCATCCAGCGCGCCCAGGGGGTGGTTAGCCATAATCACCACCGGGCCATGAGAAGGAATTTGCTCCAGATCGCGCTCGCTTAACTCGCAGCGCACATCAAGGTGCTCCAGCACCTGCTCCACCATGTCCACCCCTTGCAGGTGGCGATAGCGAGCGGCAAATTGTTGGAATTCGTGTTCACGCAGCGCCCATTTCAGCAGGCGTTTTTGCCATCCCGCCGCCTGGAAGCCCGGCCAGTAAGTATTGAGAACCTGATCAACAGAAAACATTGTTCACCTTCTTATAGGGAGCGGTTATCGCCCCGAAGGTAAAACGGCTTGTTTTCAGATTTATGAACGTCGTTATCAGGTTTAACAGACGCGCGATAAATCGCGCCGCTACAGCACCGATTTATCGCGCTTGTTGGCAGGAACTACAATTTCAGCGGCGGGAGCTGCGAGAACACGCTGAGCAGCCCCTTGCTCCATAGCTGGCGGATCTGTGAAAAATAGGGGTGCTGATCGGTGATATGGTACTGCTCGTTGTCGCTGAAACTGTCGCTGTGATAAATCATCACATCCAGCGGCAACCCCACCGAGATATTACTCGCCAGGGTCGAATCCATCGAAATCAGCGCGCACTGCATCGCCTGACTGAGCGGCGTTTCATAGCGCAGCACACGGTCAATGATCGGTTTGCCGTATTTGCTCTCACCAATCTGGAAATACGGGGTATCGACGCTGGCTTCAATAAAATTCCCCTGCGGATAGATTTGGAACAGCCGCGGCTCTTCGCCACGGATCTGTCCACCCAGCAGCAACGTGCCGCCAAACTCTTCACCATCGCGCTTGATCACTTCGCGCAGCGTTTCGCCCACCAGTAACGCAATGTCATACAACGATTTCCCGTTGAGCAGATTGGGCTGGTCGCTGTCATCATTACCGCGTCGCAGCAGGCTCATCACGCTTTGCGTGGTGGCGAGGTTGCCAGCGCTTTGCAGCACCAACGTGCGTTCATCATCCACCTGAAACACATGCAACTTACGAAACGACGAAATATGGTCGACGCCCGCGTTGGTGCGTGAGTCGGAAACAAAAATCATCCCTGATGATAAACGCATTGCCACACAATAAGTCATAGTCACGCCTGCAAAGAGAATTACTGCTGCGAGTGCACCTGTTGCACCGCAGCCACCGCCAGCATATCTTCACCCCCGCCGCCCAGGCGCATGCCGCGAACCGGACAGGCGTCGAGATAATCCACGCCCACCGCCAGCCGTAAGTGCTGCCGGGTGCTGCGGGTATTATTGGTGATATCAAAGCTGTGCCAACTGCCATCCAACCAGGCTTCAACCCAGGCATGGGTGGCAACGTGTTCGACATTGTCAGTATAGAGATAACCGCTGACATACCGTGCCGGAATCCCCAGACTGCGACAGCAGGCGAGAAACACATGGCTGTGATCCTGGCAAACACCAGAGCCGGCGGCAAATACTTTCGCAGCGGTATCACTCACCTGGGTGCTGCCGGGACGATAAGGCATTTTCAGCAGCAGTTCTCCCATCAATTTTTCCAGGCTGGCGAGCGGTGCTTCGGGTCGCCAGTAACGCAGGGCAAAATCGCGGATGGCGCTATCCGGTTGCGTCAGCGGCGTGCCGCGCAGGAAAATCAGCGGTGACAGCGTTGACTCCGGATCGGCCGCCAGTTCGCCATCATCAAGAATATCCACCACACCGCGCGCGGCGATCTCCAGCATCTGATGCGGCGTGTCCAGCGTCAGCACATGCATCACGTTGCCGTAAGCATCGACGGTACGGGTCGCATCGCAGGGCAGCGCCAGCTCCCACGACAGAATTTTTTGATGCACCGAGTTTTGCGGTGTCAGGCGCAGATACTGGGTGCTGAGTTTGACCGGATGCTCCCAGGCATACCAGGTTTTATGCTCGATGTTCAGTCTCATTTCGCCTCCAGATAGGTGTGATTGATGCTGTCAGCCAATGCGTTAATGTCTGCCAGGAAATGGTTCAGCCAGTTATTCAGGCCGTCACGCGTCAGGCTTTCCCAGGTGCTGAACCGCATCTCAGCCAGCAATACAGTGGCAAGATAGCGCGGGCGATCTTCACCGCTGCTGCCGATCTGCTCCAGTTGGTTAGCGATCTCTTCAATGCAGGAGTGCAAGGATCGCGGGCTTTCGCTGCGCAGGATCAGCATTTCATTGACCAGATCCGGCATCAGCTGTTGTTTGAAGATGGCGTTATAGGCCTCGCGAGCGGATACCGCACGCAGCAAGGTGTCGAGGCAATAATATTCGCGTACCGAATCAGGATGCTGCTCCAGCAATTGTTGATTGACGCTCAACAGGCGCGTACTGCCGTCAGCACGCTCCATCAGGGTGCCGAGGCGAATAAAACTCATGGCATCGCCGCGCAACAGGGTGCCAAACATCGCACCACGAAACAGATGGCAACGCTCCTTGACCCAGTCAAAAAAGCTGTCGGCATTGGCACTGGAAATGCCACGACGGCGCATGCTACGCATCTCAATCCAGGTGGAGTTGATGCTTTCCCACACTTCCGACGAGAGGCTACCGCGCACCGCATGGGCGTTGTTCCATGCCGATTGCCAGCAACAAAAAATGCTGCTGGGATTGCGATCGTCGAGAGCAAAGAAGTTGAACAACTGCGGCATGGTGAAACGCCCGTTGAGCGTTTCAAACAGCTGACGCGTGCCAGTAAGATTGAGCGGCAACAGCAGCTCATCACCGTGGCTGTTACGCACCGGCATCAACGACAGCCGGTTAGTCACATCCAATACCCTGGCGAGTTGTTCCGCGCGCTCCAGATAGCGCGCCATCCAATAGAGGCCACTGGCCGTGCGGCTTAGCATGATGCGTCATCCTCCAGAACCCAGGTATCCTTGGTGCCACCGCCTTGCGATGAGTTCACCACCAGCGAACCTTCGGTTAGCGCCACGCGAGTTAAACCGCCCGGTACCAGACGGATATCCGCCCCGCACAGCGCAAACGGACGCAGGTCGATATGCCGTGGTGCGAGGCCGTTGTCGATAAAGGTCGGGCAGGTCGAAAGCGACAGGGTATTCTGCGCGATATAGTTATCCGGCCTTGCCTGGAGACGCGCCCGGAAGTCGCTCAGCTCCTGCTGACTCGCCACCGGACCAATCAACATGCCGTAGCCACCTGCGCCGTGCACTTCCTTCACCACCATCTGATCGAGGTTGGCCAGAACGTAGGACAGATCTTTCGGGTTGCGGCATTGCCAGGTTGGCACGTTATTGAGGATCGGATCTTCGTCGAGGTAGAAACGGATCATATCCGGCACATAAGGGTAGATCGATTTGTCATCCGCAACCCCGGTGCCGATGGCATTCGCCAGCACCACATTCCCGGCACGATACACCGACAGCAATCCGGGTACGCCGAGCATCGAGTCCGGGCGGAACGCCAGCGGATCGAGGAAGGCATCATCCACGCGTCGATAGATCACATCCACCTTGCAAGGTCCGGCGGTGGTACGCATCATCACCGCGCCATCTTTAACAAACAGATCGGCGCTTTCCACCAACTCGACGCCCATCTGCTGGGCGAGGAAGCTGTGCTCAAAATAGGCGCTGTTGAAGCGGCCCGGCGTCAGAACCACCACCACCGGATCGTTCACCGGCGAGCTTTCACGCAACGTCTGCAACAGATGCGACGGATAACGCTCGACCGGGGCCACATGCTGCTCGGCAAATAACTCCGGGTAGAGGCGCATCATCATCTTGCGGTTCTCCAGCATATAGGAGACGCCAGACGGGGTGCGCAGGTTATCTTCCAGCACGTAATATTCGCCATCGTTGTTGCGCACCATATCCACGCCGACGATATGCGCATAGATATTACGATGCAGATCAACACCTTGCATGCAAGGCTGGTACTGATCGTTGACCAGCACCTGCTCGGCAGGAATGATGCCCGCCTTCAGGATGTGCTGTTGATGGTAGATATCGTGCAGGAAGGCGTTGAGGGCTTGTACCCGTTGTCGGATACCGCGATCGAGCATTGCCCATTCGCTGGCAGGAATAATACGCGGCACGCTGTCGAACGGAATCAGGCGCTCTGCACCACCGTCCTCGCCATAGACGTTGAAGGTGATGCCAACGCGATGAAACAAAAGTTCCGCTTCCTCACGTTTACGCGCCACTGCCTCTTTGTCCGCCGCTTGCAACCATTCCCAGTAGTGCTGATAGTGAGCGCGGTGTTGGCCGTCGCTCAGCAACATCTCATCATAGAAGTGTGATGCTATCTGGTAGCTTTCTTTCATGATTTACCCGGCGCTTATCAGAGGACCTGATTTCACTGCTGCACAAACTGTGCCAGGCGCGTGCGTGCTGCACCGCACGCGCACCTTATCAGTGAGTTAACGCCGGAAATGGGTGCAACGCACCTTATTGGTGCAGAAGCTGCTGCGCGACCGGTAACCAGATTTCCGTCATTGCTCCCTCCCCGCCGGTGAAAGGATCGCGCTTCGGCATGGGTACGCGCTGAATCTGCGCCTGAGAGGTTCTCAGAAAACGCGGTTCATCGCGCAGCGTTTCCGGCGATATACCTTCAGGATAGGCGCCAACGGTGAAGAAATCCTCACTGGCGTGGATCTGTTTATGACCGACCCCCGCCGGGATCAGCACCGCATCCCCCTCGCGCAACGTCACCATGCGACCACTGTCGCCACCAAATAACACTTCTGCCCAGCCCGCGCCGACACCGATTATTTCATGCGTATTCGGGTGGTAATGGGTATACGGAAAGATGGGGGAACGCCACGCAGCGGGCCAGCCGTTGCGGGTAAAAGTTTCTTCAAACCAGATGGCGGTGTCCTGATTTTCCTCGTCTTCGCTGTCGTTGTCGGGGGCAACCCCCGGCCAGATGATCAGCGGCAACGGATTATTCGGCACCCCGCCAGACGGGATAGATAACATCAGATGCTGCGGGTTACTGGAAGCCCCTGCGGAAAAGGTGCCAGCGGCGAAAGACATCAGTAACAGCAGGCTGGATGGGTAGACAGTCATACTCTTTCTCCGGTTAGCCACGTTGCTTAAGTGTGGCAAAAACGGATGACAATACAATGTGCTCAGGCCCGCAAAATTCACATAAAAGCATGATTTTGCTAACTAAAGCCAAATTAATGATTAACCTCTTTAACATTTTGGGCGTAATGACCTTGCCCTGCGATTTTGTGCGCAACTGTTATAAAAATTCTTCACTGATCTGTGTCTGCCGCCCTTCACTGTTACGTGCTTTACTGGCAGGCAGTGAAAGAGAGGTGAACAATGGACGCCATAAAACAAATCCTGCTTGATGAAATCGCCACACTGAATCGCGAAGAACGTCGCGACAATTTGCCACGTTTTAGCTTTTCGTTTCTGAAAACGCACCCAGGCCTGTGGGCGGTGATGTACCTGTGCTACGGACTGTGCGTAGCGCTGATTTTTTCCACCGACATGCTCGGCTGGCCCGCATTCTGGTTTGCCACGGTTTTCGTGCTGGTGATGAGCTTTTTAATGCTGCTGGATATCAATCCGAAATACCGCTTTGAGGACATTGATGCGCTGGATCTGCGCGTTTGTTACAACGGCGAGTGGTATTACATTCAGCCTGTATCCTCCCAGGGCATCAACAAGATTCTGGATAACCCAGGCACGCCGGACCGCGTGCGTAGCGGTATTCATCGCCTGATGCAGCAGAAAGGCGAAGTGGATTTTTACGATGTGTATTACCTGACCTGGGGACATCGGCAGGCAGCGCAGGTTTAAATTTAACCTGACCGGCATACTGCACATCTCCTTCTCCCGCTAGCGGGAGAAGGTCGGGATGAGGGAGTCTGGCAGCAGAAGACTGCGCGATAAATCGCGCTGCTACGGGTGCAGTTGTTTGATTAACTTACCTAATTTTTCCACCGCCGCTTCGGCGCGCGCATCCCACGGCCAGGCAGTATTGAAGCGGAAGCAGTGGCGGAAATCTTCACTGCTGGAAAATAGCTGCCCCGGCGCGATACTGATCCCCTGCTCTAACGCCAGATGATAAAGCTGCGTGGTATTGATGCCCTCGGGTAAGGCTACCCATAAAAAGTAGCCGCCCGGCGTATCGCTGATGCGGGCATCCGCTGGCAGTACCTGACGCAGCGCAGTGCGTGCCAGCTGTTTACGTTTTGCTAAGGTCTGACGCAGCCGTTTCAGATGGCTGTCATAACTGCGGGTGGAGAGAAAATCCGCCAGCGCCAGTTGCATCGGCGCGCTGGTGGAGAGCGTACTCATCAACTGAATACGCTGGACACGTTGCGCATGCCGGCCCGCCGCCACCCATCCGATGCGAAAGCCCGCCACCAGATTTTTCGAGAAGCTGCCGCAATGCATGACATCACCAAGGCGATCAAAAGCTTTCGCCGGTAATGGTTTCTCCTCGCCAATCCATAACTCACTGTAAACATCGTCTTCAATCAGCGTCACACCATAGCGCGCCAGCAGCGCCACCAGTTGTTCCTTGCGCGTGTTGCTGAGAGTAAAACCCAGCGGATTTTGCCGGTTGGTCATCAGCCAGCAAGCTTTGACCGGCCAGCGTTGCAGCGCCTGTTCCAGTTCGTCGAAATCAATGCCCTGCTCGACATCACTGGCAATGGCGATGGCGTTAAGCTTCAGGCGTTCAATTGCCTGCAATGCACCATAGAATGAGGGATTCTCGATCACCACCCAATCCCCCGGCTCGGTTACCGCCTGCAAACTCAGGTTGAGGGCTTCCATCGCCCCGTTGGTGATCACGATGTCGTCCGGTGAAATGGTGATCCCCTGCTGTGCGTAGCGTTGCGCCAGGATTTTGCGCAGCTCAGGGTTACCGGGCGGCAAATTGTTGAGCGCGTCCGTCGGTTTCAGGTTATGCGAGACTTTGACCAGCGAACGCATCAACTGGCGCTGAGGAAACAACTCCGGATCGGGGAAGGCGGAACCAAACGGCATAATCGCCGGATCGCGTGTCGCCTGGAGGACATCAAATACAAAGCTGTTGGTATCGGTCTGCTCCGGGCGTTCGACCGTTTGCGTCGCCAGACGCGGTCGCAGCGCCGCAGCGCGCGGCGCAATGTAATAACCGGATTGTGGTTTTGACAAAATCCAGCCCTGACTCTCCAGCACTTCGTAGGCGTGCATCACCGTCATCAGGCTGAGGCCGGATTGATCGGCCTGCTGACGCAGCGAAGGCAATTTTTCTCCGGGTTGCCAGATATTGGCTTCGATTTGTTCGCGCAGTTGATCGACCAGCTGCTGGTATTTCGCCACCTGAATCTCCGTCAGAATGTAATGTGGGGATTTTCCCTCACCCTAACCCTCTCCCGCAAGCGATTGTAGTGGCGCGATTTATCGCGCCATACCTTGCGCGTTGTGGGAAAAACTTGCGCGATAAATCGCGCCGCTACCCGGTGCAAAATGCTTACTTCGCCGCAGTTTCAAGTTCGGTTGCGGAAGCAACAAACTCCGGCAGTTCGCCGATGCGGTCTGGCGGCAGGGGCCGCCCCAGCAGATAGCCCTGCAATGAATTACATCCCAGCCCGGTGAGAAACGCCTGTTGCTCCTCGGTTTCTACCCCTTCAGCCACCACTTTTAAATCCAGCGATTGCGCCAGCGCCACAATCGCGGAGACGATGGTGGCATCTTCCGATTTCGCTTGCAGTTCATTGACGAAAGCACGGTCAATTTTCAACTCACTGGCCGGTAAACGTTTGAGATACAACAGGCTGGAATAGCCGGTACCAAAATCGTCAATCGAGGCTTTCACCCCCATATTGGTCAGTTCCGTGAGAATACGCACGCTCTCTTCAGGATCGCGCATCGCCGTGGTTTCGGTGACCTCCAGCGTCAGCAGCTCTGCCGGAATCTGGTGCTGAGTTAAGGCGGTGGTGACGGTTTCCACCAGATTGCACTGCTCAAACTGTAACGCCGACAGGTTCACCGCCACCGACCAGTGAGGATGCCCCTGCAAATGCCAGCTATGCAGCTGACGGCAGGCTTCGTTAATCACCCAGTTACCAATATTGACGATCATCCCGGTCTTTTCCGCCATCGGCAGGAATTTGTCCGGCGTCAGCAGGCCGCGCGTCGGATGCTGCCAGCGCAGTAAGGCTTCAAAACCAATAATGGGTCCACGCGGTGCGCAATATTTCGGCTGGTAGAACAACCGCAGCTCGTCATTATCCAGCGCTTGCCACAGATCGTTGTTCAGTTGCAGTTGGCTTTGCGCCAGGGTGTTCATCGAGGGCTGGAAGAAGTTGTAGCCGTTGCGTCCGTTGTTTTTGGTGTGATACATCGCTGCATCCGCATTAAACATCAGCTCGCGCTCATCCACACCATCGCCAGGGTACACAGCGATACCGATACTCAACGACACCACTAACTCGTAACGCGAGATGCTGAACGGCTTCTCGATCGCTTTTACCAGCGCATCAGCCGCCGCCGCCGCATCATTAGGATCATCAATCTCAATCAGCAGGACAAACTCATCGCCTCCCATGCGCGCCAGGGTGTAATGCCCTTTCATCTGTCCGGTCATGCGCTCGGTCACGGCAATCAGCAGGTTGTCTCCGACATGATGACCAAAAGCATCATTGACCGCTTTGAAGCCATCCAGGTCCATAAACATCAACGCGAAGTGAGACTGTTCGCGGTCAGCTTTGTTGATCGCCTGATCGAGGCGGTCTTCCAGCAAAATGCGGTTCGGCAGGCGCGTCAGATTGTCATGCAGCGCCAACTGCGCCAGTTCCCGGTTCGCCTCCGCCAGTGAACGGGCCAGGATCGAGGTGCGCGCCTGCATGCGAGCATCGAGCATTGAAACCAGCAGAGTGATGCCGAGGATCGCGAGCGTCACTACCGTCACCAGCATTGCCAGCCAGTTGCTGTTAACCCCCATATGGGTAGCGTGGCTGTGCATCGGGAAATTCGCCGCCGCCATACCCGTGTAATGCATACCGGCAATGGCACAGCCCATTACCACCGACGCGCCAAGGCGCAACAGGGTGACGCGGCCAGTGCCTTCACGCAGGGTAAACGCCAGCCATAGCGCCACGCCAGAAGCCACCAGGGCAATCGCGACAGATGCCGCAACCCAGTAACCATTCCAGACGATGCCAGGCGAGAACATCAGCGCCGCCATGCCGGTGTAGTGCATTGCCACCACGCCAAAACCCAGCACCAATGCGCCACCGCACAGTCGCGGCCAGGGCAGTTCGCCCGAGCACACCAGCCACAATGCAAAGATCGATGCCAGCACCGCAATCACCATCGATGCCGTGGTGAGCATTGGGTCGTAACTCATCACCATATCGAGGCTCATCGACAACATGCCGATAAAGTGCATCGCCCAGATGCCCACCCCCATGGCAAAGCCGCCGCCCAGTAGCCATACCAGCGCTGATTTGCCACTGGCAGTCGCTACTCTTCCCGCCATATCCAGTGCCGTGAAGGAGGCCAGCATCGCCACCAACACCGAGACGATGACGGTATACCAATCGTACGAAGTCACTAACATAGTGAGTTCCCAAGTCATAGCTGGATTAACAGCTGTGGTGTTGTTAATAAAACGTAAAATATATAAATATTATTGTATTATTTATCGGCAGTCATGCTGCCGTTATTGGTCGTTGAACGATGAAAGATTACGATTCAGAAAATCAAAATTGCTCGTCACGCACCCGCCAGGGGGGCGATATTTTCAGGAATAACCAGCGGTGCGGCCATTGTCATCGTGAACTCGCCGATACGATCTGCCGGGGTAGGTTTGCCCAGTAAATAACCTTGCAACGTATCAAAACCCAACCCGGTTAATAAGCGTTGCTGTTCTTCCGTCTCCACACCCTCGGCGACCATGCGCAAATTCAGGCTTTGTGCCAGGGTAATCATCGCACTGACGACGGTGGCGTCTTCGCTGTCGGCACGCAGGCTATTGATGAAGCTACGATCAATTTTCAGCTCGGTCGCTTCAAGATGTTTCAGATGCAGCAGATTGGCATAACCAATACCGAAATTATCAATCGCGACCTTCACCCCCAACTGGTGCAGCTCGGCAATACGTTGCTGACTGAATTGCGGGTCACGCATGGCGATAGTTTCGGTAATTTCCAGCATCAACGCGCCTTCCGGTAAAGCATGCCGTTGCAGAATTTCACTGATGCTGTCGATCAGGTCGCGCTGATGGAATTGCAATGCCGACAGGTTAACGGAGACGCTCCAGTGGCTGTTCCCCTCCTCATGCCATTGGCGCAGCTGGCGACAGGCTTCGTTGATCACCCAGTTGCCCAGCGCGATGATCTGCCCGGTTTTCTCCGCTCGCGGCAGGAACATATCCGGCATCAACAAGCCACGGCGCGGATGCTGCCAGCGCAGCAGGGCCTCAAACCCCATCAGCAAGGTCCCACCGGCACGAAACTTCGGTTGATAGAACAGGCGCATCTCCTGATGTTCCAGCGCGTGCCACAGATCATTAGCCAACGCCAGCTGATGCTGCGCAACCGTGCTCATCGCCGGTTCAAACAGGCACCAGCCGTTACGCCCACTGTGTTTGGTGTGATACATCGCGGAATCGGCGTTGAACATCATCTCCTGCTTGCTGCGGCCATGCAGCGGGAAGATGACGATGCCAACGCTGAGTGACACCCGTAGCGAATAACGGTCGAGTTCAAAAGGGGCATCGATGGTATTCACCAGGCGCTGGGCGATGGTCGCGGCCTGTAAACCGTCACTGTCGGGACTGAGTAGCACAAATTCATCGCCCCCGAGACGCGCCAGAATGACATCCTCACGCAGTTGATTACGCAGGCGCGCAGCTACCGCGACAAGTAAGCGATCACCAACGTGATGTCCCCAGGTATCGTTGACCGCCTTAAAGCCATCCAGATCCATAAACATCAATGCGAAGGTTTGGTCGTTGAGCGTGGCATGTTTGACGGCGGCGTCCAGTTGCTGCTCCAGCAACACCCGGTTAGGTAAGGTCGTGAGATTGTCGTGCATCGCCAGTTGGCGTAATTCATTGTTGGCATGCTTCAGCTTCGCTGCCAGTCGCGCCGCGCGCAGCTGCGCATCCAACATCGACAGCAACAACGTGATCCCTAATATGGTCAGGGTGATGATGGTCACCCATACTGCCAGCCCCTGATCGCTGACACCGTGTTCCATCATGCTGCTGGTGTTGTTGAACTGCGCAGCGGCCATTCCGACATAATGCATTCCGGCAACGGCAGCCCCCATGACCAGGGAGGCACAACCCCGCATCAACAACAGGCCATCGCCCTGGCGCAGATGAAATGCCAGCCAGAGCGCAGCGCCGGATGCGGCATAAGCAATCACCACCGACAACGCAACCAGCTCGATATTCCAGTGAATGGCCGGTTCGATCATCAGCGCGTTCATGCCGAGATAGTGCATCGCCACCACCCCGCTGCCGAGGATTAATGTACCGCGCACCAACCGACGCCATGTCAGGTGGCTACCGCGTACCACCTGGGCAAACGAAAAGATGGCTGCGACGATCGCCACCGCCAGTGACCATGAGGTGAGCGGCACATCGTAACGCATGGTCATCGGTAGCATCATCGCCAGCATACCGATGAAATGCATCGCCCAGACACCAATACCCATCGCGGTGCCACCAGCCACCAACCACAAACGAGCGATGCAGCCACGCGACACCGCAACGCGTCCGGCAGTATCCAGTGCCGTAAATGAGGCGATAAAAGCGACGATTAATGAGCTCGTCACCAGAACGCTATCCCAGGTAATCAGCAACATGAGCGCTCCTCACTAACCCGCTAGCGAGCAGGTGCTGAATTATCGAACAGGAACAAAGATTAAAAAGCATGCATAAACGGTCAGTTAACTTTTAAAGCGATGCAGCCGCTAATCGAGCCAGGAGAATCTGGGGATTAGCGCGCTGGGGCTTTTTTATGTTCATTATCTATCGCTAAGTGGAGAATCGTTATTATGTCTGATTAATGCATGAACATAACACTGAACCTTGCATCGCGGTAGAGGGAGAAATAATTCCTTGTTTAGTTTTTTTGACCTGCCGGGATCCCTTGCTATCACTGAATTATCGGCGAATTGAATAAATTGATTAGGGAAAAATTATTGGTGGACCTGACAGGCTTCGCTTTGCTGAACTATAGTAAAGAAAACTGATATAAATCATTTCCCTGCCGCATAAGAACTTTCTTAGACAGCAGGGGTTTTGCTGTACCGCCAAACATGGCTTCTTGTTATTTTTCGGTTGATTTCATAAATACATCATCAGGTGAAAAAGCACTGACCCTGGATAATCAGTAAGGAATGATTATGAAACTCAAGCTTTTTCTTTTGGCCGCCAGCCTGAGCGCCACCTTCCCGCCGTACGCTGCTTTCGCCGCCACCACAACGGGAACCATTAACGCGACGCTCACCCTGACGACCGGTTGCCTGGTGAATGGTCAATCAGCCACGACCGGGGTGAACTTCGGTACATTGAACTTCGGTAGCAGCGCTGCCACTTTTGATACATTGAATGCCACCCTGGTTGGGGCATCTGGCAATGGTATCTATGTTCGCTGCACCACCGGTCAAACCTTTAACGTGCAGGTCACCAGCAGCAATGCTGCGCCAGCCACCATTTATGGCACCGTGAGTGGACAACCACGCTATTTAATCCTCGGTTCCAACAACACACAAGGCATCGCCTACACCCTGTACAGCGATGCAGCCTTCACCACCGCTATCGCCAATAACACCAATATCGCGCCGAGCGGAACCACCGATCCAACCCTGGGGACCAACTACGCCATTTATGGTCGCGTAGTCGGTGGTGGTTTCAACCCGTTGATTCCGGCGGGAACTTACACCGATACCATTAACGTTGCTGTGAATTACTGAGGCAGAAACTTCGGTTAAACAGGGTGAGAGTGGTCAATGGGTGGACGCGCATTGTTGGCGGTCTGGCCCTGCTGATAGGGAGTGTCAACGCCTGGGGGTTGCCGAGCGCAACCTTTCAGGTCTCTGCCTCAGTGGTGGCTGGCTGCGTGGTTTCCGGTACTAATCCCGGCGTTTTTGGCACGCTCAATTTTGGCACCCAGTCTGGCGTCGCCAGCAACAGCGTCAGTGCCACTTTTGTCCAGAGTTCCACCATCAGCCTTGCCTGCACGCCAGGCACCACGGTCAGCATGTCGATCAATGGCGGCAGCAACTACACCACCACCCGCAACCTGAAACTGGCCAGTTTCACCAATACCGTGGCCTACAGCTTATACAGCAACGCCAGCCACACCACCGCGATTGGGGTGAATTCACCCATCACGCTGAGTTACAGCAACGCCAACAACATCACGTTGCCGATTTACGGCGTGTTGCAGTTACCCGGGCCGACGCGCGCCGGGGTTTACACCGATACGCTAACCGTCACCCTGAGTTGGTGAAGGAACAACAAAGAAGGAATAACACATGAAAAACCTGCTGCTGATATGGCTGCTCACGTTCAGCGCTCTCAGCCATGCTGCTAACTCGCTGATGATCTGGCCGATTGATCCCGCCATCAATCCCGACGACAAAGCCAGTGAGCTTTGGCTGGAGAATCGTGGCGATGCGACCACCTTAATGCAGGTACGGATTTTCGCCTGGCAGCAGGTAAATCAACGTGAACAATATCAGACCCAGACTGAGGTGGTCGCCAGCCCGCCACTGGTCCGCGTCGAGCCGGGGCAGAAACAGCTGGTGCGCTTAATCAAGCAAACCCCGCCTGCTGCCGGTCAGGAGATGGCCTATCGCGTGGTACTGGATGAAATCCCTACGCCACGGAGTCCCGGTGCCAATCAGGCTGGGCTCACTTTCCAGATGCGCTACTCGGTGCCTCTGTTTGTGTATGGCAGCGGTCTGACTGTCGAAAGTGCCAAACCCGACCTGAGCTGGCAGGTGGAGAACAGCGGGGGCAGGCGCTGGCTGCTGTTGACCAATCACGGCAACGGCCATGCGCGCCTGAGCAATGTCACCATTGGCGGGCGCAAGCTGGGTGACGGTCTGTTCGGCTACGTTCTGGCAAACAGCAGCAACCGCTGGCCGCTTAACAGCAGCGTGAGCGGAGAACTGGAGGCCGAGATGAATAAAGGCCACTGGCGTAGCGCTGCTCTGCGCTAATGCGATTTTCGCCACATCCCTGCGCGCTGGCGGTGACCAGCGCCCTGTGCTGTCTGATCCCCCTGATAAGTAGCGCGGAGACGTTCTCCGAGCTGCCGCCTCCCCCTGCCCTGCAAAATAACGCGGCGGGACAGCAATACATGCTGGAGCTGATCATCAATCAGGGAGAACAGGGCAATATCGTCCCGGTTGAACAAAAGAACGGGGATTTTTGGCTGCGGCGCGGCGATTTGGAACGCGCCGGGATCCCGGCAGACAAGTTGCAGGGCCAGCAGATCAATGTTAACCAGCTGAACAGCGTCAAAGTGGATTATGACAACCAACGTCAACGCCTGCTGCTGACCGTTCCCCCGGCCTGGTTACCGGGCCAGGTGATTGGTCAGTCGCACAATGGCCCGCGCTATCCCGGTCGTAGCAGCACGGGAGCGCTGCTCAATTACGACTTCTACGCCACCCGCACCGATCATAGCGGCACGCGTCTCGCGACCTGGAATGAGTTGCGCTTATTTGGTGCTGCCGGACAATTCTCCAGCAACGGCGTGTGGCAGCAGCAACTGGAGGGCAGCGCTCCGCAGCAGCAGGAGGGTTATATCCGTTATGACACCTGGTGGAGTAACGAAAACGAGGAAGCGATAGTCAGCTGGCGCGCCGGGGATCTCATCACCGATTCTCTCTCCTGGAGCAATAGCGTGCGTCTCGGCGGCGTGCAGATTGGCCGTGACTTCAGCGTGCGTCCGGACCTGGTCACTTACCCGTTGCCACAGTTTTCCGGCCAGGCGGCGGTGCCGTCCACCGTTGATCTGTTTATTAATGGCTATCGTTCCAGCCAGGCCAACGTTCAACCCGGCCCCTGGTCACTCACCAATGTCCCCTTTGTCAACGGTGCTGGCGATGCGGTGATCACCACCACCGACGCGGTGGGCCGTCAGGTTACCACCACGCTGCCGTTTTACGTTTCCAGCAATCTGCTGAGACAAGGCTTGTCCGACTACTCATTTTCCGCCGGGGCGATGCGTGAAAATTACGGCATCAAAAACTTCGACTACGGCGCAGCCGCGGCCAGCGGTTCATATCGCTACGGTCTGACTGACTGGCTGACGCTGGAAACTCACGCCGAAGGCAGTGATGAGGTCGCGATGGGCGGTGCTGGCGGTCAGGTGAAACTCGGCAGTTGGGGAGTGATCAATGGCGCGCTGGCGCAGAGCCAGATGAGCGGTAAACCCGGCACGCAATATAGCTGGGGTTATCAGTACAACAACAGTTGGCTCAGCCTTGGCACGCAACACACGCTGCGGACCGTGGATTTTGGCAATCTGGCGCTGGTAGGCAATCGCAGTGACTCGGAGGACACCTCTTATTCGCTGGCACGTCGCAGTGCGCAATACACCGCCAGCGTGTCGATGAATCAATACGGGAGCCTCGGACTGGCGTACCTCGATATCAACAGCGGCGATGGCGAACGTACACGCCTGTGGAACCTGTCGTGGAGCAAAAATCTTTGGGGTAACAGCAGCCTGTATATTTCCGCCAGCCGCGATCAACAGCAAGGGGAATGGAGCGGAGCCATCTCGCTGGTGATTCCGTTTGGCGAACAAGGCAGTGCTTCGGTCAGTATGGAACGCGACCAGCAGGGAGAAAACAATCAACGCATCTACCTGTCACGCGCCATGCCGAGCGACGGCGGTTATTCGTGGGATGCTTCCTGGGCTAATCAGGGCGGTAACAGCGGCGATTATCGCCAGGGGAGCCTGCGCTACCGCAACAACAAAGTGGATACGTCGGCGGGCTTTTATGGCGACGACGATAACATCACCCAGTGGGCAGATTTCAGCGGCGCGCTGGTGCTGATGGATAACCGCCTGTTTGTCGCCAATCAGATCAACGACGCCTTTGTGCTGGTGAAAACCAACTATCCCGACGTCAACATCCGCTACGAAAACCAGTCGATGGGACGCACCGATAAAGAAGGTTATCTGCTGGTTCCGTCGATTAGCAGCTACTACGCCGCGAAATACGATATCGATACGCTGGACCTGCCTGCGGATATGACATCACCGCGTGTCGAGCAGCGTTTCGCCGTGAAGCGCCAGAGCGGCTATCTGCTTAATTTCCCGGTAGAGAAACTGCGTTCTGCCAGCGTCATTCTGCATGACAGCAACGGAAAACCGCTCCCCGTCTCCAGCCAGGTGCTACGTGCCGGGCAGGCAACCGAGTATGTCGGCTGGGATGGGATTACCTGGATGGAGAACCTGGAGGCCAGCAATCCTATCCAGGTCACCACGCCGGATGGTCGTAGTTGTCGCACTGAACTCACGATCGCCAATGGTCAGCCGCTGGCGCTGAAAACCTATGGCCCGCTCACCTGCGCGTTGCCACCGCCGCCACCTGGCGCTGCGCTACCCAATAGCGAAAACTCTACAACAGGCATATCACCATGAAAAAAATGCTGCTCCTGCTGACGTTGTTACTGTTGCCAGGTCTGGTACAAGCCGCCTGTAGCCTACCTGCATCAACGGCCAGTTTTGGCTCGGTCACCACCTTTGTGGTCAATTCGACCATCAGTTCCACCTCAACCACCGCGAACGTGAACTGTGGCGCAGGTTCAGCCCTGACCTTATTAGGAACCAACCAAATTACCTTTCAGCTTGCCAGCGCGTCCAACGTCAATGGCACGCGTGGCACCCTGAAACGCAGCGGCGATACCGGCAGCGATAACATTCCGCTGCGCCTGTGTATGGACAGCGCCTGCGCCACTGAACTGACGGTGGGGGGATCGACCTATACCTTTTCACAAGCGGTGCTGGCGAACCTTGCCGGTCTGTTCGGCAGCCTGAACTTTGCCTTGCCGGTGTATCTGAAAACGGTGACGGGGCAGACGGTGGCGGCGGGCACCTATACGGCGACGCTCAACCTGTACGTCACCTATAACATTTGCACCAGCCTTGGCGTGGGTGGACTTTGTCTGACACCGCAGACCGGAACCGGCACCATTCCAATTACCGTGACGGTGGTGATATCGAATGATTGCACCACCATCACTGCACCTAACGTCAGTTTTGGCAGCGCGCCACTGGTCAGCAGCTTTTCCACCGTGCAGCAGACCATTAGCGTGGTATGCAGCAAAGGCAGCACCTATACCGTGGGCCTGAGTAATGGCAGCTATGCGGCGAATGGCGTGCGGAATATGGCGAGTGGCACCAACCGGTTAAGCTATGACATCTACCAGGGAACCACCACCACCACACGCTGGGGACCCACCGGTACGGACCGCTGGAGCAGCAGCACCTCAACGACCGTCAGCACCGATGGCCTGACACGCGGCTATACCTATACCGCGCAGATTCTGACCACGCAAAATACCCCGGCTGCGGGTAATTACACGGATAATGTGGTGGTGGATTTGTCGTTTTAAATTTTCCGTAGCGGCGCAATTTATTGCGCTGTTTTTTAGCAAAAGCAACCTCTGGCAAAAAGACGCGCGATAAATCGCGCCGCTACGACTGGATTATAATCAAGCATTCACCGCCGTCGCGCTGTGGCGCGTGCGATACTGCTTCACCATCCGGCCTATCAGCAATGTGCCGATCAAACCGCACACCGCCGCGAACGACAGCCATACGCCTGGCATCGCTTTGTCACCCGTGGCGTGAATCAGATAGCTGGAGACAGCCGGGGTAAAGCCGCCAAATAGCGCGGTTGCCAGGCTATAAGCCAGCGAGAAACCGGATGCGCGTACCTCGGCTGGCATGATTTCCGCCAGATACACCACCATCGCCCCGTTGTAGCTGGCGTAGAGGAAGGATAACCAGAGTTCAGCCATCACCAGATGAGCGAAGGTCGGCGATCCGACCAGCCAGTGCAGCACCGGCCAGGCCGTGAGGATCATCAGGATGGTAAAGGTTATTAGCAACGGACGGCGACCAATCCGGTCGGACAACGAGCCCATCACCGGCAACCAGAACAGGTTGGAAAGACCGACAAACAGCGTTACCAGAAAGCTATCTTTATCGCTCATCATCAGCACGGTTTTGCCGAATGTGGGGGTAAACGCGGTGATCATATAGAACATCACCGTGGTGGTGACCACCATCAGCATACCGGCTAACACCAGAGCCCAGTTCTGTCCCACCGAGCGCATAATCTGACGCATGGTCGGATGATGTTTACGCTGACTGAAGGCTTCAGTCTCCTCCAGCATACGGCGAATCCAGAACAGAAACGGTACGATCAGACAGCCAATGACGAACGGAATACGCCAGCCCCAGTCAGTCACCGCCTCTTTTTCCAACAGGTGGTTCAGGCCCAGTCCCAGCAGCGCCGCGAAGATAACCGCCACCTGCTGGCTGCCAGATTGCCAGCTAACGTAGAAGCCTTTACGCCCTTTCGGGGCCACCTCAGCCAGATACACAGATACGCCGCCCAATTCAACACCGGCGGAAAAGCCCTGCAACAAACGACCAATAAGAATCAACACCGGTGCCGCCGCCCCGAGGGTGGCATAGCCTGGCACCACGGCAATCGTCAGCGTACCCAGCGCCATAATACCGAGCGTGACCAGCAAGCCTTTGCGGCGGCCATGATGGTCAATGTAGGCACCGAGCACAATCGCCCCTAACGGACGCATCAGGAAGCCTGCGCCAAAGGTCATCAGCGTCAGCATTAATGACGCAAACGGGTTATCACCGGGGAAAAAGGTTTTTGCAATCGCGGTCGCGTAATAACCAAACACCATGAAATCGTACATTTCAAGGAAGTTGCCGCTGGTTACGCTAAAGATAGTTTTGGCACCGCTCTGCGATGACTTTTGTAAAGAAGAAGGTGAGCTCATAGGATTTTCCAGTGTCTTCCATGCGGGGATGTCCCTTTTATCGTGACGTCTCCCTGATGAATGTGATCCAATTCACCATTGCACTTTACAAAAGCAGGGTTATACGTAACCAAACATTAACAAAGTTGATCCGCAGGATAATTGCCCGTTAATCCGCCTGATTCGTGGTTTTCCTTTTTGGTCGTCGATTACGCCCATAACAAAAAGGGCGCCCATTAGGGCGCCCTCATAACTTTCAGTGAAACTACTTCTTCACCGTTTCCATACCCATCAAGCCAATCTTCAGATATCCGGCTTCACGAAGTTGGTCCATCACCGACATCAGGGTTTCATAACTTACTGATTTGTCAGCCTGGAAGAAGATGGTGGTTTCTTTATTGCCTTCCGTCTGCGCCGTCAGCGCATTGACCAGCGTCTCTTTGGTGACCTGATCGTTGCCGATATAAACCTGGTTATCTTCTTTAATCGACAAATAAACCGGTTTTTCCGGACGCGGCTGCGGCGCACTGGTGGAAGCGGGCAGATTGACGCGAACATCCACGGTTGCCAACGGCGCGGCCACCATAAAGATGATCAGCAGAACCAACATCACGTCGATAAACGGCGTCACGTTGATTTCATGCATTTCGCCATCGCTTTCCAGGTCGTCGTTTAAACGCATCGCCATCGCAATTATCCTACGCGCAGTTTCTGTGCGGCAGTCGGACGAGCCACTTCGTTAGTCACGTTTCCCAGGTCGAGGTCACGGCTTTGCAGCAGCAGCACCTGCGCCGCCACATCACCGAGCGACGCTTTGTAGCTGGCAATCATACGGGCAAATACGTTGTAGATGACCACGGCAGGGATAGCAGCGACCAGACCAATCGCGGTCGCCAGCAGCGCTTCCGCAATCCCAGGAGCGACCACCGCGAGGTTGGTGGTTTGCGTCTGTGCGATGCCGATAAAGCTGTTCATGATGCCCCATACCGTACCGAACAGGCCGATAAACGGAGCAACCGAACCAATGGTGGCGAGGAAACCGTTACCGCGGCCAGCATGACGGCTGAAAGCGGCAACGCGGCGTTCCAGACGGAAGCTGGTACGCTCTTTAATACCATCGGTGTCTTCGACACCGGCTGAAAGTTCCAGCTCGTTCTGTGCATCGTTAAGTAACACGGCGCTGTGGCTGTTACCCTTGAAGCTGGCGGCAGTGCTGGAGGCGTCATCTAACGAACGCGCATCACTCAGGGCGAGATGTTCGCGTTTCAGTCGGCGCTTGGCTGAACTCAACTCAGCAAACTTACCAAAGAAGATTGCCCAGGTGACCACAGAGGCCATCAACAGGCCAATCATGACCACCTTTACCACGATATCGGCATGATGATACATGCCCCAAACGGAGAGATCCGTCTGCATCAAATCACTGGCTACCACGCTGCATCTCCAACTTCAATTGCATAGTTCACGATCGAGCGCCGGATCATAACAAATTAGCGGGCCGAATTGATAGTAGTTCTCATTACTATTTACAAACGAAAAGTGCGTTTTTCCACCACAGTTTCTTTCGATTGTGAGCAGGTTTTATAAATGTGACGTACTGTATAAAATTATTAAAACATCGTTTCAAAATGTGATGCATTTCATTCAATCAACATCTGCCCACTTTTTCACCACACGATTTTCATTATTCTGAGCCAGCCCTGCCTTTTAACGGTGCCGTTGCACTGTCCGATTTCGCTACCTCTTGCTGGAGCAAAAAATGACGCTGAAAAAAAGACTACTCGCAGTTTCGTTGTCCTCCATGATCGCCCTGCTGGCCTGTAATGCCCAGGCCAAAGTCCTTAAGGTGGCGGAAGTGCAGCCCGCCGGTTATCCCACCGTGGTCGCGCTGGAGCATATGGGGGAGAAACTGAAACAGGCCACCGAGGGTCGTCTGGAGATGAAGGTGTATGCCGGTGGCGTGCTTGGCGATGAAGATCAAACCTTACAACAGGTTCAACTGGGCGCGATTGATATGATCCGCGTTTCGTTGGCCCCGGTGACCACCATCGCGCCGGAAACCAGCGTGCTTACTCTGCCCTTTATCTTCCGCGATGAAGATCATATGCACAAAGTGCTGGATGGCAGCGTAGGTGAGCAGATCGTCGATAAATTCAATAAAGATCCCAACACCCGCATGGTGTTTCTCGGCTGGACCGATGCCGGGACGCGCAACATGATCACCAAGAAACCACTGAGCAAACCGGAAGATCTGCAAGGCATGAAGATCCGCGTGCAGAACAGCGCCATCTCGCTCGCCACGCTAAAAGCAATGGGCGCTAACCCGGTAGCGATGGGCGTCAGTGAAGTGTTCAGCGCCATGCAAACCGGCGTGGTGGATGGCACCGAGAATAACCCACCGACCTTTGTCGCCCATAACTACCTGCCCGTAGCGAAGTACTACACCCTCACCGGCCACTTTATTCAGCCAGAGATGATCCTGTTCTCCAAACCGGCGTGGGATCGCCTCTCTGCTGACGATCAGGCGTTACTGAAGAAGCTGGGCAAAGAAGCTCAGGATGAGGAACGTCAGTTGTGGGCCAGCTACACCCAGCAATCGATTGAGAAAATGAAGGCCGGAGGCGTCACCTTCCAACAGATCGATCGCGACTACTTTGTCAAAGCTACCCAACCGGTACGCGATCAGTTTGGCGGCAAGTATCAGGATCTGATGACACAGATCGCCGAGGTGAAATAACCCCCCACGCCGCGCGCAGGCGTGGCGTTTCACTCAGGATCCAATTATGAACGCATATTCCCGGTGGATGGATCGGTTGTACCTGCTGTGCATGTGGGTGGCGGCGGCAGCGTTGATGATCATGGTAGCGGTCATTCCCGTCGGCATCTTTGCGCGCTATGTATTGAACAGCGCGCTCTCATGGCCAGAGCCAGTTGCCATTATCTGTATGATCATTTTTACCTTTGTCGGCGCGCCGGTCGGCCTGCGAGCCGGCACCCATATTTGTGTCTCTATGTTGACCGATCGCTTGTCACCTGGCGGGCAAAAATGGGCGCTGCTGTTGTGTAACCTGCTGTTAATCGCCTTATGTGTGGTGCTGTTCCGCGCCAGCTACAACCTGTGTGCCGCGATGTGGATTCAGCCGCTGGCCTCACTGCCCAATGTCACCTATGGCGAAATGTATTTACCGATCCCGATTGGCACCGTTTTTACCCTGCTGTTTGCCCTGGAACGTCTGCTGAATGGCGACCAGAGCCAGCGCCCAATCGTCACGCTTGGCGGCACCCACTAACCTCGGAGCATCGTGATGGACGCATTCATCCTGATTGGCAGTCTGATTCTGTTGCTGTTGGTCGGCTTTCCGGTCGCTTTCGCGGTCGGGTTTAGCGCCTTTATCGGTGCCTGGTGGATTGACCTGCCGCTTGAAGCGGTGGTGATTCAGGTGACCAACGGCATCAATAAGTTTTCGTTACTCACCATCCCGTTCTTTATTCTGGCGGGCGCGATCATGGCTGAAGGCGGGATCGCCCGACGCCTGGTGAATTTTGCCTATATCTTCGTCGGCTTTATTCGTGGCGGCTTATCGCTGGTGAATATCGTCGCATCGACGTTTTTCGGTGCAATTTCCGGTTCTTCCGTGGCGGATACCGCCTCGATAGGCTCGGTAATGATCCCGCAAATGGAGGAGAAAGGTTATCCACGCGATTTTGCGGCGGCGGTGACCGCCAGCGGCTCGGTGCAGGCGGTGCTGACGCCACCCAGCCATAACTCGGTGATTTATTCGCTGGCAACGGGCGGCGTGGTGACCATTTCCTCGTTGTTTGTCGCCGGTATTTTTCCCGGTCTGCTGCTCGGAGCATGTCTGATGGTGATGTGTCTGGGATTTGCGCGCAAACGTGGGTATCCCAAAGGTGAAGCGATCCCGTTTCGCCAGGCGCTGAAGATCTTCTTTGATGCCTTCTGGGGGCTGTTCACCATCGTCATTATTCTCGGCGGCATTCTGTCCGGGATTTTCACCGCCTCGGAATCTGCGGCCATTGCCTGCCTGTGGGCATTCTTCGTCACCATGTTTATCTATCGTGACTTTAAGTGGAGCCAGTTGCACATCCTGCTGTTTCGCACCATCAAAACCGTCACCATCGTGATGGTGTTGATTGCCTTCGCGGCCGGTTTTGGCGCAGTGATGACCTTTATGCAACTGCCCACCGCGATTACCGAAGCCTTTACCAGCCTGTCGGACAACAAGTACGTGATCCTGATGTGTATTAACGTGCTGCTGCTGGTGATCGGTACGCTGATGGATATGGCACCGATCATCCTGATCCTGACGCCTGTGCTGCTGCCTGTCGCTACCTCACTCGGCGTGGATCCGGTGCATTTCGGCATGATCATGATGACCAATCTCGGTATCGGCCTGATCACGCCACCTGTCGGCACCGTGTTGTTCGTTGCCAGTGCGGTCAGTAAGCAGAAGATTGAACAGGTGGTCGGCGCGATGCTGCCGTTCTACTGCATGCTGTTTCTGGTGTTGATGTTAATCACGTATATCCCGGCGCTGTCGCTGTGGCTGCCACATATCATGGGAGTGATGTAAAGGTACGCCCGTAGCGGCGCGATTTATCGCGCGGTTTTTTCCTGCATTGCGCACGGGAATGAGCGATAAATCGCGCCGCTACGGATCACGCTTCGTTCAATGAAGGTGACTGTCTGATATTCCGTAATCAGGGGCAACGCACAGGAGCGATTCGTGTTAACGTGGTGGTTTTGTGAAATGCGGCAGGAAAGGCAGTGATGGCAACGAAAAAAATAGACACCACGCTGGTCAGCGCGGGACGCAGCAAACGTTACACTCAGGGTTCAGTCAACAGCGTGATTCAGCGTGCCTCATCGCTGGTGTTTGACACCGTCGCCGATAAAAAACGCGCCACCGCTGGGCGGGCGAAAGGCGAACTGTTTTATGGCCGTCGTGGCACCCTGACACACTTTTCCCTCCAGGATGCGATGACCGAACTGGAAGGCGGTGCCGGTTGCGTGCTCTATCCTTGTGGTGCTGCTGCGGTTGCCAACGCTATTCTTTCGTTTGTCGCCGCTGGCGATCATGTACTGATGAGTGGCGCGGTCTACGAACCGACTCAGGACTTCTGTACCAAAATCCTCAGCAAACTTCAGGTCACCACCACCTTTTTTGATCACTGCATTGGCAGCGAAATCAGCGCGTTGGTGCAACCCAATACCCGCGTGGTGTTCCTGGAATCCCCTGCATCTATCACCATGGAAGTGCAGGACATCCCGGCGATTGTCGCCGCAGTGCGCAGCAAAGCCCCTGATGCCATCATCATGCTCGATAATACCTGGGCGGCGGGCGTTTTGTTTAACGCTCTGGAGCATGGCGTCGATATTTCGATCCAGGCCGGGACCAAATACCTGATCGGTCACAGCGATGCGATGATCGGCACTGCCGTCGCTAACGCCCGCTGCTGGGATCAACTGCGTGAAAATTCCTACCTGATGGGCCAGATGGTGGACGCCGATACTGCCTATATGGCGAGCCGTGGTCTGCGCACGCTGGGTACGCGTCTGCGCCAGCATGAAGAGAGTGGTTTACAGGTGGCGGAGTGGCTGGCCGCTCGCCCGGAAGTGGCGCGCGTTAACCATCCGGCGCTGGCGCAGTGCAAGGGGCATGAATTCTGGCAGCGAGATTTTACCGGCAGTAGCGGCCTGTTTTCCTTCATCCTGCATGAGAAGCTGAGCGGCGAGCAGCTGGCGCACTATCTCGACGGTTTCCACCACTTCAGCATGGCCTACTCCTGGGGCGGTTATGAGTCGCTGATCCTCGCCAATCAACCGGAAGAGCTGGCTGAGATTCGCCCGGCAGGTGGCGTCGATTTTACCGGTACGCTGGTGCGGCTACATATTGGTCTGGAACACGTTGCCGACCTGATTGAGGATCTGCAAGCCGGGTTTGAGCGCCTGAAACGCTAAAATCTTCAACAAAGCCTCAACAAGCCTGATGCCGCGTGGCAGAGATCAACGTCTGCTGCTACGCAGGCCGTTAAAATAAAATCCTTGTGACTTGATGGAATAGCAGATGGGTGTTTTACATGAGATTGTCCAGGCGCTCTGGCATCAGGATTTTGCCGCGCTGGCCAATCCGGATGTGGTGTGGATTGTCTACGGTGTGATGTTTGTGACGCTGTTTCTGGAAAACGGTTTATTGCCAGCGTCTTTTCTGCCGGGCGACAGCTTGCTGCTGCTGGCTGGGGCGATGGTTGCCAAAGGTGTGATGGACTTTGTCCCGACCATGCTGATTTTGACCACCGCGGCCAGCCTTGGCTGCTGGCTGAGCTATCTTCAGGGACGCTGGCTGGGCAACACCAAAATTGTCAAAAGCTGGCTGATGCACCTGCCAGCCCAATATCACCAACGCGCCTGGCAGTTGTTTAACCGCCACGGGTTGATGGCGCTGCTGGTGGGTCGCTTTCTGGCGTTTGTGCGTACCCTGCTGCCAACCATGGCAGGCATTTCCGGTTTGCAGAACGGTCGTTTTCAGTTTTTTAACTGGCTGAGCGGCTGGCTGTGGGTATGCATTGTGGTGGCGTTCGGCTATGGCATCAGCCAGGTGCCGTTTATCAAACGCCATGAAGATCAGGTGATGGCGATTCTGATGCTGCTGCCGGTAGTTTTGTTGTTCGTCGGGCTGGCGGGCAGCATTCTGGTGATCTGGAAAAAAAGACGCCCGAAGGCGTCATAGAAGCTGCGCGGCGTCGGCGGTGGACTCAAACACCGTCTGACGCACGCGGCTTGCCTCCTCTCCCGGCGTGACGCCGAAATAACGCTTAAACTCGCGTGAAAACTGCGAAGGGCTTTCATACCCGACGCGTACCGCCGCGGCACTGGCACGCATCCCATCCTGTAACATCAACAGGCGCGCCTGATGCAGGCGATAGCGTTTCAGATACTGCAACGGCGAGGTTTGCGTTACGGCTTTAAAGTTGTGGTGGAACGCCGATACGCTCATGTTCACCTCTGCCGCCAGCGTCTCCACGCTAAGGTTTTCACTGAAATGACTTTCGATACGGCGCAACGCACGGGCGATCTGGCTAAATTGCGTCTGGCGGCTGATCAATGATAACAGCGCGCCGCCACAAGGCCCGGTCAGCACGTAGTAGATAATTTCCCGCACGATTTGCGGCCCGAGCACGCGCGCGTCACGCGGTTTACGCATCACATCCAGCAGACGCTCAGCGGCGCACAGCATCTCTTCACTGAGAAAAGCGGAATGAATGCCAGAGGTTTGCGGCTGCGGCTGAAAATCCTGATCGTCGCCAATCTCCATCAATAAATCCTGTAGGCTGGCGTTATCGACCGTCAGACACATTCCCGCCAGCGGCTCTTCTGGCGTCGCTTCGGTTTCACACTCCACCGGCAGCGGCACGGTGAGCATCAGGTATTTGGTGGCGTCATAATGGAACACCGTGCTGCCGAGATAGCCGGTTTTACGCCCCTGAAACAGAATGACAATGCCGGGCTGATACATCATCGGCGTGCGCGGCAACGGCTCGTCGGCGTAGATCAATCGCACGTTATCCAGCTGACATAGCGGCTGGCTACCAGGCTTCATCAGCGCAATCACCTGACGGGCAAGCTGACGGCAAAGCGTGTCATAAGGCATGGCATAGTCTCTCGCAGCAAAAAAGGCAGTTTGCCGCACCTCGGGCGAAAGCTCCAGTTTGCTGGAGAATCAGGCAAGATTCCGGCAGAAACAGACAGCACAAAAATGCCGCAGAGTTGCCACAATGAACCCGAGGCTAAGGTTTGTTGACTAGACTTAACCTCAGTGTTTCCGGTGAGTCACTGCGACAAATAAGGAGCAACTATGGCAGACCAACCACTGATTAAACTGCACGACGGCAATATGATGCCGCAGCTCGGGCTGGGTGTCTGGCAGGCAAGTATTGATGAAGCACGCAAAGCGGTATTAAAAGCGCTGGAGGTGGGCTATCGCTCTATCGATACGGCTTCCGCCTACAAAAACGAGGAGGCGATTGGTCAGGCGTTGCAGGAGACGGACGTGCCTCGCGAACAGGTTTTCGTCACCACCAAGCTGTGGAATGATGACCAGAAAAATGCGCAGCAGGCACTGGAAACCAGCCTGGAAAAACTCAAACTGGATCAGGTGGATCTTTACCTGATGCACTGGCCCTGTCCGTTTAAAGATCTGTACCTGAGTGCCTGGGAACAGATGATTAAGTTGCAGCAACAGGGGCTGACCAAAAGTATTGGGGTGTGTAATTTCAACGAAGCGCATCTGAAACGTCTGATGGATGAGACCGGGGTTTCCCCGGTGGTAAACCAGATAGAACTGCACCCGATGTTGCAGCAGCGCACCCTGCACGCGTGGAATGCCCTGCACCAAATCCAGACTGAGTCCTGGAGTCCGCTGGCGCAAGGCGGCCAGGGGGTGTTTGATCAGGAAGTGATCAAAAGCCTTGCGAAGAAATATGGCAAAACTCCGGCGCAAATCGTTATTCGCTGGCATCTGGACAGCGGGTTAGTGGTGATTCCGAAGTCTGTGACGCCGGCGCGTATTGAGGAGAACTTTAAGGTGTTTGATTTCCGGTTGGAAAAACCGGAGATCAGTGAGATCACCACGCTGGATATTGGTAAGCGGTTGGGACCGGATCCGGAGAAATTTGGCGGTTAGGTGCGCGCTATTGCCCTCACCCCGGCCCTCTCCCGCAAGCGGGAGAGGGAGGAAGTACCCGTGCACCTCTCAATCCCCTCTCCCGCTTGCCGGCTCGTGTACCTATCATTCCCCTCTCCCGCTTGCGGGAGAGGGTTAGGGTGAGGGAAAAAAATTACGCCGATGGATTAACCAATAACTGCCCCGCAGTACCGCGATCCGCCAGCTCCAGCGTTTGGCTGTAATAAACAAACGGGAAGTGATCCGACGAACTCTGCGTAAAGCTCACCAGCAATTCGACATCACCATCAACCCACACCGTATCCTTCCAGCCGCGATCTTCACCCATCGGCTGCGCGCCATTGACGCTTTTAATCAGGAACATCACGCCCTGAATATGCAGTGACTGCGGGCGGTCGGCATGCAGGATCCAGCGTTCAAAGCTGCCCTGCTGCGCGGTGGTATCAATACGCCCCATATTCCACAGCGCACCATTGATGCCCGGCATGCCATCGCCAATGCGGAATTCACGGGTACGTACCGCCGCACCATCCAGAATCTGATCCGCCAGCAGACGCATCGGCAGATTATCCGTCACCAAAGGCAGCAAACCGGTCGGCCGCAGCGTCAACACCAGGGTGTTGGCAAGAATCGATGAAGGTTCAAACAGCCCGCGCAAACGATCCATCAGACCCGCCGCAGTGCCTGCGGTGATCGACACGACATCACCCTGCGACATATCCACCAGCACTTCACGTCGTTCACCCGGAGCCAGCGACAGACGCTGCACCGCGACCGGCGCAGGCAAAAAGCCCTGATCGCTGGCGATCACCGTAAACGGACGATTATCGGAGAAAGCCAGATCGTAACGGCGTGAGTTAGACGCGTTCAACAGGCGTAAACGCACCCAACCGCGTGAAACCTCCACATAGGGATTTTGCACGCCATTGACCAGTAAGGTGTCGCCGAGAAAGCCGCCATCCTGCGGCGGGTCGTACACCGGGGTGGCAAAGTTGTCGAGACGCTTGTCCTGAATCACCAGCGGGAAATCATCCACACCGTAATGCTTTGGCAGCGGCAGCGTCTTGCTGACGTCATCTTCAATCAGCCACATCCCCGCCAGCCCGTTGTAGACATGCGGGGCCATACGGTTGGGGGTATTAGCGTGATACCACAGGGTCGCTGCTCCCTGACGAATTGGCAGCACGGGTGCCCAGTCAACACCCGCCGACATCATACGCGGCGCGCCACCCATCAGGGCGCCTGGCACCTGAAGACCACTCACCGTCATCGCCACCGGCTCATTGAGACGATTGCTGTAAATCAGTTTTACGTCGTCGCCGCTGTACACACGTACCGTCGGGCCAAGATACATGCCATTGATGCCCCAAACCGGCACTTTGTTGCTGTCGCCATTGAATGACCAGTGGCTACGCTGGAGCGTGAGAAAGAGTGGCTGACCGCGGCGTGATTCAATCAACGGCGGGACCGGAAGAGGTGTATCACCAGCGGGTGCGGAAGCGGCACGCGCGGTGTATGGCATAGCGCTGGTAGCAAGCGCAACACCGGCAGAAAGCTGAATAAACTGACGTCTGCTGCAAGACATAAAACTTCAGACCCTTTGAGCGTGGCGTGAGGACGCCGTCCATTTTTTCTAATTGCTATTGCTGTGCTGTCCCCCAAGCGGGGAGATGGCACGGGGCAGATTGCCTGCCCCGTGGGAACGGTCAGATTTTACCGTTTTTTTCACGCTCGGCGACTTCGGCGTTCAATTCTTCCAGCTTCGCCGACATTAATTCGCGGCAGTGGGTCGCCAGCTTACGTACTGAACTGTCGGCAAACGCGGCAGTGTCCACCGGGGGTAACATCTCAACAATCACCAGACCGTTGTTCCAGCGATTGAGTTTGATTTTGTCATGGGTGTTGGACACCACCACCGGGATGATGGGCACCCCTGCTGCCATAGCGGCATGAAACGCGCCCGTTTTAAACGGCAGCAAGCCACGTCCGCGGCTGCGCGTCCCTTCCGGGAACATCCAGAACGAAATGCGTTTCTTTTTAAACTGATCGATCAATTCACCAATGGTGCCATGTGCCTTGGCTCGATTATCACGGTCAATCAACAGGTTGCCCGCCAGCCAGTACAACTGACCAAAAAACGGGATCCACAACAGGCTTTTTTTGCCAACGGTCACCGTGGTGGGCTGCACAATTTTGGCTGCCGTGATCATGTCGAAGTTGTTCTGGTGGTTTGCGATATAAATGGCGTTGCCATAGCTCGCGGCATCGGCCGGTTTACGCAGTTCCACTTTGACACCAAACACCGATGATAAGCGACCAAACATGTGGCCAAAAGTGGCCACATGGCGCGGGTTACGCGGTGAAAACAGGCACCAAATACAACCAAACACACAGACCAGAATCGAATAGATGATTACAAAAATAGCCCGTAAAATTAGTAACATAGCTTCCTCAATAATGGCATACCCTTGCCTGCTTTATTATTTTGCAGGGTTATTCTTCACTCGCTTCGCTGTGGCGCGTTGGGGCATCCAGCTCAACACGGTCGATACGTTGCAAACCGCGTGGTAACAACGTACCACGACGACCACGATCGGCGCGGAACTTCTGCAACTCTTCGCTGCGCAGCACCAGCTTGCGCTTGCCTACATGTAAGGTAATCGCGCTGCCGGTCGGCAGAATCAGCAACCACACCAGCTTGTCACTACCCGCTGCGGCTTCTGCGGATGGGATAGAGATGATTTTGTTGCCCTTGCCTTTCGACATTTGTGGCAGCTCGCCCACCGGGAACATCAGCATGCGGCCGGCCTGAGTGATCGCCAGCAGCATGTCATCTTCGTGATTCACCGCCATCGGCGTCATCACTTTGGCGTTTTCCGGCAGCGTCAGCAGCGCTTTACCCGAACGGTTGCGCGACACCAGATCGGCAAAGGTACAGATAAAGCCATAACCCGCATCCGAAGCCATCAGCAGTTTCTGCTCATCCGGCTCCATCAGCACCTGCTCCATCACCGCACCCGGTGGCGGCGTCAGTTTGCCGGTTAACGGCTCGCCCTGACCACGCGCCGACGGCAGCGATGTCGGATCAAGGGTATAACTGCGGCCGGTGGAATCGATAAACGCCACCGGTTGATTGCTCTTACCTCGCGCGGCGGCCAGATAACTGTCCCCCGCTTTGTAGCTCAGACCGGCAGGGTCGATATCGTGGCCCTTGGCGCTACGTACCCACCCCATCTGCGACAGTACAATGGTGACCGGCTCGGCGCTCACCAGCTCAGTTTCGCTCAGCGCTTTGGCTTCTTCACGTTCACGCAGCGGTGAACGACGATCGTCGCCGTAGGTCTGGCTGTCAGCCTGCAACTCTTTCTTCAGCAGGTTGCTCATCTTGCGCTCAGAGGCGAGGATCGCCTGCAACTGATCGCGCTCTTTTTCCAGCTCTGCCTGCTCACCGCGAATCTTCATCTCTTCGAGTTTAGCGAGGTGGCGCAGTTTTAATTCCAGAATCGCTTCGGCCTGCGTCTCACTGATATCAAAGCGCGACATCAGCACCGCTTTCGGCTCGTCCTCGGTACGGATGATGTGGATCACTTCATCAATATTGAGGAACGCCACCAACAAACCTTCAAGGATATGCAGGCGACGCAACACGCGTTCCAGGCGGTAGTTCAGACGACGGGTGACGGTATCGCGACGATACACCAGCCATTCAGAGATAATTTCCAGCAGGTTTTTCACCGCCGGACGGTTATCCAGCCCGATCATGTTCAGGTTAACGCGGTAGCTTTTTTCCAGATCGGTGGTGGCAAACAGGTGGTTCATCACCTGATCCAGATCGACACGGTTAGAGCGTGGCACAATCACCAGACGGGTCGGGTTCTCGTGATCGGACTCGTCACGCAGATCCTCCACCATTGGCAGCTTTTTATTGCGCATCTGTGCAGCAATCTGCTCCAGCACGCGCGCCCCCGAAACCTGGTGCGGCAGCGCGGTGATGACCACTTCACCCTCTTCTTTTTTCCACACCGCGCGCTGGCGGATGGAGCCGCGACCGTTCTGGTAAATCTTACGAATCTCATCACGCGGGGTGATGATCTCGGCTTCGGTCGGGAAATCCGGTCCGTGCACGATATCCAGCAGTTCATCCAGCGTGGTGTTTGGCTTCTCGATCAGGGTGATCGCGGCCTGCGCTACTTCGCGAATGTTATGCGGCGGGATGTCGGTCGCCATACCTACGGCGATGCCGGTGGTGCCGTTCAGCAGGATGTTCGGCAGACGCGCCGGTAACATCTTCGGTTCCTGCAAGGTGCCGTCAAAGTTGGGGATAAAATCCGACGTGCCCTGGCCCAGCTCACTCAGCAGGATTTCGGCATATTTGGACAGGCGCGATTCGGTATAACGCATCGCGGCGAACGATTTCGGATCATCCGGCGCACCCCAGTTGCCCTGACCATCCACCAGCGGATAGCGGTAAGAGAACGGCTGTGCCATCAGCACCATCGCTTCATAACAGGCGCTGTCACCGTGCGGATGGTATTTACCCAACACGTCACCCACGGTACGTGCTGATTTCTTAAATTTGGCGCTGGCGTTCAGACCCAGCTCAGACATCGCGTAGACAATACGGCGCTGTACCGGCTTGAGGCCGTCACCGATATAGGGCAGCGCACGGTCCATGATCACGTACATGGAATAGTTCAGGTACGCGTTCTCTGTAAATTTGTGCAGGGCAAGACGCTCTGCACCATCCTGCGTCAATTCGCTCATTAAGCTTGCATCCTCACTTCGTGGCCCACGGCGGCGGGACATCCGGCGGTCGTTTGGCGAGGATAGTACCTTATTCCCGTGGCTTAGTCACAGGGGAAGCCATCTCTGACATCAGGAATCATGGTTGGAAAATAAATGTGAGGCAGATTAAAAAAACAAAATAGAATGCGATCAGGATCACAATGAATAATTCCAACGCGCTGTGATCACGATCCCAATTAATTTTCAGATAATCCAATTCGTATTAATCCTGTCCTCTTCGGAGGACAACATTTAGTATTGTTGCTTTCCCCGTCCTTTTCTAAATTCATACTCCATAAGAAAGATTTTTTGCGCTCCTGATTTCTGGCATCTGGAAAATATAAAAAACAACCTGACGGGAAACTGTTTTGCCAAAATAAAGGTGAACGAATGCAAATACTGACTTCGCGACAACACCGATTAGTGAAACTGCTGTTGCAGCAGGCCGCGCCGCAACCCTTGAAGCAACTGGCGCAACAGCTCGGCGTATCCGAAAAAACCATCTACCGTGACCTGCAATGGCTGGAAAACTGGCTGAACAACTGGGCGATGGTGCTGGAGAAAACCCCTGGCCGCGGCGTACGCTTGCGGGTTGATGATGTTCAGCAACGCCTGCAACTGGAACAACAACTGAATGGCGATGACAACAGCGAAGCGCTGAGCCACAACAGCCGTCGGGTAAAAATTGCCTCCCAGTTGCTGAGTGATGCACCACGCGAAACCTCAATCAGTAAGTTGTCCGAACGTTATTTTATCAGCCATGCCTCCATTGTTAATGACCTGAAGGTGATTGAAGAGTGGCTGCAACCGTTGGGATTGACGCTGGCGCGCGGCCCAGGCGGCACCCATATCGAGGGCAACGAACAGACGCTGCGTCAGGCGATGGTGTCGCTGATTAATGATGTGATGCAGCAAAACGTCGCCGGGACGCCCTTGCTGCCACGGCTTGATCCCGGCAGCCAGCAGGCACTGGTCCATTATTTTGGCGATGAGGATGTGGCCTTTGTCCAGGCGCTGCTGCAACAGATGGAGCAGCAACTGAGTTACCCGCTGGGCGATGCCTGGTATCTCAATCTGTGCACCCACATTTTGATCATGATGCACCGTATGGCGCAGGGGAACGTACTGGCGTTGCAGACCATGCTGGCGGCGCAGGATCTCGATAAGCGTATCCTGACCATCGCCCGACAGATGGTTACGCAGATTGAGGCACGTATCGGTTGTGCGCTACCCGCCGATGAAGTCGGTTTTATTTATCAATATATCGTCTCATCCGGCATTGTGGTGGAGGAACGTGGCGACCATGCGCCAATGCATAACCAATTTTCCACGGCGGAGTCGGTTAAAATAACCTGTGAATTAATTGATCGCTTCTCGGCCTTTATTCAGCAGGATTTATCTCAGGACCGTTTATTATTTGACGGGTTACTGGTGCATATTAAGCCTTTATTAAATCGCCTTAAATATCACATCCATATTCGTAATCCATTGCTGGATGATATTCAGCAGGAAATGAAAGAAATATTTTCACTGACACAACAGGCCATGCAACTGACCGCGCGCACGTTCGATCTCTCGCCAGTCGCCGATGACGAAATTGGTTACCTTTGCGTCCATTTTCAGGCCGCGCTGGAACGGCAAATTGCCCATAAACGCATTCTGGTGGTGTGCTCCAGCGGAGTGGGTACGTCGCATTTGCTGAAAAGTCGCATCCTGCGCGCCTTCCCGGACTGGGAAATCGCAGGCGTGGTATCAGCCAGCAACCACGCGGCATTTTGTCAGCGCGAAACGGTGGATTTGGTGATTACCACGATTCACCTCAACAGCGGTGCCATCCCCAGCGTGTATGTCAGTGCATTTTTTAACGATGACGATATCCGGCGGGTTACCGACGCCATGATTGGCAGCCAGCTGCCACAGGGGACGCGCTGCGTCCTGGCTGAACATTAATTGAATGAGGTCTGACTGATGGATATTTCTCGCATTCTGACGCCGCGCCGCGTCAATCTGGCCCTGACTGCCACCAGCAAAGAAGAAGTGATCAACGAGCTGACCGAGCTGCTGTATCAGGACGGCGCCATCAGCGATCGCGAGGCGTTTATCGCCGATGTCTGGCTGCGCGAAGCGGAAGGCTCGACCGGATTTGAAAACCATATCGCCATCCCGCACGGCAAGTCTGCCGCCGTGCGGCAAACCACCTTAGCCATTGGCCGCACCCAGCAGGATATTCCCTGGGAAACGCTCGATGGCAGCCAGGTGCGCTGCATCATCCTGTTCGCGGTGCGACTGGAAGATCAGAACACCACCCACATTCGCCTGTTGTCGCAGGTGGCCAGCGCGCTGGCCGATGATGAGGTGATTGCCCAACTGCTGGCGGAAAACGACCCCAGCAATATCATCCGGCTGTTTAGTCAGTACGCCGAAACCGACCTCTGTTAACCCAACTCCTCTGAGGTGACACATGAATATTGTCTGTGTAGCGGCCTGCACGGCAGGCATCGCGCATACCTATATCGCGCGCGAAAAACTGATTAAGGGCGCCCATGCACTGGGCCACACCATCCACGTCGAAACTCAGGGCACCATCGGCACCGAGACGGAACTGACGCGTGAAGCGATCGCCGCAGCCGATGTGGTGATCCTCGCCGTTGACGTCAAGATCAAAGGCGAAGAGCGCTTTCAGGGCAAACCTATCGTGAGGGTCAAAACCGAAGTGGTGATCAAGTCACCGGTGAAATTCCTCGAAAAAGTGGCGGATTCGCTGGCGCGTGCCTGAGGAGATCCATCATGAGTGACAACAAACGTCAGTACGGTCAGGAGATCAAAGGCCATCTGCTTACCGGTATCTCCTGGATGATCCCGCTGATCGTCGCTGCCGGGATCTGTATCGCCCTGGGCCAGGTGATCGGCGGGCCGGATGTCGGTAAGCAAACCGGCACCATCGCCTGGATGTTGAACCAGATCGGTGGCTGGGGGATGGGGCTGATCGTGCCGCTGATCAGCGCGGCTATCGCTTACTCGATTGCCGATCGTCCCGGTTTTGCCCCAGGTTTGATCGTCGGGTTTATTTGCGGCCAGATCGGCACCGGATTTATTGGTGGCATTCTCGGTGGCTTCCTCGTCGGTTATACCGTGTTGCTGCTACGCCGCACCATCAAACTGCCGCAATCAATGCAGGGACTGATGCCGATCATGGTGCTGCCGTTGCTGAGTACCATCATTGCCGGGCTGCTGATGATGACCTTTATCGGCCAGCCGATTGTCTGGTTGCAGAAGGCGCTGATTCATCTGCTGGAATCGATGCAGGGTGGCTCGAAGTTTGTCATGGGGGCGATTCTCGGTGCGATGGCGACCTTCGACTTTGGCGGTCCGATCAATAAAACCATGTCGCTGTTTGCCGACGGCATGCTGGTGGATGGCATTTACGGTCCAGAGGCGGTGAAATTTGTCGGCTCCATCATCCCTCCCTTCGGCATCACCCTCTCCTTCCTGCTGACACGGCATAAGTACACCAAAGCGGAGAAAGAGGCGCTGAAAGCCGCTTTCCCGATGGGTATCTGCATGATTACCGAAGGGGTGATCCCGATTGCGGCCCGTGACCTGTTGCGCGTGGTTGCCAGCTGTGTTGTCGCCTCGGCGATTGCTGGCGGGCTGATTATGGTGTGGGGCGTGGAAGCGCCGGTGCCGCATGGCGGGATGTTTGTGGTGCCGCTGTTTACCAAACCCTGGCTGTTCTGTCTGGCGCTCGGCATTGGCACCGTGGTGTGTGGCGTGATGCTGTCGCTGATGAAGAAAACCGTGACCCAGGCGGATGAAGAGTTCGACGATGTGGAAGCCCCTGGCGTCCGCGATGAAGAGATCAAATTCACACTGGAATAAGGAGCCACCATGTTTGCCATGATGAATGACCTGATTCAGGCAGCAGCGAAACAACAATACGCGGTGCTGGCGATTAACTGCTTCAACCTGGAAACCACACGGGCGGCGATTCAGGCCGCCGAACAACAGCGCGCACCGCTGATCCTCAATGTTTATCAGGGGCATAGCACGCATTTCCCACCTCAGCTTGCGGTGCCGCTGGTGCGGGCTTTGGCGGAAAGCGCCACGGTGCCGGTGGCGCTGGCACTTGACCACGGTAAAGCCTTCCCGCTGATTGGCCAGGCGTTTCGTGCCGGGTTTACCGGCCTGATGATCGATGCCTCATCTGAACCGCTGGCGGAGAACATTCGTCAGACCAGCCAGGTGGTGAAGATGGCGCATACCGCTGGGGTGTGCGTCGAGGGTGAGCTGGGCCATATCGCCGATGCCCCAACCTATGAACTGGCGGATGCCGCGGTGAAGATGACCCAGGTGGCCGACGTGCTGCCGTTCGTGGAGCAGACGCACATTGACCTGCTGGCGGTGTCGGTAGGTACGGCACATGGGCTATACCCGGCTGGCGTCAAACCGAAGATTGACTTCCAGCGTTTGCAGGAGTTGAACGCCGTGTCGCCCTTGCCACTGGCGTTGCATGGCGGATCGGGCACGCCGGCTGAGGATCTGCGCCGCGTCAGCCAGTTTGGCGTCGCCAAGATCAATGTTGGCGCAGCGGTATTTGATGCCGGTAAGAACGCCTTGCAACAGGCACTTAAACAACATCCCCACGCCGAGCTGGCAGATTTGCTCGGGCTGATGGAATCCGCCTGCCGCGAAGTGGTGGCCGAGTATCTGAGCTGGTCGGGGTCGGCCGGTAAGGTCTAATTACCGGGCACAGCATCGTAGCGGCGCGATTTATCGCGCAGGTTTACGGAAGACAGATTTCTTCCCAATTTTATTCATCATCGGGTCGGCGTTGCCGTCGGCCCTGACTAAACATCACCTTAAGGAAAACATAACATGTTGATTTCTATGAAAGAGATGTTGGCACCTACCCGTGAAAATCGTTTCGCCATTGGCGCATTTAATGTGGCGGATAGCTGCTTTATTCGCGCTGTGGTCGAGGAAGCTGAGGCGACTCAAACCCCGGCGATCATCTCCATCCATCCCAGCGAACTGGAATTCGTTACTGATGCATTTTTTGGCTACGTCCGTGAGCGCACGCTGAAAAGCACCGTCCCCTTCACCCTACACCTTGACCACGGTGCTTCCATCGCTCAGGTGCTGCGCGCTATCCAGTGCGGCTTTACCTCAGTGATGATCGACGGCTCGCTGTTACCCTATGAAGAGAACGTGGCGCTGACCAAAGAGGTAGTGAAACTGGCGCATGCCGTGGGCGTTTCCGTTGAGGGCGAACTGGGCACCATTGGCGATACCGGCACCACGGTAGAAGGCGGCGTGAGTAAGGTGATCTACACCGAACCAGCCCAGGCCGAGGATTTTGTCCAGCGAACCGGTGTTGATACCCTGGCGGTCGCGATTGGCACCGCGCACGGCATCTATCCGAAGGATATGAAGCCGGAGTTGCAGATGCATATTCTGCGCGACATTTCACAGCGTCTGAGCATTCCGCTGGTGCTGCATGGCGGCTCCGCCAACCCGGATGCGGAAATTGCCGAAGCAGTGACGCTGGGGGTAGGCAAAATCAATATCTCCAGCGATATGAAGTTCGCCTACTTCCAGAAAGTACGCGAAATTCTGGCGCGCGAAACCTGGTGGGATCCGAATGTGATCTACCCGGATGCGATTGCGGCAGCAAAAGAGGTGATTCGCTACAAAATGAACCTGTTTGGCGGATTGGGTAAAGCCAGTTTGTATCGTTAATTGCGCAATAAATTGCGCCGCTACGGATTTTGCAGGGTATGGTAGCGGCGCGATTTATCGTGCGGTTTGGTTATTTGATCACACCCAACCACTGCTCCGCGATACGCGCATAATCACCGGTGGCGGTACTGAGATGCAGCCACTGATCAACGTACTGTTTCCAGCTCATATCATCACGCGGGATCATGTACGCCTTCTCGCCATACTGCATCGGTTGATCCGGATTAAGTGCACAGAGCTGCGGATAGTGTTTCTGCTGGAACAAGGCTTCCGACGCATCAGTGATCATTACATCCGCTTTGTTATCCACCAGTTGCTGAAAAATGGTGACGTTATCGTGGAACAGCGTCAGCGAAGCGTTCGGCAGATGACTGTGCACAAAGGCTTCGTTAGTGCCGCCTGCCGGTTCAATCACCCGCACCTGCGGCTGGTTGATTTGTTCAATGGTTTGATACTTCGCTTTATCAGCGCAACGCACCAACGGGATTTTGCCATCCACCCCCAACGGTTGAGCGAACCAGGCAATTTGCTGGCGCTTCAGAGTGACTGACACGCCACCCAGCGCGATATCGCAATGCTGCGCGACAAAATCTTCGCTGAGGGTTTTCCATGTAGTGGGTACCCATTGCACTTTGGCACCGAGACTTTCCGCCAGCGACTGCGCCATGCTGATATCTAACCCTTCATACTGCCCGTCACTGCGCAAATAGCTATACGGTTTGTAATCCCCGGTGGTACAGACTTTGAGCGTTTTGCTTTCGCGTACCTGATCAAGGTGAGATTGCGCCTGAGCGACGCCGCTGACCAGAAGTAACGCACTGAATAACATGGTTTTCATTTTTCTTCTCTGTTTTGTGTTTGCATTCCAATTGTTCCACACGCTGGCGCATTATTGCGTTAAAAGCAAAAGTCTTGTGATCTGACACGCATTTTTCTGCCTGGTCCGCGCGCGTAGAGTGAGCGTTAATTTCTCATAAGGAGCGCATGCAGCATGAGCAAAATTTTGATTATCGACGGTGGTAAAACCTTCGCCCATTCGAAAGGGGAACTGAACCATACGCTAACCGAGGTGGCAGCCAGCCTGCTGCGCGATTTGGGCCATGAGGTCGATATCACGGTGGCGGATAGCCACTACGTAGTGGCCGATGAAGTCCAAAAATATCTCGCCAGCGATGTGGTGATTTATCAAATGCCGGGCTGGTGGATGGGTGAACCCTGGACGGTAAAAAAATATATCGATGACGTGTTTACCGAAGGTCATGGCTCACTCTACGCCAGCGATGGCCGTAGCCGCTCAGACGACAGCAAAAAATACGGCTCCGGCGGTTTGATCCAGGGTAAAAAATATATGCTGTCGCTGACCTGGAATGCGCCACTGGAAGCCTTTACCGATCCTGAGCAGTTCTTCGAAGGGGTTGGCGTTGATGGTGTGTATCTGCATTTCCATAAGGCCAATCAGTTCCTCGGTATGACCGGGCTGCCGACCTTTATTTGTAATGACGTGATTAAACAACCAGATGTGCCACGCGACATCGCACGTTATCGGACTCATCTCAGCCAAATTTTTGCTTAACTGTAAACACCACAGGAAAAAAGGACATCTCATGCTGACTGTCGTTGCAGAAATTTGTATCAAGCCAGGACGTCGTGCCACGGTACTGGAGGCGATTCATCGCCTGATCCCCACCGTGTTGCAGGAAGAGGGTTGCCACCAATATGACGCGCTGGTGGATCATCAGGCGCAGGTACCGTGGAAGCACAATTCACCCGATTCGATCTTTATGCTGGAGCAGTGGGATTCGCTGCGTCATCTGGAGCAACATCAACAGATGCCGCACATGGATGCGCACCGCGCCACCATCAAAGATGATGTGGTGGATGTGAAGATTTTGGTGCTGGAAGCGGCAGCGTCGTAATTCTCCCGTAGCGGCGCGATTTATCGCGCAATTTCGTGCGCGATGCCGTAAAAGCCGCGCGATAAATCGCGCCGCTACAGTAAGCCTTTCTCTTCGATTTGTTCGCGCAAAAAATCCAGAAAACAGCTAATCCGTGAGGCCAGCGACTGATTGCGGTAGTACACCGCGTGAATCGGCAGCCGCAGTTCACGCGTTTCCGCTTCCAGCACCTGTACCAGCCTGCCACTGACGCGGTCGCCGCGACTGACAAAATCGGATAATCGCACGATGCCCTGACCGGCCAGCGCCAGTTGACGCAGGGTTTCACCGCTCGATGCCGACAGCGTGGGTTTGACGCGCAGAAATTCGCCTTCCTGCTGCCACACCGGCCAGACATTGTGCGCCTCCAACTGGCTGAACCCCAGCAGTTGATGATCGTGCAGACTGGCTACCGTCTCCGGCATGCCGTGTTTTGCCAGATAAGCCGGGCTGGCCAGCAGGCGGATCGCGCTGCTGCCCAGTACCCGCGCACGCAGCGAGGAATCACGTAATTCGCCGACACGAATCGCGATATCGGTTTGCTGCTCCAGCAGATCAATCACGATATCGTCGGTATTCAGTTCCAGCTGAATCTGCGGGAAACGCTGACGAAAGGCGTCCACCAGCGGCACAATCACATGCAACATAAAGGGAGCGGCCGCGTTGACGCGTAAACGCCCGGCGGGAACATCACGTCGTTGGGCGATTTGTTCCTCCGCCAGCTCCACGGAGGCGAGGATCTGGCGCGCATGTTCGAGGAAGATTTGCCCCTCTTCCGTTAACGCCAGACGACGCGTGGTACGATGCAGCAGCGTGGTTTCGAGCTTGCTCTCAAGACGACTCAGTGCCCGGCTGATACCGGAACTGGTCTGTTGCAGTTGCTCAGCGGCGCTGGTAATTGACCCGGTATCCACCACCGTAACCCAGGCGCGTAGTTCTTCCAGCGTGATCTTCACACGTTACTTCCTTTCAGCGTTGCCGATAAAAAAGGGCGCCGCAGCGCCCTGATTTCTTAAACTTCGATGTCGGCTAAATCGCCTTTTTCTTGCAGCCAGTTACGGCGGTCCTCGGAACGCTTCTTCGCCAGCAACATGTCCATCACGCGCAGCGTCTGCTCCACATCGTCATCGCTGACGGTGAGCTGTACCAGACGGCGGGTGTTAGGATCAAGCGTGGTTTCGCGCAGTTGCAGCGGGTTCATCTCACCCAGACCTTTAAAGCGCTGAACGTTTGGCTTGCCTTTCTTGCGCTTCAGCTGCTCCAGCACACCTTCTTTCTCGTCTTCATCCAGTGCGTAATACACTTCTTTGCCGAGATCGATACGGTACAGCGGCGGCATCGCTACATAGACGTGGCCATTCTGGACCAGGGTGCGGAAATGCTTCACAAACAGCGCACACAGCAGGGTGGCGATGTGCAAACCATCGGAATCCGCATCGGCGAGGATACAGATCTTGCCGTAACGCAGTTGGCTGAGATCGTCGCTGTCAGGATCGATACCGATCGCCACCGAGATATCATGCACTTCCTGCGAGGCCAGCACTTCATCAGAAGACACTTCCCAGGTGTTCAGGATCTTACCTTTCAGCGGCATGATCGCCTGATATTCACGATCGCGCGCCTGCTTGGCCGATCCGCCTGCGGAGTCACCTTCGACCAGGAACAGTTCGGTTTTATTCAGATCCTGGGCGGTACAGTCTGCCAGCTTACCCGGCAGTGCCGGACCACTGGTGAGCTTTTTACGCACCACTTTTTTCGCCGCACGCATACGACGCTGGGCGCTGGAGATCGCCAGCTCCGCCAGCTGTTCTGCGGCCTGCACGTTCTGGTTCAGCCACAGGCTGAAGGCATCTTTCACCACCGCCGACACAAAGGCCGCACACTGGCGCGAAGACAAACGTTCTTTGGTCTGCCCGGCGAATTGCGGGTCCTGCATTTTCACCGACAACACATAGGCACAGCGATCCCAGATATCTTCCGCTGAGAGTTTCACGCCGCGCGGCAGGATATTGCGAAATTCACAGAATTCACGCATCGCATCCAACAGCCCCTGACGCAGACCGTTGACATGCGTACCGCCCTGCATGGTCGGGATCAGGTTGACGTAGCTTTCCGTCAGCAGTTCACCGCCTTCCGGCAGCCACAGCAGCGCCCAGTCAACCGCTTCCACATCACCGGCAAAGCTGCCGACAAAGGGTTTTTCCGGCAGCGTCGGCAGGCCGTTTACCGCCTCACACAGGTAGTCGGTCAGACCATCCTGATAGCACCAGCTCTGCTCAGTGTTGTTGACCTGATCTTTAAACACAATCTCCACGCCCGGGCAAAGCACTGCTTTGGCTTTCAGCAGATGGCTCAGGCGGGAAACGGAAAAGCGGGGGCTGTCGAAGAAACTTTCATCCGGCCAGAAATGTACGCTGGTCCCGGTGTTGCGCTTCGCTACCGTACCGGTAACGTGCAAATCCTGTACTTTGTCACCATTCTCAAACGCGATGTTGTAGATTTCGCCGTTGCGGCGCACCGTGACTTCAACACGTTTTGACAGGGCGTTAACCACCGAGATCCCCACGCCATGCAGGCCACCGGAGAACTGGTAGTTTTTGTTGGAGAATTTACCGCCCGCATGCAGTCGGCAAAGGATCAGCTCAACCGCCGGCACCCCTTCTTCCGGGTGGATATCAACCGGCATACCACGGCCGTCATCAATGACTTCCAGTGACTGGTCAGCATGCAAAATCACTTCAACCCGTTTGGCGTGGCCAGCCAGCGCTTCATCGACGCTGTTATCGATCACCTCCTGGCCCAGATGGTTTGGGCGCGTGGTGTCGGTGTACATGCCAGGACGACGACGTACAGGTTCAAGGCCGGTCAGGACCTCAATGGCATCGGCATTATAACTTGATTGGCTCATCGTAACTGTCTGATTAGCAATATGAATATTGGCACACTACGCAGTTCTCAAGGGTGGTTTAGCCCAAGAAAATCAACAATCTGCGCAAAATGGCGTTCGAATCCGATAAAAGCATGATTGCCGCCCTCTTCGACCGTCTGACGGCACGCGCTGTAATAATCCAGCGCCTGACGGTAGTCGAGCACTTCATCGCCGGTCTGTTGCAGCAGCCAGATTAGATCGGGCGCTTCCAGAGGGTCAATCTGCATTACTTTCAGATCGTAAATGTGGCGTGACTCTAACACATATTGCTGACCGGTGTAGGGATTCCGGTTCTCACCGAGATAATCCACCAGCAGTTCAAAGGGCCGAACGGCGGGATTGACCACCACCGCTGGCAGCATAAAACATTGTGATAACCAGGTGGCGAGATAACCGCCAAGCGAAGATCCGACCAGACCCAGCGTTTCACCCGAGTGCTGTAAAACCATATCTTCGAGCATCAGGGCGGCATCTGCCGGGAACGGTGGCAGTTGCGGCACAATCACCTCAACCGCCGGATGATGTTGCTGCATCCAAAGCTGTAGCTGCGTGGCTTTTGCTGAGAGCGGTGAACTGTTGAATCCGTGCAGATAAATCAGTGCCGCCATCGTTTAGTAGCCCTCAGAGTCAAGATCAGGCCGGAATTCCTCACTTTGCAAACGGTTCACTTCGGTGTGCAAAGTGCCATCCGACTTGAGCGTAAACCAACGCCAGCCTGGCGCCACGGTATCTATGGTGAAGTTAGTACAATGCGGTTTGAACTGCACGCAAGTAGAAGGTGTCGCCAGCACCCGGCGGCCATGCCAGTCGAGATCCAGCTCCTGATGAATGTGACCACACACCAGATTCCGCGCGCGCGGAAAGTTCTGTAGCACCGCTTCCAGTTGGTGAGGATTGCGCAGGCTGTGTTGATCCAACCAGGTACATCCTGAGGCCAATGGATGGTGGTGCAACAACACCAACGTATGCCGTTCCGGGAATTTTGCCAGCGTTTTTTCCAGCCATTCCAGCTGATATTCGCTCAACATGCCATGCGGCACCCCAAACACCTGACTATCCAGCAGCACCAGTTGCCAGTAATCCCCCAGCAGCACATGTTTGTCTGCTGCAATTCCTGCATCGGCCAGCGTGTTGACCATCGCAGGTTGGAAATCGTGGTTGCCCGGCAACCAGACGCAGGGTTTAGGCAGGCGCGCAATGCCCGCCACGAAATGCTGATAAGCTTCGACCGAATGGTCCTGAGCAAGATCACCCGTGGCGATAATCAGGTCGTAATCGCGTTGCTGGGCCTCTATGGCATCCAGCACCGCATCAAAACTCGACCAGGTGTTCACCCCAAGCAGCGATTGGTGTTTTCCCGCGAAAAGATGGGTATCCGTGATTTGTAAAATCCTGATATCGGCCCCACTCGCCGCAGAAAGAGTTAGCAGGCTATCCAAAGCGTTTCCTTAATCTCCACGCCATTGCGCGCATTATACGCTATCAGCAAACGGGCAGTGCCACAGCACCGTGCGCCAGACAATAGCGTAACCAATCCGCAAGGAACTGGTTTATCTGATGTTTTTCATCGCGCTGATGCAGTTTTTTATTAGGGTAATCATAGCGCGCTTTAAAACGATAGATCTGCTGAGTGGAACACACTTCAGCGACCATCGCATCATGGTAGAGCCGTACCGACATCGACGGCAGACTCCAGTAACTCACCGCCGGTGCGACCTGGCGGATTTCCACCAACGTAGTGTAACGGGTGGATTCCTCGATGGTCAGCTGATAACTGGCGCCATTCACCTGATAGGTCACCGAAGCACCTGCCTCATCGCTTTTTGGCAGCAGGCGGCGTAACTGGGCGAAATTGGTTTCGCACAGGCGCATCATTTCGGGAAAGTCAGGGGTATAGCGCTGTCTCATTTTGGCTTCCACTCTTCTCTTAGTTTTTCATGGTGCAACGCCAGCCATTGCAAGGCGATGACAGACGCTGCGTTATCGATAATCCCCTCTTCCACCCAGCGATAAGCCTGTTCGCGGCTCACCACATGGACAAGAATATCCTCATTCTCTTCCTCCAGCCCGTGATTTCCCTCTGCCTGGCTGGCATCCACTTCTCCCACCAGGATCGACAGGCGTTCTGAAGTGCCGCCCGGACTGGCAAGGTAACTCACTATCGGTTTGGTGCGCCCAACCTTGAGGCCCGCTTCTTCAACGGCTTCGCGACGCGCCACCTGCTCCGTGGTTTCACCCGGTTCAATGATGCCAGCCACCATCTCCAGCAGCCAGGGCGTTGCACTGGAGTCAAGCGCCGGGATGCGGATCTGTTCGATCAGCACAACTTCATCACGCAGGGGATCATAGGGTAGCAGTACGGCAGCATGGCCGCGCTCAAAAACTTCGCGTTGCACTTCACCACTCATTTCGCCATTAAAAAGACGGTGACGGAAACGATAGCGAACAATGGAAAAAAAACCGTCGTAAAGTGTTTCGCGTGCAATAATTTCTACATCGTTTTTTGTGAAAGTCACAGGGGATTTTTTTTTATCCGCCATCTTCTGGCTCCTTATGCAGATTGGGATGGAGCGAAGAAAAGCCAACCCTTGTGCTCCGTCCGAGTGGTTCTTTCTGAATTATTTACGTAAATTAGAGGAAGAAGGCACGTTCAGCCAACTTATCTGTCGCGCCGTCTCTGCTAGAATCGGCGATTATTTTTTGGCTTACCTGCAGCGCTACCAGTGCAATTTGCTGCAACAAAAGGAATGCAAATGAAAAAACTGCTCCCACTTTTTATTGGACTGAGCCTGGGCGGTTTCAGCCTTGCCAGCCAGGCAGAGAACCTGCTGCAGGTTTATCAGCAGGCGCGTTTAAGTAACCCGACACTGCGTTCTGCTGCCGCCGATCGCGATGCAGCTTTTGAGAAAATTAATGAAGCGCGCAGCCCGTTACTGCCGCAATTAGGCTTGGGTGCAGATTATACCTATAACAATGGTTTCCGCGACAGCAGCGGCCTTCATTCCAACACGACCAGCGCATCACTGCAATTAACGCAAACGATTTTCGATATGTCGAAATGGCGTGCTCTGACGTTGCAGGAAAAAACTGCCGGTATTCAGGATGTCACTTATCAGATCGCCCAACAGGATCTGATTCTGAACACCGCTACCGCCTACTTTAATGTACTGAACGCCATTGATACCCTTTCTTATACCGAAGCGCAGAAACAGTCGATTTATCGTGAACTGGATCAGACAACACAACGCTTTAATGTCGGTCTGGTTGCTATCACTGACGTGCAGAACGCCCGCGCGCAGTACGACAGCGTACTGGCAAGCGAAGTGACCGCCCGTAACACCCTCGATAACGCTGTCGAAGCGTTGCGCCAGATCACCGGCATGGATTACCTGTCGCTGGCGGAGCTGAATATTGACCGCTTCAAAACAAAACGTCCGGATGCCGTTAGTTCGCTGTTAAAAGAGGCTGAAAGCCGCAACCTCAGCCTGTTGTCTGCACGCCTGAGTCAGGATCTGGCGCGTGAGCAAATCCGCTCTGCGGAAACCGGCCATATGCCGACACTGGATCTGACTGCCTCAACCGGTATGTCGAACAGCAAATACGGCGGTAGCCGTGCGAATCAAAGCTCCAGCACCTCTGACTCCATCACCGGTTCTAACCAGGTGGGTCTGAGCTTCTCCCTGCCGCTGTATAGCGGTGGTTCGGTGACTTCGCAGGTGAAACAGGCGCAGTACAGTTTTGTCAGCGCCAGCGAGCAGTTGGAAAGCGCCCATCGCAGCGCCATTCAGACCGTGCGTTCCTCCTTTAACAACGTGAACGCTTCGATCAGTAGCATCGATGCCTACAAACAGGCTGTCGTGTCTTCACAAAGTTCTCTGGATGCGATGGAAGCCGGTTATCAGGTGGGTACGCGTACCATTGTTGATGTGTTAGATGCCACCACGACGCTGTATAACGCGAAGCAGCAGTTAGCGGATGCGCGTTATAACTACATGATCAACCAGCTCAATATTAAATATGCGCTGGGCACGCTCAACGAACAGGATCTGCAACTGCTGAACGGCCAGCTTGGTAAAGAGACATCCACCTCGCCGGAAACGGTAGCACCGGAAAACTCGCAGCAAGCAGCCAGCGTGGATAATGGTCCTAAAGCGTCTTCTGCATCTGCCGCCGCTAAAGCGCGTCCGGCAGCGGCACGTAGCACCAGCAATCCTTTCAGTAACTAAGCCATTCCGGGGCCGCAAGCGGCCCCTTTCTCATTCAAACGTATAGCTACGTAAAGATCCCCTTACTGCCCGGCCTGTCGCTTCAATTTCCACCACTCATCCCCTATCCTAAGCGTCACCTTTGGGCACAGGATGAAAACAAATGAAACGGACTAAAAACATTAGACATGCCGCTTTTCGCAAAAGCTGGCAGGCGCGCCATTTGACGCCCGTTGCACTCGCGGTAACCGCAGTGTTTATGCTGGCTGGCTGCGAACAGAGCGATGAAACAGTTTCGCTGTACCAGAATGCGGATGATTGCAGCAAGGCTAATCCGAGCCAGAGCGCGCAATGTACCACTGCCTACAACAACGCATTGAAAGAAGCGGAACGCACCGCGCCAAAATATGCGACGCGTGAAGATTGTGTGGCGGAGTTTGGTGAAAACCAATGTCAGCAAACCCCGGCGCAGGCAGGCACCAATGCCGAGGCCCAACAAAGTGGCAGCTTCTGGATGCCGCTGATGGCAGGTTATATGATGGGCCGTATGATGGGTGGTGGTGCCGGATTTGCGCAACAGCCGCTGTTCTCGCCCAAAACCCCCAATAGCCCGGCTAACGGCCAGTTTGTTGATGCGTCTGGCAAAAACTACGGTTCCGCCACCTCTGGCCGCACCATGACCGTGCCGAAAACCGCCCTGGCTCCCAAACCCGCGACGACTTCGACCATCACCCGTGGCGGCTTTGGTGAAACCGTAGCGAAGCAAAATACCATGCAGCGTAGCAGTGCCACCGGTACCAGCTCTCGCTCGCTGGGAGGCTAAGCCGCACCATGCAACGTATTGCCATTACCGAACGCCCGGACTGGCGCGCAAAAGCCACCGAGTATGGTTTTCAGTTTCATACCATGCACGGCGAGCCATACTGGTGTGAAGAAGCGTATTACCAGTTCACGCTGGCGCAGGTTGAGCAACTGGAAGACACCACCGCAGAACTGCATCAAATGTGCCTGCAAGTGGTAGAAAAAGTGGTGAACAGCGAAGCGCTGCTCACCCGCTTCTGCATTCCTAAACACACCTGGGATTTTGTGCGTGATTCGTGGAAATTACGCCAGCCGTCGCTCTATTCACGTCTCGATCTTGCCTGGGATGGCAAAGGTGATGCCAAGCTGTTGGAAAATAATGCCGATACGCCAACCTCGCTGTATGAAGCCGCTTTTTTCCAATGGATCTGGCTGGAAGATCAGCTCAATGCAGGCAACCTGCCGCAAGGTAGCGATCAGTTTAATAGCCTGCAAGAGAAGTTGATTGAGCGCTTTGCCGCGCTGCATCAACAGCATGGTTTTAACTGGCTGCACTTTGCCTGCTGTCGTGATACCGAAGAGGATCGCGCCACCGTGCAATATTTGCAGGATTGTGCGACCGAAGCCGGGCTGCCGAGTGAATTCCTCTACATCGACGAGATTGGCCTGGGTGAAAAGGGGCAGTTTACTGACGTCAATGATCAGGTGATCAGCAACCTGTTCAAGCTGTACCCGTGGGAATTTATGCTGCGCGAGATGTTCTCCACCAAACTGGCAGATGCCGGTGTGCGCTGGCTGGAACCGGCATGGAAAAGCATCATATCCAACAAAGCGTTGCTGCCTTTGCTGTGGGAGATGTTCCCTAACCATCCTAATTTGTTGCCTGCCTATTTCGCCGATGCCGCAAATGTGCCGCAGATGGATAAATATGTGGTGAAACCGCTGTTTTCACGCGAAGGGGCCAATATCCGTATCATCGAGCACGGACAGGAAATCGCGCGAGCTGATGGGCCTTACGGTGAAGAAGGTATGATTGTGCAGCAGTTCCACCCGTTACCGAAATTTGGTGATAGCTACACGTTGATTGGTAGCTGGTTGATTGACGATCAACCCGCCGGGATCGGTATCCGCGAGGATCGCGCGCTGATCACCCAGGATCTGTCACGCTTCTATCCGCATACCTTTATTGAGTAACTTCATCGCGGCGCCATGTCTCGCGCCGCGATGCAACACGACTTTTATCCCACCTGCACCGACAACATGCTGATGGCACCCATCTCCATTCCTTCCACCGGAATAGAAACGCTTTCATCTTCGTGACGTGCGCCCAGCACATACAACAGCGGCAGATAATGATCCGGTGTTGGGTTCGATAGTTTCGCGCCTTCGTGTTGCAGGTAATTAACCAGCGGATGTGACGTAATATCACCCTGATAATTCAGGTTATCCAGCACATATTGGTTGAAACTTTCCGCCCACGGGTAGGCTTCGGTAGCGCCTTCCCAACGCAACATACGCAGGTTATGTACCACGTTACCGCTGGCAACAATCATCACGCCACTCTCACGCAATGCGGCCAACTTGCGGCCCAACTCAAAATGCCAGGCGGGAGGTTTAGTCCCATCGACACTCAGCTGTACCACCGGGATATCCGCCTCCGGGTACATTTTTGCCAGCACACCCCAGGACCCGTGATCAAATCCCCATTCCTGATCGAGATGCACCATCACTGGTGACAGCAGTTCCGCGACTTCTTGTGCCAGCTCTGGTGACCCGGGGGCTGGGTAACGCACATCAAACAGCGCCTGCGGAAAGCCACCGAAATCGTGGATGGTGCGTGGATTGCTCATCGCCGTCACCGCAGTGCCGCGGGTGTACCAATGCGCCGAAACCGCCAGGATGGCGCGTGGGCGCGGCAAAGTCGCCCCCAGTTTCTGCCAGGCTTGGGTATAGCGGTTATCTTCCAGTACGTTCATCGGGCTGCCGTGACCAAGAAACAGGGCTGGCATGCGGGTGTTGCTCATGATTAATCCCCTGACAAAAGTGCCGATTTATTAATCATTACGATACGCTGATTTACGTCAGGATTAACGCTGATAACCATGATGATCTTTATCAGAGAATTTGAATGAAAAAAAAGGCCGGATCATCGATCCAGCCTTTTTCTCAGTCCACGCAGCTTAGCTGGCGTGACGTGTTTCATGCTGACGGCGATACGCCACCAGATCTTCAATCGTCACCACAGGCATATCATGCTGTTTAGCAAACACAATCGCTTCCGGCGCATGCGCCATGCTGCCGTCATCATTGGTCAGTTCGCACAGTACGCCGGCAGGTTTGAAACCCGCCAGGGTGACCAGATCGATGGTCGCTTCAGTGTGACCACCGCGTGCCAGCACGCCGCCTTCACGGGCGCGCAGCGGGAAAACATGGCCAGGACGGTTCAGGTCGCTCGGTTTCGCATTATCAGCGATAGCAGTACGGATGGTGGTGATACGGTCTTTGGCGGAAACACCCGTCGTCACACCCTGTGCGGCTTCGATGGTCACGGTAAAACCGGTGCCGAATGAGCTGGTGTTGTTGTCCACCATCATCGGAAGGTCGAGTTGCTGACGGCGTTCTTCGGTGAGGCAGAGGCACACAATCCCGCTGCCGTGGCGAATTGTCAGCGCCATCTGCTCAACGGTCATGGTTTCAGCGGCGAAGATCATGTCGCCTTCATTTTCACGATTTTCATCGTCCAGTACCATCACACCGCGACCATTACGCAGTGACTCGATAGCACGTTCTACACGCTGTTCCGGCGTGCCAAATTCAGAAAGTAGCGTCTGATTCATGGTAAAAAACCTTTATTTAAAAAATATGAGTTACCAGAATCAGGGCGAGCTTAGGAGTGCGTTTAAAACACATGGCAATAACGTGACACGGGCATATCCCGTTTGATGTCGTTACCCTCTCCCATCCGGACTTTAACCGTCGGCCCCGGAATTACACCGGATCTGCTGACCTTTCACTTTGCAGCGAAAGCGCTCGCGGGCTTTCAGCCGAAGCTGATTTACCGCCGGTGGGGAATTTCGCCCCGCCCTGAGAATAAGCGAAGTCACTATAACGCCAATCACCTGGTCGGGCAATCAACAAAAGCGCAAATGCTTTTGCATTTCCTGCGGTGCAGATTTCAGGTTTAACCTTTTCGTTTCTGGCATTACACTTAATGCCTATTAAGACCGAATACGCGCTGTCATCGGCCCCCGTAACCAGGAAATTATCATGATCGACACGAAAAAAATTGAACAACTGGCCCGCCAGGTGCATGAAGCCATGCCGAAAGGCATTCGCGAATTTGGCGACGATGTCGAAAAGAAAATTCGTCAGGTTTTGCAGGCACAATTAACCCGTATGGACCTGGTTAACCGTGAAGAGTTTGATGTGCAGACGCAGGTGTTGCTGCGCACCCGTGAGAAACTGGCCGCGCTGGAACAGCGTCTGGCCCAACTGGAAAGCCGCAGCGCGCCACCAGCCGCCGATGTGGTTAAGCCAGAAGAAACAAAATGATCAATTAAAAAAACCGTAGCGGCGCGATAAATCGCGCCGCTACGTGACATCAGGCAGCTTAATGGCTGCGAATGGTTTTGATGATATTGGTGGTGGAGATACCATCTTCAAAGTTGAGCACCCGCACGTCGCCGCCGTTGGCCCACACTTCTTTGCTACCCGCGATATCTTCTGGCTTGTAGTCGCCACCTTTCACCAGCAGGTCTGGCAACACTTCAGCGATCAGACGCTGCGGCGTGTCTTCTTCAAATGAGACAACCCAATCTACCGCTTCCAGTGCGCCCAGGACGATCATACGGTTTTCCAACGGGTTAACTGGACGCGTTTCGCCTTTCAAACGTTTGGTCGAAGCATCGCTGTTGACGGCCACAATCAGACGATCGCCCAGCTTGCGGGCATTGGCCAGATAAGATACGTGCCCGGCATGCAGAATGTCGAACACGCCGTTGGTCATCACCACTTTCTCACCACGCTGACGCGCCTGCGCCACCGCCGCTTTTAACTGCGCTTCGTTCATCACACCAAAGCCGCTATCCGGGCGGGCGTGAATGGCGTTTTCCAGCTCGACAGTGCTCACGGTTGAAGTACCCAATTTACCCACCACGACACCGGCCGCCGCGTTCGCAAGGAAACAGGCATCTTCGAGGCTTTCACCCGCCGCCAGAACCGCCGCCAGCACGCCAATTACCGTATCACCGGCACCGGTCACGTCGTACACTTCCTGCGCCTGAGTGGGCAGATGCAGCGGTGCTTTACCCGGCTGCAACAAGGTCATACCGTTTTCAGAACGGGTCACCAGCAACGCAGAGAGATCGTAATCCGCCACCAGTTGCATACCACGGCTGACGATCTCTTCTTCGCTTTTGCACTTACCCACCACCGCTTCAAACTCTGACAGGTTCGGCGTCAGCAGCGTCGCCCCGCGATAGCGAGCGAAATCGGTGCCTTTCGGGTCGATCAACACCGGCACTTTAGCTTCCCGCGCCAGTTGGATCATGGTCTGAACGCTGTTCAACGCCCCTTTGGCATAGTCAGACAGTACCAGCGCGCCCGCCTGTGCCAGTGACTGACGCAGACGTTGATGGATCGGCTCAGGATCAACCTGTTCAAATCCCTCTTCAAAATCGAGACGGATCAACTGCTGATTACGCGACAGGACGCGCAGTTTGGTGATGGTTGGATGGCTTTTAACCGCCACAAAATCGCAGTCCACTTTCACCTGCTGCAACGTGTTACTCAGCACACGCGCCGCATCATCTTCGCCGGTCAGGCCGATCAGGCGTGAAGCCGCCCCCAGCGCTGCAATGTTCATCGCAACGTTGGCCGCGCCGCCAGGACGCTCCTCCACGGTATCCACTTTCACCACCGGTACCGGTGCTTCAGGCGAGATACGGCTGGTGGGGCCATACCAGTAGCGGTCTAACATCACGTCACCGACAACCAGCACAGCGGCCTGGTTAAATGCGGGCAGTGTTACTTTCATTCCAGAGACTCCAGACTGCGATAAAAATAGTGCGCGGATAATAGCACAGATGGCTTAGTGTTCCGCGCTGTCAGATTCAGCCCCAGCCAACCAGCGCTGCCAGCTGGCGTTGACCGTCGCGCGCTCTGCCGCGAAGGCTTCCGGCTCCACATGGCCGGGTAACTCCTGCAACGCCAGATGATGCAATGCATCACGCAGCGTGACATAGGCATGCGTCAGCGCACGCGCTTCCTCTTCCGGCATAATGTCGTGCTGCGCCATCAGCTCAAAGATACGCACATTATCTGACCAACGGGTCAGCGCTGGCTGCCGGGCGGCGTAGCCTAAGACAAGATATTGCGCGATGAATTCAATATCGGTGATACCACCTTCATCGGTTTTAATTTCCCAGCGCCCTTTATGTTTGTTGCTGAGATGCGCGCGCATTTTTTCACGCATTTCACGTACGTCTTTCTGTAGAGTATCCGCATCACGCGGCAAGCAAAGAATGCCGCGCCGGATCTGATTAAATTGCTCGCACAACGCCGGTTCGCCAAACACAATACGTGCCCGCACCAGAGCCTGATGCTCCCAGGTCCAGGCTTCATTACGTTGATAATCATCGAAAGCAGCGAATGTGCTGACCAACATCCCGGCCGCGCCTGATGGACGCAGGCGAGCATCCACTTCATACAAAATGCCTGAAGAGGTCCGGGTGCTAAACAGATGCATCACACGTTGCGCCAGACGCAGATAAAACTGGCGGCCATCAATCGATCGTTCTCCATCGGTGACCGCATCGTCCGGGCAATCATGCAGGAAAACCAGATCGAGGTCTGAGCTATAACCCAGTTCCCAACCGCCCAGCTTGCCATAACCGACAACCGCAAAACCGCGCTCGTTGTCGTTACTCAGATGCGATGGGTGGCCATAGCGCTGCACCATCATGTTCCACGCTTGTTGTACCACTGATTCGATGATCGCTTCGGCCAGCCAGGTTAAGTGATCACTCACTTTCATCACCGGTAGCGTTTCGGCGATGTCGGCTGCGGCGATTCGCAGATGCTGCGCCTGCTTAAACTGACGCAATGCTTCCAGTTGCTGCTCTTCATCGTCGGTGGGAATACGCATCAGATACTGACGCAACTCATCGCGATAGGCATCCGTCGCGGTGGGTTGATACAACGTTGCCGGATCGAGCAGTTCATCCAGCAGTAACGGATAGCGCGCTAACTGGCTGGCAACCATGGGCGAAGCGGCACACAAGCGAATCAAATGACGCAACGCACCATGATATTCCGTCAGCAGTTCGAGATAGGTACTGCGCGTCAGCACGCCGAGCAGCAGCGGTGTCAGGCGATTGAGGAGCACCGCCGCATCATTGCGCGGACACACCTCGCTGAGCAGACGCGGCATCAGTTGATCAAGCGCCTGACGACCGCGCGGCCCAATGGTACGGCGGCCCACATCCAGGCGAAAGGCGTTTAACGCCTCAAACAGCGCATGTCGCTGTGTTTCATCCAACTGCGGTACCAGCACGGCCAGCTCACTTTCTTCCAGCGAGTCCTGCCATAACACCGCGAATTCCGCCAGTTCACGCTGATCATCAATATCGGGTGTATCGTCACCAATCAGTTCATCGAAGATGGCGCGGACACCGGCCATATGCCATTCAAGCTGGTTAATGAGCGCTGTCCAATCCGCCATCCCCATGCCCCAGGCCAGACGCTGCCGATCCAGTGCATTTTCCGGCAGGGTTTGAGTCTGTTCATCATTCAGGCTTTGCAACAGGTTTTCCAGGCGGCGTAAAAACAAATAGGCCTCACGCAAATGCTCCACCTGCTGTGCCGTCAGTAAACCCAGCTCACCAATGGCTGACAGCGTTGGCAGCAAGGAACGCAGCTGAAGTGAACGCTCACGCCCACCGCGAATCAGTTGGAATACCTGAACAATAAATTCGGTTTCACGGATACCACCCGCACCCAATTTAATATTGTCTTTCAGGCCACGACGGCGCACTTCGCGCGCGATCATTCCCTTCATGTTGCGCAGTGACTGAATGACGCTGAAATCAATATAGCGGCGATAGACAAAAGGCCGCAGCATCTGCTGCAACTCCTGGCTCCAGCGCCCCTGGTCATCGCCCATCAGACGCGCTTTAACCATGGCATAGCGTTCCCAGTCACGTCCCTGTTCCTGATAGTAATCCTCCAGCGCCGCAAAACTCAGCACCAGTGGACCGCTGTCACCAAACGGACGCAGGCGCATATCCACACGATAGACAAAGCCATCCACCGTGGGTTGATCGAGTACTTTGATCAGACGCTGGCCCATACGGGTAAAGAACTGGGCATTATCGAGTTCACGCCGGCCACCGCGCGTCACGCCATTTTCTGGCCAGGCGAAAATCAGGTCGATATCTGAGGAAAAGTTGAGTTCGTTGCCGCCCAGCTTGCCCATGCCGAGAATCAACATCGGCTGTGCTTCGCCAGCGGCATTGCAGGGGGTGCCGAAGTCGCGGCAGCAATCCTGCCATACCCAGTCGCGTGCGGCGGCAATCAGGGTTTCGGCCAGTACGCTCAGTTGTTGCAGGCTCTCACTGGTGCTGGCCTGTTGCAGGCACTGCATCCAGGCAATTCGCACCAGCATGTGACGGCGAAACAGGCGTAGCTCGCGCATCAGGTCGCTTTCGTTACCAATGCCCGCCAGAGTGTCATTAAGCCACGCGACGTAGTGTTGCCACTCTTCAGGTTGGGGAGGTTGTTGTTGCAACTGCTGCCACCACTCAGGATGCTGTTGCAGGTTGTCGACAATAAAGTCACTGAATGCGAGCGCGCCTGCCTGTTCAGGGGTCAGTGCGTCTGGCGACAGACCTAATTTGTCTGCCGCACTGTTCAGTTGCGCCTGCATCAGCGCGGATAACGGTAACAACATCTCCCCTCCCTGAATTTGTTTTGCGTCGCGTTAACGCGATGCGCCGCTATTGAGCCAGAATGGCACCTGTTTAACCGCCTGATTCACTAAGGTATTCAAACCACGTTCCTGCTGGATATGGATAGCGTGCTGCAATGTCTGCCAGGATGACATCCAGTTGTTCACCTCTTCTGCCGGATAGGCCCCTGCCAACAGATGGACCGCCAGCAACTGACGATTAAGGCGAGTGGCTTTATCCTGAAACTCATTAAACAACTGCACATCAACAAACGTTTCTTTCAGGTCGGCGGCGATGCGGCTCAGCATAATGTCGCTGAAGCGCTTGAAGGAACCCTGCAATTTGCTTTTGTTCTTATCATCCAACCAGTTATGCCACTGTGATTCGACCAGCCAGTGAGTAAGCGCTAACTGAGCTTCTACAGAGGCAAGAGAAAAACCGAGTTCCTGAGCTTCCTGGTCGTCATTCGTCAGCACCTCTTCGATGCGCGTCAATTTCTGACGCAAATCGCTGCTGGCCTTGCGCGGTACCAGCGCGCCGAACAGTGAAAATGTCTGACGCAGCGCGTCCAGCGCTTCCAGAACTGACGTTTTTGCTGCCGGGTTACCTCGCAACCAGACCTCTTCATGGTATTGCCAGTGATTCAGCCCCGCAGACAAAGCGTTGATCATCCCCTGCTCCACCGTCGCTTTTGCCGGTATCTTCAATAGCGGAAAGGTCCGCAATGGACGGGGTGGATTACCTTGTGCCAATTGATAGCCGCGGGCGGCTTTACTCAGGCTGCCAAGACGTAATCCCCCCATATCAATCAGCTTTGCAGCGAAACTCAGGAGGTCCGCACGGCTACCTTGTTTCAGCTCCAGCTCCACTTCATACAGCGGTTCACTGAATTCACCGGCAGCAACCTCACCACGATCAAACGCCACTTCTATTTCACTGTCAGCAAATTGCACCAGCCACATCTCACGCTGGAAATGGGTGCTGAATAACGGTTCCAGCCGCTGCTGTAGTGCAGCGACATCGGTGCCTTGCGGCCAGATTTCGGCTGGCAGCAGCGCGATGTCCAGGTCTGGCGCATCAAGATCCACGTTATATTCCGGGCGCTGGTGCAAACCACCCACGGTTTTGCCGGATGTTTTAAGTGTCATTTCATAGCGTTGATCAACGCCACGAATGCGCAGTCCCATATCCCAGCGACGCAACTGATTGTCATCGGTTTCAAAATAGATGTTGGTCAGTTCGCGTGCCGCCACATGTTGATGAGGCATTGCCGCCAGGGTGGTGGCAAGTTTTTCGGCCGCTTCTGGCGTGGCAATGAACTTTAATTCGATTTCGATGGTCATAATTTTTTTGAATACGCTGCTGGCACGTTAAGAAGTTAATCTGGCGAAGAGTAATGCACTGAATGCGCGCTGTCTTGGGTTTCTTTTGCTTTTACGACCCTTTTCGCACCAGATTGAGACCAGGATAGTTCTCATTCAGATTTATGGGAAGCCTCTCCAGACTGTGCCAGTGTTTTTACGCCTTTACCAAACTTTGATATCGAATGAAAAAAATTACTTTTGCCGCTCTTTCTTTGCTGGCTTTCAGCGCCATCTCGACAGCCCATGCTGCCGAAAAGCGTTATATCTCCGATGAATTATCCACCTGGGTACGCAGCGGGCCTGGCGATCAATATCGTCTGGTTGGCAAGCTGAATGCCGGGGAGGAAGTGCAGTTGCTGCAAACCAACACTGACTCCCAGTATGGTCAAATCCAGGACTCACAGGGTCGTACTACCTGGATTCCGCTGTCACAGCTGAGTACCGACCCCAGCCTGCGTACCCGTGTGCCACAGTTGGAACAGCAGGTGAAAGATCTCACCGATAAGCTGCAAAACATCGACAACAGCTGGAACCAGCGTACGTCGGAAATGCAAAATAAAGTGGCCAACAGCGACAGCACCATCAACGATCTGAAAGACGAAAATCAGAAGTTGAAAAACGAGTTGATCGTCGCGCAGAAAAAAGTCAGTGCCGCCAACGTCCAGTTAGATGACAAGCAACGCACCATCATCATGCAATGGTTTATGTATGGCGGTGGCGTGTTGGGTGTCGGTTTGCTGCTGGGTCTGGTACTGCCGCATATGGTGCCGCGTCGCAAAAAGAACAATCGCTGGATGAACTAAGCACCTTTTTGTTCTTTTTCTTAAGGGGATCGTAAGATGCCCCTTTTGGCATGTCCGAATTTTGGCCAAACTATGTAACAATTAAAGTCAGATGCGTGGATGGCACGCAAAGGCAGTTGACCTCTGGAGTAGTTGAGTGAAGACGTTTCTGGTCGGTGGCGCGGTGCGCGATGCGCTGTTGCGTTTACCGGTAAAAGATAAAGATTGGGTGGTGGTCGGCACCACGCCTGATGCGATGCTGGCGCAGGGCTATCAGCAAGTTGGCCGGGATTTTCCGGTTTTTTTGCATCCGCAAAGCCGTGAAGAGTATGCGCTGGCACGGACTGAACGTAAAAGCGGCAATGGCTACACCGGCTTTGTGACCTGGTTCGCCCCTGACGTCACGCTGGAGCAGGATCTGCAACGGCGCGATCTCACCATCAATGCCATCGCTCAGGCAGACAACGGCGAGTTGATCGACCCTTACGGTGGTCAACACGATCTGGCCAATCGAACCCTGCGTCATGTCTCTGCGGCTTTTAATGAAGATCCTCTGCGCGTATTACGTGTGGCGCGCTTTGCTGCCCGTTTCGCTCACCTCAACTTTCGCATTGCCGAAGAAACCCAGGCGCTGATGCGCGATATGACCGCCAGTGGCGAACTGGCACACCTCACGCCAGAGCGCGTCTGGAAGGAAACGGAAAAAGCGCTGCTGACACGTAATCCGCAGGTTTATTTCCAGGTGCTGCGCGACTGCGGTGCCTTGCAGGTGCTGTTCCCGGAACTGGATAACTTGTTTGGCATTCCCGCGCCCGTTAAATGGCATCCGGAGATTGATACCGGCATTCATTCGCTGATGACGTTAACCCTTGCCGCGGCGCTCTCGGATGAGTTGGATGTCCGTTTTGCCACGCTATTTCACGACGCTGGCAAAGCGGTTACGCCGCGCGAAAAGTGGCCGAGCCATCACGGTCACGGCCTGGCGGGCGTACCAATTGTGGCTGCGCTGTGCGAGCGCTTACGCGTCCCCAATGCGATACGCGATTTGGCGCTGATCGTCGCCGAATTTCACGATATGGTGCACACCATTGAGCGGCAGTCGGCCGAGATGTTGGTGGCGTTATTCGATCGCGTCGACGCTTGGCGTAAACCACAGCGTGTGGAGCAACTGGCGCTGACCAGTGAAGCTGATGCCCGTGGTCGTGCCGGTCTGGAGAGCAACGCTTATCCGCAGGGAGATTATCTGCGCAAGGCTTTTGCCCTGGCACAGGCCGTACCAACCAAAGCGGTGATTGAGGCTGGATTCAAAGGGGCAGAAGTACGGGAAGAATTAACCCGTCGGCGCAGAGTCGCGGTGCAGGAAGGATTGATCGACACGCGGCCAGCCTGAGCTGGCCGCGCAAGGTCTTACATAAACAGCATGTAAACCACGCCCGCAATAATAAAGCGGTAGATGGCGAATGAGACAAACGAGATACGTTTAATCAGTTCCAGAAAGGCTTTGATCGCAATCAGCGCCACCACGAAAGCGGTCACAAAGCCGACGGCGAACATCGGCAGATCCTGCATCGTCAGAAAACTCATACTCTTGTAGAGATCCAGCGCCGTTGCCCCCATCATCATCGGCACCGCCAGAATGAACGAGAACTCCGATGCCGCATAGCGGCTCACGCCCATCAGCATACCGCCTGAGATGGTTGCACCAGAACGTGAGAAACCTGGCCACAGCGCCAGACACTGGAAGCAACCAATCATAAATGCCTGGCGGTAGGTGATATCGTCAATCCCGACCGCTTTCGGCTGCTTAGGTTTGAGCAGTTCCGCTGCCAACAGCAGCACGCCTCCGACCACCAGTGCATACATCACGTTGATCGGGTTAAACAGGGTTTTGATTTGATCGTGCAACACCAGACCAACCACCACCGCCGGGACCATACCCAGCAGGATATGGATCAGGGTCAGATGACCTTTACCCGTACCTTCATGTTTGACTTCACCAAAGTGAATACCAATTAAGCCAAAGAGCCGACGCCAGAACATCACCACGACAGCAAGAATGGAACCGAGCTGAATCACCACTTCAAAGGTTTCGGCGGTTTCACCCTCAAAGCCTAACAGGTGGCCGACAATAATCATGTGGCCAGTGGATGAGACCGGTAAGAACTCGGTCAGACCTTCCACTATCCCCAGGATTGCAGCTACCCAAAGCTGATGAATATCTGCCATCAACATTTTCCTCTATCCGTTTTAAACAGTAAAAAGGCGGTCGCATCTGCTTACCGCCTTAAATTATGCCTGCGCCAGTCTGAAGGAAACCTTAAGGTTTCCGGCAACTAAGCCGCACTAAGCGCGGCGGCTGCAACTAAGACACACCATAATTTGGTTTGGTTTCATTGTGATGGCAATCACATCGGATTTATTTAGGAATAGTCCCGCGCTCAATACGCACGCCAACCGTTGCTGCCTGCGCTACAGCCCCCGGTTTGCCTACGCGGATGCGTACGCCGGGCGTTTTGAAACGGTTCATCAACAGATCCGCAATTTCTTCTGCCACGCGTTCAACCAGGGCAAAACGCTGGCCGTTAAGATGGTTTAAAATAGCTTCGGTGACGTCAGCATAGCTGAGGCAATCATTAACATCGTCGCTGGCAGCCGCCTGACGGTTGTCCCACGCCATTTCGACATCGAGCACCAGCTTCTGCTGCATGCCCTGCTCCCAGTCGTAAACGCCAATGGTGGTGAACACGGTGAGTTGCTCGATAAATACGATATCCATGATGTAGTCTCTGTTTTTGGCTATGCCGGATACCACTTCCGGCGGATTATGCGTATTATCCACACTTACCGAGAACAAAACGACCCTACAGGAACGGTATGGAACTATGAGTGCTATCGCGCTTGGTATGATTATTTTCGCGTATCTTTGCGGCTCCATTTCCAGCGCGATACTGGTATGCAAACTCGCTGGCCTGCCCGATCCACGTACCGAGGGGTCTGGTAATCCGGGGGCGACTAACGTGCTGCGCATCGGCGGAAAAGTGCCTGCGGCAGCGGTACTGATTTTCGATATCGCCAAAGGCATGTTGCCAGTGTGGATTGCCTGGCTGCTGCATGTTGCTCCGCTCTACCTTGGCCTGACGGCCATCGCTGCCTGTCTCGGTCACATCTATCCGGTATTCTTTCGTTTTCGCGGCGGCAAAGGCGTGGCAACGGCATTCGGTGCCATCGCGCCGATTGGCTGGGACCTGACCGGGTTGATGACCGGTACCTGGCTGTTGACGGTCCTCTTGAGTGGTTACTCGTCGTTGGGCGCGATCGTCAGCGCGCTCATCGCGCCGTTTTACGTCTGGTGGTTCAAACCACAGTTCACTTTTCCGGTATCGATGCTTTCCTGCCTGATTCTGTTGCGCCATCATGACAACATCCAACGCCTGTGGCGCGGCCAGGAAAACAAAATCTGGAAGCGGAAGAAAAAGAAGAAAGAATAAAAAAACCGGCGCAAGGCCGGTTTTTTTATTTTAGATGGCAGGCAATTCCGCCAATGGCCAACGTGGCCGGACGCTAACGCCCAACTCACCACGCGTACCACCTTTCAGACGCACCATGCCTGCGTAAGCAATCATTGCGCCGTTGTCGGTGCAGAATTCCGGACGGGCGTAAAACACTTCGCCGCCACGGGCCTGCATCATGTCAGCCATACGCTCACGTAACGTACGGTTGGCGCTCACGCCACCCGCAATCACCAGACGTTTAAAACCGGTCTGATCCAGCGCACGCTTACATTTAATCATCAGGGTATCCACCACCGCGTCCTCGAAGGCGCGGGCAATGTCGGCACGCGCCTGTTCATCCCCCGCATGTTCACGAATGGTGTTGGCTGCGAACGTTTTAAGGCCGGAGAAGCTGAAATCAAGGCCGGGGCGATCGGTCATCGGGCGTGGAAACGTGAAGCGACCCGGTGTGCCCTGCTGTGCCATCCGCGATAGCATTGGCCCGCCCGGATAGTCGAGACCCAGCAGCTTGGCGGTTTTATCGAAGGCTTCACCTGCCGCATCATCGATAGATTCGCCTAGCAACGCGTATTCACCAATACCCGTGACGCTTATCAGCTGAGTGTGCCCGCCCGATACCAGCAGCGCGACAAACGGGAAGTCCGGTGGGTTATCTTCCAGCATCGGGGCCAGCAGATGGCCTTCCATATGATGGACCGGCACCGCCGGTACATTCCAGGCAAACGCCAGCGCGCGTCCAACGGTCGCACCCACTAACAGCGCCCCGACCAGACCCGGTCCGGCGGTATAAGCCACCGCATCAATCTGCTGCGGCTGTAATCCGGCCTGTTTTAACGCCGCCTGAATCAACGGCACCGTTTTACGCACATGATCGCGCGATGCCAGTTCCGGCACCACACCGCCGTAATCGGCATGCAATTTTACCTGGCTATATAATTGATTTGCCAGCAGACCGGACGCGTCGTCATAAATCGCGATGCCGGTTTCATCGCAGGACGTTTCAATACCCAGAACTCGCATAGCTTTCGTACCCTCTTCTTGCGGCGCGCAGTGTATCACAGGGAGATCACCGGCCGGACATCTTTGGGCTGGAAAAAGTGTTTTTCCGCCGCGCAAAGAGTGCGCTATACTCCACGGCCTGAAAAAACCGGCAGCCGCAATGGCAAACGCCCCTGTTGGTTTCAATTTGTCCTTGGTGCTTTACAAGCCAACCGCGGTTGGAGTAGAATTATGCACCATTTTGAAATGTGCTGGCGCCGCAGCCAGCAGCAAAACCGAATTTTATCGAGGTGAGAGTTACATGCCGGTAATTAAAGTACGTGAAAACGAGCCGTTCGACGTAGCACTGCGTCGCTTCAAGCGTTCCTGCGAGAAAGCAGGCGTTCTGGCTGAAGTTCGTCGTCGTGAGTTCTATGAAAAACCGACTACCGAACGTAAGCGCGCTAAAGCGTCTGCTGTTAAGCGTCATGCCAAGAAACTGGCTCGCGAAAACGCACGCCGCACTCGTCTGTACTAATTTCTTTCGGAGGTTCGCCTCCGCCGCGTGATCAACGCAGACAGAGTCAAGTAAGAGGCCGTGCTTTCCGAAAGGAAGCGCGGCTTGTTGCCGTTTATGAGCTGAAAAATCGGGGCTTATGGCTGGACGAATTCCACGCGTATTTATCAATGACTTACTTGCCCGCACGGACATCGTGGACCTTATCGATGCCCGCGTAAAGCTGAAAAAGCAGGGTAAGAACTATCACGCGTGTTGCCCATTCCATAACGAAAAGACGCCCTCTTTCACCGTAAACGGCGATAAGCAGTTTTATCACTGCTTCGGCTGTGGTGCCCACGGCAATGCCATCGACTTCCTGATGAATTTCGATCGTCTGGAATTTGTTGAGAGCATTGAGGAACTGGCCACCCAGCACGGCCTTGAAGTGCCTTATGAAGCGGGTAACGGCCCCAGCCAGATGGAACGCCATCAGCGCCAAAGCCTTTACCAACTGTTGGAAGGCCTGAACACCTTTTATCAGCAGAGTCTGCGCCAGCCGCAGGCACAGCTTGCTCAGCAGTATCTCGCCACCCGCGGCCTTAGCCAGCAAGTGATTGATCACTTCGCTATTGGCTATGCTCCACCGGGTTGGGATAACGCGCTCAAGCGCTTCGGTCAGCAGAAAGATGATCGAGAGTCGCTGATGGAAGCTGGCATGCTGGTTAGCAATGACAAAGGCCGGACGTACGATCGCTTTCGCGACCGCATCATGTTTCCGATTCGCGATAAACGTGGACGAGTCATTGGTTTTGGCGGCCGGGTGCTGGGCAACGATACGCCGAAATACCTGAACTCGCCGGAAACACCGATTTTCCATAAAGGCCGTCAGTTGTATGGCCTGTATGAAGCGCAGAAAAATCATCCCCAACCAGCGCGTCTGCTGGTCGTGGAAGGTTATATGGATGTGGTGGCACTTGCGCAGTTCGGCATTGATTATGCCGTTGCTTCGTTGGGAACCTCGACCACCGCCGAACATATCCAGCTGCTGTTTCGCTCGACGGAAAACGTGATTTGCTGTTACGACGGCGACCGCGCGGGTCGTGAAGCCGCCTGGCGTGCACTCGAAACCGCATTGCCTTACATGAATGATGGTCGTCAGCTACGCTTTATGTTTTTGCCTGATGGCGAGGACCCGGACACGCTGGTGCGCAAAGAGGGCAAAGTGGCGTTTGAAGCAAGGATGGAGCAGGCAATGCCGCTCTCCACGTTTCTGTTCGACAGCCTGCTGCCGCAAGTTGATCTGAGCACGCGCGACGGTAAAGCACGCCTGAGTACGTTGGCGCTGCCGTTGATCAGCCAGATCCCGGGCGAAACCCTGCGCATTTATATGCGCCAGGAATTAGGTAATAAACTCGGCATTCTTGACGATAACCAGTTAGAGAAGCTACTGCCGAAACAGGCCGAGAGTGGTGCCGCACCCACTGCACCGCCACTGAAGCGCACCACCATGCGCGTGCTGGTTGCCTTGTTGGTGCAAAATCCGCAGTTCGCCGCGATGGTGCCTGCTCTCGAAGGTCTTGAGCAGTCAAAAATGGCGGGTTTGCCGCTGTTCGTGGAGTTAGTCAGCCGTTGTTCTGAGAATCCTGGCCTGACGACCGGACAGCTACTAGAGTTATATCGCGGGACAAATTTTAGTCAGACACTTGAAACACTGGCCACCTGGAACCACATGATAGTGGATGAAGAGGCCGAAGCGGTCTTCCAGGATTCGCTGGCAAGTCTTTACGATTCCGCGTTGGAGCAGCGCCTTGAAGCGCTTATCGCGCGCGACCGTACCGAAGGATTAAGTGCCGCCGAACGCCGTGAATTCTGGGCACTGAGCCAGGCACTGGCAAAGAAATAATCGTTTTAAGCGCCTTGGTTGCCGATACCGTTAAAATGGCAGGGAACCGGGGCGATAAGCATTAGCGGAACCTGGCGAGAAGCCAGGCCCGAAAAAAAGAATCCAAGCGGCTTAAGTGCCGATTATAGAAGGGCAAAAGCCCTGGCCGCGACGAAGGCAGCGGCAAAAACACAACGCCTTCACTGTTATTGTTGGCTCGCTGCCGACCGACACCAATCTAATTAACAGAAGTGTGGATACCGTCTTATGGAGCAAAACCCGCAGTCACAGCTTAAGCTACTTGTCACCCGTGGTAAGGAGCAGGGCTATCTGACCTATGCTGAGGTCAATGACCATCTGCCGGAAGATATCGTCGACTCCGATCAGATCGAAGACATCATCCAGATGATTAACGATATGGGTATTCAGGTGGTGGAAGAAGCCCCTGATGCCGATGATCTGATGCTGAATGAAAACAGTGCCGATACCGACGAAGATGCCGCGGAAGCCGCCGCTCAGGTGTTATCCAGCGTTGAATCTGAAATTGGCCGTACCACCGACCCGGTGCGCATGTACATGCGTGAAATGGGTACTGTTGAACTGCTGACGCGTGAAGGCGAAATCGACATCGCTAAACGCATCGAAGACGGCATCAACCAGGTTCAGTGCTCCGTTGCAGAATATCCGGAAGCGATCACCTATCTGCTCGATCAGTACGATCGTGTTGAAGCGGGCGAATCACGTCTGTCCGACCTGATCACCGGCTTTGTCGATCCGAATGCAGAAGAAGATCTGGCACCAACTGCGACTCACGTCGGTTCTGAGCTGTCTGAAGAAGACCGCGATGACGACGATGAAGACGACGAAGAGAGCGATGACGACAGTTCTGACGACGATAACTCTATCGATCCAGAACTGGCGCGCGAAAAATTCGTTGAGCTGCGTACACAGTATGAAACGACCCGCACGGTGATCAAAGCCAAGGGCCGCAGTCATGCCGACGCAGTTGCCGAAATTCAGAATCTTTCTGAAGTGTTCAAACAGTTCCGCCTGGTACCGAAGCAGTTCGATTACCTGGTGAACAACATGCGTGAAATGATGGAACGTGTGCGTACTCAGGAACGCATCATCATGAAGCTGTGTGTTGAACTGTGCAAAATGCCGAAGAAAAACTTTATCACGCTGTTCACCGGCAACGAAACCAGTGAAAGCTGGTTCAAAGCCGCGCTGGCAATGAACAAGCCGTGGTCTGAAAAACTGCTGGAAGTGCAGGATGACGTTATGCGTTGCCTGCAAAAACTGCTGCAAATTGAAGAAGAAACCGGCCTGACCATTGAGCAGGTCAAAGACATCAACCGTCGTATGTCTATCGGCGAAGCCAAAGCGCGTCGTGCGAAGAAAGAGATGGTGGAAGCTAACCTGCGTCTGGTGATTTCAATCGCTAAGAAATACACCAACCGTGGTTTGCAGTTCCTCGACCTGATTCAGGAAGGCAACATCGGCCTGATGAAAGCGGTTGATAAGTTTGAATACCGTCGTGGTTATAAGTTCTCAACTTACGCCACCTGGTGGATCCGTCAGGCCATCACCCGTTCTATCGCCGACCAGGCTCGTACCATCCGTATTCCGGTGCATATGATTGAGACCATCAACAAACTCAACCGTATTTCGCGCCAGATGTTGCAGGAGATGGGCCGCGAACCGACGCCGGAAGAACTGGCTGAGCGTATGCTGATGCCGGAAGATAAAATCCGCAAAGTGCTGAAAATCGCTAAAGAGCCGATCTCTATGGAGACGCCGATTGGTGATGATGAAGATTCGCATCTGGGCGATTTTATCGAAGACACCACGCTGGAGCTGCCGCTGGACTCTGCTACTTCTGAGAGCCTGCGTTCCGCAACTCACGACGTGCTGGCGGGTCTGACTGCGCGTGAAGCGAAAGTACTGCGTATGCGTTTTGGTATCGATATGAATACCGACCATACGCTGGAAGAGGTAGGCAAACAGTTCGACGTAACGCGTGAGCGTATTCGTCAGATTGAAGCCAAGGCGCTGCGTAAACTGCGTCACCCGAGCCGTTCCGAAGTACTGCGTAGCTTCCTCGACGACTGATTTGGTCCTAAACAAAAAACCCCGGCTTGCCGGGGTTTTTTATTGTCTCAGAACAACTGTAATCCTTCATACAGCTGGCGATAGGCGGCAGCCATCTCCTCCAGCGAAGCGCGATTCAGGCCGCTCGGGTTGGGCAGCACCCACAACCGGGTAGCACCGAGCATTTGCGGCTGCTCGCCCCACTCCACCTTACGCTGGCGAAATGCGCGCTGGAAGGCATCTTTGCCCAGCACCGCCAATGCACGCGGCTGATAACGCAGCACCTTTTCCTGCAATCGACTGCCGCCATCGCGCAGCTCATCACCCGCCAGTTCTGTGGCCTGTACGGTAGGACGCTCCACCAACATGGTGATGCCACAACCCGTTTCCAGTAAGCGTTGCTCCTGTTCCGGCTTGAGTTGTTCATGGGTAAATCCCGCCAGATGAATCACCTTCCAGAAGCGATTACCCGGATGTGCAAAATGGAAACCGGTGTGCGCTGAGGATTGGCCTGGATTGATACCGCAAAACAACACCTGCAAATGCGGAGCGATGATGTCGCGAATGTTGTGTTCACTCATGCCAACACCAACCCGGCGCGCTGCTTCACTGACTGACGGCTGGCAGCCAAAATATCGTTCGCGTCGGCTTCATCCGGACAGGCGCGCGCCAGCGCCATCGCTCCCACCATCTCGGCCAGTATGCTGGCAGCAAGGGTGTCAGCCTGAGCATTACCCAACAGCTGCAAAGGTTCAGCCAGACGCTGGCGGACCGCTTCACGCCGACGGGAAAACAACGTACGCGCCTCGAGTGGCAAATGCGCCATTTCACTGGCAAGCGCGGGCAGTGGGCAACCTTCACCCGGCATCGCACGATGGATATCAGAGAGATAATTATCGATTAGCAATGCCAGGCGCTGAGCCGGGTCCTCGACCTGCACAATCGCGGCGATACGTTGTGCTGAGTCAGCAAACATCTGTTCAATCACCGCCTCAACCAATGCTTCACGCGACGCGAAATGGGCATAGAAACCACCGTGCGTCAAACCGACACGCTTCATTAACGACGCCACGCCAATGCTCTCAGTACCACACTCACGCATCACTTTGGCCGCCTCATCCAGAATGCGTTGACGCGTACGCGCTTTGTGGCTCAGCTTTTCCATCTTCTGCCCCTCCTGATCATCAGTTACGACAATCATAGTAATTATTACGACCATCATATTCCAGCTTGACGAAAAATATTATGACCGTCATATTTATCACGTCAAATATGATAACCATCATTTAGAGGAATCGACCATGTCATCATCTCAACTGGCTTTAATCACCGGCGCATCCAGCGGTATTGGCGCAACCTACGCAAAACAACTGGCCGCTCGCGGTTACAACCTGATTCTGGTGGCACGCGATGCTACCCGCCTTAACGGGCTGGCGCAGAGCTTGCGAGAATCAGCAGGCGTGGAAGTCTCCGTACTCCCGGCAGACCTCACCAAAACGCAGGATTTGCAGCGCATTGAACAAGAAATTCGTGACAACCACCAAATCACTTTGCTGCTGAATAACGCAGGAATGAGCGTAGAGGGTGAATTTGTTGATGCGGATATCGAACGTATTCAAGCCATGCTGGCGTTGAATATTGTCGCACCAACCCAATTAGCTCATGTCGCAGCCCAGGCTTTTCGTGCGCGCGGCCACGGCACCATCATTAATATTGCTTCCGTGCTGGCGTTGATCCATGAGCGCTTTAACGGCGCATACGACGCGACGAAATCCTTTGTTTTGACACTAACGCGCGCCATGCAGCGTGAGCTGGCTGATAGCGGTGTCCACGTCCAGGCTGTCCTGCCCGGTGCAACGCGTACCGAAATTTTCGATCGTTCAGGCACCCCAATTACCACATTCCCGGCAGAAATGCTGATGGAAGTGGAAGATCTGGTAAGTGCCGCGCTGAGTGGACTGGATGCTGGTGAGTCGGTCACCATCCCGTCGCTGGAAAACACTGGGCTATGGCAGGAATTCGATAACGCCCGGATAGCGTTGCAACCTTATTTGTCGCTGAACAAACCGGCATCACGTTATCAGCAGGCATGAAGGTAACAAGCAGATAGGGCATTCCTGCCCTGTCTCAGATTCGTCTACGGATTAAGGGGATTGCTGTCACAACGGATAAGGGATCTACGAATTTTCTTATGGATATCAAGGAGTCAGATACTGCGCTAATTTTGAGCAACCAGCTATCAATGGCTGGATCACCCTGGCGAGATACTTTATAATCCCCGCTCCGCTGGCCCCTTAGCTCAGTGGTTAGAGCAGGCGACTCATAATCGCTTGGTCGCTGGTTCAAACCCAGCAGGGGCCACCAAATTTAATGATGAAAATCATGCAATTAGGCCACCTCCCACGGTGGTTTTTTTGTTTGAGGACTTTGTAATTGGCAGCAAAATTTTTCCTCTCATTTTCTGCTACATCGACAATAATGAACTACGCCTCTCGTAACTTGCCATTTATAGCAATTAAAATAGATCATGGGGGAGGAATGGATTGCGTTCGCATCAATACAAATAGGTGGATTACTGATTAATTAATCGGCGAGTTTTACATAAGTTATGTGTTAGCAGCCTATAATGAAACAATCCTTATGCATAGAATCTTAAGTTAAATAATCTTTAGTATGCATAATAACTTGACTTAATTCACAGAACTTTATGTGTGAATCAGGTCAGGATGTCACTTTGGCTTAAGGGGTTTTTTGATTATTATTAGTTTGGTACACTACCTTTTTCTCTAGGATATGATCATGATTCTTTACGATGAAATTAAGACTTTATCTGATAAATACGAAGAAAGATTGAAGTCCCAAATAGAAAAAAGAGTGTCGGAAATGGATGGTGACGATCTATCCCATCACATTCTTTATCAAGTTTTAGGTGTAACTTCTGAGGAAGGTCATGACATTGATGTTTATCAAAATAAAGGGCGTTTTTTATACAAATATGCAGGATCCTTTTTAGAAGAAGCAGCAAAACTATGTATAAAAAGTAAATTTCCTGACTCTGCAACAACTAGAGTTGATAACACTTTAGGAGTTAGGCCTAAAAAATTTGAAATAGATATGCTTGTGCCAGATGGAAATGCAATTGAAATTAAATGGCGAGATGCAACAACGGATGGAGATCATATAACTAAAGAACATACTCGTTTAAGAGTTATTCATGCCGCCGGGTATAAACCAGTTAGGGTGATGTTTTATTATCCAAATAGAACTCAGGCACAAAAAATACAAAAAGTTCTACAAGATCTTTATAATGCCTTAGATGGTTATTATTACTACGGCGATTCTGCCTGGGATTTTATTAGAGAATACACATCTGTAGATCTATATAAAATACTGGAAAAAATTGCAGAGGTAAAAACAGGTGGAAAATAGAATTCATTTAGGAGATTGCATTGATGTATTGCATGAAATACAAGAAAACTCCGTGGATTTAGTATATTTAGACCCGCCATTTTTCACCGGAAAAAGGCAGGCAAGTTCAAATAAAGATGGCAGTAAAAAATATACCTATGAAGACAGATGGCATAGTAATAGTGATTATTATGATTTTATCGAAAAAAGATTGACTTTATGTCGGAAAGTAATGAAAGATACAGCATCAATCTTTTTCCATTGCGATAGAAACGCTGTCCACATAGCCAGATATGCTTTAGATAAGGTTTTTGGGCCTGAGGCATTTCAATCTGAAATAATTTGGTCTTATAAACGCTGGTCGAATGCTAAAAAAGGTTTGCTTCAACAGCATCAGAACATACTTTTTTATAGTAAAACCAACTCTTTTAAATGGAATAAAACTTTTGTTGACTATAGTGCCACGACAAATATAGATCAAATTCTTCAAAGAAGGAAAAGAGATGACAGAGGGAAATCAGCTTACTTAAGAGACAAAGAAGGCAATGTTGTTTTGGAAGCAACTAAGGAAGGTGTCCCTTTAGGTGACGTATGGGATATACCATACTTAAACCCTAAAGCCAAAGAAAGGACGGGTTATCCTACACAAAAGCCAATTTTATTGCTGGAAAGAATAATCGCTTTGACTACAGATGAAGGAGATATTGTTTTAGATCCTTTTTGTGGAAGTGGAACAACCCCTGTAGCAGCAAATATGTTAAATAGAAAGTATATTGGTATTGATAAGTCAATAGATGCAGTTCACCTAACCAATGATAGGCTGCTATCACCTATCAAATCCGAATCCAATTTATTAAAAAAGGGTGTGGAATCATTTTTAAAAAAGGATCAATGGATTGAAATGCATTTGACAGGTTTAGAATGCAACCCAGTTCATCGTAACTCGGGCGCAGATGCATTACTAAAAGAGAAGGTGAATGGGAATGGTGTATTTATTAAAGTGCAAAAACAGGAAGAAAAATTAAATGACGCACTTAACAAACTAGTTAAACTAATAAATAGCAGAGAAGGTTTTAAAGGGATCTTAATACAAACCAGTAACACTGATGAATTCATCAACAATGAAAGCAAATCAATTAAAATAATAAAATCAATAAGCATGCAAATTAGAGAGTTTTAGAAAAAAACTTAACTTAAAGTTTCCGCTGAAAAAAGCGTCACTCATCTTATAATACACTGGCCGCTTTATAGCGGCTAAAAGATTATGGCTACATCAATCCTGGCAGTAATAAAATACAAGAAAAAGCCACAATTTAATATTTAGCTCAAACTAACCCTGAATAATCATAATATTTATTTTTCATGTCTGATAATAACTCTCTTTCAACAAAATTGACATCCCTTGACCTGCCTCCTGGATTAGATACAACCTTCACTTAGTACTGTCGGATGGTTTTTCTTCATATCTCCTATTTCGCCACTCCGCTGAAAATTCTGCTGGAGTCTGGTAATCCAGCGATGAATGTGGGCGGCAGACTCGTATAATCCTGCCGCCAGCCATTAATCATTTTCCTGGCGTGTACAATATCGCTGAACCAGTGCTCATTGAGAAACTCATCTCTGAATCGTCCGTTAAAACTCTCACACGATAATTTTTGCAGGAAATGGAGTTGCTGTGCCCTGCGAAATGACCGTGACAGGAGGCTTCACTCTACAGTGATATTCAGGCCCTTTTCTGGCATATAACGTCTACGGGAGAAGGCCATGCGCAAGGAATTTATGAGCTCAATGACAATGTCTGCGCGCCCTACGAGTTATTGTTTGTTATGAAAATCTATTCAGTTGCCGTCAACGGCGTGCCACAAGACTGGCTCGATGAAATGGCATCAATGGCACGAGCAGTTGAGCAGGAATTTGCAGAAGGTTCTCAGTCATAGCAAAGCGGCTTAAGACTATTTGTTAATTCAATCTACATGCCGCAACTGCAATTGAAGCTGAATTTATCGCATCAACAGCTTAATACACAAACTCCCCATTTCATTGACACCCTATAATCGTTCGATAAATGAATGGTATTTTTATAAAATGATTACAACCTTAGTTGAATAAAAATGATTAACCTTCATATTTAAAAACAATCATAGCCTCCTTTATGATCAAGATTAATAATTACCAGTCTGGCCCATATGTTGCTGTTGAGCATCCATGCCCCAACATTTCAAGTGAAGTCCTAAATCTCGCTTGAGATGTCTTCTCCATCAATCAACGCTAATACACTATTAAGATATGTTTTACCGGCTTTGCTATCAGTGGCTTCACGCAAATATTTTGGTATCCGTTCCACAAATTCTGATCGTGAAAGTGGTTGATGCTCTACCAAAGCTTCAATCATTGCCGGTCGAAGTAGTCTGTTTTCAACAGGGATGTCGGGACAAGCTGCATCAATAATTTCCCGAGCGAAACGTTCGAGTCTTGCTTTCAAGGGCTCGGAAGTATTGTTGTATGCAAAAATATCCGCAAGGTTTTTATGTTCCTCAACAACTAACTCAGCGATAGCTTGTTCCTCCGAATAGGATTCACCAGAAGCCTGAGTTTTCAGCTGATGTAATTCGCGAAGGATCGGTGCTAAAACCTCATCCGGATTACTGAACCAATCTGTTGACCATATACGACGAATCCGCCATCCCAATCCCTCTAACACATCCTGCCGTAAGCGATCCCTGTCACGAGCTGACTTAGCGGAGTGATAAGTTGCACCATCACACTCAATCCCCATTAAATAACGTCCCTGCTTACCGGGATCACGAACGGCAATATCAATAAAGAACCCAGCTACGCCGACCTGAGGCTCACAACGGAAGCCAGCATTTTCTAGCACCTTTATAACGGCAACTTCAAAATCACTATCTGGCGCTTTGCCGGTAAACTGAGAAAGCCCATCCATGTTGCCCTTTTCAGCAAAGTGTAAAAAGCCGCGCAAAGCCTGAACACCACGCTTAGATGTTTCCGTTACCTGCACATCTTCCGCTCGCATTGAGCTGAAAATATGCATGCGTTTTTTGGAACGAGTGAATAGAACGTTCAAGCGACGCCAGCCAACATCTGAGTTGATAGGACCAAAACGTTGATACACTTTGCCATCAGCCTCACCCGGCCCATAGGTAAAGGAAATAAAAATGACGTCGCGCTCATCACCCTGAACGTTCTCGAGGTTCTTAACAAAGAGTGCATCGCTTTTCATTCTTAACCGATCAATAGCTGTCTCAGCTTGGGTGTCTTCACGGCACATTTCGTCAATGGCACGTTCAATCTGTTCACGCTGCTTTGAGTTCATGGCAACGATCCCCAAAGACTCCTCGGGAGAATGGATTGCATGCAAAGCCACAGCCTTAGCAATAACCCGAGCTTCTTCAATATTATGCTGGTTAATGAAACGACCGTTTTTAACGAAGCTGAATTTAACACCATACTCTGGAGCATGAGCATTGGGCGAAGGGAAAACCACTAAATCGCTGTTATAAAAATGACGATTAGAGTAGGCAATCAGGCTCTCATGCTGAGAACGATAATGCCATCTTAAACGGCGCATTTTAAAAAGCGGCAAAGACGCATCAAGAATACTGTCAGTCTGACTTACTGCCGCAGTGTCTTCGTCATCGTCATCAATACCTGCACGATCAAAGAAACTGGTTGGCGGAAGCTGCTTAGGGTCACCAACCACGACAATTTGCTTACCGCGCGCGATAACTCCCAACGCATCCTCAGGCTTAACCTGAGAAGCTTCATCCATCACAACGAGATCAAATTCAATGTCACCTGGTTGAAGGTAATTAGCAGCGGACATTGGCCCCATCATAAAACAGGGCTTCAACTGGAGGAGTGCGCGACCGGCTCGATTAATCAGTTGACGAATTGGGATGTGTCGCGTTTTCTTACCAGTCTCGTTTCTGATCAAAGCCATTTCCGTGTAGTCTGCTTTTCTTCCCCCTGATGCTCCCTGGTGAACCGGATTGCTCGCAATAACAGCCGCGATACGCTCACGCTGTAGTGTTTGAAGCACCTTGTCATAGTCACGAAATGTTTTCTGCATGGCGCTACGACTATTTCCCGATACTCGAAGAAGATATGGACGTTCAGAAGCGACTTCGCGTGCCAGCTGATCAAAAACAGCCACCTGCAAGCCGGTATCAATGTGTTCAATTGCAAGTTTATGGCTCATAATCGCATCGCGGATACGCTGAAGCCCGTTATTTTCAATAGCTTTAGAAACGCGGGTAAAATTAAGCCAACCATTCAACCATCGTGGTTTAGATATTGCATCTTCATTACGATCTATTAAACCAGAAAGACGATCCTTGCATCGCTGTTGCCATTGTGCAGTATCAAGCTGAGTCTCCTGTACAAAATTCACTCCCCGGTTTTTTTGAGTTTCCCATTTCTGCTTAAGGGTATGAAAATGCTTCTGTAGGCCTCGGTATTCATCACCGCCGGATAACTTTTTGATAACATCAGTCAAATTAGAATTCTTAATTACATCACGAACTCCCTCGGTGAAAGTAATGGTTTCACTCATCACATTTAGAGGCTTTGTATTATCTTTACTTGCTCCGAAAGCTATTTCATTTGCTATTGAAAAAATATCACCAGGCAACGCACCTTCAATTAAAGCACGCTGTTTTTCTTGTATTCTATGCAAGATGATGATCTTTTCATTTACTGCCTCCAACGTATGTTGCTCGGCTGTAAACCATTGCTGTATTGGAAACAGAGCATTCTTAAGGTTAGTTATGAGCGGTGAAAAAATGTTTGTTTCACCGGCTAGTGTTTGAGTGTTATCAGGAAACAAAATGTTTGACGGGATAGTTTCTTCATACTCTTTCAGTTTGGTCAGATGCTGTAAGACCTGAGTATCCACGCCTTGATGCTTTAATTGCTGGATACCTTTGAAAATCTGACTATCCAAAGTAAGTAAAGCGCTGCCTATGGCAACGTTAGCGCCGAAGCCGATACCCCAGACACTACGCACTTTGCTATACCAGTCTCGAAGTACCCTTATCTGGCTCGGCTCAGTTTCTAATCCTTGATAAAGTTCACCGAAAATTTGGCTAAAATTACGGGCCTCAAACTCAGCCAGTTCTTGAGCATACTGACGAAGCTTGGGCAACTCATCATAAAGCGCTTTCCATTTTGTATTAGATGCGCTGGATAAGCCAATTAGCGCATTTTTAGCTTGTCTCCATGAACCGCTTAACCAGCTAAACAAGCCGGAGTTGTGCAAGCTGCTTTCAATAGCCTTCAGCTGTTCATCATCAGTGACTTTATTCAGGACAAAGCGTGACTTTAACTGGTCGCGCAGGGTCTGTAACGATGCCAACCGCTGGCTTAACTCTTCAATCAGCGGTTCGATACCATCATCATCGAACCTTTCATTTCTGTATTTAACTAAATCGCCAGGTAGCTCAAATGCAATATAAATAAATGTCGCTATTTGATTAAAACCTTGCGGAGTAACAGGAAACCTTTCGGAAACAGAAGAGGGTAAAGATTCCAGTAATGCCGAAAGATGCTCGCGATCTGACTCAAAAGAAGCATGCATTTGCTCTAAGCTACGAATCAGACGTACCACATCAGCAAGGGTAGTAGCGCTATCCAGCCCAAACGTTTTAGTGATATCAGGGAAGTCCGGCACTGCCCCCCCTTCCTCAAGGAGACGCAGTTTTTCAGGCATCAGGTAGTCAGCTATATGACGATAATCGGCCTGAACGACATTGAAATCCGCCAGCCAATTTTTTAAATGTTCAAGCTTATTGTCATCAAGTCTGGTGTAAGCCTGAAAATCAGCTTCAGCAGGCAGATCGGGAAGTCGCCCGGACAACTCAATCAACTGAGTCTGCCAGCTCATTTCGTCATGATTGGCAGTAACAATCGAATACTGATTTAGAAAATCTGAGAGTGCCTGTTGCCATGAGATTAGCGCTACATTCCATTCATTCAGAATTGAAACGATTCTGTCACTGTCGAAAAGCTGGATATTAACGTTATTGACGCCATACCAAGGGTGCTCCCATAGTTCAGCCTGCTCACCGACCTGTTGACGAAATTCCACAACGACATCTTTAAACTCTTTGATTTGGTCACGTAGTCTTAACTGCGCCACGCGATCCAATTTTTGCCCCGAAAGGTTTTCAATATGAAGCTGAGTTGGATCGATACCCAATTCACGTCGATAGCGTGTAGCCCCGGTCAAAATTTGGTGAATAGTAAGCTCGGTATTCTTCCAGATCTCATTAATTTCCTGAGCGTAACTGTTTAGCTGGCTCTTCAATTCTTCATAGCGTGAAATCTCTGCGTCAATTTGCGCAGGCGTTTTTTGCAATGCCGGATTATGCAGCCGTTGCTGAATATCCTCTAAAACCTTACGCTTATGCGATTTATGACTATGGAGCTCTAAACAAAAATCACCCAACCCCGCCTTATCGAGTCTGTGTTTTACCACTTCTAGCGCAGCGAGCTTTTCCGCAACAAAGAGAACTTTTTTACCATTTAGCATCGCAGCGGCAATAAGGTTCGTTATTGTTTGTGATTTACCCGTCCCTGGTGGCCCTTCGATAACCAGATTTACGCCATCTACAGCATCAATCAGAGCGCTATGCTGCGAACTATCAGCATCATAAATAAGCGGAAATTTTTCATGAATGTTATCGAGAGTATCGATCGAATACTCTCTGGACAAGTCTTCTATATTCGAATTGTTTCCCGCCTGGGATGTAAAAAGGCGTTTGATCACTTCATGGTTAAGTAAGTTTTTACTGCCTTGAGGCCAGCGCTCTGGATCAAGATCTAAATACATCAGCATTTTGCTGAAGTTTAATAAGCTTAATGCTCCGTAGCGACGGACATTCCAACGTGGCTTATTCTTCTCGATGATTGCCTGTACTTGTTTGAAGTAATTTTCAGGCAACGTCTCATCATCAAGATTTGGCAACGCAATACCAAAATCACCCTGCAATTTCTCCTGTAACGACAAATTAGGGATGATGTCTTCCCCGGTATAACGTAAGTGGTAACGATAGAGACCGGCCTGTGGATCAAGCTTACCTTTCTCAAGCGTTACCGGAACAGTAAAGAGCGGAGCAAGCCGAGCCTTGTCTGAATCTTCGCTTTCATACCATTCCAGAAAGCCAAGGGACAAATAGAGAATCCCAGCACCCGTTTCTTCAATTGCGACCTGCGCTTTACCGTGGATAGAACGCAACACGGCTTCCAGCTCGGCGGGATAGTAAAGTGTCTGTATTTGGTCATCAATCAGGAATGCCTGGACTGAGGGTTTACGCAACGGTTTTCCCGCTTTCGTATCGCGTTCAAACTCACCGATATCTTTGTAGCCGAGCTGGGTGAAAAGTGAATTCAGATATTCAACAGGGAGGCCGGAGTTAGCCTCAGTACTTCTGATGCCTGCTAAGGAGCCTCCGTTTTCTTTCAGATGCTCGAGAATGACATCTCTCGCTTTGATTACCAGCTCATAATCGTCTGCTGAAATATTGTTTTGAGCGCTGCTCAGTAACTCATAGCTGGTATTGATGCCCAGTTTACCAGCCCAGGTTTTCGCATCAGGCAATGATTTCGTTGCTTTTTCTTCTGCTATAGAGGCGCTTTTTTCGAGATAACCAAATTGCTGTAACTGTGCTTTGGTCGGATCCGGTACAGGAGCGAACTGCATGACTTGTTCTGACCTGAGAGTCTGAAATAGCTGATCTGGCAGCTCATTGATGATACGTAAAGAAGAGTGCTTTTGGTTAACCGGAAAATTTAATAGCCTGTTTCGTGTAGTCAAATCCAGCAATTTACGCCGCATATCCTCAAGTGATTTAAGGATATACCCTTGAGATTCGTCATCGATTGAAGAAGAGTGTTCCGCCATATCAAACCCTGTAGATCATCAGCAAAAGATTAAAAGAACTCACCGAACTGCCCGTTTTCAAAATCTGTCAGGAATAAAAGCCGTGCCATTTAAAGCCATTCTGGCTGTCGTAACGAGTTCTGTTTTTATTACTAACGATGGCGAATTCAGAGACAGACCTTACCGGGAAACAGGCTTACTTTTTACCTGAAAAGCCCAGCCAGAGAGCATCGGGATAGCAAAATCATACCCCGAGCAGTGATGAACACAAGAGGACATCAATAAGGACAATTTAACAAAAAGCACAAAACTTCAAATTTAACTTAGAAAGACAAAATATTTCACCGGTCTGATTTTGTTGGCAAAAGGCATTAACGAAGCACTTTATTTGTGCAAAAATCGGTCCATCTTCCTTCATTTTTATCTGACCGGAAATGCTATGGCTGGCGTGAACAAAGCTCAACTGACTGAAACCGATATCATCACCAAATTTATCCTTCCGGCTATCAAAGATGCGGGCTGGGATGTCATGGCCCAGATCCGCCAGGAAGTAAAACTGCGCGATGGCAAGGTCGTGGTGCGTGGGAAACTGGCGGCTCGTCTCGCGGTCAAATCAGCAGATATTGTGCTTTACCATAAGCCAGGGTTACCGTTAGCGGTCATTGAAGCCAAGGCTAATAAGCATGAAGTCGGCAAAGGCATGCAGCAGGGGTTAGGCTATGCCTCACTGCTTGACGTTCCATTTATTTTTGCTTCCAACGGTGACGGTTTTATCTTTCACGATAAAACCAATCCATCACAGCTCGAATCGGAGCTCGCCTTGCATGACTTCCCAACGCCTGCTGAGCTGTGGCACAAATTCTGTATCTGGAAAGGTTATACCTCAGAGCAGCTCCCGGTCATTACTCAGGATTACTTCGATGATGGCAGCGGTAAAGCCCCCCGTTATTATCAGCTCCAGGCCGTAAATAAAACCATTGAAGCCGTGTCTGCTGGCGCGAAACGTGTATTGCTGGTAATGGCAACAGGGACAGGAAAAACCTACACCGCGTTTCAGATCATCTGGCGACTGTGGAAGGCGAAAAACAAGAAGCGTATTCTCTTTCTTGCTGACCGCAATATTCTCGTCGACCAGAGCAAGAATAACGACTTTCAGCCCTTCGGTAGCGCAATGACCAAAGTGACGGGTCGCACCATTGATCCGGCTTTTGAAATCCACCTTGCGCTATACCAGGCCATCACCGGACCAGAAGAGTCACAGAAAGCCTATAAACAGGTTGCTCCCGATTTCTTCGACCTGATTGTCATCGATGAGTGCCATCGCGGCAGTGCTTCAGAAGACAGTTCATGGCGTGAAATTCTCGAATATTTTGGCAACGCCACGCAGGTGGGCCTCACTGCGACCCCTAAGGAGACGGATGATGTCTCCAGCACCGACTATTTTGGCGACGCGGTATATACCTATTCGCTTAAAGAAGGCATAGAGGATGGCTTTCTTGCTCCCTACAAAGTGGTGCGCGTGGATATTGATGTCGACCTACAGGGCTGGCGGCCAACCAAGGGTCAGATTGATAAAAACGGCGAGCAGATTGAAGACCGGATCTACAATCAAAAAGATTTCGACCGCACAATGGTGATTGACGAGCGCACCCTGCTGGTGGCGCAAACCATTACTGACTATCTGAAGCGCACCAATCCAATGGATAAAACCATTGTTTTCTGTAACGACATCGATCACGCCGACCGCATGCGCCGCGCCCTGGTTAATCTGAATCCCGAACAAGTCGCCAGGAATGAAAAGTATGTGATGAAAATCACCGGCGATGATGATGAGGGTAAAGCTCAGCTGGATAACTTTATCAATCCCAAAAAAGCCTATCCGGTGATTGCAACCACGTCTGAGCTGATGAGTACGGGGGTTGATGCCAAGACCTGTAAGTTGGTGGTACTGGATCAAAATATTCAGTCGATGACCAAGTTCAAGCAGATTATTGGCCGTGGCACGCGTATTGACGAGAAGTATGGCAAGTTGTGGTTCACTATCCTCGACTTTAAAAAAGCCACTGAGTTGTTTGCCGATGAACGTTTTGATGGCGTCCCTGAAAAGGTCATCCGCACCACTTCAGAAGAGATCACTGACCCTGAATCAGATTTCGACGAGGAACTGGCAGATGAAACACCTCCAGAAGAAGCAGGCAATGCCGTAACGGCGCTGGAAGAAGAAGCGGCAGAATACGGCGTAACACCAGACGACGAACCAACCGTATTTGTCGAAGACGATGAGCATAAAATCCGCAAATTCCACGTCAGCGGCGTTTCGGTTAAGGTGCTGGCTAAGCGCGTGCAGTATTACGACGCCGACGGAAAGCTGGTCACCGAATCTTTCCAGGACTACACCCGCAAAACCCTGATAAAATCCTACGCCTCACTCGATGAGTTCACCTCAAAGTGGCAAGGCAGCGCGCGCAAGCAGGCAATCATCGAGGAGCTTGAGCAACAGGGGATTCTCTGGGAAGTTTTAGCTGAAGAAGTGGGCAAAGATCTCGATCCGTTCGATTTACTCTGCCATGTGGTTTACGGCCAACCAGCGTTGACTCGCCAGGAGCGGGCAGCGAACGTGCGTAAACGCAACTACTTCACCAAATACGCAGAGCCAGCACAACGGGTACTCAGTGCCCTGCTCGATAAGTATGCCGATGAAGGCGTCAAAGAGATTGAAGATATCCAGGTACTTAAACTGAAACCCTTCGATACTCTTGGGCGTCCACTTGAGATCATCAAAAGCAGCTTTGGCGACAAACAGGCTTATGAAAATGCCGTGAACGAACTGGAAAACGAAATCTACCAGTTGCCGCCGCGCTCCGCCTGACCGCTTAACAATTTAATGCCACCGATGAGTCTACGCTCGCGGTGGCATCCTTTTTTAAAATGGATAATCCACTATGTCTATCAGCTCCGTTATCAAATCCCTTCAGGACATCATGCGCAAAGACGCGGGGGTTGACGGCGATGCCCAACGCCTCGGCCAACTGTCCTGGCTGCTATTTCTGAAAATCTTTGATACCCAGGAAGAAGAGTTAGAACTGGAGCAGGATAACTACCAATTGCCTATCCCGAAGCGCTACCTGTGGCGCACCTGGGCCGCCAACAGCGAAGGAATCACCGGCGACAGCCTACTGGAGTTTATCAATGATGACCTGTTCCCAACCCTTAAAGATCTGACCGCCCCGGTGGATAAAAACCCGCGTGGCTATGTAGTGAAACAGGCGTTTAGCGATGCCTACAACTACATGAAAAACGGCACCCTGCTGCGTCAGGTGATTAACAAGCTGAACGAAATCGACTTTAGCAGCAGCACCGAGCGCCATCTGTTTGGTGATATTTACGAACAAATCCTGCGTGATCTGCAAAGCGCCGGTAACGCCGGTGAGTTTTATACCCCGCGTGCCGTCACCCGTTTTATGGTGAACCGCATTGACCCGAAACTGGGTGAGTCGATTATGGACCCCGCCTGCGGCACCGGCGGCTTCCTGGCCTGCGCTTTTGACCACGTAAAAGATAACTACGTTAAAAACACCGCGGATCATCAGACGCTGCAACAGCAGATTTTCGGCGTTGAGAAGAAACAACTGCCGCACCTGTTGTGCACCACCAATATGCTGTTGCACGGTATTGAGGTACCGGTACAAATCCGTCACGGCAATACGCTGAACAAACCGCTGTCATCCTGGGATGAGCAGATTGATGTCATTGTCACCAACCCGCCGTTTGGCGGCACGGAAGAAGACGGCATTGAGAAGAACTTCCCGGCAGAGATGCAAACGCGTGAAACCGCTGATCTGTTCCTGCAACTTATTATTGAAGTGCTGGCAAATAAAGGCCGCGCGGCTGTGGTCCTGCCTGACGGTACGCTTTTTGGCGAAGGCGTTAAAACCAAAATCAAAAAACTGCTGACCGAAGAGTGCAACCTGCACACCATTGTGCGTTTACCAAACGGCGTGTTTAGTCCATACACCGGCATTAAAACCAATATTCTGTTCTTCACTAAAGGCCAGCCCACCAAAGATATCTGGTTCTACGAGCACCCCTACCCGGACGGTGTGAAAAATTACAGTAAAACCAAACCGATGAAGTTTGAAGAGTTCCAGACTGAGATCGACTGGTGGGGCAACGAAGCCGACGGTTTTGCCAGCCGCGTGAGAACCAATCAGGCGTGGAAAGTGGGCATCGATGAGATTATTGCCCGCAACTTTAACCTCGATATTAAAAACCCGTATCAGGGTGAAGTCGTTAGTCACGACCCGGACGAACTGCTTGCTCAGTACCAACAGCAGCAAACCGAGATTAGCCAGCTGCGCAACCAGTTGCGCGATATCCTCGGTGCCGCACTTGCGGGCAAGGAGGTTAACTAATGTCTGTTGAGCAACTGATCACCCAACATATCAATACCTGGACTTCTGCACTGCAAACCCGTTCAACAGCTGGGCGCGGAACGTCTGGCAAGATTGACCTTTATGGCATTAAAAAGCTGCGTGAGCTGATTCTGGAACTGGCAGTGCGCGGCAAACTGGTGCCGCAGGATCCGAGTGATGAACCTGCGTCTGAATTACTAAAGCAGATTGCAAAAGAAAGAGACGAATTAGTTAAAAGTAAAGTGATTAGGAAATCTAAATCGCTTGAGGAAATTACAAACGCCAAAACACCCTTTGAATTGCCTGATGGTTGGGAGTGGTGTTATTTAAATGACATAGGTAATTGGGGGGCGGGCTCCACGCCAAATCGCTCTAACCCTGAATATTACAATGGCAATATTCCGTGGTTTAAATCAGGCGAACTTACCTCAGATTTTATTTCGCACTCAGAGGAGAAAGTTACAGAACTAGCATTGCAAGAGTGTTCACTCCGAGATAATAAGGTCGGCGATGTATTAATTGCGATGTATGGAGCCACAATTGGTAAGACATCGATCTTAAATGTTCGTGGCACCACTAATCAGGCAGTATGTGCTTGTACTCCGTATGGTGGAATTTCGAACACCTATTTATTAACTCTTTTAAAAGCTTACAAGAGGATTTTTATAGGCATGGGCGCTGGTGGAGCTCAGCCGAATATCTCAAGAGAAAAACTTATTGCCACAGTGTTTGCACTCCCGCCTAAAGCTGAACAAAACCGAATTATCTGCAAAATTAATGAACTCATGTCCCTCTGCGATCAATTGGAACAACAATCCCTGACCAGTATGGATGCACATTCTCAGCTTGTAGAAACTCTACTGGCAACGCTCACCGACAGTAAAAATGCCAAAGATTTAGCCGAAAACTGGGCGCGAATTAGCCAGCATTTCGACACGCTGTTCACCACTGAAGCCAGCATCGACGCACTTAAGCAAACCATTCTGCAACTGGCAGTAACGGGTAAACTGGTGCCTCAAGACCCGAACGATGAACCGGTATCCGAACTGCTTGAACGTATTGAGCAAGAAAAAAATCGATTAGTTGCCAGCTCAAGCTTAAAAACTTCCGCAAGCTATGTAATAAATTCTAGTGATGTTTATCTTCATATTCCTGAAAGTTGGGGATGGGTCAGGCTCGGAAACATTGCAAGATTCATCGATTACCGAGGGAAAACACCGAACAAACTAAACACTGGCATCCGCCTTATTACAGCAAAAAACATTAGAAATGGATATATCGATCTGCAACCCGAAGAATTTATCTCTGAAAATGACTATGTAGACTGGATGACTCGGGGCTTCCCTAAAAAAGGTGATTTACTTTTTACTACTGAAGCTCCTTTAGGAAATGCGGCAATTATAGATATTGAGGAAAAATTCGCATTAGCACAGAGAGCGATTTGCTTGCAGTGGCATATGGAGAAAATTTCTCCTTTTATGCTTTTGCAGTTTATGTCCGGTCCTTTTCAAAATCAGCTTATTGCTAATGCAACTGGCATGACTGCTATGGGTATTAAAGCATCCAAACTGAAAGAAATCCCTGTGATTGTTCCACCTTTAAAAGAGCAATATTTAATCGTTAAGACTGTCAAAGAGCTATTCACCTATTGTGATACTCTCAAATCTCGCCTGCAATCCGCCCAGCAAACCCAGCTTCACCTGGCGGATGCACTCACTGAAGCAGCATTAAGCTAAGGAACAGACGATGCCGGTTCACCATGCTATCTGGCGGGTGGGTGACAAACCCCAACCATTGACTATCAGCAAGCTGGCCAGTGAGAGTTTGCTGGAAAGAATGATCTTAAACGACCCAACCATTCTTTCAGACCAGTGGATGATTATCGGTCATCAGGAAAATACGCTCGATAAAGGGCGTATTGACCTGCTGGCTATCGCACCTGATGCCTCGCTAATCTTGATTGAGATTAAACGCGACCGCACACCGCGCGAGGTGGTAGCTCAGGCGCTGGATTACGCCTCATGGGTAGATGATTTAACCGCTGACCGCCTGTCACAGATTTATGAAAAATTCTCTGGCGGCGGCAATCTGGGCGACGCCTTCCAGCAACGTTTCAATGCTGAGTTAGAAGAAGAATCCATTAACCAGTCGCACCAAATCATTATCGTGGCAGCAGAGCTAGACCCCTCCACTGAGCGTATCGTGGACTATCTCAGTAAAAATGGTATTTCCATTAACGTTCTGTTCTTTAAGGTCTTTCAGAATGGTGAGGAGCAGTTTTTAAGTCGCGCCTGGCTTATCGATCCCAGCGAGACGCAAACCAACGCCGCACAAGCCACCGCAGGGGCCAGTGCTAAAACCAAGGAGCCGTGGAACGGTGAGTTCTATGTCTCGTTTGGTGACCCAGCCAGCCGTAACTGGGAAGAAGCGCGCCGCTATGGCTTTATCAGCGCCGGTGGTGGAAGTTGGTATAGCCAGACCTTAAAACAACTTCAGCCTGGCGATCGCGTATGGGTGAAAATCCCGGCTACCGGTTATGTCGGCGTTGGCATCGTGCAAAGCGCCGTTGAACCTGCCAGCAGTTTTACACTGGATACCGAAGCCGGTGAAAAACTCGCGATGGACGTACTCAAGCATGGCGAACTGTACCGCCAAAATGCGGATAATCCTGATAAGTCAGAGTATTTTGTGCCGGTAAAATGGCTTGAAACCCGCAGTGAGCAGGAAGCCAGGAACGAGGTTGGATTCTTCGGCAATCAGAATACCGTTTGCAAACCTACTACGCCAAAGTGGCGACATACTGTTGAAAGATTGAAAAATCACTTCAGAAACTGGAATACGAACGAGTAAAATTTTCCCGCATTCAGGCGAATGGATTTTAATAAGGATCTGAATAATGCGTAAAATCCTCTACTCCGAATACACGTTCCGGCGGTCACACGAAGGTGTAGCTGCCCCGACGGTTTATTCGGGGATTACCCATGAAAACAAGAAATCGCGCGTTTCGTCGCCATCATATGAAAAGGCTCAAAACTAAACGCAGTCGATATAATAATGCGGCTTACAGCTGGCCTGAAGGGGCGAATATCGGGAAGGCTTACCATACGCCATGCCCCTGCTCATGCTGGATGTGTGGACATCAGCGTTTTCATCACGGAATGAACATGCAGGAAGTGAGAGCAAGAGCCAAATACCAAGACTAAGCAACAGAGCCCACCTCAATGGTGGGCTATTTCCCGGTCAATACCAATGCCATTATTGGATATGCCCGAAATCTAACGCTGCTTACTGAGCTGATTCTATAAAAATCTGCTTATATAACATCAATTGAACCTATCGATCCCAGCATCAGCTTCCCTTCTCCTCCCGCAGCAACTGATACCGATACTCCAACTGCCTCAGCAATATTTCGATCTGAACCTGTTCACCGCTCTGATTTCCCTCGTCTTCAGCGTAACGCCGTATCTGCTCCTCAACTGGAGGGTGCTGATTAAATGCCTGCATCACTGAAAATATGCTGGATTTCAATTCACTTACCGTCAGGTATTTGCCGCGCGTTTTATCCAGACGGTTAAGCTGTTCTGTCAATTGCTGTAACTCAGCCATTCCTTGCTGCCAGCTCTGTAAGCGCTCAAACGGAATAGCTTCTTTTACCCTACGTTGTTGTTCCATGTGCGCCTGTTGTTGCATTTGCTCATACCTGAACCAGACCACACCTCCCAACACCATCGCCCCAGCCAGTAGCGCGCAACAGGCACCGCTGACGAAAGGCTTTAACATTGAAGCTGATGCTCCCATTGTAGGCTGAATGACATAGACTTTCGGAGTCGGCGGTTCGTAGAGAGGCTGCGGCATATTTACCGCCCCCTCCTTAAGATGCGCGATCGCAGACTTTATCTGCTCGTACAGAGCGCCTGTCTGAGCTGCATCTCTCATGCCATAGCCTGTGAGCGTATCACGGAGTGACTGGAGCAATGCTTCGCTGCGATACAACCCCGTTAACTCATCCTGATGCTGAAACATACAGCAACGCAGAAAGTTCTGGATCCGACGTACCAGGGTACTAATGATATCCATGCGCGCCGACATGGCCTGCGGCCACAGTACCGCCCACTGGCGTGCAATCAGCGCCTCGAGGATACTCAACCCTTCGTTCAAGCCATGCACCCCAGCCGTGTGTATGCGCGCCAGGGTGTACCAGGAGGCGCTTTGCAACTCCACGCCATTCAACTCAAACAATGCGAGACAGAGCTTCTCGACATGTCGCCAGTCCACATCAGGCCGGGCAGGATGAGAAAGTTTGCCTATCTCATCACGCAACGTGACGTATTCGCTGAAGGTACGCGGGTCTCCACCGGTCTGGATTGGTTGGGGAGGTAGTTCGCTCATCATCCGTTGATTATCCTTTGGTTATGCGATTGCTGACTGTGCCTTTTCACGCCATCCTTCCTGAAGGGCGCTTTTCACCTGGGCCAGATGCTGTTCACTGTTGATCGCTCTCTGTTGTGCCACCACCACACCGGGTTCCCGGGTGAACTGACGCAGACTGGCAGACTCCGCCAGCAGCGGCACGGGCGCTCCGCTCTGCCGGTCCACTACCTCCACGTCGTACACGGCCAGAGCCGGGGGAATGTCCCTGTCGGATTTGACCCTGAAGCGGAGGAGGACTGGCTCATCCTGGGTGACCATCCCCGGTACCTTCCCGTCAACCACCAGCGCTGCCAGCGACTTGCTGCACTTGTCGCCAAAGTAAATCATCCGGTAGCGGAAGTAGCTGCCCCAGGGTTCACGACTGCCCAGACTGGCGTGGAGAAACCAGGCGCGCGAGTCATGCACCTGGTCATCAAACAACGCCATAAGTAACCCGTCAGCAGATTCAAGCAGTTCCCGGTGTTTTTGCTCCCCTGCCGCTTTCATTCTGAAGTACTCCGTCTCCTCATCATCGCTGTTCAGCAGAAAGACCACCTGCTGCGTCTTATCCACCAACACCTCCATTGCGCTGTTCAGGCTGCGAAAGACTTTGTGATAATCCTCCGCAAATTCCTGTGCCGCCTCCCTTAACTGCGTCTGCGCCATATCCGGGTCGAAGTCTTTAATACCCGGCTCCGGGAGATAATCTTTCAGCCTGACCGATTTACGTCTTCTGGCCTCCACGGCAGCCTGGTCCTTATCCCGCTGGATTCTGGCCTGCCTGCGGACCTCCGGACCGGCCTGCGTGTCTGTGGCGCGCTGATAGAAAGGAGTCTGCAACAGCGTTTTCAGCGCATAACGGTTGATGCGCCAGCCGGTTATCCAGGCCATCTGTGCATCGGCGGCCACTTCCAGGCAGACCGGAGCCTGAGTGGGCTGGTAATCGGCGGCCTGAAGATCATCAGGGGTGTCGGGGGTGGGGAGGTTAAGGGTGCGTTCGCGCCAGGCGTTGAAGCGGTGGATTAAATCCGGGGCTACCGCAAATTCAATCTGTAATTCAGAATCTAATATCCTCCAGTTTTGCTGCTTCAGTGCATCTGGAATTGAAAATTCTGGAACTTTTAATGGTGCCCCTGTTGTAAATGCAGCAGCGTACATATCATGCAAAGTAATCTGAGATAGCAGTAAACGGTCTAATTTATCATTTGCTTTCCCCTGATCGCCCCGTGGATACCCGCCCCCCACATCAGAATGCATGCCCGGATAAATCACCTCGACGCTGTTCGCCGGGTATTCCCCGTTACCGCGCCGGATGGAATCCAGCGGAAAACACAGGCGCTGCTCATGGGAAGACACCAGATGCACACAGCGTTTAATCAGGCCGCCGTAGGTGGTCTCATCCGGCAGCTCCAGCGTGCCATCCGCCCACGACATATGCCCGTCAGCCAGAGGGACCATATGTGCCACTCCCACCGAAGCCACCGTGTCCAGCAGACCGAGAAACTCCACGCTGAGGGGAATTTTCATCCCCTCCACCGCCAGACACTGCTCGGGTCTGTCTTCACCCGCTGCGGGAGGGGGCAGCAGTTCACTGAGCCAGCTGACAAAGGCACGCGCTGCGGCGGCTCCCCGGGAAAAGCCGTAAATATACAGTTTGATACCCAGCAACTTCGGTTTGCCCGGCTCCGGCTGCTCCAGTGCGTTTTTCAGCCGGGCTTTCAGCGCCCGCAGCTGCCGGGTAAATTCCTCATAGCGGTTATGACTGCCGCCAAAACCGAAGTGGGCCCAGCTGGTTTTCATATTTTCCAGCGCTGCGCGGCTTTCGCTTTCGGAAAGTTTCAGGCCGTCCTGACCGGGGTCTTTTAACGTCCTTTTCAGCACATCAATAATACGCAACAGCGCCCAGTTAATCCGGTCCTCCCCGTTACTGGCGAATGCCAGCCCCCATGTGCTGTAATCCAGGTCATCAATTTCCGGGAACGGCGTGCCCACGCCGGGAATATAGAATTTGAAATAGTTCTCCGCCCCGATATCGAACAACTGCGCCTGTTGTGCACCGACACCGCCCGCATAACCACTGCCGATGGTGGCACTGAACAGCCGGGCGATATTGGTCGGATGTGGCGGGTCAGACAGATACAGGTCGTTATTCAGGTTATTGCCGGTGCCGTCGAAAAACAGGCTGATATGCAGCGTTTTGCAGCAGGGAGGCTCCACCCGCCGTCCGGCAGCCAGACAGAGTTCCTGACGATACGCCCGCTCCCGGCTGTTCTGCTTTTTGCAGTTTTCGCCCACCAGCGTGGCAGCCGCCGGTAAACGGCCCTGCGCCGGAAATGCCGGGGGATACCAGACCTGTGCTTTGCCGGTTATTTCGGACATACCTTCGGCTCCTCCATCCTTAAGGGTTCTTTGATCGGGTAGTTCGCATTACGCGGCGACCAGCAACTGGTGGTCACCTTAATCTCGTCGCAGGGCAGAAAATGGATGGTGATGCCGCAGGTATCCTGACCGTTATAATCCGGCAGCGGCACCGTCCTGGTATGCTGGCGTTTTTGCGCGTGGTTCTTTTTCGTCCAAGCCTGATATTTTTCCCAGTCAGCAAATCCGGGAAAATCATCAGAAGATCCAACACCGGTTTCCCAGTCCACCCTCACCGTCATTCCCGGCTGCCATTTCTCCGGTACGCTAAAACAACAGCCTCCCCCGCCACCCTGATACGGGCCGATAATATCGATGCCGGACTGACCATTGATGCTAAAGCGATTAATTGCCCAGTGGGTGTGATTAATCGCTTTAATCACCCCGGCCCCGGCCTTTGACGGCATACAGATCGACAAAAACACCATGCCGACTAAAAAAGCGGCACACGAAATACGACGGATTATTTCGGACATACCTTCGGCTCCTCCATCCTTAAGGGTTCTTTAATCGGGTAGTTCGCATTTCGCGGCGACCAGCAACTGGTGGTCACTTTAATTTCGTCGCAGGGCAGGAAATGGATGGTGATTCCGCAGGTATCCTGACCGTTATAATCCGGCAGCGGCACCGTCCTGGTATGCTGGCGGCTCAGGGCCTTCATTTCTTTTTTCCAGGACAGATATTTTTCCCAGTCAGCAAATCCCGGAAAACCCTCCATATCACCGACCCCGGTTTCCCAGTCCACCCTCACCGTCATTCCCGGCTGCCATTTCTCCGGCACGCTAAAACAACAGCCACCCCCGCCGCCCTGATACGGGCCGATAATATCGATGCCGGACTGACCATTGATGCTGAAGCGATTAATTGCCCAGTGGGTGTGATTAATCGCTTTAATCACACCGGCCCCGGCCTTTGACGGCATACAGATCGACAAAAACGCCATGCCGGCTAAAAAAGCGGCACACGAAATACGACGGATTATTTCGGACATACTTTCGGCTCCTCCATCCTTAAGGGGTCTTTAATCGGCAGCGAGTATTACGCTGTTCAGCACAGGTATCGTTTTACGCAGCGGGTGAATGTAGCCATGCTTATCCACCAGCCACACCAACGCTCTGATCTTCCAAAGACAGCACAATGCCCTGCTCAATATCCCAGCCCAGCTTCAGGACGGTGGGTTTATGCCCGGCAGCGATCAGCCTCAGCAGTTGTTGGCTTAGTACCGGGAGAATCTGTTGATTCAGCAGATTGTCGATATTACGTGCGCCGCTATCCGGCAGCAGGCAGGCGGAGGTGAGGGCGTCATACAGGTTTTCTTCAAGCCTGGTACAGACGCCATAATGTTGAGCCAGGCGTTGGCTGACCAGGTCCAACTTCATGGCAACGATGGTGCGCATCGCTGCCGGTGTGAGTGGCCGGTAGATCACCGTCTGGAAGCGTGCCAGCAGGGCTGGCTGGAAATGGTCTCGCAGCAGTGGACGTAACCGTTCCTGTAGCTCAGCATCGCTGGTGTCGGGATGCTCCTCCAGGAGTTGCATCAGTGGGTCGCTGCCGAGATTGGAGGTCATCAGGATAACGGTATTGCGAAAATCGATCTCGCGACCTTCACCGTCGCGCATAACTCCGCGATCGAATACCTGATAAAACAGGTTCAACACATCAGGGTGCGCTTTTTCCACTTCATCCAGCAGCACCACGCTATAGGGACGCTTACGTACCGCTTCCGTAAGGATACCGCCCTGACCATAACCGACGTATCCCGGAGGTGAACCCTTAAGCTGACTGACAGTATGCGCTTCCTGATATTCGCTGAAGTTGAGGGTGATAAGCGAGCGCTGACCACCGTAAAGGGTATCCGCCAGCGCCCGGGCGGTTTCGGTTTTTCCGGATCCGCTACTACCCACCAGCAGAAATACCCCTTGTGGGCCATTTTCCGCAGCGAGACCGGTTTTGGTTGCCCGCAACCGCTGTGCAATTGCATGCAGCGCGTGATCTTGTCCAACAATGCGCTGGGCCAGCACGTTGTCCAGCATCAGCAACTCACTCTGTTCATCTTTCATTAATGAGGAGAGCGGGATGCCAGTCCAGTCAGCGACGACATTCGCCACCGTGCGTGCGTCCACATCGAGCGCCAGCAGTGGTGCAGTCTGCTGAACCTTAATCAGCTCATCCTGTAGCGCGGCAATCTCCTGTTCGCGGGAAGGATCGCTGCGGCAAGCCAGCAGCTGTTCCGTTAGTTTTTTTTCCTGTTGGTATCGCGTTTCCAGCACAGCCAGATCGTCATTATGCTGGCGGATAAGCTGCCGGGTCTCCGCCAGGCGGTTGTTGCCGTCATAATGGCCGACAGCACAATCCTCCAGCAATGCTTGTTGTTCGATCTCAAGCGCGACAATTTGCGCCCTGAGTCGTACCAGCGATTCCGGCACAGTGTCCAGGCTCATGCGTACCCGCGCACTGGCGGTGTCCAGCAGATCAACGGCTTTATCCGGCAGTTGGCGGCCCGTCAAATAACGCCGCGACAGGGCCACCGCAGCACGCACCGCCTCGTCTGAAATGTAGACGCCGTGGTGTTGTGCATAGCGGGGTTTCAGGCCGCGTAGCATCAGGCAAGCGGTTTCATCATCTGGCTCATCAACCTGCACACGTTGAAAACGCCGTTCCAATGCTGCATCACGTTCGAAATATTGTTTGTATTCACCCCAGGTAGTGGCCGCGATAGTGCGGAGTTCCCCCCTTGCCAGTGCCGGTTTCAGCAGATTGGCAGCATCGACGCTACCCGCCTGATTGCCTGCACCGATCAGGGTATGGGCTTCATCAATAAACAGCAGCACCGGGCTGGTTGCCTGCTGTACTGCCGCAATGATATTTTTCAGCCGTTGTTCAAACTCACCTTTTACACCCGCCCCCGCCTGGAGCAGGCCCGGATCAAGAGTACGAACGCTAACTGACTTCAGGCTATCCGGTACGTTTCCCTGCACGATACGCAGCGCCAGCCCCTCCACCAGCGCGGTTTTACCCACGCCAGGTTCCCCTACCAGAATCGGATTGTTTTTGCGTCGGCGGGCGAGGATATCCACCATCTGACGGATTTCATTGTCACGCCCGAATACCGGATCGATATGACCAGCGCGAGCGCGGGCCGTGAGATCAAGGGTAAAACGATCCAGCACCGCCTGATGTGCATCGTGTTTTATACCGGGAACAGGCAATGCCGCTGCGGCACTAAAAATCTCAGGCGGTCTGACCCGCTCATCGGACTGTTCTTCAAGCAGTGGGCACAAGCGATCAAGCTGAGTTTTACCCAATGTCAGTAGCGGCCAGAGTTCATCACACACCAGCAGCGCTGGGGTATCCACGATCGCCATCAACACATGGAGCGTGCGAATCTGAGTGCTTTCATTTTCCAGCGAAGCACACAACCAGCTCTGCTTCAGCAATGTTTGCAAGCGAGCTGAAAGCGAGGGATTGCTGCGTACGGTACGAGGCAGAGTATCCAGATAACGCAACAAAGATTGCCAGATGGCATCCAAATCCCATGCATAACGACGGGCGATCACCGTCAGATCACCTTCCCCTGCCTCCAGTAACTTCAGCAGCCAGTGTTCAGGCGTGATCTCTGCGTGGGCACGCGTCTGACATAAAAAGGCCGCAGCCTCGAGGGCTCGCGCGCAGAAGGGATTGAGGCGCCGCAACAAAACGGCGGATTGATGTTCCATATCTCTTTCTCCAATTCAGGCACGCTACCGCCCCTGGCCGTAACCCATGCCCATCAGGTGTGAACTTCCGGTGTTGTTTGCCGAGCAGAATAAAAGCGGGCGGCAATGCCGCCCGCGCTGGTTTAGCCAGCAGCAACCGCGACAGGTCGCGCATTCCACTCATCAGAATGAACAAGGTTGCCGTCTTTATAGTTCCAGGTGATTTTCTCGTAGCGCAGCTCAATCTCTTCCAGGTGATTGCGCTTCTCTTTGGTGGCGTCTTTGATGTCATGCACCAGTGGACTCACCTTTACCACCTTGACTTTTTCCAGCTTGATGTTGAAGTACTCCACTTCGTTCCCACCACTATCGATGAGGTAATATTTCAGTTCAGCGCTCTCAAGCGTCTGGCCGGTGCTCACCGCCTTGTAGAGATAGGGGCTGGAGGAGTCGATCGCTTTGGTAAACTGCAATGGCGCATGGATACGTGTGCCTGTCACCTTGCCGGTGTTGTCATCGGTGGGGATATGCACCTGATGTTTCATTGCAACCACCTCAATGCTTCCTTCACGGTTTTCAGCCTCGACCGAGCCTTTAATCGCCCCGCCGCCATCGTCCTTCAGCCATAGATAAACTGGAATCGCCATAATTTTTACTCCGTTAAGTGTTGATTACCGTCACCATCCCGTGATGACAGCAGGGTGTCATCTGGCACCTGACAGGCATCTGCCTGCGGCACCAGATGGATTTCGACACGCCGGTTGGTCGCGCGCCCCTCCGATGTATCGTTGGTAGCAAGAGGACGGCTGACACCGTATCCCTGCACCGCAAAGCAGCTCTCCGCTATAGCACCGGTGTCCCGCATCCAGTTACGCACGGCTTCGGCACGCTTCAGTGAAAGCTGCTGATTAAATCCGGGATCGCCGGTATTGTCGGTATGGCCGCTGATCACAATCAGCCAGCCCGGTCTGGCTCGAATGCCAATCAGGGCATTAATCAGTACTTTGGTAGAGCCCGGTTTCAGCACGGCTTTGCCAGAATCAAACAAGGCCAGGCTGTCAAGCTGGGCAATCGTCGGTTGGGGTTCAGGTTGGAGTGGGTGCAGTGGAGGAGGCTGCCAGCTGCGGATAGCATTCAAGACGGGCAGGTGCAGACGCTCACCACGATACAGCCCCAGTCCCAGATACAAAGGTGCCCCCTGTCGAGCCCAGTGGTTCAGCTGAGCAGCATCCTCTCTCAGTACCGCAACTGCCGCCGCTTTTGGTGCTGCCTCAGTCATGGCGATAGCCTGGTAACTGGCGAGATCAAACGCGATACGACGGATAAGCGACTGGTTGTGCCATGCGCTGCAACTCATTGCGATGATCGCGGAAACAAACAAGCCCGTCAGGACAACCGGCAGCGCCCGGCGAAAAGGGGTAAAGCCCTGCCCGCGAGGTAACAAGGGTAGGAGGAAATCAGGTTGGGCATACTCATCCTGGTTTGCCGACCAGCCAGCAACCAACTGCAAAGCGGTGTGCCTGGACAGCCATTGCCGCCAAAGTGAATCCGGCTGTTCCTGCACCAGCGCGGATTGCAGCGCGCTGAGGATGGCATAAGGTGGCACTGCATCAACATCCGGATGCTGCGCAGTAAAGATCTGGCGCACCTGCTGACTGAAACCACGCTCCACCGCGTTAAACAGCATCTGCTGCTGTAGCACGGTGCTATCCGCCTTTGCTAACCACTGCTCGATGGATTGTGGTGCCTGTCCCTGGTACCAGATCTGCGTTCCCGCCTCTGAGGTCATGACTTGCCACAGAGGAGTTGCCGTCAGCGTGACGTTGCCCGCCACTCTGATGGTTATCAGCAACGGCAACGCCTGCCGCGTTTCACGCCGCAGCACACCAATTTGCCAACGTAATTCATGAAGCTGGTTTTCCAGCGCTGACTGTTGTGTATGCTGCTGCGGATTAACGCTGATACAGACGGCAATCTGCCCACCCCAGCCAGGACGACATTGCAGCAACTGACGCAAAACATGCTGGAGCTCGCTGCTGGCCGTGATGCGTATCCAGCACCCCTGTGGCACGAGTCGGACAAATTCTCCCTGCGGCCAGCCCTCTGCGTCATCGCCGCAACACAGCACCACCGGCAGGCGATAGCCCGCTTCTGGCAAAGCCTTACTGAATGACGGAGCAGAATATGGAGGACGACGGAAAGCAGCCCACCACATCTTCCAACGCTGAAGTGCAGACTTCATCCTTTCACCTCTGGCAGCAGTGTCGCTATCAGTTGATCCAGCCAGCGATCCAGCCCCCACCACAAAGCCAACAACAGCAACGCGGCAATTCCCAGGCGAACCGGCCAGTGGCTCAACACGCCCTGCGACAAACCGCTGCCAGCCCCAACCAACAGAGGCTGATCAGTGGTGAGCGAGCAAGGGGGAACACGTTCATTGAGCGCACCGATCAGGTTTTGACGCTCCGCAACGTCCAGCGACGGATAGCCGCCAAGGAATCCCAACAACATCACCCGATGAAAGCACTTCACTACCTGAGCATCCGCAGCGGGCTGGCTAAGTACCTGCCGCATCCGGTCACACAACGTTTCACCGGCATCGATGGTATGCAGAAAGTGCCCCTGAAGCGGCAGGTGATACCACTGCGTGCAGGCATCATCCTGCACGCCACGCCCCTTGACCGCTTCATCGAGTAATGCACAATGCGCGCGCAGGATATCGTGACGGCTTTCGTCACTGACGCCTGCATTACGCAGGGCTTTCTGAACCCGCTCGATGTCAGTCACGCAACGCTGCCATAACGCTTTGCCCTCTCCCTCCCTGAATTGTGGCTGATGCCGAAGACTGATGACCTGGAGCCAGCAGTTCAGCATCAGTGCATCAATATCCACGGGACTTTCCAGTTGGTTGTCACTCATGTTCTTAGTACCGCAAAGAGTTCAAGTTCCGGGTCACCCAGGGTACCGGGGACGTAAAACATGCAGCAACCGCTCTCCAGCATCGCGCGTGCTGCCGGATGCGACAGGTCGAGTGAGAAATATTGATTTTCCAGCCGCAACGGAATGGCGGCTGGAACATGGCTCAATGGCTGGAGTGGAACCCCCAACTGTGAAGTGTTCACCAGGCTGACAACATCATCCGGGCTGCCCACTTTGCACTGACGTGGAACCTGTTCCTGAAGTTGCACCACGGGTAAGGGTGAGCGTACCGAAAGATAGAAATCCGCCTCTTCACGCAAACGAGGATCATTGAGGCGAGCACGCCACTGGCGCAGCCTGCGATCATGGCTCATCTCAATCGCCACCACGCGTGAAGGCAGGCTGGCTTCCAGCAGCTGGGAAAGCAGCCTCAATAACGGCGGAAATACATTGTTGAGATCATCATGCTGATAGCAAGGTATCGCGTTGACCTGGTGCTCAAGGGAAAATGTCAGCAAGCTACCCGCCAGCCGTGCCAGTTCCGGATATAACCGCTCTGGCGCGCTTTGCGGATAGCGCAAGAAATTTGCCAGTACCGGCTCAGCGCTGTTCAACGCATTTAACAACCAGAACAACGACACATCTGCGACAGCGAAATCAGCCATACGCTGGTTGCTCTCACGACGCATCGCCATCAGACGAACCAGCCGCGCACGCAGCTGCGTCATCAGTTGTTCCAGAGAAGTCATTAACCCGCGATGTCCACTCATCACCAGCAGCGGGGGAAGAAACTGGCTGTCAATTGCCCAGGTTCCCTGCGCATCCCGTTGCAGACGCACCAGTGGACAGGTCAACCAATCGCTGTTGTCCTGATGGGCAAAGCGCAGCGCCAGCTCCGGATGCAACACGGCAATCTGTTTTGAGTCATCACCAAACAGATTGCGAATGTCGCGCCAGTGCTGACGAAAACGCACCGGACGTTCCGCCACCTGGTCGGGTTGCAGACAATTGCCGCCGTTGGCGTACATTTGCGGGAGCGCCAGCACCACGACCCCCTCCTTGTGCTCAGAACTCAATGTCAGTGTCGGAGGGAGTGGATCGGCATTTTGCGTATCAATCAACGTTCCATCGCGAAAACGGACCCGCAGATGCCGGGGCTGAAGCCGACCCTGCCTTAGCGATTCCAGTTCAAACTCAGCCTGAAATACCCCCCAGGGATGATTGAGCCCCATGTTTGCCAGACACTCACTGCGCCAATCCATCCAGGCCGTCTGCTGTTGGAAATGCTGGGGCGAGATCATCACCCCCCGCCCCCACAGCGGTTGTTCGGTTTTCATCCCTGATTACCACCCTTACGATTTCGCTTTTGGCATCTGTGAAACCAGCGACAGGTTGACATCCATGCCTTCCACCTGGAAATGCGGCACCGCGAACAACTTCACGCGGAAAAAGCCGGGGTTATCTTCAATGTCTTCCACCACTACCCGAGCGTCGCGCAGGGGGTGCGATGCCTGAAGATCATCGCCGGGATCAGTCATCTCCGTGACCAGGCTACGTACCCAGGTGTTCAACTCCATCTCCAGCAGACGTCGATCCTTGGTGGTACCGATATTTTCACGCTGGATCATCTTCAGATAGTGCGCAATTCGCGATAGCAGAAAAATGTAAGGCAGTCGTGCGTTGATGCGGCTGTTGGCGGTGGCATCGGCAGTGTCATACTGAACCGGCTTTTGCGTCGAATTAGCCGAGAAAAAGCAGGCATAATCGCGGTTTTTGTAGTAGCTCAGCGGAATAAAGCCAAGATTGGCAAACTCAAATTCACGGGTTTCCGGGATCATCACTTCGGAAGGTATTTTTACCTGATTACCCGTGCCAAGATCGTAGAGGTGGATAGGTAAGTCCTGTACTGCACCACCCGCCTGTGGACCGCGAATTTGTACGCACCAACCATTGTGGATAAAACTGCGCACCATGTTGGCGGCAAAGGCGAAGGACGCGTTAATCCACAGATATTTGTCATGATCCGGGCCTTTCACCTCCTCGACGTAGTTAAAGCTACGCACCGGCACGGTATCCGGACCATAAGGCAGCCGTCCCAGCACACGGGGCATAGTCAGGCCGATATAACGCGCATCATCACTTTCCCGGAAGGACTTCCACTTGATGTACTCGGCGCGGTCGAAGTAATTGCCGATATCCTTGATGGCGGCGACCTCTTCCATATTTTCTTTCAGGAAAAATGCCGGGCCGACGGAACCGATAAATGGCATATGTGCCGAGGCCGCCACCCTGGCGATATTACGCAACAGGGCAATATCCTGGGCGGAAGCATCAAACTCCCACGCCGAGATCATCGCCGCAATGGGTTCACCACCGGGAGTGTCATACTCGCTGACGTATGTTTGCAGATAGAGGCCGCTCTGGATAATCTCCGGTGAATCTTCAAAATCCTGACGCAGGGCTTCTTTGGAAAGGTCCAGTAGGGCAATTTTGACGTTCTGGCGAAAATCGGCCTTATCAACCAAAGATTTCAGACCACGCCAGGTGGACTCAACTTGCTGAAAAACGGGGTGATGCATTACCAGGTCAAGCTGGCGACTGATTTGTTGATCAAGGTGTGCAATGTGGAGATCCAGCAACGTTTTGTCGAGCTTCTCAACTTTCGAACCATGTTGTTTCAGGCATTCCAGTAGCACCTGCATCGCTGCGGTAACGCGTTCATCCGCACTGGCATCGGACATTGCCTGATTGTCCTGCCAGATGTCTAACTCACGAAGTTGCGACACCGGATTGAGATTAATTTTTTCGAACAGGGAGTTATAAATACCGGCCGAAGCTGGTCTTTCAAGCACAGTCGTTTGACCGCCAGTAGCAGTTTCATTCTTTGCAGACATGACTATTCTCTCGTATTAATCCATTAAATGACGGGTGATCAGGCCTTTTCTGGCACCAGGGAGGTCAGTTCAGCGCGCAATTCATCGCTCAGCGCGGGATCTTTCAGGATGGCTTCAAATTCTTTGCGGAAGGTAACGTTATCGAGCAGGTTGGATTTAAGGTCGCGCAACAAATTGCGCATCGCGAGCATCGCTTTAAGTTGCGGGATTTGGCGGGCAACCTGTTCCGGTTCAAAGTCGCTGATCTCGCGGAAAGTCAGGTTCAGCCACTGTTCGCTGCCGTCAGCGGCAAGTGTATCCGGTACATTCAGATTGATGGCAGGCGAAAACTCCGCCAGTACATTGTTGAAATTGTTTTTGTTAACTTCGACTTTTTCTCGTTCAGAAATCAGGCGAGTTTCCTGACCATGACTAAAATCCCCCGTAACCAATAACTTAAGTGGCAGTTCAACTTTCTTCTGGCTCCCCCCTGTATGTAGGTCCAGTTTGATATTGACTCGCGCCTTCGGGATCTCATTTTGATAAGAATTGCTCATATTTACTCCTTGTAAAAATGGCAGGGAAAATGGCAGGACAAATCTTTCCGTGTGTAATTCTTGCGCAATATAAATGAGAGTTCTGAAGGAATGCAACGCCTGAAATTACATATTTCGGCATGTATCGCAGAAAAAAACGGCTGACAGTAAACAGTTCCATGCAATTAAACACCAGGAATTTTCATATTTTTTTATGAAAAAAAATAAAAATATCAGATTAATAATTCGTTACCTTGAAAAAATAACATCAATAAATTTCAAGTCATTACGTAATGCCTTCCAGTTAAACCCATCGCGTAACTGGCAAGCATTAAGCGAAGTCGTCGATATGATCCTGCTGCTGTTACTACTCACGAGAATCAATTTGCCATTTTTTTGATCAACCCGACATTCACGCAAGCTATACCTTGGTATAGTTAAGGCATTATTTCCCTGGTGTTAGCCTGAATAGATTAGGCATCCCCTCTTCCGAGGGGAATTTTTTTTGCAACCCTGACATCAGGGAAGGCTATTTTTTGGATATGATTTCTATAATCCTGCGCTTTTCATCCTGATGGAGAAAAGTACAATGCAATCAAACGGAAATATCATGCAGCGTGAGCAGTATCGTTACTGCGTGCCTGGCACACGCGTGCTAAAATCCTCGTCACAAAAAAATGCCAATTCGGTGCAACAGCATGTCATCCGTTATTTGCCAGGAATTGAAATGCGTATGCGCCATACGGGAACCAGACAGAAAGAAAAATTAACGGTGATAACCGTCAATAATTTGCGAATCTACTGCTGGTTGTCAGGTATGCCTGAAGGAACGGATAACCAACTTCAACGCCACAGCATTCAGAATCGGAATCACAGCAGTACACTGGAAATTGATGGCGAAGCGGGAATCATCAGCCGCGAAGAATATTATCCTTACGGCGGAACAGCCATCTGGTTAACGCGCAGCCAAATAGAAGCATGTTATAAAACCCTTCATTATTCAGGTAAAGATCGCGACATAACTGGCCTGGTTTATTATGGTTATCGATATTATGCCCCCTGGATAATGCGCTGGATGAATCCTGATCCTGCGGGAAGGATTGACGGGATTAATCTATTTTCCATGGTTGGAAACAATCCTAAAACCTTTAACGATCATGATGGTCTGGCTCGAAAAAATAGTGATAAAACGCATATCACTTATAAACAGGGCTTTATTGCATGGAAACAACAGGAATTATGGAAGAATCCCAACTGGGATGTGAAAACTGGTCGAGCTTTATATGGGAAAATTGATAAAACATCGCTATTGGATGAAAGTTTTATCATTGACCCTCCTACCCACAATTACGTTTGCTTGTGGGCCAACTGTAATTACCAAAGCAACTTACAGAAAAATTACCATGCTCATCTGAAAGATATTCATTCTGATGGCCGTCCTTTTAAATGTGACTGGGAGGGTTGTGGACTGGATTATATTCACAGTAGTGGTTTAGCGAAACATTATAATATCCATACCCGGGATAAAACCTATTTCTGTGATCAGGCTGGTTGCAATCGCTCTTTTTTCTATCCGAGTGCGCTGGCACAACACCTTGCGAAGCATGGCAACTTGCGAAACTATCGGTGTGAGAAGTGTAACCGAGGATTTAATACCTCTGGTGAATTAAACCAGCATATTAGAATAGTTCATGCAGTACGAAGAGATTTTTTTGTCAGGAGAGTGGTTGCAAAAAAACGTTCAAATCCTTATCTGAACTTAAGATCCATATCAATCGATGTCACAAAGAGCATCGCTATTGTTGTGATGACTGCGGATTAAGTTTTTCGACACGTCGTGGATTGAGCATTCATATTAACACCCACACCGGTGATACACCTTATAAATGCCACTTCCAGAATTGCGACTATGAGGCTGGGCATCCCTTTTCTCTAACACGCCATCTTCTAAAAAAACATGAGTACAATGCGCCTGATGGGCGTTGCAAAAACACACGGTTACATTCACACCCGCATTAACGGAAACCTAACTGCGTTACGGTTCATTCATCATTTCCCAGATGCTGGCCTGAATAAATCACACATCCCCTCTTTCGAGGGGATTTTTTTGCCGCTCTCCGCCCTTCTCCTCATCTGATTTCCCCTCTTACCACCCCGTGCTATCTTAGCCATTCGCTTTATCGCAATCGGACAAAAAACAATGGCAAAACAACGTGTGGGGATCATTTTCGGTGGTAAATCAGCCGAGCATGAAGTGTCATTACAATCAGCCAAAAATATTCTTGAGGCCATTGATACCAGCAAATTTGAAGTGGTGTTGCTGGGCATCGATAAACAGGGCGAGTGGCATCTGAATGATGCATCCGGCTTTCTGCTAAATGCAGAGAACCCCTCACTGATTGCCCTTAATCGCTCTGGCGAGAATGTGGCGCTGGTGCCCGGCCAGGCATCGCAGCAGTTGATCACGCGTCAGAATGCCCACCCGTTGTCGCAGGTTGATGTCATTTTCCCGATTGTCCACGGTACGCTGGGCGAGGATGGCTCGCTACAAGGCCTGCTGCGCATGGCTAATCTACCGTTTGTCGGTTCTGGCGTACTGGGTTCCGCCGTCAGCATGGATAAAGATTTCACCAAACGTCTGCTGCGCGATGCCGGTCTTAAGGTTGCCCCCTGGATTAGCGTCACTCAGGCGCAACGTGCCCGGCTTGATGCACAGGCGGTGGTGGATCGTTTTGGCCTGCCGCTGTTTATCAAACCGGCGAATCAGGGTTCTTCGGTTGGCGTCAGTAAAGTCAGCCGTCTCGAAGAATTTGCGGCAGCGCTCGATCTCGCCTTTACCTTCGATCGCAAGGTATTGATTGAGCAAGGTATTAAGGGTCGCGAAATTGAATGCGCCGTATTGGGTAATGATGAGCCGGTCGCCAGCCCCTGCGGTGAAGTGGTGGTGCACGATGCGTTTTATTCGTATGACACCAAGTACATCAGCGAGAACGGTGCACAGGTAGTTGTCCCCGCCACGATCAGCACAGACGATAGCGAAGCGATTCGCGCCGTGGCATTGCAGGCGTTTCAGGCACTGGAATGCAGCGGGATGGCGCGTGTCGATGTGTTCCTGACTGAAGGCGGGGAAATCATCGTCAATGAAGTCAATACCTTGCCTGGTTTCACCAACATCAGCATGTATCCAAAGCTCTGGCAGGCAGCCGGTCTGGATTATCGCTCGTTGATTACCCGTCTGATCGAACTGGCGCTGGAGCGCCATCAGCAGAGCAGCGCCCTGAAAAGCAGCATGTGATTATCAGGCCACGTCGTTAACCAGCGCGCGTGGCTCGACAGCGGGCGAGGTTTGATTGCGACCGTTGCGCTTCGACAGGTAAAGATTTTTGTCAGCCGCCGAAATCAGGCGGTTCACCACCCCATGCCACTCACGCTCATTCACTGCATTGCCAAGCGCCAGCCCCAGGCTGGCCGTCACGGTGACGGTATTTCCCTGCAACCAGAATTTCTCTCTGACCATCGACTGACGAATCGCTTCGGCCAGTTGATAAAGCTGGCTGTGATTGTAATCAAACACCACCACCACGAACTCTTCGCCACCAAAACGGCAAACCAGACCTCGATTATTCACCACATCCTGAATGCGGCGAGCGATCTCTTCCAGCACACCATCACCCGCATCATGACCGAAGTTGTCATTAATGGTTTTGAAATAGTCGACATCCAGCATCACCACACCTGCCGCTCGCTGCGGTGAGAATGGCTCCTGGCGCAGATTTTCATACAACCCGGAACGCGATAACAGCTGGGTGAGAAAATCAAAATTGGCGCGTAATGACAAACGTTGGTTTAGCTGACGGATGGCATCCATACTGACAGCCACCAGCAACGGGCTGATGGTGATGGTGGCGACGCCGAGGCGAACCGAGGTCAGATGGCTGATAGGCAACAAGGCATCATCGCCCTGAATATTCATCACCCCGTGAGAAACCAGGATAATCTCGGTGATGCCCGTGAGCAGCAGCACCAGACTGGTGATGGGGATTGGCAGGACAATCGCACACCAAATCAATGCCGGGACCGGGAACGTCAGGCTACCCGCGCCACCAATCATCGCGCCAATGGTGAGCGACAGCACCACGCCCGTCAGCGGCAGCAGTTTTCCGGGATGCAACAATGAACGCCAGGGGACGGTACGCAGCGGGCGTGCCAGTAATACCGGCAGCAACATCAACGACGTGGAGAATTGTTCGCTGAACCAGTCGCCCCAGGCGGTAATAAAGCGAGCGTTGAAATCCACTTCCTGCGCCCAGGCACCCCAGGTAGCACAGGCCAGCGCCGCCAACAGACAGGCGGGGAAAATACGCATCGCGTTGATCACCTGGCTATTCGCCGAGGGCGGCAGCAGATGCTTAATCAGCATGCTCACCGCGACCAGAATAAACAGGATATTCGCTACATTGAGAGTGACCGCAGGCAGCGCCCAGCCTGAAAATACCGTGTCGTTAAACACCATCGCGACAAAGCACACCACATAGCTGGAGATGCGGTGCAGATAAGGATGACGCACCATCAACCCGGCAATCAGCGCGTTGACCGGCCAGAACAGCGACAGCTCCTGCGGCACACGCAAATGGCTGCCGATAAAGCAGAAGAAAAGCGTGATGAGGAACAGTGAGAGAGCATTCTTCTTAAAATTATTCTCTGCAAACAGCTTAACGCGCATACGTCTGAACCCTGTAACCTGGAAAGTCGCTGCCATACGCCGGTGGGCATCAGCAGGCATTAAACCTGAAAAGTTAGTAATCTGATTCGTTAATTAAGCTCGTGTTCATCCTTCAACTCTGCGGCTGAATCCATCGCCGGTACTAAAGGATGTTGGAGAAAAGCGGGATAATTATGCCCTGTAAACAAAAAAATCGGATATCCGAGATATCCGATTTTTAAGCCAAAACACAAATTTCAGTGGCTAACCGATTGCTATTTTACCGCGACTGGCCACTGACTCAGACGAATGCCACGTTTATCCGCACTTTCGCCAAAATCCTGGAGTACCGCCTTCACGTCCGGATCGAGATACTCAGCATTATCGTGGTCCACAATCACCACGCTATTTTCCGGGATCTCCGCCAGTAGTCCCTGCAATTTGGGATTGTGAATAAAGGTCAGATTCTGCTGGAAGCGCAATACGTAATGGTCGTCATAACGGGTGAGTTGCAACGCATTACGATGGCTTTGATAGAGGCTACACAAAAGCTGGGTCGCAATACCGATGCCAATCCCCGCCAGCATGCCAAACACGATGATGCCGCCAATGGTGGCGAGGAACGGTACATATTGCTGCGCACCCATACGTATTTGTTCGATGAACAAGCGTGGCGTCGCCAGTTTGTACCCGGTATACAACAACACCGCAGCGAGGCTGGCGAGTGGGATGGCATTCAGTAAATCGCTGAACCACAAACCGCAAATCAGCAGCAGCACGCCATGCAGCAGAATCGATACCTTGGTTTGTGCACCCACGCTGACGTTAACCGAACTACGCACAATCACCGCAGTGATCGGCATCGCCCCAAGTAAACCGGCGGTCAGATTTCCCACCCCCTGAGCAAACATCTCTTTATTGGGTGACGGTGCCGGATGTTGTGGACGCAGCTTTTTCAGCGCCTCCTGACTGAGCAATGTTTCCAGGCTGGCAACCAGCGCCAGCGTCACCGCCACCACCCACACCGATGGATTGCGCCATGCCAGCCAGTCGGGAGTTTCCAACTCAGCAGCAAGCTGAGCCATGCTGTCAAACTCCGGCAGGGCAATACGCGGCAGGCCAGCCAAACCGAAGAGCGTCGCCAGACAGCCGACCAGCACCGCCACCAACGGACCCGGTATCCAGCTCAACGCTTTGATCGATTTGACGACAGGCGTGGTCCACAACCAAAGGATCGCCAGGCCAACGCCCGCCACCAGCATCGCCGAGGTGGAGAAGGCAAACTCGCCATTGACCAGCGACACCAGCTCCGCATCGCCTGCGGCCCCCAGCGCCACCGGAATCTGCTGGATAATCAGCAAAATACCAATCGCGGCCAGCATTCCTTTGATAACACTACCCGGCACCAGCGCGATAAAACGTCCGGCACGCAACAAACCAAACAGGCACTGCAACAAACCGGCAAGAATCAATGCGGTGAGAAAGGCGGAGAAACTGCCCAGCGTCTCGATTGACGCCACCACAATGGTGACTAACCCGGCGGCCGGGCCGCTCACGGCGAAGCGCGACGGGCTTAACGCGGTGACCAGCAACCCCCCAATCACCCCGGTGAGCAGACCGGCAAACGGCGGCAGGCCACTGGCCTGGGCAATACCGAGACAGAGTGGCAGCGCCACCAGAAAAACCACCAGACCGGCCGGGATATCCTGGCGCAAGGTATGCAGATTCATGGTATCGATTCCTCTGTAGATTGCTGAATTAACTCTTTGAGATGTCCTGATTGCAGGTCATACACGCAACCAAACACGTCCAGCGTCTGACCGGCCTGCCATGCCGAACGCACCGGTTCGCTGCCAGTCAGTTGAGCAAATTGGGCCAGCACGTTGGCCTCCACCAGACGGTTAAGTTTGTCGCTCTCCTCTTCCTGCGCATCGGCAGCACGATACGCCGCCAGTCCCTGCGCCAGGTCACGACGCAGGGCTGCAATGCGACGCGCCAGCGCCGATTCTTCTTTAGCCAGCGGGCTTTCCGGCAGTCCCAGCGCGGCCTGCACCCCGCCACAGCCGTAGTGGCCGCACAACACAATGCGTTGTACGCCGAGATAGAAAATGGCGTACTGCAATACGCTCATTAAGTTGTCGTCATCAGGCACCACCATATTGGCGATATTGCGATGGACAAAAAGCTCGCCGGGATGCGCGCCGGTCAACACTTCCGCCGGAACACGGCTATCGGAGCAGCCAATCCACAAGGAATGGGGTTTCTGCTGATGAAGATATTTTTCGAAATAGTGCGGATTACGCTGGCGGCGCTGTAATGCCCAACTGCGATTTTTCGCTAATAAGGGTTTGAGTGTCGTCACAATTATCTTCTCTTAATGTCCGGGAATATCGCATCCAGGCGAATAACGCCGTGAATAAGACCTGATTCAGGGGAAAAACTGGAGATTCCTCACAGAAAATGGTTATAGACGCTTAAGAGTAGTTATGCACCAGGAATATTTCTACGTGCGACAAAATGCCTCTCAATGTAAATTGAGATTCAGTTTACGTCAGAGAAATGTAAGGTTATGCAAGAGATGGTCGCAATGTTACGCCGAATGATATGCATTAAAACCATAAAGTTATATATTAATTTCAATGGTGAGTTTTTAATGCAATGACAAAAAAATACACGTACTTTGATCAGGACTTTCGATCTTCCATACCAGGCAGACCATTTTTACCAGGAAATATCTTAATTATAAAATTTATGATTAGACGATTTCACCATAAAATAAGCTTTATTGCAGAATAACACGCCATTATCGACCGGTTGTGGTGGCAAGAGATCAGGAAAATAATGAGGGTAGTAATAGTTGCAATGAAAAGTAAATATTGCCGGACCTAAAGCGGATAAAAAACGCCCGCATCACAGGCGCTTTTTTGCCTGACGAATTATTTACCGTTCCACGCTTTGAGACGCGCTTCACGTACCTGCAACTGCTGTTCTGGCGTCAACTTGTTGTAGTTTTCCGCCATCCCGCTCTCCCAGTCACCATAAAGTGGATTAGGCAGGACGATAAACTGGGTGCCAAAACGCTGATGGTTGCTGCTCACGAACGCCTGACGCTGCGCGTTGCCCTGATGCCATGTCGCCCCACCAAAATCATTCAGGTTATCCCCGGCGTACAGCACCACGTTATAACCTTCCGCTTTGATGGCATCGAAACGCGCCTGTTTGTTGGAGCTGCCAGTACTGAGTCGTACCGTTTTTTCACTCACCCCGGTGAAACCGAGCTTCTTCAGGTTATCCACCGTCGCGGCGTAATCTTTCTGGTCACGGTTGGAGACGTAAAACATGATGCCGCCGTGACTGTTCACGTAGTTCGCGAAATCGACCGCCCCCGGTACCGCCGTCGCCTGGCGCGCCTGGGTCCAGGCAGACCAGGTTTTTCCGCTGAATGGCTGACCATTCTTCGCCTGCCACGCGCTGTAGGCGCTGTTATCAATCATCGTTTCGTCAAGATCGACAATCACCGCTTTCGGCTTACCCGCCAGCGAAGGGGCCTGATCAAACGCCATACGCGCAGTATTGAATGCCTGCCAGCTCAGCGCCTGATATTCGCCCGACTGCTGGAACCAGTTGACGGCCAGCACCGATTGCTGGGCAAGCTGCATCTGTGCCTGCTGTTTGTTTGGCTGCGCGCAGCCGGTCAGCACCAATGCCATCAGGCCGGAGGCGGCCAGCCAGGTGGTTTTTTTCATCATTTCATCCTTAAGCGATTGCGGTCAGTTTAGGTAAAGCGTTAAAAATGTAGCAGTTAACCAACGCGGTTGGCAGTACAAAGCGATCGGCAAGATAAAGGAGATACTTATGGCTCACCACCCACTCCAGATTCCACGTTCATCCCTGCTGGATGCGTTGAGCTGGCTGGAGTACGCCTTTCAGCCTGCGGGCGTTGCAGCTCCTGACGACGCGGCCTACGGACACCAGCGCCATAGCGCGACCGTGGTGATGGCGACCGATAACCTGCCGCCCAAAAGCTGCGAATCTGACGCGGTGATTGGCGAGGGATCTCGACCGGTGGCGGTGTACACCGCCGATTGTTTGCCAGTGCTGTTTGCCGATACCCATAGTCGCCAGGTGGCGGCGGTGCATGCTGGCCTGAAAGGCACGCTGTCCGGCGTGTTGAACAGCACCATCGATCGTCTACTCACGTTGGGCGCGCAAACGAACACGCTGCATGTCGCCATCGGCCCGGCGATTGGGCCGTGCTGCTACGAACTGGGTAGAAATTTAGTGGATGAAATGCAGGAACAACCGGGTTTGCCCTCCCTGAGCTGGTCCGAAACCCAACCGAAAAATCTGCGTGCTATCCGTCCCCAGGCACAACCACAACAGCACGGGATCTGGTTTGACTTGCCGCATCTGGCGCGGGGCTTACTGCAACAACGCGGTATCCCGGCTGCGCAGATTGAGGTGGTGGAGATGTGTACCTATTGCATGGCCGAGAGCGGGTCCAGCTACCGCTACAACACCCATTTCGCCAGCGGTTATCAGTCACGTTTTTCGTGGATCCGCTGCCGTGACTGAAGGGTTTCACCGATAAAAATCTGGTAGTTAAGATCAACGCTGTCCACCGTGAACGCCGGATCGGCGATCTTCTTCAGCAGCAGTTCTGCCGCCTGGTAGCCAATCTCATAGCGTGGCGTGACCACGCTGGCGAGGCTGGGATACATTTCACGGCTGCTCTCCAGGCCGTGAAAACCACTGATGGCGATCTTATCCGGCACCGCAATCCCCTGACGCTGGCACCACGACAAAGCGCCGAGGGACAAATCGTCATTGGTGCAGAAAATCGCGTCCAGTTCAGGGTGCAGCCGCAATGCCTGTTCCAGCATGGTGGCTCCCAGACGCTGGGATGATATGGCGCGAGGGTTGATGCGTGCCGCCCGTAACTTCTGCTCCTGCATGGCTTTACGAAAGCCCTGAAACCGACACTCATCACGCCGATCGTCCAGCGAGCCGAGATAGACAATGCAGCGCCGCCCCTGTTCAAGCAACGTGCGCGTCATGTCGTAGCCCGCATCGAAGTTGTTGTAACCCACCTGCATATCCAGACACGGCCCCTGGGTATCCATCACCTCAACAATCGGGATGTTAGCCGCACGCAGATATTTCACGGTACGGTGCGTATGGTGCTTATCGCTCAGGATAATGCCGTCAATATTCCAGGAAAGCAGGTTACGTACCAGCTCCTCTTCGCTAGGGGATCATAGTTGTAGTTGGCGATCAGCGTTTGACAGTGACTGGCGCGAGTGGCTTGTTCGATGCCACTCAGCAGATCGGCAAAGATCTGATTTTTAAACGATGGGATCAACACTCCCAAGGTACGTCCCGGTGCATGACCCGGCATCGCTACCGGGCGTTGGGGATCGTAATTAAGCTCAGCCATTGCGCGTGCGATACGCTCGCCGGTTTGTGCTGCGACCTTATCCGGTGTGCGCAGATAACGGCTGACGGTCATCCGGGTAACGCCCGCCCGCTCGGCAATATCCTGCAACGTTGTTGTCATAGCTCACCTCCCTGTGCAGCCATATTATTTAGTGGATCAACGCGTTAAGGATTAACACGCCCGCCAGACCCAGGATCGAGATCAGCGTTTCCATCACCGTCCAGGTTTTCAACGTCTCAACCACGCTGAGGTTGAAATACCCTTTGAACAGCCAGAAGCCCGGATCGTTAACGTGCGAGGCGATCACGCTACCGGATCCGACCGCCAGTACCATCAACGCCGGATCGGCATGAGTCGCCGCAATGATTGGCGTCACGATACCCGCGGTGGTGATCGCCGCAACCGTGGCAGAACCGAGCGCGACACGCAGCATCGCGGCCACCGTCCAGCACATCAGCAGCGGAGACAGCGAGGAGCCTTTCATCATATCGGCGATGTAGTTACCCACGCCGCTATCCACCAGCACCTGCTTGAAGGCACCGCCACCGGCAATGATAAAGATGATCATGGCGATGGCAGCGATCGACTCGCCACACATATCCATCACCTGCTCCATCTTGCGCCCATTGCGCAGGCCAAGGGTGAAGACTGCAATGACCACGGCGATAAACAGCGCCACTGCCGGGTTGCCGATAAATTCAAAGAACTGACGCAGCGGATTCTCTTTCGGCGTGGTTAATTCAAACACCGCAGCGACCGCCATCAGCACCACCGGGATCACGGCGGCGAAGATACTGATTCCGAAGCCCGGCATCTCCTCTTCCGTGAAGATTTTCGGGTTATACAGCCCTTCCGGCGGTGACTTTTCAAAGCTTTTGAGGAACTTCGAGAAGATTGGACCGGCGACAATGACCGTCGGGATGGTGATGATCATGCCGTACAACAGCGTGGTGCCGAGGTTCGCGCCGAAAATAGTGGCGATGGCCGTTGGACCAGGATGCGGCGGCAGGAAGCAGTGCGTAACGGACAGCGCAGCCACCATCGGCACACCGACATACAACAACGGCAACCCGGCAGCGGCAACGATGGTGAACACCAGCGGCAGCAGCAGCACAAAGCCCACTTCATAGAACATCGCCAGACCAACAATCAGCCCGGTGACCACCAGCGCCCATTGCAGTCGCTCCTTCCCGAAGGCGGCAATCAACGTGGTCGCGACCCGTTGCGCGGCCCCGGTGTCCGACACCAGCCGCCCAAGCATGGCACCGAAGCCGAGGATCATCGCCAGCCCGCCCAGCGTTGAGCCGATACCTTTCTGGATCGACGCCATGACATTCAGCGGCGTCATCCCTTCGGCAATCCCCACCACAGCGGAGACAAACACCAGAGCGATAAAGCCGTTGACCTTGAAAACAATCATTAAAACCAGCAGGAGAACCACGCCCAGAACGATTATGGTTATTGGCATTTTTTATTATCCATAGAGAAACAAGAGGTGATTAAGGTTTAGGCGCACCCTGGTGAATGCGCCAGTCACATCACACCGCCACGCGCATACCGCCATCGACGAATAGCAAGTGACCATTGACGAAATCGGAGGCTTTTGAGGAGAGGAACACCGCTGCACCAATCAGCTCCTCAGGTTTGCCCCAACGCGCCGCTGGGGTACGTTTGGTGAGCCAACCGGTGAAAGCCGGATCGTCAGCCAGTGCCTGGGTCATCTCGGTAACAAAGTAGCCCGGTGCAATGGCGTTGACCTGGATATTGTGACGCGCCAGCTCAACGCACATACCGCGTGTCAGCATGGTGACGGCCCCCTTGGAAGCGGCATACGGCGTGATGGTGTCGCGGCCCAGTTCGCTCTGCATCGAACCGATATTGATGATTTTGCCTTGCTGACGTCCCACCATCTTCTTCGCCACCGTTTGTGACACCAGGAATACCGCGGTCTGGTTCACGGCAATCACGTCATTCCAGTCCTGCTCAGGGAATTCGAGGAACGGACGGCGACGCTGAATACCCGCGTTGTTCACCAGCACATCAATGGCGCCCCACTCGGCTTCAATCTCGTCTACCGCCTGCTGCACCTGCGCCGATTGTGTAACATCAAAGGCTTTCGACTGAGCACGCAAGCCAAGGTCACGCAGTTTCGCTGCCGCCTGCTCGGCCCCGGCTGGGGTGGTGGCGTTGACGATCACTTCCGCACCCGCTTCCGCCAGACCGCGTGCCAGCAGGAAACCAATTCCGCGCGCCGAACCGGTGATCAGTACGCGTTTACCTTCGAGGGAAAATAGCTGACTCATCGTATCTCCTTAAAATGTTAACTGGACTTTTGCCGCCCGGGTTTTGTCGCCCGCAAACTGCAACGCCGCATCAATGTCCTGCCAGCCATATGCTCCGCTGAACAACGGCAGCGGGTTGACCACGCCCTGTGCCAGCCACTCGACAGCGGTATTGAATTCATGGGTAAAGCGGAAGGAACCGACCAGGTTAATCTCTTTAGCAATCAATTGCATAATCGGGAACGAGGGAATTGCTCCGCCCATACCCACCTGCACGAGAGTACCTTTGGCGCAGGTCACGTCGAGGCAGCGTTGCAACGAAGAAGGATGACCAGAGGCTTCGAAAGACACGTCAAAGTAGCCTTTGTCTGCCAGGTAAGGGGTGAAGTCGCCGTTGGCGGCATGAATCACGTCAGTGGCCCCCATTTGCTGGGCCATCGCCAGTGAACGTTCGCTGATGTCGCTACAGACAATCGATGCCGCACCACGCGCTTTGGCCGCTGCGGCGATCAGGCAGCCAATCGGGCCAACGCCGGAGATAAACACATGCTTACCGGTAAGATCGCCTGCCTGGTGGGTGGCATGGATGCACACCGCCAGCGGCTCGGCAAACACCATCACGCTTTCGTCTGCGTCCTGTGGGAAAGGGATGCACTGCGCGCTGTCCACCACTTTGTACTGGGTAAACCCGCCATCGACATGCGGCACATACATGGCGCTGCCGAAGAAGCGCATCGAAACGCACTGGTTTTCCTGCTCACGGCGGCAATATTTGCATTCACCGCAAGGTTTGGACGGGTTAACCGCCACTTTTTGTTCCGGCTTCAGGCGTGGATCATCACTTTCCACCACAAAACCAATCACTTCATGGCCGAGGATCATCGGCATCTTGACTTCATAGCTACCGACTTTACCTTCCTGATAATAATGCAGGTCTGAGCCGCAAATACCGCCGCGCGTAATGCGTACCAGCGTGCCTTTGCCGTTCCACTCCACCTGCTGCTGCGCCACGCTGACTTGTTGTTTTCCGGTGATCACGCAGGATTGCGTTTCGATTTTCATAACTTCCCCATTCAGTGGTGTTGCAATGGGGGTCATAAAACCGGGTTACAGGGGTTAAAACTGTGATGAAGATCACTCAAAACCATGTTACGGAAAAGCTGTTACGCATAACGTGATACGGGCAAGATCATCCAGCGTCAGAGGCGAGATTGCGCATGGCACCTTGCGGTAGCGGCGCGATTTATCGCGCTTTTTTGACACTTCTCACAAGCTGGATGCATTGCACTTCCTTCCCAATTAATTGACGCTAAAGTTAACTCATCCGACCACTTAATTTATGAGTGATTATGACTCCGCATCCTGAGTTGTTTGTTCCGCTGGATTTAGGCTTTACCCAACTCAAAAACCGCTTTCTGATGGGTTCCATGCATACCGGCCTGGAAGAACATGCCGATGGCGCATCCCGGCTCGCTGCCTTCTATGCAGAACGCGCGCGTGAAGGGGTGGCATTGATTGTTACCGGCGGTATCGCGCCCAATCCGCAAGGGGTGGTCGCCCAGGGTGGGGCCATTCTTAATCAGGAAAGTCAGTGCGGCTGGCATCGCACCATCACCGATGCGGTACATGCCGGGGGCGGCAAAATCGCCCTGCAAATCCTGCACGCCGGACGCTACAGTTATCAGCGCAATCTGGTCGCCCCTTCACCGTTGCAGGCACCGATCAATCCGTTTATGCCCCAGGCATTGAGCGACGCCGACATTCGGCAAACCATCGCCGACTTCGCCCAATGCGCCCGCCTCGCTCAGCAGGCCGGTTACGATGGCGTCGAAATCATGGGTTCAGAGGGTTATCTGATAAACCAGTTTCTGGTGGCGCACACCAACCAGCGGGACGACGACTGGGGTGGCGATGTGGCACGCCGTCAACGTTTCGCGCTGGCGGTGACGCGTGCAGTACGCGAGGCGGTCGGTAACGATTTCATTATTATCTTTCGCATCTCGATGCTGGATCTGGTGCACAACGGCAGCACGCTGCATGAAACGCTGGATCTGGCGGAAAAACTGGAGCAGTGCGGCGTCACGCTGTTTAACAGCGGCATCGGTTGGCACGAGGCGCGTATTCCAACCATCGCCACCTGCGTGCCACGCGCCGGTTTTGCCTGGGTGACCAAACACCTGCGCGAGCGCGTTTCCGTGCCGGTGATTGCCACCAACCGCATCAACCATCCGGCGGTGGCTGCCGAGCTGTTACGTGACGGCATTGCGGATATGGTGTCGATGGCGCGCCCGTTTCTCGCCGATGCCGCCTTTGTCAGCAAAGCCCAGGCGGGTGATGACGCAGCGATTAATACCTGTATCGCCTGTAATCAGGCTTGTCTTGACCAGATTTTTGTCGGCAAAGTGACCTCCTGTCTGGTCAATCCCCGCGCCTGTCATGAAACACTGATGCCGGTGACCGCTGCCACTCAACCCAAACGGCTGGCGGTGGTGGGCGCAGGACCGGCGGGTATGGCATTTGCCTTGCAGGCGGCACAGCGCGGGCATCAGGTGACGCTATATGAAGCCGAGGCGCAGATTGGCGGGCAGTTTAATATCGCCCGTCAGATCCCCGGCAAAGAGGAGTTCAGCGAAACGCTGCGTTATTTCCGCCACCAACTCCAGGCCGCTGGCGTGGAGATTCATACCCAGTGCCGCGTCAGCGCCGACCAACTGGAGGACGCCGATGAAGTGATCGTCGCCACCGGCATTGCGCCGCGCCAACTGACGTTACCCGGCATCGATCATCCGTGCGTACTCAGCTATCTCGACGTATTGCGGGATAAAAAACCGGTCGGCAAGCGGGTGGCCATTATTGGCGCGGGAGGCATCGGTTTTGATACCGCAGAATATCTGCTGCATCAGACAGGTCATCACGAAGATTTCTACCAAAGCTGGGGCGTTGACCGCGCACTGGCGGCTCGTGGCGGATTGATTCCCCCCCAGCCGCTGCCCGCTGATCGGCAGATCTGGTTGCTGCAACGTAAATCTGGCAAACCGGGTGCCGGGCTGGCGCGCACCACCGGCTGGATTCACCGCGCCAGTTTGCAGGCCCACGGCGTCATCATGTGGGGCGATGTGGAGTATCTGAAGATTGACGACCAGGGTCTGCACCTGCGTCATCAGGACCAAACCCAGGTGCTGGCGGTGGATAACGTGGTGATTTGTGCCGGTCAGGAACCGCTGCGGGTGCTGGCAGATCAACTCACTGCGCGCGGCAAAAAGGTCAGGCTGATTGGCGGGGCCGATGTAGCGCAGGAGCTGGATGCCCGCCGCGCCATCGCACAAGCCACCGAGCTGGCGCTCAGCCTGTGATTAACGCAGTTTGACCGAACGCAGCACCACAAACTTGGCATTCGACGCCACCAGCGTGCAGTTGCCAAACAGCTTCTTCATTTTGTGGTGATAATCGAGGTGGCGGTTGCCAACGATGCGCAACTCGCCGCCATATTGCAGACATCGTTTGGCATCACGCAGCATCTGCCACGCCAGGTGGTCAGTCACCGCATGCTGCTGATGGAACGGCGGGTTGCAGAGCACCGCGTGCAGACGATCGGACGGGAAGCCGCTCAACGCGTTATTGACGCGGAACTGGCTGCGATCCACATCCTGCGGTCGGTTCACTTCAACGTTCAGACGACTGGATGCCACCGCCATGTACGATTCGTCAAAGAACAACACCTCCGCCTGGGGATTCTGCTCCAGCGCCATCAGGCCAATCACCCCATTGCCACAGCCAAGATCGACAATCTCCCCTTCGATATCATGCGGCAGATGCTGCATAAAAAAGCGCGCGCCAATATCCAGCGAACTGCGGGAGAACACGTTGGCATGGTTGTGGATCTGATAATCGGTGCCGTCAAGCGGCCAGACAGTGGTTTGCGCCAGGGCAGGCAGCTTGGGCGCGGTGTAGCGGCTGTAAATCAGACGCGCTTTTTTCCACGCCAGCGAGGTTTTGCTCTCGCCGAGAATACGTTCAAACAGTTGCAGCGTGGAGCTATGGATATCTTTGGCTTTTGCCGCCGCCAGAATCAGGGTGTCCGGGGTGACCACATCGCGCAACGCACGCAGCTGATGTTCCAGCAGCGCCAGCGTCTTAGGAATTTTGATCAATACCGCCGCCGGGGCCGACGGTAACGCCGCCAGGCTGTCGAGGAACGTCACCTGATCTTCATCCTGCTGGTTAAGATGCAGATTCTGGCGTACCGCCTGCTGACTGAGCCAGGAATCACTGACGTGCCAGACCTGGCGCGGATTTAATCCGCAGGTCAGCGCGCCAAAGCTGTCGTTAAACACCAGCACCGGGCCATCCGGCAGCGCCTGCTGCAACAGATATTCATCTGCCGCATCCCACGCCTGCAACGGGCTTTCTTCACGCATCGGTGGAAAGCGGTGCAACGTCAGGGTGCGTTCAGTCAGTTCAAGTTGGCTCATGGAATCTCCGGCGTGGTACACTTTGCGCGATTTTCGCCCTAAAAAGGGGGCGCAGTATACTGTCTTTCGCCGGGAATCCCAATGTCATTAATCTACCTCCAGGGCTACCCTGAACATATCCTCACCCAGGTCCAGACGCTGATTGACCACCAACGTCTGGGGGCTTTTCTCCAGCAGCGCTACCCGGATACCCACGATGTGGTGAGCGACAAAGCGCTGTACGACTACACGCAAAGCCTGAAAAACCGTTATATGCGCAGCGCGCCGCCGGTGAGCAAAGTTATCTGGGACAATAAAATCAAGGTGATGAAGCACGCCCTTGGCCTGCATACCGCCATTTCCCGCGTGCAGGGCGGCAACCTGAAAGCCAAAGCGGAAATCCGCATCTCCACCTTTTTCCGCCTCGCACCGGAGCCCTTCCTGCGCATGATCGTGGTGCATGAACTGGCGCACCTGAAAGAGAAAGATCACAACAAAGCCTTCTATCAACTCTGCTGTCATATGGAGCCGGATTACCATCAACTGGAGTTCGATGCGCGGCTGTGGATGACCGACCAGGCGCTACGCGGCAACGCCGCCTGACCGGTTTGCTTTTCCTGTGGTAGCGCATATGCTCAGAGGCGTCTGATTTCCCTCACTTAATGGGTTGGCGCAATGACACTTCAGCAGCTGAACTATTTTCTTGCCGCTATCGATTTTGGCACCATCTCGAAAGCGGCTGAGGCGTTACATATCTCGCAGCCGTCGCTGTCCGACCAGATTCTGCGGCTGGAAAGCGAGATGGGCACCCATCTGTTTATTCGCACCAACCGTCGTCTGATCCTGACCGAGGCCGGACTACGTCTCGAACCCCATGCCCGCGCCACCACCCAGGCGGCACAACGCGGCTACGAAGCGGTGCAGTCGGTGCGCCAGCTCAAGGATGGTCTCGCCTCGTTTGGCACCTTCAGTTCCGCTTACCAATATTTTCTGGCCGATCTGATTTGTGAGTTCCGCGCGCGCTATCCGGGGGTGCGGATGCGACTGGTCGGAACCAACTCCTCGGAGGTCGCGCGCTCGGTAATTGATGGCGAAATTGAAGCAGGTCTGGTGATGCTGCCGGTGAACAACAAAAACCTGGTGATCAGTGAACCGGTGTGGTCCACGCAGATTGGCTATATCTCAGCCAGCGACGCGCGGCTGGAAGGCAGTAAGGATATGCAGGCGCTGCTCAACGCCCCGTTGATTCTCAGCGAAGCCACCTGGCATAACAGCGATCCGATTCGCCGTCTGCTCAACCAACGGGCGCAGGAGATTGGCGCACGGCTGGAGCCGATTATTGAAGTGGAGCACCAGGCTACCGCGCTGGAACTGGCGGCGCGGGGATTGGGAGATCTTATCGCTACGCGTCCGATCCTCCACCACCTGGGTTATAGCGACAAACTGAAGTGGGTGCCGATCGAGCCTCCGGCTTTTGAGGTGTTTGCCTTTATCCACCGCGCCGATACCGCGATCTCATCCGCCACCCGCGAAATGATGCAGCTGATGCGACGTTATTTGCAGGAGGTACAGATGGCGTACAGCCATATCGAATGCTGATGGAAAACGGTGGGTATAGGGCAAACCTATATGAACCAAAATCATAACCCTATTCATCCCGTGCAAATAGCCGCTTAAAACTATGTCAATCACGTTACCCCAATGTTGCAATAACTTTGCAGGAGAGACGTATGACATCACAGGCGCGCTATTGTGTGATTGGTGCAGGAGCTGCTGGTCTGGCGGCGCTGCGCACCTTGCAAGAGCTGGGTATCGACGCTGATTGCTTTGAGAAAAGTAGCCAGGTCGGTGGCCACTGGCATCATGACTACGATGCCCTGCATCTGATTACCCCGAAAAAAAGCTCCGGTTTTGATGGCTTCCCAATGCCCGAGTCGTGGCCAGTCTATCCCAGCCGCGATCAGGTGCGGCACTACATCGACAGCTACACCGACCACTTCGGCCTCAGAGCACAAATCCATTTCAATAGCACGGTTGAACGCATTGTTCCGCTGGGTAAGGCAGGTAGCGAAGGCTGGCAGGTGACGGTAAATGGTCAGACACGTCATTACCAGGGCGTGCTGGTCGCCAATGGGCACCTGTGGGACTGCGCGTTCCCGGCAGAAGCGAGCCACTTCAGCGGTATCTCGCTGCATTCCGGCCAGTATCGCAACACCGATCAGCTGCAAGGCAAGGTGCTGGTGGTGGGTTGCGGAAACTCTGGCTGCGACCTGGCGGTTGACGCCGCTCAGCATCGTCTGACTACCGATATCGTGATTCGCCGGGGTCAGGTGTTCCAGCCCAAGGCGCTGCTTGGTATGCCGCGCGCTGAAATTCCTTTCCTTAATCAGTTACCGCCGGAAATGCAGAATGCGGTCACCCAGGTGCTGACCATGATCTCCGTGGGCCGCTGGGAAAACTATCCCGGCATGCCGCAACCAGAAAGCTGGGACCTCGAACAACAGCCGCCGGTGGTCAACACCCTGCTGATGTACTGGATCCAGCATGGCCGTATCGGCGTGCGTCCGGCCATCGCTCATATCGACGGCAAAACGGTGCATTTCAGCGATGGCAGCGCCACAGAATACGACAGCATTCTTTGGGCCACCGGTTTTCACACCCGTTTACCGTTCCTCGATGCGACCCTGCTCGACTGGCAGGATGGCGTACCGTTACGCACCGCCGCCATGACCCTGCCGACCACGCTGGAGAACCTCTATTTTGTCGGGCTTTCTGCCCCACGCGGCCCGCAATGGCCGACCTACTGCCAGCAAACGCGGCTTATCGCGCGCATGATTCAGCTGCGTGAACAGGGCATCCCCAACATCGCCAGCCTGCTGGCGGCCCAGCAGCCGCATGAGGCACGTATCGATATCGTGCGCCGTCTGTGGCAAGCCAACCTTGATGAAACCTGGCGCACGCTGGATCTGCTGGAAACCATGCATAGCAGCCTGTTGCACAACGCTTCCTTAACCGCCTGACGGGAGAAAAACCATGAACAAACAACCTGTTGCCCTGGTCACCGGTGCCGCCTCCGGGATGGGCAAAGCCGTGATGGAGAAGTTTCAGCGCGAAGGCTGGGCGGTGATCGCCATCGATCGCAGCGAAATACCGCCACAACCCGGCATCACGCCGGTGGTGGCTGATATCACCAGCTACAGCGCGTTACGCGACGCGGTGGCCGGTGCGCTCCAGGGCCGTCGCGTTAGCGCGCTGATCAACGCTGCGGGGATTTTTCCGGTTTCCACGCTGGAGAGCAGCAACGATGCGCTCTATCGCCAGATTTTCGACGTCAACGTGCTGGGTAGCGTAAATACCGCCAAAGTCGCCAGCGAATTTATCAGCGAACAGGGTGGCGCGTTGCTGATGTTTGCCTCAGTCGATGCCTTTGCCGTCTCGCCGGGTCAGCTGTTGTACAGCGCCTCGAAAGCTGCGGTGGTGTCGCTGGTGAAATCGCTGGCGATTGAGTTGGTTGGCAAAAAAATCGTGGTGAACGCCATCGCCCCCGGCTGGGTCGAGACCGAAGGCACGCTAAAAAGCGGGCGTATTCATGAAGGTGTTAAAGCCGTGCCGATGCAGCGCGCGGCCAGTGTCGGAGAGATCGCCGACTGGGTGTGGGCCTTCAGTTCACAACCGGGCTATATCACCGGCGAAACCCTGGTTATCTCCGGGGGCAGTTATATGCGTTAAGCATTTTTTTCACAGGCGTCGTACTCCACTTCAAACAGACAGGGTAAGACAATGAAACAACAAACAATAAATCCAGCACTTCAGGGAGCAGTTCGCTATGTAAAGGAGCGACCGACATCGCGTCACATGGCGCGCGACGGAAATTTAACTCGCGCAGTCACCGGCGTCACGCTGGGGAATATGGTGGAATGGTTCGATTTCGCTATCTACTCCTCGATGGCGATGACGATGGCAAAAGTTTTCTTCCCCACCAGCAACAGCTACAACGAGTTGATCGCCATTTATGCGGCGTTTGCCGCCGGATTTGTTATCCGGCCGTTAGGGGGCTTTCTGTTTGGCCCGATTGGCGATAAATATGGCCGCCGTACCGCGCTGGTTGCCAGCATCAGCCTGATGTCGATTGCCACCCTCTGCATCGCGCTGATCCCCGGTTATCACAGCATAGGCATCGCCGCCCCGATTCTGCTGGTGTTGATGCGCATGTTGCAGGGGCTCTCCACCGGCGGTGAATATGGCGGCTCCTGCATTTTTATCGCCGAACACAGCCCGGATAAACGCCGCACCTTTTTCACCAGTTGGCTGGAGTTTGGCAACATTTCCGGCTTCCTGGTGGGCGGGGTTATCGTCAATGTGATCAGCAATACATTGGGCGATGACACCATGATTGCCTGGGGCTGGCGGGTGCCGTTCGTGATTGCCGGATTGCTGGGCATTGTCGCGCTGTTTATCCGTTTGCGCGTCGATGAAACCCCGGTATTTCGTGAAATGCAGGCCGGTAAAGCCCGCGCCGAAGCGCAGTCCCCAGCGCGCTGGACATTATTCCTTAAAGAGTGGCCGCAGTTGCTACGTTGCGCCGGTCTGGTCGCCACCTTCAATATCAACTACTACATCGTGCTGGGTTATATCCCGAGCTACCTGGTGAGCTTTATGGGGAAATCCGCCGAATTCAGCGCCCGGCTGTCGCTGATTGCGACCCTCGCGCTGCTGCTGTTTATCCCGCTGTTCGGCATGCTGGGTGACCGGGTTGGCAGAAAGCGCATGCTCCTGACCGGCTGTGTGCTGATCATCCTTTCTGCGATCCCCGTATTCTGGGCGATTCAAAGTCATGGCCTGGCGGCGATCGTCATCGGTATGGCGGTGTTAATTCTCGGCATGTTGTTCTTCGAGGGCACCATCCCTGCCACCCTGACTTCGCTATTCGGCACCACCGTACGCTACAGCTGCTTCGCCATTAGCTACAACCTGTCGGTTTCACTGCTCGGCGGCACCGCGCCACTGGTGAATACCTGGCTGATCGAAAAAACCGGTATCACGCTAATCCCGGCGTTTTACCTGATGGGCGGCGCAGTGCTGGGTCTGCTGGCGCTGTGGAAAATGCAGGACCGTACCGGCAAGCCCTTGCCGTCCTGACCTCTCTTTATCACCTGTGTATCTATGGAGCATAAAATGAGTCTGACCACGAAAGTTAAAATCTCTTCCGGCGGTGCCTATGAGTCTGTTTTTGGTTACTCACGGGCGGTCAAAGCCGACAATCAGCTGCATATCTCAGGCACCTGCGCCACGCCTGACTTTGAAAAGGCCGATGCTTACGAGCAGACAAAATCGATCATGAACACCATCGCCAGCGTGATTCAGCAGGCGGATATGGAAATGGAGGATGTGGTTCGTACCGTGGTGTATGTCCGTGACATCAACGATGCGGAAAAGGTGGCAAAGGCGCATCTTGAAACCTTTGGCACCATCCGTCCGGCCAGCACCATAGTGCAGGTGGATTCGATGCTGCGAACCTGGCAGCGGGTAGAAATTGAAACCTACGCCATTCGTTAAGCCGCCAGCAGCGCCCTGCATCGGGCGCTGCTCCTGGCAGGATTACAAAAATTCCTGCGCCTTCTGAATCAGACTGGTTTTAGTCAACGCGCCAAGGAAACGGCGCTCCTGCGGGTTATTCAGCACTGGCAGACGTTCCAGCGTGACACGGGCAAACGCCTCCCACCCTTCGCGCATGCTTTGGTTCTGATAAATACACGGGAAATTACTGTCCATCACCGTACTGACCGGTGAATGCAGGGTGATCTCCTCCGCCAGCACTTTGCGCGCAATATCGTGAATCGACACTACGCCGAGAAACTGGCCGCTGGCATTGATGACATAGACATAACGCTCACGCTTCAGCGAGCTGACCGCCAGCGCCTGCCCCACCGATTCCTCTGGCTGCAAGGCGGCACCGGGAATGATCAGTTGGTCGACACGCATATTATCGAAATCGTATTTAGCTTCGGAACGACTCAGATGCCCACTGACCACCGGATAGGTACTGGCGGATTGCAGGCGGTACACCAGCATCGAGGCCAGCACCGACGCAATCATCAACGGGAACAGCAGGCTGCTGTTAAGCGTCATCTCCAGCACCATCAGCATCGCCATTAACGGTGCCTGGCTGACGGCCGCCAGCACCGCCGCCATACCGACCGCCGCGTATAACAACGTATCGCCGACCGGCAGATGCAACACCGCCCCTAAACTTGCCAGCAACGCCCCCAGCAGCGCGCCAATCAGTAACGAAGGGGTGAACAATCCGCCGACCGCATTGGAGCCAACCGAAAGCGTGGTCGCCAGGATTTTTAATACCAACAACGCCAGCAAGCCACCCAGCAGATAATGACCATCGATGATTTTGACGATCACTTCATAGCCGTTACCCAGAATATCGGTGGAGATTAGCGCCAGAAAGCCCACCGCCAACCCGCCAGCGCCCAGCCGTAGCGGCAGGGAACGTACCCGACTGAACATCGTCTTGCTGCGCGCAATCAATTTAATCAGCAACCAGCCGGCCAGCCCGGATGCCAGCCCAATCACCACCGTCAGCAGCAGGCTGGTGATATCCATCTGGAAAGTCACATTGGAAAGCGGATAAAGCGCGCTGCGGAACCCCAGCGACCACATGGTCATCACCGCAACCGCCGAGGCGATCACCAGCGGGATCAGACGTTGCAACGCGGAGATGCCAAAGGCAATCTCCGCAACAAAAATGGCCGAGGCAAGCGGTGCGTGGTACACCGACGAAAGTCCGGCTGCGGCGGCCATCGCCACAATATCGCTGTTACGCAGGCCAAGCGATTTTGGCAACCAGCGCCCGATCAGGCTGCCGCACAACGCCGAGAGCTGCACCATCGGCCCTTCTTTACCGATTGAGGCACCGCTGCCGATACTGGCGATCGATGACAGGGCGCGAAATAGCGATGTTTTGGTCGGCACCGCATCCAGCCGGGCGTTGATCACCTCCAGATAATCGGTTTTCACCGTTTCCTGCTGCTCGATGGTCACGGCATAACGTAAAAACCACCCGGCCAACAGGCCGCCCGCGCCAACCAACAGCGGCCAGAAAATCCACGGCCAGGCGTGCATCGCCACCGTGATTTCGTTATCGCTGTTAAATAACAAACGGTTAATCAGATCGATCACCCCGCGAAAAGCCAGCGTGACCAGCGAGGCCGCACACCCCACGGGGATAGCAATCAGCAATGTGGTCCAGTTCAGGGCATTTTTACTTCCGCTCACCCGCGCGTCCTCTTCTTTCCGGGTTATAAATCGTAGCTGCATCATCATATTGGAATGCGGATCTCAGGATCAAATTTCGCCTGCGTTTGCTAATTACGCCACCGGGTCAGCGTGTTACTCTGCCGTTTTACCCTTGCCGGAGAAACCGTACGTGATTCGCTTCGCTATTGTGGGAACCAACTGGATCACCCGCCAGTTTATCGACGCCGCACATGAAAGCGGCAAAATGAAACTGAGCGCCATCTATTCGCGCAGCCAGCAGCAGGCTGAAGCGTTCGCCGCAGATTATCCTTGCCCGCTAACCTTCACCTCGCTGGAACAGATGGCCGCCAGCGATGCCATTGATGCGGTGTACCTCGCCAGCCCCAATGCCTTGCACTGCGAGCAGGCGCTGCTGTTTATGTCGCACGGCAAGCATGTGATCTGCGAAAAACCGCTGTCCTCCAACCTGCGTGAAGCAGAAGCGATGATCGCCTGCGCGCGTGACAACAAGGTGGTGCTGTTCGAAGCCTTTAAAACTGCCAGCCTGCCCACTTTTTTGCAGTTACAAAAAGCGTTACCGCAGGTCGGCAAGCTGCGCAAAGCGCTGCTTAATTATTGTCAGTATTCATCACGTTATCAGCGTTATCTTGATGGTGAAAACCCCAATACCTTTAATCCGCGCTGGTCCAATGGTTCGATCATGGATATTGGTTACTACTGCCTCGCAGCGGCGGTGACGTTATGGGGTGAACCACAACGGGTCACTGCACAAGCGTCACTGCTGGCAAGCGGCGTGGATGCACACGGCGTGGTGGTGTTGGGCTACGGCGATTTTGATGTGACGATTTTGCATTCGAAAGTCAGCGATTCACTGATTCCGAGTGAGATTCAGGGCGAAGCAGGTTCACTGGTGATCGAGAAAATTTCCGAGTGCCAGCAACTGCGTTTTACCCCGCGTGGCGGCGAGAGCCAGAACCTGACCCAACCACAGCATATCAACTCGATGCTTTATGAGGCCGAAACCTTTGCGCAACTGGTAAGCCAGGGCCTGGTGGAACACCCGGGGTTACAGGCGTCGCGGATCACCGCAGCGCTGCTGACGGAAATCCGCCGTCAGACTGGCGTGGTTTTCCCGGCAGATCAGGCTAATTGATGATACACCCCCGTAGCGGCGCGATAAATCGCGCCGCTACGAAATGTGGTTTGTTGTGTAAATATGTCTAAATATTTCCGACGTCTTATTGCTTATTCACTTTGCAGCACGTAATTTACGCAACAGCAAAGGGGAGTAACTTGTAAGCTGATTGATCGTCATTACGATGCGCTATTTGCCCATCCGGTCATCAGGCAACGCGGAATCTATTCTGAGTTGTAAGTGAGACCTTGCCGGAAGGCGAGGTTTGCTTATACCTAATAAAGCGGCTGACGTCTTCTGACATCAGCCTTTTTTATTTTCAGGACAGGATACGCTTATGCAATCTGTAGGCACACCACTACTCTGGGGCAGCTTTGCTGTCGTAGTGCTTATCATGCTGGCCATCGATCTCTTTCTTCAGGGACGTCGCGGCGCACAAACAATGTCATTCAAACAAGCGGCTGTCTGGTCGCTGGTTTGGGTTTCCATCTCATTGCTGTTCAGCGCCGCCTTCTGGTGGTACCTCAACGGCACCGCCGGGCGCGAGGTTGCCACCGCCCAAACCCTCGCTTTCCTCACCGGTTATATTCTGGAAAAAGCGCTGGCAGTCGATAACGTCTTTGTCTGGTTGATGCTATTCAGCTACTTCGCTATTCCGGCGCAACTGCAACGTCGTGTGTTGATTTATGGCGTATTGGGCGCGATCGTGCTGCGTACCATCATGATTTTCGGTGGTAGCTGGCTGGTTACGCAGTTCAGCTGGATTCTGTATATCTTCGGTGCCTTCCTGCTGTTCACTGGCCTGAAAATGGCGCTGGCGAAAGAAGAAGATGACAACGCAGTCGGCGACAAACCGCTGGTGCGCTGGCTGCGCAAGCACCTGCGCATGACCGATGGTCTGGAGGGTGAGAAATTCTTCACGCGTAAAAACGGCGTGCTGTTTGCCACCCCATTGTTGTTGGTGTTGATCATGGTGGAGCTGAGCGACGTGATCTTTGCCGTCGACAGTATCCCGGCAATCTTTGCCGTCACCACCGACCCGTTTATCGTGCTGACGTCTAACCTGTTCGCCATCCTCGGTCTGCGTGCCATGTACTTCCTGCTGGCAAACGTGGCCGAGCGTTTCTCAATGCTCAAATACGGTCTGGCGATTGTGCTGGTGTTTATCGGTATCAAGATGCTGATCGTCGAGTTCTGGCATATCCCGGTGGGGGTTTCGCTGACGGTGGTTGGGGTGATTTTGGGGGGAACACTGCTGATTAATGCCTGGGTTAACCGCAGAAACGACCAGAAGAAGATATCATCATAATCTGCTACAGGGGCGTTAATCGCCCCTGCTTTATTTTGCAACCATAAACAGTCACATTTTATACTGCTGTCACAGATGACATCATTAGCAGATCGAAAACCCAATCATTCCCACAAAGACAGAATTTTCTCTTTCTTCAACGCATGTTTTCCTTATACTCCGCCCGTTAAACTAGGGCTGCGTGGTGGCTCCGCGCAGCAAACTTATTACCGCCATATAAAAAGATCGTGATATGCAAACAAACATCATTGGACGTCTGGGCGCGCTGTTTGCGGGCAGCCTGGTAAAACAAATTATGCTGGGTCTGATTGCCGGTGTGGCGCTGGCCTGGTTCTCGCGTGATGCCGCGCTGGCGGTCGGCCTGTTGGGTGAACTGTTCGTTCGCGCGCTAAAAGCTGTGGCACCGCTGTTGGTCCTGGTTCTGGTAATCTCCTCGATTGCTAACCATCAGCAAGGGCAGAAAACCAATATCCGCCCGATTATCATGCTGTATCTGCTCAGCACCTTCTTTGCGGCAGTGGTGGCGGTGATTTTCAGCCATCTGTTCCCGCAAATGTTGTCGATGAATGTCGGTAAAACTGAAATCACTCCGCCGTCCGGGATCGCCGAGGTGCTGCATGGCCTGCTGATGAGCATGGTGGCAAACCCGATCGAAGCGCTGATGAACGCCAATTACATCGGGATTCTGGTATGGGCACTGGGGCTTGGCCTGGCATTCCGTCACGCCAGCCCGAGCAGCAAAGCTTTCCTCAATGATGCCTCAAACGCCGCGACCTGGGTGGTACGTTGCGTGATCCGCTGTGCGCCGCTGGGTATTTTCGGCCTGGTGGCATCGATTCTTGCCTCCACCGGTTTTGATGCGCTGTGGGAATATGCCAGCCTGTTGTCGCTGCTGCTGGGTTGTATGTTGCTGATGGCGTTGGTGGTCAACCCGCTGCTGGTGTTCAACAAAATCCGCCGCAATCCTTACCCGCTGGTGTTCACCTGCATCCGCGAAAGCGGCGTGACCGCCTTCTTTACCCGCAGTTCCGCGGCCAATATTCCGGTGAATATGGCGCTGGCGAAACGCCTGGGCCTTGATGAAGACACCTATTCAGTCTCGATTCCGCTGGGTGCCACCATCAGCATGGCAGGTGCGTCAATCACCATTACCGTGCTGACGCTAGCGGCAGTGCATACGCTGGGGATTTCTGTTGATGTGCCGACGGCGATTCTGCTTAGCCTGGTGGCCTCGCTGTGCGCCTGTGGCGCTTCAGGGGTGGCGGGGGGGTCCCTGCTGCTGATCCCGGTTGCCTGTAATATGTTTGGCATACCCAACGATCTGGCGATGCAGGTGGTTGCGGTGGGCTTTATTATTGGCGTGTTGCAGGATTCAGCCGAAACCGCGCTGAACTCGTCAACCGATATTCTGTTTACCGCGGCGGTATGTCAGGCCGAAGCAGAACGCGAGACGCGCACCGCAGTATAATTATTTCCCGTAGCGGCGCGATTTATCGTGCAATTTCGTGCGCGATAAATCGCGCCGCTACGCGGTTTACAGCGTCACTCCGCTTTTAAAAATCGCCAGTTCACGGAAGTCATTGGCTTCATTGCGCGCTGGCTTGCCGTTGGCAATGGCGACGATCATCTCGACAAAATCGGCCAGCATCGCATCCATACTCATGCCCTCAATCAGTCGTCCGGCGTTGAAATCAATCCAGTGCGGCTTTTTCTCCGCCAATTGCGTATTGGTGGCAATTTTCACCGTCGGTACAAAGCCGCCATAAGGCGTGCCACGTCCGGTGGTAAACAACACCATATGGCAGCCCGCGCCCGCTAAGGCACTGGTGGCAACGGCATCATTGCCTGGCGCGCTGAGCAGATTAAGACCTGGTGTTTTCAGGCGCTCACCGTATTTCAGCACATCCACCACCTGGCTCTGCCCGGCTTTTTGCGTACAACCCAGTGACTTCTCCTCCAGCGTGGTGATGCCCCCGGCTTTATTGCCCGGTGAAGGATTTTCATAAATCGGCTGTTGATGGTCGATAAAGTAGCGTTTGAAGTCGTTAATCATCGCCACCGTTTTGTCAAAGGTGGCTTCATCGCGGCAGCGGCTCATCAGAATGCGCTCCGCCCCGAACATCTCCGGCACTTCGGTCAGCACCGTGGTGCCGCCATTGGCGATCATCTGATCGGAGAAACGCCCCAGCATCGGGTTCGCCGTGATGCCGGAAAAACCGTCCGAACCGCCACACTCCAGACCAAACTTCAGCTCACTGAGTTTGCCCGGCTGGCGCTGATCGTGACGCATCACGTTGTATAACGCGTGCAGCCGCTCGAGTCCGGCCTCCACTTCATCATCCTGCTGCTGACACACCATAAATTGCACGCGATCGCTTTCATACGCGCCGAGGGTGTCGCGGAACACATCCACCTGATTGTTCTCACAGCCCAGACCAATCACCAGCACCGCGCCAGCATTCGGATGACGCACCATATTCTGCAACATGGTGCGGGTGTTTTCATGGTCCTGGCCCAACTGCGAGCAACCAAACGGATGGCTGAACAGATGCACGCCATCGATCCCTGCCGCATCGTCCGTCTCTTTGAGAAAACGTTGCAGAATTTGGCGCGCAATGCCGTTAACGCAACCCACGGTTGGCAGGATCCACAATTCATTGCGAATCCCCACTTCGCCGCTGGCGCGACGGTAAATCTGTACTTCGCGATCCCCTGCCTGCGGCGGCAGTGCAAGAAAATCGGGCTGATAATCATATTCGTCGAGATCGCTCAGGTTGGTGCGCGCGTTCTGCGAATGGATGATTTCACCCGCGTCAATCGGCTGCGTAGCGTGCGCAATCGGCAATCCATATTTGATCACCAGCGCATCGGTCGCCAGCGGTTGCAGCGCAAATTTATGGCCGCGACCCACGGCCTGACGCAGCTCAACACGGACGTGATCGATTTCAACGAGGGTATTGGCTTCCAAATCGCGCAACGCCACAGCGACGTTATCGCGTGAATGTATTCTTATCGCATCTTGCATAGCGTTATCTCAGTTGTGTCAGCGCCGTTCGCATCCCGTGAACGATGATGTTTTGCAGGTGTTGGCTTACCGCAGCCACCAGCCCTGGCTGCCGGGTTAAATCTTCGCCCCAGTGGTTGGCATCGCTCAGAACCGTGCTGACCAGTTGTTCCACGGGCCACTGTTGCGATTGCACCGCTGGCCAGAGTTCGGCATAGCGTTGCAGCCAGTGGGCATCGTCCTGCAACGGCCAACTTTTATCGCCCTGCTGACCGCGATAAAACGCCAGCAACGCGGCAAAGGCGAAGGTCAGGCGCGGCGGCCAGCTACCCTGTTGTTGCTGCGCCAGCAATAGTTGCGGCAGCAGGCGGGTACGGAATTTGGTCATGCCGTTCAGCGCGATAGAAAGCAGCGCATGGCGAATAAATGGGTTACGGAAACGGCGCTGTACCGCAGCAGCAAAGGCATGCAGCTCAGCAGGCGGCAAATCGAGAGTGGGGATCACTTCATCGCGCAGTAACGCTTCAACAAATCCCGCGATCTGCGCATCGTCCATCGCTTCTCCGACGCTCTCCAGACCGGACTGGAACGCCACCGGTACCATCGCAGTGTGCGCGCCATTGAGGATCGCCACTTTTTGCGCCTTGTAAGGGGTGATGTCTTCCACCAGCTTCACTTCAGGTGCCAGCACGGCCAGCTTCAGCTCTTGTGCCAGTGCCGCCGGTCCCTGAATCACAAACTGGTAATACACCTCACCCGCCACCAGGAAACGATCTTCGTAACCCAGTTGGGTAGCGATAGCTTCACTGTCGGCCGGGAAGCCGGTGACGATACGATCAACCAGCGTGTTGTAGAACGCGCAATGCTGCTGTACCCAGTGGGCAAATGCCTGCGGTAACTGCCAGTGGTCGGCATAGCGCAGTACCAGCGCGCGGAGCGTATCGCCGTTGTAGTCGATCAATTCGCAGGGAACGATTAACCAGCCCTTAGCAGCGTCCCCGGAAAAATGCTGGTAACGCGCCCACAGCAGCTGGGTCAGCTTGCCAGGAAAGGAGGAGGCTGGCGCATCGGTCAGTTGATCCTGTTCGGCAAAGGCAATGCCTGCTTCCGTGGTATTGGAGAACACAAAACGCATCTCTGGCGCGCGCGCCAGGGCCAGAAAATCGTCGAATTGTTGATAGGGTTGAATTTCCCGGTTGAGGCTGCGAATCAGGCGGGTTTCGCTCACCTGCTCACCCGCCGCATTCAGCCCGCGAATCAGCGTGGTGTACAACCCATCCTGCTGATTCAGAGAGTCTTTCACTTCTCGGTTACGCGGCCGCACCACCACCACACCGGCATCGGTACCCTGATGCTCATTGAGCCAGTCGAGTTGCCAGTCAATAAAGGCGCGCAGAAAATTCCCTTCGCCAAACTGGATTACGCGGTCGGTATAGCGCGGGCCGGGAAAGTCGTGACGGTTTAGCCGCTGCATCATCAGGCTCCTAACTCAATGCCGAAGTAATCACGGGCATTGTTGAAGCAGATGTTTTGTACCATCTGCCCCAGCAGTGCTTCGTCGGCAGGTGCTTCGCCGCGTTCCACCCAATTGCCGATCATCTGGCACAGCAGACGGCGGAAATATTCGTGACGGGTATAGGACAGGAAGCTACGGCTGTCGGTCAACATGCCGACAAAACGGCTCAACAGGCCAATCTGCGCCAGTTGCGTCATTTGACGCTGCATGCCATCGAGCTGATCGTTGAACCACCATGCCGAGCCAAACTGCATCTTGCCCGGTTCCCCTTCACCCTGGAAATTCCCGGCCATCGTCGCCAGTACTTCGTTGTCGCGCGGGTTTAGGCAATACAGGATGGTTTTCGGTAATGCGTTTTGCCGATTTTGTGCATCCAACAGACGAGCCAGCGGGATCGCCAGCGGTGCATCGTTGATAGAATCGAAACCGGTATCCGGTCCCAGCAGCTCAAAGTGGTGACGATTGGCGTTACGCAGCGCACCGATGTGGTACTGCTGCGCCCAACCGCGACGGGCATATTCACTGCCCAGCCACACCAGCACCGCTGTTTTGAATTGCGCGGTTTCTTCGCTGGATGGGGAACCACCCTGCAAACGACGCGTCAGGATGCCATCAAGTGTGGCCTCATCAGCTTCGGCATACACCACCACATCCAGCGCATGATCGGAAATCTTGCAGCCGTGAGCGGCAAAGTGATCAAGGCGTTTGCTTAAGGCACGACGTAGATCGTCAAAACGCTGCACGCTGACATCCGCCACTTGCTCCAGCTTGTGGATCCACGGCAAGAAGGTTTCCAGCTCAATGTTAAAGGCTTTGTCCGGACGCCAGCTCGGCAGCACTTTGACGCTGAAGCTGTCATCCTGCGCCAGGGCGCGATGATGCTGTAAATCGTCAAGCGGGTCGTCGGTGGTGCCGACCATTTTCACCTTCATCTGCTGCATAATGCCGCGTGCGGTGAAGGCATCCTGTGCCAGCAACGCATTGCAGCGATCCCAAATGTCATCTGCCGTCTGCTCAGACAGCAACACATTGGTGATGCCAAAGGGGCGGCGCAGTTCGAGGTGCGTCCAGTGATACAACGGGTTACCAATGGTGTGCGGCACGGTACGCGCCCAGGCATTGAATTTTTCACGGTCGGTGGCGTTGCCGGTGCAAAGGGCTTCCGGTACGCCATTGGCGCGCATCGCTCGCCATTTGTAGTGATCGCCTTTCAGCCAGATGTCATAGAGGTTGGTAAAGCGGTAATTTTCGGCAATCTGCTGTGGCGGCAAGTGACAGTGATAATCGAAAATCGGCTGGTCTTTGGCGTAGTCATGATAAAGACGACGCGCAAATTCGCTTTCCAGTAAAAAATCCTCAGTCATAAAACGCGACATACCTGCTTCCTCATTTTTGTAGCCCGTTGGCTAATGACACAAAGTTATCATACCAATTTTGATAAACGGCGGAATTCTTTGCGACGAACCTCACATTAATGACAGATCTTTGATGTGGATATGGACAAAAAAGCCGCAAAAACACCGCTAACCTGCTGTTATTACGTCGAAGAACAGTATCACACACGCCTTGAAGGGTTTTTGTGATGGCTCTCAACTTTTAAAGTTGTATAACAAGTTAACCTCTCGCTCCATTGATGCCAGACCGATGGCACAGGCAAGGAAATAAAGGCGCGTTTCAGCGTCTGCGGGCGTGAAGAGAGCTGTCTCACGAGCAGTCCCGCTCCAGATAACAACAGCGGCAACGCCGCAACGACAAACTGGAAGAGGTTAATGATGCGTAAGATCAAAGGGCTACGCTGGTACATGATTGGACTGGTGACGATGGGCACCGTTCTGGGCTACCTGACGCGTAATACTATTGCCGTAGCAGCACCCACGCTGGCGACCCAGCTTCACATCACCACCCAGCAATATTCATATATCGTCGCCGCGTATTCGGCCTGTTACACCGTGATGCAACCGGTCGCTGGTTATGTGCTGGATATGCTGGGCACGAAGGTCGGCTATGCGGTGTTTGCGATACTCTGGGCTATCTTCTGCGCCGCCACTGCGTTAGCAGGGAGTTGGGGTGGGTTTGCGCTGGCGCGTGGTGCGGTCGGTGCCGCAGAAGCAGCCATGATCCCGGCAGGATTAAAAGCCAGCAGCGAGTGGTTTCCAGCCAAAGAACGTTCTGTGGCGGTGGGCTACTTCAATGTGGGTTCATCGATAGGTGCGATGCTGGCACCGCCGCTGGTGGTCTGGGCCATTGTGGCACATAGCTGGCAGATGGCGTTTATCGTTACCGGGGTGCTGAGCATGATTTGGGCGCTGTGCTGGCTGGTGTTTTATAAACATCCGAAGCAGCAAACCAAGCTGAGCGAGGAAGAACGCCACTACATTATTGCCGGCCAGGAAGTGCAGCATCAAACCGGTAACAACAGCAAAATGTCGGTTGGTCAGATTCTGCGTAATCGCCAGTTCTGGGGCATTGCGCTGCCACGTTTCCTGGCTGAACCTGCCTGGGGCACCTTCAACGCCTGGATTCCGCTGTTTATGTTTAAGGTGTATGGCTTCAATCTGAAAGAGATTGCGCTGTTCGCCTGGATGCCGATGCTGTTTGCTGACTTCGGCTGCATCCTGGGGGGTTATTTACCGCCGCTGTTTCAACGCTGGTTCGGTGTCAATCTGATCGTCTCACGTAAGTTGGTGGTCACGATGGGTGCAGTGCTGATGATTGGCCCCGGTACCATCGGCTTGTTTACCAGTCCGTATGTGGCAATTGGTCTGCTGTGTATCGGCGGTTTTGCTCACCAGGCCCTGTCCGGTGCACTGATTACCCTGTCATCTGACGTGTTTGGTCGCAATGAAGTGGCAACCGCTAATGGCCTGACCGGTATGGCAGCCTGGACCGCCAGCACCCTGTTTGCCCTGGTGGTGGGTGCCCTGGCCGATACCCTCGGCTTTAGCCCGCTGTTTGCTGCTCTGGCGGTGTTTGACCTGATCGGCGCGGTCGTTATCTGGAGTGTGCTGAAAAACAAACCGGTTTCCGAAATGGAAAGCGCACCACCCGTACAAACTGCGGCGGTCCGTAGTTAATCTCTTTGGGCTGGTGTGAGCCAGCCCATTTCTTCCGCCCGGCCGAAGTGGTATAACAACTCCTCGTTTACCTGCATAGCGGAACCGCGCAATGGACCTGACCGAATCCCGACGTCTTTATCAACAACTGGCCAGCGAGCTGAAACGCCGCATTGAAGCCGGAGAATACCCGGTGGGTGATAAACTTCCTGCCGAGCGTTTAATTGCTGAGGAGATGCAGGTCAGCCGTACCGTGGTACGTGAAGCGATCATCATGCTGGAAGTCGAAGGCTACGTGGAAGTGCGCAAAGGTTCAGGCATTCACGTTATTGCCAGCCAACAGCAAAACCGTATCGTGACCTCCAGCCAGTTGGAATTCGCCAGTTTTGGTCCGTTTGAATTGTTGCAGGCACGTCAGCTGATTGAGAGTAATGTCGCGGAGTTCGCGGCAACCCAGGTGACTCGCCAGGATATCATCGCGCTGATGGCCATTCAGGAGAAGGCCCGCCAGGAAGACCACTTCCGCGATTCTGAATGGGATATGCAGTTCCACGTCCGCATTGCACAATCGACGCAGAACAGCGCCTTAGCCGCCATTGTCGAGAAGATGTGGTTGCACCGCCTGCATAACCCCTATTGGCTGAAATTGCATGAGCATATTGATCAGCGCAACATCCTCAGTTGGTGCGATGATCACGATCAGATTCTGAAAGCACTCATCCGCAAAGATCCCGCCGCCAGTAAGCTGGCTATGTGGCAACATCTGGAAAATACTAAACAGATGTTGTTTAACGCTACCGCAGACGATTTTGAGTTTAATGTCGATCGTTACATGTTTGCTGAAAACCCGGTCATCCTGCCGGAAGGCACTGATAATTCCCGCTAATTTTGCTGATTTTTCCGGCAGGAAAGTCAGTTAATCTGCAATAGTGTCAGCTCATGTAAAGCTCCTTTTGACCAGTTGCATCTAAAGGTAAAACTCCTCTCTTGCGGGAACTTTCTACTGTCTCAGATCCATGATTTTTGTTACAGTTATCGCCCTTTTCTTACCCTTTGCGACAGGGCATTAAAAAGTTGCTGATTTAACAATCAATTCTGGAAGGATCCGGAAAATCCGGCTCAGCTGCGCTCCTAAAATGCATAACCAAACTGCCAGCTAGTGCTCCAGCCCTTCGGGCACGTTTAACAATGATGTTCAGGACCGATTGATGGATATTTTGCAGGCATTACTGCATGCCCTATGGCAGCAGGATTTTGAAACCCTTTCCGACCCGACACTGGTGTGGGCCATTTATGGCGTGCTGTTCATGATTCTCTTCCTTGAGAACGGCCTGCTGCCCGCTGCATTTCTGCCCGGCGATAGCTTGCTGATTCTGGTTGGCGTGCTGATCGCCAAAGGCACCATGAACTTTCCACTCACCATTCTGGTCCTGACCACCGGTGCCAGCCTCGGTTGCTGGGTTAGCTACATTCAGGGACGCTGGCTGGGGAATACCCCCACGGTACAAAAATGGCTTTCCCATTTACCCGCGCAATATCATCAACGCGCGCACAGCCTGTTCCATCGTCATGGGCTTTCCGCCCTGCTGATTGGCCGTTTTATCGCGTTTGTGCGCACTCTGCTGCCAACCATTGCCGGGTTATCTGGCCTCAGCAATGCGCGTTTCCAGTTCTTTAACTGGGTGAGCGGTTTGCTGTGGGTAGTGATCCTTACAGTGCTCGGTTTCGCACTTGGCAAAACCCCCATTTTCCGTCGCTATGAAGACGAATTGATGTTTTGCCTGATGATGCTTCCCCTGGTGTTGCTGGTGTTTGGTCTTGTCGGGTCACTGGTGGTGTTGTGGCGTAAACGTCAGTCTGATCAGAATGGGAAATCACAGTGATGAAAATTCTGACCCGCATCCCAAGGCGTCTTCTGCCCTGGTTGTTGGGCGCTGCGCTGGCTCTCGTTGCCATCAGTTTCGCCCCTGCGCTGCTGAGCCATGAAACTGTGGTGCAGATTCGCGTTGCCAACAGCGGCACCCCGCTGCCGGATGGCTTCTATCTGTATCAGCAACTCTCCGCCCAGGGCGTGCGCATTAAAAGCATCACGCCTTCTGGTGATGCATTGGTGATTCATTTCGAAAACGAAGAGCAAAGCCTGGCCGCGCAGAAGGTACTGCGTCGCCTGCTGCCACAGGGTTTTGTTGTGGCCGCCGGTCATCAGGCATCGCAGCAAAATCAGGACCCCAGTCGTCTGACTTACAGCTAAATTGCGTCGTCCGGATACTCGTCCGGGCGACCACAACCCTCGCTATCCCCGCGTCTTCTTTGAATTTTTTCATCCGCTGTCTATGCTTAAAGGTAGCGCGAGCACAAGACAAGCTGGGAAGCCTCTCCTGCCCGGTTTGCGGCAGGTCATTCACAAAGGAAGGTTTTACCTGATGAAACGTCAATTACTCCTGGGTGCTGTTCTCCTCTCCCTCTCCGGCTCACTTCTGGCAGCAGAGTCACTATGTCAGCAGAAGGAGCAGGACATTCAGCGCGAAATTGGTATGGCAAAGCAGCATGATAACCAGCGCCGGGTAAACGGGCTGGAGCGTGCGCTAACCGAAGTGCGCGCCAGTTGTACCGATGAAAAACTGAAAGCTGCACATCATGAGCGTATTGAGGCGCAAAAGCATGATGTCGCCGAACGTGAGCGTGAGTTGAAAGAAGAGCGCCAGGAAGGTAATGACAAAGAGAAGATCGCTAAACGCGAGCGCAAGCTGGAAGAAGCGCAGCACGAGTTAAAGCAACTCGAAGCTGAACGCTATTAATATTATGATGTAAAAGGAGATTTTCATGGCTAAAGACACAACATCAGAACATTTGCGTGCCGAACTGAAAAACCTGGCCGACACCCTGGAAGAAGTACTGAGCAGCACCGGCGAGAAGTCAAAAACTGAGCTGGATAAATTGCGTCAGAAAGCCCGCGAAGCCCTCGACACTTCGCGTGAACGCCTGGGCGAGTCTGGCGAACGCCTGGCGCAATCCACCCGCGAAGCCGCACATAAGGCAGATGATTACGTGCGTGAAAATCCCTGGCACGGCGTCGGTATTGGTGCTGCGGTGGGTGTGGTCATCGGCATTCTGCTTTCACGGCGTTAATGATGAGTGACAGTCAGCAAAGCCACGGCCCGGGCAAAGGGGTCATCAACATTGGTCAACGTATCGTTACCACGTTGGTCAGTATCGTTGAGACACGCGTCCGCCTGGCAGTGGTGGAACTGGAAGAGGAAAAAGCCAACCTGATTCAGATGCTGATGATGGTGGGCCTTACCATGCTGTTTACCGCTTTCGGGTTAATGAGCCTGATGGTGCTGATCATCTGGGCGGTGGATGCGCAATATCGGCTGATGGCGATTGCGATTACCACTGCCGTCCTGTTCCTGCTGGCGCTGATTTTTGGTGTCTGGACACTGCGTAAATCCCGCCAGTCCACACTGCTGCGCCATACGCGCAAAGAGCTGGATACCGATCGCAAACTGCTGGAGGAGCATCGCTCATGAGCCGCCGCGAGCGCGAAGCACGCATCCACGCATTGCTGAATCAGGTACAACAGCAACGGCTGGATCTGAGCGCAGCCAGGCGTGACTGGCTGGAGAGCACCGCGCAGTATGATCGGGGCTGGCTCACTTTCCTCAGTGTGCGCCGCTATCTGGCGATTGGTAGCAGCGCGCTGGCAATCTGGTCAATTCGCAGCCCTAATCGGCTACTACGCTGGGCGAAACGCGGCTTTGGGCTGTGGAGCACCTGGCGGATGATCAAATCAGCGCTGCCACCACGTTAGGCTAACTCCTTCTGACAACGGACCTTTTTCAGGTCCGTTTTTCCTTTAATCAGAATTCCTGAACAACATCGACAGATTATCTCGCTTACAACCTTTCCAACCCGCGATTATCATCTCTAGCCATCAGCCCAATGAATCACAAGACGTGATTCGACGGGATACATTGCCGCAGGCCAGCAACCTGCAATAAAAACCTTGTTGGAGTAGATGATGAAAAAATTCGAAGATTCTGGCCTGTTACTGGCACGCGTTCTGATGACCATTCTGTTTATCACCGCTGGCTGGGGCAAACTGACCGGTTATGCAGGCACCGCACAGTACATGCAGTCAATGGGCGTCCCTGGCTTCCTGTTGCCGCTGGTGATTCTGCTGGAACTGGGTGGCGGTCTGGCGATTCTGTTCGGCTTCCTGACCCGTTTCACGGCACTGTTTACTGCCGGCTTCACCATTCTGACGGCGTTCCTGTTCCACAGTAACTTCGCTGAAGGTGTTAACCAGCTGATGTTTATGAAAAACCTGTCAATCGCTGGTGGTTTCCTGGTGCTGGGGCTGGTTGGTCCAGGCGCATACAGCATCGACCGTCTGATTCGTCAGCGTTTCCAGACTGCAACCGCACGCTAAGTACACAAGCAGCGTATACTGAAAAGGGGCGAGGATATTCCTCGCCCCATTTTTTTATGGAGGGCTTATGGGACAACTGATTGACGGTGTCTGGCATGACACCTGGTACGATACGAAGTCAACCGGTGGCCGCTTCAAACGTACAGAAGCGGTGTGGCGTAACTGGGTTACCGCTGATGGCAGCGCGGGTCCCACCGGGAAAGCCGGTTTTGCCGCCGAACGCGACCGCTATCATTTATACGTTTCACTCGCCTGTCCGTGGGCGCATCGTACTCTGCTGATGCGCAAGCTGAAGGGACTGGAAGAGATGATTTCCGTGTCGGTGGTACATCCGCTGATGCTGGAAAATGGCTGGACCTTCGACGACGATTTCCCCGACGCTACCGGCGATTCGCTATATCAGAACGAATACCTGTATCAACTCTATCTGCATGCCGATCCTCACTACAGTGGGCGCGTTACCGTGCCAGTGCTGTGGGACAAACATCAGCACACCATTGTCAGCAATGAATCGGCCGACATCATTCGGATGTTGAATAGCGCGTTTGATGCGCAGGGCGCACGCGCTGGCGATTACTACCCCGAGGCGTTGCGGCCACAAATTGATGAGCTGAATAGCTGGATTTACGACACGGTAAACAATGGCGTGTATAAATCGGGCTTCGCCACTTCGCAGGCTGCTTATGATGAATCGGTAACGGCGCTGTTCCATTCACTGGCGCGCCTGGAGCAGATCCTGGGTCAGCATCGCTATCTGACCGGCAATCAATTAACCGAAGCCGATCTGCGCCTGTGGACCACCCTGGTACGTTTTGATCCGGTATATGTCACGCATTTCAAGTGCGATCGCCACCGGATCAGCGATTATCGCAACCTCAGCGGCTTTCTGCGTGATATTTACCAAATGCCAGGGATTGCCGAAACCGTCAATCTGCCGCATATCCGTCATCACTATTATTGCAGCCATAAGACCATTAACCCGAGTGGGGTGATCTCGCTTGGACCGGCATTTAACTGGGATGAGCCGCACGGACGGGGATAAATTCGTAGCGGCGCGATTTATCGCGCGGATTTTTCTGGTACCGCGCACGGAATAGCGCGATAAATCGCGCCGCTACGGTTCAGTGCATGCTGAAAAACAAAAACCCCGCCGAAGCGGGGTTTTTGCATTAAAAAGTCGAAACTGACCGATAAGCCGGGTTCTGTCGTGGACAGTCATTCATCTAGGCCAGCAATCGCTCACTGGCTCAAGCAGCCTACCCGGGTTCAGTACGGGCCGTACCTTGTGAACCCCTATTTGGCCTTGCTCCGGGTGGAGTTTACCGTGCCGCGAACTGTTACCAGCCGCGCGGTGCGCTCTTACCGCACCCTTTCACCCTTACCTGATCCCATTACTGGGCCATCGGCGGTTTGCTCTCTGTTGCACTGGTCGTAGGCTTGCGCCCCCCAGGCGTTACCTGGCACCCTGCCCTATGGAGCCCGGACTTTCCTCCCCTCTGCCCGTCTCCCCCCGAAGAGGGACGACGACAAAGCGGCGACTGTCTGGTCAGCTTCGGCGCGGGATAATAGGCGATCCGCCGTCGTTTGTCACGCCTCTTGCTGATCGAGTGCGTAGCGATACAGTGCGTTCTTCTTCACACCGTGAATTTCCGCCGTCAGCGCAGCCGCCTTCTTCAAGGGCAGCTCCTGTTGTAGCAGCGCCAGGGTGCGCAGCGCATCTGCCGGTAAGGCTTCTTCATCGGCCTTATGGCCTTCCACCACCAGCACCATCTCTCCTTTGCGGCGATTTTCATCTTCCAGCACCCAGGCCAATAGCTCGGCCACTGGCGCACCGTGCAATGACTCCCAGGTCTTCGTAATTTCCCGCGCCAACACCACATAACGTTCAGCCCCCAGCTCACTGACCATATCCTGTAAGCTATCGATTAAACGGTGGGTCGATTCGTAGAAGATTAGGGTGCGCGGCTCCTGCGCCAGAGCACGTAAAGCATCACAGCGCGCCTTGGTTTTCGCCGGCAGAAACCCTTCGTAACAGAAACGATCGGACGGTAATCCCGCTGCGCTTAATGCTGTAATCGCCGCGCAGGCACCCGGTAAGGGCACCACGCGGATACCCGCTTCACGGCAACGACGCACCAGATGATAACCGGGATCGTTGATTAACGGCGTTCCGGCATCAGAAACCAGCGCAATGCTTTGGCCTTCCTGCAATTTGGCCAGCAGCACTTCGGCTTTCTGCTGCTCATTGTGGTCGTGAAGTGCGAACAGTCGCGCATTGATGGCGAAATGTTGTAGCAACAGCCCGGTATGACGTGTATCTTCCGCAGCGACCAGATCGACGCTCGCAAGCACCGTTAACGCACGCTGCGTAATATCACCCAGGTTACCGATCGGGGTAGGAACGATATAGAGCGTGCTGGCAGAAATGTCTGCCCGATCGAGTTGTTTCATTGTTTCATCCGAATTGCCGATTTAATATTGAGCATCTAGAAAAAAACATCACTGGATACAGTATGCTTCCTTCAAAAGTCTTACGTCGTAAAGCAGGACGCTTTGTACCTGTTCTTCTCGCTGGGCTAATTTTAGCCGCCTGTAGCGGTCAGGGACCACAGCAAACGTCTTCCGTCAATGTTCAGGGTCCGATCACGGCCCAGTCTGACTATTACCTGCAACAGGTGCAGCAAAGCAGCGATGATAGCAAGACCGACTGGCAATTACTTGCCATCCGTGCCTTGTTGAAGGAAGGAAAGTATCCACAGGCCAGCGATCAGATCAAACAATTGCCGCAGCAGCTCTCTGATGTGCAGCAGCAGGAATTACAGTTGCTGCGGGCGCAGATGCAGATTGGTCAGCAGGATTTCAACGGTGCACAGCAACTGTTGAGCCAGGTGAAAACCGACGGTCTGTCGCAGGATCAACAGGCGCGCTTCTACGGCCTGCAAATCGCAGCCGCCCAGAATCGTCCCTCGCTGGCATTGCTGCGCGCCTATATCGCTCAGGAACCGCTGCTGAAAGCGGCCGATCACCAGAGCAATATTGACGCCACCTGGCAGGCGCTGACGCAGATGACCAAAGATCAGCTCAACAGCCTGGTGATCAATGCCGACGAGAATACCTTGCAGGGCTGGCTGGATCTGCTCAACACCTGGCATACCAACAGCCAGGACCCGGAAATGCTGAAAGCCGCCATCAAAGATTGGCAAACACGCTATCCGCTCAATCCGGGTGCCAAAACCCTGCCGACCGCCCTGAGCCAGGTGCAGAACTTTAGCAAAGCTTCGACCAGCACCATCGCGTTGCTGCTGCCGCTGAATGGTCAGGCGCAGATCTTCGCCAACGCCATTCAGAAAGGCTTTAACGATGCGAAAAACGGTGTGCTTGCCGCCCCGGCCGCAACCCCACAACCACAGCCGACAGCGACCCCGGCCAGCGCGGATGCCAGCGCCCAGCCGCAGCCAGCCGCTGCAACGCCAGATGCGACCGCCAATACCGTAGTCAGCCCGGCCGCTGCTGCCATCACCCCGGATCAAAGCACCCAGCCGCAACCTGCTGCTGCACCTGCCCCGGCAGCCAGCGCAGGCGATAGCAATGCCCAGGTCAAGGTGTATGACACCAGCAGTCAGCCGATTCAGCAGGTGATGCAGCAGGCGCAGCAGGATGGCGCAACCATCGTCGTCGGCCCGCTGTTGAAAAGTGATGTAGAGACTGTCGCTAACAGCAACTCGCCGCTTAACGTACTGGCCCTGAACGAGCCGGAACAGATCCAGAACCATCCGAATATTTGTTACTTTGCGCTTTCTCCTGAAGACGAAGCGCGCGATGCCGCCCACCATATGTGGGATCAAGGCAAACGCCAGCCGCTGCTGCTGTTGCCGCGTAACAGTTATGGCGATCGTGTTGGTAAGGCCTTTGCGCAAGAGTGGCAGACGCTGGGTGGTTCGACCGTGTTGCAACAGCGTTTTGGTTCCGTCAGCGAGCTGAAACAGGGTATCAACAGCGGTGCCGGTATCAACCTGAGTGGCACGCCGCTGGTGGTGGAACCCGCACAGCCACAGGGCGTATCGATTGCCGGATTGAACATCCCGGCGCCGCAGACCAGCGCCCCGGTAGCCGATACCAGCGGTGGCAGCCTTGATGCGGTGTATATCGTCGCCAACCAGGATGAGCTACAGCTGATCAAGCCGATGATTGCGATGCGTACCAGCAGCCGCAACAATATCGCGTTGTACGCCAGCTCACGTAGCTTCCAGGCCGGTGCAGGTCCGGACTTCCGTCTGGAGATGGATGGCTTACAATTCAGTGACATTCCGCTGCTTTCGGGTAGCAACCCGGTGCTGATGCAGCAAGCGGCGAAGTCGTTTAACAATGATTATTCGTTGGTACGCCTGTACGCAATGGGCATTGATGCCTGGACGTTGGCGAACCACTTTAACCAGATGCGCCAGGTTCCTGGCTTTGCCATTGATGGCAACACCGGCAAGCTGAGCGCCACCCCGGATTGCGTGATCAACAGGAAGTTGGCATGGAACCAGTATCGTCAGGGACAAATCGTTCCGGTACAGTAAATCGCCAGCGCATTGGCGCTGAGCAAGAGCAGCAGGCGCGCCGCTATCTGGAGCGCGCCGGGCTGCAATGGATTGCCAGCAATGTTCGCTGTCGCAGCGGTGAGATTGACCTCATCATGCAGGATGGCGACTGCTGGGTCTTTGTCGAAGTGCGCTATCGACGCGATGCGCGTTTTGGCGGTGCAGCCGCCAGCGTAACGCGTCAGAAACAACAAAAGCTACTCCGTACCGCAGCGCTATGGCTGCTGGGACGTAACGGCAGTTTTGACACGGTAAATTGCCGCTTTGACATCATAGCCATTACCGGGCGCGAGCTGGAGTGGCTGCCCGATGCCTTTCATGCCGATGTGTAGAACCAGGTGGTCTTGTGCAGGACAGAATTAAAGCGTGTTTTACCGAAAGTATTCAGACTCAAATCGCTGCCGCCGAGGCGCTGCCGGATGCCATTTCCCGCGCGGCCATGACGTTGGTGCAGTCGCTGCTGAGCGGTAACAAAATCCTTAGCTGTGGTAATGGCGCGTCAGCGGCCAACGCCCAACATTTTGCCGCCAGTATGATCAACCGGTTTGAGACCGAACGCCCCAGCCTGCCCGCGCTGGCGCTCAGTGCCGACAACGTAATGCTGACGGCGATTGGTAACGATCGGTTGCACGATGAAATTTATGCCAAGCAGGTGCGAGCGCTTGGCCAGGCCGGTGATGTTCTGCTGGCCATTTCCACCCGTGGCAACACCCGTGACATTATTAAAGCGGTTGAAGCTGCGGTTACACGCGATATGACCATCGTGGCGCTGACCGGCTACGACGGCGGTGAGCTGGCTGGCCTGCTCGGCCCACACGATGTGGAAATTCGCATTCCGTCACATCGCAGTGCGCGTATTCAGGAGATGCATATGCTGACGCTGAACTGCCTGTGCGATTTGATCGATAACACCTTGTTCCCCCACCAGGAATGACTGAAGGAGCTAAGATGAAAGCATTGAACGCTGTCGCCATTCTTTTCACCGCCATGATGTTGCAGGGCTGCGTTGCTGTCGTCGCTGGCGGTGCCGCAGTAGCCACCAAAACCGCCACCGATCCCCGCACCGTGGGCACCCAGGTGGATGACGGTACGCTGGAGTTACGCGTCAGCAACGCGCTGGCAAAAGATGAACAGATCAAAAACCAGGCACGCGTCGTAGTGACCGCCTATCAGGGCAAAGTGCTGCTGACCGGTCAGTCACCGTCGGCGGATCTCGCCAGCCGCGCGAAACAGATCGCGATGGGTGTCGATGGCGCGACTGAGGTGTACAACGAAATCCGTACCGGTCAGAAAGTCAGCCTCGGTACATCCTCTAATGACACCTGGATCACCACCAAAATCCGCTCACAACTGCTGGGCAGCGATCAGGTGAAATCGTCGAACGTGAAAGTGACCACCGAAAACGGCGAAGTGTTCCTGCTGGGTCTGGTGACACAACAGGAAGCGGCAGCGGCGGCGGATATCGCCAGCCGGGTAAGCGGTGTGAAGCACGTCACCACCGCCTTTACCATTCTGAAATAAACCTTCAGGGCGGCATCAGCCGCCCTTTTTTACACCGGTATATCAATCACCAACGCACGTAACGGCGTTTTCGCCTGCAACGTAATCTGCTGTTCTTCTGCCAGAAATGCCCCATCGCCACAGCTTAGCTTTTCCTGATGCGCGCTGCTCGCCTGCACATCCAGCGATCCGTGGATCGATTGCAGATAGGCGCGTGGACCGTTCAGCTTCACGCTATGTTGCTCGCCGGGAGCCAGCGTTACCTGATGAATCCACACCTGCTGACGCAGCTGTAAACTGCCTTCCGCACCGTCTGGCGAAGCCAACAGGAAAGAGGTCTGCTCGGGCAGCGACATTTTCTGCAACAACGGATTCTCGCGTTCCGGGCACGCCGACAGCCACAGTTGCATACGTGTCAGCGGTTGATCTTTGCTGAGATTGATTTCGCTATAGCTCACGCCCTGGCGCGCCGACAACAGCAGCGCTTCACCGGCACGGGCGATAATATGGTTGCCCTCGCTGTCGCGGTACTCCGCCTCGCCCTGTAGTACCAGGTTGAGGACATCAACCTGAGGATAGGTGCGGGGCTGGAAGGCAGCACCGGGTGCCAGCACTTCCTGATTGAGCACGCGCAGTGAGGCATAGCCCATCAGTTTCGGATCAAAATAGTGGCCAAATGAGAAGCTGTAACGCGCCTGCAACCAACCGAAATCGGCCTGGCCACATGCTGACGCGCAGCGGGTTGTCATCATGATTTACCTCCGACGCTCTGCGGGATGATACGGCCGCAGGTTTATAGGATTATGGTAAAAGGCTGGACGCCGGATTGTTAGCCAGTTAATCTGCCTGGCATGTTCAAATTTCCTGACAGAGAATCGGCATGGCAAAAGAGCGCGCGTTAACCCTGGAAGCTTTACGTGTGATGGATGCTATTGACCGGCGCGGCAGCTTTGCGGCTGCGGCCGACGAGCTGGGACGTGTACCTTCCGCATTGAGCTACACCATGCAGAAGCTGGAAGAGGAGCTGGATGTCGTGCTGTTTGACCGCTCCGGTCACCGCACTAAATTCACCAACGTAGGACGCATGCTGCTGGAACGTGGCCGCGTGCTGTTGGAAGCCGCCGACAAACTCACCACCGACGCCGAAGCGCTGGCGCGCGGTTGGGAAACCCATCTCACCATCGTCACCGAGGCGCTGGTGCCCACCGAACACCTGTTCCCGCTGGTGACCAAACTGGCGGACAAAGCCAATACCCAAATATCCCTGGTGACCGAAGTGCTGGCCGGTGCCTGGGAGCGGCTGGAGCAGGGGCGTGCCGATATCGTCATTGCGCCGGATATGCATTTCCGCGCCTCAACGGAAATCAACACCCGCAAGCTGTACAGCATGATGAGCGTGTATGTCGCCAGCCCGGACCATCCCATTCATCAGGAAGCGGAGCCACAATCTGAGGTGACGCGTGTGAAGTATCGCGGCATTGCGGTGGCCGATACCGCGCGCGAGCGCCCGGTGTTGACCGTGCAGTTGCTGGACAAGCAACAGCGCCTGACGGTGAGCAGCATGGAAGACAAACGCAAAGCGCTGCTGGCCGGACTGGGTGTGGCGACCATGCCTTATTCGCTGGTGGAGCAGGATATCGCCGAAGGACGTCTGCGCGTGGTGAGTGCGGAATATACCCGCGAGGTGGATATCATTATGGCGTGGCGCCGCGACAGCATGGGTGAAGCGAAAGCATGGTGCCTGCGCGAGATCCCGCGTTTGCTGGCGAAGAAAGGTTAATCAGCATCGCTGATTAACCTTTCCGTAGCGGCGCGATTTATCGCGCAATTCCGTGCGCGATTTATCGCGCGGTTCCGTGCGCGATGCAGGAAAAATCCGCGCGATAAATCGCGCCGCTACGAACAACGCATTACGCAATAATCGCGCCGTTACAGGCGACTCAAACAATCCATCGCCACGGCCTTGAAGCTGACAAAATCGCCGCAGTCACGCAACCGGGCGGTTGCGCGTTCGCGCAGGAAAGTGACGAACAGGTCATAAATCGCCATCGCCTCTTCATATTCACTTTTGCTGATGGCCAGCAGGAAAATCACCGAGGCGGTTTCATCGCCCCAACTGATGCCCTGCGGTGCCAACACGGTGTACACCACGGTTTTCTTCGCCAGCAGACCCAGCGAGTGCGGCAGCGCAATCCCCTCCCCCAGCATGGTGCTGACAATCGCTTCACGTTCCTCAACCGAGGGATAAAAATCGTCTTCCACATAGCCTTCACGCTGAAGCTGGTTGCACAGCTGATGGAACAGCGCCGATTGCGTCATCGGCTGGTCCACCACCAGAAAATGCTGTGCATCGAAGTATTTTTCCAGCATATAAGGCCGGGTACGATCCACCAGCACCAGTTTGCCGAGCTGCTCAAGCTGGAATTCCGTTGGGAACGGCGACATCACCACCACCGGGCTGTTTTTCTCACGCAAGCGGGTGGTTGAGATAACAAAATCTTCATCAATAACCGCAAGCGCCTCGTATTCACGTAGCGACAGGCGGCCCGTCACCTGCAACTGGGGATACTTACGCAGCAGCATCGCTTCAATCATGCGCAAGGTAGAGTTACCGCTGTCACACACCAGCAACACCTGGGGGTGACGCTGATAGCCCACATCATAGTGACGCTCCAGCCCGACGCCGATATGCAGCACCAGAAAACCGATTTCGTTTTCGCTGATGCTGTAAGGGGTATATTTCCCCCAACTGGTGACCGCCGCCAGCGTCATGTCGTAGGCCATCGGGTAATGCTGCTTGATATTACTCAGTAGCGGATTGGGGATATGGATCTGGTAACGCACCCGGGTGATCATGGTTTTGATATGGGTGAGCAGATCGGCACGCAACTGTTCATCCTGTTGCAGACGATAGTTGTAGTGCGTGTTGATGTAATTCAGCAGGTAATCGACCAGCGCATCCGCATCATCGGCATTGATGGTGCTGGGGGCCAGTGCCTGAATCTGGCGGGCAGCGATGTTGACGCGCAGCCAGTTCTCTTCCGCCTGAGAGATCGGTTTGCCCACCAGCGGCCGCATCAGGTTAACCAGTTGCTGCGCGGCTTCACGCACCTCCTCGCCGACATCCTCCGCACCCGGATCGTTCAGCGGAAAACCTTCGCTGATGCGCCGTACTGCTACCGCGCAATAGATTTGCAGATAGCGTTCACCTTCATCGCTGAGGCGAATGGCGTGCTGCGAGAAACAATGCTGAAGCAGCGGTTGCAACTGCTCCAGCATGCCGCTGTGTAGCGTTTCCACCGTTAACAGCGGGCTGTCCGGCGTATCCTGGTCGATTTGCCACAGCAAATCAGTCAGGCAGGTGCGAATCGCCGCTTCGCTGCCGAACAGCTTCATTCCGTAACGCGGTTTGGTTTCGATATTCAGATGATAACGCCCGAACCATTCACGCACCTCGGCCATGTCGCTTTGCAGGGTCGCGCGGCTGACAAACCACTCTTCCGACAAATCTTCCAGCTTCAGCGAATATGCAGCGGTGAGAAAACGACTGAGCAGATAACGCACCCGTTCCTGTGAAGTACGCGGCACGCGCAGCGGTGCCGCGGTTTGTGCCTGGAGCTGACCAAAACGCAGCGCGTCCTCCACCTTCAGTTGATAACCCTCGCCACGCGCCAGCACGAACTGCGCACCATGCTGCGCCAGCAGCGCGTTAAGCGCCGTGATATCGGTGCGCACCGTGCGAGTGGACACGGAAAAACGTCGCGCCAGCTCATCCTGCGGCAGCGTTTCGGTTTGCAGCGCAGCGAAAAGTTGGGCCAGACGCTGGTTGGGAAATCTCACGGGCTTCACCTGTTACTTAATTGTTACAACAACTTTTTGCACGTTGCCAGAAGCTGACGCACATCGTCAATGCGTGTGTCGCCAGTCGCGCTATCGATAATCGAACTGTAGACGTGCGGAATCACTTTACTGACGCCCGCCTCCAGCGCAATGCGAACAATCTCTTCAAAATTGTCGAGATCAATACCGCCAGTGGGTTCCAGCCAGAAGTTGTTACGCGCACAGGCTTCCGCCACCGCGCGGTACTCCGCTACCGCTTTCAATCCCCCCATCGGGAAGTATTTCACCGAGCTGCCGCCCATGTCCTGCAACAAGCGAATCGCGCTGTCGATTGGCACGATGGCATCCGGCCCTTGTGCACTCAGCGGTCCGGTGGAGATTTTGACCAGGCCCGGCGTGCCGGTGGGGGAAATCAGGCCGTTGACCACGGTGTCATGTTGTCCGAGCAACGCGCGACTGGTCGCGACGCCGGTGAACACCTGGTTAACGTGTTGCGGTTGCAGCTCAGCTGCAATCTCACTCACCATCGCCGATTGATTGGGATCCCCGGCACCCAGTCCAACCGAAATCGCGTTATCAATCAGCGCAGCATATTCGCGCATATCGGCAATCGCCGCCTCAGTGCTGGCGTAGTTTTTCGACAACACGCCCACCAACACATAACCATCCGCCGCTTCCCAGATATCGCGCGCATTCTGTTTAGAACCCGCCAGCACATTGAGGCACAGACGGCCCTGATAAAATTTTGGAGTCAGAGTCATGCGTGTTTCTCCCCGCTGAGCAGCGCCTCGATGGCGGTAAAAATGGTATGCAGCTGATCGGCGCTGACGCTACGCACATCGGCCTCGATAATGCCTTCATTGGCTTTATAGCCACGGAAATAGATGGCGATAGCGCCGGTTTTCAGTGCCTGCACCAGCTCGCCAGTGGCCCAGCCGGTTTGCGCTTCGTCGAACTTGATTTCGGCACGGGCGATGTCACGTCCGGCAGCATCCCATACCACACGCGCGCTGACGCCCTTCAGGGTGTTGAGGTTGGCGATAAACGGCGTCATTTTTTCCACCATCTCTGCGCCGGTGGTTTTCTCCTGCGACAGATAGTTTTCAATCGCCTGCGTCAGGCCGAGGATGCCCTCTTTGCCGACTTTCATCGCACGACCGATGCCGTTACTCTGGCGCTTCACCCACTCAACATATTGGGTGCGGCCAATCACCAGACCGCTGGTTGGTCCTTCAATCGCTTTCGCCCCGCTGTAGATCACCAGGTCAGCGCCCATCTGGTAGTAGCACTGCAAATCTTCTTCCGCTGCCGCATCGACAATCAACGGGATGCCATGCTTACGCGCCACCACTGCCGCCTGTTCGACACTGAAATGGCTTTTCTGCACGCAATGGTGTGATTTGATGTACAGCAACGCGGCGGTCGTCGGCGTAATCGCCGCTGCCAGCTGTTCTGGCGAGCATTCGTTGCTGTAGCCTGCTTCCACCAGGCGTCCACCACCCAACGCCACCATGGTGCCAACCGGCGCGCCAAAATTGACGTTATGACCTTTCGGCATCACGATATCGTGCGGTACGCTGAGTGGCGCGGCATGCAGGTTTTCCAGCAGCCAGGCGTTATCTTTCACGATCACCGCCGCCACACTTTGCGCAATGCCCGCCGACGCACAGGAAACCACCACTGCGCTTTCCACCTCAAGCAGTTGCGCGATATACGCCCCGGTTTTATCCACCAGATCTTTCATCTCAAAGTAGTGGTTAAGGCCGTATTTCACGGTATCGACCACGTCTGCTGCCGGGGTCGATACGCCAAGAATGGTCATGCGACCAGAGGCATTGATGACCTGCTTCAGGCCATATTTTTCATAAATCGAAGACATGATTGGCTTTCCCTTCATCAGTCAGATGCCATTGCCCCGCCACCACGACGGCCAGCGGCACCAGATGTTGCTCACCCAGCACCTGTTCGCCTTCAGCATCGACGAACGGGCGGGCTTCCTCTTTGACGGTAAAAATGGTCAGGTCGGCGTCGTAACCGACCGCCAGGCAACCTTTGTTTTTCAGTCGCAGACCTTCAGCGGCTTTGCGTGTCACGCAGTCGATCACCTGCGGCAATGTCATGCCAATGCTGAAGAATTTCGACATCACATGCGCCAGGCTGTGCACCGGGCCATTGATACGGTTGCGGCAATAGATATCGGAGCTGATGGTGTCAGGCAAAATGCCCTGCGCAATCGCCTGACGCGCCACCTCAAAGCTGAAGCTGGCGCTGCCGTGGCCGATATCCAGCCGCACACCACGCGCTAACGCATTCTTCACCGCGGCTTTCAGCTCGCCCTGCGGCGTAAGAATGCGGTTGGGTTTGCCGTTGTAGCAATGGGTGATGATGTCGCCGGAAGTCAGCAGATCGGCAATGTCCTCCAGCATCGGCGGGTTGTTGCCGATATGCACCATCAGCGGCAGATCACCCGCCGCCTGCTGAATGGCTTTGGCCCGGATTAACGGCTGGATACCGTTTTCGCCCACTACGCTGCTGCTCATACGCGCTTTGAGGCCGACGATAAAATCGGGACGACGTTGAATAGCCTGCACCACCGCCTCACCGTCGATCTGCGCCATATCGGCCAGCTCGTTCTGCGTGACAATGCCGGTGCGGGCTATGTTGATCAGCGCACGAACGTCGGTCGTGACCTGTCGCGTAAGCTGATAAAAATCGTCAATATCATCAGCGCCGGTGCTGCCGGCATCCACCACCGTGGTGACCCCCTGTGCCACACCGATGGCATCCGCATCGTCGTGATAAATCGGCGATTTGGGATAACAGTGAACGTGGCTGTCGATCCAGCCTGCGCTGAGGTAGTAGCGCCCGGCCAGGTCGCGTTCTTGTGCCGCCTGACCGCTTACGCTACCCAGTGCGGCGATTTTGCCGTCCTGCCACGCAATATCCACCAGCTGTCCGTCGCACAGACGCGCACGACGGAGAATGACATCAAACATACCCCCTCCTTAGAGAGAAACCGGGAAGATCGCGCCCAGCACCATCGCACCGAGAATCGCACCACCGGTAATCGGCTTGTTCCACAGGTAAAACAGCAACGAACCCGCCAACGAACCAAGACCAATAGGAATTGACGCGGTCATTGCCGACAGGATGATCAACGGACCGAGGAAGCGGCCAGAGGCGTTACCCGCCCCCATCATCACGTCGGCACCGTAGGTGGAGTCGCTCTGATTGATGGTGAACTTACGCGCCAGGATGATGATGTAGCCAATCGCCACGCCAATCACCAGACCGGTTGCCAGCGAGGCGGCGAAGTTCGCGACCGGGAAGACAATGCCCGCGCCCAGTAACAACGCCGGAACCCCCAGACCAACGCCGGTCTGAATCGCCCCGCCGATATCAAGAATCCCCACCAGCGAACCTTCGATGATACGGGCGAACAGGAAGCTGGCACCGAACGCCGCTACCGCGCCGTAGACCCCGGTTTCCATGCCGGAACGCAGCATGGAGACAAACGCCACTTCGTTAAAAGCACCAATGCCGTACAGGTAGTACATATGCGTACCGGCAAACACCCCGGCGGAGAGCAGGCCGACAAAAATCGGGAAAGACCAGTCGGCGTACCAGAACCCTTTGTTTTCGTTCATGCTGATGGCTCCTTATTTGCCGCTGAGGCTGTTGTGAATCATGTCCAGCCAGCCGGGAATACCCAGTTGGAAGGATTGCAGCAGTTTCATGTCAAAGCCGCGGAAGAAACCGCTCAGCACGAACAGCAGCACAATGGCGGTCATCATCACCTTGGTGACTTTGTTCCAGCCGCTCTCCTCGACACCCTTACCGATCAGAATACCCAGCACCAGGCCCGGTACGGCGTTGCCCATAATCAGCTGCGCCAGGCCGCCGAAAATGGTGGCCCAGAAGCCCGATTTCTTACCGGCATCAATCGCTGCCAGCCAGAAAATCACCGGCATCACGGTGTTCACCAGCAGGTTGGCCGCCGGTACCAATACTTTTACCGCCGTAACCTGCAACGCTGCCGGAACGGCAGAAGCGGTGCTGTTCAGGAAGGCGACGACGATCATGCCGATGATGCCGCAGGCAATCGCCATCTTCTTCGGGTTGTGTAGTGTTTCTGCTACGTTGCGGTTTTTCACCATCAGGGCCGCCGCGCCCCAGTTCGGCAGGATGCGATGGTCAACATCCTGAGTGAAGGAACCCGCTGCAACGGATGAAGCCCAGGCGTTAAAGAAAAAGCCGAGACCAAAGGAGAAGTGCGATGCCGGATCGCCCTCACAGGAGTTAAGCTCGCCCAGCGTACGGAACGCGCCCATGCCCTGCGTGGTAGGAGCATGGAACATGCGCGCCGCACCTGCTCCAACGCCAACCCCTACCAACCCGCCAATGATTAACGACTTAAACAAAATAATTAAAAACATGCGTTTACCTTTGTTTTTCGTCTGTTGTTAAGGTGCCGCCGTGAATTCCACCTGTTCGGTATCGATCACGGTGACGCTGACGGTAATCTCCAGCTCCACGCTGTAGTTCCGTCGCTCACGCGCGAGGAAAAAGAACAAAAACTTCTCTGTCTTAACGCGCTCCTGCGCGCGCAGCACCCGGACATCCTGGGGTTCGATGCGCAGCAGAATTTTTTGTGTGGTGCGCAGCACCTGCTGCTGCACCTTACTCAGGGCATCGGCAAAGGCTTTGGCTTTGCTGTCACCTTTGCCCTGTACCGTTACCTGAGTCACGTATTGTTGTTTCATACTTAGCTGCCGTATTTTTTGTTCCAGGCCTGTACCAGCCGTTCACCCAGCTCTTCTTTATCCATAAAACCAAAACCGAGGACATTGGCACCTTCGTTAATCGCCGTGACGCCTTCATCAATCGAACGCATACCGTGCTTCGATTTGTAGCCATATTTGTTCTGCGCGGTAATTGCCCCCGCACCGCCGCTGCCGCAGAAGGAGATGCCGAAATCCGCATTTTCTGCCTTCATGACGTCACCCAGCTTCATATCTGCCGCTACACCCGGCACCACCACGGCACGCCCACCGGCTTTCTCTACGCCAGCCGCGACTTTTTGCCCTTTACCCAAACGATCACCAATGACTACCGTTACCATGTTCAATTCCTCTTTGATTGCTGACTTAATTCGATCTTGCTACTTCAATGTGGACGGACAGCAACCACGCCTCTTCGCGTGGCAGGTTGCCAAACAGATCCACCACCTGCTGCGCCAGCGCCATGGTCTCGGGCGAGATGTCCTCAAACAGCTCCGCTTCCACTTCCGGTAACGCTTCACCGGTCAGGGAGCGCGAGGCCATTGCTCGCACATGTGAGGCCAGCATCTGCTGCTGCACCGCATTGGGTTCAATGTGGTGCGCGGCATACAGCGCGGCAATCTGCATCATCACGTTATCCGCCAGCGCCTGAATCGCTTCCGGCGTGCTTTGTTTCAGCGGAACAGCTTCACTACTCACCTGGCTCACTCCTGTTTACAGCGGACAATGACAGTTAATTCGCGTTGAGAAGAAATTACGCTGTTCGCTGTTGGCTGTGGAGACGCATCTTTTCCACCTCAAAGTGGAAATCATGCGAGCAACTGTGCGCCAGATCGCAGGATGCACGAATAATGCAAAACGCATCACGTTTTACACAGAATGATGGATTTAACGCATTCAGGCAGTCAGATATGACCAGGGAAATAAGGCCAGCCAATTAGCTGGCCTGACTATCAGCGGAATTTCTTATGGTTGGCGTTGCGAATATCTTCCAGTTTCTTCGCTTCGGTTTTGGCTTCGTCCAGTTTGTTGGCTTTCGCCAGTTGGTCGACCACATCAATCTGGGCGATCAATGAATCCAGTCCGGCATGAAAATCCTTGATCTGGGCGCTATCAGCAGGCTGACCTTCCAGCTTTTCCGGCGTGGATTTTTTGGCATCCTCCGCCGCCTGGCGCATCTTGCCCAGTGCGGTTTGCATCTCCTGCGCATCATCAGTTTTTTTAACCGTGCTCAGGCCATCTTTGAGGGTATCCATATCTTTTTCCAGGTCAGCCGCATATAAGCTGGCACTGGAGAACAACAACGACAGAGACAACATTGCAATCACATGCTTACGCATCGTTTATTCCTTTTTTATTTTACTGACAAAAAAGGCAGCCTTGCGGGCTGCCTTCAGGAAGCGATGTCATTATTGACCGGCGATCTTCATCTCCGGTAGCAGCACCGATCCACACTGGATGTTGCTGCGGGTTTCAATATCGTTGCCGACAGTGACCATATTACGCCACATATCCTTCAGGTTGCCGGCGATGGTGATTTCGCTCACCGGGTACTGGATCTCACCGTTCTCCACCCAGTAACCGGCAGCACCGCGTGAATAGTCACCGGTAATGGCGCTCACCCCCTGCCCCATCAGCTCGGTCACCACCAGGCCACGCCCCATCTGCTTCAGCAAATCTGCGAAGCTGTGGCCCTGACCGGCAATGCGCCAGTTGTGGATACCGCCCGCATGGCCTGTGCTTTGCAGACCGAGTTTGCGCGCGGAGTAGCTGGTCAGCAGCCAGTTTTGCAGCACACCATTTTTGATAATGTCACGCGCCTGAGTGCGTACCCCTTCGCTGTCGAACGGCGTTGAGGCCAGCCCTTTCAGCAAATGCGGTTTCTCTTCGATGGTCAGCCATTCCGGCAGGATCTGCGTGCCCAAAGCATCCAGCAGGAAGGTGGATTTACGATAGACGCTGCTGCCGCTGATGGCTCCCACCAGATGGCCAAACAATCCGGTTGCCACTTCCGGGGCGAAAATCACTGGCGCTTGCATGGTGGAGAGTTTGCGTGGCGCCAGGCGTGACAGCACGCGACGCGCGCATTCAGCACCGACCCAATCCGCGCTTTGCAGATCGTTGATATCACGGCCAATGGTGTAGGCGTAATCACGTTCCATCTCGCCGTTCTGCTCGGCAATCACGCAACTGGAGAGCGAGTGGCGGCTGGAGCAGTAGCTTTGCAACATGCCATGACTGTTGCCAAAAACTTTGATACCGACGTGGCTGTTGAAGCTGCCGCCTTCGGTGTTGGTGATACGCTTGTCAGCCTGTAGCGCAGCCTGTTCCGCCTGCGCGGCCAGCTCAATGGCGCGATCGGCATCGATCTCCCACGGATGGTAGAGATCGAGATCCGGTGCCTCGAACGCCAGCAAATCGCGATCCGCCGGGCCAGCATTGGGATCGCTTGAGGTGTAGCGGGCAATATCGATCGCCGCCTGCACGGTGCGTTTGATGGCATCCGGGCTGAGGTCGGTCGAGGAAGCACTGCCTTTGCGATTCTGATGATAAACGGTGATGCCGAGTGCGCCATCGCTGTTAAATTCGACGTTTTCCACTTCGCCGTAGCGGGTACTGACACCGATACCGGTGGTTTTGGTCACCGCCACTTCTGCGCCATCGGTGCTGGCTTTCGCCAGTTCCAGCGCCTGTGCGACAGCCTGTTCCAACACTTTACGTTGTTCTGCAACCTGAGTAGATACGTTCATCGACCTGCCGTCTAATCTTATGTATGAATGTTTTGAGTCTATCAGACTCAGAGAACAATTTCGCAGTCACCCGATAAACTGGTAGGATTAGCCTCTTTTTTTAGGGAGCCAAGAGATGACCAAGCAGCCCGAAGACTGGCTCGATGATGTGCCGGATAATCAGGAAGAAGAAGACGAAGAGATTATCTGGGTCAGTAAAAGCGAAATTAAACGCGATGCCGAGGAGCTGAAGCGCCTGGGTGCCGAGTTAGTTGATCTGGGGAAAAACTCCCTCGATAAAATTCCACTCGACGAAGATTTACGTGCCGCGATTGAACTGGCGCAGCGTATTAAGAAAGAAGGTCGCCGCCGCCAGTTGCAGCTGATCGGCAAAATGCTGCGCGCGCGCGATGAAGATCCGATCCGCCAGGCACTGGATAAGCTGAAAAACCGCCACAACCAGCAGGTTGCGCTGTTCCATAAACTGGAAAACTTACGCGATCGTCTGATTGAGCAAGGTGATGATGTGATGGCCGAGGTGATCAACCTCTATCCGCAGGCGGATCGCCAGCAACTGCGCAGTATGATCCGTAATGCGCAGAAAGAGAAAGCCGGTAACAAGCCACCGAAATCCGCGCGTCAGATTTTCCAGTATTTGCGTGAGCTGGCTGAAGCACAATAAGCTTCAAACTGCTGAACCGTAGCGGCGCGATAAATCGCGCGTCTTTTCTTGCCACCGGCACAGAACTGCGCGATAAATCGCGCCGCTACAAAAAAAGACACGATAAATCGCGCCGTTACGGATTAACGACCCAGCCTCTCCAGCAGTTTCTGATGGATCCCACCAAACCCGCCGTTGCTCATCACGAGGATGTTATCGCCCGGCTGTGCCACCTTCGCCACCATCTCCACCAGCGTATCGATATCCGCGCTCCAGTGCGCAGGCTGGATACAGGCATCAGCCACGTCCGACACCTGCCACGGAATATGGTGTGGCTGGAACAAGAACACCTCATCCGCACGCCCCAGTGACGGAGCCAGTTCATTCTTACTGACGCCCATCTTCATAGTATTGGAGCGCGGCTCCAGCACCGCCAGAATACGTGCCGTGCCGCCGACTTTGCTACGCAGCGCAGCCAGGGTAGCCAGAATTGCCGTGGGGTGATGAGCAAAATCGTCATAGACCTTGATGGCATTCACTTCACCACGCAATTCCAGACGACGGCGCGCGTTGATAAAGCGCCCCAGCGCTTCGCCCGCATCTTCGGGTTTCACACCGACATGACGCGCGGCGGCTATCGCCATCAGACCGTTATGCATGTTGTGTTCGCCCACCAGGCCCCAGCTCACTTCCGCCACTTTGGCACCATCGAGCCAGACTTCCCAGTGTGAGGCATCCGGCGTCAGTTTTTTCGCCTGCCAGTGGCCGTTGTCGCCCACCGTTTCCTGTTCGCTCCAGCAACCCATCGCCATCACCTGCTTCAGGTTGTGATCGTGTTCCGGCAGCAGGATCTTCCCCTGGCCCGGTACGATACGGATCAGATGATGGAACTGTTTCTGGATCGCCCGCAGATCGTCAAAGATATCCGCATGATCGAACTCCAGATTGTTAAGAATCAGCGTGCGCGGGCAGTAATGAACAAACTTGGAGCGTTTGTCGAAAAAGGCGCTGTCATACTCATCCGCTTCGATAACGAAGAACGGGCTTTTTCCTAATTTTGCTGATACATCGAAATTTCCCGGCACACCGCCAATAATGAAGCCAGGTTCAAGGCCACAAGCCTCCAGAATCCACGCCGCCATGCCGGCTGTCGTGGTTTTGCCGTGAGTACCGGCCACTGCCAGCACCCAGCGGTCACGCAGCACAAAATCGTGCAGCCACTGTGGACCAGAGAGGTAGGGAATGTTGCGTTCCAGCACTGCTTCCACACAGGGATTTCCGCGTGTCATGGCGTTACCAATGATCACCATATCGGGTGCAGGATCGAGCTGGCTGGCATCATAACCTTCCGTTAATTCAATGCCTTGCTGCTCCAGCAAGGTGCTCATTGGCGGATAGACATTGGCGTCAGAGCCGGTCACCTGGTGGCCCAGCGAGCGGGCCAGCATTGCCAGGCCGCCCATGAAAGTGCCACAAATCCCAAGGATGTGAATACGCATAAATTTGTTCCATTACTCATAAGTCCGGCGCTCAGTTTAACCCCGAGTGCAAGTGGAAGAAACGGATTTGGCCTATGGTTTTTGAAGTTCAATCGGCTAAACTGCGTACGCATACGTTGGCAGTTTGTTACAGTGGCTGCCACTCCATCGTAGATTCAGGGAATGTGTTATGAAAACGTTAGGCGAATTTATCGTCGAGAAGCAACACGACTTTCCTCACGCCACAGGTGAACTGACGGCGCTGATTTCAGCCATCAAGCTGGGAGCTAAAATTATCCACCGCGACATCAACAAAGCGGGTCTGGTGGATATTCTTGGCGCCAGTGGCGTGGAAAACGTCCAGGGTGAACAGCAGATGAAGCTGGACCTGTTCGCGAACGAAAAGCTGAAAGCGGCACTGAAAGCGCGCGGCATTGTGGCTGGTATCGCCTCTGAAGAAGAAGATGAGTTCGTCATCTTTGAAGGCGTTGAGCACGGTAAATACGTGGTGCTGATGGACCCACTCGACGGTTCTTCCAACATCGACGTTAACGTTTCCGTTGGCACAATCTTCTCGATCTACCACCGTGTTTCACCGCCGGGAACACCGGTTACCGAAGCTGACTTTATGCAGCCGGGTCACAAGCAGGTTGCCGCAGGTTACGTGGTCTACGGTTCGTCTACCATGATGGTGTACACCACCGGGGTTGGCGTTCACGCCTTTACTTACGATCCGTCACTTGGGGTATTCTGCCTGAGCCACGAACGTATGACCTTCCCGGAGAAGGGCTATACCTACTCCATCAACGAAGGAAACTACATTCGCTTCCCGCAGGGCGTGAAAAAATATCTGAAGTTCTGCCAGGAAGAGGATATTGCGACTAAACGTCCTTATACCTCACGCTACATCGGTTCACTGGTGGCAGATTTCCACCGTAACCTGTTGAAAGGCGGAATTTATCTCTACCCAAGCACCGCCAGCCACCCGAAAGGTAAGCTGCGTTTGCTGTACGAATGCAACCCGATGGCGTTCCTTGCCGAGCAGGCAGGCGGTAAAGCCAGCGACGGTAAACAACGTATTCTCGATATTCAACCAGAAACCCTGCACCAGCGCTGCCCGTTCTTCTGCGGTAATGACGCGATGGTGGATGACGTCGAGCGCTTCCTGCGCGAGTTCCCGGATGATCACCAGGGCTGATGGATAGCATGTAGCGGCGCGATTTATCGCGCAGGTTTAAAGGCGCGCGATGAATCGCGCCGCTACAAATTTATGCCGTGGCTATCCGAAACTGCGCCATCGACTCCTGCAATTGTTGCGATTGTGCTTCGAGCGATTGGGTTGCCGCACTGGCTTCCTCCACCAACGCCGCATTCTGCTGCGCCACCTCGTCCATTTGTGTCACCGCCTGATTGACCTGCTCAATACCGCGACTCTGCTCTTCAGAGGAAACCGAAATCTCCTTCATCAGCGTGGTCACGCGCATCACCTCACTGGAGATCTCATCCATCGTTTCACCCGCCTGCGTCGCCATGACGCTGCCCTCTTTGACACGGGTTTGCGAGTCGCTGATCAGCTCACGAATCTCCTTCGCGGCGGTGGCACTGCGTCCCGCCAGGGTACGCACCTCATTTGCCACCACGGCGAAACCACGCCCCTGTTCACCGGCGCGGGCCGCTTCCACTGACGCGTTCAGAGCCAGAATGTTGGTCTGGAATGCGATGCCATCGATCACGCTGAGAATATCGGCGATGCGATCGGAGCTGTGGGTGATCTCCTGCATCTTCTCAATGACGTAGCACACCACTTCCGCGCCACGATCGGCGGTGTCAGAAACGCTATTCGCCAATTGATGCGCCTGCTGGGCATTGCTGGCGTTGAGTCGTACCGTGGCGGTGAGCTGCTCCATGCTGGCAGCAGTTTGCTCCAGCGACGCTGCCGACTCCTCAGTACGCTGGGAAAGGTGCACCGTCCCGGCCGCCAGCTCACGGCTGCCAACATCAATTTGCAGGCTGGCTTCACGCACCTGGCTGACGGAATCACGCAGGGCCAACTGCATCACCTCCAGCGCCTGATTCAGGCGTCCCAGCTCATTGTGGGTGGTTTCGGGCAGGGTTTGTGACAGATCCCCTTCAGCTACCCGTTGCAGATGGCCAATCGCACTTTCCAGCGGTGTCAGCAACAGACGACGCAGGATCTGCCACGCCAGTACGATCAACACCACCGTCAGCACCATAGCAATGCCAATCAGGATTTTCATCTGCGTTTCATTACGCGCCGCCTTCGCCAGGCGATCAGCAGAGACTTGATCGGCGTACAAGCTGAAATCGTTCACCGCTTTGGCGTAGTTGGCCGCCAGAGTGGAGAGATTGCCTTCCAGTACCGTGTAATATTCATCGGTGTACTGCTTTTGCAGCGCATCCATCATCGGCGCAATCCCTTGTTGCAGATAAGCGCCAAAGCTGGCTGCCACCGCATCAGCCAGGATTTTGCCCTGGGCCGTCACGGTGCCTGCATCGACAAAATCCTTCAGATGCTTTTGCGAGGTGACAACATCAGCCTGGGCCTGTTTGGTCACTGCGGCCCCCTCATCCAGCAGGCCAATTTCGATTTTGCGCACCGCCAGCGCACCACTGGCGCGAGCGCGCATCAGATCAGCGTTGCTTTGATACAGGCTATTGAGTTCAATGCCCTGAATACGATTGATCACATCCAGCGACTGATTGCCGGCATTGATGGCGTAAATCCCCAGGGTGCTGACCGCCAACAGCAGCAATGTCATAAAGGCGAGTAGTGTGAGTAGACCGGTCCGTACTGATAAATTTTTGATCATGTTAGTACCCGTGTGTGTAGAAAAAGGCAGAAATCCAGCAGCCCTAAAACGGATAAGTTATCGGCTGTCACCTCGCTAAACTTTAACCATTGTTGATGGTCAATCTACTGATGATCACCTGATCTTCAATAATGCTAACGTTACCCCAACCCCGATTGAGGAATTCCAGAATGAAAAAATGGCTCCCGGTTGCCTGTCTGTTGCTGAGTGGTTATGCGGGTGCACAGGACAATCCCATCGATCAGAAATTGCAGCGTTGTCTGAACAGCGAATCCAGTACTGTCGGGATGTCTCAATGTTATGACGCGGCTAATAAGGCGTGGGATCAGGAGATGAACAACCAGTACAACCAAATGATGAAAAAATTAACTGGTGCACCTAAAGCCAAACTAAAAAACGCCCAGCGTGCCTGGCTGGCTTATCGTGATAGCTGGCTTGATGCCAGCAAGAGCTACTTTTCCGCCAATCAGGGCACTATGGCGATGCTTTCGCTTGGTGCACAAGGGGTCGATTTGGTACGCAATCAGGCACTGATGCTGCAATCTATTAACAAAGGCAGTTGCGCGAATCCCGATGATTGTTGATAAATGGGGGCGGTAAAAACCGCTTCGCGTTGGCGATTGTCAACGCCCCATCAATTCTCAGGGAGAAATCATGGCTGCTTATGCCTCGACCATCATTCTGATTTGCCTCGCCGTTCTGAGTTATTTCGTCCACAACAACGCCGTCACCATCTCCATTCTGATTCTGTTGGCGATTAAAATTACCCCGCTGGCGCAGTTCTTCCCTTATGTCGAAAAACAGGGAATTCAACTCGGGATTATTATTTTGACTGTGGCGGTCATGGCACCGCTGGCCAGTGGGTCGCTGCCAGCGTCTTCGTTGATTAAATCTTTTGCCAACTGGCAATCGATTGTGGCGATTCTGGTCGGGGTGTTTGTGGCATGGTTAGGGGGGCGCGGCGTGCACTTTATGAGCGCGCAACCCTCGGTGATTGGCGGCTTATTGATTGGGACGGTGATTGGTGTGGCGTTCTTCCGGGGCGTTCCGGTCGGACCATTGATTGCTGCGGGCATTGTCTCGCTGTTTGTCGCAGCGAAGTAACCGGCTGGACCATTCCGAAACGCCAAAAAGAGGGCATACTTTCGGAGTCAGTTGGCTATAATAGCCGACACTCAACTTACGACTAATGAAGGAAAGCCAGATGAGTTTGAACCAGGTGCCCGCAGGTAAAGATCTGCCAGAAGATATCTATGTCATCATCGAGATCCCTGCCAATGCCGATCCGATCAAATATGAAGTAGACAAAGAGTCTGGCGCCCTGTTTGTAGACCGTTTTATGTCTACCGCCATGTTCTATCCGTGCAACTACGGTTACATCAACAACACCCTGTCTCTGGATGGTGACCCGGTTGACGTACTGGTGCCGACCCCGTATCCGCTGGAGCCGGGCTCCGTTATCCGTTGCCGTCCGGTTGGCGTGTTGAAAATGACCGACGAATCCGGTGAAGATGCCAAACTGGTTGCGGTTCCGCACACCAAACTGAGCAAAGAGTACGATCACATCAAAGATGTGAACGACCTGCCGGAACTGCTGCGTGCGCAGATCACCCACTTCTTCGAGCACTACAAAGATCTGGAAAAAGGCAAATGGGTGAAAGTTGACGGCTGGGACAACGCAGAAGCCGCCAAAGCTGAGATCATTTCCTCTTTCGAGCGCGCACAGAAGAAATAATCTGTAAAGCGAGCGGAAGACATCCTGTAAACAGGCCCGATTTTCGGGCCTGTTTTTTTTCGTCTGTCCTGCCTAACGCTGGCAACCCTGCAACGTAAAGTCGACCGTCAGGCGATTTTGATACTTATACAGATCATAATCCTGATGGTGGGCAATGCGTTCTCCCTGACACAATCCCTCGTGCAGATTCTCATTCGTCACGGTAAGGTCGTCTTTCAACGGGTTAAGCACCTGATAGCCTTTCAGCGCCATATACGGGAAAGGGAACCACCAGTTGGCAAAATACTCTGGAATCAGCACACCCAAAACCGGATAGTTTCTCAATGAATTTTTATACACCTGGGCACGAGGTGATGTCCCAACAAACTGCATATAAAAGTTTTGATCAGCGAGCGTCGTGGTATCATTTTTCAACTGATAAACGACACCCTGATTAATATTATCCTGCTGTTTGATCGCGTTACCGTAAACATAAATACTGGTCACGGCGTAAAGCAATGGCACGGCCATAACAGCGAAAACAAAACACATTTTCCCTCGGAATGCCCATGCCATCAACGTGGCGCTAAACAACATAAATCCACTGATTGAAAGCAAAGCGCGCGGGACGAGCAGCGCATTTTCCAAAAACAACAAGTTACCGGCAATCATCACAAACGCAACCAGGGGTAATAACAGTGCTAATAAACCGATTGCTATGCGTGAATGCTTCATCCCGGCTCTGATATAACGCAGCGCAATAACTGCGGCGGAGATAACAGCCAGAATAAGAATGGCGACCAGCACCGCCATTCCTTTACCGTCTTTATAGAAGGTCTGATTAATGAAATCCCAGTAAGCCTGTACGTTATGATTGATGGTCAGCCATAACTGATTACCTGCGATATTCGGGTGATTAGCCGGGTGATCGCCTGAAAATGTCGATGGCAGAACAATCTTCAAATAAATTATCGATGCCACCAGCACTTCCACACCACGTTGCAGCAAAGACATAAAGATAACCGCAGGACGATCATTATTTATTATTTGCCTGAACGTCACCACCAGGGCCATCATCACCGCAACATTGACGGCAATCTGATAAAGGCTATAAATTGCGATAATGCTGGCAATGCCAATAACAAAACGAACGATTCTGTGTAAAGGCGGCAAAAGCACCCACGCTAAACTTAGCGCCAGGGCACAACTTAGTGTCAATACATCAAAACGGTAGGAGAAAACTTCCGCAAGATAAGGGTTTGCAAAAAAGCTCAGGGTCGCTAATGCACCAATCCAGCCCGGCAAAGAACTGAAGTTTTGTTTATGATAAAGAGAGAAAACGAAGGCCAGCAGCGCAATTGAAATGATTAATGGAAGTGGGAATATATCCGCCACATGGCTACTCAGAAACATCATTTTCATAATGATGTCAGCCAGTGGCCTGCCATCTCCTCCCCAATTAGTATACCCGAGCGTCGCTCTCCCGTTATCATCAATATAATAAATATTAGCGATAAGCAATGGCAGACAATAAAGAAAAGCAGCAACAAGATAACTATTATAATACTTTTTCATTTCCCTTCTCGTTTATATTATTGTCCCAACCCTGTGAACGGGATGACTCACCACACCAGACCAATCGCTTGTCTATCTGCCCGGTCTGAACTGTAAAAAAGGGCCATGTACGACATGACCCTTTTTAATAACTGTTAACCCTTCAGGTTACTCATCCTTTGGCAGATCCTCGCGCTGCAACCAGTCACCGCTCGGGATACGAGTAAGTCCTTTGATTGAGCGCTGATAAACGTAAAGCCAGGCGCTGCCATAAGGCGTCTGGATCAATTGGCGTTTATATTCGCCATTCCTGGTGCGCAAAGCATCCAGCTCGCCCAGGGTGCTGGCGTCGATGCGATAGACTTCGCAATAGACGCTTCCCTCCCCTTCAACCACGCCCGGGTAGTGACCCAGATTGTAGAGTTCAAACCCTTCAATCTGATGGTCACCAAGCCATTGCGCATTCGTCATCCAGTGACTGTTTCCTTGTTTGCGCCGTAAACTGCCGTAGACAATTATTCGCATTGCTAAAACTCAAACTGATAGAGCAAATCCAGTGCCTGATCAACGCCAGACACGGCTTCCAAATAGAGTTTGGGCATCAGGCGATAACGCAAGGTTAAGGTCGCCAGTGAATCAAATATGCCAACACCGTATTTTACTTGCAGACCTGGCAACACATAACCACTTACCTGCACCTGCTGGCTGTCGCCAACACCGGTGGTATCAAGCGCAAGGTTACTGACGCCAAATGTCTCCCCGATTTTACCCATAACCTGCCCACTTTGTGCAACCCCCAGGCCAATTAACGCAGAAGTTAGTGCATTGCTGTCGCCGTTGGCATCGAGTCCCTGACCACGCAACAGATAAGAAAGCGCCTCCTGCTGCGACATCGCCGGGTCGGAGAAGATTTCAACTTTAGGTTCATCGGCTAACCCGGTCACGCGAATCCCGGCGGTGACATCATCCTCAGTCGATTCCGGGTTGCGGATGGCTTCGAGGTTCAGATAAGGCTGATCAGGCGGTCCGGCGAATTGCAACTCGCCTTTGCGTACAATCAGATCCTGACCGTAAGCACGGAAACGACCGTCCGGGATATTAATCTGCCCGTTCAGACCAAGACCGGTTTTATCCTGCACCAGCTTCAGGTCGCCATTCAGCTTCGCTTTCAGGCCGAAGGCTGACAAACGCACATCGTTTCCGACGTGGATAACCAGATTGCTGTTGATCGGGATGGCGGTGGTTTTCGGCTGAATCGGTTTCAGATTCTGGTCCAGCATCACTTCGTCCGAGGACACGCCAGTTGCACTTTCCGGCACTTCCTGCACGGTGATGCGCGCCCAGGGAATATCCACCCGGCCATCAAGATTGAAAGCCGCTGGCGTCGCTTCAAACACCAGGTCTGGCGACACATCCATACGCACCATTGGCGGTACGGTGACGCGTACCCGGCTGCCCTGCGCGGCAATGCGCGCACGCCAGTTATCGAGCTGGCTCCAGTCAGCATTGCCGTTAAGATTGATATTGCCCTGGGCGGTCTGGATCAAGCCATTGAGGGTCGAACTCATCCCGTTAAATACCATGTTGAGGTTAGCCGCGGTGAGGTCAACCGGCATAAAACTGGCTTCAACGTCCACGCCACTCAACGCCAACTGGCCGAACACCTGCGGCTGTTGCAGATTGCCGCCGAGCCGAAGGGCGCTGTTGAGATTGCCCTTGATCTTCTCGCCCTGCATCAATGCCGGGTTGAACATCGCCAGCGAAATATTGCTGATGTTGACGTTACCCGATAGCTGACGACGTTTCTCGGGGTCAGCGATTTGCACATCGCCACTTAACTGCCCGTTATTCACAATGCGAATTAGCCAGTCGAGCTGGGCACGACCGTTGTGCATGGCGGCATTGAGGTTCAGGGTGTCGAAAGCAATCGGCAGGGTATTACCCTGCACATCCTGTTCGACTTTCACGCCATTGCCCTTCAGTGCAACGGTGCCGGTCGGCAGTGCGCCGTCGGCCGTCCAGTTCACGCGTGCATCGCCGCTGAATACGCCGGTCAGCTTAGTTTCATCGGTCAGGAAAGGTTTGATCATCGCTAAATCAAAACGACTCAGCACCACATGGGCGTGACCACTGGCACCCGCTTCAATCGGCTCCGGCACGCACACCTGCGCATTCGGGTTTTGCCAGCAGTGTGGCCCGATAGTCGCGGTTTGTTTGCTGTTGAGATAATCAATCGCCATCGCCCGCGTCAGACGCCACTCGCCTACCGGGGTGTCGAAGCGGGTATTGTTCAACGTCCCCTGCCAGTGCTGCGTTTTGCGGTCAAAGCTGCCGTTGAGCGCCAGCTGACCGGAAACCGGCTCACCCTGCACGTTCAGTTTCAACTGATGCTGCTTTTCGTTGCCGTCAGCATTGAGCGTCAGCAGATTGATCGCCAGCGTATCCTGCTTCAGTTGCTCAACGCGCAGTTGCAGTTTACCCGCCACCTGGTCGCTGGATTTCACGTCTCCCTGCAACGCAACACGCGCAATGCTCAACGCCTGCCAGCGCAAGCCGGTAGCAGTAAGGTCAGCCAGCACCTGCGGTGCCTTAAGCGTTCCGCGTGCCTTGATGTTGCCTTTCACCACACCGCCCAACCCTGGCAGCGCATTGTCGAGGTGCGGCGCATCAATGACGGCGTCCAGATTCAGTGCATCACCCAGCTCGCCTTTGACATCAACATGGTTACGCCCCAGCACCAGATTGATTCCGGGGATTTTCCACTGGTTGTAGCTGTTGCCGGTGAGAGAACCATCGGCGCTGACCGCATTATTTTTCACATTCCCTTTCAGCTGTAGCTGCGGCACGCTCAGCTGCCAACTACCGCCGTACAGGCTACCGCGTGTGGTGATTTTGCCATCCAGCTTCGCTGGCCACTCCGGGTATTGTTTGGCGGTGTTGATGCCGGATAGCGTCAGTTCACTGTGCCAGCTGATCGCTTTGCTCCAGTCCACCAGCGCGGTCAGGTCGATATTGCCCTGCAACGCCGCCACCCGCAGCTTGTCGAGGTTGAACTGCTGCACATTGCCTTTGCCGTCGAGTGAGATGTCAGCAGGTGGGACACCTTCTCCTTTCACCGCCGTACGCAATGACATCACGTAATCGGTGGCTTTGCCTTTAAACTGATAATCCAGCTTATCCGCCTGATACTGCACCGGGCCGGTCAGCGGCCAACGCAGTTGCGGGCTGGTAAATTTCAGCGACAACGGCAGCCCCACCACCGCAGGCTGGGCGGCAGCATCTAACTGCGCCTGCACCGGGCCAGAAAGATTAAGCGCCAGCTTTAACTCATCACGCAGCGCGCCGCTCAGGTTCAGTTTGATCTTCTCCCCTTTAATCGGGTCGAGATTCACCGCACCGTTGAGCGCAAAATTGACCGGCCAGTTATCGGCCAGAGTGGCCTCACCGCTGGCGTTGACCTGCCCCTGGGTGGAATCCACATCAAAGGTTTCCAGTTGCAGATGGCGATCGTTCGTCTGGGCTTTCAGCAGCAGGCTGTTGATGGTGACATCGGTATCGCCGGTCAGTCGCAGTTGTTTACCGCTCAGCTCCTGCACGGTGATATCCAGCGGCAGTGCAAAGTCCGGTAACGCAGGCAGTAGCGGTTGAGCAAACATCGCCTGTAGCGTCTCGCCCAGCGGTTTCTCTTCCGGCTGCGGTTGCTGAACTTTCGGCTGCACCACCTGCTCGTCGACGACTTTGGCTGCTTTAGGCAGCGCAATCAGCAGGCTTTCAATATGGGTTGGTGTCAGTGTCAGCGCACGCTCCTGCCAGTGCAGGCCGGTAGTGAAATCCAGCAGCGAAATCGCCGTGTCATCTACTTTGACATTGATGTTATGCAGGCCGACTTTGCTGAGGGTGATCGGATAGGGGGTGCTGAGATTGGTCGTCCCGCTCTCCGGCTCCGGCGCAGGCGCACTGGCCGGTGCCATTTTCTTACTATCCACCACCACGCTGACATCCTGCAATCCGATGTCATCGACACACACCGAGGAGTGCAGCAGACAATTCAGGTTGAGCGCCAGATGGAAGCGTCCGGCATCCACGCTGACGCCCGGCATTTCATACTTCACGCCACTGAGCGTCAGATCGCGCCAGCCACCTTCGACTTTGTTGATGGATAATCCCGGCACCCAGCGATCGGCCCCTTTCAACAACAGATGCAAACCCGGTGTGGTGCCAATCAGAAACGCCACGCTGCCGAAAATCAGCAGCAGAAAAATACCAAAACCAATCAGGACCTTTTTCCACAGCTTCATAGTTCAGGCCCCAGTCCGATATAAAATTGCAATCCATGCTCCTCATCATCACCAATCGGACGAGCGATATCGAGTTTGATTGGCCCGACCGGAGAGGCCCAGCGCACGCCAAAGCCCGCGCCGGTTTTAAAGTTGCTTTGTTTGATATCGTTCACCGCTTCGCCGGAGTCGATGAACACCGCTCCCCACCATTTTCCGGTCACGTTGTACTGATATTCGACGGAGCCGGTCGCCAGTTTCGAGGCGCCGGTCAGCTTACCGTTGTCATCGCGCGGTGAAATTCCCTGATATTTGTAACCGCGAATGCTGCGGTCACCCCCGGCGAAGAAGCGTAAGTCGGGCGGGACTTTTTCAAAATCGTTGGTTTCAATCCAGCCAAGATTGCCGCGAAGCACAAAGCGATTCTTCTCACCCAGCGTGCGGATCCAGACGTTTTGCGCCTGTAAGATCAGGAAGTCGACATCTGAACCCCAGGTGGTATCCGACACATCTGCGGAATAGCGCTGGGAATCGCCCCAGTTTGGCATCAAGCCACCACGCGAACGGGTACGGCTAAGGCTGACGCCGGGATACAGCAGCATGGTGGTGTTGGTGACGCTACCCTGGGTAAAGTGGTCAAGACTCCAGCGCAGGTTGACGGCTCTTTGCCAGCCGCTGCTGCTGTCCCAGTTACGTGACACACCAAGCGTGGTGGTGTCAGCTTTGGTGTCGTTCAGGTCGGTGCGTTTTACCCCACCGGAGAAGGTATAATATTGTTCCAGCGGGCTTTTCAGCAGCGGGACTTTATAGCTGAGATCGAGCTGCTGTTCCGGCGCGGAAATATAGGCGCTGGTGGTCAGGCTATGGCCGCTGTCATTAATCCACGGCTTTTTCCAGGTGCCTTTCAGACGCGGCCCGACATCGGTGGAGTAACCGATACCGGTTTCGATGGTGTTTTCCGTGCGCGGAGAAACAACGGCATTGAGCGGCAACACTTTGGTTTGCCGCCCTTTATCAAATTCGGGTGCCACCACGACCGAGTTGAACCACCCTGTGGCGGAGAGACGGCGGTTTAGTTCTGCCAAATCGCGCGAGCTGTAGGGATCGCCCTCTTTAAACGGCACCAGATTGCGCAGATAGGCTTCATTAATCTGCGATCCCTGAAAAGTTACATCACCAAAGCGATAACGTGGGCCGCTGTCATAATCGATGTTCCAAAACGCCTCACGACGCTCCACTGACACGCCAAGCTGGCTCTGCTTAAAGTCACCGTCGAAATAACCATTACGCAGCGCCAGGCTGGAGAAACCGCTTTTAAATTTGTCGTAATCACCATGATTGAGCTGAGTACCCACCTTCGGGGTGCCCTGCTTAACCCAGGCTTTGTAGTCGGGGTCGTTTTTCGCGGCACCTTCCACCACGATGGTACTGCCGCCAATCTTGACGGGCTCTCCGGCCGTGACGCGCGCGATTAATACCGGGCGTCCCCCCTGCGGCGGTGCCGGACGCGATTCGAAATCAATCTGAGGCTCATAGTAACCCAGGGCGCGTAGCCCCTCTTTAACCGCTACGGCAACACGCGCGCGGAAACGACCGTCGTTGGAAACCTCGTCGCTACCAATGGTGGAGAGGCGCGCCCTGACGTTTTTCTCTAAATCCCCGGATAAGCCTTCCAGCTGCAATCGCACCTTGGCCGCATGAAGGGCAGGTGCGACCAGCAACAGGCTGGCCATGCAATAAATATGAAATCGTGGCACGCTTACTCCTGTTAATAATGCCTGCCCCTATTCCGCAGGGGCATTTTTTTGTTTCGCGGGTAAAACCCGTGCAGGCATACCCATCAGCATAGCCGCTCTTTTCCCCGAACAGCTGCGTAAAAACGGCAATTAAGCCAAATCGTGTCTATTGTCGGCAAATGACCGGAGCGATACAACAACGAAGCGGCGCTTCTGCGGGTTCTTGACAAGCACTCAGACTAATCTTAAGCGCTGTTACGTCTCCGCTGGCGGCATGATGAGCGCTGCTGCTATAATCACCGTCCGGCAGGCATCGCCTGCTTTCATTTCTGCCCCGACGTTTACTGACTTGTCGAATTGGCGCAGACATTTTTGGCACGGATAGCCCTGTTTGACTGGTAAGTACCGGATGTACGCCCTTTCTGAGCTGCCCAGGCCAAAAATGACAAGTGATTAACCCAACGGACCTTTTATGCTCGATAGCTTACTTGTCATTCTTTTACTGATTATTATCAGTGCCTTTTTTTCTCTGTCGGAAATCTCGCTGGCGGCTGCCCGCAAGATCAAGCTTAAGCTGCTGGCCGATGAAGGAAATATTAATGCTCAGCGTGTCCTGAAGATGCAGGAGACGCCGGGTATGTTCTTTACCGTGGTGCAGATTGGCCTGAACGCGGTGGCGATCCTCGGTGGTATCGTCGGCGATGCGGCCTTCTCCCCCGCTTTTAACTCGCTGTTTACCCGTTTTGTTTCGCCAGAGCTGGCCGATCAACTGAGCTTTATTTGCTCCTTCACCATCGTCACCAGCATGTTCATTCTGTTTGCCGATTTAACCCCGAAACGGGTTGGCATGATCGCGCCGGAAGCCATTGCGCTGCGTATCATCAATCCGATGCGCTTCTGCCTGCTGGTGTTCCGCCCGTTGGTATGGCTGTTTAACGGACTCGCGAACGTCTTCTTCCGTATTTTTAACCTGCCGATGGTGCGTAAGGACGACATCACCTCCGATGACATCTACGCCGTGGTAGAAGCCGGTGCACTGGCCGGGGTGCTGCGTAAGCAGGAACATGAGCTGATTGAGAACGTGTTCGAGCTGGAGTCACGCACCGTGCCGTCTTCCATGACGTCGCGTGAAAATATCGTCTGGTTTGATCTGCACGAAGATGAAAGCAGCCTGAAAGCGAAAATCGCCGAGCACCCGCACTCCAAATTCCTCGTCTGCGATGGCGATATTGACCATATTGTCGGTTATGTCGATTCCAAAGAGTTACTGCTGCGCGTACTGGGTAATCAAAGCATGACGCTGAACAGCGGCGTGCAAATTCGCTCGGCGTTGATTGTGCCGGATACGCTGACGTTATCCGAAGCACTGGAAAGTTTTAAAACCGCCGGTGAAGATTTTGCGGTGATCATGAACGAATACGCGCTGGTGGTCGGTATTATCACGCTGAATGATGTGATGACTACCCTGATGGGCGATCTGGTCGGCCAGGGGCTGGAAGAACAGATTGTGGCGCGTGATGAGAATTCGTGGCTGGTAGAAGGCGGTACGCCGATTGATGACGTGATGCGCGTGCTGCATATCGATGAGTTCCCACAGTCGGGCAACTATGAAACCATCGGCGGCTTTATGATGTATATGCTGCGCAAGATCCCGAAACGTACTGATTTTGTGAAATTTGCGGGTTATAAGTTTGAAGTGGTGGATATCGACAGCTATCGCATCGACCAGTTGCTGGTAACGCGTATTGATGAACGCCCGCCGGTGCTGAATGTGGCGAAAAACGCCGCCGCTGATGCTGAAAATCCCTCATCGTAACCACGCGATAAAAAATTCAGGGCGCCATCGGCGCCCTTTCTTCTGCTTAATTGTACTCGGCTTGTAGCCGCAGCACATGGCGATTGATTTCGGACATCACACTTAAGTGCTGCACGTCTTTGACACGCGGGATAAGCACCTTCCCTTTATCGAATTCGAATGCGCCAACGTCCTTGATGTACAACCTTCCTTTAAATAGCGTTTTTACGTATTTCGCAATTTGCAGCGGATTATAACGCTGGAAGATCTTCATGCTGTTCTTAACTCCTGTACAGATGTAAAACGCTTCGCCGTTGCCAAAATCGGTACGAACCCATGAAGCGCAAATGAGGCCTAAACTATAGAACATCCTGCGTTGCGGATGTTCCGAAAAAATGAATTTTTTACTGAATTGACACATCATTACAGAACACTCTGTTATCACGGTCACACAATCCAGTATAAACCTTCGGACATTAAGGAATTGTGGCGTTGGTTACAAAGCTGTGAACTCGCCGCGACAGGGCGCATCATCCACGCTTATTATTGCAGGAACATGACCAACTGGTCTGATCACTCAGGAGCAACTTTCATGCGATTGCCACATCTGGTGTTTGCACTGGCGCTACTTTTACCTAATCTCGCGGCGGCACACCTGTTCAAACAGGGGGAGCGCGTACCTGCGGTCGGTATCAATGACAAAGGAGAATTGCTCTGGCAGCAGGATAAATTTAGTTATCGCCCGTGGAATAGCGCGCAGCTCATCGGCAAAGTGCGGGTCATCCAGCATATTGCCGGGCGATCATCAGCTAAAGAACAAAATGCGGCATTGGTTGAAGCCATTAAAGCCGCCGGTCTGCCACATGACCGCTACCAGACCACCACCGTGGTCAACACTGACGATGCCATTCCAGGCACCGGTATGTTTGTACGTAGCAGCATCGAAAGTAATAAGCAGCAATATCCGTGGTCGCAATTTATCGTCGATAGCAACGGCAACGCGCGTAAAGCCTGGCAACTGGAAAGTGGCGGTTCAGCGGTGGTGGTGCTGGATAAGAGCGGGCATGTGCAGTTCGCCAAAGATGGTGCACTGACGCAACAAGAAGTACAGCAGGTGATGACGCTGTTACATCAACTGCTGAAGTAGCGGCGCGATTTATCGCGCGCCCTGGACCTTCAACGGCGCGATCTATTGCGCCGTTACGGTTTGCGGATCAAAACAGCGACACGCGAAAGCCGGGATTGAGGAACGATTCACGCGGAGCATAGTCAAGGGTTTTGCCGGTCCAGTCATGCACATGCGCGCCTGCGGCGATCGCGACGGCGTGTCCGGCACCGGTATCCCAAATGTTAGTTGGTCCAAAGCGCGGGTAGAGTTGGGCCTTCCCTTCTGCTACCAGGCAGAATTTTAGTGATGAGCCGATGGCCGTCGTCTGATGTTCACCCAACTGCTGCAAATACTCTTTCAGTTCCTCATCCTTATCAAAATGGGAACGGCTGATCACCACCAGCGGCGGGCGTGCATCGCGCACATGCACCTGGGTTTTGTTGCCCCCTTCTTCTTTCCAGGCTTTGCCTTCAGCAGCGGAATAAAGCACGCCGATGGCGGGCGCATACACCACACCCAGCACGGGTTTTCCTTTTTCAATCAGGGCGATATTTACCGTGAACTCACCATTACGCTTGATAAACTCTTTGGTACCGTCCAGCGGATCGACCAGCCAGTAACGCTGCCAGTGCTGACGGATTTCCCAGCCTGGTGGATCTTCCTCTGACAACACCGGTACGTCAGGCGTCAGGCTATTCAGCCCGCTCACAATGACTTTATGCGCGGCGAGATCAGCTGCCGTGACCGGAGAGTCGTCAGCCTTGCGTTCGATATCCATCGGCTGTACACCGTTGTAAACCTGCATAATCGCATCGCCCGCCTCACGAGCCAGCTGGCAAATTTGCTCTAACATACTTCACCTCTTTTTCTGCTGATTCTGCTTACTCGCTGCCAACGGTAAACCTGTATCCATTTTAGCAGGCGACCCGTGTTACCCGAGGCACACGCCGGGGCGAGCGCAATCTATTTTAATATCAATATCATAGTTCAACGCATGCCGTCATCTGTGACCTGATGCTCTGTAGCATCGGTACAGCCACATGGCAAAACCCTGAAGCACATCACGTTTTCATCTGACAATTTGTCACCTTTTTACATTATTTTGAGAGGCCAATTGGACAGCAACAAGGAGGCAACATGTTCAAAGTGAGCATGGCGTTACTGACATTCGGCCTTTCAGCCGCTCTGGCACAGGCCGCAACGGTGGATTTGCGCATTCTGGAAACCACCGATCTGCACAGCAATATGATGGACTTTGACTATTACAAAGACACCCCAACAGAAAAGTTTGGCCTGGTACGTACCGCCACGCTGATTCATCAGGCGCGTTCGCAGGTCAAAAATAGCGTGCTGGTGGACAATGGCGACATCATTCAGGGCAGCCCGCTCGGTGATTACATGGCAGCGAAAGGGTTGAAACCCGGCGAAGTCCATCCGGTGTACAAAGCGCTTAATACGCTGGATTACAGCGTTGGTAATCTCGGCAACCACGAATTTAATTATGGCCTGCCTTATTTGAAAAAAGCGCTGGCGGGCGCGCGTTTTCCTTATGTGAACGCCAACATTATTGACCTGAAAAGCGGAAAACCGCTGTTTACCCCTTATCTTATTAAAGAAACTACCGTCACTGACCGGGACGGGAAGCCACAAAAGTTAAAAATCGGTTACATCGGCTTCGTTCCGCCGCAGATTATGATCTGGGATCGCAACAATCTACAGGGAAAAGTTCGCGTTGATGACATCACGGAAACAGCGAAGCGTTATGTGCCGGAAATGCGTACAAAAGGTGCTGAAATAATCATCGCTATCCCACATTCCGGTTTAAGCAGTGAGCCGTATCACGCCCTGGCGGAAAACTCGGTTTATTACCTCAGCCAGGTTCCAGGCATTGATGCCATCATGTTTGGGCATGCGCATGCGGTGTTCCCGAGTAAAGATTTTGCCGCCATTAAAGGTGCAGACATTGCACAGGGGACGCTGAATGGCGTGCCTGCCGTGATGCCTGGCATGTGGGGCGATCACCTCGGTGTAGTCGATCTGGTGTTGGATAACGCCAGCGGTCACTGGCAGGTGAAGCAGGGCAAAGCCGAGGCGCGTCCGATTTATGACAGTGTGACCAAAAAATCACTGGCTGCTGAGGACGCCGGGTTGGTGAAAGTACTGGCACAGGATCATCGTGCTACGCGCGCCTTTGTCGCCAAACCGATCGGCAAATCCGCTGATGTGATGTACAGCTATCTCTCGCTGGTACAGGACGATCCTACGGTGCAGATCGTCAATAACGCCCAGCGTGCCTATGTTGAACATTTTATTCAGGGCGATCCCGATCTTAGCCGCTTGCCGGTACTGAGTGCGGCGGCCCCTTTCAAAGCGGGTGGTCGCAAAAACGATCCGGCCAGCTACGTGGAAGTGGAGAAAGGCAATCTGACCTTCCGCAATGCCGCAGACCTCTATCTCTATCCCAACACCCTGGTGGTAATGAAGGTCAGCGGGGCGCAGGTGAAGGAGTGGCTGGAGTGCTCTGCCGGGCAGTTTAACCAGATCGATCCACACAGCGCTAAACCACAATCGCTGATCAACTGGGATTTTCGCACCTATAACTTTGATGTCATTGACGGCGTGCAGTACCAGATTGATGTCACCCAACCGGCGCGCTACGACAACGAATGTCAGCTGATCAATAAAGATGCCTCACGTATTAAGGATCTCACCTGGCAGGGCAAACCCATTGATCCTGACATGACATTCCTGGTGGCAACCAATAACTATCGCGCTTACGGCGGCAAATTTGCGGGGACAGGAGATAAGTTCGTGGCGTTTGCTTCGCCCGATGAGAACCGCTCGGTGGTAGCGGCTTATATCAGCAGCGAAACCAAAGCGCATGGCGAGATGAAACCGCAGGCGGATCATAACTGGCGTCTGGCAGCGATTCATACTTCTACGCCGTTAGATATCCGTTTCGAAACCGCACCTGGCGCGAAAGCTACCGGCTTTATCCAGCAACACGCGGATTATCCGATGAAAGCGGTAGGAAGTGACGAGATTGGTTTTGCGATTTGGCAGGTAAATTTACAACAGCAGTGAGGGATGGCGGGCGGCAAATCGCCGCCCTGCCTGAGCCTTACAGGATTTCCAGCAGCTCTACTTCAAAGATCAGGGTGCTGAACGGCGGGATGGAGGCACCCGCGCCACGCTCACCGTAGGCGATGTTATGAGGGATAACCAGTTCCCATTTGGAACCAACCGGCATCAGGGTCAGAGCTTCAATCCAGCCGGCAATCACGCCGCTTACCGGGAATTCTGCCGGTTCGCCACGCGCCACAGAGCTATCAAACACGGTGCCGTCAATCAGCTTACCGGTGTAGTGCACACGCACGCGGTCCTGACGAGACGGGATAGCCCCATCACCCTGTTTGATCACGCTGAATTGCAGACCTGATTCGGTGCTGCTTACGCCTTCACGCTGTGCGTTCTGCTCAAGGAACTTCTGACCTTCTGCCGCCATCGCCTGTACGCGCTCACGACGCACGCCTTCAGCACGCTCGTGTACTTCGCGCAGGGCGCGGTGAACCACATCAACCGGAACTGCCGGTGAATTCCCTTCCAGCGCGTCGCGCAGGCCCGCGAGCAGCGCTTCCGGCTGCAAACCTTGCAGTCCGGACTCCAGCAGCTGCTGGCCTACCTGTAAACCGATACCGTAACTTGCTTGTGCTTCGACGCTGTCGAATGAAGGGGTTGTCATCTTGTTTCCTTAATCCCGGAGAAAAATAGAAACGGCAGCATAACAGCGCAGGCCGCTGGCGTAAAATCTCGCGCATCACAGATGACATTTCTCAGGGAAAGAGAAACAATACAGACGTCAAATTTTTCAATGCTGGCAGGCACTTCGTGCCCACATTGCCCATACTACACTAGAGGAGAGGATGAGCCTTTCCTCCGTCGAGATAAGAGAGAATACATGGGCCAGATCGCCCCACGACGTCGCAGGACGCGCGCACCGCGTACTTTTTTACCCTGGTTGCAACGTTGGCTGCCGCAAGGTAAACGCCAGGCCGCCAGTGAGGAGGTTTCACGAATGGCTTCTGCTACCCCTTCCCGCTTTGTTGGCGGTCTGCACCGCGTCTGGCATCTGCTGGACAATGTTCGCTGGATGGATCCCCTGCCCGCGCTGCACCGGCGCGGTATCGTGATTGCGCTGCTGGTCATCCTGTTAGCCTTTCTGTGGCCCAGCAGCACGCCGCAGTATCCGGTGGAACGCCCGGTCAGCGAAAGCGCTCCCAAAGAAGTACCGATGCAGGCGGAGATTTATGACAACAAGAGCACACCAACCGCTGATTCACAGGGTGAGTGGCACACCTATACCGTTGCCTCCGGCCAGACGCTGGCGCAGCTGTTTCGCGATAACAATTTACCGGTGAATGATGTGTTTGCGATGGCACGAGTGGAAGGCAACGATCAACCGCTAAGTGCGTTGCAAAGTGGTCAGCAGGTGAAAATTCGTCAGAATGCCCAGGGTGTGGTGACAGGATTAACCGTGGACAGCGGCAACGGACCGGTGCTGTTTACCCGTCAGCCAGACGGCAGCTTTATCCGCGCGCAATAACAAAAAAGCCGGCACAAGGCCGGCTTTTCCGCATTACCGAGTAAAATTACTCAGCAACGACATTCACAACCAGTTTCGCGAACACATCGCCGTGAACCTGGAAGTCAACTTCGTGCTCACCAACGGTGCGCAGAACGCCGTTCGGCAGACGAACTTCGCTCTTAGACACTTCAACGCCAGCTGCAGTTACAGCGTCAGCGATGTCGCGAGTACCGATGGAACCGAACAGTTTACCTTCGTCGCCTGCTTTAGACGCAACGGTAACGCTGCCCAGAGCATTGATTTTCTCAGCGCGCGCGTTAGCAGCTGCCAGAACTTCAGCCAGTTTGGCTTCCAGTTCAGCGCGACGAGCTTCGAATTGCTCCAGATTTTTCTTGGTAGCTGGTACCGCTTTCTGCTGCGGGAACAGGAAGTTACGTGCGTAACCCGCTGCAACGTTTACCAGGTCACCCAGGTTACCCAGGTTTACTACTTTATCAAGCAGAATAACTTGCATTACCTTATCCTCTTAAAGTCGTGGTTGACGGCGGCCGATTACTGATGACGATCAGTGTACGGCAGCAGGGACAGGTAACGCGCGCGCTTGATAGCACGAGCCAGCTGACGCTGGTATTTAGCGCGAGTACCGGTGATACGGCTCGGTACGATCTTACCGCTTTCGGTGATGTAGTTTTTCAGCGTAGCGATATCTTTGTAATCGATCTCTTGAACGCCTTCCGCAGTGAAGCGGCAGAATTTGCGACGACGGAAATAACGTGCCATTTGGCTAGTCTCCAGAATCTATCAATTCAATCTGCTCGGCATGTAACACAATTCTACTCTGGCCGTTGCGTGCCTGATGGCAGCTAATAAAACCTTCGAGAATGAGTTGCGTGCCGACCGTTATATGTTGAGTAATCGCCTGATGGGCGCTGCCGCTGATAATCACCGGCATCTGACACCAGGCTTGCCGGTGAAACCCGGCTTCCTCCTGCATGGAACGGTGCTCAAGCACGAACTGGCAGTGAGGAATTCCTGACGGACTGACTTTTCGAACCGGCATCTTGCACACAGTGCCAGAGAGGCGCAGTCGATTGGTCGTCACGTTGGATTACTCTTCAGAATCCCCAGCATCTGAGTCATCTGCCGCTTCGTTAGCGAAATCTTCACGGCGTTCACGACGCTCGTCTTTCGCTTTAACCATCGGAGATGCTTCAGTTACCGCGTGCTTAACGCGCATAACCATGCTGCGGATAACGGCGTCGTTGAAGCGGAAGTTAGTTTCCAGCTCGTCAATCACTTCCTGCGGCGCTTCTACGTTCAGCAGAACGTAGTGTGCTTTGTGCAGTTTGTTGATCGGGTAAGCCAGCTGACGGCGGCCCCAGTCTTCCAGACGGTGGATCGTGCCCTGAGCACCAGTGATAGCACCAGTGTAACGCTCGATCATGCCCGGAACCTGTTCGCTCTGGTCAGGATGGACCATAAATACGATTTCGTAATGACGCATCGAAATTGCTCCTTACGGATTATTCAGCCTCCTGTCAGGGTCAGCTGCGGCCCACGGAAGCAAGGAACGTTATAGGTTGTGATTCATCCGATAAATGAAACACACCTCTGAATGCAGCTGAAAAATTGACGCGTAATCATACTGACGTTGTCCGCTAAACTCAAGCGCACAATTCATCAAATGGCGTGCTACGTGCCAGGCAAGGCGTCATTTTGTGCTAACGATGGTAATTCAGTGGGTTAAGCGGTGTGACGAGAAAAAGGCTGAACAACAGGTTCAACAGGCCTGGCTGGCAGCAATTTGGTGAAGAACTAAACTATTTATGGGCGCAACGGTTCGGCTTGTCGTTGGCGTCTGAGAGTGAATTCCCTGTAGTGAGGAGTCGATTATGAAAACTTTCGTTATCGCTGCTTTACTGGGTCTCTTCCTGTCTACTCCCGCGGTTGCCAGCACTACTGATTATGCGCAGCAGATGCGAAGCAACAGCAGCCAAGCGGCATCAGGCCCTGTCTACGTCAACCGGCTGGGCGCACCCAGTGATAACCACACCGGCGCCAATAGCAGCGCGGCTGAACGGTTATCGTCTCAATTGTAGTCCGGTGTGTCGTAACGGGCTGGCGGTGGATTGCCAGCCCGAATTCATTTCACAGATGATGTTTGAAAAAACTCACCAGCGCGCACAACGCTGAAGGGGTGATTTTGTGCCCAATCTGCTTCTCCGACAGAAAGGTTAACTTGCCGTCGAGTTGCGCTTCACGTAATGCCTTCTCCAGCCGCACCGTTTCGGCAAACGGCACCACTTCATCAGCTTCACCATGCCATAACAACAGAGGTCGGTTCGCCAGTTTTTCGTGGTGCTGGCTGGGATCATAAGGGGCCAGCGGTGCCAGACGTGTGGCAAAAGTTTCTTTTTGCTCCGGCGTGCGCGCCACCAGCGGTGGAAACAGCGTATGGCTCAGTTGCATAAAGTAGCCCGACCCCATCATGCAGGCGACGCTGTGGATCTGCGGATAACGTGCCATTGCTCCCAGCGCCGTCATCCCGCCCATCGACGCCCCCGCCACAGCAAAGCGTTCTTCCGCAATCCAGTCTTTTTCCCGCAGTGCCGCTTCCAATAGCGGCACTTCGTCGATGTTTTGTCTGAGAATCTCCCAGAAATGCGTCATGCGGGTTTCGGTATCGCCGTTATAACGCGCGCCATGCATATCCGCATCCGGCATCACCACACGAAACCCCGCTTGTGCCAGGGCAACCGCAAAGTAGCTGTACACCTCTTTCGACGAGGTGAAGCCATGATAAAACAGCACGGTCGGTAAACGCGCCTGGCGCTGTCCCGCGGGTGCCGCATGGATACACTGGATTCCTGCCAGCGTTTCCGTCGCCAGTTCAATCATGTCGCCTCCGTTGAGAATGATTATCACCTGCTCAAGTGTAAACCCTGCACTTCAAAACGCGAGTCACTTCACATTTTTGTGCGAATAATTTCCACCCTAAACCTTTTGCCCAATTTGCCGTTGATCTTGTATCCCTTCATCCACATCAACATAGGTACTTTATGAAGCGTCTCTCTCTCAGCGCAATGGGTCTCGGCATCAAGCTGTCTGTACTGACGTCTTTAAGCGTAGCCGTGGTACTGCTGACCCTCACCCTGACCCTGAGCCACAACGCCGCTCGCCAGCTGGAGCAACTGGCGACTGACGATATGCAAAATCAGGTGCAGGGCATCAGCGAGATGGCCACCATGTTTAATACCACCCTCTCTGCCGAGGTGGCGAATTACACCCGATTGTTTCAGAGTTTTCTGCCGAAGCGCTTTAGTCGCGATGAAAGCGCCCGCATCCAGGTGGGTGACATCAGCACGCCGACCCTGCGTGCCGGGCTGAAAACCCTCAACCTTGACCAGATTGCGGTGGATGATTTCCTCGATCGTACCGGTGCCGTGTCGACTGTTTTCGTGCGTGACGGTGATGATTATGTCCGTATCGCAACGTCGCTGAAGAAGGAAGACGGCAACCGTGCGATCGGTACCCGACTGGACCGCAGCAGCGCCGCCTGGCGTAACGTCAATCAGGGCAACGTTTATCGTGGCCTGGCTACCTTGTTTGGTCACCGTTACATCACGCAATATCAGCCCGTCACCGATGACAGCGGTGCGGTGATCGGCATCCTGTTCGTCGGGGTACAAATCGATAAACAGTACGCGCTGATGCGCGAAAAAGTGCTGGCCCGCCATCTCGGCGACAGCGGGCGCTTCTTTGTGCTGAACGGTGCAGCCGGTGCCACTCAGGGACAATATCTGTTTGATAGCCAGCGCGAAGGCAAATTGCCGCAGTGGAGTGCGGCGACACAGCAACAATTGCTGAACGAGCCAAAAGGTCTGGTCGCCATTCCGCTGGACGGTGAAACCAAACTTCTGGCCTGGCAGCAGTTGCCGGGCTGGAACTGGATTATTGCCGGGGAAGTCAGCCAGGCCAGCCTGCTGGCTCCGATTACCCAAAGCCGTAACCTGTTTATCGCTATAGGTCTGGCGTTGGTGATTGCCTTTGCCATCGGCTTTATGTGGTACAGCCGCCGGGCCATCACCCGCCCGCTTCATCAGGTGATCCATTTAGCCGAGGAGTATGCGGCAGGGAATCTCCAGGCGCATCTCGACTCGACTCGCCATGATGAAATTGGCCAGTTAGTGGCGGCGATTAACGGCATTGGTGATGGCCTGGAGCAGATCGTCGGTCAGGTGCGCCAGACTGCACAGCAGATCAGCCAGGGCACCGACAATATTGCCGCCAGCAGCCAGAACATCAGCGAACAGATTGGTCGCCAGGCCAGCAGCGTGGAACAAACCTCCGCCAGCATGGAACAGTTTGGCGCAACCGTAGCGCAAACTGCGGCCAACGTGCGCCAGGCGCTGGTATTGGTGGGTGAGACTGACCAGACCGTGTCCCAGGGTGGCAAAACCGTATCACGTTCGGTCAGCACCATGACCGAAATACGCGTCGCCTCGCAAAGCATCGCCGATATCACCCATGTGATTGAATCTATCGCGTTCCAGACCAATATCCTGGCACTGAATGCGGCGGTAGAAGCGGCACGAGCCGGTGAGCATGGTAAAGGCTTTGCCGTGGTGGCGGCGGAAGTTCGCGCACTGGCGCAGCGCAGCGCCCAGGCAGCCAAAGAGATTGACGGACTGATCACCAGCTCCATCAGTAAGGTAGCGGAAGGTCATGCCCTGTCTGAGCAGACGCGTGATGCCATGCAACACATTGTGGAACATATCACGCAGGTAAAAGCCCTGATGGGTGAGATCAATGTTGCCGCACAGGAACAGGCCGCAGGCATTGGTCAGGTGAATCTGGCGATGAACCACATCAGCCAGGCTACCCATCAGAACAGCGATCTGGTGACTGAATCTGAGGCCACCGCCCAAAGTCTCAGTCAGCAGGGCCATCATCTGACCCAGTTGGTGAGTATTTTTCATCTCAAGTCATAATGCGGCACGGGAAGATGGCATACACTTGAGCCATCTTCCCTGAACCGGAGCTACCATGCGCGTTTCGTTATTTCTGGCCTTCAGCCTGCTGTTGAGCGGCTGCTCGGCACTGACGCCAACTCCCAAAGCGCCACCGCCACCCACCACACATGCTCAGGAAATTAATCGAGCGCAGAGCTACGGCCTGCCCAAACTCGGTACCATCAGCGCTCAGGTGCGCGGCTCGCCGGATGATGCCCAGCGCGCTATCGCCGCCAGAGCGAATCAGTTGGGTGCGACGTATTATCAGGTTTTGATGCTGGATGAGACGGTTTTGCCCGGTTTCTGGTACGCCACCGCCATCCTTTATGGCCCCTCAACCGGAACAGGCTCGCAGCAGTAACCGCGAGTTAAGATCGTAGCTTAATGGCCGCTGCCCGCGCGTATCAAGAAACTGCTGACACCAGCCATCGGCCAGTGGCGGTTCAGCCACTTTGAGCAGGATGGCCGCCGTGGCCAGTTGCAACAATTCCGTCGTGACCGCGCGCGCTTGCCCCTCCTGCACATTGCCGAGACGCAAACGCAGTTGCCGCCAGCGACGGTCGAAATGACGGTTGCAGCCTTTGACTGTCTCCAGTTCGTCACTGATCATCGCCAGCATATCGGATTGCCGGTTCAGAACCCGTAGCACATCCAGGCACATCACATTGCCGGATCCTTCCCAGATGCTGTTGACCGGCATCTCACGATACAGGCGTGGCAGTTCGCTTTCTTCGCAATAACCAATGCCGCCGAGCACCTCCATAGCTTCGGCCACAAAGGGTATCCCGGCCTGGCAAATAACATACTTGGCTGCGGGGGTGAACAGCCGCGCATAGAGGCGCTCATGCTCGCTGACCGGGGTTGACCAGGCTCGAGCCAGACGCAGCAGCAGGGCTGTTTGTCCCTCTAACTGGAGCGCCTGCTGTGCCAGCACCGTGCGCATCAGGGGCTGATCGCTGAGATTTTTGCCCATCACCTGGCGTTGTTGCGCGTGATACAGGGCGATGGAGAAGGCGCGACGCATCAGCCCGTGACTGCCAAGCGCGCAATCGAAACGCGTCATTCCTCCCATCTTCAGAATCAGACGGATGCCTTCGCCCTCTTCGCCCATTAACCAGCCGATGGCGTCCTGGAATTCCACTTCGCAGCTGGCATTGGAACGGTTGCCGAGTTTGTCTTTCAGACGTTCAAGCCGAATGGCGTTACGCTCGCCATCCGGTAACAGGCGCGGCAGGAAAAAGCAGCTCAGGCCACCCGCGGTCTGTGCCAGGATCAGGTGCGCATCGCTTTGCGGCACCGAGAAAAACCATTTATGCCCGACGATACGATAAGCCTCACCTGGCCCACGCCCTCCCAGCGGTTCCGCGCGTGTGCTGTTGCTCAGCACATCAGTGCCGCCCTGCTTCTCGGTCATCCCCATGCCAATCAGCAAACCGCGCTTTTTATTACCGGGTTGATGATGCGCATCATAACGGTCGCTCAGTAACGCATCGCGCCAGTCGGCGTAGGGTTCGGGTAGATAGTTTTGCAGCAGCGGGATGGCGGCATGGGTCATGGTCACCGGACAAAGAGAGCCCGCTTCCACCTGCGCGTGCAAAATAAAACGCGCGGCGCGCGCGACCATCGCATTGGGTTGTACATCGGGTTGCCAGCTCAGATTATGCAGGCGGCTGGCACATAATCCCTGCATCAACAGATGCCAGGCAGGATGAAAACGCACCTCATCCAGTCGTTCGCCGCGCGCGTCATAGCGCACCAATTCCGGTGGCTGGGCATTGGCCAGTCGCCCCAGTTCGAGTGATTCGGCACTGCCGAGTTGCAGGCCCACAGAGGCCAGCCACTCTCGATCCCAGCTGGCACCTTCACGCGCGACAGCTTCGCATAACGGCAGATCGCGGGTGAACAGGTTGCTGTTGCTCAGTGGCTGAGGTTGATTGAAAACGTTGTGAGTGGTCCAGGTCATAACGGCTCCTCGCGCTTACCCGTCACACTAAGTATGAGGACGACGCGCAGTTATGCCTGGCACAGAAACTAATTTGCGGCGGGGATCACGCCTGACGTTGGCGTACGGCCTCAAACAGGCAAATGCCGGTGGCTACCGAGACGTTGAGGGAGGAGACGCTGCCCGCCATCGGAATGCTGATCAGTTCATCGCAATGTTCACGGGTCAGACGGCGCATGCCCTCACCTTCCGCACCCATCACCAGCGCCAGGGACGCCGGCAGCTTGCTCTGATACAGCGTATGATCGGCTTCACCGGCGGTACCGACGATCCAGATCTGATATTCCTGGAGCAGACGCATGGTGCGCGCCAGGTTGGTGACACGAATCAACGGGACGTTTTCTGCGGCACCACAAGCCACTTTCTTCGCCGTCGCATTCAGTTGCGCCGAGCGATCTTTTGGCACGATCACCGCGTGTACACCAGCCGCATCGGCACTGCGCAGGCAGGCACCGAGGTTATGCGGATCGGTAACACCATCAAGGATCAACAGGAACGGATTCTCGATGGATTCCAGCAGATCCGGGAGATCCCCTTCCTGATAATTTTTACCCGGCTTCACGCGCGCCACGATACCCTGATGTACCCCGCCTTCTGCCTGACTATCGAGCCACTGGCGGTTCGCGACTTGCACGGCAATTCCCTGAGCTTCCAATGCCGCGATCAGCGGTTGCAGGCGACGATCGTCACGGCCTTTGAGGATAAAGACTTCCTGAAAACGCTGGGGGTCACGCTCCAGCAACGCCTGCACGGCATGGATACCAAAAATTATTTCACTCATTACTTAGCTCAAGGTTGGATGTCGAACAGTAGCGGCGCAATTCATTGCGCGCTTTGTAAAATCTGCGCGATAAGTCGCACCGCTACGAAATGTGCCGGAACTTTATGGCATCAGGCTTCGCTGGTTTTCTTCTTCGCCGCACGCTTCGCTTTTGTGGCGGCGGCGATTTTACGGGTTTTTTCGGAGACTTTTTTGCTTTTTTTCTCGCTTTTCGCTTTGGCTGGTTTTTTCTTGCCACTGCGGAAAGCCTCATCCGGCTCGAAATTCACGCTTTTACCGGCGTCACGGCGACGCTTCGCCGGAGGTTTGCCGCCACGCTTCTCGCGCTCACGGACGGTTTTGCCCTCACCACGCGGCACACGCTTGCTGGAAATCAGCGCGAAGTCGATTTTGCGTTCATCCATATGCACCGCTTCAACCCGTACTTCTACCGCGTCACCGAGACGATAAGTACGTCCGCCGGACTCGCCGATCAGGCGTTGGCCCACCGGATCGAAACGATAGTAATCATTATCCAGCGATGACACATGCACCAGACCATCGATAAACAAATCGTTGAGACGCACGAAGAAACCGAAACCGGTCACACTGGAGATCACACCGTTAAAGACGTTTCCCACCTGATCCTGCATAAAGTCGCATTTCAGCCAGTCGGCGACGTCACGGGTGGCTTCGTCAGCACGGCGCTCAGTCATCGAGCAGTGCTGACCGAGTTGCAGCATCTGCTGCATGTCGTAGTGATAACCACCGGTAGCCGTGGTGTTGCCCTTCTCTTCACCCTGCTCTTTCGCCAGCAGATACTTGATAGCGCGATGCAGCAGCAGATCCGGGTAGCGGCGAATCGGCGAAGTAAAGTGTGCATACGACGCCAGCGCAAGGCCAAAGTGGCCGCGGTTTTCCGGGTCGTACACCGCTTGTTTCATCGAACGCAGCAGCATGGTTTGCAGCATTTCCGCGTCCGGTCGATCGGCGATTTGCGTCAGCAACTCGGCATAATCGATCGGCTGCGGTTTGCTGCCACCCGGCAGGCTCAGGCCCAGTTCGTTGAGCACGGTACGGAAACTGGTGATGCTGTCATCACTGGGACGATCGTGATCGCGGAACAACGCGGGTTCTTCGTTCTTCTCAACAAAGCGCGCTGAAGCGATGTTAGCGAGGATCATGCACTCTTCAATCAGCTTGTGCGCATCGTTACGGACCGTGCGCTCGACACGTTCAATGCGGCGATCGGCGTTGAAGATAAATTTGGCTTCTTCGGTTTCAAACGAGATGCCGCCACGCTGTTCACGCGCCTTTTCCAGCACCTGGTACATCCGATGCAACTCTTCAAGATGCTTCACCAGTGGGGCATATTGCTCACGCAGCTCCGGGTTACCTTGCAGAATGTTCCACACTTTGGTGTAGGTCAGACGTGCGTGTGAATTCATCACCGCTTCATAGTGTTTGTAACCGGTGAGTTTACCGCTGGCGGAGATGGTCATTTCACACACCATACACAGGCGATCGACCTGCGGATTGAGTGAGCACAGACCATTCGACAGCACTTCCGGCAGCATCGGGACAACCTGGGACGGGAAATAGACCGACGTGCCGCGCTGGTGTGCTTCGTTGTCCAGCGCGGTGCCCGGACGCACGTAATAGCTGACATCGGCAATCGCTACCCATAAGCGCCAGCCGCCACCGCGTTTTTTCTCGCAGTAGACCGCATCGTCGAAATCGCGTGCATCTTCACCATCAATGGTGACTAACGGCAGTTGGCGCAAATCGACACGGCCTTTCTTCGCCGCTTCTGGTACTTCTTCTTTCAGTTGGGCGATCTGCTTTTCTACCGCTTCCGGCCAAACATGGGGGATTTCATGGGTGCGCAGCGCCATATCAACGGCCAGACCGGTTCCCATGTTGTCACCGAGCACTTCGGTGACTTTACCCAATGCCTTGGTACGACGTGTTGGTCGCTGGGTGATCTCCACCACCACCACGGATCCCATACGCGCATTCAGCGTCTGGTCCTGCGGGATCAGGATATCAAAGCTCAGGCGGCTGTCGTCCGGCACCACAAACCCCGTACCGGCATCGGTAAAGTAACGACCAACAATCTGGCTGTTGCGCGGTTCCAGTACCCGCACCACGCGTGCCTCGCGGCGGCCTTTACGATCCGCACCGCCAGGTTGTGCCAGAATCACGTCGCCGTGCAGACACAATTTCAACTGCTCTGCGGAGAGATAGAAATCATCTTTCTGTCCTTCCACACGCAGGAAACCATAGCCATCACGGTGACCAATGACTTTACCGCGTAGCAGATCGAGACGTTCTGGCAGGGCGTAACATTGACGGCGGGTAAATACCAGTTGACCATCACGTTCCATCGCACGCAGACGACGACGCAACGCTTCCAGCTGCTCCTCGCTGGTGATGTTAAGTTCCTGCGCGATGTCCTCGCGGTTGGCAGGTTTTTCACGCTTTTCTAATAGCGCGAGGATAAATTCCCGACTTGGAATCGGGTTTTCATATTTTTCAGCTTCTCTGTCCTGAAAAGGGTCTTTTGACATTACGGTTCCTCCGATGTCATTTTTGATGGATTGCCACCGGCGGTTCGGACAATAAAATTTGGTACAAAGGGTCGTTACCTTTGACGAGATCGGCCAGGGTGTAGTTATCCAGTTCTTTCAGAAATAACTGGACCGCATCGTTCAAGGCTTTACGCAAGCGACAGGCTGGCGTAATCGAACATTCACTACAATTAACCAATTGTAATGGCTCCATTTTTCTTACAACGTCGCCAATGACAATTTTTTCCGGGTCCATGCCTAAACGAATTCCGCCGTTTTTACCGCGCGTTGCGGCCACAAACCCGGCCCGACTGAGTTGGTTGATGATTTTGACCATGTGATTACGCGACACCCCGTAGGTATCGGTCACTTCGGTAATGTTGGTCTGTCTGCCTTCCGGCAACGTCGCCATGTAAATCAGAGCGCGCAGACCATAATCAGTAAAACTTGTAAGCTGCACATTTACCTCAGTAAATCATCAGATGTTATTGTTATGCGCCAGCGGGCGTGGTGTTTAATTATGATGATAAACCAGTGTGTGAAGGCCGGTGCGTTTTTTTCAGGCAACTATCGATATTTGCAAGAAAAAATGGTGTGAGCGGAGTCAAAGAGCAGATAAACAGAGGCCGGACAGAGTCCGGCCTGAGGGGATTATGCGTCGAATGGATGGCGCAAAATCATCGTTTCTTCACGGTCAGGGCCAGTAGAAATAATATCTATCGGCACACCGGTTACCTCTTCCACACGTTTAATGTAATCACGCGCGGCTTGCGGCAGACCTTCCAGCGTTTTCACGCCAAAGGTGTTTTCACTCCAGCCCGGCATTGATTCGTAAATCGGCTCAATATCTTCCCAGCCTTCAGCAGCCAGCGGCGTAGTGGTGACTTCGCGACCATCTGGCATGCGATAAGCCACACAAATTTTCACTTCTTTCAGGCCATCCAGCACGTCCAGTTTGGTCATGCAGAAACCTGACAATGAGTTGATCTGTACAGCACGACGTACAGCAACCGCATCGAGCCAGCCGGTACGACGACGGCGACCGGTAGTGGCACCGTACTCGTGACCTTTCTGGCACAGGAATTCACCTGTTTCCTCAAACAGCTCAGTCGGGAACGGACCTGCACCCACACGCGTTGAGTAAGCTTTCACGATACCCAGCACATAATCCACATAACGCGGACCAATACCTGAGCCGGTTGCCACGCCACCTGCGGTGGTGTTCGATGAAGTCACGTAGGGATAAGTACCGTGGTCGATATCCAGCAGCGTGCCCTGAGCACCTTCAAACATGATCAGATCGCCACGCTGACGCGCAGTATCCAGCAGTTCAGACACGTCAACCACCATGCTGGTCAGGATGTCGGCAACCGCCATCACATCATTCAGCACTTTGTCGTAATCAACGGCTTCTTCTTTGTAGTAGTGCACCAACTGGAAGTTGTAGTAATCAACCACTTCTTTCAGCTTGGCGGCGAAGGTTTCTTTGTTGAAAAGGTCGCCAACGCGCAGACCACGGCGTGCAACTTTATCTTCATACGCCGGGCCGATACCACGACCGGTAGTACCGATAGCTTTGGCACCGCGCGCAGTTTCACGCGCTTTATCCATTGCAACATGGTATTGCAGAATTAACGGGCAAGCTTCAGACAGCAGCAGACGTTCACGTACCGGTACACCGCGCTCCTCAAGGCCTTTCATCTCTTTCATCAGCGCTTCAGGCGACAGAACAACGCCGTTACCAATGATGCTGGTTACGTTATCACGCAGAATGCCAGATGGAATTAAGTGGAGGACGGTTTTTTCACCGTTGATGACAAGCGTGTGGCCCGCATTGTGACCACCTTGATAGCGCACGACGTATTTCGCGCGCTCTGTGAGAAGGTCTACGATCTTACCTTTACCTTCGTCACCCCATTGGGTGCCCAGTACGACGACGTTCTTACCCATTTTTTCAAAATCACCGATTGCTTAAAAATGGATTCTACCACCTGATTTTCTCACTTTCAGCTCTTTTAGCATACGATTGCGTGGTTTTTTGCCTGAGTTTTGATCGATACAACATCTTGGGGGAAAATTGACTGCGAGACACAATGCCGCTCAGTCAGAACGCGCATTTTTAGCTCGCATGGACGCTAACCATGTAATAAATCACCACACCAGCAACCACCAGTCCACCACCAAACCGATGTAACAAACGATCCGGCATCTGTGCCATTGCCAGAATCATACGCCGCCAGATACGCGGTAAAAACATCGGTCCCAGCCCTTCCAGAACCAGCACCAAAGCCAGTGCCATCCAGATGGTTGTGTTCATCATTCTTTCCCCAAAAAAAAGGCCGACATCATTGTCGGCCTTAAATTTATATCAGTTATTAACGCGTGGCGTTAGAGGGGGCCTTCATATAACGGAAGAAATCGCTATCCGGGCTTAAAACCAGAATATCCTGATTATCCGCAAAGCTGTTCTCGTAAGCACGCAGGCTGCGGATAAAGGCGTAGAAATCCGGATCCTGACTGAATGCATCAGCAAACAGTTTCGCCGCTTCAGCATCCCCTTCACCGCGGGTGATCAACGCCTGACGCTGCGCTTCAGCCAGCGTACGGGTTACCTGATAATCCGCCTGAGCACGCAATTTTTCCGCCTCTTCCTGGCCTTGTGAACGCTGACTACGCGCAACCGCTTCACGCTCAGCGCGCATACGGTTGTAAATAGCGTCAGACACTTCTGTCGGCAGGTTGATCTGCTTAATGCGTACGTCGACCACCTCAATACCCAGCGCCGCCATACTGTTCGGGTTCGGTGCCGGTTCATTGCTGTTGGTTTCACGCTCCACTCGTGCTGCCGCGTTGGCAATCGCGTCGTCGGCCGCTGGCGTCTGAACTTCGTCATCGTTGCCCGCGCTACCAGTGTTCAGCGCATCGCGAACATCAGTGGTCAAACGACCACGGGAGTCAGTCACGATGTCTTTCACGTCCAGACGTCCCATTTCAGAACGCAGACGGTCGCTGAATTTACGTTTCAGCAGCACTTCAGCCTGCGAAACGTCACCACCACCCGTTGCCAGGTAGTAACGGCTGAAATCACTGATACGCCATTTGATGTAGGAATCAACAATCAGATCTTTTTTCTCTTTGGTGACAAAACGATCTGCCTGGTTGTCCATCGTCTGAATACGTGCGTCCAGCGATTTCACGGTTTCAATAAACGGGATCTTGAAATGCAGACCCGGCGCGTACACCAGCGGTTTGTTTTCGCTGTCACGCAGAACCTTGCCGAAACGCAACACGATACCGCGCTGGCCTTCCTGTACCACGAACAGTGACGCGTAAAGCACCACCAGCACTACGATAATTACGGCGATAATTGGCTTACGCATCGATTATTCCCTCCCCATACGCTGGGTATCGTTACGCAGCGCATTAGCGCGACGCTGATCCATGATGCTGCTCGGACTGTACGATGAAGTGTCGCTATTGCTGGCGCTGCTATCTGAAACCGGCGGCAGCTTCATCAAATCGGTATTTTTCTGGCCAGGCTGGCCTGGGGCTGCCTGAGCGCCACGCATCAGCTGATCCAGCGGCAGGACCATCAGGTTGTTGCCACGATCGTTAACCAGCACTTTGCGGGTATGGCTGAGCACGCGTTCCATACTTTCGATGTAGAGACGCTCTCTGGTGATTTGCGGAGCGGCTTTATATTCCGGCAACATGCGAGCAAAACGCGCCACTTCACCCTGCGCTTCCAGCACGGTACGCTCTTTGTAAGCGCGCGCCTCTTCAAGGATACGCTGTGCCTGACCATTCGCGCGCGGCTGTACTTCGTTAGCATAAGCTTCTGCTTCACGTACGTACTGCTCGCGGTTTTCACGCGCGGCAATCGCATCATCAAATGAGGCTTTCACCTCTTCCGGTGGACGTGCCGCCTGGAAGTTCACATCGAGCAGCGTGATACCCATGTTGTATGGACGGATGGTTTCGTCTATTTCACGCTGGGTATCGCTACGCACCACGGTACGGCCTTCCGTCAGGATACGATCCATAGTGGAACGACCAATCACGCCACGCAGCGCGCTGTCAGTTGCCTGGCGCAGGCTATCGTCAGCACTGGTCACGGCAAACAGATAACGCTCCGGATCGGTCACGCGATACTGCACGTTCATTTCCACGCGCACCACGTTTTCATCCGACGTCAGCATCACGCCAGAAGCGGCGAGTTCACGCACCGCCTCCACGTTGACGGCCTGGACATGGTCGATAAAAGTAGGTTTCCAGTTGAGACCAGGCTCAACCAGATGGCTGAATTTGCCGAAACGGGTGACGACGCCGCGCTCCGCTTCTTTAATGGTGTAGAACCCGCTGGCCGCCCAGATGATCACTGCCGCAGCGGCAACGATGCCAACCAATTTGCCACCGCTACCACCGCTGCGCTGGCCGTTGTTGTCACTCTGTTTGCCACCGCCCAGTCCACCGAGTTTTTTACTCAGTTTACGGAAGATATCATCCAGATCAGGTGGTCCCTGATCGCGACCTCCTTTGTTTCCCCCAGAGTTGCCGCCTTGATTATTGCTGCTTCCCCACGGGTCGCGGTCCTGTCCGTTATTACCGGGCTGATTCCACGCCATGTCTCTACTCCATTTATTGTATTTACGTTTTACCTTACAGCCGATGTACAGGCTGTTCCGGTAAATGAGTTGGGCAACGGTCAAACAATATAACTGGCTAGCGACGGCTCTTGTTTACATAAACGACGCCAGTCCACAATCGGCATTCGTACGTGTAAACCTACACTGCCATCATCTTCATTCCACTCTTTCTCAATCGCCTGTAACTGGTAAAAACGACTGCGCAGACGCCCGGCTTCCGGTGGTAAACGCAGATCATACTGCGCAATTTCACCCGCCAGACGTTCTGATAGTGCCTGCCATAATAATGGCAGACCGACACCGGTCTGCGCGGAAAGCCAGACGCGAATCGGTTTGTTCTCTTCATCACGGTCGATACGCGGTTCGAAACCATCCAGCATATCGATTTTGTTCATGATCAGCAGGGAAGGGATTTCATCGGCCTCAATCTCTGCCAACACTTCATTAACTGCCTCGATGTTGTCATTGACGCGTAAATCAGCCGCATCAATCACATGCATCAGTAAGGTGGCCTGACGCGTTTCCTGCAATGTTGCCTTAAACGCCGCCACCAAATCGTGAGGCAGGTGACGAATAAAACCTACCGTATCTGCCAGCACCACTTCCCCCACATCCGCCACATTAAGACGGCGTAAGGTCGGATCCAGCGTCGCAAACAGCTGATCCGCAGCATAAACATCCGCTGACGTGATGGCGTTGAACAGGGTGGATTTACCGGCGTTGGTGTATCCCACCAACGAAACGGTTGGCACATCGGCTTTAGCGCGCGCCTGTCGTCCCTGTTCACGCTGTTTTTCCACGCGCTCAAGACGGGAAAGGATCAGACTGATACGGTTGCGCAGCAAACGACGGTCCGTTTCCAGCTGGGTTTCACCCGGACCACGCAAACCGATACCGCCTTTCTGGCGCTCAAGGTGCGTCCAGCCACGAACCAGACGCGTTGCCAGATGGCGTAGCTGTGCCAGCTCGACCTGCAATTTACCCTCATGGGTACGGGCGCGCTGAGCAAAAATATCGAGAATTAAGCCGGTGCGATCGACAACGCGACATTCGCACAGCCGCTCAAGATTTCGTTCCTGAGCAGGGGATAAGGCATGATCGAATAAAACGACCGATGCTCCACTCGCTTTCACCGCATCGGCAATTTCAACTGCCTTTCCTTCACCGACAAAATATTTGGGATGTGGCGCTTTACGGCTGCCAGTAATAACCTGCAGCGCTTCGACGCCCGCAGAAGAGACAAGAGTTTCAAACTCCTGCAAATCTTCCAGCTCTTTGTCTTGGGAGAACCAGATGTGTACCAGTACGGCCTGCTCACCGGCATCATAACGGTCAAACAAGCTATAACCTCGCTAAAATAAATAACCAGGACGGGAAAACGTTCGCGCTCTCCAGCCCTGGCTTCACGGCAACACAAAAATTATTCTGCGTTATCGCCGTCTTGTTGTGGCTGCGACTGAGCGGCCTGGTTGCTTCCGCCGTGGTGGTAGTTACTGCTTCCGCCGCCCGCATTGTTGCTATGGTGCGATACCGGACGAGAAGGAACCACTGTAGAGATGGCGTGCTTATACACCATCTGGCTAACTGTGTTTTTCAACAAAATAACGAACTGATCGAAGGATTCAATCTGCCCTTGCAGCTTAATACCATTCACCAAATAGATCGAAACCGGTACACGTTCACGACGCAGTGCGTTCAAAAACGGGTCTTGTAATGATTGCCCCTTAGCCATTCTATCTTTTCCTTATATGCTTGTTGTTTGTTACTTTTTGAACCGTGGTTCAGAAAAACTGCGTAAAAAATTTGCGCACGATAACGGATCAATTGTACACAATCATCCCTGCTTCGCACTAACAACCTGAAGCACCGCATTACGCGCTAAATCTGGCTCGTCACTGTCTAACCAGTGCACGTCAGGCCAGCCACGTAACCAGGTCATCTGGCGTTTCGCGAGCTGCCGGGTTGCGCAAATTCCCCGATAAACCATTTCGTTGTAATCGATTTCGCCAGTGAGGTAAGACCACATTTGACGATAACCAACACAGCGAATGGAAGGCATATCCGTATGCAAATCACCTCGTGCAAACAGAGCGCGAGCCTCCGCTTCAAACCCTGACGCCAGCATCTGGTTGTAACGCAACGCAATGCGTTGATGTAGCAATTCGCGATTCGCCGGAGCGATTGCGAACTGATACACGTCGTAGGGTAACGCTTCACCGGATGTTTTTGTCAGTTCCGTTAAAGTTTTACCCGAAATAAAAAAAACTTCCAGTGCTCGCGAAAGTCTCTGCGGATCATTCGGATGAATACGACCACCGGCGACCGGATCGATTTCACACAGCTGACGGTGCAAGGCATCCCAACCTTTCTCCGCCGCCATTTGCTCTATCCGCTGACGCACGTCCGGATCGGCCGAGGGCAGCGGCGACAATCCTTCAAGCAACGCCTTGAAGTAGAGCATGGTTCCACCAACAAGCAACGGAATCTTACCCCTTTGGGTGATTTCCGCCATTTCTGCCAACGCATCACGACGAAACTCGGCAGCGGAATACGCCTCCGCCGGGTCGCGAATGTCCAGCAAGCGATGGGGTGCCTGCGCTAACTCCTCTTCGGACGGCTTCGCCGTGCCAATATCCATCCCGCGATAGATTAAGGCAGAGTCAACGCTAATAAGTTCCACCGGAAGCTGCTGACGCAAAGAAATTGCCAGCGCCGTCTTACCGGAGGCAGTCGGGCCCATCAAAAAAATTGCCTTAGGCCGGCTAGCCTGGTTCAGTTCACTCATGCTTCAACGCGTTAATCGCGCTCTCAATCTCAACGGCCTGTAACAGGCCAGAAGGCGGCGACTTTAACAGTTGCGGGCATAGCCGTTCCAGCTCCGCCAGCAACGTAATCGCCTGCGAGTGATTCCAGTGCGGGGCTTCTGCATTGTCACGACGGGCCAGCCACTGGGCCAGTGCGAACGCAGAAACCTCTTGCTGCCGGGCGAGATAGCCTAACAGTTCTGGAATCAAGATTTGTAAATTTTGTGTGCGTAACGGTAAAGGCACCGCGCGGAGCGTCACATGCTGCCCTTCCCGTTGTAAATCAATGCCCATCGCCGTTAACAATGCCGCTTGTCGGTCAATTACCGCCATCTCCTCCGCCGCGACTTTCAGCCTGACAGGGATCAGTAACGGCTGTGGTTTCAGCCCTTCTTCTCCAGGTTGCAACTGGGCCTGTTTTAGCCAACGCGCGGCCACCGGTAAAGAGAGTAATTGCAGCGTATCGCCACGCTCCAGCAAGGCATAACATTGACGAACTACGCTCAGTACCCGCCCAAAGCTTTGCACATGAGCCGCAAGCGGTGTTTCGCTTGCGGGTTTAGGCACGGGGGCCGGGACGGATGGCGCTTTTGCCGGCGTCGGCACGCTGACCGGCGTTTGTATCAGTTTCTGATAGGCCGCCCCTTCACGCGTGCTATAGCCTGGCTCTTGCGACTGCCAGCCACCGCCCGCCGCGCCTGAGCGACGTGGCGTTGCCGCTGGCTGGGAAAAATGATTTCCGCCCGCCGCCTGCCGGTTCTCCGGCTGCCACTGTGGCGCAGGTTCTTCTGCGTGTGCAATCGGTAATTCAGCAGCACGGCTGGCCTGTAAGGCGCTCATCACCCCTTGCCAGATAAAATCATGGACCAGACGTGACTGGTGAAAACGGACTTCGTGCTTGGCCGGATGAACGTTAACATCCACCTGGTGCGGATCAATTTCCAGATAAAGCACGTAAGCCGGTTGCTGCTCATCACCTAACTGGGTTTGATAGGCCTGGCGAATGGCGTGATTGATCAGCTTATCGCGCATCATACGGCCATTGACGTAGCAATATTGCAGGTCCGTCACCTGACGTGAACCGGCCGGATCAGCCACCCAGCCGCGCAGGGCCAAATCATCATGCTGCCAGTCAATCCTCAGCGCATGCTGCATAAAGGTGGTGCCGCAAATCGCCCCAAGTCGGCGCTCACGCTGTGCATCCTGAGTCACACCACGGTACTGGCGCATCAACTTACCGTTATGGCTGAGCGAGATCGCCACATCGAAACGCGCCAGCGCAATACGACGAATCACTTCATCAATGTGGGTAAACTCGGTTTTCTCCGTACGCATGAATTTGCGGCGGGCCGGGGTGTTGTAAAACAGGTCGAGGACTTCCAGCGTGGTGCCAACCGGATGTGCCGCCGGTTTAACCGTGACCGCCATATCCCGCCCTTCGGCGTAGGCCTGCCAGGCTTCGGTTTGCTCTTCGGTACGTGAAGTGAGCGTCAGGCGGGACACCGAACTGATACTGGCGAGCGCTTCGCCACGGAAGCCCAGGCTGACAATGGCTTCGAGATCGTCCAGCGAGGCAATTTTGCTGGTTGCATGTCGCGCCAGTGCCATCGCCAGTTCATCTTTAGCTATCCCACAACCGTTATCACGAATGCGGATTAACTTTGCGCCGCCCTTTTCGATGTCCACATCGATACGCGTGGCCCCGGCATCGAGGCTGTTTTCCACCAGCTCTTTCACCACCGATGCCGGACGCTCCACCACTTCGCCTGCGGCGATCTGGTTTGCCAGCTGTGGCGGTAAAATCTGTATAGGCATGGTGGTGATCCTTGTAGCTGGCTGGCCCACCAGGGGCCAGCAATCAGGATTGCGGGATTTTCAGAGTTTGCCCCAACATCACGTTAGAGGACTTCATATTATTGGCCTGCATGATGGCATTGGGGCTAACGCCATAATGGGCGGCAATTGCGGTTAACGAGTCACCGCGCACTACCTTATGGCGAACCGGACCACGCGAGGCACTTGCGGTGACGGTCGATTTCGCCGGCACCTTCAGGCGTTGCCCAACCCAAACCACATCACGTTTCAGGCTGTTCATCTCGCGCAGCGTTGCCATACTGACACCGTATTTTGCGGCAATACCTGACAAGGTTTCACCACGCGTCACGGTATGGCGTTGTGTCGCACCCGTATATTGCACCGTGCCTGTCGCCGGATTACTGGCGACGCTTACCACTGGCGCGTTATCCAGCGGGCGGTTTTCTTCCCTGGGGACCGATTGCAACGGGTGCGCCAGGAAGTAATTACGTAACCCTTTATAAATCGACTGGGCAATCTTCTCCTGATAAGCGCTACTGCCCAGCAGCCGCTCCTCAGTCAAATTACTGATAAAGCCGGTTTCGACCAATAAAGAAGGGATATCCGGTGAACGTAATACGCCGAGGCTGGCATGCTCAGGCAGACGTTTATGCAACGGCGTGATGCCACGCAACTGCTGCAACACCTTCACCGCCACATCATAGCCAACGCGCTGCGAATGGCCGAATTGCAGATCCAATACCGCCTGACTCAGATAGGGATCGGCCTGGGTATTCGCCAGCAGATCGCCTGCGCCGCCCAGCAGTTCTGATTGTTTCTCTTTCTGTTCCAGCCAGTTTGCCATTTCGCTGTTCGCGCGACGGTTGGATAGCACCCACACCGAGGCGCCGGTTGCTGAGTGGCTGGGTGCCGCATCGGCGTGAATGGATACCAGCAGGTTGGCGTTTTCTTTGCGCGCAACGTCAGAGCGGCCCATCACCGAGATAAAGTAGTCACCGGTACGCGTCAGGACCGGTTTAAACATGGGGTCCTGATCCATCAATGCTTTCAATTTACGTGCGATGGCGATGGTGACATTTTTCTCATGCAAACCACGCTGCCCGGTCGCACCGGGGTCCTGGCCGCCGTGACCGGCATCAATCGCGACGATCACCGGTTCGTTACGACTCACCGCGCCACCGGGACGGATGGTGGTATTACTGCTGCTGACCGTGGTTACCGGGTTAGCGTTAAACGGATTTCCCTGACTGCTGCTCGTGGTTTCGCGCACCGAGCTGACCGGTGCCGCATTGCGTTTCGCCGTTTGCGTACCGCGAATGGTGAACACCACGCGATACTGATTGCCATCACGCTGAGTCGTTGCGCGGGTACGCGCAGCCTGGGTTAATTCAAATACCAGACGAATGCTCTGCTTATCTTGTGGCTTACTGTTACGGATACGCTTAACGATATTTTCGCCGCTGAACGTCAGCGGCAATCCCTGAATATTGCCGCTCTGGCGGATATCCAGTACCACGCGATCGGGGTTGTGCAACGGAAAGAAACCATAAACAGGCTGGCCATTAAAGCTCAGGGTGACCGTCGCCTGACTGTCACCGTTATCGACTTTGATATCGGCTAATGTGGCGGCCAGCGCCGAGGTGGAGAACAGACAGAGCAGCGCCAGCAACGCCATTTTCATCCGTGACATCATGCCTGATCCCTGCACTGCTGGAACTGTTGCAACAGGGTTTCGCCCTGCGCTGAAACTGCCTGGAGTTCTGCTTCACGCGCATTGTCAACGTAACGCAATGTCAGCGCCAGGTCCGGTTCAGGTAAGACACCCGCACCCTGCTGTGGCCATTCAACCAGGCAAATGGCATCGCCGCTGAAATAGTCGCGAATTCCCATAAACTCCAGTTCTTCCGGATCGGCCAAACGATACAGGTCGAAGTGGTATAACGTACGGCTATCCAGCGTATAGGGTTCGACCAACGTATAAGTCGGGCTTTTAACATTGCCCTGATGGCCCAGCGCCTGCAAAAAACCACGACTGAATGTCGTTTTACCCGCGCCCAAATCGCCATATAAATAAATCACCAGCGCGCTGTTGCATACGCGAGCCAGCTGCGCGCCAAGTTCAAGAGTTGCCGCTTCATCGGGCAAAGAAATAACACAGGTCTTCATTCTTTATTGTTGGATCATCTCTGGATTAACAAACTGCCACAGCAGCTCGAACAAATCAGTGGCCAGCATACCGCGTGTACCGCGCTGGCGGGCAACGGCGTCCGCTGCTGCACCATGCGCCACGCAGCCTGCACAGGCCGCATTAAACAGGGCCAGTTTCTGGCCCATCAGCGCGGCAATAATGCCGCTTAATATATCGCCCATACCGCCAGAGGCCATACCGGCATTGCCAACATCGGCAATGACCAGGTCTCCCTGGTCATCAGCGATCACCGTACCCGCCCCTTTCAACACCACGACGCCGCCGTAGCGTTTGACCAATGTCTGGGCGGCATGGATGCGGTCGCTCTCAATTTCGCTGGTCTTGACGCCCAGCAGACGCGCCGCTTCGCCGGGATGCGGCGTAATGATGCGATTCTGACGGTAATCCGCATTGATTGCCAGCAGGTTGAGCGCATCCGCATCCCAAAGCATCGGCTTTTCGCAGGCTACAACCGTTTTCAGCGCCTGTTTACCCCAATCGCGCTGGCCTAAGCCAGGGCCAATGGCAATCACATCCGCCCATTCCAACGCCTGCTGTAGCCGTTCTTCGACCAGCGCATCCACCATCAGTTCCGGTCGGGCGGTCAGTATTGGCGCGATATTATCTTCATGCGTCAGTACGCGCACAAGCCCTGCCCCGGCACGCAATGCTGCTTCTGCCGTCATGCGAATCGCGCCCGCCGTCCCCCGATCCCCGCCAACCACCAGTAAACGACCATGATCGCCCTTATGCGAGGTGGCTTTGCGCGGCTTCAGCCAACGAGAGAGGTCCTGAGCATCAACACGCTGCATCGGTGCCGGGTTACCCGCAAGAAAGGCCGACAGCCCCAGCTCATCGACATGTAATTGCCCGATATAATCACGCGCTTTGCCAGTGAGTTGTCCGGGTTTCAACACAATCATGCTTAAGGTATGCGCGGCCAGCATAGTCGCCCCCGGTGCCGTACCGTTGGCTGCCACCAGCCCAGAAGGCATGTCGATTGCCAGCACCGGTGCCGCATGATCATTGGCGAGCGTAATCAGATGGTCATAAGGTGCAGCAGGCGCACGGTTCAGCCCGGTGCCGAGCAGAGCATCAATGATCACCTCAACCTGTTCCGGCCAGCAGGCATCGGCTGCATGAATCACTCCGCCTGCCGCCAGCCATGCTTCGCGCGCTTGCTGCGCTTCTTCCGGTAGCGGTTTGCTGCCTTCACACGCCAGCAGCGTGACCGTGATGCCTGCCGCTTGCGCCAGCCGCGCCACCACATATCCATCGCCACCGTTGTTGCCGTGCCCGCAGAGAACCAACCAGTGGCTGGCTTGAGGCCATAAGCGACGTGCCAGTTCATAGCTGGCCTGCCCGGCGCGCTGCATCAGTTCATACAGGGTCAGTCCCAGGCTGTCGGCGGCATCGCGCTCCAGTTTTCCTATCGCCTGCGCAGGCCAGACAGAGTGTGATAAACTGCGCGTGTTAGCGTTCAATTCCTGGTTTCTCATGTCATACCCTCTCGATCTTCAACAGCTTGCTCAACAGATTAAACTCTGGGGGCGCGAACTCGGCTTCCAGCAAGTCGGTATTTGCGATACCGATCTCAGCCTTGAAGAACCCAGGTTGCAGGCGTGGCTGGATAAACAATACCACGGCGAGATGGAGTGGATGGCGCGTCATGGCATGATGCGTGCGCGTCCCCATGAGTTACTACCCGGCACATTGCGGGTGATCAGCGTTCGTATGAATTACCTGCCAGCCAAAGCAGCCTTCGCCAGCACGCTGAAAAATCCGCAACTGGGTTATGTCAGCCGCTATGCGCTGGGCCGCGATTATCACAAAGTATTACGCAATCGACTGAAAAAGCTCGGGGAAAAGATTCAGGAGCAGTGTGGCGAGCTGAATTTCCGCCCATTTGTTGATTCCGCCCCGCTGCTGGAACGTCCACTGGCAGCCAAAGCAGGCCTGGGCTGGACCGGCAAACATTCACTGATTCTCAACCGTGAAGCGGGTTCGTGGTTTTTCCTCGGCGAGTTGCTGATCGACTTGCCGTTGCCAGTAGATACCCCGCAGGAAGAACAGTGTGGCCGTTGTGTCGCCTGTATGACCATCTGCCCGACATCAGCGATTGTCGAGCCGTACACCGTGGATGCGCGACGTTGCATCTCTTACCTGACCATTGAACTGGAAGGTGCCATCCCGGAAGAGTTTCGCCCGCTGATCGGCAACCGTATCTATGGTTGCGACGATTGCCAGTTGATTTGTCCGTGGAACCGCTATGGGCAACTCACCGACGAAGACGATTTTTCACCGCGTGCCGTGCTGCATGCACCACCGCTCACCACGCTGTTTATGTGGGATGAAGCAAAATTTTTGCGCGTGACTGAAGGGTCGGCCATTCGCCGTATTGGACATCTGCGTTGGTTGCGTAACGTAGCGGTGGCATTGGGCAATGCGCCCTGGTCAGAAGAAAATATCGCCGTGCTGCAACAGCGTTCAGGACAGCATCCCTTGCTGGATGAACATATCGATTGGGCGCTGGCTCAACAGCGCGAGAAGCGTGCCGCTCTTAAAGTTGAGGTCCAGCCTGCACAGAAATTGCGTCTGGTACGAGCGATTGAAAAAGGTCTGGCGCGTGATGCGTGATTGAACAAATTTGCAGGATAAAATCCTTTTCCACATGCTGTGAATAAAATTATCAGGCCGATTAGCGGGATGCCCCGTTATATCGTCCAGTAAGTTTAACAACAGTCTGAAACATGAAAAAATAGATTAAAATCAATAAATTATAAATTTATCGTAAACATTTATACATACATTAAGATATAAGCAATCGTCCAGAGCCTGTGGATAACTCTGTTCAAAACGGTTTTGCATATAGGGTAAAACGCCGTCTGAATGCACCGGGCAGATTGTGGATAACCTGCTGGCCGATCAAGGCAGCGACTGTCGTCAGTTCATCAATTTTTGACTTTGCAGCATTGCGCAAACTTTCCAGAAAACGGTTTGGCTGCCACAGTTTTAGTTTTGCTCGTGACCGAAGACAAATAACTTAAATGAATATTCAAAACTGGAGCGGGAAACGAGACTCGAACTCGCGACCCCGACCTTGGCAAGGTCGTGCTCTACCAACTGAGCTATTCCCGCGTAGGAGGTACTGCTATACAAATTTTGGAGCGGGAAACGAGACTCGAACTCGCGACCCCGACCTTGGCAAGGTCGTGCTCTACCAACTGAGCTATTCCCGCATAGGAGGTACTGCTGAACCAAATTTTGGAGCGGGAAACGAGACTCGAACTCGCGACCCCGACCTTGGCAAGGTCGTGCTCTACCAACTGAGCTATTCCCGCATCATCTTGGTTCTGGCCGCACCGAAATTCTTCATCGGTACGGGGTGCGCATTATACGAGAAATCCTTTCCATCGCAAGAGCCTGAAAGCAAAATTTTGCGCTTTCTGCGCGTTTGCCGATTAATTCAGCAACCTGCTGTTTTCCTGCGCACCCGAAGGCGATTAAAGCTGCAAAAAATGCTCGCGGTAATACGCCAGTTCCGCCACGGACTCGCGGATATCATCCAATGCCTGATGGCTGCCGCTTTTTTTGAAGCCTGGCAGGATGTCTGGCTTCCAGCGACGCGCCAACTCTTTCAGGGTACTGACATCGAGATAACGGTAGTGGAAATAAGCCTCCAGCTCCGGCATATATTTGAACAGGAAGCGACGATCCTGACCGATGCTGTTGCCACAAATCGGCGAGGTATTAGCAGGCACCCACTGTTGCAAAAATTCGATAGTCGCCAGTTCTGCGGCACGATCGTCAAACTGGCTGGCCTTCACGCGATCCACCAGACCGCTGTTGGTATGGGTACGCACATTCCAGTCATCCATCAGCGCCAACTGGGCATCGGACTGATGTACCGCCATCACCGGCCCTTCCGCCAGAATATTCAGATTGGCATCCGTTACCAGCGTAGCGATCTCAATGATGCGATCGCGTTCTGGATCCAGCCCGGTCATTTCGAGGTCGATCCAAATCAGATTATTTTCATTTCCAGCTGTCATGCATTTTCCGCCCGTTGCCAAAGTCGTCATTACACTAAATTAAGGTGTATCATAGACGTTTTGCCCAGCGGGGCGAAGCCTGGCGAAAGCGTGAGAGGATGCGTGAGCAAAAATAAACTGTCGAAGGGTCAACAACGTCGCGTAAGCGCGAACCATGAGCGTCGTCTGAAGCAACGGAGCGAAAAGCCGGAACCGGATGATAGCCTGTTTGGGGAGCCAACCGATGGCGTAGTGATCAGCCGCTTCGGCATGCACGCAGACGTTGAAGACAGCGCAGGCGAGGTACATCGCTGCAATATTCGTCGCACCATTCGATCGCTGGTTACCGGCGATCGCGTGGTCTGGCGTGCGGCCAATGAGAACGGCGGCAAAGGGATCGTCGAAGCGGTATACGATCGTACCAGCGTATTGACGCGCCCCGACTTCTACGACGGCGTCAAACCGATCGCCGCCAATATCGATCAGATCATTATCGTGTCGGCGATCCTGCCTGAGTTGTCACTTAACATCATCGATCGTTATCTGGTCGCCAGTGAAACCCTGGGGATCGAGCCACTGCTGGTATTGAACAAAACCGATCTGCTGGACGATGAAGCGCGTGCTTTTGTTGATGAACAGATGGCGATTTACCGCCACATTGGTTATCGCGTCCTGATGGTGTCCAGCCGCGCCAAAAACGGCCTCGATGAGCTGGAGGCTGCGTTAACCGGACGTATCAGCATCTTTGCCGGGCAGTCCGGTGTCGGCAAATCCAGCCTGCTGAATGCGCTGCTGGGCCTCGATGTCGCGGGTGATGAGATCCTGACTAACGACGTGTCGGATGTTTCAGGTCTTGGCCAGCACACCACCACTGCCGCACGCTTGTACCATTTCCCGCACGGCGGCGATGTGATTGATTCGCCGGGTGTACGCGAATTTGGTTTATGGCACCTGGAGCCGGAACAAATCACCCGTGGATTTGTCGAATTCCGTGAGTTTCTTGGCAGTTGCAAGTTTCGCGACTGCAAGCACGGCAATGATCCCGGCTGTGCTATTCGTGAAGCGGTAGAGAACGGCATCATCGATGCTTCTCGCTTCGATAACTACCACCGAATTCTGGAAAGTATGGCGCAAGTAAAAACGCGTAAAAACTTTTCCGCCAGCGAAGATTAACGGTTATACCCAAAATCATTCGAACGGCAGGAAGGCGGCAAACGAGTGAATCCCAGGAGCTTACTCAGGTAAGTGACTGGGGTCAGCGAGCCCAGCCAACGCACCTGCCGTTTGAAGGATGAAGGGTATACAACGGCACATTCGCCAACTGACCGGGGCGCTGCTACAATCCGCCCCCTTTTGTATAAACGATGTGTAATAAAGCCAGGAGGCTAAGGTGTTTGATCGTTTTAAGCTCGGCCTGAATCATATTCTGCCTAAGAAAGGACTGACCGAACTTGCCGGTTGGGGTGCCAGTCGTCGTGGTGGCTGGCTGACCAAAGCGGTCATCGATATTTTTGTCTGGTACTACAAAGTGGATATGGCGGAAGCCAGCAAACCAGACACCGCCAGCTATCGCACCTTTAATGATTTCTTCGTGCGCCCGTTAAAAGAGGGGGCTCGCCCGATCGATCCCGATGCCACGCTGCTGGCTCTGCCTGCCGATGGTGCCATCAGTCAGTTAGGTCGCATCGAAGGGGATCAGATTTTCCAGGCCAAAGGCCATTACTACTCGTTGCAGGCACTGCTGGCGGGTAATGATGCACTGGCGGAACAGTTCCAGGACGGTGAGTTTGTCACCACTTACCTCGCCCCGCGTGATTATCACCGGGTACATATGCCGTGTAACGGTATCCTGCGCGAAATGATTTACGTGCCAGGCGACCTTTACTCCGTCAACCCTCTGACCGCGCGTAACATTCCAAACCTGTTTGCACGTAACGAGCGCGTGATTTGTGTGTTCGATACCGATCATGGTCCGATGGTACAGATTCTGGTTGGTGCAACCATCGTGGGAAGTATCGAAACCGTTTGGGCCGGTACCATCACGCCGCCACGCGAAGGGGTGATCAAACGCTGGCACTACCCGGCAGCCGATCATGATGGCGCAGTGGTGCTGCTGAAAGGCCAGGAAATGGGACGCTTCAAGCTGGGTTCCACCGTCATCAACCTGTTTGCCCCGAAGCGCGTCAAACTGGCAGAGAGCCTGGAAGCGGAGAGCAAAACCCGTCTTGGTCAGCCGCTGGCTATCGCACTGCCACAGCAGGGTGAAACCACCCCGCTCGCCGACTAACAGGACAACTCCCTGTGCGTGCCTTTCTTATCCTGCTGCTGAGTTTGTGGCTCAGCAGCCCTGTTTTTGCGGCCACCGTGCCGCAAGCCAGTGACCTGAAACAGGAGCTGGATGCCGTCAAATCCGCCAAAAGCTCCCCTGCCCAAACCGAACAAATTCAGACACTGGAAACGGCACTCAATTTCCTTGCTGAACGCGATGATTCGCTGGAGCGGGCAAAGCAATATCAGCAGGTAATTGACGACTTCCCCCGTCTGGCGCGAGAACTGCGCCAGCAACTCGCCAGCATGACCACTGAGAGCAGCAAAACGGTGCGCAACAATATGAGCAGCACCGAACTGGATCAGGAGATTTTGCAGGTCAGCAGTCAGTTACTGGAAGAGGGACGTCAGGCACAGCAGGAGCAGGATCGCGCACGCGAAATCAGCGATTCGCTGTCGCAGTTGCCGCAGCAGCAGACCGAGGCGCGCCGGGCCATGACGGAGAGCGACCGTCGCGTGCAGGGCGCATCAACCGCCACCACCCCGCAGGAACAGGCCCAGATCTATGCACGTCAGGCGGAGAACGCCGCCAACAAAGCGCGTGTGGATGAACTGGAACTGGCGCAACTCTCCGCCAATAACCGTCAGGAATTGGCGCGCATGCGTGCCGAAGTGCATCAACGTCAGGCCTCACAACTGGATAATTACCTGCAAGCGCTGCGCAATCAGTTGAATAATCAGCGCCAGCGTGAGGCTGAACAGGCACTGGAACGTACCGAGCAACTGGCGGAAAACAGCGGCGATCTGCCCAGCGCCATTAGCGAACAATTCCGGGTAAACCGTGAGCTGTCTGCTGACCTTAATCAGCAGGCACAACGCATGGATTTGGTCGCCTCGCAGCAACGCCTGGCGACCAATCAGACGTTGCAAGTCCGTCAGGCGCTGAGCACCCTGCGTGAGCAATCGCAATGGCTGGGCGCATCGAACCTGTTGGGCGAGGCCTTGCGCGCGCAGGTGGCGCGTCTGCCGGATATGCCCAAATCACAGCAGATCGACAACGAAATGGGCCAGTTGCGCGTACAACGGCTCCGTTATGAGGATTTGCTGGAGCGTCAGCAGGCATTACGCAAAGAGAAGCAGGATGATGGCACGCCTTTCACCAGTGAACAGAGCCGCATTCTGGAAGCCCAGCTGAAAACTCAGCGCGAGTTGCTTAACTCCTTAATTTCCGGCTGCGATACGCTGATTCTGGAAATCACCAAACTCAAAGTTTCCAATACCCAGCTACAGGATGCACTGACGGAAGTGCGCGATGCCACCCATCGTTATCTGTTCTGGACCGCTGATGTCAGTGCGGTTGACCTGAGCTTTCCGGTGGATACCGCACAAGCCCTGGCAAGGCTGTTATCGCTTGATACGCTGGGCCAGTTAGGCAAAGCACTGGCGATGATGTTTACCAGCAAGGAAACGGTGCTACCGATTCTGGGAGCCGTGCTGCTGGTTGGGTTCAGCATCAGTTCACGCCGCCACTATCATGCTTTTCTGGCACGAGCCGCCAGCAAAGTGGGCAAGGTGACACAGGATCACTTCGGCCTGACAATGCGCACGGTGTTCTGGTCGATTCTGGTCGCCGTGCCGATTCCGGTGTTATGGGCGGCCCTCGGTTATGGTTTGCAGGAAGCCTGGCCCTACCCGATAGCGGTGGCAATTGGCGATGGCATCACCGCCACGCTGCCTCTGCTGTGGGCGTTTATGATCAGCGCCTCTTTTGCCCGCCCCAATGGCCTGTTTGTCGTGCATTTCCGCTGGCCTCAGGCGCGCGTGGCACGCGCAATGCGTTATTACTCGCTTACCGTTGGCCTGATTGTGCCGTTGATCATGCTGTTGATCGCTTTTGCCAACCTGGAAGATCGTGAGTTCTCCTCGACGCTTGGCAGGCTGTGCTTCATCCTGATTTGCGGTGCATTAAGCATCGTGACCGTTAGCCTGAAGCGCGCCGGCATCCCGCTGTACCTGGATAAAGAAGGCAACGGCGATAACTTTATCAACCGCATTTTGTGGAACCTGATGATCGCCATTCCACTGGTTGCGGCCCTCGCCTCCTGCATTGGCTATCTGGCGACTGCGCAGGCACTGCTGGCACGCCTGGAAACTTCCGTCGGCATCTGGTTCTTCCTGCTGGTGATTTACCATATTGTTCGCCGTTGGATGTTAATCCAACGCCGCCGTATCGCCTTTGACCGCGCTCGCCAGCGTCGTGCAGAGATGCTGGCCAACCGTGCGCGCAGTGAAGAGGATAAAGAGCAGCCTGCCACCAGCATTGAGGGCGTGGGAGTGGAAGCGGATGAACCCATCATCGATCTGGATGCTATCAGCGCCCAGTCGCTGCGCCTGGTTCGTTCGATCCTGACCCTGATTGCCCTGGTGTCAGTGATTGTGCTGTGGTCGGAGATTCACTCGGCGTTCGGTTTCCTCGAAAATATCCGCCTGTGGGATGTCAGCACCACGGTGCAGGGTGTGGAAAGCATCCAGCCAATTACCCTCGGTTCGATTCTGATCGCCATTCTGGTGCTGATTATTACCACCCAGTTGGTGCGCAATATGCCTGCGCTGCTGGAGCTGGCGCTGTTGCAGCACCTGAGCCTGACGCCAGGCACCGGCTACGCCATCACCACGGTGACCAAATATATCCTGATGCTGATTGGCGGACTGATTGGCTTCTCGATGATTGGCATTGAATGGGCGAAGCTGCAATGGCTGGTCGCCGCGCTGGGTGTTGGTCTGGGCTTCGGTTTACAGGAGATTTTCGCCAACTTTATTTCTGGCCTGATTATCCTGTTCGAGAAGCCGATTCGTATCGGCGATACCGTCACCATCCGCGATCTCACCGGGAGTATCACCCGCATCAATACCCGTGCGACCACCATCACCGACTGGGATCGCAAAGAGATTATCGTGCCGAATAAGGCGTTTATTACCGAGCAGTTCGTTAACTGGTCGCTTTCCGATTCGGTGACGCGTGTGGTGCTGACTATCCCGGCACCGGCTGGGGTGAATAGCGACGAAGTGACCTTGATCCTGAAACAAGCGGCCGAACGCTGTACCTATGTACTGGATACGCCGCCCCCGGACGTGTTCCTTGTCGATCTGCAACAAGGTATCCAGTTGTTTGAACTGCGAGTCTACGCCGCCGAAATGGGCCACCGCATGCCGCTACGCCATGAACTGCATCAGCTGATTTTGCATGGTTTTGCCGAGCACGGTATCGAAATGCCCTTCCCGCCTTTCCAGGTTCGTATGGAAACCCTGGGCAAGAAAAGCCCGGCCAGCAATGGCACACCTGCGGCACGTAATTATAAGTCGGGTGGATTGTAAAAATGAGGTGCGCAGTGGATGCGCACCTGGTCAGTTTATTTCACAAACTCTTCGCCCTGAGCGATATCTTTCTTCAGCGTATCCAGCATGCCGGTTAACGCCTGTTGCTCAAAGGCGCTGAGCGGTCCGAGTGGACGGCGCTCCACGATACCGGTTTTGCCCAACAACAGTGGCTGCGAGAAGAAACGCGCGTATTCGCCATCCCCTTCCACATAAGCACATTCGACCACGTTCGCTTCCCCTTGCATGGCGCGTACCAGCGACAGGCCGAAACGTGCCGCAGCCTGACCCATTGACAGGGTCGCTGAGCCGCCACCGGCTTTGGCTTCCACCACTTCCGTACCGGCGTTTTGGATACGTTTGGTGAGATCCAACACTTCCTGCTCACTAAAGCTAACGCCTTTGACCTGCGACAGCAGCGGCAGAATGGTGACGCCAGAATGCCCCCCGACCACGGGTACGTCGATCTCGCCGGGTTGTTTGCCTTTTAACGCCGCAACAAAGGTGTTGCCGCGGATAATATCCAGGGTAGTTACGCCAAACAGCCGGTTTTTGTCATACACACCCGCTTTCTTTAGCACCTCTGCCGCAATCGCCACCGTGGTGTTAACCGGGTTAGTGATCACGCCAATTAAGGCCTTGGGTGCAGTGCTCGCCACCTGCTCAATCAGGTTACGAACAATGCCTGCGTTAACGTTAAAGAGGTCGGCGCGGTCCATGCCGGGTTTACGTGCCACTCCGGCGGAAATCAGCACCACATCGGCTCCCTTCAGTGCGGGCGTGGCATCTTCACCACTAAAACCCTCAACTTTCACTGCGGTAGGAATATGGCTGAGATCCACAGCCACACCCGGCGTAACCGGGGCGATGTCATAAAGCGAAAGGGCTGAACCTGCGGGTAATTGGGTCTTAAGCAACAGTGCTAGCGCCTGGCCAATACCACCAGCGGCACCGAGAACGGCAACTTTCATCCTGGACTCCTTATTAAGGTGGGGCAGAGATCTGCCGGGTTTCCATCGGGTTACGAGTTTAATCAACTTCTCAGGCGATAGCGACAATACCCGTCGCGCTATTAACACTGACGCCGCAATACGGCTCCCGAGACATCCACACTTCAGAAGTCGCCTGAATGATCATAGGTCGCAGCCAGAAGACAGGGGTCGGCAATGATCAGTCATTTTGTTGTTACCACTTCAATAATATAACAACATTGCAACCTTCGCTTTTGCGCGCCACGCCGCGATTTTGGCGTAGCGGTAAATCTCTGTTATGATCGCCGCCCTCGCAGGTTATCCCGGCGAACCCCTCACCTGTTTATTGCATAAAAATTCATTTAAATGCATAATCATTTATCTGCATGGGCTTGTTGCCCAACGCATCCCTCTTTTTATTGGTAACCTATGCGAAACCCATCTAAACAAGACGACCTGGTTAAGGCGTTCAAAGCCCTCTTGAAAGAAGAGAAATTCAGCTCTCAGGGTGAAATTGTGCAGGCGTTACAGGAAGACGGCTTCGAGAACATCAATCAGTCAAAAGTTTCTCGTATGCTTACTAAGTTTGGCGCGGTGCGCACGCGCAACGCAAAAATGGAGATGGTTTACTGCCTGCCAGCCGAACTGGGTGTACCGACCACGACCAGCCCGCTGAAAAATTTAGTGCTGGATATCGACTACAACGATGCTCTGGTGGTGATTCACACCAGCCCCGGCGCAGCGCAGCTCATCGCCCGTTTGCTGGATTCGCTGGGTAAAGCCGAAGGCATTCTCGGCACTATCGCCGGTGATGACACCATCTTTATTACCCCCGCGCGTGCTTTTACCGTGAAACAGCTCCATGACGCTGTGCTGATGTTATTCGAACAAGAGCTATAAAACCCTGCCCGCTACCGGCAGATTACCTGCCGGTAACAACTCGGCCATTCCCTTTACCCGCCGTCACGCTTGAAGCAAAATCCTCAAGAAACAATACATTAAGTATATTCTCGTCCGTTCTCACGCCCTGTGACAATTGGTAGGACCTTTTATCCTGCTTAACCTTTCGCGCTATTTTACACTGCTTTACATATCAACATCAGCCATATACCCCACTCGCAGCGTATCAGCCAGCTGGATCAACCGTAATATTTCGCACAGAAAGATAAAATGACATAGGTCATTGTTTTTACATGTAATTAACAGGTGCTGTGCAGAAACCAGGCGGTTTTTATAACACTCAGTTATTAAAAGTTGTCATAAGGACAAAGAATAACAACCAAACATTATTAGCAGAATATTAATTTCATGAGTGATTAGATCTATACTTCTTTTCGTGATGCAAATCACACCAAACAAAAAGAGAAAAAACAGAAGACGAGGAAATAATCATGAAAGTTAAAACTACTATCGCAACCATGAGCATTCTATCTGCCCTGTCATTTGGCGCTTTCGCCGCAGATTCTATCAATGCTGATCAGGCAATGAATCTGCAACCGGCCGGCACCATCAGTGTCAGCGGCACGGCTGGTTCGCCGATGGATATCCATCAGCAACTGAGCGAAAAAGCAGACCAGCAAGGTGCTAAAGCTTATCGCGTGATCGAAGCGCGTAATGACAACACCTACCACGCGACTGCTGAACTTTATAAATAAGTTCGCCGAAACAAGACGCAATGTGAAAGGCAACCCATTTGAGACGCGATTGCGCTCAGGTTGCTGACCCAAATTCAGGAGAGTGAATCATGAAAACTAAATTATCTATCGCAGTGCTGAGCCTGGCTTCCGTTCTTTCTTTCGGTGCCAGCGCAGCAAGCCTGATTACCAATGAGCAGGCAGACACCATGAATCTGCAACCGCTGAACCAAACCATCAGCGTGAGTGGCCGTGATGGCGACCAGAACAACATCCGTCAGGAACTGTCCGCCAAAGCCGATGCTCAGGGTGCCAGCCACTATCGCATCATTGAAAACAATCAGAATGACACCTACCACGTCACTGCTGAACTGTACAAATAATCGATAAATGATTATCCGGCGCCCAAACGGCGCCTGGATATGAATCGACGACCCGCTACCCACTTACCACCGCAGGTTGTTGATTGTAATGAGGAGACGAACAATGAAAATCAAAGCAACCATCGCAACCGCTAGCCTGCTCTCACTGTTGACCTTCGGTGCCTCTGCGGCACAACTGGTCACGGCGGAACAGGCTCAGAATATGCAGCCTGCGGGGACAGTGACCATCAGTGGTACTGCCGGTGCACCAATGGATTATCGTGCTCAGCTGTCGCAGAAAGCCGATGAACAGGGTGCCAGCGCCTATAAAGTGATTGAAGCCCGCACCGGCGACAACTATCACATCACTGCTGAACTGTATAAGTAATTCCTCGTCAACTGCTTGACGAACCCTTTGGCCCCGCTCGCCGGGGCCCTTTTTGCGTTACTTCACATTAAAGCGGAGCTGGCCATCCAGCTCCTCTTCTGCTTCATCAAACAGCAAAATCAACGCCCCATAGCGACGCTTCTGTCCTGACCCTAAGTGAATAAACTCAATCTCCAGCGGTAACGGCATTTGCTCGCCTGTCACCACTTCCCAGAGATCGTCCAAATCAGTAATCGCCAGATCCGCCAGCGCAAAACGGTCACTGAACTGGCGGAAGAAGTGCGCCTGATCGACGATTTCATCGAAATCAAAACGTTCGATTCTCATCATGACGACTCTCTTTTCTGTACCACTGCCCATTAAACCGGGTAGCCTGCGTTGATATGTTTGTGTTGCTGCGGGGGTGTGGATGCCCTCCTTCCCCCTGACAGTTTGCATCCCGTCAGGAAAGTATAGATGGCATTACCGGTGGGTTTTGTGAGAGTGAGCCACCGCATCACGCGGTGGCTGGTTTCAGATTTGAATCAAGGTGTTCTGGTACTTACTCAGCATGCTGGCTAAACGTTTTACCGGCTCCGTTACGCTGCTCGGTGCCGCGTAGTGCTGGAGTTTCTCCTGATAGACATCCAGCTCGCGTAACAACTGCTCAAAATAGACACGTCGTTTATCATCGCTACGCGTCGAGATCACCTGGTCAGCAGTGGATCGCAGCTGGCGGTGATAGGCGGAGAGATCTGCATTGATCGGCACCTCGGCATTGCGTAAGCGTTGATGGCCGATAATCAGCGTCAGCGCGATACGGTATTTATTGATATCGCCGGGGAACAGATTGAGCAGCAGAAACAGTTGCTGATACAGCGCCGGTAAGTGATTCTCGCGACGACGTGCCTGATTGGTGGTCATCGCCGCCACCGCCGCATACATAAAGCGATTCAGCAACTTACGTCCGGTACGCGCCTTAGATTTGTCACGAATCAGCAGAATCACCATCATCGCCACAAAACATCCAATCACCTGGCCCAACACGTTGTCGAGAAACACGTTGAACTCGAACTTCATCGGGTTATCCAGTACCAGCACGTTGATGGTACCAATCAGGGCACCTAACGTTCCCAGTTGGCGACGCTGGACAAAGATGCCGCCAATAAAGCCCAGCAGACCAATCGCGATGCAAAGCAGCAGCATACTTTGCTGGGTTGCAGGCAGGACGTAGATAAAGTAGAGCGCACCCAGCGGCACTGCGACTGTCATACCGTAGAGGAAGTCTTTTGCCATCATCAATGGATTAGGGGTGCGCATCGCCAGTGCGGTGATTACCGCCAGCATCACCATACAGCCACTGCCAGAGGTCCAACCGGTGTACAACCAGAAAAGTGAGCCAATCGCCGTCGCCGCAAATGTACGTACGCCGTTAATCATCGCATGGTGGGTTTCGGCAGAACGCGCCTGAATCACCACTTCACGTTGCAGAATACCGTCTTCCAGCGTGGTGATACGGCTGTTGCTCCTGACGCCGTTAATCAACAACAAGTATTCGGTTGCTGCTCCCACCCAGCTGGCTAAGGTCAGCGGTGTGGATTTGCTGCTGACGCCAATTACCCGGCGCATGATTTTCATGCGCTTGTGCACGTCATCAACGCTTTTGACCTCTTTCTCGATCAGCAATCGATACTGGGGCGGAATGTAGTCCGGGCGGGAATTCTGGATCAGGAAGGTTTCAGCGGCCTGCGTAATCAAGGTCAGGGATAAAGTATTCAGCATTTGCAGACGACGGCTGCTGTTTTTCCAACGCGAGGATTCCATCATCAACTGGCTGCGCATGGTGTTCAGCGCCGTAGTGCGGCGCACCAGCGCGCTCCAGGCTTTGTCGACTTCTTCTTTATCGCCGTGCGCGACACAAAGTTGCAGCAGTTTGTAGTGCGCCACCAGCAGCGAATCCACTTCCTGGTCGATCACTTTTTTAATCGAACGGGGCGAGAAAATCATATCCGCCAGAATGGCACACAAAATACCCAGCACGATTTCGCTACAACGCTCAACCGCAAACTGCGGAGCCAGCGTCAGCCCACCACTGGCATCGGCGGTGACGACGATAATCAGCGCGGTGTAGCCTGCCAGACCCAGGGCGTAGGAGTTTTCGACTTTAATCAGCGAGGAGAGCCAGACGCAGAAGCCGGCCCACAGGCAACATAACAGCAGCATCACTACCGGGGCACGCACCGTGGCGATCATGATGGTCAGAGCTGCCGCGCTACCAATAAAGGTCCCGATAATACGCAGGATGCCGCGATAGCGCAGCGCGCCGGAGTAGGGATCACCTCCGGCGACAAAGGCGGTGCCACCCGCCACAATCCCGGCGGTCATCACCGCCCAGCGCGGCGTTTCCAGATTGAAGTGAAAGCCGATAATCAGCGCCGCTACCAGCGCAAATGTCAGCTTCACCGGGAAACGCAGGAACTCAATCATATCGCCCTCTTAACCAAACTCACGCAGGCGATTAAACAATTTGCTCATCGGTGAAGCTTGCGTCTTACGATCCTTCTCACCGGTAATCACCACGGTAGCGGTGGTGCCAGCCGGGAAGCGATTGCCAGGCTGATCGTCGAGATGAATACGCACCGGTACACGCTGCGCCAGACGCACCCACTCCAGATTGGAATCAACAGTGGCCATGCCTTTACTGTCATTGGTGCTGCTGCTGTCGGTAACACCGGCTGCGATGCTGTCGACGGTGCCACGCAGCACGGTATTGCTACCCAGCGGGGTAATTTCCGCACGGAAGCCCGGGCGTACGCCATCCAGCTTGGTTTCTTCCATATAGGCCAGCACGTAGAACGTATGCTGCTGCACCAGAGCCACCGCCACTGAACCACGGGTAATAAACTCGCCTTCATAGACGTTAAGGTTGGTCACCCAACCGTCAGACGGTGCCTTGATGGTGGTACGATCCAGGTCGATGGCCGCCAGATCGCGCGTCGCAATAGCTTTCGCCAGCTGATGCTCGGTGGTGGTCAGATCGTTGTTGGCCTGGTCAATGGCTTCACGCGACATCGCGCTGGTGCCGAGTTGGTTACGGCGCGCCGCTTCACGACGTTTTTCGTTGGCGACAGCCTGGTAATACTCGACATCGGCCTGTGCTTCATCCAGCGCCTTCTGGTAACGGGGGCGGTCAACCACAAACAGGGTATCGCCCTTCTTCACCAGTTGGTTATCACGGACCGGCACCTCGGTGATCAGGCCGGTCACATCCGGAGAGATCGCCACGACATCGGCAGAGAATTTAGCATCACGCGTCCACGGGGATTCGGTGTAGAACACCCAGGCGCGGAAGATGATCACGATAGCGACGACAACCAGCAGGAGAGTAATCGCGTAGCGCGCGATTTTTCTTATTAGCGCTTTCACTTAAAACCTCAGACGAATAAACGGGATACAAGGTAAAACACACAGCAATAAAGCGCTGTGTTAAAAAGTGCCGGATGCCAAACCAGATCGTACAATCCGCTGGGCGTCAGCACGCGTTTCACCAGCCAGAACAGCGCCAGCGAAACTATGAGTTCAATGAAGATGGGCGGGAAAGACAGCCCAAATACGACAAATACCGGAAGCACACTCATTTCGGTTCCTTAGTTCGACCTTGCCGGATTGCACCGATACCTGCCCGCATGCCACATGGCACAAGGGGTTGATGATAATGGGATGACGGGTAGACTGATGGCAACATTCAGGCCGTTTGAGCTAATCATAGCGTATCATCTGACAAACACAGGCAGATTCACTGCCGTGTTAAGGTGCGGTGAAATGACCCAGCGTGCGTATAGTAACGCGCTTGACTATACGTTATCTACATATTGTGAGCTAAATCACTTTTTAGCCAGAGTAAACAATGGAACGACTTAAAGGCATGTCCATCTTCGCCAAAGTGGTTGAATTAGGATCCTTCACCGCCGCGGCACGTCAGCTTCATCTTAGCGTTTCGTCGATTAGCCAGATAGTCGCGAAACTGGAAGATGAGCTCCAGGTCAAGCTGCTGAATCGCAGCACCCGAAGCATTGGCCTGACCGAAGCGGGCAGAATTTATTATCAGGGCTGCCGCCGCATGCTGGCAGAGGCGATGCAGGTCCACGAGCAACTGTATGCCTTCAACAACACGCCCATTGGTATTTTACGTATCGGCAGCTCGTCGACAATGGCGCAAAATGTTCTCGCTGATATGACCAGCGATATGTTACGCGAATATCCGGGTTTGAGTGTCAATTTAGTCACCGGCATTCCGGCACCGGATTTGATTGCTAACGGGCTGGATCTGGTGATCCGCGTCGGTGAGTTGCAGGATTCCAATCTGTTCTCGCGTCGCCTGGGCGCGATGCCGATGGTGGTATGCGCGGCCAAAAGCTATCTGGCACAGCACGGCACGCCGGAAAAGCCTGGCGAGATCGATAATTTTTCGTGGCTGGAATATAGCGTGCGCCCGGATAATACCTTCGAGTTGATTGCGCCGGAAGGGCTGGTCACGCGTCTGACGCCGCAGGGACGTTTCGTGACCAATGATTCGCTAACGCTGATCCGTTGGCTGAAAGCCGGGTGCGGTATCGCCTATGTCCCACTGATGTGGGTGATAAACGAGATCAACACCGGTGAGATCGATATCCTGTTTTCACAGTATCAGTCGGCCCCCAGACCGGTTTATGCGCTGTACACCGAAAAAGATAAACTGCCGCTGAAAGTGCAGGTGTGTATCGACTATCTGACCGAGTATTTCAAACGGGTAGCGCGCCAGTATCAGCAGCACCGTAAAAACTGAGCATAAGTACTGTCGCGGCGCGATTTATCGCCCAATGCGTATCCGTACTCATTCGTAGCGGCGCGATTAATCGCGCGTTTTTTTGCCATCGTAAAGGTCAAAAGAGCGCGATTAATCACGCCGCTACGGTTCAGTGCTTGAATCAGGCGGTTCCGCCGACCGTGAGTTTATCCAGCTTCAGTGTCGGCTGCCCCACACCCACTGGCACGCTCTGGCCTTCTTTACCACAGACGCCAACGCCTTTATCCAATGCCAAGTCGTTACCCACCATGGAAATCTGCTGCATGGCTTCGATACCGGAGCCAATCAGCGTGGCACCTTTTACCGGTTTGGTCACTTTACCGTTCTCAATCAGATAGGCTTCCGATGTTGAGAACACAAACTTACCGGAGGTGATATCCACCTGGCCGCCACCAAAGTTCGGCGCGTACAGGCCATATTCTACGCTTGCGATAATGTCCTGCGGCGTGGATTTCCCCGCCAGCATATAGGTGTTAGTCATACGCGGCATCGGCAGGTGCGCATAAGATTCACGACGGCCATTGCCGGTAGGGTTGACGCCCATCAGACGCGCATTGAGCTTGTCCTGCATGTAACCCTTCAGCACACCGTTTTCAATCAACACGTTGTACTGTCCCGGTACGCCTTCATCGTCCACCGCCAGCGAACCACGCAGACCCTCGATGGTACCATCATCGACCACGGTACAAAGTTCAGACGCCACCAACTGGCCCATTTTGCCGCTGAACACCGAGGTGGCACGACGGTTAAAGTCGCCTTCAAGACCGTGTCCAACCGCTTCGTGCAGCAGCACGCCCGGCCAGCCAGCGCCCAGTACCACCGGCAGCGTCCCTGCCGGAGCAGCAACCGCCGAGAGGTTCACCAGCGCCATCCGCACCGCCTCACGCGCCCAGGCATCTGCACGCACTTCACCGCTTTCATCGGCGAGGAAGAATTCATAACCGGTACGTGCGCCGCCGCCGCTGGAGCCGCGTTCACGTTTACCCTGATCTTCCACCTGAACGCTGATCGACAGACGAACCAACGGACGCACATCAGCGGCCAGCGTGCCATCGGTCGCTGCCACCAGCACCTGCTCATAAACCCCGGTCAGGCTGGCATTCACTTCCTGGACACGAGGATCAGCGGCGCGCGCCACTTTATCCACGCGATGCAACAGGGCGATTTTGTCTTCACGCGTCAGGCTATCCAGCGGATTGACCGGTGCGTACAGCGAGCGGTTGATCACAGCCGAAAGGGTATGGGCTTTGCCATTGCCCTGCTCGCGTACGATGCTGCGTGCGGCTTCAGCCGACTGGCGCAAAGCATTCAGGGTGATCTGGTCAGCATAGGCGAAACCGGTTTTCTCACCGCTGACCGCGCGAACGCCGACGCCCTGATCGATATGATACGAGCCGTCTTTAATGATTTTGTCTTCCAGCACCCAGGATTCGTGGAAACTGGACTGAAAATAGAGATCGGCATAGTCCAGACGACGTTCTGAAAGCTGCCCTAACAGGGAAAAAAGGTCCTGCTGATTAATGCTGTTCGCAGTTAGCAACTGCTCACTTACCAGATTCAGAGTCATCGTTTCTCACTCATTTTACGCTCAGATATTTCATAGCCTGCGGCAATTCCCCGACGGCGTCAAATTCACTTCTTGTCGTTTTCGCGCGGTTTGCGTAGCACTTCATTGATTTCCGGCTTATCCAGAGGGCCGCTGATGTGGTAACGCAATAGCGAAATTTTACTCCACAGTGGTCCCAGCACTTTACTGGCGGCAAATACCGCCGCGCCGACCACCGGGTTGATCACAAACGCGGTTGCGACGCCCACGGAGGCAGAGATCTCGGGTGCCACCACCGCTTCCATATCAATCTCGCGTTTCACCAGGTCCACTTTACCCTGCATGGCGATATCCGCTTCAAGACCATCCACCAGCAAGTTATCGGTATGCATCACGCCATTTTCAATCCATGCGGTGCCGTTGATCGAGTCAAAAAAGAAGCCCTGACTGAAGGTGTCGCTGAAATCAAAACGCAACTTACGCAGTAACGCATCAAAACTCATCAAACGCAGCAACTGTCCGGCACGGCCGGTATTCACATCGGCGATTTGACCTTTACCAAAATGGGATTTCAGCGTGCCACTCAGCGTCGGCTCTGAAGGTTGCCACGGCGCAGAACGCCAGTGCAAATCGTAGTCGACTTTAAAAGGCGCATCACGCAGCGGGGTGTTCACGCCAAACCAGTTGGTGGCATCGTTAATGTTTTTGCCACTCAGCGTCCCTTTCAGAGAAGTACGCTGCTCACCCGGTTTATTCACCCACTCACCATTGATACTCAGCTTCGAGCTACCGGTGTCCACCGAACCGTTAGTAAGTGCTAACGTATCGCCACGCGGTTGCAGCAGCGCCTGCATATGGCCAAATTTCTGCCCGCGCAGCCAGCACTCCTGGCAGCGCAATTGCAGGGCTGGCCAGCCAGAGAAGTTAATTGTGGTGTTGTCACTGAAAGGTGATGATGTTTCACCCTCTTTTCCTGCCCATTCCGGATTGTAATAGAGGTAACTCAGCGCCAGCTGCCACGGAGCATTTTGCGCAGTCACCAGACTACCGCGTGCTTCGCGGCTATCCAACTGTACCTGAGTGTTACCGGTCGGCCCCTGAGTCACCGTCGCATTGACATCATGCCACTGCTGGCCCGCCAGGGTCAGCGCCGGTGTATGCAACGTGACATCACCCGGCAGCAACGCACCACCGACACTGGTTTCCCCCTGCGCATTGCGCGAACCACCGGTGCCTGCCAGCAATCCCATCCAGGCTTCACCGTTAATTTCCGGCAAATTCAGCACCATGCCGCGATTTTCCGGCAGCTTCGGCGTGGTTTTTGTATCATTGAGCCAGATACCACGATCGACCCGCAATTGAGGTTCCAGCAGCCAGCGGCTGTTAAAGCGATGATTTCCCAGCACGCTACCACTCAGTTCGAATCCGTTGAGATTACCATTGGCGGAGATTGTCACCGGCATCGCCGCTCCCGCTTTCTTATCCAGCGGAGCAGGTAAGTGACTGCTTACATCTTTGCCATCACCACTCAGATCAACCTTGTAGCTGGCCCCACCTTTATGCGGCAGAGTGATGTCGACATTCCCCTGCCACGCCAGGTTGCCGCTTAATTGGCTGGTGACTGTCGCGGGCAGCATCTTCAGCTTCGCCAGCTGCCAGTCGCCCAGCAGCTTAACGTTGACGCCAAAGTTGTCCGGGTTCTCCTGGGTACTGAAGCTGACGCCCACCGGCTGCCCGAACCAGTTCGCCTGCATCTCCTCGCTTTCCAGGTTGCCATTGTTATAACGGAAGCGCCCGGTCAGGTTGTTCAGCGTGGTATTCAACGGTTTGATGTGCAAGCTGTTATTGTTCATCACCACATTACCGCTGGCATGAACCAGCTCGCCATCCAGCGGGATGTCGAGATTGAGATGGCCGCGGGTGTTGCCTTTAATCTGCAATTGTTGCAGGGCGGCCCCCAGCGTCGGTTTGAGCGGCGTTTGCTCGAAATAATCGGCAATCTGCTTGCCCTCACCACTCAGATCGCCGTCAATAATCAGCTTCTCTTTCAGGTAATCCGGGATGATCGCGCTGATATTGCGGGCGTCCACCTCTCCCAGTTTCGCCTGTTCGGCCTTCATCCACAGGCCGTCATTGACGAAGTCGAGGTCAATGTCGAGATTATTGATTGCCGGCCAGCCGGGCTGGAATTGATAGGTAGCCTGACGTAACGGCACCCACACTTCAAACATGCCGTCGTTATGCTTAAACGGGAAGAGTGTCGGATCGCCGGCAAACAGCAAGGTGGCGTTATCCACCTGACCGCCTTTAATGGCATCGCTGAGATAGTGGGTCAGGCCGTGGCCCATCAGCGGTTCCGGGAAATAACGCCAGGCATCACCGGCATCGGTAACACGAATACCCGCCAGGATATCGAGACGCGGGGCTTTGCCGAGATTTTGCTGGTAAAGAAAATCCCCGCGCGCCCATAGCGAACGCGCCTTCACGTCCAGTTGATGGCCATCCAGGGTCAGGCCATTGCCATCATGTCGCCAGTTAAGCTTGCCGGTAACCTGCTGAATTTGTAGCGGAGCCTGGAACATGTCGCCGTAGGGCACTTCTGCCTGCCCCATCGCTACATCCAGCATGCCATTACTCAGGCTACCGCTGGCGCTGCCGCTCAGATTGCTGATGCCCGGTAACAGCTCCCAGTGCTGCCAGCTTAAATCTCGCCATTTGGCCTGAAGGCGGGTTTGCTCCGGCTGCTGCAACGGAATATCCAGCGCCAGCGCTTCAATCTGCCCCTGCGGCTGTAGCGCCCGCCAGTTATCAAACATCGCCGGAGAGAGGGGCTGGAACAGCGGCACCAGCGGTGCCAGACGTTGCAGATCCAGTTGGGTGGCACGCACGCGGATTTCCGGCGCGTTATTCGCCCCAAGCAACTGTTTATCTTCCGGTCTCCACAGCAGCGAGAAATGTCCCGGTGCCCAGGCGACACCATCGGTGCTGAGACGGGTTTGTGGTACGGACAGCATCCAGCCATTCTGGAAGCGCGACAGATGGGCCGTTAAGCCGTCCACCTGCAACTGATGATCGCCCTGATCGCCACGCCAGCGCGCCCCGCCCTGACGTAACAGCAAATCGCCAGCATAGACATCGCCATCACGCAGGTTGACCCACGCAGCAAGGCTGAAACGTGCACTTTCGAGGCTGGTGTTATCACGCAGCCAGCGGCCAATCCACGGACGCACATCCACGTCATCCGCCTGCATCCAGATACGCCCGGTATCCAGCAAGCCATTATTATCGCTGAGGTCAAGACGTACCTGTACCACGCCATGCTGCCCGGTAAAACTGGACAGGCTCACTTCCCCTTCCGCACGGTGGCGCGTTTTTTCGTTCAACCAGGTCAGGCGAGGGATCGCCAGCTCGGCGTGTTGTCCGGAGGGCGTGAGAAAACGGATACTGCTGTCACGCAGGTCGAAGTGGTCAAACTGCCGCAGGAAAAGTTCGTTGATTTGCGTGGGTTTGAAGCTGTTTTTCTGTTCATCGCTGGTCAGGAGTTGGCGATTGAGTTCAAGGCGCATCTGCCAGAAGGTGAGATCACGAAACTGCCAGCGCCCCTGAAGCAACGACTGCCAGATATTCAGCGCCAGGTTGACCCGACCAATATGCATTTGCCCCTGATCTTTCAGGGCAATGTGCAGATCGCGGATCTGTAACGTGGGGCCGAAGTTTTCCCACCGGCCCTGCAACTCACTGGCCTGTACCGGCACGCCAGTGACGCGCGATACGGCTTGCAAAATGTCGCTGCGGTAGCTGTTGAGATGCGGCATGACGAGGCGCAGCCCGCTGACCAGCAGCGCCACAATAACGATGATTGTGGCGAGCAGCAGTAACAAAATCCTCGGCAACCGCCTCACACACCTCTCCTTGTCTTCCGCCGGATTACGGATCGATACCTCTCATGCCCTGACCGTTATCAGTGCGGAACAATCGGGACGAAAGCGCATGTTAACCCAAAAAAGGGGGTATTTTTAGCCCGATTCCATGACAAAACGTCGTGCAAGGCCAGCATTAACAAGAAAATTACATCATCACAACGTCAAACTGCTCCTGCGTGTAGAGCGGCTCAACATGGACTTTCACCTGTTTGCCGACGAAGATCTCAACTTCGGCTAACGCATGTGATTCATCGCTCTTCAGCGCTTCCCCCACCGCCGGTGACACGTACACCAGGAAACGGTCTGAATCGTAGGCATGGTGGACACGCACGATCTCACGCATGATCTCGTAGCAAACAGTTTCCACCGTTTTCAGCGTGCCGCGTCCTTTGCACACCGGACAATCAGCACACAGCACATGCTCGATACTTTCGCGCGTGCGTTTGCGGGTCATCTCAACCAGCCCAAGCGCCGAGAAACCGTTGATCCCGGTTTTAACCCGATCTTTACTCAACGCGCTTTCCAGCGAATGCAACACCCGGCGGCGATGGTCATCGTTACTCATATCGATGAAATCGATGATGATAATGCCGCCAAGATTGCGCAACCGTAGCTGACGAGCAATTGCCTGTGTCGCTTCGATATTGGTGTTGAAAATGGTTTCGTCCAGATTGCGATGGCCAACAAACGCACCGGTATTGATGTCGATGGTGGTCATGGCTTCGGTTTGATCGATGATCAGATAACCGCCGGACTTCAATTCAACTTTGCGATCAAGCGAACGCTGGATCTCATTCTCCACATCGTAGAGATCAAAGATGGGTTGCTTGCCACTATACAGCTCCAGCTTGCTGGCCATCTCCGGGATATATTCACCGGTGAATTCCACCAGCAGATCGCAGGTCAGACGCGAGTCTACGCGGATGCGGTCCAACGCGGCCCCGGCGAAATCTCGCAACACACGCTGCGCCAGCGCCAGTTCGCCATACAGCAGGCAACGGGTCTGGTTACGCTTTTTGCGTTCACTGACTTTGGTCCACAAACGCTTGAGGAATGCAGCATCCTGCGCCAACTCCTCCTCGCCAATGCCTTCAGCAGCAGTACGGATGATAAAGCCACCAAGATCATCACAATAGGCGGCCACCACCGCTTTCAGGCGTTCGCGCTCCGCTTCGCTTTCAATACGCTGAGAAACGCCAACGTGTGAGGCTCCCGGCATAAATACCAGATAACGCGATGGCAGGGTAATGTCGGTGGTCAGGCGTGCACCTTTGGTGCCAAGCGGATCTTTGACCACCTGCACCATCAGGTCCTGCCCCTGACGCACCAGTTCGGCAATATCGCGTACGCTGAAATTCTTCTGCTCATCACCGGCAACACATTCGGTATGCGGCATGATATCGGAAGCGTGCAGAAAGGCAGCCTTATCAAGGCCAATGTCGACAAACGCCGCCTGCATGCCGGGTAGCACACGGCTGACGCGTCCTTTATAGATGTTGCCCACAATGCCACGGCGCGCTTCGCGCTCGATGTGGATTTCCTGCAAAATGCCGCCATCAATATAGGCGACGCGCGTTTCAGAGGGTGTCACATTTACCAGCAGTTCAGCCGTCATCTTGTCCCCTTAGCGCACGCAGCGACTGGAAATTGCTGAGCAACTCTCCGGTCTCAACCAGCGGTAAACCCACCACTGCGTGATAGCTTCCATTAATTTTGCGGACAAAGTTTCCGCCAATGCCCTGTATCCCGTAAGCGCCGGCTTTATCCATCGGTTCGCCACTGGCGATATAGTGCGCAATTTCTTCTGCCGTGATCTTGCGGAAAGTCACGTCTGTAACAACCAGGCAATCCAGCTGTCGCTGACGATCGGCCAACGCCACTGCGGTCATAACCTGATGTGTCTGCCCGGAAAGCTTACTCAGCATGTGCTGAGCATGGTCGGCATCGCGTGGTTTTTCCAGCACTTCGCCATTCAAAACCACGATGGTGTCAGCACCCAGTACCGGCAGATCCTGCGGGGCAACCTTCACACCAGCCGAAGCTTTATCACGCGCCAGACGGCAGACATAGGCTTCAGCAGCCTCTTCAGGCTGACGCTGCTCTTCCACATCCGTGATCAGACGTTCAAATTGCAGGCCAAGCTGCGTCAACAGCTCACGTCGACGCGGTGAACCGGAAGCCAGGTACAGGGTTATCATAGTTTTCCTTACTGAACAGCGAACTGACGGCGAATCTTTCTCATTAATAAGAATAGCCAGGGCCAGAGAATGCCGTCGACAACGCTACTCCAGAAGATTTCCGGACGAAAGGAGACATTGATCACCAAAAATTCCGCCCAGAAAACAATAACATCCACCGCCAGCGATAGCACCATAACCATTAATGCCTGCTGCCACAACGCTAAGTTACGGAAAAGCTGGAATTTAAAGGCTACCAGATAGGCGATAATACTCAACGCCAGCGCACGTACGCCCAGCGTTGAGCCTGCCACCAGGTCCATGATGGCACCCAGCACAAAGCCAGTACCCACATTCACCCGATGTGGCAGCGCCAGTACCCAATAGATCAGGATCAGCAACAACCATGATGGCCGGAACATATAGATTTGTTCGGGCCAGGGCATGATTTGCAGGATAAGGGCAATCAGAAAGGACAGCCAGATAACCCATCGGCCCTGGCTGCGATAGCTACTCAAGGCTGGCCTCCACGCGAGTTCGCCGGTGTTACCTGCGAACTACTGCCACTATTGGCAGGTGCGGGTGGTCCCATTTGTTGACTGGCTGGTGCAGGTGGCCCCATTTCACCGGCGGGCGGTAACACCTGCGGCATCATCTGCATTAAACGTTCATTAGCGACACGATGCACTTCATCCGGCGCCATTGGCATATCGCCGTTACGATCGGCACCCCACAGCAGCAGCAGATAGCGCAGACGCTGTAAGCCCGCCGTTGGATGGGCCTGGATAATGGTGTACGCACGCTGCGTATCCACTTTCACCGATGACACCACACCCACCGGATAACCTTCCGGGAAGCGACCACCCAAGCCCGAGGTCACCAGCACATCACCCACACGAATGTCGATGTTGCCCGGTAAATGTTCGAGTTGCAGGTCTTCATTACAGCCGTTACCGGCCGCAATCACGCGGATATCATTACGCAGCACCTGAATAGGCAGCGCATGGGAAGCATCACAGATCAGCAGCACACGGCTGGTCACCTGACCTACCGCCACCACCTGTCCGACAACACCTTTATCGCTGATCACCGGCTGGCCTTCGTAAACGCCGTTTACGCTGCCCTTGTCGATAACCACCTGATCGGTGTAGGGATCGGTGCCAGTGGAGATCACCTGCGTCACCATTTTGTGTTCATCCTGACGCAGCGGTGAGCCAAGCAGCTCGCGCAGACGCGCGTTTTCCTGCTTGTATTGCCCCAGCATGAGCAGGTCGCTGTTCTTCAGGAAGAGTTCACGGCGCAGCGCTTTGTTTTCCTGCTCCAACTGCTGGCGAGATGCCAGCGTGGCAGAGACGCCGTCAAGCAGCTCTCTTGGCCCGTTTGCCAGGAAGTAAAAGGGACTGACCGAGGTGTCCAGGTAGTTGCGGATCTGGGAAAAAGAGCCCACGCGACTATCAGCGATAATAATCGCGATCGCCACAATGACTGCCAGAAAAAGGCGCAACTGCAGGGATGGCCCCCTGCTAAAAATCGGCTTCATAAAATCTGCGTGTTCCTCGACATCAGGGAAGAAGCGCGGGTGTTAAGACCTGCGCCTCCATGGCTGGACGCATCATAGTCATATCCCCTTTCTTCAAATTGCAGGTACGCTGATTACATGCGCTCCCACAGCCTGAATAAGGGGTCAGGCGCTAATTCCCTGCGCAATTTGACCAGGGTCACAGCCGATGAGGATTTACTCCTCGCTGAACAAATCGCCGCCGTGCATGTCGATCATTTCCAACGCTTTACCACCACCACGCGCTACGCAGGTCAGTGGATCTTCGGCCACGACCACCGGAATACCGGTTTCTTCCATCAGCAGGCGATCGAGGTTACGCAGCAACGCGCCACCACCCGTCAGCACCATACCGCGCTCGGAAATGTCGGAAGCCAGTTCTGGCGGGCACTGCTCCAGTGCCACCATTACCGCGCTCACGATGCCGGTCAGTGGTTCCTGCAACGCTTCCAGGATTTCATTGGAGTTCAGCGTAAAGCCGCGTGGCACACCTTCAGCCAGGTTACGTCCGCGCACTTCGATTTCGCGCACTTCGTCACCCGGATACGCAGAACCAATCTCATGCTTGATACGCTCAGCGGTCGCTTCACCGATCAGCGAGCCGTAGTTGCGGCGTACATAATTAATGATAGCTTCATCGAAGCGGTCACCACCAATACGTACTGAAGAGGAGTAGACCACACCGTTCAGCGAGATGACGGCCACTTCAGTGGTACCACCACCGATATCAACCACCATCGAACCGGTTGCTTCAGATACCGGCAGACCGGCACCAATCGCGGCTGCCATCGGTTCTTCAATCAGGAATACTTCACGAGCACCTGCACCCTGCGCAGATTCACGGATGGCACGGCGTTCAACCTGGGTTGCACCCACCGGCACACACACCAGCACGCGTGGGCTGGGGCGCATAAAACTGTTGCTGTGCACTTGCTTGATAAAGTGCTGGAGCATTTTTTCGGTCACGAAGAAGTCAGCGATAACGCCGTCTTTCATCGGGCGAATAGCGGCGATATTGCCTGGTGTACGACCAAGCATCTGTTTAGCGTCATGACCAACGGCGGCTACGCTCTTTGGGGAGCCGGCACGATCCTGACGAATGGCAACCACGGAAGGCTCGTTTAGCACGATGCCTTGTCCTTTTACGTAAATCAGGGTATTCGCGGTACCCAGGTCAATGGACAAGTCATTGGAAAACATGCCACGAAATTTTTTAAACATACTAAGGGATAATCCTGCAAGCTGGGGGCGGAAAATAAAATCCGCCTACTTTACCAACCACGCGAAGCCGCTACAAGGCGCAAAAACGTTCCGCTTCGGTGAAAAAATGTGCTAGCTAAATTTTACAGCATTGTATGCCACGGTTAGCTAACGATAAACGGCGCTAAGCCGCCGCTTTTACGGCTATTCGCCCAGCCAGCACGGGCGATTCTGGACATAAAATCTAACATTTCCCATCATGCTGGAGATCGAGAAACTTCACGTTTACACCTGGAAACAACTATCAGCGTCGTTATCAGGCTTAGAAGGACTATATCCGGTAACGTTGCGAATGCTTTTTCACGTTACTGTTTACCGGCAGCGACGGCGCAAAGAAATCGCCCTGCCCGCCGGATACGCCAAGCCCCGCCAGCGTTTGCCACTCCGCACGCGTACGTACGCCAGCCGCAAATACCTTAGTCGGCGTGGACTTACACACCTCCAACAGGCTTTGCACAAAAAGCTGATTTTCCGTGCGTCGTTCAATATTGCGCACCAGACCGGGGTCCAGTTTGATTAACTCAACGGGAAATTGCTTGATGTAGGCGCTGCTTACTACCGTTAACCCCGCCTGGTTGACGGCGATGCGACAACCAAACGCACTGAGCATTTTGAAAACCGGCACTAAACGGTTGATGTGTTGACAAACATCCGCCTCGGCAAGTTCAAATAAAAAGCGTTTTCTTTGCGATTTACTGCACTGGAGTAAAAGTTTTTGCAACCAGCGCTGAAAAGAACGCTGTACCAGTGAATCAATATTCACCGGCAACGCCAGCGTTTCATCGGGCCACACCTCTGATAACGCAGCGATACGGGTCACCATCTGACGGTCCCAGCTTTCAGCCATGCCCAGTTGCTGTACCAACGGCATGAACTCCGCCGACACCACTTCTTTATCACCATCAAAGACGCGAGCCAGCATTTCACGGTGATGGACTTTACCGTCCAACAACACGGCGGGCTTCTGATACAAACGTGGTCCACCACGGCTCTGGGTGTTCTCCAGCAAGGTGCGCCAGCGCACGCTGCCACGTCCCATCTCAAGAGGGTTGCCCTCGCCAATTGACCAGCTGTTCCCCCCTTGCAACGCCGCACGACGGGTCGCCATTTCAACATTTTCCATCACCTGCGGCACGCTTTGCCCACTGCGCCAGGCGCTGATACCAATATGGATGAGATCATCGCGATCCAGCATGCGCATCGGTGGCAATGAATCCACCGCATTGATCAGTTGATCGGCAATACTGTTTGCTTCTTTCAGGGTGCGATGCGGCAGCAGCACCGCGAAGTCGCTGCGGAAATAGCGCGCCAGCAAGGCGCCAGGATAACGCAGCACAAAGGTCGACAACATGTTAATCAGGTCAAAAAGATACTCTTCAGCCAGTGCCGGACCGAGGGTTTCATGATGCGTTTCGAGATCGGGCAAACGTACCATCATCACCACGCCATGCGTGCCGACATCTTCCTGATCTTCTAACAGGGTCGCCAGTTGGTTGTCGAAGAACAATCGATTATTCAGACCGGTACGGGAATCCTGCGCGGCAAAGGTGCGAATTAAAGTGTCGATACGCAGTCGCTGTTCGCCTGCTTCGCGTAAATCATGTAGCAGCAGATCAATGGCGTGGCTGGCTTTGGGCGGCCATTCCGGCGCCTCTCCAACGCGCGACTGACGATCGCCCGCCAGAATACGTTCCGAGCGCGCTTCCAACCGCTCCATATTGCGCCAGTGACGGTTCAGCCAGCGATGCGTCATCACCAACAGCGAGGCCATGATCAGCACCACGCTAAAAATAACGATCAAGGTGTAGGCACCCGTGAAGGAACGAAACCAGGTTTTGGCCGGGTCCAGTACCACAACGCGCAGCGACAGACCGGATGAGTGCACCAGCGGCAGATCAAACTGAATAAAGCGGTTTGGCTCATCCTCCAGCATCGGGTTTTCATGGCGAGCCAGGCGAAACAACGTGCGGTCACCGCTGTGTAATTCGAGTTGTTCAGCATTGATAACCGGCATCAGACGCGTCAGCCATTGCGTCAGATCCTGGGGCGACTGGGTGAGCAGGGCTTTGTCGACTTCGGTAGCCAGCGTTTGTACGCGGGTTTCAACGCGCTGCTGTGATAGCCAGATAAAACTAAAAGCGCAGCCGACCAGCATCAGTAACATCGCCAGTAAGCTTAATAATGTAATAAACGCAGAAAACTTCGTGGTTAATCGCATCCCTGTGCCTGTAATCACTGCGGTTATGAATGGAAAAGAACCGTCTGCACGAGCCTCACTGGCGCAAACCTGAGCAAAATAGCATAAATCACCGTCTGAAACAGCGTTCCGCCGAGATCGCGGTGCAGACAAAGGCGAGTATAACGACAAACATCGTCCACCTGACTTTCACCAGATTTTTTTCGTCCTATTCTCAAGATAAGCGCAACCAGGAAATTTCACATTTTTCCGCACTTACTGGCAGGCTGCGCAGGGTTTGATCATGCTTGCTTTATTTATGCAGCCGGAGAATTCCATGAAGACAAAGCATTCCCTTTCTGAAGCTGATGTCACGCCAGAAAGCATCTTTAATATGCAGCGTCGTCAGGTGCTGAAAGCGCTCGGATTAGGTACCGTTGCTGCCAGCCTGTCGGGCGGCGCCCAGGCCGATGTCCTGAGTTGGTTTAAAGGTAACGATCGTCCCGCAGCCCCGGCCGGTAAAGCACTGCAATTTAGTAAACCGCCCGCCTGGCAGGCCGATTTGCCGTTAACGCCATTCGATAAAGTCGCAGGCTACAATAATTTCTACGAATTTGGCCTGGATAAGGCCGATCCGGCGGCCAATGCCGGGACATTAAAAACCGATCCCTGGCAGTTACGTATTGAAGGTGAAGTCGCCAAACCGATCACGCTGGATATGGATGACATCTTTAAACGTTTTGCGATGGAGCAGCGGATATATCGCATGCGCTGCGTAGAGGCCTGGTCAATGGTGATCCCCTGGGTGGGATTTGAGCTGAACAAGCTGCTGAAACTGGCAGAACCCACCAGCAAAGCCCGTTTTGTTGCGTTCCAGACGTTATATGCCCCGGATCAAATGCCCGGTCAGAAAGACCGCTTTATTGGCGGTGGACTGGATTATCCCTATGTTGAGGGGCTACGTATGGATGAAGCCATGCATCCGCTCACTCTGCTCAGCACCGGCGTGTATGGCAAAGCGTTACCTCCGCAAAATGGTGCCCCAATCCGCCTGACGGTACCGTGGAAGTATGGTTTCAAAGGCATCAAGTCGATTGTCAAAATTACCCTGACGCACGATCAGCCGCCCACCACCTGGAACCAGATCGCCGCAAATGAATATGGTTTCTATGCCAACGTTAACCCGCATGTTGACCATCCGCGCTGGTCACAAGCTACCGAGCGTTTTATCGGTCCGGGAGGTATTTTGAAGGTAGAACGGCAACCAACGCTGCTGTTTAACGGTTATGCCAAAGAGGTCGCTTCGTTGTATCACGGGCTGGATTTACGGGAGAACTATTGAGTGCGTCTGACATTACGTCATATCACCTGGCTTAAAGTGGTGCTGCACCTGGCGGCTTTTTTACCGTTCGTCTGGTTGTTTTTCGCCGCTAATCAGGGTTGGTTAAGTGCCGATCCGGCCAAAGATATCCAACATTTTACCGGCAGAATGGCGCTTAAATTGTTGCTGGCGACCTTGCTGGTCAGCCCGTTAACCCGCTATGCCAAACAACCGCTGCTGATTCGTACCCGCCGCCTGCTGGGTTTGTGGTGCTTTGCCTGGGCCTGTCTGCACCTGACGAGCTACTACCTGCTGGAACTTGGCGTCGATAATCTGCGATTACTCGGCAGCGAACTGGTTTCCCGTCCCTATCTGACATTGGGGATTATCTGCTGGGTGATCCTGTTCGCATTGGCCGTCACCTCCTTCCAACGCGCCCAACGCAAACTGGGACGGCGCTGGCAAACGCTGCATAATGGTATCTATCTGGTGGCGATCCTCGCCCCCATTCACTATCTTTGGTCTGTTAAAGTCCTGTCACCACAGCCGTTGATCTATGCCCTGCTGGCGCTACTGCTGTTAGCCTGGCGTTACAATAAGTTGCGAAAACTCCTGTCCAGATAATTCCTGCAAGGTTGTCTTCCGGCTGCAATTTCTGTTAAAAGGTGTGGCCTTCAGGCCGCATCCGATCATCTTCGCAGATAAGACCAGTATTTTGCTGCGAATTGCGACGAAACGGATATAATGCCCGGCTTTATTGCAAGACACGTCTTCTTTTTCACTCCGAAGAGTGACAAAGCAAGAATGTCGCGGTATTTTACGCGATGCCTGAATAATTGCAGGAGATAGCAGCAAGATGGCGCACAAATTTCACATACTGCTTTTGAACGGACCCAACCTGAATTTACTGGGTACGCGCGAGCCTGAGAAGTATGGTCACACGACACTGGCGCAAATTGTCAGCGATCTGACGCAACAGGCCGATCAGCACCATGTGAAATTGAGTCATCTGCAATCGAACGCGGAGTTTCAGTTGATTGATCGTATCCATGAGGCCAGAGGCAATGTGGATTACATCATCATCAATCCTGCCGCGTTCACGCATACCAGCGTCGCGCTGCGTGATGCCCTGCTGGCGGTGAGCATTCCTTTTATCGAGGTGCATCTCACGAACGTGCATGCCCGCGAACCGTTCCGCCATCACTCCTATCTTTCCGATGTATCTGCCGGCGTCATTTGTGGACTTGGCGTTGATGGATACTCGTGGGCTTTACAAACGGCGGTCAAACGCCTGACACATTCCAATTAAACAGAGTACGGAACCACACTCATGGATATTCGTAAAATTAAGAAACTGATCGAACTGGTTGAAGAGTCCGGCATCGCTGAGCTGGAAATCTCTGAGGGCGAAGAGTCCGTTCGCATCAGCCGTTCACCTGCCAATGTCGGTTATCCTGTTATGCAGCAGGCTTATGCTGCACCTGCACCGCAGATGGCTCCTCTGGCCGCTGCTGTTGCCCCAGCTGCTGCCCCAGTAGCCGCTGAAGCTGCCAAACCAGAAATCACTGGTCACATCGTGCGTTCACCGATGGTCGGCACCTTCTATCGTACCCCAAGCCCGGATGCGAAAGCCTTTATCGAAGTCGGCCAGAAAGTTAACGTCGGCGACACCCTGTGCATCGTTGAAGCGATGAAAATGATGAACCAGATCGAAGCCGATAAATCCGGCGTGGTGAAAGCGATTCTGGTGGAAAGTGGCCAGCCGGTTGAATTTGACGAGCCGCTGGTTGTCATCGAATAACGAGGCGAACCATGCTGGATAAAATTGTCATTGCTAACCGCGGTGAGATCGCGCTGCGCATTCTGCGTGCCTGTAAAGAGCTGGGCATCAAGACTGTGGCGGTTCACTCCACGGCAGACCGCGACCTGAAGCACGTACTGCTGGCTGACGAAACCGTCTGCATCGGTCCGGCGCAGTCGGTCAAAAGTTACCTCAATATTCCGGCCCTGATCTCCGCCGCCGAAATCACCGGCGCGGTCGCGATCCATCCGGGATATGGCTTCCTGTCTGAGAACGCCGATTTTGCCGAGCAGGTCGAACGCTCCGGCTTTATCTTTATCGGTCCGAAAGCCGACACCATCCGCCTGATGGGTGACAAGGTATCGGCGATCACCGCGATGAAAAAAGCGGGTGTACCGACCGTACCGGGTTCTGACGGCCCACTGACGGAAGACATGGAGAAAAACCGTGCCTTCGCCAAACGCATCGGCTACCCGGTGATCATCAAAGCCTCCGGTGGCGGCGGTGGTCGTGGTATGCGCGTGGTGCGCAGCGACAAGGATCTTGAGCAGTCCATCAACATGACGAAAGCGGAAGCCAAAGCGGCTTTCAACAACGACATGGTGTACATGGAGAAATATCTCGAGAATCCGCGTCATATCGAAATCCAGGTGATGGCCGACGGTCAGGGCAACGCCATCTATCTGGCGGAGCGCGACTGCTCGATGCAGCGTCGTCACCAGAAAGTGGTGGAAGAAGCGCCGGCACCGGGTATCACCCCGGAACTGCGTAGCTTTATCGGCGACCGCTGTGCCAAAGCCTGTGTCGATATCGGCTACCGTGGCGCGGGCACCTTTGAGTTCCTGTTCGAAAACGGCGAGTTCTACTTTATCGAGATGAACACCCGTATTCAGGTAGAACACCCGGTCACTGAGATGATCACCGGTGTTGACCTGATCAAAGAACAGCTGCGCATTGCTGCCGGTCAGCCGCTGTCCATCCGTCAGGAAGATGTGGTGATCCGCGGTCATGCGGTGGAATGCCGTATCAACGCCGAAGACCCGAACACCTTCCTGCCGAGTCCGGGCAAGATCACGCGCTTCCACGCGCCGGGTGGCTTCGGAGTGCGCTGGGAATCGCATATCTATGCCGGTTACAGCGTGCCGCCGTACTACGACTCCATGATCGGCAAGCTGATCACCTACGGTGAAAACCGTGACGTGGCGATTGCGCGCATGAAGAATGCGCTGGCGGAGCTGATCATCGACGGTATCAAGACCAACGTCGAACTGCAGATGAAAATCATGTCCGACGAAAACTTCCAGCAGGGTGGGACCAATATCCACTACCTGGAGAAAAAACTCGGCCTGCAAGAGTAATTCTTGCAGCGCAGAGATCCTTTGAGGCCGGTTAAACCGGCCTTTTTCATTTTTGTTGCCTTTGAGGTTGCATGATGGATTGGCGTTTTGTGCAAGCGAATAAAGAGGCGCGCTGGGCGTTGTATCTGGCGCTGGCGTATCTCGCCGTTTGGGGGCTTTCCGCCTGGCTGGGTGGCGATGCCACCGGTATCACCGGGTTGCCACGCTGGTTTGAACTCTCCTGCCTGTTTGCCCCTGTGCTGTTTATTGCGTTGTGCTGGCTGATGGTGCGGGTGGTTTTCCGCGATATGTCACTGGAGGACAACGATGGAAAGTGAAATCATTCTTCCCCTGCTGGCCTATCTGGTGTTGATCGCCGGATTGTCGGTTTTTGCCATGCGCAAGCAGCGCGAGGGTAACTTCCTCACCGAATATTTCCTCGGCAACCGTTCGATGGGCGGCTTTGTGCTGGCAATGACCATCACCGCTACCTACATCAGCGCCAGTTCCTTTATTGGCGGGCCGGGTGCAGCCTACAAATATGGGCTGGGCTGGGTGCTGCTGGCAATGATTCAGGTGCCCGCCGTGTGGCTGTCGCTCGGCGTACTGGGAAAGAAATTTGCCATTCTGGCGCGCCGCTACAATGCCGTGACGCTCAATGACATGTTATATGGGCGCTACCGCAGCCCGCTGCTGATTTGGCTGGCCAGCCTGAGCCTACTGACGGCGTTTATCGGTGCGATGACAGTGCAGTTTATTGGTGGCGCACGTCTGCTGGAAACCGCTGCGGGCATTCCTTACGACACCGGACTGCTAATTTTTGGTGGCACCATCGCACTCTACACCGCCGTCGGGGGCTTCCGAGCCAGCGTATTGAATGACGCGATGCAGGGGCTGGTGATGCTGATTGGCACCTTCCTGTTGCTGTTTGCCGTTATTCATCAGGCCGGTGGGCTGGAGACGGCCGTCACGAAACTGCGCACCATCGATCCACAGTTGGTATCACCAGAAGGGGTGGGTAATGTCATCACCCCCACCTTCCTGAGTTCGTTTGCCGTGCTGGTGTGCTTTGGCGTGATTGGTCTGCCGCATACCGCCGTGCGCTGTATCTCGTATAAAGACAGCAAAGCGATGCATCGCGGCATTATCCTCGGCACCATTGTAGTGGTGATCCTGATGCTGGGCATGCATCTGGCTGGCGCGCTGGGTCGGGCGATCATCCCGGATCTTACCGTTCCCGATCGTGTGATCCCGACACTGATGATCACCGTTTTACCGCCTATGGCCGCAGGGATCTTTCTTGCTGCGCCAATGGCGGCGATCATGTCGACCATTAACGCGCAGCTGCTGCAATCCTCCGCTACCCTGATCAAGGATCTGTATCTGCGCATTGCGCCGCAGCACAGCGAGAATGAGGCGCGTCTGCGTCTGCTCTCCGGCACCATTACCTTTGTGCTGGGCATCCTGCTGCTGCTGGCAGCATGGAACCCGCCGGATATGATCATCTGGCTGAACCTGCTGGCCTTCGGCGGCCTGGAAGCGGTGTTCCTGTGGCCGCTGGTGCTCGGTCTGTATTGGCAACGCGCTAACGCTGCCGGTGCGATTAGCGGCATGGTGGTTGGCGCCGCATGCTACACGCTGCTCGCCAGCCTGAAACTGGAGCTGTGGGGCTTCCACCCTATCGTTCCTTCACTAATCCTTAGCCTGCTGGCCTTTCTGGTCGGTAATCTGTTTGGCACCGCGTCTGACCAACCTGACGCGGCCCTGGAATAAAGAGAAACGCTATGCCGTGGATTCAAATTAAAATTAACAGCTCTGGTGAGCACGCCGAGACTCTGAGTGATGCACTGATGGAGAGCGGCGCAGTATCCGTCACTTTTCAGGATACCCACGATAACCCGGTTTACGAACCGCTGCCGGGCGAAACGCTTTTATGGGGCGATACCGATGTGATTGGCCTGTTTGATGCCGAAACTGACATGAGCGACGTGGTTGCAGAGTTAAGCCAGCATCCGCTGCTCGGCCAGGGTTTCCGCCATAAAATCGAACAGATCGAAGACAAAGACTGGGAACGCGAATGGATGGATAACTTCCACCCCATGCGCTTCGGTGAACGTTTATGGATTTGTCCGAGCTGGCGTGAAGTGCCGGATCCAAACGCCGTCAACGTGATGCTGGATCCCGGCCTGGCATTTGGCACCGGGACACACCCAACCACCTCGTTGTGCCTGAGCTGGCTGGATGGTCTCGACTTGCAGGGCAAAACCGTGATCGATTTCGGCTGTGGCTCCGGCATTCTGGCTATCGCGGCCCTGAAACTGGGTGCAGCCCAGGCGATCGGTATTGATATCGATCCGCAGGCGATTCAGGCCAGCCGTGATAATGCTGAACGCAATGGCGTCGCCGACCGCCTGTCCCTGTACTTACCTCACCAGCAGCCAGAGAACTTGCAGGCCGACGTGGTGGTCGCCAATATCCTTGCCGGCCCGCTGCGTGAGCTGGCACCGTTGATTAGCGTATTGCCAAAAGCCGGTGGACATCTCGGCTTATCAGGCGTGCTGGCCAGCCAGGCGGAAAGCGTGTGTGAAGCCTATACCGAGCGTTTTGCTCTCGACCCGGTGGCCGAAAAAGAAGAGTGGTGTCGCATCACCGGTGTACGTCGCTAATACCGCATAATTAGCACCATTCACTCTTGACTCCCCGCCACATCTCTTGCGAATCCGGTGATGTGGCGTTTTTTATGTTGTGATTTGGCTCAAGTTTTCAGAAAAACTTTTGTTCACAATTTCAGCGTATTTTTTTAATTACCTGAATAATATAGGTATTTCTTATAGTTGTTACTGATCGGTCCGATTTCCTTGATCTTTACCTGCTAATTGTTCAAAGTTTGGCCTTTCATCTTCGTGAAAAAATGCGTAATATACGCCGCCTTGCGAACAGTTAGGGTCACTTCTTTTTCATGCGCATTGGACATTATCAGCTTCGTAATCGACTCATCGCTGCGCCTATGGCCGGGGTTACCGACAAGCCATTCCGCACCTTGTGTTACGAGAACGGCGCTGGCATGACAGTCTCCGAGATGTTGTCATCAAACCCGGAAGTATGGGCCAGTGACAAGTCCCGTTTGCGTATGGTGCATAGTGACGAGCCCGGTATTCGTGCCGTGCAAATAGCCGGTTGTGATCCCGATGAAATGGCGGCTGCCGCGCGCATTAATGTGGCGTCAGGCGCGCAGGTCATTGACATCAACATGGGCTGCCCGGCGAAGAAAGTGAATCGTAAGATGGCGGGTTCTGCGCTGCTGCAACATCCGCAACTGGTTGAGTCTATTCTCACCGCGGTAGTAAATGCAGTTGATGTACCCGTTACGCTGAAGATTCGCACTGGCTGGGACAAAGAAAATCGTAATTGTGTAGAGATTGCCCAATTGGCTGAACGCTGTGGCATTCAGGCCCTCACCATTCATGGACGCACTCGCGCCTGTTTGTTTGAAGGGCAAGCTGAATACGACAGCATTCGGACAGTTAAGCAGAGCGTTTCCATTCCGGTTATCGCGAATGGAGACATTACTGACCCGCATAAAGCCAGAGCAGTGCTCGATTATACAGGAGCCGATGCTCTGATGATCGGTCGCGCTGCTCAGGGAAGACCGTGGATCTTCCGGGAAATCCAGCATTATCTGGACACAGGGGAGCTGCTGGCACCGAAGCCGCTGGCTGAAGTGAAGCATATGCTGATTGGACACATACGGGAGCTGCACGACTTTTACGGTCAGCGCAAGGGATACCGTATTGCCCGAAAACACGTTTCCTGGTATTTGCAGGAAAATGCCCCTGATGACCAGTTTCGGCGCACATTCAACGCCATTGAGGATGCCAGCGAACAGCTGGAGGCGTTGGAGGCATACTTCGAAAATCTTGCGTAAACGAAATAAAGAGCTGAAAGAACTATGTTCGAACAACGCGTAAATTCTGACGTACTGACCGTTTCTACCGTTAACTCACAGGATCAGGTGACGCAAAAGCCTCTGCGTGATTCGGTTAAACAGGCACTGAAGAACTATTTTGCTCAACTGAACGGTCAGGATGTTAGTGACCTGTATGAACTGGTACTGGCTGAAGTCGAGCAGCCTCTGTTGGACATGGTGATGCAGTACACCCGTGGCAACCAGACCCGTGCAGCTCTGATGATGGGTATCAACCGTGGTACTCTGCGTAAGAAGCTGAAAAAGTACGGCATGAACTGATTTCAGTTTGTTGCTGCGATAACGCCAGCCCTCGGGCTGGCGTTTTTGTTTCTGTTTCCCGCCGTTAACAACGCATGAAACAATTGTCACCATAATGGTAACATTAGTTGCAATTGCTCCAGTGATATTCCACGGCGAAACCCCTTCGCTTAATGTCCCATTTTGGCTCAGTTCTCCTCGACTTTTCTCTGCATCTCTGCCCACCAGCCCTGTTTCTCTGTGATCCTGAACCGCTCCAGCCGCAAACGTGCAAATTCATACATTTTGTCCTGCGTACCCGCTCACACTGCTTCCATATAGTGAAACTTTTTGCACTGTTTGTGATCGAGGCGACTCGCTTTGCTTCCTTTTGGTGCGCGATAGTAGTCGGAACTTTCTGAATGCTTCAGGTTATGAAGAGATCTTTCTAATGAATTCAGGATTCTGCAAACCTGGCATCAGCTTTGCAGAGTCTGGAATGGCTGACCGCCACAGACAGGAAAAGCGCACTTAAAAGTGTGCAACACAACCACATAACAACACGATTTCGCCACACAGGATGCTTTATGAAAAAGATGATGCTCTCCACCCTGGTCGCCGCAGCTTCTCTGTTCGCTGTTGCTCAGCAAGCGCATGCAGGCACCACGTTGGATGCAATTAAGAAGAAAGGGTTTGTTCAGTGCGGTATCAGTGATGGCCTGCCTGGCTTCTCTTATGCCGATGCCAGCGGCAAATTCACCGGTATCGACGTTGACGTCTGCCGCGCCGCTGCGGCTGCCGTATTTGGTGACGCCAGCAAGGTGAAATACACCCCGCTGACAGCAAAAGAGCGTTTCACCGCACTGCAATCAGGTGAAGTGGACATTCTGTCCCGTAACACCACCTGGACTTCATCACGCGATGGCGGCATGGGCTTCCTGTTCGCAGGCGTGAACTACTACGACGGTATCGGCTTCCTGACCCATAAAAAAGCCGGTCTCAAAAGCGCTAAAGAGCTGGATGGCGCCACCGTATGTATCCAGGCCGGTACTGATACTGAGCTGAACGTGGCGGATTACTTCAAAGCCAACAACATGCAGTACACCCCTGTGACTTTCGACCGTTCTGATGAGTCAGCGAAAGCGCTCGACAGCGGTCGTTGTGACACCCTGGCTTCTGACCAGTCTCAGCTGTATGCGCTGCGTATCAAGCTGGGCAAACCAGACGAATTTATCGTTCTGCCGGAAGTGATTTCCAAAGAGCCGCTAGGCCCGGTAGTACGTCGTGGTGATGATGACTGGTTCACCATCGTTAAATGGTCACTGTACGCCATGCTGAATGCGGAAGAGATGGGTATCAACTCTAAAAACGTTGATCAGCTGGCAGCCAAACCGTCTAACCCGGACATGGCTCACCTGCTGGGCGCTGAAGGCGACTTCGGCAAAGACCTGAAGCTCGACAACAAGTGGGCATTCAACATCATCAAACAGGTGGGTAACTACCAGGAAAGCTTTGACCGCAACGTCGGTAAAGACAGTGCTCTGAAAATCGCGCGTGGTCAAAATGCGCTCTGGAATCAGGGCGGTATCCAGTACGCTCCGCCGGTACGTTAATTCTGCCTTCCAGTCGGGCACCGCACCCTGCGGTGCCCAATGCGTTTTCTTCACTGAGGTTTCAACATGTCACAACGCCCAACCGTAAAAAGGGATTTTTCGTTCGGTAATCCTACGGTTCGCGCCTGGCTTTACCAGATCGTCGCGATTGTGGCCGTGCTCGCTGTAGTGGGATATCTCATCCACAATACAGTGATCAACCTGGCCAATCGTGGCATCACATCGGGTTTCGGCTTTCTGGAACGTAGTGCCGGTTTCGGTATCGTCCAGCATCTGATTGATTACACCGAGGGAGATACTTACGCGCGCGTGTTTATGGTGGGGTTAACCAACACCCTGCTGGTTTCCGCACTCTGTATTATCTTCGCTTCTATTCTCGGATTTTTTATCGGTCTCGCGCGTTTGTCAGATAACTGGCTGCTGCGCAGGCTCTCTACGATTTATATCGAGACGTTCCGTAATATTCCGCCGCTGCTGCAAATCTTCTTCTGGTACTTTGCGGTGCTGCGTAATCTACCCGGCCCACGCCAGGCATTGAACGCCTTCGATCTGGCATTTGTCAGCAATCGTGGGCTTTATATCCCCTGGCCGACCTATGCGCCCGGCACCTGGCCATTTGTTATAGCGTTGATGCTGGCGATTGCCGTCAGCGTGGGACTGTTCCGCTTTAACCGCAAACATCAGCTTAAAACCGGTCAGCTGCGCCGTACCTGGCCGATTGCCAGCGCGATGATCATTCTGTTTCCCTTGATCGCTCATGCGATGTTCGGTGCGGCAACGCACTGGGATGTGCCGGAACTGCGCGGGTTTAACTTCCGTGGTGGCTTCGTGATGATCCCTGAGCTGGCTTCGCTCACGCTGGCGCTGTCGATTTATACCTCTTCTTTTATCGCAGAAGTGATTCGTTCAGGTATTCAATCGGTACCCCATGGACAGAATGAAGCTGCCCGCTCGCTTGGTTTGCCAAATCCCGTCACCATGCGCCAGGTGATTATTCCCCAGGCCATGCGCGTGATCATTCCACCGCTGACCAGCCAGTATCTCAACATCGTGAAAAACTCCTCACTGGCGGCCGCTATCGGCTATCCGGATATGGTGTCGCTGTTTGCCGGTACGGTACTGAATCAGACGGGACAAGCGATTGAGACGATTGCGATCACCATGGCGGTCTACCTGATCATCAGCCTGGTCATTTCACTGCTGATGAACCTCTACAACCGCAAAATCGCGCTGGTTGAGCGTTAAGAGAACGGGATTATTATGTCTGTTACCACACACGAAACACCGCCAGTACCAACCAATCCCGTCAGCAAAGCCTGGGTTTGGGCACGTAAAAACCTGTTCTCCAGCTGGTTTAACACGCTGCTGACGCTGCTTTGCTTCTGGATTATCTGGAGCGTGATTCCGCCCGCGCTGAACTGGCTGGTCTTCCAGGCCAACTGGATTGGATCAACCCGTGCCGACTGTACCAAAGAAGGTGCCTGCTGGGTGTTTATCCATGCGCGCTTTGGTCAGTTTATGTATGGGCTGTACCCGCATGAGCTGCGCTGGCGTATAAACCTGGCGCTGGTGATTGGCCTGCTTTCAATCATCCCGATGTTCATCAAATCGATGCCACAACGTGGCCGCTATATCGCCTGCTGGGCGGTGGCCTATCCGATCATCGTCTGGTTTCTGATGTATGGCGGCTATTTTGGCCTCGACCGCGTTGAAACTCGTCAGTGGGGTGGCTTGACGCTGACGTTAATTATCGCGTCGGTCGGGATCGCCGGTGCCCTGCCTTTGGGTATTTTGCTGGCGCTGGGGCGTCGTTCGAAGATGCCAGTTGTACGCACTCTCTCGGTGATTTTTATCGAGTTTTGGCGTGGCGTACCGTTGATTACCGTGCTGTTTATGTCCTCAGTGATGCTGCCGCTGTTTATGGCAGAAGGCACCACCATCGACAAATTGGTGCGTGCATTAGTCGGGGTGATTTTGTTCCAGTCTGCCTATGTAGCGGAAGTGGTACGCGGTGGCTTACAAGCGTTACCTAAGGGACAGTATGAGGCCGCCGAATCACTGGCGTTGGGTTACTGGAAAACACAGATTCTGGTGATTCTGCCGCAGGCGCTCAAACTGACCATTCCTGGTCTGGTAAACACCATTATCGCGTTATTTAAAGATACCAGCCTGGTGATCATCATCGGCCTGTTTGATCTTTTCAGTAGCGTGCAGCAGGCAACCGTTGACCCCACATGGCTTGGGATGTCGACAGAAGGCTATGTTTTTGCTGCCCTCGTCTACTGGATTTTCTGTTTTAGCATGTCGCGCTATAGCCAGTATCTGGAGAAGCGCTTTCACACCGGGCGTAAATCGCACTGAGGTTTTACATGACACAATCTATGACTAATTCTGCTGACGCAATGATGATTACGCTCGAAAACGTGAATAAATGGTACGGCCAATTCCATGTGCTGAAAGACATTAACCTACAGGTGAAGCCGCGTGAGCGTATCGTCCTCTGCGGTCCGTCAGGTTCAGGAAAATCGACTACCATTCGCTGTATCAACCATCTGGAAGAACATCAGCAGGGCCGTATTGTCGTCGATGGCATCCATCTGAATGACGATGTGCGCAATATTGAGCGTGTAAGAACCGAAGTCGGCATGGTATTCCAGCACTTTAACCTTTTCCCACATCTGACCGTGTTGCAGAACTGCACCCTGGCTCCGATTTGGGTGCGTAAAATGCCGAAGAAAGAGGCAGAAGAATTGGCGATGCATTACCTGCAACGCGTACGTATTGCTGAACATGCACATAAATTTCCGGGGCAACTGTCCGGTGGTCAGCAGCAACGTGTAGCCATTGCCCGCTCACTCTGCATGAAACCCAAAATTATGCTGTTTGATGAACCTACCTCTGCGCTTGATCCGGAAATGGTGAAAGAAGTACTCGATACCATGATTGGTCTGGCAGAAGATGGCATGACTATGCTGTGCGTGACGCATGAGATGGGCTTTGCACGCACCGTGGCTGACCGGGTGATCTTTATGGACCGTGGTGAGATTGTCGAGGTAGCACCACCGCAAGAGTTCTTTGCTAATCCTAAGTCTGAACGTACCCGTGCATTCCTCTCGCAGGTTATTCATTAAGAGAAGTATCTGGCGATGCTTTTTACCAACCCTCTGCTTCGGCAGGGGGTTTTTTATTGTCTGATGGTGTTGCGGCGCGATTTATCGCGCGCTTTTTATTGTTCCGGACGCTGAAAAATGCGCGATAAATCGCGCCGCTACGAAATACGCAGACGTAAAAAAGCCCTGAACTTTCGTTCAGGGCTTCTTCACTTATTTGATGCCTGGCAGTTCCCTACTCTCGCATGGGGAGACCCCACACTACCATCGGCGCTACGGCGTTTCACTTCTGAGTTCGGCATGGGGTCAGGTGGGACCACCGCGCTACAGCCGCCAGGCAAATTCT
>NZ_ASZC01000006.1 GCF_000468095.1 Pantoea sp. AS-PWVM4
CTCCTTCAGAGTCAATCTCTTTTTCGAGATTTTTCTCTGGCGGGATGAATCACTTCGTCCCTCGCTGACCGTCTGCGTTGCCGCTTTGCCGTGTCAGTGGAGGCGCATTATAGGGAGATAATTCTGACTGACAAGCGTTTATTGCAAAAAATTGACCGAGCGCTACTTTTTTATACGAAAGATTTAAAAACAAGCATTTTGCGATGAAGAAACAGCCAAAAGCGCCGCCCTCTCGGCACAAATCATCGTAATGGTCTCAAATGTAAGTGCTATCCTGTTGGTCCAATCGCAGTTTTTCCCCTGCTGCAGACAGAATTTTATTAAAGAAGGACTTTAAATGATTCGCTCCGCGCGCAGTATGGCCGGTTTGCCCTGGATCGCCGCTATGGCATTTTTCATGCAATCGCTTGATGCCACTATCCTCAACACCGCGCTCCCTGCCATTGCGACCAGCCTCCAACGCTCTCCCCTTGCCATGCAATCCGCCGTTATCAGCTACACACTGACCGTAGCGATGCTAATTCCTGTCAGCGGCTGGCTGGCCGATCGCTTCGGTACACGCAAAATCTTTATCCTTGCAGTAACCCTATTTACCCTCGGTTCACTGGCCTGCGCCTTGTCTGGCAGCCTGAGCCTGCTGGTAATCTCGCGCGTGGTACAGGGGATTGGCGGAGCCATGATGATGCCCGTTGCGCGACTGGCGTTGCTGCGAGCCTATCCACGCAGTGAATTACTGCCGGTTCTCAACTTTGTCACCATGCCCGGTCTGGTTGGGCCGATACTCGGCCCCATGCTCGGCGGCTTGCTGGTCACCTATGCCAGCTGGCACTGGATTTTCCTGATTAACATTCCCATCGGCCTGCTTGGTATCTTTTATGCGCGCAAGTACATGCCGGATTTCACGACACCCAAACGCCGCTTCGACTTTGGCGGCTTTGTGTTATTTGGCGTAGGTTTAGTGTTGATCTCGATTGGTATCGAACTGTTCGGCGAACGTATTGTGTCGCCCTGGCAGGCAACCGTCGTTCTGTTTACCGGTGTATTGTTGTTGCTTCTTTATATAGTACATGCGCGCCGCCATCCGGCACCGTTGATCAGTTTGCCGATGTTTAAAACCCGCACCTTTTCCATCGGCATCATTGGCAATATCGCCTCACGTCTTGGAACTGGTTGTATTCCCTTTCTGATGCCGTTGATGTTGCAGGTTGGCTTTGGTTATCCCGCGATTATCGCCGGTTGCATGATGGGGCCGACCGCCATCGGTTCGTTACTGGCGAAATCCACTGTTACCCAGGTCTTGCGACGCTTTGGTTATCGCCACACGCTGGTCGGTATTTCGGTCATTATCGGCATCCTGATTGCCTCCTTCTCGCTGCAAACGCCAGGAGGAAGTGTGTTATTGCTGCTGCTGGCGTTGTTTGTGCTGGGAATGGCAATGTCGACACAGTTCACGGCGATGAACACCATCACCCTGGCGGATCTGAATGATGAGAACGCCAGCGGTGGCAATAGCGTGCTGGCGGTAACGCAACAACTGTCCATCAGCTTTGGGGTGGCGGTGAGTGCCGCCGTGTTGCGCTTTTATCAGGAATTTGACGGCACCACGGTGCAACATTTCCACGCCACCTTCCTGACGATGGGGGTGATCACGGTACTGGCCGCGTTTACCTTTATGTTGCTGCGCAATGGCGATGGCCGCCATTTGATCACTAACCGCGATAAAAAGAAGAAAAGCGCTTAAACCGAACCGCGCTCCACCAGCTCCGGCGTCAGAACCAGCGTTTGCTGACTGGCGTCGGGATCGCTCATGCGATGAATCAGGGTATCTATCGCCAGCTCTCCCAACTCATCCTTTGGCTGATGGACGGTGCTTAACGGCGGCGTGAGATAACGCGCCAATTCAATGTTGTCGTATCCCATCACCGCAATATCCTGCGGTACGCGCAGACCAGCCTGAAACAGCGCATGGTAGACACCCACAGCCATCGCATCATTGCTGGTAAAGACCGCTTCCGGCAGAGGATTCAGCGACAGCAACTGATTCATGGCGTTAAAACCACCCTGAAACTCAAAGTCACCATCAACGACGTAGCCCGGCAGCACCGGCAATCCACTGTTGGACATTGCTTTCTGGAAGCCATCCAGACGCAGTCGCGCCGGGGTTTTATCCAGCGGCCCGGCAATGCAGGCAATACGACGATAGCCACGATCGATCAGATGCTGGGTGGCCATCTCTCCGCCCAGCAGCGCGTTATCCTGAATAATGTCGCCACGCCCTTCAAACGGTGCCCAATCCATCATCACCATCGGAATCGACGGATAGCGATTCAGAATATCCGCCGAGGGCAGGTGGGTTTCCGTACACATGATCAGCAGGCCATCAACGCGCTTTTGCAACAGCGTTTCCAGGCTGCGATTCATGCGCTCCTCATCACCTTCGGTGTTACACAGAATCAAACTGTAGCCACGCTCATAACAACTGTTCTCAACGCCGCGCACCACTTCGGAATAGAAGGGGTTATTGCTGGCCGTCAGGAGCATACCAATGGTGCGTGTCTGATTGATTTTCAGGCTACGTGCGAGGGCAGATGGGGCGTAATTCAGGGAACGGATGGCCTGCTCCACCTTTTCACGCACCTGCTCGCTAACAAAGCGATTGTTATTAATGACGTGTGAAACGGTGGAGGTGGAGACGCCCGCGAGACGGGCGACATCTTTCATGGTAGCCAAACGCTTAGCCCTGTTGTTGCAGGAAGGCATCAATCTCGGTACGCCACGGCACCGAGGGCTGAGCGCCTGGGCGCGTAACGGCAATAGCCGCCGCCGCATGCGCGAAACGTACCGCATCATGCATCAAGACACCTTCCAGACGGGCGGTAATAAACGCGCCATTGAAGGTATCGCCAGCCGCGATGGTGTCGACAGCCTGTACACTAAAGCCAGGAATGCGCACACCCTCGCCTTTCTCGCTCAACCAGACACCGCGACGGCCCAGCGTAATCAACACCGTCTGAATACCTTTGCTGTGCAATGCCGCCGCTGCACGCGCCGCATCTTCATCGCTTTTCACTGCGATGCCGGTAAGAATTTCCGCTTCGGTTTCGTTCGGCGTGATGACATCAATCAGCGACAGCAATTCATCGGAAAGATGCGTGGCAGGAGCCGGATTAAGAATCACCTGCGTCTGCTGCGCTTTGGCGATTTTCGCCGCCGCCAGCACGCTTTCCAGCGGCGATTCCAGTTGCATCAACAACGCATCTGCATCCGCGATCACCTGTTGATGGCGATCAACGCAGGCAGGCGTTAACGCCGCATTGGCACCGGAATAGATGCCGATATTGTTTTCACCTTCGCCATTCACGAAGATCATCGCCACACCAGTGGCTTCATCCGCTACGGTTTCCACCGGCGCGATATCAATTCGGTCCTGTTGCAGCTGCTGGCGAATACGCTCGCCAATATCATCAGCGCCCACACAGGCAATAAAGGCGATATCGGCACCTGCGCGCCCGGCTGCTACCGCCTGATTAGCCCCTTTGCCGCCAAAGGCAATCTGATACTGTTTCCCGATCACCGTTTCGCCCGGACGTGGAAAGTGGGCGAGGTTAAGGATGTGATCGGCATTGATGCTGCCAAGTACGGCCAGTTTTGCGCTTTTGCTCATAGGGAGTGATCCATCAAAGTTGCGCCACCTCAATGGTGGCGCGTTGCCCTGCTTTTCTTCGCGTGTTATTTGGTAACCAGTTTCAGATCGACCGGGTTGATCGCCTGCACTTTTTCACCTTTCAATACTTTATCCGCAGTCTCTACGCCGATGATACCAATCTTGTCAGGCATCTGCGCAACGGTCGCTGTCAGTTTACCGGCTTCTACCGCTTTTACACCGTCAGCGGTGCCGTCAAAGCCCACCACCACCACATCGGTTTTACCGGCGGTTTGCAGTGCGCGCAGTGCACCCAGCGCCATTTCATCGTTCTGTGCGAATACGGCCTGCACATCCGGATGCGCCTGCAACAGGTTCTGCATCACGTTCAGACCTTTGGTACGGTCAAAATCCGCTGGCTGGCTGGCGAGGATATTGAATTTATGTGCATCGGCAGCCTGTTTGAAGCCATCACCGCGCTCACGCGCCGCTGACGTACCGGCAATACCCTGCAACTCGATGATTTTCGCGCCATCACCCAGTTTCTTCGCAATGAAGTCACCCGCCATTTTGCCGCCAAAGCGGTTGTCAGATGCCACATGACTCACCACCTTACCCTGTGACGCTACGCGATCGAGAGTGATCACCGGAATATTCGCCTGGTTCGCCATCTTCACGGCGTTGCCTACGGCATCAGAGTCGGTTGGGTTAATCAGCATCAGCTTGGTGCCACGCACGGTGAGGTCCTGCACGTTCGCCAGCTCTTTCGCCGGGTTGTTCTGCGAGTCCAGCACCACCAGGTTATAACCCAGCTTGTCGGCTTCTTTCTGTGCGCCATCTTTCAGCGCCACAAAGAACGGGTTGTTCAGGGTAGAAACCACCAGAGCGATAGTATCCTTCGCCATCGCGCTGGCACTCAGAGTGGCGCCAAGAATGACGGCCAATGCGGTTAACTTTTTCATGAATTCATCCTGTGTGAAGGTCAGAGTTATTTACTGCTTTTGTTATCCACCAGCACTGCCAGCAGAATTACCACTGCTTTTACAATCATTTGATAGTAAGAGGAGACACCTAACAGATTGAGGCCGTTGTTCAGGAAGCCGAGAATCAATGCCCCGATCAGCGTCCCCATGATGCGACCTTTACCACCCGCCAGGCTGGTACCGCCCAACACCACAGCGGCTATCGCATCCAGTTCATAACCCGTGCCCGCTGTCGGCTGCGCTGATGAAAGACGCGCTACCTCAATGGTGCCCGCCAGCGCCGCCAACATGCCGCACAGTGAATAGACGATAATTTTGACGCGGTTAACGTTGATACCAGACAAACGCGTGGCCGCTTCATTGCCACCCAGCGCGTAGATATAACGCCCCAGACGCGTGTGATGCAGCATGTACCAGGCCAGCGCGAACACCACCGCCATCAACCATACCGGGGTCGGGATGCCCAGAGGGCGACCAATACCGAACCAGCCAAACAGGTCGGCGTTGTCGCTAAAGCCGGTATTAATTGGGCTGCCGTCGGTGTAAACCATAGTGACGCCACGCAGCAGCAGCATCATCACCAGGGTGGCGATAAACGCCTGCACTTTGCCGCGTGCCACAATGGTGCCGGTGATGCCGCCAATCAAGGCACCCAATGCCAGCGCAGCCGCTACCGCCACCAGCGCATTAACTTCGTGCCCCACAATCGAGGCGGCCACCGCGCCGGTCAACGCCAGCAGCGAGCCAACGGACAGATCGATGCCAGAGGTCAGGATCACCAGCGTCATTCCCACCGCCATAATGGCGTTGACCGAGGTCTGTTGCAGGATGTTGAACAAGTTGGCGACGGTGAAGAAATTCGGGCTGAGGCTGGCGACCACGGCGATCAGCACAATCAGCGCAATCAGCGATTTTTGCTCCAGCAACCAGGCTTTGCTGAACCAGCGACGGCTGGCGGGTAAGGTTTGGGTACTCATACAACTAACTCCTCGCTGTGTTGCTTACCGACTGCCGCTGCCATCAGGGATTCCTGGGTAGCCTGCTCACGGGTAAATTCGCCACTCAGATGGCCTTCATGCATCACCAGAATGCGATCGCTCATGCCCAGAACTTCCGGCATTTCGGACGACACCAGGATGATGCTCAGCCCATCGGCTTTAAACTGGTTAATTAACTGATAAATTTCTTTTTTTGCCCCAACGTCCACACCGCGCGTCGGTTCATCAAGGATCAAGACATTCGGTCGCGTCATCAGCCCACGGGCAATCGCCACTTTTTGCTGATTACCGCCAGAAAGCAGGCCGATCGGCTGCTCCATTGACGGGGTTTTCACATTGAACAAGCGGATAAAATCGCCCACCGCCAACTGTTCTTCCGCGTGTTTCAGGCTGCCATTACCCCGACTGAAGTAGCGCAGCGCGGTCAGGGACATGTTTTCTTTTACCGACATGCCCAGCACCAGACCGTCGCGTTTGCGGTCTTCGGAGATATAGACGATGCCATTTGCCAGACCATCCTGTGGCTCATGCGTCACCACATCACGACCATCCAGCGTGACTTTTCCGCCGCTACGTGGCAGTGCGCCATATAACAGCTTCATCAGTTCGGTACGCCCCGCGCCCATCAGGCCGGAAACGCCCAGAATTTCGCCTTTACGCAGGTTAAAGCTAACGTCATGCACTCCCGGTCCGCTCAGGTTTTCCACCTGCAAACGCACGGCACCCGGAGCCTGATCAAGATGCGGGTATTGTTCTTCCAGCTTGCGTCCGACCATCATCTCAATCAGGCTCTCTTCACTCAGCTCGCTGACTGGACGTTCGGCAATAAACTGACCGTCACGGAACACCGTGACGTCATCGCAAATCTCAAAGATCTCTTTCATGCGGTGGGAAATGTAGACAATGCCGCAACCCTGCGCTTTCAACTCATTGATCACGCGGAACAATGACAGGGTTTCGGTATCGGTCAGCGCATCCGTCGGCTCATCCATGATGATGACGCGCGACTGAAAGCTGAGAACCTTGGCGATCTCCACCATCTGCTGGTCGCCAATCGACAAATCACCCACCAGCTTATGGCTGTTAAAACGCAGGTTCAGACGCGCTAACAGCGCATCCGCCTCGGCATACATCTTTTTCCACTCGATGCGGCCAAAACGGTTCACAAATTCGCGGCCAAGGAAGATGTTCTCCGCCACCGTCAATTGCGGGATCAGGTTAAGTTCCTGATGAATGATGCCAATGCCCGCTTCCTGAGACGCTTTTGGCCCGGAGAACGTGGTTTCTTTACCCAGCCAATGCAGCGATCCGGCATCCATGCTGTAAATACCGGTCAGCACTTTCATCATGGTGGATTTACCGGCACCATTTTCTCCCACCAGCGCCATCACCCGACCAGGCCAGACGGCCAGTGAAGCCCCTTTCAGCGCTTTCACACCGGGAAATGACTTTTCAATCCCTTTGAGTTGCAATAACGGTTGCATAGCGGCCTCAGAAGGTAACGCCCGCGCTCAGGATGACATTCGCATACGGAGAACACTCTCCGCTGCGAATGACCGCCTGACTACGCTGAGTCTGTTGTTTGAACTGTTCATGACTGGTGTAACGAATAGCGATGGTATTTCCCTGGTGTCGTTGCAAGGCATCGAGCACGGCGAGCAGTGCGCTATGGAGCTGCGGGTTGAACTGCTTGATCTCTTCCGCCATCAGGGCGCTCTCAACCTGCATCTCCTGAGTGACCACCTCAACAACCTGTAAAAACTCGGGCGTACCCGGCGTCAGCGCCAGATCAATACGTTGCGGCCCCACAGGAATGGGTAAACCCGCATCGGCAATCGTCAGCGTATCCGTGTGTCCCAGACGGGCAATCACATGAGAGATTTCAGCGTTTAACAAGCGACCTTTTTTCATTTCTTCCACTCCACAGCGAAACGTTTCGCTGACCGGAGTGTATAAAAAATGCATAGCAACTCAATGGCGGCATCACGGAAATGTGATCGCCATCGAAACGTTTCGCTTGTGCCAGAAAATATTTGAGTTAGGCGCGGATCAAATCAACCTCCGCTGACAACAGCATAAGAATTTTCACAATGAAGAAGAGAAATACCCCACGCAGTCAGAAGAAATTCCCTTCTCATCCTTGTGTTAAGTTTTTTCAGAGGTAACGAAATGTGTATTTGTCATGGATAACAACGCAGGAATCGAAGGATCGAAGCTAATGGATTTTAAATTAAAAGCGCTCACCAGCTTGATTACCGTTTCACTGGTGGCCGCCGCTTATGCCAATGAGGGGGACATAACACCCAATTACGCCACGACAGGCCCTGTCGCCATCGCTTCTGCCGATTTTAGTGTTACAAGTTCAGCAGAAGAATCCGTCCTGTATGAACTGGATGCTTCCGCAAGTCAGAATGCGGTCTCTTTCCGTTGGCGAGTAGCAGAAGGAAAGGGTGTCTTCTGGTTGCAGGAAAAACCGGGGGGAGGATGGAGAACCGAGGTTAATCAGGCGAAAGCAACAGCGCTGGTCCCGGCAAACCATACCGGCATTGCAGTTTATGAAGTCAGCGTAACGGACAAAGATGGCAACATCGATACCCGGCAAGTCACCATGACCGCCATTTCCCCGTTGTATTCATCCGTTGAGGAAAATCTGGCTAAACCCACTGAATTTCCCGACTGGGGTGAAGAAAACACTTATATGGCGGGAGATAAGGTCACCTTCGCCGGGATTAAGTACATCGCGACAAAATGGACACAATCTACACCCGCTAATGGCGCAGGCTGGAAGTTTGCAGATCCGGAGCAGTTGCGGGAATGGAACAAATCAATGTCTTATTCCCGCAAAGATAAAGTCAGCTGGCAGGGAAAAGCCTGGAAAGCGGCGTACTGGACGCAGGGGAATACGCCAGGAGAACATTCCGTCTGGCTGGAATTATAAGCGGGCTGCCGGAGCAGCCCCGCCAGATTATCAGGGGAGTTTTCTGACCTGTTTCACGTCCAGTTCAATGGCGTTGAAATCCTTATCCAACTCACCGGTTAACTCAACGCGATCTTTTGGCGAAATGGTTTGCCCGTCCCAGCGTTTGTGATCGATTTCGACCTTCATGGTGCCGGTATCATCGCGGAACAGATAATCCTCTTTGCCGATTTGCTTATCCAGATAACCACGCACGGTGATCCAGCTATCGTCCTTCATCTCCTCAGCCTGCTTAACCGTCACGACACTGGTGTTACCAGCCTGAAAGCCACCGGAGTGACTTTGTACCGCCGGTGCATTCGGGTCAACAAATCCACCCTGCTGTGCCGCCAGAACCGGCATGGAAGCCAGTGCAACGATTGCGAAAAGTGCTGCATGCTTTTTCATATTTTCACCTCTTCTCCATGAATGTGCGGAATACGGGGGCTATTTCAACATAAGGTTCTTAACAGGATCTTAAGGCCGATCAATTTATTAAAGTTCGTGAAAATCAGGTCAAATGTCGTGATTTCTCCTGTACATGAACGCTTCTGCTTCGTATAACTCCAGGCTAAAGGGAGGAGCATATATGCGGATTTTATTGATTGAAGACGACACCTTGATTGGCGACGGCCTCAAAGTCGGCCTGACCAAACTCGGTTTCAGCGTGGACTGGCTGGTTTCAGGCGAAGCTGGATTTCAGGCGTTGAACTCCGCTCCCTGGGATGCAGTGATTCTGGATTTGTCACTGCCGGAACGAGATGGACTCGATATTCTGCGCCAATGGCGTCAGCAAGGTCAGGATGTACCGGTATTGATCCTCACGGCACGCGATGCGCTCGATCAGCGGGTTCAGGGTTTGCAACTGGGCGCGGATGACTATCTTGGCAAACCTTTTGCCCTGGCCGAAGTGGCTGCACGCCTGGAGGCACTGATTCGTCGACGTCATGGTCAGTTACAGCCGGAGCTGCGTCATGGCAAGGTGGTAATGTCTCCTGCCAGCCACAGCGTGATGGTTGCTGGCGAACCGCTCCCCCTGAAAAGCCGTGAACTGGCATTGCTGGAACTGTTCCTGCGTAATCCCGGCCGGGTCCTGACACGCAGCCAGCTGGAGGAAAAACTCTATAGCTGGGATGACGATGTCTCCAGCAATGCTGTCGAGGTGCATATCCATCATCTGCGTAAAAAGCTCGGCAGCCAGTTTATCCGTACCGTGCATGGCGTCGGTTATACGTTGGGAGCGGCAGAATGAGTCTGTTCCTGCGCCTCGCCATCGGTTTTATCTTGTTGATCATGCTGTGCTGGGGCAGCGCCAGCCTGAGCGCCTGGCATCAGACACGCGAAACCGTCAATGAACTGTTTGATACCCAGCAAATGCTGTTTGCCAAGCGCCTGCTGGCGCTCGAACCGGCCACGCTGCAAAACGTCACTCTGCCGAAAAACAAGGCGTTACTGAACCATCATCGCGGTAAACAGGATGATGACGCGCTGGCTTTCGCCATTTTTAGTGGTGATGGCAAGTTGCTGCTCAATGATGGCGAAAAGGGTCGTGATTTGCAGTTTGAGGATGGACGCGATGGTTTTCGCAATGGACACCTGCGCGGTGATGATGACAGTTGGCGTCTGCTGTGGCTGACGTCACCCGATCAACGCTATCGCGTGGTGGTGGGACAGGAGTGGGATTACCGCGACGATATGACCAGCGATTTGGCACAAAGCAGCATTGTGCCGTGGCTGATTGCACTGCCTTTTATGCTGGCACTGCTGCTGGCGCTGGTGTGGTTTGAACTGCGCCCGTTAAAACGCCTCACCGCCTCACTCCACCAGCGCGCAGCCGATGATGACACACCGTTACCCCTGGCGCGCCTGCCGAAAGAAGTCCAACCGCTGGTACTGGCATTGAATGGTTTGTTCAGCCGCATGGCGGACCTGGTGCAGCGTGAACGCCGCTTCACCTCCGATGCAGCTCACGAGTTGCGCAGCCCGCTGGCGGCGCTGCGGGTGCAGAGTGAAGTGATCCAACTGGCAGATGACGATGAGATCGTACGCAAACGGGCGCTACAACAACTGGATACCGGGATCCTGCGTGCCACCCGGCTGGTGGATCAACTGCTGACGCTCTCCAGAGTGGAGGCGGATGATCTGCGCAGTGAATTCCAGCCAACCGCCCTGGCCCCGCTGCTGCAAAGCGTGTTAGCCGAGCATTTTCCCCAGGCTGAACAGAAACATATCGATTTGCAGTTACACACGACATTCCAACCGGTGATGAACGGTCATCAGCTCCTGCTGGCGTTAATGCTGCGCAATCTGCTGGATAACGCGCTGCGTTATACCCCTGATGGAGGGCAGGTAACGGTGAACCTGACCGCTCGAACCCTGACTATCGATGATAATGGCCCAGGGGTAAGTGATGAGGCATTAACACGCCTGGGCGAACGTTTCTGGCGTCCTCCGGGACAAACGCAAACCGGCAGTGGTCTGGGGCTGTCGATTGTGAAGAATATCGCGCAACTGCACGCTATCCGCGTAGCATTCAGTCAGAGAGAAGCAGGGGGGTTGCGCGTCACGCTAAGCTGGTAACGGACGCGCACAACAATTAAATCTCGACCTGGGTTCCCAGCTCAATCACCCGATTAGGGGGGATTTCAAACTGATCCGGTGCGCGCAGCGCATTGCGTTGCAGGGCGAGGAACAACTTACCGCGCAGACGCAGATACCACGGACGGTCGCCAATTATCAGCGATTCATGTGACATAAAGAACGAGGTTTCCATCATGCGGCAGTTCAGCCCTTCCAGCCCGCAACGATGGAAAATCTCTTCCACATTAGGCGTTTCACGCCAGCCGTAGCTGGCTACCACGCGCCAGAACGTGGGCGACAGCTGTTCAATCGTCACACGTCGTACGTTATGTACATAAGGCGCATCTTCGGTACGCAAGGTCAGCAGCACCACGCGTTCATGCAACACCTTGTTATGTTTGAGATTGTGCAGCATCGCAAACGGAATCACGTTCAATGCACGCGACATATACACTGCGGTACCAGGAACTCGCACCGGCGGCGATTTCTCCAGCGAGGCAATCATCGCCTCAAGCGAATTGCCGTGTTCATGCATACGGCGCAGCAGACGGAAACGCTCGCTTTTCCAGGTGGTCATGACGATAAACATCACCAGCGCCAGACACAGCGGCAACCAACCGCCGGAGAAGATTTTCACCAGGTTGGCAGAGAACAGCGAGACATCGATACACAGCATTGCCACCAGAATGAAACTGACGGCAATTTTATTCCAGTGCCAGTTTTTGATCGCCACGGTGCAGGAAAGAATGGTGGTCAGCACCATAGTACCGGTCACCGCGATACCGTATGCCGCCGCGAGGTTGCTGGAGTGTTCAAAGCTGACGATAACAATCAACACCGCGAAATAAAGCAGCCAGTTGATGACCGGCACATAGATTTGGCCGGACTCCATCTCAGAGGTGTGAATAATACGCATCGGCGGCAGATAGCCGAGACGCACCGCCTGACGCGTTAACGAGAACACGCCGGAAATCACCGCTTGCGAGGCAATCACCGTCGCCAGCGTGGCGAGGATCAACAACGGAATCAGTGCCCAATCGGGGGCCAGCAGGAAGAACGGGTTTTTAATGGTTTCCGGATGCGCCAGCAGCAACGCGCCCTGACCAAAATAGTTCAGCACCAGCGACGGCAGAACCACAGCGACCCATGCCAGGCGAATCGGCAGCTTGCCGAAGTGCCCCATATCGGCATACAGCGCTTCCACCCCGGTAATTGATAACACCACCGCGCCGAGAGCAAAGAAAGAGATGGTTTTATAATGCAGGAAGAAGTTCACCGCATGTGACGGGTTGAGCGCCTGCAACACTTCCGGGTTTTTGATTATGCTGTTGGCACCGAGCACCGCCAGTACGATAAACCACAGCAGCATCACCGGGGCAAACAACTTACCGACAATCCCTGTGCCGTGCTTCTGGATCATAAACAGCAGCGTCAGCACCGTGATCGACAAAGGGACAATCCAGGGGTCGAGCGAAGGCGCAGCAATCTCCAGACCTTCAATTGCTGACATCACCGAAATCGCCGGGGTGATCACCACCTCGCCATAGAAGAAGCTACCGCCAATCAATCCCATGATCACCAGAATCGCGGTGGCTCGGGCACCGGTATTACGCCCGGCCAGCGACATCAGCGTCAGGATCCCGCCCTCACCGGCGTTATCGGCGCGCATCACGTAGCTGATGTATTTCAGCGACACCACCAGGATCAGTAGCCAGAAAATAAGGGAAAGGAAGCCAAAGACCGCTTCACGTTCCACGCCAAAACCAAACTGGCCGGAGAGACATTCGCGCAAGGTATAAAGTGGACTGGTACCAATATCGCCATAGACCACGCCGATTGCGGCCAGCGTGACAGCACCAAGGGACTGCTTGTTTTCCGAGCTCATAGAGTTATCTTTTGTTGGAGTCGATCAGGCGGTTGCCGACCGCTCTGGCCATCAAAAAGCGCACAGTATGCACATATTCCCAAAAAAACCTACCCTTACAAACATACAACATGGCGCGAGCGACGCGGTTTTTCGCTGCAAAATCCGGCAAAAATGCGCCGGAACAGGCGGGTAGCCTCGCTTCAACCTTCTGAAACAAAAAAGCTGACGGCTATCAACGCTTTCACGCATGATAATCAGTAGAGTAATGCGCTCGCCAGAATGCGATGGCACCAGGATCAGAAGGACAATGATGTGATTATGGCTCAACCCCATCTTTTGGCAGAAAGAATTTCTCGCCTGAGCAACGCCCTGGAAAAAGGGTTGTATGAACGGCATCATGCGATTCGCCTCTGCCTGCTGGCCGCGCTGAGTGGCGAAAGCGTCTTTTTGCTCGGGCCACCTGGCATTGCCAAAAGCCTGATTGCCCGCCGCCTGAAGTACGCTTTCCAGCATGCCCGCGCGTTTGAATACCTGATGACGCGTTTCTCCACTCCCGAAGAAGTATTTGGCCCCCTTTCTATCCAGGCATTAAAAGATGAAGGTCGCTATCAACGTCTGACCAAAGGCTATCTGCCGGATGCCGAAATCGTCTTCCTCGATGAGATCTGGAAAGCCGGCCCGGCGATTCTGAATACCCTGCTTACCGCAATCAACGAACGGCGTTTCCGCAATGGCGACAGCGAAGACAAGATTCCAATGCGCCTGCTGGTCACCGCCTCCAACGAATTGCCGGAAGCCGACAGTGGGTTGGAAGCCTTGTATGACCGCATGCTGATTCGGCTGTGGCTGGATAACGTGCACGAAAAGCAGAACTTCCGCAGCATGCTGACCCACCAGCAGGATGAAAGCGTCAATCCGGTGGCCGAATCGCTGTGTATCAGCGATGAAGAGTACCACCAGTGGCAGCAAGGCATCAGTCAGGTGAGCCTGCCGGACCATGTGTTTGAGCTGATCTATCAGTTGCGTCAGCAACTGGAAAATCTCCCCGATGCGCCTTATATCTCCGACCGTCGCTGGAAAAAAGCCATTCATTTGTTGCAGGCCAGTGCGTTCTACAGTGGCCGTGCCGCGATTGCCCCGCTGGATTTGATTCTGCTGAAAGATTGCCTGTGGCATGATGTCACCTCGATGAAGCTGCTGGATCGCGAAATCGATGCATTAATGACGCAACACGCCTGGCAACAACAACCGATGCTGATGAAACTCCAGCAGATCAAAGCGCGCCGTCTGGCGCTACAACAGCAGCAAAGCGTGGCACAGGCGCTAACGCTGGAGAAGCACAGCGGCATGTTCAGCCGCAAGCCCCACTATGAATTGCCTGCCACGCTAAATGACGAGCAGTTGACGCTCATGCTGCAACAACCGTTGATGCTGCATGATATGCAGGTCAGCCATGTGCTGATCAGTCGTGAAGCGCTGAATCAATGGCTAGTGAAAGGCGGCGAGGTGCGTGGCAAGCTCAACGGCATTGGCTTTGCGCAAACGCTCGACCTGCTGGTGGACGCACATCATTGCCTGACATTACGTGATGTCAGCCTTCAGGCAACGCGTCTGACGTTACCCGGCGTCAGCGCCAGCAACGAGCTGCCGCAGGAAATCGTTGATGAATTTGACGCCCTGGATAATCAACTGCGCGCCCAGCGTACGCTGTTCAGCCAACATCAGCGCTGCCTGTTCATCAGCGATGACTGGCTGGCGCGCATTGAAACCAGCCTGCAAGATGTGGCGGAACAGATGAAACAGGCGCGTAAATGATTTCGCTGGAGACGCTGAGCACGCTGCTGTCGATCGGTGAGACAGAACTGATCGAAGAGTTAATTTTGGCGCTGCTGGCGTCGCCACAGCTGGCGATGTTCTTTGAGAAATTCCCACGCCTTAAGCAGGCCATGATGCGCGATCTGCCGCGCTGGCGCTCCGAAATCGTCGAAGAGATGAAAACCACGGCGGTGCCGGAAGCCCTGGCGCAGGAGTTTCAGCTCTTTCAACAGGCGCAGTTGCTTAGCCAGCATGAATTCAACCAGCAATTACCCGCCATCATCAGCCAACTGAAAAACCTGCCATCACCGTTTATCGAAGAAGCCAGCAAATTGCTGTTGCATACCGACAGCGAGCAATTCAGCAACGCGCAACATACCTTGTTCCTGCAACGTTGGCGTCTCAGCCTGACGTTACAGACCCTGACGCTTAATCAGCAATTGCTGGAGCAGCAGCGCGAACGTTTGATGGCCGAACTGCAACAACGCATGGCGCTAAGCGGGCAACTGGCCCCCATTCTCACCGATGACGATGAAGCGGCCGCCGGACGCTTGTGGGATATGAGCAAAGCGCCACTCCAGCATGGCGACTATGAATTGATCGTGCAGTACGGTGATTTTCTCGCTCAGCAGCCCGAACTGATGAAACTGGCACAACAACTGGGACGGAGTCGCGAAGCGAAAGCGGTGCCGTCTCAGGATGCGCCACTGGAAGAATTTCACCAACTGGTGCGTGAGCCGGATAACGTGCCGGAAGAGGTTAGCGGTATCCATCAGAGCGATGATGTGCTGCGCCTACTCCCGCCTGAGCTGGCAACGCTTAGTATCAGCGAGCTGGAGCTGGAATTTTATCGCCGCCTGGTGGAAAAACGCCTGTTGACCTATCGCCTGCAAGGCGACGCCTGGCATGAAAAAGTTTCCCTGCGGCCGGTCAGTCATCAACACCATGAAGAACAGCCGCGTGGCCCGTTTATCGTCTGCGTTGATACCTCCGGTTCGATGGGCGGCTTCAATGAACGTTGCGCCAAAGCCTTTTGTCTGGCGCTGCTGAAAGTGGCGCTAGCGGATAAACGTCGCTGCTACATCATGCTGTTTGCCCATGAGGTGATCGGTTATGAGCTGACGGCGGATAACGGTATTGAGCAGGCGGTGCGCTTCCTCAGTCAGCGCTTTCGTGGCGGTACCGATTTGGCCGCCTGTCTGGCCGCCGTTGTGGCACGCATGGAAGGTAGCCTGTGGCAGGAAGCCGATGCGGTGATCGTCTCCGATTTTATCGCCCAACGCTTGCCGGAGGAGATCGTCAACGCCGTTAAACAACGCCAGCGCTATCATCAACAGCGTTTCCATGCAGTGGCGATGTCAGTTCATGGCAAACCGGGGATTCTGCGCATCTTCGATCATATCTGGCGCTTCGATACCGGACTGAAAAGCCGCCTGCTGCGCCGCTGGAAACGCTAATTCATCTGACGGAAATGCTTATTTGCTATAGTGATAAGTTACTTCGCTGAGCAAACTGGAGCATATCGTGACCACCGCCTTGCCAACACCAACCCGCACGCTGCGACTTTCCGGCCAGAATACAGAACAAAAACGCGCCGAACTGCTGGATTACTTTCTGCAAACCTGGACGCTGTACGAAAGCCTGTTCGACTGCCTCGCTGATGAACGCGCCTGGTTTAATAAAGCAATTTCGCTGCGCCATCCGCTGATCTTCTATTTTGGCCACACCGCCACTTTCTATATCAATAAGCTGATGGCGGGTCGCTATCTTGATCACCGCGTTGACGATCGTATCGAAGCGATGATGGCGATCGGTGTGGATGAAATGAGCTGGGATGATCTCGACGACAGCCACTACGCCTGGCCGACGGTGGCGGAAGTGCGTGATTATCGTGGCAAAGTCAAAACCCTGGTCAGTGAATTTATCCAGACCATGCCGCTGGAACTTCCCATCGACTGGGATAGCCCGGCGTGGGTGATCCTGATGGGTATCGAACATGAACGTATCCATCTCGAAACCTCCAGCGTATTGATGCGCCAGTTGCCGATTGAGTGGTTGCAGCCACAGGCGCACTGGCCGATATGTCCACAGGCCAGACATGATCGCCTCAACGTTCCCGCTAATGCTTTGATTGCGATGCCCGGTGGCCGTGTGCAGCAGGGTAAAACCGACGATACCTATGGCTGGGATAACGAATACGGCAGTCAACTGACCGAACTCAAACCGTTTAAAGCCAGCAAAATGCTGGTCAGCAATGCGGAATATTTCAACTTTGTCGCAGCGGGCGGCTATCAGGAACGACGCTGGTGGGATGACGAGGGTTGGGGCTGGCGTGCATTCGCAGAAGCAGACATGCCCACTTTCTGGGTCGGTGATATTCAGCAACCCGATCAGCTAAAACTGCGTCTGATGACCGAAGAAGTGGCGATGCCGTGGGACTGGCCCGCTGAGGTTAACCAACTGGAAGCGGCGGCATTTTGTCGCTGGCTGACAGAAGAGACCGGCAAAGCGATCCAGCTACCGTGCGAAGCGGAGTGGATGCAACTGCGTGAGTTCGTCAGTGGCGATCAGCCAGACTGGATTGATGCGCCGGGCAACATCAACCTGGCATACTGGGCGTCCTCCTGCCCGGTGGATCACTTCGCGCAGGGCGAGTTTTTCGATATTGTCGGCAACGTCTGGCAGTGGACCACCACGCCAACCAACGGTTTCGAAGGCTTTAAGGTCCATCCGCTGTATGACGATTTCTCCACACCCACCTTTGATGGCAAACATGCCCTGATCAAAGGTGGCAGTTGGATATCGACCGGCAACGAGGCGCTGAAATCATCGCGCTACGCTTTCCGCCGCCACTTCTTCCAGCATGCGGGTTTCCGCTATGTGGTTTCTTCACATCAGGAAACCATGACGCTGAACCCGTATGAAACTGACAGCATGGTGTCGCAGTATCTCGATTTTCAGTACGGACCGCGCTACTTCGGCGTACCAAATTATGCTGAAAACCTGGTATCGCTACTGTTGCCGCACTGCACCAACCGTGGTCAGGCACTGGATATCGGTTGTGCCACCGGCCGTGCCAGCTTTGAACTGGCGCGCCATTTTGCGCAGGTGGTTGGTATGGATTACTCGGCGCGCTTTATTGATGTGGCCTTGCAGCTGACCTCCGGCGAGGATTTCCGTTATGTGGTGCCCGAAGAGGGTGAGCTGGTGGAGTATCGCCAGGTACGTCTGAAAGAGTTCGATCTGGGTGATGAGCAGGCACAACGCATTCATTTTGTGCAGGGCGATGCCTGTAATCTCAAGCCACAGCCGGATCGTTACGATCTGGTGCTGGCGTCGAATCTGCTTGATCGCCTGCGTCAACCGAAACGCTTCCTGCAAGATATCACTCCGATGATCCGCTCAGGTGGCGTGCTGGTGCTGTCATCGCCCTACACCTGGCTGGAGGAATTTACACCGAAGGAGAACTGGTTGGGTGGCGTGCGTGAAAACGGTGAAGCGCTGACAACCAGGCAGACGCTGCAACGCCTGCTGTGTGATGCGTTCGACGAGATCGCCGCGCCCCAGGATGTGCCTTTCGTCATCCGTGAAACGTCACGCAAGTTCCAGCATACGCTGGCGCAGGTCACGCTGTGGCGTAAGCGTTAAAAGCGTGCAGACAGCGGCAGCCCCGCTGTCTACACCTTGCCTGCTCGGTTATTTTGCTGCACATTCTCCTCAGTTCACTGAAGACCAATTGAAGAGGGAAGGATATGGCGGAACATGTGCAGCTGGATAATCTCGATCGCGGCATCTTAAATGCGCTGCTGGAGAATGCGCGCACAGCCTACGCCGAGCTGGCGAAACAGTTCAATGTCAGCCCGGGTACCATCCACGTTCGCGTCGAGAAGATGCGCCAGGCAGGGATCATCCTCGGTACGCGGGTCGAGATAGATCCACGCCAGCTTGGCTTCGATGTCTGCTGCTTCATTGGTATTATCCTGAAAAGCGCCCGTGACTACCCCGCCGCGCTGAGTAAGCTGGAAGCGCTGGATGAAGTGGTCGAAGCCTGGTACACCACCGGCCACTACAGCATCTTTATTAAAGTAATGTGTCGTTCCATCGATGCCTTGCAACAGGTACTGATCAACAAGATCCAGACCATCGACGAAATCCAGTCCACCGAGACCCTGATTTCTCTGCAAAATCCGATCATGCGCACCATCAAACCCTGATCACCTTCTTTTATTGTGCACAAACTTATCCCAGGCGGATCTCGCCTGGGTTGCCGCTTGCCAGCCAATGCTTTCTGTTATTAACCCTGTTTTCCACAGGTGGATCACGGCTTGATCACAGCGTACAATGCTCGCCTTTGAGTTCCGGAGAGCATCATGGCCGATATTACCTTAATCAGTGGCAGTACCCTTGGCAGCGCCGAATATGTCGCCGAACATCTGGAAGAAAAACTTCAGGAAGCAGGCTTCTCAACCGAGATGCTGCATGGACCGGAGTTAGATGAGGTGCCTCAGGAAGGTATCTGGCTGATTGTGACTTCCACGCACGGTGCCGGTGAGCTGCCAGATAACCTGCTGCCTTTCTATGAAGCCTTAAAAGAGACGCAACCGGATCTCTCAGGCGTGCGTTATGGTGCAGTGGGCATTGGTAACCATGAATACGATCTGTTCTGTGGCGCGATCAAGCTGCTGGAAGATCAACTGAACCAGCTCGGTGCCAAACGGATTGGTGATCGTCTGGAGATCGACGTACTGGAACATGAAATTCCGGAAGATCCGGCTGAAGTGTGGGTCGCGAGCTGGAAAACGCAGTTATAAGACGATCCAGACCGGTTGGGGATCGTGAAATCAGGGCGATCCCCAGAGTATTCCGCTGTTTTATGCTTTTTATTTCCCCATGACCTGTGGATAACATAGCTTAATTCATGCGTATAACCGGTAGTTATCCCAAGAACAACCAATGATGCTTTTCTGAGCTGTGGGTAAGTCCCGCTTTTGATCTCAGCTTATACGGATCTGGATCACCGATCATTCACAGCAAACGATCCTGAGCAACCTGCTGTTGAATAACTGTTTTTCCGGGTTATCAACAGAGAGCGGCGATCCTAATAAGAGATCTAACAGGAAGATCATTCAAAGAATAAAGATCCTTTCTTTTAAACCCCAGGATCCCACGGCTTTCACCGCAGACAGAATTTCAGTAGAATCCACCGCCCAGGGCAATGATCCCTGTCCGAATATTAACGAGGTACCACTTCATGTTTTATCCAGATCCTTTTGACGTCATCGTAATTGGTGGTGGTCATGCGGGCACAGAAGCCGCGATGGCCGCTGCCCGAATGGGTCAGCAAACCCTGTTACTCACCCATGACATTGATAAGCTTGGACAAATGTCCTGTAACCCGGCGATCGGTGGCATCGGCAAAGGACACCTGGTGAAGGAAGTGGATGCCCTCGGCGGTTTGATGGCAACGGCAATCGACAAAGCAGGCATCCAGTTTAGGATACTAAACGCCAGCAAAGGCCCGGCGGTTCGCGCGACCCGTGCTCAGGCAGATCGTGTGCTTTATCGTCAGGCAGTCCGTACCGCGCTGGAGAATCAGCCTAACCTGATGATCTTCCAGCAGGCGGTTGATGATCTGATTGTGGAAAACGATCGCGTGGTCGGTGCTGTGACCCAAATGGGTCTGAAGTTTCGTGCCAAAACCGTGGTGCTGACCGTTGGAACCTTCCTTGACGGCAAAATTCATATCGGTATGGACAACTACAGCGGTGGCCGTGCGGGTGATCCGCCATCTATCCCACTATCAAAACGTCTGCGAGCCCTGCCTCTGCGCGTAGGCCGTTTGAAAACCGGTACCCCGCCGCGCATTGATGCTCGCACCATCGACTTTAGCCAGTTGGCTCCGCAGCATGGCGACAACCCGATGCCGGTGTTCTCGTTCATGGGCAATGTGTCGCAGCATCCGCAGCAGGTACCGTGCTGGATCACCTATACCAACGAACAAACGCATGATGTGATCCGCAACAACCTCGATCGCAGCCCGATGTATGCCGGGGTGATCGAAGGGATCGGGCCGCGTTATTGCCCGTCGATCGAAGACAAAGTCATGCGCTTTGCCGATCGTAACGCACATCAGATCTTCCTGGAGCCGGAAGGGCTGACCAGCAACGAAATTTACCCGAACGGTATCTCGACCAGCCTGCCATTTGATGTGCAGATGCAAATCGTCCGTTCAATGAAAGGTCTGGAAAACGCGAAGATTGTCCGTCCGGGTTATGCCATCGAGTATGATTTCTTCGACCCACGCGATTTGAAACCGACGCTGGAAAGTAAATATATCCAGGGTCTGTTCTTTGCTGGCCAGATCAACGGCACCACCGGTTATGAAGAAGCGGCAGCCCAGGGGTTGCTGGCTGGTCTGAACGCCGCCCGTCAGTCTGCGGACAAAGATGGTTGGGCACCGCGTCGCGATCAGGCTTACATGGGAGTGTTGGTTGACGATCTGTGTACGCTGGGGACGAAAGAACCCTACCGTATGTTTACCTCCCGTGCTGAATATCGTCTGATGCTGCGTGAAGACAACGCCGATCTGCGTCTGACCGAAGCCGGTCGCGAAATGGGTCTGGTGGATGATGCGCGTTGGGCGCGTTACAACCAGAAACTGGAAGCGATTGAGCTGGAACGCCAGCGTCTGCGCGATCAGTGGGTGCATCCGAAATCAGAAAACGTGGCGGAAGTGAACAGTATTCTCAGCGCACCGCTAACGAAAGAAGCCAGCGGTGAAGATTTACTGCGTCGCCCGGAAATGACTTACGCACTGCTGACGTCACTTAACAGCTATGGTCCGGCGCTGGCGGATGAACAGGCCGCTGAGCAGGTTGAGATCCAAGTGAAATACGAAGGTTACATTGCCCGCCAGCAGGAAGAAATTGATCGCCAGCAGCGCAATGAAAACACGTTACTGCCCACCGATCTTGATTACCGTCAGGTGAGTGGTTTGTCGAATGAAGTGATCGCAAAACTCAACGACCACAAACCCAGTTCGATCGGTCAGGCATCTCGCATTTCAGGCATTACGCCCGCTGCGATCTCCATTTTGCTGATTTACCTGAAAAAACAGGGTCTGCTGCGTAAAAGCGCATGATTTACCACGGGGCGGGCCGGCTCGCCCCCGTTAATGGAATTCTCGTCGTGATTAACAAACTCTCCGCGCTGCTGAAAGCGGCAAACATTTCCCTCTCCGATCAACAAAAACAACAACTGGTTGGTTATGTTGAGTTGCTGCATAAATGGAATAAGGCCTACAACCTGACATCGGTGCGCGATCCACAGCAAATGCTGGTACGCCATATTCTCGACAGTATTGTGGTTGAGCCGCATTTACAGGGGGAGCGCTTTATTGATGTGGGAACCGGACCTGGATTACCGGGTATTCCGCTGGCGATTGTGCGTCCACAAGCGCATTTTACCTTACTCGATAGTTTGGGTAAGCGCGTACGTTTCCTGCGTCAGGTTCAACATGAGTTAGGACTTACTAACGTTACCCCGGTGCAGAGCCGTGTGGAAGAGTTTCCGGCGGAGCCGCCTTTTGATGGCGTGATCAGCCGTGCTTTTGCTTCACTTGAGGATATGGTGAACTGGTGTCATCATCTGCCTTCGGCGCAAGGTCACTTCTACGCCCTGAAAGGCGTCCGCCCGGGTGATGAAATTACAACCTTACCGGCGGGTTTTGTGGTGCAGCAGATTTATCCGTTGCAGGTGCCGGAACTGGACGGTGAGCGTCATTTGGTGGTCATTGCCCGGCAATAGCCCCTAAAATGGTATGGATTAATACCAATCCATACCATTTGAGTTACTCCACCGGGTGGATAAAAAAACAGCAATCGAACGCTGGACGATAAAGAGATTTATTCAGCAGGGCAGGGGAAGCGAGTTAACATTCCCGTTAGAAATTATCCGAAAAGCTCTGTTACATTTAACGTTTAATTCACATTTTATTATCAGTTAGATCACTTCTCTGGGTGTATTTACGGAAAACAATAGTCACGCCGGAAAATATAACTCTGCAATAAATCGGCGTACGTAATATCAGTTTTACGTTTTTATTGCGCCGGGAGATGTCAATAGAGTGTTTTTATCGTTAATCCAGTCGATGTGGCATGAATATAATTTTATCTTTCTGAAAAATATGAAGTTGCACCTGCTTTGAAATCGATATTTCTTTGTTCAAAACAAAATCACATCTTGCCCACATGCTTATAATGTGATCTGAAGCACGCTTTAAAAGCAAGCAGCAGGCGCAATTTCACCTGCTGAATCCCTCTATCCTGGATGTGAATCTTTTGAGAAATAGCCCTCCGGAAAGAAATTTAAATAATTGTTCACCTTTTCGCTACTTAGCGATTGAAATCGCAGGTGCGGCCCGTATAATTTGCACGGCTTTTGCTGCTTGACTCAAATGAGTAAAGGCAGTCTTATACGACACGCGACATACCCCGTTTGGGGCAGGAGAGTTCAGCACCATGTCAGTGTCTCTTTACAGTGTGAAATTGGCCCGAACCGTGCTGCTTATTCAGCTGGTGACTTTTGTCGTAATCGGTGCGTTGTTTACCCTGAAAGATGTCATCTGGGGTGCCTCCGCCATCGCCGGTGGAGTGGCAGCCTGGCTGCCGAATGTGTTGTTTATGTTTTTAGCCTGGCGCCTGCAGGGGCAAACACCGGCCAAAGGGCGCGTAGCCTGGAGCTTCGCCTTCGGTGAAGTGTTAAAGGTGTTCGCCACCATTATTTTTCTCATTGTGGCGTTGGGTGTGTTTGGAGCGGTCTTCTGGCCTCTCGCAATCACCTGGTTATCGGTGCTGGTGGTGCAGATCGTCGCACCGGCTGTAATTAACAACAAAGGGTAAGAGGCATCATGGCTGCAGGAGAAATCTCTACTCCGCAAGAATACATAGGTCACCACCTGAATAACCTTCAGCTGGACCTGCGTACTTTCGAGTTAGTGAATCCGCACGACGCTCCCGCGACGTTCTGGGTATTAAATATCGATTCCATGTTTTTCTCTCTGGTGCTGGGACTTATCTTCCTGGTGTTGTTCCGTAAAGTGGCAAAAAGCGCCACCAGCGGTGTGCCAGGGAAATTACAAGCGGCTATCGAACTGGTTGTCGGTTTCGTTGATAACAACGTGCGCGACATGTACCACGGTAAAAGCAAACTTATCGCCCCGCTGGCTCTGACGATTTTCGTCTGGGTCTTCCTGATGAACTTCATGGATCTGTTGCCTATCGACTTGCTGCCGTTTATCGGCGAGCACTATTTAGGCCTGCCGGCGCTGCGTGTCGTGCCGTCTGCAGACGTGAACATCACGCTGTCTATGGCGTTGGGCGTATTTATTTTGATTCTGTTCTACAGCATCAAAATGAAAGGTGTAGGTGGCTTCGCCAAAGAGCTGACGCTGCAGCCTTTTAATCACCCGATCTTCATCCCCATCAACCTGATTCTTGAAGGTGTTAGCCTGCTGTCCAAACCGGTTTCACTCGGTCTGCGACTGTTCGGCAACATGTATGCGGGTGAGCTGATCTTTATCCTGATTGCCGGTCTGCTGCCGTGGTGGTCGCAGTGGGTGTTAAATGTGCCGTGGGCCATTTTCCACATCCTGATTATTTCGCTGCAGGCTTTCATTTTCATGGTCCTCACGATCGTCTATCTGTCGATGGCATCTGAAGAACATTGATTTTTTATCTCAACTACTTAGCTTTTAACTGAAACAAACTGGAGACTGTCATGGAAAACCTGAATATGGATCTGCTGTACATGGCTGCCGCTGTGATGATGGGCCTGGCGGCAATCGGTGCTGCGATCGGTATCGGCATCCTCGGAGGTAAATTCCTGGAAGGCGCAGCGCGTCAGCCGGATCTGATTCCTCTGCTGCGCACGCAGTTCTTTGTTGTAATGGGTCTGGTGGATGCTATCCCGATGATCGCTGTTGGTCTGGGTCTCTACGTGATGTTTGCTGTCGCCTAAAGCCTGTAGCCTTGTTTCTCACGGCACCCGGTGTGGTGAGAAACGGATTCTGCCGCTTATCATTGATAACGGCAGAGCAAGTTAACTTAATAAGAGGCATTGTGCTGTGAACATTAATGCAACAATCCTCGGCCAGGCCATCGCGTTCATCCTGTTTGTCGCGTTTTGCATGAAGTACGTATGGCCGCCGATTATGGCTGCCATCGAAAAGCGTCAGAAAGAAATTGCTGACGGCCTTGCTTCTGCTGAACGCGCGAAGAAAGATTTGGATCTCGCGCAGGCCAATGCGACCGACCAGCTGAAAAAAGCCAAAGAAGAAGCCCAGGTCATTATCGAGCAGGCGAACAAACGCCGTGCGCAGATTCTGGACGAAGCGAAAACTGAAGCCGAAACTGAACGTAACCGCATCGTGGCGCAGGCGCAGGCAGAAATCGAAGCCGAGCGTTCGCGTGCCCGTGAAGAGCTGCGTAAGCAAGTCGCGTTGCTGGCATTAGCTGGCGCCGAGAAGATCATCGAACGTTCCGTGGATGAAGCTGCTAACAGCGACATCGTTGATAAACTGGTCGCTGAACTGTAAGGAGGGAGGGGCTGATGTCTGAACTGATTACTGTAGCTCGCCCCTACGCCAAAGCAGCTTTTGACTTTGCTGTTGAGCATCAAAGTATTGAACGCTGGCAAAATATGCTGGCGTTTGCCGCAGAAGTGGCTGGCAACGAACAGATGGCAGATCTCCTTGCTGGTGCCTTAGCACCAGAAGCTTTATCTGCTTCTTTCATCGCAGTCTGTGGTGATCAACTGGATGAATACGCCCAGAACCTGATTAAGGTGATGGCGGAAAACGGACGTTTGACAGCGCTTCCGGCTGTACTGGAACAGTTCATTCAACTGCGTGACGCTCACGAAGCGACAGCCGAAGTTGATGTGATTTCTGCCAGTACGCTGAGTGACAGCCAGCTGACCAAAATCAGCGCCGCGATGGAAAAACGTCTGTCACGCAAAGTTAAGCTGAATTGCAAAATTGATAAGTCTGTAATGGCAGGCGTGGTCATCCGTGCGGGTGATCTGGTGATTGATGGCAGCGTGCGCGGCCGTCTTGAGCGTCTGGCAGACGTCTTGCAGTCTTAAGGGGACTGGAGCATATGCAACTGAATTCCACCGAAATCAGCGAACTGATCAAGCAGCGCATTGCTCAGTTCAATGTCGTGAGCGAAGCTCACAATGAAGGTACTATTGTTTCTGTAAGTGACGGTATCATCCGCGTACACGGCCTGGCCGATGTCATGCAGGGTGAAATGATTGCCCTGCCGGGTAACCGTTACGCTATCGCCCTGAACCTCGAGCGTGACTCTGTAGGTGCGGTGGTGATGGGTCCGTACGCTGACCTCGCCGAAGGCATGAAGGTTAAGTGTACTGGCCGTATTCTGGAAGTGCCGGTTGGCCGTGGCCTGCTGGGCCGCGTAGTGAACACCCTGGGTGCTCCGATCGACGGTAAAGGCGCAATCGACAACGACGGCTTCTCGCCGGTTGAAGTGATTGCACCGGGCGTTATCGACCGTCAGTCCGTTGATGAGCCGGTTCAGACTGGTTACAAATCTGTCGATGCGATGATTCCAATCGGCCGTGGCCAGCGTGAGCTGATCATCGGTGACCGTCAGACCGGTAAAACCGCGATGGCGATCGATGCCATCATCAACCAGCGCGATTCAGGCATCAAATGCGTGTACGTTGCGATTGGTCAGAAAGCCTCTACCATCTCTAACGTGGTACGTAAGCTGGAAGAGCATGGCGCACTGGCTAACACCATCGTCGTTGTCGCTTCTGCTTCTGAATCTGCTGCTCTGCAATACCTGGCACCGTATGCGGGTTGCGCAATGGGCGAATACTTCCGTGACCGCGGTGAAGATGCGCTGATCGTGTACGATGACCTGTCCAAGCAGGCCGTTGCTTACCGTCAGATTTCTCTGCTGCTGCGTCGTCCGCCGGGTCGTGAAGCATTCCCTGGCGACGTGTTCTACCTCCACTCTCGTCTGCTGGAGCGTGCATCACGCGTAACCGCTGATTACGTTGAGCGTTTCACCAATGGTGAAGTGAAAGGTAAGACCGGCTCACTGACTGCACTGCCGATTATCGAAACTCAGGCGGGTGACGTTTCTGCGTTCGTTCCGACCAACGTGATTTCAATCACCGATGGTCAGATCTTCCTGGAATCTAACCTGTTCAACTCCGGTATTCGTCCGGCAGTTAACCCGGGTATCTCAGTATCCCGTGTTGGTGGCGCTGCTCAGACCAAGATCATCAAGAAACTGTCTGGTGGTATCCGTACCGCACTGGCACAGTATCGTGAACTGGCTGCGTTCTCTCAGTTCGCTTCCGATCTGGATGATGCGACTCGTAAACAGCTGAGCCACGGTCAGAAAGTGACCGAGCTGCTGAAACAGAAACAGTATGCGCCGATGTCCGTTGCGCAGCAGGGTCTGGTGCTGTTTGCTGCAGAGCGTGGCTTCCTGAACGACGTTGAGCTGGCAAAAATTGGTAGCTTCGAAGCAGCGCTGCTGGCGTTTGCTGACCGCGACCACGCTGAGCTGATGGCTGAAATCAATCAGGCGGGTAACTACAACAACGAAATCGAAGAGAAGCTGAAAGGCCTCCTCGAAACGTTTAAAGCAACCCAGTCCTGGTAATGTCTGGCGGCTTGTCTGAAAAGGCAGGCCGCAAGGCTTTGAGGAGAAGCTAATGGCCGGCGCAAAAGAGATACGTACCAAGATCGGAAGCGTGAAAAACACGCAGAAGATCACCAAAGCGATGGAAATGGTCGCCGCCTCCAAGATGCGTAAAACGCAGGAACGCATGGCGGCCAGCCGTCCGTATGCAGATACCATGCGCAAAGTGATTGGTCACCTTGCGTTAGGCAATCTGGAATACAAGCACCCTTACCTGGATGAGCGCGACGTTAAGCGCGTCGGCTACCTGGTCGTTTCGACTGACCGCGGGCTTTGTGGTGGTTTGAACATTAACCTGTTCAAAAAAGTGCTGGCAGAAATGAAAGCCTGGACTGATAAAGGCGTACAGAGCGATCTGGCGATTATCGGCTCAAAAGGGCTTGGTTTCTTCGGTTCTGTTGGTGGCAACATTGTGGCGCAGGTCACAGGCATGGGTGATAAACCTTCACTGTCTGAACTGATCGGCCCGGTAAAAGTGATGTTGCAGGCTTATGATGAAGGCCGTATCGACAAGCTGTATATCGTCAGCAACAAATTTAATAACACCATGTCTCAGACTCCGACCATTACCCAACTGCTGCCGTTACCGCCAGCGGAAGGTGAAGAAGAGATGAAGGCGAAGACCTGGGATTACCTGTACGAACCCGATCCGAAGGCGCTGCTGGATACTCTGCTGCGTCGTTATGTCGAATCGCAGGTTTATCAGGGTGTGGTGGAAAACCTGGCCAGTGAGCAGGCCGCACGTATGGTGGCGATGAAAGCCGCAACCGATAACGGCGGAAATCTGATCAAAGAGCTGCAGTTGGTTTACAACAAAGCTCGTCAGGCCAGCATCACCCAGGAACTTACCGAGATCGTCTCGGGAGCCTCCGCGGTTTAACCAGGTTTGGAATTAGGTAGAGGATTCAAGATGGCAGCTGGAAAGATTGTCCAGATTATCGGCGCCGTAGTTGACGTCGAATTCCCTCAGGATGCCGTACCGCAAGTGTACAGCGCTCTTGAGGTTAAGAATGGTGATGCTCGTCTGGTGCTGGAAGTTCAGCAGCAGCTGGGTGGTGGCGTGGTTCGTACCATCGCCATGGGTTCTTCTGACGGCCTGAAGCGCGGTCTGGAAGTAGCCGACCTGAAAAAACCGATCCAGGTTCCGGTTGGTAAAGCAACCCTCGGCCGTATCATGAACGTGCTGGGTGAGCCGATCGACATGAAAGGCGACCTGGTTGAAGAAGACGGCAGCGCAGTAGAGGTTTCCTCTATTCACCGCGCCGCGCCTTCTTATGAAGATCAGTCTAACTCGCAGGAACTGCTGGAAACCGGCATCAAGGTTATCGACCTGATGTGTCCGTTCGCTAAGGGCGGTAAAGTCGGTCTGTTCGGTGGTGCGGGTGTTGGTAAAACCGTAAACATGATGGAGCTGATCCGTAACATCGCGGCTGAGCACTCAGGTTACTCGGTATTTGCTGGGGTGGGTGAGCGTACTCGTGAGGGTAACGACTTCTACCACGAAATGACTGACTCCAACGTTATCGACAAAGTAGCGCTGGTGTATGGCCAGATGAACGAGCCGCCGGGTAACCGTCTGCGCGTAGCACTGACCGGTCTGACCATGGCGGAGAAATTCCGTGATGAAGGCCGTGACGTTCTGCTGTTCATCGACAACATCTATCGTTACACCCTGGCCGGTACAGAAGTATCTGCACTGCTGGGTCGTATGCCTTCAGCGGTAGGTTATCAGCCGACGCTGGCTGAAGAGATGGGTGTGTTGCAGGAGCGTATTACCTCCACTAAGACGGGTTCAATCACCTCCGTACAGGCCGTTTACGTCCCTGCGGATGACTTGACTGACCCGTCTCCGGCGACCACCTTCGCCCACTTAGACTCAACCGTAACGCTGAGCCGTCAGATCGCATCTCTGGGTATCTACCCGGCCGTTGACCCGCTGGATTCTACCAGCCGTCAGCTGGATCCGCTGATCGTTGGTCAGGAGCACTACGATGTTGCGCGTGGCGTGCAGTCTCTGCTGCAGCGTTACCAGGAACTGAAAGACATCATCGCCATCCTCGGTATGGACGAGCTGTCTGAAGACGACAAACTGCTGGTGGCACGCGCACGTAAGATTCAGCGCTTCCTGTCTCAGCCGTTCTTCGTTGCTGAAGTCTTCACCGGTTCTCCAGGTAAGTACGTAACGCTGAAAGACACCATCCGTGGCTTCAAAGGCATCATGGAAGGCGAATTCGACCATCTGCCAGAGCAGGCTTTCTACATGGTTGGCGCGATCGACGAAGCCGTGGAAAAAGCGAAGAAACTGTAATAACGGTTTCCCGGGAGGAATGATATGGCTATGACTTATCACCTGGATGTTGTCAGCGCGGAGCAACAAATGTTCTCCGGTCTGGTGCAGAAAATCCAGGTGTCAGGTAGCGAAGGTGAGCTGGGGATTTACCCTGGTCACGCCCCGCTCCTGACTGCCATCAAGCCTGGTATGATTCGCATCGTTAAACAGCACGGCGAAGAGGAGTATATCTACCTCTCTGGCGGCGTGCTGGAAGTTCAGCCGGGCAGCACCACCGTTCTGGCCGACACCGCGATTCGTGGTGAAGACCTCGACGAAGCGCGCGCGCTGGAAGCGAAACGTAAAGCAGAAGAACACATGAGCAGCAGCCACGGCGACGTGGACTATGCTCAGGCCTCTGCCGAACTGGCGAAAGCTATCGCGAAGCTGCGTGTTATCGAGCTGACCAAAAAAGCGATGTAATCAGGCTTTATGCGTCACGAAGTGCCAGCCCATTGGGCTGGCATTTTTTTTGCCTGCACGTTGATCCCTGCGAATTTTCGTAGCGGCGCGATTTATCGCGCAATTCCGTGCGCAATGCCGGAAAGACGCGCGATAAATCGCGCCGCTACATCCTCTAATTTCGATCCGAGAAAAATGTAGTAATCTCAGAGGTAAACCTTAAACTTTCGAAAGCTAAAACAGAGTCAGGATAGTTATGTCTACAAGTGCGATGAGTGTGGTGATTCTTGCCGCTGGCAAGGGCACCCGTATGTATTCCGATCTCCCCAAAGTTCTGCATACCCTGGCAGGAAAACCCATGGTCCAGCATGTGATTGATGCTGCAACCGGGTTGGGCGCACAGCAAATCCATCTGGTTTACGGACACGGCGGCGATCAACTTAAAGCTCAGCTTTCTGGTAACACTCTGAATTGGGTGTTACAGGCGCAACAGCTTGGCACCGGGCATGCGATGCAGCAGGCAGCCCCCTGGTTCGCAGATGATGAAGACATTGTGATGCTGTACGGCGACGTGCCGTTGATCTCCCTGGAAACATTGCAGCGCCTGCGTAGCGCTAAACCTGCGGGTGGCATCGGTCTGCTCACCGTGGTGCTCGACAATCCCACCGGCTATGGCCGCATCGTGCGTGAAAACGACACCATTACCGGGATCGTGGAACAAAAAGATGCTTCGCCCGAACAACTGAAGATTCAGGAGATTAACACCGGCATCCTGATTGCTAACGGTGGTGATCTCAAACGCTGGCTGTCGCAGTTGAATAACAACAACGCGCAAGGCGAGTTCTATATCACCGACATTATTGCGATGGCACATCAGGAAGGGCGTCTGGTGCAGGCTGTCCATCCGGCGCGCATCAGCGAAACCGACGGTGTAAATAATCGCCTGCAACTGGCAGCGTTGGAACGTGCTTACCAGGCTGAACAGGCCGAGAAACTGTTGTTGGCAGGTGTGATGCTGCGTGACCCGGCTCGTTTCGATCTGCGTGGCACGTTAAAACACGGACGCGATGTTGAAATCGATACCAATGTGATTATCGAAGGCGACGTCACCCTCGGCGATCGGGTGAAAATTGCGGCGGGTTGTATCATCAAAAACAGCGTGATTGCTGATGATTGTGAAATCAGCGCGTATTCGGTGATCGAGGATGCCAATCTGGCCGCGGCTTGTACCGTTGGTCCGTTTGCTCGTTTGCGCCCCGGAAGCGAGCTTGGAGAGAAGGCTCACGTTGGCAACTTCGTTGAAATGAAGAAAGCCACCCTTGGAAAAGGTTCCAAAGCCGGTCACCTCTCCTATCTTGGCGACGCGGAGATTGGCGACGATGTGAATATCGGCGCTGGCACCATCACCTGTAATTACGATGGCGCGAATAAATCTAAAACCATCATTGGCGACAACGTGTTTGTGGGTTCCGATACCCAGCTGGTGGCTCCGGTGACTGTCGCCAGTGGCGCGACAATTGCGGCGGGCACCACGGTGATGAAAGACGTACCCGCCGCCGTTCTGGTTTACAACCGCAAAGAACAGAACCAGAAAGCGGGCTGGAAGCGCCCGGAAAAGAAAAAGTAATTTTTAATGGCCGACAAAGATCGGCCTGTTAGCAGTAAATATAACTACATCCCCACTCTCTACAAGGCTCGGGGAACCGGCGATGCCGGATATCAGGTCAGATGACAACGCAATGGCCGAAAGCCATGAAGTCAGGAAACTATTATGTGTGGAATTGTTGGTGCAGTAGCACAGCGCGACATCGCAGAAATTCTGCTGGAAGGTCTGCGTCGTCTTGAGTATCGCGGTTACGATTCGGCGGGTTTGGCCGTCGTTGATCGTCAAGGCCATGTGACGCGTCTGCGTCGCTTGGGCAAAGTGCAAAAGTTGGCAGAAGCGGCGGAACAGCAGCCGTTAATTGGCGGCACCGGTATTGCTCATACCCGTTGGGCTACCCACGGTGAACCCTCAGAAGCCAATGCGCATCCGCATATCTCTGAGCACATCATCATTGTGCATAACGGCATCATTGAGAACCATGAACCGTTGCGTGCGCAGCTGATTGAGCGCGGTTACTCATTCGCGTCAGAAACTGACACCGAAGTGGTGGCACATCTGGTGCACTGGGAACAGAAGCAAGGCGGTTCGCTGCGTGAAGTGGTGCTGCGGGTGATTCCGCAACTGCGCGGCGCCTATGGCATGGTGATTATGGACAGCCGCGATCCCTCCGTGCTGGTGGCCGCGCGTTCCGGTAGCCCGCTGGTGGTAGGCCGTGGCGTCGGCGAAAACTTTATCGCTTCCGATCAGCTGGCACTGCTGCCGGTGACACGCCGCTTCATCTATCTGGAAGAGGGCGATATCGCTGAGATTACCCGCCGCGAAGTGACTATTGTCGATCGCAATGGCACGCCGGTGACTCGCGCCGAGATCGAATCTAACGTCCAGTATGATGCCGGTGACAAAGGGATTTACCGTCACTACATGCAGAAAGAGATTTATGAACAGCCGATGGCGATCAAAAACACCTTAACCGGTCGTTTCAGCCACGGTGAAGTCGATCTCAGCGAGCTTGGCCCACAAGCGGAAGCTCTGTTGAGCAAAGTTGAGCATATCCAGATTATCGCCTGCGGCACCTCATACAACTCCGGTATGGTTTCGCGTTACTGGTTCGAATCACTGGCAAACATTCCCTGCGATGTCGAAATTGCCTCTGAATTCCGCTATCGCAAATCGGCGGTGCGTAAAAACAGCCTGCTGATCACCCTGTCACAGTCCGGTGAAACTGCCGATACGCTGGCCGCGCTGCGTCTGTCGAAAGAGCTGGGCTATCTGGGTTCGCTGGCCATCTGTAACGTGGCGGGGTCGTCGCTGGTACGTGAATCCGATTTGTCACTGATGACCAAAGCGGGTACCGAGATCGGGGTAGCCTCCACCAAAGCCTTTACCACGCAGCTCACCGTGTTGTTGATGCTGGTAGCGAAACTGGGCCGCCTGCATGGCATGTCTGCTGATACCGAACACGAGATTGTCCATGGGTTACAGGCGCTGCCGAGCCGCATTGAGCAGATGCTGGCGCAGGATAAGGTGATCGAAAACCTGGCAGAAGGTTTCTCTGACAAGCATCATGCGTTGTTCCTTGGCCGTGGCGATCAGTATCCGATCGCCATGGAAGGCGCGTTGAAGCTGAAAGAGATCTCCTATATCCACGCTGAAGCCTACGCGGCCGGGGAGTTGAAACATGGCCCGCTGGCGCTGATTGACGCCGATATGCCAGTAATCGTGGTAGCACCGAATAACGAACTGCTGGAGAAGCTGAAGTCCAACATCGAAGAGGTGCGTGCACGCGGCGGTCTGCTGTATGTATTTGCCGATCAGGATGCAGGTTTTAGCGACAGCGATGGCATGAAGATTATCTCTCTGCCGCATGTGGAAGAGGTGATTGCGCCAATCTTCTACACCGTGCCGCTGCAACTTCTTTCCTACCATGTCGCGTTGATTAAAGGCACCGATGTCGATCAACCGCGTAACCTGGCGAAATCAGTGACTGTTGAATAGGGCTGCTATTAGCTAATCTGATCCAGATTATTTAAGGGTTATGCATTTTCAAATGCATAACCTTTTTTGTTTGTGACATGAGGGCGGAATAATTTTGTTCTCATCATTGATGCACTGCTTCCATTGTAAAATCTATTCATTCTTTATATAAAAATTAGTTTCTGCATAAAATTATTTATCAATGGATGGTTATTGTGTGTTTATTGACAACAAATGATTTTTATTGGGATAATTTGCGATATTTCATATCAAAGGACATGGTATGCACTTATCTTCATCGGTAGGTATTAAAGGAAGCAATGCTGCTTCTGATGTCAGAGCGGTGCAGCAGTATTTAAAAAGCATCGGTTATTCCTGGCTAAAAGTTGATGGATTAGTCGGTATCAATACCATCAAAGCCATAAAGATTTTTCAGTCCAGGTTTATGACTCATCCTGATGGCCGCATTGATATTGGTGGGCTGACTTTAAGGCGGATGACACAATCACCGGAAAGGAACATCCCCCACCCCCCAGCCAACAGTCATCCTGAATGGAACAGAAGCGATTTCTTCGGTCGCTTAACGGTGAGCGAAGGTCAGGTCACCTTCGACGCAGAAGGAAATGACCAACCGGCAAGTCTGTACTTTAGCCGTCATATTCACTGGCCTGGTGGTGTATCGGGTGTGACGATTGGTCGTGGCTATGATATGGGCGATAGATCGTATCAATCGATCATCAGTGATTTCATCAGGGCGGGGATTGACAGGCAACAGGGGGAATTCATTGCCTCTGCATATGGAAAGAAGGGTAATGCCGCTGATGCTTTTGTCAAAAGCTATCGCCATGCCTGTGGCATTATTTCGCGTGAATCTCAGGCTCGCCTGTTCGAACTTATTTACCCATCCTATGCTTCACGCGCGCGCAAAATCTATGAGTCTTATGCTGCGGTGGTTCAACACGCGACGCCATGGCCGAGTTTACATAAAGCCATCCGTGAGATTATTGTGGATCTTGTTTATCAGGGACTGGGATATCGCACGGTTCTTGAACCTTGCATGGCAAATGACTTCGATTCACTGATCCATTTTATTGAAACCGATCATCGTACTCGGAGATACGAAAGAGGTCGCCAGCGTGCAAATTATTTACGGAGAAACAGGAATTGATTCATATAAAACATCTCGCTTTTTTATCGATAGTCTGCGGTATTTTCTCCAGCAACATGGCCTGGGCCGACGATTGTGATAACGCCGCAAATGATACTGAAGTTCATCAATGTCTGGAAAATAAGAAAGACAATGCGGAAAAAGTTCTTAATGCTGAGTACGCTAAAGCAAAAGATCGTATAAAGCAGGGGCTACGTGACTCACCTTCTGACACCGAGGCTTATCTGGACATTTTTGTCAAAGCGCAGCGTAGCTGGCTGGACTTAAGAAAGTATCAGTGTGAGATGGAGGCTTTTGGTGCCGATAAATCCAAAAATCCATACCTTGATGCTATCAATGATTGCACCGCCAAAATGGATAATGAAAGAACACATATCCTGATGCAGATCCCTTATGATGGTCTGAGTGGTTAGGCTAATGTGAAGCAAACGGGGCTGATGTGTGCCGACTCGACACATTAGCTCCGCCACAGAAAAACAATCTTAACAGCCTGTTATACAACGTCTCGTCGTCCTATACCGCAGTCGGTACCTTTGTCATAAAACTGTCATATTTCGTACATTTGACTGTCATCAAACTGTCCTATTTTCCCTCCAGCAGCAATCAATGACTCTTACTAAAATGGCATAGAGCCTGATTTTTTTAACTCCCCTGGAGGGAACATGACACTGATGCGTAGCACCGTAGCCCGAATCCTCGCCGCCACCTTCGCAGTAAGCGCGGTCTCTGCTTTTGCAGCAACCGATCTGACTGGCGCAGGCGGGACGTTCCCGGCACCGGTTTATGCCAAGTGGGCAGCAGAATACCAGCAAGCCACCGGTAGCAAAGTAAACTATCAGGGTATTGGTTCTTCGGGCGGCGTGAAGCAAATCATCGCCAAAACCGTCGATTTCGGTGCGTCAGATGCGCCGATGAAAGATGAAGATCTGCAAAAAAATGGCCTGTTCCAGTTCCCGACCGTGATCGGTGGTGTGGTTCTGGCGGTTAACATCCCTGGCGTGAAGTCTGGTCAGCTGACCCTCGACGGTAAAACCGTTGGTGACATTTACCTGGGCAATATCAAAAAGTGGAACGATCCGGCGATCACCAAACTGAACCCGGGCGTGAAACTGCCAGATACCAACATCAACGTGGTACGCCGCGCTGACGGTTCCGGTACCTCTTTCGTCTTCACCAGCTACCTGTCCAAAGTGAACGAAGAGTGGAACAGCAAAATTGGTAAAGGCAACACCGTAAACTGGCCGACCGGTCTGGGCGGTAAAGGTAACGACGGCGTGGCGGCATTCGTCCAGCGTCTGCCGGGTTCAATCGGCTACGTCGAGTACGCGTATGCCAAGCAGAACAACCTGACTTACACTAAGTTGCACGATGCTGACGGCAAAGCTGTGGCACCGAGCGAAACCAGCTTTGCTAACGCGGCCAAAGGCGCGAACTGGAGCGAATCTTTTGCCCAGGACCTGACTTTCCAGAAAGGCAACGATGCATGGCCGATCACTTCCACCACCTTCATCCTGGTTTATAAAGATCAGGCAAATGCAGAGAAAGGTAGCGAAGTGCTGAAGTTCTTCGACTGGGCTTACAAAAATGGTGGAAAAACGGCGACCAGCCTGGATTACGCAGCTCTGCCAGAAAGCGTGACCACGCAGATTCGTGATGCCTGGAAAGCCAACATCAAAGATTCTTCCGGCAAAGCGCTGTACAAGTAAGTGAATGACCTGGCCAGCCGACAGGCTGGCCACCCTGACTTCCCCTGAGAACAGAGACTTCTATGGCTGCCACTAAGCCGACGTTTAAAGCCCCTGGCAAACAAGGTGACATGATCTTCGGCGCGCTGGTGAAACTGGCTGCGCTGATTGTGTTATTGCTGCTGGGTGGCATCATCGTCTCCCTGATTTTCTCCTCCTGGCCCAGTATCCAGAAATTTGGTTTCTCATTCCTGTGGACCAAGACCTGGGATGCGCCTAACGAACAATTTGGTGCGCTGGTGCCGATTTACGGTACCGTCGTAACCTCGCTGATTGCGCTGATCATCGCCGTTCCGGTGAGCTTCGGTATCGCCCTGTTTCTGACGGAACTGGCGCCAGGCTGGCTGCGTCGTCCACTCGGCACCGCAATCGAGCTGCTGGCGGCTATCCCCAGCATCGTCTATGGCATGTGGGGCCTGTTTATTTTTGCGCCACTCTTTGCCGAGTACTTCCAGACGCCGGTTGGCGACATCATGTCGAATATCCCGATTGTAGGTGCGCTGTTCTCCGGCCCGGCTTTTGGGATCGGTATCCTGGCGGCAGGCGTTATCCTCGCCATCATGATCATCCCGTACATTGCTTCGGTGATGCGTGATGTGTTCGAACAGACCCCGGTGATGATGAAAGAGTCGGCCTACGGTATTGGCTGCACCACCTGGGAAGTAATTTGGCGCATCGTGTTGCCCTTCACCAAAAACGGTGTGATTGGTGGTGTGATGCTCGGTCTGGGCCGTGCATTGGGTGAGACGATGGCGGTGACCTTTATCATCGGTAACACCTACCAGCTCGACAGCGCATCGCTGTTTATGCCGGGCAACAGCATCACCTCGGCACTGGCGAATGAATTTGCTGAGGCAGAATCCGGTGTCCATGTGGCGGCATTGATGGAGCTGGGGCTGATCCTGTTTGTCATCACCTTTATCGTGCTGGCGATCTCCAAACTGATGATTTTGCGTTTGGCGAAAAGTGAAGGAGCCCGGTCATGACAACCATTGAATTGCAGGCCCGCGCTGAACTGGAAGCCTCGCGTCGCAAAATGCAGGCATGGCGCAGCACCAAAAATAAAATCGCGCTGACCCTGTCGCTGCTGACGATGGCATTTGGTCTGTTCTGGCTGATCTGGATCCTGTTTACCACCATTTCCCGTGGTATTGATGGCCTTTCCTGGTCGCTGTTTACTGAATCTACCCCGCCACCCAATACCGCTGGCGGTGGCCTGGCGAACGCCCTCGCAGGCAGTGGTTTACTGATTTTCTGGTCAACCTTCTTTGGCACACCGCTGGGTATCATGGCGGGGATCTACCTTGCCGAATATGGTCGCAAGCACTGGCTGGCAGAGGTGATTCGTTTTATTAACGATATCCTGCTGTCTGCACCGTCAATTGTGGTGGGGTTGTTCGTTTACACCATCGTGGTGGCGCAGATGCAACACTTCTCCGGTTGGGCAGGCGTGGTGGCACTGGCGTTGTTGCAGATTCCCATCGTGATCCGTACCACTGAGAATATGCTGCGTCTGGTGCCTGATAGCATGCGTGAAGCCGCTTATGCGCTGGGGACGCCGAAATGGAAGATGATTTCAGCTATCACCCTCAAGGCCTCAGTCTCCGGCATTATCACCGGTGTGCTGCTGGCGATTGCGCGTATTGCCGGTGAAACCGCACCGTTGCTGTTTACTGCGCTGTCGAACCAGTTCTGGAGCACCGACATGATGCAGCCGATCGCCAACCTGCCAGTCACCATCTTTAAATTTGCCATGAGTCCCTTCGCGGAATGGCAAAGCCTGGCGTGGGCGGGTGTGCTGATCATCACCCTGTGCGTATTGCTGCTGAACATCCTGGCACGCGTGATTTTCGCTAAGAGCAAACACTAATTTCCCGGCGCGGCTATGGCAGCGCGGTACATGAGAGACGAGCAATGAGTATGGCAACTTCTTCTGCCGGCAAAATTCAGGTGCGCAATCTGAACTTCCATTACGGGAAATTCCATGCGCTGAAAAATATCAATCTGGACATCGCAAAGAACCAGGTCACCGCGTTTATCGGGCCATCCGGCTGTGGTAAATCGACCCTGCTGCGCACCTTCAATAAAATGTATTCGCTCTACCCTGAGCAGCGTGCAGAAGGTGAGATTCTGTTGGATGGGGACAATATTCTGGCGTCAAGCCAGGATATTGCCCTGCTGCGCGCCCGTGTGGGCATGGTGTTCCAGAAACCTACGCCGTTCCCGATGTCGATTTACGACAACATCGCGTTTGGTGTCCGTCTGTTTGAAAAGCTGTCGCGTGCAGATATGGATGAGCGCGTGCAGTGGGCGCTGACGAAAGCAGCGCTGTGGAATGAAACCAAAGACAAGCTCCATCAGAGTGGTTACAGTCTCTCCGGCGGTCAGCAGCAGCGTTTGTGCATCGCTCGCGGCATTGCGATTCGCCCGGAAGTGTTGCTGCTGGATGAGCCATGCTCGGCGCTGGATCCCATCTCCACGGGCCGTATCGAAGAGTTGATCACCGAGCTGAAGCAGGATTACACCGTAGTGATTGTGACCCACAACATGCAACAGGCGGCGCGCTGTTCCGATCATACCGCCTTTATGTATCTGGGTGAGCTGATTGAATTCAGCGATACCGATACGCTGTTTACCAAGCCAGCGCAAAAGCAGACAGAAGACTACATTACCGGTCGTTACGGCTGATTTGACGGAGACGCACATGGATAATTTAAATCTGAACAAACATATCTCCGGTCAGTTCAACGCTGAGCTGGAACACATTCGCACTCAGGTGATGATCATGGGTGGCATGGTGGAGCAGCAGCTTACCGACGCCATTACCGCGATGCATAACCAGGATGGCGATCTGGCGCAGCGAGTCATCGACGGCGACCAGAAGGTCAACATGATGGAAGTGGAGATTGATGAAGCCTGCGTGCGCATCATCGCCAAACGGCAGCCTACCGCCAGCGATTTACGTCTGGTGATGGCGATCATCAAGACCATCTCTGAGCTGGAACGTATTGGGGACGTGGCGGAAAAAATCAGCCGCACCGCGCTGGAGAAATTTAGCCAGCAACATCTGCCGCTGCTGGTGAGCCTGGAATCACTCGGTCACCATACCGTACAGATGCTGCATGACGTGCTGGATGCTTTTGCGCGCATGGATCTCAACGCGGCGATCGATATCTACCGCGAAGACAAGAAGGTGGATAAAGAGTACGAGGGTATTGTGCGTCAGTTAATGACCTACATGATGGAAGACCCGCGTACTATCCCCAGCGTACTGACTGCGCTGTTCTGTGCCCGTGCCATTGAGCGTATCGGTGACCGCTGCCAGAACATCTGTGAGATCATCTTCTATTTTGTGAAGGGCCAGGATTTCCGTCATGTTGGCGGCGACAAGCTGGATGAGTTGTTGTCCGGCGACGATGGCAGCAACAAACCTTCCTGATAACCCCGTGGCTGCTGGTTTTACTGGCAGCCATCTCCATTTCTGATTGGTCTCAAGTCTTTCCGCTCTTTATACTTGGCGCACTTTTTACTGCAAGGTGCTGCTGCATGTCCCTCTCCCCACACAAGAAACAGAGCGTAACCCCGGCAAAAGCGATGTTGGCCGCCGTCAGTGGCTATGCGATGGATGGCTTCGATCTGCTGATCCTCGGCTTTATGTTACCGGCAATCAGCGTCTCGCTGGCGCTCGATCCTTCTCAGGCCGGTTCGCTGGTCACCTGGACGCTGATTGGTGCCGTGGTCGGCGGAATTGTTTTTGGTCATCTGAGCGACCGCTTTGGCCGTATCCGCATTCTCACCGTCACCATTCTCATGTTCTCAATATTCACCGGATTGTGTGCGGTGGCGCAGGGATATTGGGATCTGCTGGCGTATCGTACCTTTGCCGGAATGGGGCTGGGGGGAGAATTCGGTATCGGCATGGCGCTGATTGCCGAAGCCTGGCCGCAGGAGAAGCGTAACCGTGCTTCAGCGTGGGTCGGTATCGGCTGGCAACTGGGGGTGTTGCTGGCGGCTTTTATCACGCCGCCACTGCTGAGCGTGATTGGCTGGCGTGGAATGTTCCTGGTGGGCCTGCTGCCTGCGTTGGTTTCGTTTGTGATTCGGCGCAGCATGGGCGAGCCAGAGGGCTTTACCCGACATGTGACCAAAACGCCGCAATTGTCGTTTGCAGCGCGTATGCGATTGTTGTTTAGCGATCGCGCCACCAGCAAAGCCAGTCTGGGGATTTTCATTCTTTGCTCAGTGCAGAACTTTGGTTACTACGGCCTGATGATCTGGATGCCGAGTTATCTCTCCTCCAGCTTTGGTTTCAGCCTGACCAAATCCGGCCTGTGGACCGCCGTCACCGTCGTGGGCATGACTTTTGGCATCTGGTTGTTCGGTGTACTGGCGGATCGCTTCGCGCGTTGGAAAATTTTTCTGCTATATCAATTCGGTGCGGTCGTGATGGTGGTCATTTACGCTCAGCTACGTGATCCCACCGTGATGCTGTTTACCGGGGCGCTGATGGGGATGTTTGTGAATGGCATGATTGGCGGTTATGGCGCGCTGATTTCCGACACCTTTCCAACCCAGGCGCGTGCCACGGCGCAGAACGTATTGTTTAACCTCGGACGTGGTGTAGGGGGTTTTGGCCCGCTGGTTATTGGCTTACTGGCAACGAAAATTTCCTTCGCGGCAGCGATTACCCTGCTGGCGCTGATTTATCTGCTGGATATCGTCGCGACGCTGTTTTTATTGCCGAAGAAGCAGGGCAATGAGGATTCACTCGGCGCGATAGGCTAAGCGTAGCGGCGCGATTTATCGCGCAAGATCTTGCGTGCTGCGGGAAAACCCCGCGCGATGAATCGCACCGCTACGGGACCCTGTGGGCAGTTACACCAACGCCCAACCGCGCGCGTGCCATAAATCCGGGAGCTGCGCCATATCATCAAATCGGGTCACCAGCGGGTGATCCAGTTCCGGGTTATGCGCATCGGCGCAGTAATAAAACACCGGAATGCCCGCGGCGATCCCCGCGCGGGCACCGGCCTCGGAGTCATCCACCAGAATGCACTTCTCAATCGGTACCTGCATTTGTTCTGCGGCGTGATACATCAGCTCCGGGTCCGGCTTCCAGTGGTTGATGTCATAACCGCTGTAAAGATGTGCCGCAAAGTACGGCAACATGCCGGTCAGCCCCAATGAATGTTGCATCTTTTTCACCGTACCATTTGAGACGACGCACATCGGGACTTTGACTTGTTCCACCAGCGCTTTCGCTCCGGCGATGGGCTTCAGTTCCAAATCGAATAAGCGTGCTACCTCGGCGCGGTACGCCGTTTCCACCTCATCCATTGGCAATTCAGTCTGATGTTCCGCAGAAACATCACGGATGATGTCGTAGAGTTTTACCCCTTTGTATTTTTCAAACATCTCCTGTAGTGAGAGTTCAATACCGTAGCGGGCAAAGGTGTTGACGTAGGATTGTGTACAGATCACCTCACTGTCGACCAGCGTGCCATCACAATCAAAAAAAACACATTCAACTGACATCAGACATCATCCTTTTGCTAAATAAGAAGCTGTCACTCTAACGCACTGTGCGCACCGAGCAAACGCTTGCGAAAAATCAGTGTGCTGGTCAGTCAAAATCTATAGGATACGCGCGTTAAATTTTTCAGCGGAATAAGCTATGAACAAGCAGGGTCTGTTGCAACGCGTCTTTAAGTTGCAGGAACACGGCACCACCGTGCGTACAGAAGTGATCGCCGGTTTCACCACCTTTCTGACGATGGTTTACATCGTTTTCGTCAACCCGCAGATTCTGGGTGCCGCTGGCATGGACACCCAGGCGGTGTTTGTCACCACCTGCCTGATTGCGGCATTCGGCAGCATCCTGATGGGGCTGGTGGCGAATCTGCCGGTGGCGCTGGCACCCGCAATGGGACTGAATGCCTTCTTTGCTTTTGTGGTCGTAGGTGCAATGGGGTATTCGTGGCAGATCGGGATGGGCGCGATCTTCTGGGGGGCGCTGGGATTGTTGATCCTCACGCTGCTGCGCGTGCGTTACTGGATGATCGCCAATATCCCGCTGAGTCTGCGTGTTGGCATCACCGCGGGCATCGGGCTTTTTATCGCCATGATGGGACTGAAAAATGCCGGCATTATCGTGTCAAATGCCGACACCCTGGTGACGGTGGGCAACCTGACCTCACATAGCGTACTTCTGGGGGCACTTGGCTTCTTTATTATCGCTATTCTCGCCTCTCGCAACATTCATGCGGCGGTACTGGTATCGATTGTGGTGACCACGGCGATCGGCTTGCTGCTTGGCGATGTGAAGTTCACCGGTATTTTCGCGACACCACCATCCGTGGGCGCTGTCGTTGGGCAAGTTGATCTCAAAGGTGCGCTTAATATCGGTATGGCCGGGGTGATTTTCTCCTTTATGCTGGTCAACCTGTTCGATTCCTCCGGCACGCTGATCGGTGTGACCGACAAAGCGGGACTGACCAATGAAAAAGGCGCCTTCCCGCGTATGCAGCAGGCGCTGTTTGTCGATAGCGTCAGCTCGGTGGCGGGTTCGCTGATCGGCACCTCTTCCGTCACTGCTTATATCGAAAGTTCTTCTGGCGTAGCGATTGGCGGGCGCACCGGGTTGATGGCGGTGATCACCGGCATTCTGTTCCTGCTGGTGATGTTCCTGTCGCCGCTGGCGGCGATGGTGCCGTCCTACGCGGCAGCGGGGGCGTTAATCTACGTCGGTGTATTGATGACGGCATCGCTGTCACGGGTGCGTTGGGATGATCTCACTGAAGCGGTTCCGGCGTTTGTCACTGCGGTAATGATGCCGTTCAGTTTCTCCATCACGGAAGGAATTGCGCTGGGCTTTATTGCTTATTGCGTGATGAAACTGGGGACTGGCCGTTGGCGGGAAATCAGTCCGTGCGTAGTGGTGGTCGCGCTGCTGTTTGTGCTGAAAATCGCCTTTATTGATGCTCACTAACAGGTTACAGGCCGCATAAGCGGCCTGTTTTGTTACAGATGCCCCATTTCCTGTGGTGTGGTGCGTTCACTTGGCAGGCTGGTCAGGCGCAGCGTGCGTGGTCCGATATTCGGTTTACTTATCTCCACGTCGCGCAATGGCATCCATTGATGGTTGGCATCAATTTCCCACAGCCGGAGACGTTCGGTGCCGGGGGAGAGCGCACAGGACCAGACCAGCGTCGGTTCGGCATCGCACACCGCCTGGATATCAGGAAATACGCTGGAGCGCAGGCGTCCCGCGGCTGGATGCAGTCGCAGCGAATCGATACCGCTTTCGGCTTCTCCGGTGAGTTTGAGGATGCTTTGGCGCAGGGTCCAGATTTGCGTTACCGCTTCCATAAAATCCTGCTGCGCATTAATCCAGGCTTTCTCTCCGGAAGAGAGATCCTGCGTTAATGTATCCTGAGTCTGGCGGCTATGGGCGCGTACAATTTCCATATCCAGCCCGGCACGCCCGCCTTCTTCGGCCAGCAGCACACCCACCATATTCCCGGCGTAGGCAATGCTGAAATCAGGCAGGGCAGAATCGGCAAAACAAGGGCGTCCACTGCTGGTGGTCACAAGCGGTGGTAATTCATTGATACCATAGACGCGTAACATTAGCTGCGCCAACAGCCCACGCGCGGCGAGAAAGCGTCCCCGACGCTTGTCGGGCAGGCGCTGTGCGCTATTGATCACATCCTGTGGGACCCGCATTGTCTCAGAGGAGAGGGGCGGGTTACCCGTCCAACGAACAAAATGACTAGCCATCTGTCGCTCCGTGAAAATGGTCGGATAATCATCAGGTCTATTGTAAGAATTTTCTCATGGCTTTGCATCCGGCATTACATGGAATACCTGAATTTCAGATAACGCCGAAGATCATGACAATGCGCTGACGCCGCATCAGCCGCTATTTCATGGTAGTAGTTTGCTGATAAATGCCTGAATGGATGCTGAATAGCCTGATGTGGTGTAGGATTTGGGCGGTAAAAAAAAGCAGGCTGATGAGAAAATTATGATCGCTAAATTTCAGCCGCGCTTCATCGCAGAATAACGCACGTCGGAGTTTTTTATGTCAGTTACTTCATCACACCAGGAATCAATTTCTCTGGATGACTTTCGTCATGGTATGCGCCGTCTGGCTTCAGGTGTCTCGCTGGTTACCACGCAACACGCGGGTGAAAAATATGGCCTGATTGCCTCCTCAGTCAGTTCACTGGCAGCGGAACCGCCGAGCTTGCTGGTATGTGTCAATCAAAGTGCCACCAGCCACGCCTATTTTTTGCAGGCGGGCCATTTCGCCGTCAACGTACTGCGTGAGCAACATGCGGATTTGTGTGCTCAGTTCAGTCAGTCATCACGCCGTGAGGAACGTTTCCAGACCGGCAACTGGCAGACGATCACCACAGGCGCGCCAGTGCTGGCCGATGCCCTGGTGAGTTTTGATTGTCAGTTGGAAAAAGTGGTGGAATGGCATACCCACAGCGTGCTGCTGGCACGGATTGTCGGTATCAATCTGGCCGGGGAAGCTGCCGAGCCTATGGTCTACTTCAACAGTAGTTTTCATTCGCTGGGTCTGTAGCGGCGCGATTTATCGCGCTAATCAGGCCGCCTCTGCAATTCTGAAAAACAGCGCGAAAAATCGCGCTGTTACGCATTCATTCAAGCGTTGTTCAGGCAAACTTGCACACGTCATCGAAGCCGAGGCGTGGCAGACGCGCATGCAGCTTGCTGGCCTCGCCATAGCCGAGGTTGATCAGCAAATTAACCTGCCATTTGCTGTCGCTGAAGAAGGCGGCGTTGACTTTGGCTGGATCAAAACCAGACATTGGGCCAGCGTCCAGACCGAGCGAGCGCGCGGCCATGATCAGGTAACCTGCTTGCAGGCTGCTATTACGAAACGCTGTCTCTTTGACCAATTCCGGGTTGCTGGTGAACCAGCTACGCGCATCACCGTGCGGAAACAGTTTCGGCAGATTTTCATAGAACTCGGGATCTGAGGCGACGATCACCGTAGCCGGTGCCTTCATGGTTTTTTCCAGGTTACCGGAGGAGAGTGCTGGCTTTAACTTCTCTTTCCCTTCCTGGGAAGTAACAAATACAAAGCGACCCGGTGAGCAGTTAGCAGAAGTCGGACCCAGCGCCGTCAACTGATAGAGCTGTTTAAGCAGTTCTTCTGAAATGGGTTTTTCCTGCCAGTAGCTGTGGGTGCGAGCCTCATTGAATAGGGTATTCAGAGCGAGGCTGTCGAGCGGTGTACTCATGTTTCTCTCCTTTTCAGGCATCAAATTGAGCCCAATGTTTAGCATGAATAGAGGAATGGCCTGGATCAGTCGGTGCACTTTTGGCACTGCCAGAGATCGTTATACTGCAAACGCAGCGGGTAACCAAATCACAAAGCGACACTATCTTTCAATTTACCCTGGCTTATTTTTTCACCTCTACATCTTGCAAAAATAAGAATGCAAGAATAAGATCGTCTTCTTCAGTAAAGACGAATCTGTGATTTTTGAGTTTTCTAGTGGGGTGCTTTATGCATAATAATCAATTCCTTAGTCGCAGACTGGCTGCCTGGCGGGAAGCAAAAAAAATTAATCAGGAAGTTCTTTCCGAAGTGATGGGTTTTAAAGACAGGCAAACCCTCTCTGCGATTGAAAAAGGTGCCAGAAATCTCCAACCGGAAGAGCTTATGCTCGCTCTCGCTTATCTTGATATCAGTTTTGAGGAGTTTGCCGACCCCTATTCTTTGGTTGGCGAAGTTGAATACTCATGGCGGCAAAGCGATGCAACCGATGTCATTCTGGTAGAGTTTGAAAAGAAGACTAATCGCCTCGTAGCTCTCTATCGAGACTTACGCCAACATTTCTCTACAGAAGCGCCGAGCGTCATTTTTCCCCGGCTCACTTTAGATAAAGATAGTACTCTGGAAGAGGCGCAGCGTTGTGCAGAGCATCTCGTAGATGAACTGGCATTAGGGGAGTTTCCTGCTGAAAACCTGGAGTCTCGTTTACTTAAGCGATTCAACATTCTCATGCTCTATATTGATGCCCCTAAAGATGTTTCAGGTGCAGCAATCAGACATAAGGATGTGAGTGTTGTATTAGTTAACAGGAGTGAAGTCTCGGGGCGGCGTAATTTTGATATTGCCCATGAAGTCTTTCATTGTCTAACCTGGGATGCTTTACCACCACGGCATATTGAATACGCATATTCGAAAACAAAAAAACCACATGAGGAAAGGTTAGCTGATGCGTTTGCCAGCGCCCTTCTTATGCCGGGGAAAAGTGTAGATAAATATCTTGCAATGCTTGATGAGCCACTGAATGAACTGACTCTTAATGCACTTGCTGATAAATTCCAGGTGTCCTCGCAAGCATTAAAGTGGCGTCTGGTCAGTTTAAAGAAAATATCTGAAAATGATGCCAAAGTATTTGATGATAGTCTTATGGTAAACAATGGTCACTCAAGGGATATAACGACACCTCGCCTTTATAATCAGCAGTTTGTTGAGTACGTTGCGAAAGCGTTAGACAGTGGCTTAATCTCTGTCAGGAAAATGGCGACAGTGACAGGTTTAACTATTGAGGAGCTTAAGCAACTAATGCTGGATTATAACAAGCCCGTTCCCTTTGATCTCTAAATGGACTTAGCATGACGATAAAAGCTGGCGATATAGTCTTAATTGATACTAATGTTATTATTGAAGCTCATCGAGTATCCTGCTGGCCAGCTTTAAGTCAGCAATATCAGTTCCATACCGTAGCCACGGTTATGGAAGAAACGCAAACCGGTTTTCAAAATCGAACCAGTCCTCAGCAAATTGACTTCGGCCAGTTATCCCAGTCAATGGCTCACATTTATACAGTTACTGAGCCAGACAGAATACGTTGTACCTTTTCTCATCCCGATATTATGGGGCTCGACCCTGGTGAGCAAGACTTGCTGATTTATGCCAGCAAAGCTGGGCAGGCTTGCTGGCTCCTTGCCAGCCCTGATAAAGCCGCGATGCGGGTAGCACATAAAATTGGCTGGCTGGAGCAGATGGTATCTTTAGAAAGTTTGCTTAAGTCGATAAATCTTTATCCCAAACTCGCAAAAAATTACACACAGCAGTGGCATTCGAATACCAGTCAGAATATCAGATTAGGTCTGCTTTAAAGAAAAGGAGCGCATTCTTCCGGGCAACAATAATGCGTTCCTCAATCCTCATTACTTACCAATACAAAAACTGGAGAAAATCCGCCCCAGCAAGTCATCAGAGGTGAACTCACCGGTAATTTCGCTCAACGCCTGTTGTGCCAGACGCAGCTCCTCGGCCAGCAGCTCGCCCGCCCAGGCTCCCAGCAGCTGATCTTTGCCTTGTTGCAAATGGGTTGCCGCCAGTTCCAGCGCCTGCAAATGGCGACGGCGAGCAAGGAAGCCACCTTCCATATTGCCGCTGAAGCCCATGGTTTGTTTCAGGTGATCGCGCAGGGTATCCACACCTTCGCCGGTACGGGCGGAGAGGCGAATAAGTGAGTGACCATTTACTTCAGACAGACCAAGGGACTCGCCTGTCATATCGGCTTTGTTTCGTACCACGGTGATCGGCAGTTCGGCTGGCAAACGCGAAACAAAATCGGGCCAGATGGCCGCCGCTTCCGTGGCGTCAGTGGTGGTGCCATCCACCATAAACAACACACGGTCAGCCTGCTCAATCTCCTGCCAGGCACGCTCAATACCGATGCGTTCTACTTCGTCGCTGGCATCGCGTAAACCGGCAGTATCGATGATATGCAATGGCATTCCGTCGATATGAATGTGTTCGCGCAGTACATCACGCGTCGTTCCGGCAATATCGGTGACAATTGCGGCTTCTCTTCCAGCTAATGCATTGAGAAGACTGGATTTTCCAGCGTTAGGACGTCCGGCGATCACCACTTTCATCCCCTCGCGCAGCAGGCTACCCTGGCGTGCTTCAGCACGCACGCCATTCAGGTCACCGATCACCGCATTCAGCTGCGCTTCAATTTTCCCGTCGGAAAGGAAGTCGATCTCTTCATCAGGAAAGTCGATAGCGGCTTCCACATAGATGCGCAGGTAAGTAAGTGCTTCCACAAGCGCGTTAATGCGGATAGAGAATGCCCCCTGCAACGAGTTCACCGCCGAACGTGCCGCTTGCTCTGAGCTGGCATCAATCAGGTCAGCAATGGCTTCTGCCTGAGCCAGGTCGAGCTTGTCATTCAGGAAGGCGCGTTCAGAAAACTCACCTGGTTGTGCGATGCGAACGCCGGGCAGCGCCACAATACGCTTCAGCAGCAGGTCGAGGATCACCGGGCCACCGTGGCCCTGCAACTCCAGCACATCTTCACCGGTGAAGGAGTTTGGTCCGGGGAACCACAGCGCAATGCCCTGATCCAGCACGCGGCCATCGCTATCGGTAAACGGCAGATAGTCGGCATAGCGCGGTTTCGGCAGTTTGCCCAGCACGGCTTGCGCGATGTCAGCGGCTTTGGCACCGGAGATACGCAGGATGCCGACGCCGCCACGTCCGGGGGGCGTCGCCTGGGCGACGATGGTATCGCTGTGGCTCATAAATCACCTTTTTTTGCAAAAAAACAGGGCGGCATAAATGCCGCCCCTTGAGTATACGTCGTGGCTCGTGGGAGCTGGACGTTACGCTTTCTTCTTGTCGCGGCTATGCAGACCACGTTTTTCCAGGCCGCGATAAATCAGCTGCTGCTGGAGGATGGTAACCAGGTTGCTGACGATGTAGTACAGCACCAGACCTGACGGGAACCACAGGAAGAAGACGGTAAAGATAACCGGCATGTAAGTCATGATCTTCTGCTGCATCGGATCGGTCACGGTAGTCGGTGACATCTTCTGAATGAAGAACATGGTGATACCCATGATAACCGGCAGGATGTAGTACGGGTCCTGCGCAGACAAGTCATGAATCCACAGAATAAACGGCGCATGACGCAGTTCAACCGAGCCTGACAGCATGTAGTACAGGGCAAGGAAGATTGGCATCTGAATCACCAGCGGCAGACAGCCACCGAGCGGGTTGACCTTCTCCGCTTTGTACAGCGCCATCATCTCCTGGCTCATCTTCTGCTTATCGTCGCCCAGACGCTCACGCATCGCCTGAATCTTCGGCTGTAGCATGCGCATCTTCGCCATCGAGGTGTACTGCGCTTTGGTCAGCGGGTACATGATGCCACGAACGATGAAGGTGATAACGATGATGGAGAAGCCCCAGTTACCGATGAAGCTGTGGATAAATTTCAGCAGCTTAAACAGCGGCTGAGAGATGAACCACAACCAGCCGTAATCTACGGTCAGATCCAGGTGAGGCGCAATGGCCGCCATTTTGTCCTGAATTTCCGGGCCAACCCACAGGGTCGCGCCAAGATTCTGCTGTGCGCCAGGGGCGATAGTTACCGGTGCAGATTTATAACCGATGGCTGCCACGCCGTTACCCAGGTTGCTGGTGTACAGGGTGTTGGTGCCTTCAGTACGTGGAACCCACGCGGTAGCAAAGTATTGCTGCAACATCGCCACCCAGCCGTTGCTGGTGGTGGTGTTCAGGTTCTCGTTATCATTGATGGTATCGAATTTATATTTTTCGTATTTCGCATCGCTGGTCGAGTACGCTGCGCCACGGAAGGTGTGCAGAGCAAAGTTGTTGCTGCCGGTATCGCGGTGTTTCGGGACTTCAATAGTCTGCTTCAGCTGACCAAACATCGCGACTTCCAGCGGCTGCTGGCTGGCGTTATTGATGTTGTAGTCAACATTTACAGCGAATTCGCCGCGTTTGAACACGAAGGTTTTGGTGTAGACCACACCGTTTTCGCCGGTCCAGGTGAGCGGTACGCGCAGCTCAGTCTGACCTTCCGCCATCTCAAAGTGGTCCTGAGTGGTGGTGAAAAGCGGACGCGCGCCATTGTTCGGGTTATCCGGACCGTTGCGACCAGTTAAGCCGCTCTGCGCCTGATAGATGAACGCCGGGGTAGTTTCAAGCAGCTGGAACGGTGCATCCGAACCCAGTTTATCCGGGTACGTCAGCAGTGAGGCTTGCTCGATATCGCCGCCACGGGTGTTGATGTTTAAAGACAGGACATCAGTCTTAACGGTGATCGTTTTGCCCTGGCCGCTGCCGGGAACGCCGGAAGTGGCGGCATCACCCGCTGTGCTGTTAGTGGTCTGCGTGGTCTGGGTTTGCTGCGGCTGCGGAGCATGGTCCGTCTGCCAGGCTTGCCAGATCATAAAAGACACGAACAGAAAAGCGATGAGAAAGAGATTGCGTTGCGAATCCATCGTTAATGTTCTCTGGTTTCAAAGTTTTTTTGGCGGCACAGGATCGTCGCCACCCGGGTTCAAAGGGTGGCATTTTAATACGCGTTTAATCGTCAACCAACTGCCTTTTATTACGCCAAAGCGACGTAAGGCCTCAATTCCATACTGCGAACAGGAGGGATGGAACCGGCAATGAGGTCCCAGCAGTGGGCTGATGGCGCGTTGATACACGCGTATCAGGCCGATCAGGAGCCGCGAGCCAGGCGACAGTGACGACGCCATAATTTCTCCAACGCTTCCGCCAGCGCACGGTTATCCAGGTCAGCAACCCCTTTTTTAGCCACGACCACAAAATCCATCGCGGGCAGTTCATGTTGGCGCAGACGAAAGCTTTCGCGGGTCAATCGCTTGATCCGGTTGCGTTCATGGGCGCGTTTAACATGTTTTTTGGCGACGGTGAGACCGATGCGGGGATGCCCCAGCGAGTTAAGGCGGCCGAGGATGGTGATTTGCGGCGTGCCAGCCCTTTGTGGCTGCTGGAAGACGAAAGTGAAATGAGTGGGAGTTAACAAACGTAACTCCCTGGGAAATGCGAGCTTAACCACGAGGGTTAGCTTTTATTACTTAGAAACGGTCAGACGAGAACGGCCTTTAGCACGACGACGTGCCAGAACCTGACGACCATTTTTAGTAGCCATACGTGCACGGAAGCCGTGAGAACGGTTGCGCTTCAGTACGGACGGTTGAAAAGTGCGTTTCATGGCGATTTCTACCTAAACTTGAAAATTTTCACTGGGTGACGCGTTTTCGGGCCAGTAAATCGACCGACGCCTCAATGTGTCTTTAATAAAGAGGCGGGATTGTAATAATTGTACAGTCCAGAGTCAATTTACTTCGCTGGTCGCGGTACCAGGAAAACCCGGATACAGCCCGCTGATTCCGGGCATTGGGCTGAACGCGACAACGCCGGGGTGGAGAATTATACGGGCTATACGTTAAAGCGCAAGGATCGAGCAGGATCTTCTTGCGATCGATCGGCGGATTTTTTTTGCGGAAAACGAGACACGGCCAGAAAATTTACAGCTTTCATCCTGATCCCCGCTCGCTTTTTCGCCAGAAGGCGTAAACTCTTTAGCGCTTCCGCACCCTGTGGATAAATTGGATCAAAACTGTGTAGAAAGGGGAGATCTCTGTGCCGCTTTGCGCTATGATCCGCCCTTCCGCTGACGATCCACTCTGAGATCGCAGGGAGGCTACCGCGGATAGCGGTCGCAGGCGCTTTCTGATCGCCTGTGTCAAAAAACGAACGTTTCTTTTATTAGCGCCTAAAATTCTTATCGATTTTGTACGAGTGGAGTCCGCCGTGTCACTTACGCTTTGGCAACAGTGTCTTGCCCGTTTGCAGGATGAGCTTCCTGCCACCGAATTCAGCATGTGGATTCGTCCGCTGCAAGCTGAATTGAACGACAATACGCTGGCCTTATATGCACCAAATCGGTTTGTACTCGACTGGGTTCGGGATAAATATCTCAACAGTATCAATGGGCTGCTGAATGAATTCTGCGGTGCGGATGTGCCGTTGCTGCGTTTTGAGGTGGGCACGCGCCCGGTGGCGCAAGTTGCGGCCAGCCAGCCTGCGATGGCCAGCGTTAGCGCGCCGGCTCCGGCGCAAAGCCGTCCGGCTCCGGCGCAAACGCTGCGCCCAAGCTGGGACTCTGTCCCCGCGCCAGCGGATGTAACTTACCGCTCCAATGTGAATAACCGCCATAACTTTGACAACTTCGTTGAAGGTAAATCTAACCAACTGGCGCGCGCGGCGGCACGTCAGGTGGCGGATAATCCGGGTGGTGCTTATAACCCGCTGTTCCTTTATGGCGGCACGGGTCTGGGCAAAACTCACCTGTTACATGCGGTCGGCAACGGCATCATGGCGCGCAAGCCCAATGCCAAAGTGGTGTACATGCACTCCGAACGTTTTGTGCAGGACATGGTGAAAGCGCTACAAAACAACGCCATTGAAGAGTTCAAACGTTACTATCGCTCCGTCGATGCATTGTTAATCGATGACATCCAGTTCTTTGCCAATAAAGAGCGATCGCAGGAGGAGTTTTTCCACACCTTCAATGCGCTGCTGGAAGGCAATCAACAGATCATCCTGACCTCGGATCGTTACCCCAAAGAGATCAACGGTGTGGAAGATCGTCTGAAGTCGCGCTTTGGCTGGGGATTGACCGTAGCGATTGAGCCGCCGGAGCTTGAGACGCGTGTTGCGATCCTGATGAAGAAAGCCGATGAAAACGACATTCGCCTGCCGGGTGAAGTGGCGTTCTTTATTGCCAAGCGTCTGCGTTCTAACGTCCGTGAGCTGGAAGGCGCACTGAATCGCGTTATCGCCAACGCCAACTTTACCGGCCGCGCCATTACCATCGATTTCGTGCGTGAAGCGCTGCGCGATCTGCTGGCGTTGCAGGAAAAGCTGGTCACCATCGACAACATTCAAAAGACGGTGGCGGAGTATTACAAAATTAAAGTGGCTGATCTGCTCTCCAAGCGCCGTTCGCGCTCGGTAGCACGTCCACGCCAGATGGCGATGGCGATGGCGAAAGAGCTGACCAACCATAGCCTGCCGGAAATTGGTGATGCGTTTGGTGGCCGCGACCATACCACCGTGCTTCACGCCTGCCGTAAAATCGAGCAGCTGCGTGAAGAGAGCCACGACATCAAAGAAGATTTCTCTAACCTCATTCGAACTTTATCTTCCTGACGCTATGAAATTTATTGTTGAACGTGAGCAGTTGCTGAAACCGCTGCAACAAGTCAGCGGCCCGCTTGGTGGGCGTCCTACGCTGCCGATCCTCGGAAATTTGCTGCTGCAGGTTAATGAAGGCACCCTGCTGCTGACCGGCACCGATCTGGAAATGGAGATGGTGGCGCGCGTGGCGTTAACGCAGCCGCATGAACCTGGTGCGACCACGGTTCCGGCGCGTAAATTCCTCGACATTTGTCGCGGTCTGCCGGATGGCGCAGAGATCACCCTGACGCTGGAAGGCGACAGAATGCTGGTGCGCTCTGGCCGCAGCCGTTTTTCACTCTCCACGCTGCCCGCCAGTGATTTTCCCAATCTGGATGACTGGCAAAGCGAGGTGGAATTCACCCTGCCGCAGGCCACGCTGAAGCGTCTGATTGAAGCTACGCAGTTTTCGATGGCGCATCAGGACGTGCGTTACTACCTCAACGGCATGCTGTTTGAAACCGAAGGGGAAGAGTTGCGCACTGTCGCAACCGATGGTCACCGTCTGGCGGTCTGCTCGATGCCTATCGGTCAGGCGTTACCTAACCATTCGGTGATCGTGCCGCGTAAAGGGGTGATTGAGCTGGTACGTCTGCTTGACGGCGGCGAAACCCCGTTACAGGTACAAATCGGCAGCAGCAATATCCGCGCCCACGTCGGCGATTTTATTTTTACATCGAAGCTGGTTGATGGTCGTTTCCCGGATTATCGCCGCGTATTGCCGAAAAATCCCGACAAAGCGCTGGAAGCCGGTTGCGATCTGCTGAAGCAGGCGTTTGCGCGTGCGGCGATTTTGTCGAATGAGAAATTCCGCGGTGTTCGCATCTATATCACCGAAAATCAGCTCAAAATCACCGCCAACAACCCGGAACAGGAAGAAGCGGAAGAGATGCTGGATGTCAGCTACAACGGCAGCGAGCTGGAGATTGGTTTCAACGTGAGTTACGTGCTGGATGTGCTGAACGCGCTGAAGTGCGAAAATGTGCGTTTGCTACTGACTGACTCCGTATCGAGTGTGCAAATCGAGGATGTTGCCAGCCCGGCAGCCGCCTACGTTGTCATGCCAATGCGGTTGTAGAAAATATCGGCCTGGCAAGCAAGCCAGGCCTGGTTTATTGAAGTTTGGTAAACACCCTCTTCTTGTCCTCCAAAGCTGGATTGATTGATGGCTTTAACCCGCCTCCTGATTAAAGATTTTCGTAACATCGAACAGGCCGATCTGACATTAGCGCCGGGGTTTAACTTCCTCGTGGGTGCCAACGGCAGCGGCAAAACCAGCGTACTGGAGGCGATATACACCCTGGGGCATGGCCGTGCCTTTCGCAGTTTGCAGGCCGGACGGGTCATTCGTCATGATCAACAAGCCTTCGTGCTGCATGGTCGCATCGAAGGTGGCGAGCGCGAGTTGGCGGTCGGGCTGACCAAAAATCGCGCCGGTGAAAGCAAGGTACGTATCGACGGTAGCGACGGTCATAAAGTCGCCGAACTGGCGCAGTTGTTGCCGATGCAGTTAATCACCCCCGAGGGGTTTACTTTACTCAACGGCGGCCCCAAATACCGTAGAGCCTATATCGACTGGGGCTGTTTTCATGCCGCCCCCGGTTTTTTCAACGCCTGGAGCAACCTGCGTCGTTTGCTGAAGCAACGCAATGCCGCACTGCGCCAGGTGACGCGTTACAGTCAGATTCGTCCGTGGGATCAGGAACTGGTGCCGCTGGCCGAACAAATCAGCGCCTGGCGTGCGGAATACAGCGAAGCCATTTGCAGCGAAATCACCGCGACTTGTGCCCAGTTCTTGCCTGAGTTTGAGCTGGCATTCTCCTTCCAGCGCGGCTGGGACAAGGAGAGCGACTACGGCGAACTGCTGGAACGCAATTTCGAGCGCGATCGCGCGCTAACCTACACCGCCAGCGGCCCGCACAAAGCGGATTTCCGCATTCGTGCCGAGGGTACGCCGGTGGAAGATTTACTCTCACGCGGCCAGTTAAAACTGCTGATGTGCGCGCTGCGCCTGGCGCAGGGGGAATATCTCACGCGCAGCAGTGGACGCCGTTGCCTCTACCTGATTGATGACTTTGCTTCAGAGCTGGATGACGTGCGTCGCCGCCTGTTAGCGGAGCGATTGAAAGCCACGCAGGCGCAGGTGTTTGTCAGTGCCATTGGTGTCGAGCATGTAATCGACATGAGTGACGAAAAGGGCAAGATGTTCCGCGTGGAACAGGGTAAAATAGCAGTTCAACCTGAAGATTAAATGAGCGAGAAACGTTGATGTCGAATTCTTATGACTCCTCAAGTATCAAAGTTCTGAAAGGGCTTGATGCGGTACGCAAACGCCCTGGCATGTATATCGGCGATACGGATGACGGCACCGGTCTGCATCACATGGTATTCGAGGTCGTGGATAACGCCATCGACGAAGCGCTCGCCGGTTACTGTAGTGACATCGTGGTCACCATTCATGCCGATAATTCCGTATCGGTACAGGATGATGGTCGTGGCATCCCGACGGGTATCCACCCGGAAGAGGGCGTGTCGGCGGCCGAAGTGATCATGACGGTCCTGCACGCGGGCGGTAAGTTCGACGACAACTCGTATAAAGTATCCGGTGGTCTGCACGGCGTGGGTGTTTCCGTGGTTAACGCCCTGTCGCAGAAACTGGAACTGACCATTCGTCGTGATGGCAAAGTGCATCAGCAAACCTACGTCCACGGCGTGCCGCAGGCCCCGCTGGCGGTGGTGGGTGATACCGATGCTACCGGTACGCGCGTGCGTTTCTGGCCGAGCCATGAAACCTTCACCAACGTGACTGAATTTGAGTACGACATCCTGGCAAAACGCCTGCGTGAACTGTCGTTCCTCAACTCCGGTGTGTCAATTCGCCTTGAAGATAAGCGCGATGACAAGAAGGATCATTATCACTACGAAGGGGGGATCAAGGCGTTTGTTGAGTATCTCAACCGCAACAAAAACCCGATTCACCCGAACGTGTTCTACTTCTCTACCGAGAAGGACGGCATTGGTGTGGAAGTGGCATTGCAGTGGAACGATGGTTTCCAGGAAAACATCTACTGCTTCACGAACAACATTCCACAGCGCGATGGCGGTACACACCTTGCGGGCTTCCGTGCGGCGATGACGCGTACCCTGAATGCCTACATGGACAAAGAAGGCTACAGCAAAAAAGCCAAAGTCAGCGCCACCGGTGATGACGCGCGTGAAGGTCTGATCGCCGTGGTATCGGTAAAAGTACCGGACCCGAAATTCTCCTCGCAGACCAAAGACAAGCTGGTTTCCTCAGAAGTGAAATCGGCGGTTGAACAGCAGATGAACGAACTGCTGGCGGAGTATCTGCTGGAAAATCCATCTGACGCGAAAATCGTCGTTGGCAAAATTATCGATGCGGCGCGTGCGCGTGAAGCGGCACGTCGTGCTCGTGAGATGACGCGTCGTAAAGGCGCGCTGGACCTCGCAGGTCTGCCGGGCAAACTGGCGGATTGCCAGGAGCGCGACCCGGCGCTGTCCGAAATCTACCTGGTGGAGGGTGACTCCGCAGGCGGTTCGGCCAAGCAGGGACGTAACCGTAAGAACCAGGCGATTCTGCCGCTGAAAGGTAAAATCCTCAACGTAGAGAAAGCGCGTTTCGACAAGATGCTTTCTTCGCAGGAAGTGGCGACGCTGATCACCGCGTTGGGTTGCGGCATTGGCCGTGACGAATACAACCCGGACAAACTGCGTTATCACAGCATCATTATCATGACCGATGCCGACGTCGATGGTTCGCACATCCGTACGCTGCTGTTGACCTTCTTCTATCGTCAGATGCCGGAAATCGTGGAACGTGGTCACGTCTACATCGCGCAGCCGCCGTTGTACAAAGTGAAGAAAGGCAAGCAGGAGCAGTACATCAAAGACGACGAAGCGATGGATCAATATCAAATCGCGATCGCCCTTGATGGCGCAACCCTGCACACCAACGCCAGCGCCCCGGCACTGGGGGGCGAACCGCTGGAAAATCTGGTGGCGAGCTTCAACAGCACCCAGCGCATGATCAAACGTATGGAGCGCCGCTATCCGCTCGCGCTGCTGCGTGGGCTGATTTACCATCCGACCCTGAGCGACCTCAGCGATGAAGCCGCGGTGAAAGGTTGGCTGGATGGACTGGTGGCCTATCTGACCGAGCGCGAAGCGCATGGCAGCACCTACGTTGCTCAGGTGCGCGCTAACCGTGAGCAGAACCTGTTTGAGCCGGTACTGCGTGTACGAACTCACGGGGTGGATACCGATTATCCGCTGGACAGCGAATTTATCGCTGGTCCTGAATACCGCAAAATCTGCGACCTTGGTGAGCAGTTGCGCGGCCTGATTGAGGAAGATGCGTTTATTGAGCGTGGCGAACGTCGTCAGCCAGTAACCAGCTTCGAACAAGCGATTGACTGGCTGGTGAAAGAATCCCGCCGTGGCCTGTCAGTTCAGCGCTACAAAGGATTGGGCGAGATGAACCCGGAGCAGTTGTGGGAAACCACTATGGACCCGGACAGCCGCCGCATGTTGCGCGTCACCATCAAAGACGCCATCGCCGCCGACCAGTTGTTCACCACGCTGATGGGCGATGCGGTAGAACCACGCCGCGCCTTCATCGAAGAGAACGCGCTGAAAGCCGCCAACATCGATATCTGATGTGCCAAAACCCTTCCCAATCGGGAAGGGTTTTTTGTTTGTTACCCGCCTGACATTTCCTTTTCTGCTTAAAAAACATCTGCGTTAGCTTTTGTTTGCTTCCGTTTTTTCCCGTGCGCTGCGATCCGTGTCACTTACATCTGTTGTCCACTCCCTTACGCTTTGGGCGAAGCGGAGGGGATGACGCATGTTTCTGGAAGAGCGACGTAATCAAATACTTAAATGGCTGGATGAACAGGATCGCGTAACGGTTAACGGGCTGGCAAGCCAGCTCGGCGTTACACGCGAAACCATTCGTACCGATCTCGGCGCACTGGCGCGTCAGGGATTGGTACAACGCTGCTATGGCGGGGCGATTGCCCTGCGCCGCAACCTCCAGGAAAAATTGATCAGCGAAAGTGGCGGAAATTTTGAAGTGTTGCTGGAGCGTTTGCAGGCGCGGCGTCCGAGCGCAACATCTGCGGTAAAAAACGGCAAAGTATGCATTCTTGGTGCCTTTAACGTCGATATCGTGGCAAAAGTTGCACGTTTTCCTCGCGGCGGCGAATCACTGCTGGCGCTCGGCAGCACCCTCGGTCCGGGCGGCAAAGGGGCCAACCAGGCGATGGCGGCCAGTTGTGCCGGTACGCGGGTGCATTTTGTCGCCAAAGTTGGCACCGATCAGTTCAGCAAGTTTGCGTTTGACCATCTGTCGGCCTCAGGCATCCACTCGTTCCGTCTGTACCAGACGGATAGTGAGCCGACCGGAAGCGCCATCATTTACGTCTCGCAGGAGAATGGCGAGAACATGATCGCCATCTATTCCGGCGCGAACAAAACCTTCACCGACGACGAAATCGCCGAGATGACCCACGAGTTGTCGGATGCCAGCGTGCTGCTGCTGCAACTGGAAAACAACTTTGAGGCCACGCTCAGCGCGATTCGTCTCGCTCATACGCTCGGGGTGTGGGTGATTATGAACCCCGCACCGTTTTCCGCCGAGGTGTTGAGCTGTCTGGCGATGATTGACGTGCTAACCCCCAATGAAACCGAAGCCTCGTTGCTGTCTGGCATCGAAATCGTCGATTTAGCCAGCGCGCGCGCCGCCGCACTGGCCATCGTCGAACTGGGCGCGCGACGCGTCATCATCACTATGGGATCACGCGGTGCGTTACTGCTTGATAACCAACAATTTCATCATATTCCGGCCTTCCCGGCGCTGAGCGTCGATACCACCGGGGCAGGCGACGCCTTCAACGGTGCGCTGGCCGCCGCGTTGGCGCAGGGGCAAAGCCTGTTGCAGGCCGCCACCTGGGCATCGGCCTTTGCCGCGCTGGCGGTAGAGCGCGAAGGTGCCAGCAATATGCCGGATCGACAGCAGGTTATGGCCCGACTTCATCAACGATAACAAATCACAGCGGTGGAACCGCTGGCAGGAGAGAACATGAAAAAAATCGAAGGCATTGTGCCGGTTATGCTTACCCCCTTTACGGCAGACAACCAGGTTGATTATCCGGGGCTGGAGCGCCTGATTAACTGGTATCTGACGGAAGGTGTCGATGCATTGTTCGCGGTATGTCAGTCGAGCGAAATGCAGTTCTTAAGCCTCGAAGAACGCGTGGCGCTGGCGAAATTTGTGGTGGAAAAAGTACAGGGTCGCGTGCCGGTGATTGCGTCTGGTCATATCAGCGACGATCTGGCGCAACAAACCGCCGAGTTGCAGGCGATGGCGAACACCGGCATCGATGCGCTGGTGCTGGTGACTAACCATCTCGACCCGAAAAATGAGGGCAGCGCAACCTTCTACGCACACCTCAATCATTTGCTGGAGGCGCTGCCTGACACCATGCCGCTGGGCCTGTATGAATGCCCGGCTCCGTACCGTCGTCTGTTGAGCGATGAAGAGTTCAGCTTCTGCGCCAACAGCGGCCGTTTCGTGGTGCTGAAAGATGTGAGCTGCGACCTGCCGACGGTACAGCGTCGAGTGCAGTTGGCGGAAGGTACGCCGCTGGCGGTGATCAACGCCAACGCTGCCATCGCCTGGCCAGCCATGCAGGCCGGTTCCAAAGGTTTCAGCGGCGTCTTCACCAACTTCCATCCGGGGCTGTATCACTGGCTGTACCACCAGGGCGCGCAGCAGGCGGAGAAAGCCCACGAGCTTTCGCTGTTCCTGTCGCTCAGCGCGGTGACGGAAACCCTCGGCTACCCGAAAAACGCCAAAATCTACCATCAACGCCTGGGCACCTTCGCCAGCGAGCATTGCCGCGTTAATAAAGACAACGTGCTGGAGAAATTCTGGGGACTGGGCGTATTGCTCGACCAGATCCGCGATGGCAGCCAGATTTGGCAGCAACGTATCGAAAACCTCTGAGAAAAATACGTAGCGGTGCGATTTATCGCGCCGCTACGGCTGTACCTGAACCCATTAATGATAACGACAGGGAAAACACCATGATTGTATGTGATAGCCAGGATTGGGCGCGTGAGCGCCATGCCTTCCACCCCATCGTCGACCAGGCGTTACGTTGGATAGCCGACACCGATTTCAGCCAACTGGCCACCGGCAAGTATGACTTGCTGCCGGATAACCAGATGTTCTGCCTGGTGCAGGAAATGGACACCGAACCGGCCAGCGATCGCCGTGCCGAGTCGCATTTTAACTACGTTGATATTCAGTACCTGTTGGCCGGACGCGAGAACATTGGCGTGGCGCGGGCGCATCCGCAGCATGTCATCATTGAAGATCTGCGCGCTGAGCGTGACGTGGTGTTTTATCAGGACACAATTGATGAATCGATGATCACTCTGACGCCGGGCATGTTCGCGCTGTTTTTCCCGCATGACGTGCATCGTCCCTGCTGTGCCGCGCCTGATGCGCAGCCGATCCGTAAAGCGGTGATCAAAATTAACCTCAGCCTGTTTAACGCGGTGGGGGCAACACAATGAAAACCTCGGTGAATACCTTGTCCGGCGCCGCAGTGGCGCAGCCCACGCTTGTGGGCAAATTACGCTGGGGAATCATTACCATCCTGCTGCTGGCAGCGGTGGTGAACTACCTCGATCGTGCCAACCTGAGTATCGCCAACACCACCATCGCGGCAGAATTTGGTTTCTCGCAGACCGAGATGGGCCTGCTGTTGTCGGCGTTTCTCTGGCCCTATGCGCTGGCAAACCTGCCGGCGGGTTGGCTGGTGGATAAGTTTGGTCCGAAGAGAATGTTCTCCTGGGCGCTGGGGTTATGGTCCAGCTTTACCGTGCTGGCGGCTTTCGTAAACAGCTACAGCTTCTTCTATGGCCTGCGTATGCTGCTGGGCGTCTCTGAGTCGCCGTTCTTTACCTCCGGCATCAAAATCACCCATCGCTGGTTTGGTGATAATGAACGAGGCCTGCCGACGGCGATCATCAATACCGGTTCGCAAATCGCTAACGCCATTGCGCCACCGATTCTTACCGTGCTGCTGCTGACTTTTGGCTGGCGTGGGATGTTCGTTGCCATTGGTCTGATGGGGATTCCGCTGCTGCTGGCGTGGTGGAAATTCTATCGCGACCCGGATGCGCGTGAAGATGCGCTGCTGCATGCCGGACAGCGCAGCGTCGCTGCCCCGGAAGAACGCGCGCAAGCGAGCTGGGGCGCATTGTTCCGTCACAGCACCACCTGGTTTATGGTGATCGGTAACTTCTCCATCATGTTCACCATCTGGGTGTACCTCACCTGGCTGCCGGGCTATCTGGAAAAATCCCTCGGCTTCAGCCTGAAAGCAACCGGATGGATCGCCTCGATTCCGTTCCTGTGCGGCATTCTGGGTGTGCTGGTAGGCGGTATGCTGTCCGATCGCCTGGTGCGTAACGGCGTGCGTGCCATCACCGCGCGTAAAATCCCTATCGTCACCGGTGCAGCGCTGGCGGCTTGTTTTGTCGCGCCGATTCCTTTTGTCGATAGCACACCGCTGGCGATTGGTCTGCTGGCGCTCGGCTATTTCTGTTCGCAGATGCCGCAGGGGGCGCTCTGGACGTTGGCGAGTGACATCGCGCCAAAATCACAGGTTGCATCGCTGGGGGCGATCCAGAACTTCGGTGGCTTCCTGGGGGCAGCAATGGCCCCGATCGTCACTGGCATCATCCTTGATACCACCGGCAAGTTCACCAACGTGTTCCTGCTGGGCGCGGGATTGCTGATGATTGGTGCGCTGAGCTACGGCCTGTTTGTGCGCAAGCCACTCCAGGCGAAATGATACTCAGGGTGCCGTCTGGCGTCGATAAACTGGTCAATGTGAGCTGAATCGCGCTAGCATGGATGCAAACTCTGAATTAACGAGGATGTTATGGCGATAAAACTGATTGCGATCGATATGGACGGCACCTTGCTTAACCCGTACCACCAGATCACCCCGGCAGTAAAATCCGCGATTGCCCGTGCACGCGATAAAGGTGTTGCCATTGTGCTGGCCACAGGTCGCCCCTTTGTCGGTGTCGAGCGCTACCTGCAAGAACTGGATTTACAGCAACCGGGGCAATATTGCATCAGCAACAATGGCGCGTTGGTCCAACGCGCCGATACCGGCGCAAGCGTGGCGGAAGTGACGCTGAGTTTTGATGATTTTCTCTACGTCGAGCAACTGGCGCGCGAACTTGGCGTCCATTTCCATGCGTTTGACCACTCCTCGTTGTATACGCCGAACAAAGATATCAGTGAGTACACCATCCACGAAGCCAGCCTGACCGGCATCCCGGTGCGTTATCGTGCCGTGGAAGAGATGGACCCGGCGACGCGCTTCCCGAAACTGATGATGATCGACAAACCTGCGTTGTTGGATAAGGCGGTGGCTGCGCTGCCGGCCCGCGCCCGCGACAGCTACACTATTTTGAAGAGCGCACCTTACTATCTCGAAATCCTCGATCCGCGCGTCAACAAAGGTTATGGCGTGAAAATGCTGGCGGAAAAACTCGGCCTGCAAGCCGCAGAAGTCATGACGATTGGCGATCAGGAAAACGACCTGGCGATGATTGAGTATGCCGGAACCGGGGTGGCAATGGGCAATGCGATTGATTCGGTAAAAAGTATTGCGCAGTTCATCACCAAAACCAACGCGGAAGATGGCGTGGCGTACGCGATCGAAGAGTTGGTGCTGTAATTCTCCTTTGATCTATGCAAATCCTGTAGCGGCGCGATTTATCGCGCGAGTTTTTCCTACATCGCGCACGAAATCGCGCCGCTACGGGATCTAAGGCTACCCCATGTCAGAAAAACAACTCACCTTTGCAGAACGTCATCATCAGCTGACCAATATCAATGTCTGGACCGCCGACAGCCAATGGCTGGCGTTTGATGTCCGACCTTCCGGTGCTTCCTTTACCAGCCTGACCATTGAACGCGTCAACGTGGCAAGTGGGGCAGTTGAGGTGTTGTACCAGGCACGCGACGGCGCGCACGTTGGCGTGGTGACCGTCAGCCCGGATCTCCCGCCACGCTATGTCTGTATCCACGGCCCGGAACATCCCGATGCGCACTGGCATTACGATTTCCACCATCGGCGTGGCGTGATTGTGCAGCAGGGGATCGCGGAGAATCTTGATGCCTGCGATATCACTGCTCCCTTTACGCCTGGCGCATTGCGCGGTGGTTCGCATGTTCATGTCTTCAGCCCGGACGGTTCGCGTCTGAGTTTTACCTACAACGATCATGTGATGCATGAAAAAGATGTGGCCGAAGATCTGCGTAACGTCGGTGTTGCTGTGCCGCTGCATCCGGTATGCCCGTCAAAACATCATCCGCGTGAATATGAGGGAAGCCATTATTGTGTGCTGGTCAGCCAGACGCAACGTGATCCCCTGCCGGGCAGTGATCAAATCGATCGTGCCTACGAGGAGTGCTGGATAGGCGATCGCGGCTATCAAAAGCCGGATGGCAGCTGGCAACGTTGGGCCATCGCGTTTATTGGTGATACCCGCTCAGTGAGTGGCGAAAAAGTACCGGAAGTGTTTGTGGTCGATCTGCCAACTGCGCTGGCGGATTACGCGAAGTCAGGTTCTTCTCCCCTACAGGGGACGCCCGACACATTGCCAGCGCCGCCGTCCGGGGTACAGCAACAACGCGTTACCCATACGCAGGGGCTGGCGTTACAGCCACGTCACTGGTTACGTGCCGCACCGGATGGCAGCGCCATCGCTTTTCTCATGGCGGATAAAAACGGCGTGGTGCAGCTGTGGACGGTGTCGCCCAACGGGGGGATACCACGTCAGGTGACGCAGCTGGCCAGTCGCATCCAGTCAGCCTTTAGCTGGCATCCTTCCGGTAAGGCCATCAGCTTTGTCTGTGACAACAGCGTGATGCGCTGCGAGCTGGAGAGCGGCAAATGCACGCGATTGACGCAGCGCAGTGACCAGCCGCCGTCAGGTGATGCGGTGGTCTGGTCGCCGGATGGAGGAAAGATCGCCTATATGCGAGAAATCAACGGCTGGCGGCAGCTGTTCTGCGTCAGTGCGACTCCGCAGGCATAGAAGCGGCGGTTGCCAGACTGGCCTGAGTCCCGGCCAGTTTTTCGCTTTGTAGCACGCGCTCGCGTGGTGAATCGATCGATTTGTCATCGTCGTGGCGGAAGTAATCCCACGGCAGCAGGAGGGTGTCCATCACCGCAGAGAAAGGCAGATCGATAGCGAGTAATGGCTTCATTGCCCAACTGGTTTGGTCATCAGTTAGCATCTCCGCGCTGGCGCGGGTACCGGGATAATAACCCTGGCTCGCGCCAGTGTGAGACATAAGACTGGAGCAACCGGAAGTCATACCTGCGCCACAGATCAACAGACCGGGCAGCAAAAAGCGTTTCATCATTTTCATCATCTTCTTTCATCCCTTCAGTCATGGCATGGCCCTGGCTGGAGTGTGTCACCTGATTAAGCATCACTCTGAGTTGATGTCTTTCTGTCCAGGCGAATAATGACCTGAGTGTATGCTATTTCATCAAAATTGCTGCAAGAAATTCCTCGAGAAACCTTGAAAGTGAAAAAATAGCGCCCACTTTTAAGGAACGGTCACGCTGCTTTCGCCGACAGGGAGAGCAACGGGCTGCACAACCTGTCCATGGTGGAAGGTTGCCAAAACTTGCTGATTTTCAGGAGTCCTAATATGCGTAATTTTGATCTCTCTCCGCTTTATCGTTCTGCAATTGGTTTCGATCGTCTGTTCAATCTGCTGGAATCAAATCAGAACCAGGCCAATGGTGGCTACCCTCCGTATAACGTTGAGCTGGTGGATGAAAACCACTACCGCATCACCATTGCCGTGGCGGGCTTTGCCCAGAGCGAGTTAGATATCACCTCTCATGACAACATGCTGGTTGTGCGCGGTGCGCATCCCGAGGAGCAGCAGGAACGTAAATACCTGTACCAGGGCATCGCCGAGCGTAACTTTGAGCGTAAATTCCAGCTGGCTGACCATATCGTGGTGCGCGATGCGCGTCTGGAGAATGGTTTGTTAAGCATCGATCTGGAACGTATCGTCCCCGAAGAGGCGAAACCGCGTCGGATTGAAATTCTGAAATAATAGCGTTGCTATAAGGAAAAACGCCGCAAAGATGCGGCGTTTTTTGTTATTACGCGATCAATCGCGTGTCTTAGATCCTCAATCAGAAATAGCGTACAAAGAACTGGGCAGTACCGGCGAACGGCACTTCCTGCGCGTTGGTGATTTCTGACTTCTTATTCAGCTGCGGAACTACGTCGAAAGTGAAGGTAAAATCGCTGGCTGAAGCGGGTTTATTGGTAGTATCCAATACAGTCCACTCCTGAGGAATACCGATGCCCCAACCTTGACTAAACGGCATTACCGCGAAATTTGTTGCGTTATGAGCGCTGCCATTATCAACATAACCGAAGCTGGTGCTGTTTTCGGTTCCGTCAAAAGATGACGTCTTACCGATTAAGGTAAAGTTACCCAATTTCTTGGTGGTAATAGGATCGAAACCAATACCAAAAATACGGTTAGCATCATTACCATTATTTCCGCCACTGCCAATTTTTTTCCCTGTCAGTGCGCTTGCGCTATTTGCGTCAGTTACCCAAAAGGCGATACTGGTCTTCGTCTCAGGTTCACATGTTACTTTCAGAGTAGCCGTCTTGGCATCAAGCACGGTCATGTCGTTGGCATTCAAAGTACTGTGCGGAATATCCCCCCAGTTTAAATCAGCACCGACAGACATCTCAGCATTACATGCCGGAGGTGTGATTTTACCCTGAACATTAATGGCGGTGTTTGCTGCCTGGGCAGTTCCGGCAGCCATCATTGCACCGAGAATTAAATATTTTGAATAACGCATAAAATTAAGTCCTTGTTAAATATTCTCTTGTGAGAAGGTATAGTCATAGATACAGCAAGCGTGCTGCTTTAGTGTTCCGGTATTTCACGTAGGTGAATTTTTCCGGATATGTTTGGCAGTCACATAACTGCCAAATATATTTGTATGGGTTTTTATTAGGCCGAGATTGTCTTATGAATAACTCACGCTTTGTTAATAGTGTTAAATATAAATAATTACTGTTTTTTAACAGGTAAGGATGGTGGTGCTATTGTTATTTCCGCCTGACGATCGTCAATCATATAGTTATAATCGGTTACCGCCGAGAATCTCACTTTGCTTGCCAGGTTGTATTTATAATTTGCAGGTAATTCTGCACAATTTTTTGAACCAGGTAGTGCATAAGCTTTAGGCATCTTTATTGCTTCTTTCCCTGGCAGTAACGTGACATCATTGACAAATCGAATCACAGTTTTTGTCTCATTAGCCACACATAACTGCGTATTCTGTATGCTCCATTTGAGGAACTTCCATTTGTTTTCAACTGGCTTATATCCTTTAGGACGAATGACGACAGGTAAGTCCTGACCAACCATAAAACCAACACTTGCTCCGGATTGCTGTTTTTCGGGCGGAATGCCCATAAATTGAATTCGTGCCAGATGTTCCTTGTCCAGTTTATTCTTGCTGCGATACAGCAGACGTACTGTCTGTGTCTCGCCTGGCTGAACCACCACGGCTTGTGGACTGGGTATAAGCACAGCATCAAGATCTTCATCCTCCAGACGTTGGACTCTGCTGTACAGCAATACGGGTTCTTTATTAGTGTTTTTGATACCAATGGTTCCCTCACGATCAGCTTCTTCAATAATTAGCACCGATGTCGTGGGGAGCACTGCTGAGGCCATTGCTTCAGCACCGGTCATTGCCATGAAAATACCTGCCAAAGCAAATGTTGGCATCCTTTTATTAATACGTGTCATTTTTTTCTCCACAAGTAACCGGTACATCAATAATTTCATTAGTTAATACGGGTTTGAAACTGTCTTTTTCAATATGACAAACCATGTCACCGATGTTGCTTATTTTTGCTGCACGGTTTGCCAATCTTTCCGCTTGTTTATGACTTAGCATCAGTACGTTTTCGTCAATGGTATAACCGAGCGATTCGGCATGGTCATCTAACACTTTTGCCCCGTAAGGAATGTTTTTTTCTCCCGCTATTAATCTGACAAGATAAAATCTCTCCTGGTCTGACTTATAATCAATCTTGCCAACTGCGCCGCGTTTGATGGTGATTTCCTGGTGCGGATTTTTTACATAAGCACCATCTGGTAGCGTTTTGGTGACAATATCTATTGAATTGATTTTTCCTTCATGCAATTGAGGGACCACAGCCAAGCCATCATAATTGGTAATAATACTTGAGGTAGGAGTGGTGATACTGGTATATCCTTTTACACCGGTATCAATGATTGCAAAGCTATCCTGAATATGAGCGGATGAAAAAATAAAGTTGTCACCCGTGCTAACCAGTGCACCAGATACGTTGGTGGAGTAATTTCTACTGCCGTTATTTGATCCAGAGTAGTAAGCGCTGGTGTTGGCATAAGGCGTACGCCAGAATGCGTTAACATTATGATTAGTGCTATTGCTTACACCTGTATAGCGATCAATACCCGCACCAATATTCAGATCGTCGGTGATGTTCTGATCTACACGCGAACCAAAAATGGTATTGCGCTGATAATGGTTCACATAAGAGGAGAATGCCCCTTTTTTACTAAAGGCGTTGAACGGTATCCGCAGGTTTAGTGTTGTTGACCAGTTATTATCTTTGCTGTTTCCGTGTACCCAGCCATAAGCCATATTCGTGCTGAGAGTATAATAACGAGCATTATAGGAACCGAAGACGCTCAGGGTATTCCGGTCCGGTGAATTATAAAAAGAATAACGCGACAGGGATAAACCGCTGCCAATTGAGCCAAAAGGCTTGCTCACACCCGCAGAGATGGCATAACGAGTATTGAAGTTCTGATATGAATAGTCTTTCTCAAAGGTTTGCTGACTTTCACCCAGGTCACGATAATAGTTGCTCTGCCAGCTCAAAGAGAGCCAGGGAGAGGCATTAGCCAGCTGCGAAGCAACCTTCGCGCTAACTTTCTCGCCGATATCTCCGTTCTTGCCGCTTCTGGCCAGACTGACGTTCATATCCCCGGTAGTATTGAAGGGAATCCAGTTAGCCCCCACACCCGCCCCAATCCCCGTGTAGCGGGTGGCAATCATCATCCCGGCAAAAGGTTGCAAGTAGTGATAAAACGGCAGTCGATACTCACCACCCAATACCGGGACATTTCCCATACCGCGTGAGGGATCGGTTTGTCCGGCAAATAATGAAAAGCGACTTGCCATCTGTTGGCTGACATTAAATGCGGCTTTCGGGATGGTGACACGCTGTTCGCCGCCGTTATTTTCCCGAACCACCAATTCCGCGTCGGCAAAAGCGGTATACAGTGGCACTGCTTCAAACAAGAAGGGACCGGCAGGAACCGGGCGACTGAAGATCACGCGTCCCTGTTGGTAAACCTCTACCTGAGCATAGCCAGATGCAATGCCACTGACGGTAACGGTGGTATCACCGTCTTTCAGACCTGCGTTGTTATTGAGTGTAAAACCGGTGATCTGACCGGCACCAAACAACGAGTTACCCACCCCCATGTAACCGGCACGTACGCGATAAATATCCGCCATATCTGTTTCCAGATAGGCACTACTCAGGTCGTAATTGCTGTAGGTAAGTCCGCTGGACGACTGGGAGCTGCGGTAAGAAAAGTGGGTACGCAACAAGACATTCTTGATATTCGCCCCCCAACTCATCAGTGCAGTCAGGGTATCGGTATGCGAAAATCGGTTGTTGCTGCGATTGCCACTGAGGTTGTAATTGAGGAACGTACCAAACCCACCTGACTGTGTATTCGAGAACGCTGAGTTTTTTTCCAGATAGAAGTCAGGGATATTGATATTTAATGCATTTTTATTGCGCTCATAATTCATTCTCAACTGTGAGACTTTAGTTGTATCAAGGCAATCAGAGTTTGGTGTCACCACAAAGGCATTAGGTTTTAAGCCAAACTCCTGCAATAAAGCACTATTCAGACATGCATTGCCATTGCTATCAAATTCAATTTCTTTAACGCCTGTGTATTTACCATTTAAATAAACACCGGTTTGCATTTTACCTTGTGGCTTAATTGCTTGTTCAATCGCACTTTTTGCCTGTTCATTACTAAGTCCTAACGATTCAATAACGTTGGCATTAAAGTTTAGCGTTTCTGCCATAGTGGAAGAACAGGAAAAAGCAATGGCTGCTGCCAGTAGCGAGAGTTTCTTATTGCAATTAACTAATCGTTCCATGAGTAGAATTTCCAGGGTGCAAAACACATCAAATATTTATGACCCTGAGGGATAGATTACTCGGCAACGGAGTTTCATGGTCATTAAATGAATTTCAAACTTGTACGACGACTATTCTGGATTTCTTTCAGCCTGGGAATGATTAATGACCGTCATTTTCATGATTTGATCATGATCATATGAAAACCATACAAAACAATTGGTTGTGTTGTATTTTTTTGTGATTTCATCTTTTTTTGTAATTGTGAAATGCTGAAAAAATCAGACCTGATAAGAATTCAGGAAGTTATGATGAGGTTTTTCTGAAGGTGGGTTGCAACGGCCACATGAAAGTGGGGGGGGTAGCGGCGCGATTTATCGCGCTCTTTAAAAATCCGCGCGATAAATCGCGCCGCTACCGAATACGTTCGTTTATGTCCTCACCAGAAATCGCTGACTCACCATTCCGCCAAATACATTAATCAGCAGACCGAGAATAATCACCGTAGCGCCTAACATTTGCTGCATCGACAGGGTTTCTCCCAAAATCAATGCTGCGCTGAGAATCCCCACCACCGGCACCAGTAACGAGAGCGGAGCGACGCGCCAGGTTTCATAGCGGCTGAGCAAATTGCCCCAAATGGCATAACCGACAATGGTGGCGACAAACGCCAGGTAGATCAGTGCCAGCACGGTTTGCAGTGAAATATGCACCAGACTGCTGACTATCGCCGCCTCGCCCTCGAACCACCATGAGCAGGCGAAGAACGGCAGCATAGGCACCAGCGCACTCCACACCACCAGCGACATGACCGGGACTTTGCTGTTACGCAGGATAATCTTGTTGGTGATATTGCCTAACCCCCACGACAGCGCTGCGGCCAGCGTTAGCATCATCGTGGTCAGCGTAATCCCTGCGGTGGTTTGCCCCTCCATACCGGCAGTGGCAAGCATAAACATACCGAGGGTGGCGACTACGATCCCGGCGATATGGTTCCAGCGCAGCTTCTCAGCCAGCAATAGCGCGCCGAGCAACAGGGTAAAAAATGCCTGAGCTTGCACCACCAGCGACGCCAGCCCGGCGGGCATGCCAAGTTTGATGGCAAGAAACAGAAATGCAAACTGACCAAAGCTGATGGTCATGCCGTACACCACCAGCCAGCGTAGCGGGATGTTTGGTCGTTTAACAAAGAAGATCGCCGGGAATGCCACCAGAGTAAAACGCAGTCCCGCCAGTAAAAACGGGGGCATGCCATGCAGCCCCAACTTAATCACCACAAAATTGACACCCCAGGCCAGCACGACACACAGGGCTAATAATAGATCTTTAACTGACATAACAATTCCTTCTGCCGCGATCAGGCGGTCGCCGTCACGGGGGTGGCGATTTCTGCACAACATTCATCGCCGACTACACGAAAATAATCATCCACATTCAGCGCTACCGAGCGCTCCAGTTCACCTGCGTTGAACCACAGGGTACCGACATCGCGCAGACGCGTATCGACGCGCAACGCCAGCCGGTCATCAAAACTAAAGGGGGGCACTGCTCCCATCACGCACTGCGTCAGTTCCTGGGCTTTTTCCGGTGCGGCGAAGCTCGATTTCTTGCCACCAATGGCACGCGCCGCGCTTTTGAAGTTGATTTTGCAATCACCGGGGACAATCGCCAGCAGATAACGGGACTCCGCCCCTTCTGGCATGGTCACCTCCAGCACCATCGCCTTCGCGGCCTGATTCAGCTCATTGCCGCGGATCTCACTGATGACATCGGTCTGACCGATGGCCTCATGCTCGACCACACGGAAATTCGCCTGATGTTGCTCCAACTGCGCGATCAATTTTTCATAGGTTGTCATCTTCATCTCCTCGTATGACGGGCCACGGGTTAACTCCAGGCAATCGCGTGCTTCATCTTTTTGTCGGTCAGACCAAAGAAGAAGCCCATGGTGATGCGCGTATCGCCTTCCACCCGATCAATTTCATGATAAAAAGCAGGGTTAAACAGATAGATATCGCCGCTGCGTGGTGAAAACTCACAAGTCTCGCAATGTTCAACAACGCCACTCTGGTAGCCCAGTTCGCCAGGTGTTTTGAAACGCTCATCCACCGGCTGCCATTTCTTATTAAAGATGCGTAGTTCTCCACCGGCGTTGCACTCTTGCAGGCACACCACGCAACTCAGTTGATGCAAAATGTCGGTGACCGCCAGGCCACTGCCTGCCGCATCGCGCACGATGTTGTCGTTGTGCAATGGGTTGGCGACGCCGTTGGCATGGAAACGCACGATCGAACCCGCATAGTCACCATGCCGGGGGTCGGTGGCGGTTTTCAGGCTCTCCAGCCGTAAGGCGTGTTTCACCCAGTTGTAAACCTGATCACGCAGGCAGTGCAGCGAGGGCGGCAAAGCGGGCTGAATGTCGCGTAATTCAGTGAAATAGTTTTCCGGCGCAGCGGTGTGCTTCGCCAGATAGGGGCCAAGGGTGGTGAGCGCACCATTGGGATAGTGCGACACCCGCACCTTCTCGCGGCAAAGTTGCAGGTCATCCACTGCCGCTTCACGGACTTCCGGGGTCAGGAAATTACGCAGTACCAGCAGCGGTACGCGCGCAGTCACAATGTCATCCAGCCAGGTACTTTCCACAAACATTTTGGGGTTAATCACGCGTATCTGATTGAAAATGGCCATGCTGTTCACTCCGACAAAGGAATTTCATGAAGTTCATGGTTGCTCATACGACGCCATTCCGACGCCGTGCCCAGTGCTGCAATGGGTTCAGAAGAGATAAAGGTGCGGTCGTGCTGTTTGTAGTGATGCAGGGTGAAATAATCGGGATAAGGGGTATCTGTGGGATGCCATTGCCATGCCCAGGCTTTCTCGCGGGTGACAAAAATCGCGTTGGCCGCACTGCCGCCAGGTGCTACCTGTGCCATTTTGTCGCGCAGATAATCGCGGGTGAAATCAGACGGGGTCGCGCGGTCAACGATGTATTCAAGGTATTCCGCCGAATCGAAGCGTGACTCCGCCATGCCGAGCTGCTGGTAAACCGTTGGTAAAAAGCCGTTGTGCATCATGTACCACTGCGTCTGGCCACTGGTGCGCCACAGCGGATGCGAAAATTCGATACCGTGGTTTTTGCTCAAGGTGGCATGGCGCACATGCACCGCCAGAAAACGGCCTCGCAGGCGATCGACATCAATACCCGGTAGCGCATCGGCAAACATGCCGGTGCCGTGTAGCGTGCGAATTTTTCCCTGCTCGATCCACAGCATTCCCCAGCCGTTTGGGTGCTGCTTGATTGGGCCATCATGGGTCGCGGTTTCACCACAACTCATGGCGCGCGCCGCCTCCAGTACCGCAGCGGCATCAAACTGACCGTGCGCCAGAATCATTCTGCACATAGCAAATCCCCCCGAGTGGCAAAAGACGGAACCGCAAGAATCTGATGGAAGGTCGCCAGAATGTCGTCGCGGCTGTTACCCGGCAGACGGAAGGTGGCGAGGATGCCCGCATGGCGGGTCAAATCGGCATACAATGAGGATCGCGGTGATACCTCCAGCGCGGGCAGATTGAGCGGTGGCAGTAGCTGGCCGCGCTGCTGTTGCGCGATCCAGCTTTCTGCCTGGTGATATTGCAGCGGCTGGCGCAAACGCAGACGACCTACCGCCGACGCCTGTTGATTGAAATGCAGCTCAGGCATACCCTGTCCTGCTTCGATCTGAAATGCCACGTCGGCCCAGTTGATGCCAGTCACTTCCTCAACCAGGTTCACCACACCCATGCCCGACAGGCGGAAACCCATTTCGAGAAAATGCGGTTCGCCATTGACCACGATGAAATCGATATGGAAAGCGCCCTGACGGTAGCCAAAAGTTTCACAACAGAAACTCATCAGGCTGGCAAAGGCCGCAGGCAGTTGCTGTGCGGCCATCGCCACATGGCCGGATTCGTAAAAGCTGATGCTGCCATCGGCGTCGCTATGATGCTCAATCACCTTCTGGCAACAGGTCAGGGCTACCGCGTGGCCATTATCTACCACACCCTGTAATGAATATTCGTCGCCGCACAGCCAGCTCTCGACGATATAGCCCGAGAACCCACGTCCACCGTAATTCATGGTATCGACCAGTTTGTTAATCACGGTATCCAGTTGGCTGGCTTCCTCGACCATCCAGACACCGAGGCCGCCGCCGCCATCGACCGGCTTGATCACGCAGGGGTAGAGCAGCGCTTCCCGCGCGTCGCGGATACTGAGCGGCGAGGCAAAAAAGCGAAACTCTGGTTGGGGGAAACGCGGCCAGGCCTTACGCAGCGCCATGCGTTGCGCGTATTTGTCCGGCGGGATAAAGCAGGGGCCGGCATCCGGGCCAGCCAGCATCTCACGCACCCGACCGGCGCTGGCGTTATAGGCTTCAAAGCCCGCCAGCACCACCTGTGGATGTTCCAGCAGCCCGGCATGCAGGCACGCCTGTAGCACATCCCAGGGGTTTTCCGGTCGATCCAGCCGCACGATCAGATCGAACGGCAAGGTCTGGCTGAGGGACTGGTAATCGACAAAATCCCCCATCTCCGCCAGAACAGTGAAATAACCTTCGCGCTTTGCCACCGCGCAGTACGGATTTTGCCCGTCGCGGGTGGCGCCAATCTGCAGGAAAATCTTTCTCATCGGTTGGCCTTACCGGGTTAACGCCCGGAAATCACTTCTGTGACGATGTCCTGCAGGACACCATTGTTAACCTGAATCACCGCTTTGTGCGGGTCGAAGCGCAGCACGCGCGACAGGGCATCCTGCTGCTGGTTATCCAGCAATGAACTCACCTGCGCGCTTTGCCAGCAGTGACGCATCTGCGCGATGGTCAGGCCGGAAAGTTGCTCCAGTTGTTGTGCCAACAGCAGATGGCTGCTGTTGCCTTCCAGCAAGGCACGCACCGCCGCTTCTTCCGGCGCGTCCGGCAACTGTTGCAGCCAGGCTTTCAGTTGGCGGCCACCGGCGATAAACGGCGAATAAATCATGCACACCAACTGGGTTTCATCGAGACCAAATGCCTGTTCGGCAAACTGCGTTGCCCGCTGCCGCGCACGCGCAATCGCGGCATCGTCCTGATAACGTGCCGCCATTTCGCTGATCAGCTGTGGTGGAAAATCTTTTTGCTGCATCAACCCCAGCGCAAAGCGTGCATATTCGCGCACGCCTTCGGCGTAGCTACGCTGCAACAGGGTTTCTGCGCGCAGGCCGCGAATATGGGCCATTAATGTCGGGTTGCCGCAGTCTGATTCCGAGAAGCTGAACATCAGTTCATCGAAGCGGAACTGCATAAACTCAGTGAGCAGCGTCCAGTGCGCCCCCGCTTCATACGCGGTGTCCTGATAGATATTGAAGAACAGCGGATCGCGCTCAAGCTGCCAGGTGATGCGGTGCGCGGGGGTAACCTGATCGACACCGTAGACATCGCTAAAGTAGCGTTGCGCCACGCCATCCAGGGTTTGCAGAAAGCCGCTAAAGCCGCGTGATTTATCCGCCACCGGTGCGTTAAACAGCCGGGAGAGGTGGCGCGCCCAGGCGAGGTAAGCGGTTTGTTCCTGTGGCGAATCGCCGGTGATGATCATATCCACCCCGCCATCGTAGTGCGCCGCGAGGCCAAAGGAGTTCACCATGCTGAGGTTGCAGGCGTTGCAAAAGGTGGAACGTGCATCGGCGCGGAAGCGGTGGCCGTTCATCAGCACATCGCTGCGATTCTGCTGGCGTACCGCTTCCGGCATCGGCAAATAACGGGAAAAAGGGCGAATCTGTAATCCGTCGGTCACCAGGCATTCGGTAAAGTCGTCATGGTGGATATGCAGCGCGCGATAAACGCGATCGATGTTCTCCATCACGCTGTCGTTCATTGCCGCGTGGCGGTTGGTGCTGATACGGAGCTGAAAGGTGCTCCCCCGCTGTTGCCAGATCAGCCCCTGGATGTAGCGGACATACGCCACCATATAGCTGCTGTCTTTGCCGCCGCCATAGGCGAGCAGCACGCGATTGTTTTCGGGGTGGTGCGTATCGGGTAGCGCGGCGAGCAAACGGCGGGAACAAGCCTGGGCAGATGCGAGAATGGCGGGGGATAGATATCCTTCAATTTCTCTCATCATGGTGGACAGATTATTCATTTTTCACTTTTTCCTTTGGCTAATAAAATCGCTATTGCCTTGAACACGGCAACATTGCGGGTAAAGGGCCACGAAGGTGCTTGGGAATGAATGTCTCAGTCTTCATGCTGCGCGGCTGGGTGCCAGCCACCGATACGCAAGGTGATTGATTTAACAGATGCAGCCTAAACTACTTTGAATGTAATCTGATGGATACGCACAGATCAGCACGATATGGGGTGGAACAGATGGCGGGTGAGACGGAAGAACAGGAGAGTCAGAGCAGTCGTTACCGTCAGATAGCAGAACAGATCAAACAGGCGATTCTCAGCGGATCGCTGCCGCCAGACAGTCGCTTACCCTCGGTGCGCACGCTGGCTACGCAGTACCATGTCAGCATGACCACCGCGCTCAAAACATTACGCACACTTGAGGATGAACACTATGCGGTGGCACGTCCCAAGTCCGGCTTTTTTGTGGCACCACGCAAGGCCGACAAAAAGTTGCCGTTGGTCAGCCATGAACAACCGCGTGAAATCGCGCCGTTGGATGAGCAGACCGAACTGCATCTGGCGATGGTGGGTTCGGATTGTCGCGTGAGGCTGGACCTGGCAAACGGCGATATCTCGCTGTATCCGGTTAAGAAAATTGGTCTGCTGATGCGTCAGATGGGGTACAGCAAACCGGCGCTGCTCGGGAATACCGTTAAGGGTACTGGCTATGCACCGTTGAAGGCGGAAATTGCCCGCCGTGCGGTGGATTATGGCTGCAACATCAACGCCGATGACATCCTGATCACCAACGGTTGTATTGAGGCGATCTCGCTGTCGCTGCGCGCCACCACCCGTCCCGGTGATATCGTGGCGGTGGAATCACCCTGTTATTTTGTGTTGTTGCAGATGCTGCACAACCTCAATCTACGGGTGATTGAAGTGGAGGCGGGCGCGGAAGGCTACGTCAACGTTGAGAAACTGACGACGTTGTTCCAGCGCAAAGCGGTGCAGGCGTATCTCAGCCTCAACAACATCAATAACCCGCTTGGTAAAAGCATCCCCAACGAACAAAAGGCCTACATTGCACGTCAGGCCGACGAAAACGATGTGGTGATCATTGAGGATGATATCTTCGGTGATACCGCCTTTGGTGAACGCCGTCCGTTCCCGATGCGCGCCTTCAGCCCGAACGTCATTCTGTGCAGCGGCTTCTCGAAAACGGTGGCGCCAGGTATCCGTATTGGCTGGGTGCACAGCGTCAATTACATGCGCAAAATCGCCTCGCTGAAATACACCTCGACGATGGGGACTTCGGTGCTGTCGCAGGCGGCGATTGCTGAGCTGCTGCGTAATGGCGGCTACGATGCCCATCTGCGTAAGCTGCGGCGTGAACTGGCGAATCAGATTCACCATATGCGTCAGGCGGTGCTGCGTTATTTCCCGGCGGGAACGCGCGTGTCTGATCCCGAAGGCGGCTACGTACTGTGGGTGGAGATGCCGATGCAGGCGTTAAACGTGCGTGCGCTGTTTCTCAAAGCACGCAATGCCGGGATTGGCATTGCGCCGGGGCATATTTTTGCCACCGACCACCGCTATGATCACTGCTTCCGACTGAACGCCGGATTTGGCTGGAATGAGGAAGTGGAGCAGGCAATTCGACAACTGGCACAGTGGTGCCAGCTGTCATTGCTGGAAGCGAGGCAGGATTAGGCGCGCCAGGCGTCTTCGATCTCTTGCGCCAGAATCTGCACCGCGTGTTCAATGCTTGCTGCGTCCGGCACATAATTCATGCGCATACATTGATGGGTATGCGGCCACTCCTGTTCCAGGCCCGGGAAGAAGAAATGCCCCGGCACCATCAGTACGCCGCGCGCCTTCAGCCGTTGATATAGCGCTTCGGTGCTGATCGGCAGGTCACGGAACCACAGCCAGAGGAAAATCGCCCCTTCTGGTTTGTGGATCAGGCAGCGATCTTCCGGCAAATAGCGGCGCAGGATGGCGATCGTCTCGCTAACCTTATGCTGATAAAACGGCTTGATCACCTGTTCTGACAGGCGTAATAAATCGCCGCGCGCAATCATTTCGTTCGCCATCGCCGGGCCGATGCTCCCCGGTGCCAGGCTGATGATGCCGTTCATATTGCCGATCGCGCTGATGGTGTTTTCATCGGCAACGATAATGCCGCAACGCGCCCCCGGCAGGCCGAGTTTCGACAGGCTCATGCACAGAATAATGTTGGGATTCCACAGTGGGCGCGCTTCGCTGAAGATAATGCCGGGGAAGGGCACGCCGTAGGCGTTATCGATCAACAGCGGAACTTCATGTTGCTGCGCCAGCGCATCCAGTTGTAACAGCTCGTCATCGGTGATGACATTGCCGGTGGGGTTGGTCGGACGCGAAACGCAAATCAGACCGATATCATCATTCAGCGGCAGGTGGTCAAAATCAACGTGATATTTGAACTGGCCTTCCGGCAGCAATTCAATGTTCGGCTTGGCAGAAACAAACAGCCCTTCCTCCAGCCCGGCGTCGGCGTAACCGAGATACTCCGGTGCCAGCGGGAACAGTACGCGTTTTTTGCTGCCGTCGGCGCGGTGTCCGGCGAACAGATTAAACAGATAGAAAAATGCGCTCTGGCTGCCGTTGGTCAGGGCGATATTTTGCGCCGTCAGCGGCCAGCCAAATTCGTCGCGTAACATCTTCGCCAGCGCATCAAGCAGCAACGCTTTGCCGCGTGGGCCGTCGTAGTTGCACAGCGCTTCGCTCAGTTTGCCTTCCTGATGCATCTGCTGCAAAAGCTGGTGGAAATAGTCATTCATTTCCGGGATTTGTGCCGGATTACCGCCGCCGAGCATGATGGTGCCGGGGGTACGCAATCCTTCCCCCATATCTTCCATCAGACGTGAGATGCCGGAATGTTGCGTAAATTTGTCGCCGAACTGAGAAAAAGACATAGCAGGTTAAAACATTGTGATGACTGATTGGGGACAACCATAGCGCCCGTAACAGGCGGGCGCAATGGTCAGGCGGGGAAAAGGTGCAAAGCCTTATTTCACAACCTCGGGATTGACACAATTCTTCTCGATTTTGCCGGTCAATGCCGCGATCAGGTTATCGACAGCATCGCTCATCATGCCGTAGCGGGTTTCATGAGTGGCGGAACCGATATGGGGTAATGTCACCACATTGGGCAGCTTCAGCAGCGCGGAATCGGCAGGCACCGGCTCCTGCTCAAACACATCCAGACCGGCGGCGTGGATGGTGCCGTCTTGCAACGCGCTAATCAACGCCTGCTCGTCCACCACCGGGCCACGGCCAACGTTGATCAAAATGGCGCTCGGCTTCATCAGTTTTAACTGTGCCGCGCCGATCATATGGTGCGTCTGTTCGGTCATCGGCAGGATAACGCAGACAAAATCACTCTCTTTCAGCAAAGTCTCTAAATCACAGGCGCGTGCGCCGAAACGCGTTTCGGCTTCGCTATGCTGGCGGCGGGCGTTATAGAGGATGTTCATGCCAAAGCCGAAATGCGCGCGTTGCGCCGCAGCCATGCCGATACGTCCCATGCCCAGAATACCGAGGGTTTTATGATGGACATCCACGCCGTAATGTTGCGGACCGATGCTGGCCTGCCACTGTCCGGCCTTCACCCAGGCATCCAGCTCGGTGACGCGGCGCGCGCTGCTCAGCACCAGCGCCATCAGGGTATCGGCTACGGTTTCAGTCAGCACCGTTGGCGTATGCATCAGCACCACGCCGCGCTGGCTGAGTGCCGCGACATCGAAATTATCATAACCAACCGAGACGGTAGAGCAGGCACGCAGCGCCGGCATCTGTGCCAGCAAATCGCCATTCACTTTACCGCCGGAACCCAGCAGGCCCTGCGCCTGTTGAAACTGCGCCGCGTGCTGTTTGACGCTTTCTGGCGAAATATCGCTGACTTCGGTCACGGTGAAATGCGCGTCCAGTTTGGCACGCAGGTCATCCGGCAGGCTCTTGTAAAGAATCACAGCAGGTTTCATCTTTTGCTCCCTGTAGAACGAGTGACGGGCGACAACGTCGCCCGGAAAAGTCATTTTCGCTTACGCTTTCAGGCGTGTTTTGCCCCGTGCAGCGGCGGCGCTTTGTTTTCGGCGGGTTTGACTATCAACGTCAGCCACACCGATGCCAGCAACGCTGCGCCCATAAAAATGTAAGAAGCCGACGGGCTGCCGGTTGCGCCATTAAGATAGCCTACTATCCATGATCCGACGAAGGATCCGAGTGCGCCCATGCTATTAATCAGCGCCATCGCGCCACCGGCCACATTACGCGGCAGCATTTCCGGGATGATAGCGAAGAACGGGCCGTATGGGGCATACATCGCACCACCGGCAATCACCAGCAGCGCATAGGACAGCCAGAAATTGCTGGAACCGACCAGATAAGAACCGAGGAACGCCAGCGCACCAATCAGCAGCAGCGGCCAGACAAACAGTTTGCGATTCTGCATCTTATCCGATGCCCAGGAGACGATGATCATCGCAATGGTGGCGACCAGATAGGGCACCGCTGACAGCCAGCCTGCTTCCACCATCCCCATCTGCGTGCCGTTACGCAGGATCGAAGGCAGCCACAGCACGAAACCATACACGCCGATGCTCCAGGCAAAATATTGCAGGCACAGCAGAACAACGTTGCGGTTACGGAAGGCTTCCCCGTAGTTACGTACCGCTTTGATCCCTTGCTGCTCTTTCTGCAATTGCGCCTGCAACGCCGCTTTCTCCGCCTCGCTCATCCATTTCGCCTGCGACGGTTTATCCTGCACCAAAAACCACCAGGCAACGGCCCAAATCACCGCCGGAATCCCTTCGATGATAAACATTTCGCGCCAGCCAAAGGAATCGATCAGATAGCCGGATACCACTGACATCCACAGCACCGTCACCGGATTACCGAGGATCAGAAAGGTGTTGGCGCGTGAGCGTTCCGATTTGGTGAACCAGTTGCTGATGTAGATCAGCATTGCGGGCATCACCGCCGCTTCCACTACGCCGAGCACAAAACGGATGGCGGCCAGCATCGGGATGTTGCTGACCACCCCGGTCAGCGAAGCACACAGTCCCCACAGCACCAGGCAGCAAAAAATCAGCTTCTTCACGCTGCGGCGCTCGGCATACACCGCGCCGGGGATCTGAAAGAAGAAGTAGCCGAGGAAGAACAGCGCACCGAGCAGCGATGACATGCCTTTGGTGATACCCAGATCGTCGTTAATGCCTGCGGCGGAGGCGAAGCTAAAGTTCGCCCGGTCCAGATACGCCAGACTGTAGGTGATAAACACGATGGGCATGATAAACCACCAGCGTTTTGGTGCGATTGTCTGCGTTTTCATAGGATTATCCTCAAGTGTAGCGGCGCGATGTATCGCGTGGTCCTCTGCGGTTGATGACCCTCACCCCGACCCTCTCCCTTAAGGGAGAGGGAGGTTACCGCGACGGAATTAGTAATCGCCCAGCGTGGCGCGCGTTGGCAGTCCTTCGCTGTCGCCCGCCACCTGAATGGCCAGCGAACCAATTTTGTTGCCACGCAGCATTGCCTGCGGCAGCGTTTTTCCTTCCAGCAGGGCGCTGATCAGGCCGACGGCAAAACCGTCACCGGCACCCACGGTATCGACCACCTTGTCGACGCGAATCGGCGCCACCAGACCTTTGTCGCCTGCGGCGGTTTTGAACCAGGCACCATCGCTGCCGGTTTTGATCACCACCGCTCTGACCCCCTTATCGAGGTAGAAATCAGCGATGGCTTCCGGTTGACGGTAGCCGGTCAAAATCAGTCCCTCTTTCTCGCCCGGTAGCACCCAGTCGGCATATTCCGCCAACAGGTTCAGCTGCTTGCGCATCTCCTCTTCGCTGCGCCACAGCACCGGACGCAGGTTTGGATCGAACGAGATGGTTTTGCCGTGCGCGCGCATCTCTTTGGCGGCATGTTTGCAGAGCGCCAGCGAACTGTCGGAAATCGCGGCCGCAACGCCACTCAGATGCAGGTGGCGTGCGTTGCCGAAGTAATCGGCGTTGAAATCATCCGGTGACAGATGGCTGGCTGCGGAACCGCTGCGGAAATACTCCACTTCGGGATCGGAGCCATCTTCGACGCGCGATTTAAGCTGGAAACCGGTGCGGTAGCGGGCATCCGTGGTGACGCAGCGGTGATCCACGCCCTCTTTTTCCAGCTGTTGCCGGGTAAAACGGCCAAAGCTGTCATCACCGACGCGGCTGACCCAGCCGACCTGTAAGCCGAGGCGCGCCAGACCAATCGCCACGTTCAGCTCGGCACCGGCGATCCGTTTGATAAAGTGGTCAGCAGCGGCCAGATCGCCGGTCTGCTGCGCGATAAACATCGCCATCGCCTCGCCAATGGTCACGACATCAAGTTGGGTGGTCATCAGCAACTCCTTAACGGGCGCGCAGCAGGTCAACGTAATGGCGTGTTACCGCCAGCAGATCGGCGCCTTCCAGCGGGAATTCAATGCCGCGTGGCGCATCCGCAGGCAGAGCGTGCAGCAGGGCGCGCCAGTCTTCAGGGCTGTCATCCAGTGCGATAGCACGGAAGCTGTCGCGATGCGGTACCGCAGTTTTGACATGCACGTAGCCAACGTAATGGCTCAATTGCTGCGCGGCCAGACGTGCGTCTTCGCCGGTCCAGCGCCAGTTCGCCATATCAAACGTCATCTCCAGCGGCAGCGCCGCATCGCGCACCTGATGGAAAAAGCGCTGCATCGGAGCCAGTTTGCAGTCGGTCGTTTGGTCGTTCTCCACCACCAGTTTGACGGGAGAAGCGGTCAGCACGGCGGCTAAGGCGGTGGTATGGAGATCGATAAAGTGACCGAGCGACAGTTTCAGCTGCTGCGCGCCAATCTGTTGTGCTTCGGACAGGAACTGCGCCAGATGCGGGTTCAGCGCGCCATCGGCCAGATACAGCGTTTCCGGCACTGAATAACAGGCGCTTAATCCCTGGCGGGTAATGGCTTGACCCAGAGCGGGAAGCTGCGATAAATCCTCCGCGCTGAACAGCTCGCGGCGAATCTCCACGCCATCCGCTCCCGCTTGTTTAATCAACGGCAGCAGGGCCGACTGACCACCAAGTTCTGCCACTTTGCTGCTGCCGTAAGCAGCGGTCACAACAATGATTTCTGGTTTCATCTCATCTCTCCGGGCACCCACGGCCTCCCAAACGTTATAAAAACGTTAGATGGAACCGGTTCCAAAAGGAAGATGCAGACGTCGGAAGTATGATCCTGCTCACGAAGTGAGCCGTTAGTATGAGGAAGGCACGATTCGTAGCGGCGCGATTTATCGCGCGGGTTTTACCCGGGATGGCTCAAAATTGCGCGATAAATCGCGCAGCTTCGATCAACCCAGCCGCTGGCTGGAGCCACGCACGATCAGCTCGCCGGAAAACACTTGTTCTGTGACGGGATGGTCATCGCCTTCAATACGCGCAATGACTTTTTCCAGCGCAGCATAACCGATTTGCCAGGTGGGTTGTTTGAGGGTGGTGATGCCGACGCCTGCCAGCGCGGCCCACTCCAGTTCATCGAAACCGAGCAGACCGATGGACTCGCCCCAGCTCAGGTTCAGCCGTTGCAACGCGCGCGCTACTTGCAGCGTTAGTGCGCCGTTAGCCGCCATCACCGCACAGCGCTTTCCAGCATGGCGCTGGTGGAAATCGCGCAGGGTGGCATCCATCTGCTCAGGTTGGTGCAGCGCAACTTCGGCGTTTTCCGCCTGTACCGCAGGTTGGGTTGCCACGGTGCTGAAGAACGACGCCAGACGCTCACGGCGGGTATTGACGCTGCCAAGTGGTTCGCTGAGGAACAACAGCGCTTCGTAGCCATTAGCCAGCAGATGTTTTGTCGCCAGTTGTGCCGCTTCCGGGTTATTCAGGCCCACCACATCACAGGCGAAATCAGGGATTTTACGGTCAATCAGCACCATCGGCAGCATCGACTGTTGCAGGCGTTTGAGGATGTCTTCGTGCATACCGACGGCGTTTACCACAATGCCTTCCACCTGGTAGCTGCTGAGCAGTTGCAGATAATGCTGCTCAAGATCCACTTCATTGTTGGTGTTGCACATCAGCAAGGTAAAACCGTGGGCGCGGCAGGCGGCTTCGATGCCGCTCAGCACATCTACAGAATAGGGATTGGTGATGTCGGCAATGATCAGGCCAATCAGGCGGGTACGGCCACGCTTCAGCCCGCGTGCCATCTGGCTTGGGCGATAGTCGAGTTCGGCGATGGCGCGTTCGATACGCGCTTTGAGATCGGGCGACAGCAGATTTTGTTCGCCATTGAGGTAGCGTGAAATGCTGGTTTTACCGGTTTTTGCCGTGCGGGCAACATCGCTGATAGTCGCGCGGGGCGGCCTGGTCTTCATTGCATACACCTGGTTCAAAAGAAACAGGCGAAGACTACCACAGGAACGCCGCTCTGCAAGAATCGGCTAGTCAGAAGTGAGGTGCAGACGCGGTTGCCACAAGGTTTGTAGCTGATTGACCGGTGTCCCCTCCAGCAGTTGCAGCACCATCTCCGCCAGTTTTTCACCCACATGCTGTTGTGAGCATTGCAGGATGGCGTTGACCGGGTGGTCGATGATGGAATCATGCGGCAGCCCGTCGTAGACAAACAATCGGATCGCCTGTGGGCCGCTGAGCCGTCCGGCCTGTTGCAGCGCAATCGCGGCCCCTTCTCCCAGCGGGCTGCAATCGGTGATGATCGCCTGTGGCTGCTGTCCCTCAGCCAGCCAGGTCGCGGTTTGCTGATATCCGGCGCGGCGTGAGGGCGGTACGGTAGCCATCAACGGAACAGGCAGCGGTTGATGTTGAGTGACGGTATCAAGGAAACCCCGGCGGCGATCGCGCACAAAGCTGCTGGGTTCATTACCTCCCAGCCACGCCAGGCGGGTTAATCCCGCGGCCAGGCAGTGATCGGTTGCCAGCTTTACCCCGGCGTAATTATCGTAATCAAACCAGGCATAAGGTTGCGCCAGTTGGCTGCGACCGAGTGACAGAAAGCGAAACCCCTTTTGTTGTAGCCGTTGCAGGCGAATGTCCTGCGGCATGGCATGGGTGACGATCAACGCATCAATGGCACCACTGCGCAGCATACGCAAGGTGCGTTGCTGGTCCTGCGGTTTATCGGCCAGCATTAGCAGGTCGATTTCATCGCGGGCAAGGCGTTGGTCGAGTGTTTGCAGCAATTCAATAAAATGGCTGTCGCTCAGGGGCAGGGAGCTGTCGGGAAACACCAGTCCGACGGTGTTGGCGCGGCCGGTCTTCAGACGGCGGGCTGCGGCGTTGGGGCGATAGCCGCGGCGGCTGGCTTCTTCTTCGATACGTTTGCGTGTAACTTCTGCCACATCATCATAGCCATTCAGTGCACGACTCACGGTGGTAACGGAAAGTCCGAGAACGGAGGCGATGGCTTTCAGCGACATGATGGGCTTCCATTGATCAATTTTTGATCAAGCTAACATAAAGAAATCGGCGGCTCTATCGGTTGATAATATTTGACAGTAATGGGTAGCAGCAAGTGCCAAAAGTGGCGTAAAAAAAGACAAAATGGGCCTGTCAATGCAGGCCCATTTATTATTACCCCAGTGGGGTGAGGGTGATTTCAACGCGACGGTTTTGTGCTTTACCTGCCTCGGTGCTGTTGCTGGCAACCGGGTTATCCGGCCCCAGGCCCTGGGTGCGCAGACGACTGGCTTCGACGCCCTGCACAATCAGCGCGCTGGCCACGCTTTCAGCACGTTGTTGCGACAGACGCATATTCAGTGCGCGCGTGCCGGTGCTGTCGGTATATCCGGTCACGTTGACCGCCGTTTTTGGATACTCTTTCAGCACCATCGCCACGCCGGTCAGGGTGTTGGCACCCGCCGGTTTCAGGTTGCTGCTGCTGGAATCAAAGGTGACGTTATTCGGCATATTCAGCACGATGTTATCGCCCTGACGCGTCACGCTGACGCCGGTACCACGCATTTTGTCGCGCAGTTTCGCTTCCTGCACATCCATGTAATAACCGATACCGCCGCCTAATGCTGCGCCAGACGCCGCGCCGATCAGTGCGCCTTTACCGCGATCTTTTTTCGATGACGACATCATGCCGACACCCGCGCCCAGCACTGCGCCAAGACCAGCGCCAATGCCGGATTTACCCGCCTGCGATTCGCCGGTATAGGGGTTAGTCGTACAGCCGGACAGAGCCAGGCTGCCACTCAGTAACAAGGCAAGTGCAACAATGTTCTTATTCATTAAAAGTCCCTTAGATTTAAGTGGGGGAAAAACCCCCAAAACGGTGCTGATTATGCCGTCAAATCATGGGAAAAAACGTGAGAATAAGTCTTAAATTGTAAAGAAATGCCTTAACGGTTAGCGGGATGGCAAAAACAATCGGTTTGATGATCGTTAATCAAGCCACAAGCCTGCATATACGAGTGACAAATCGTGGGGCCGATGAATTTGAAACCACGCTTCTTCAGCGCTTTTGACAGTGCTATAGCAGGATCGGAGGTGGTGGGGGCCAGTTTGTAGTTGGCATAATTGTGTAAAATTGGCGTGTTATTGACAAATTCCCAGATAAAGCGGGAAAAGTCCTCTCCGTTGGCTTCCATCGCCAGATAAGCGCGGGCATTGGTAATGATCGCCGCCAGCTTGGCGCGTTGACGAATTAACCCGCTGTCCTGCATCAGGCGATCGAGATCTTGTTCATCCATTGACGCGATGGCCTGCGGATCAAACTGATGAAATGCTCGCTGATAGTTGGCGCGTTTTTTTAACACGGTAATCCATGACAACCCCGCCTGCTGCCCTTCAAGACATAACATTTCAAATAAGGCGCGCTTATCGGTTTGCGGTACACCCCACTCAGTATCGTGGTACGTCAGATAGAGCGGATCCTGTGTTACCCAGCCACATCGTTGCATTGCATCACTCCTTAAGCAGAGGAAAATACTTCGTTTCCCTTGACGTATTCAATAATCGGTTAATAGTTAATCAAAGGGCGCCGATAACTGTTATATCCAATACCTAAACGCCCGGTTCCTATCTGGCTCGTCAGGAGTCTTTCATGTTGCAGAAAAGTCAGCGGTCAGGCCAGCACAATCTTGCGCTGGTGATGGGGTGTGCATGGCTATTTGCCGTGTCCTGCCCGGTATTGGCCTGGGATGAGAACAGCCAGGATCAGCCGGTAGCTTCGCCGGATTACAACGCCATACTTGCCGAAAAAATTTCCCAAAATCACCTGATGTTGACAGAAAATAGCACCAATAATCTGATGGATGCCGCGCTGAATGCACCGGGTGAGGCCGTGGTCAGCGTCCATACCGAAGCGGCCAGCGTCGGTGCTAACCCTTTTACTCATCGCATGTCGGCAGGCTGGCAGTTACCTGTCAATGAGACGCTCACGACCGGGCCGGTGGCGCAATACGCTGTCGACTCGTCACCGCTGAGCTGCCCGCAGTGCGCATTCGTTGAACCTGATAAAGATGATCACATTGCATCATTGGGGTGGCGCGTTGATTCCAGCCTTGGCTGGATAGCCCCTTACGCACAGATTAGCTACAGCCACCAATTGGGGGAGATGAATTTCACCCCGCGCAGTGATGAAGGGATCGCACGGGAGAACAACTGGATGGATGTCAGCGTCGGCGCCAATATGCCGCTGGGGCAACATCTGTCGGCTTTTGCCTCATTCTCGCAAAACGGTGCCATGAGCAGCGGTGAGCAGTTCATTTATAGCCTCGGTGTCAGCGCCAGTTTTTAATCGGCATAAAATGAGAAGTAAATAAGGATGATAAAAATATAATAAGGATGCTAATCATTATCATTGGTAACAACATGCGCGACAATTTATTTATACTTGGCCGTGAATTATCGGCTTTTTTCATCAGTGGGCTGGTTTTAGTTTTTGCGATGGCGATGGTCTACATCGACGTCAACTGGATGAACGATGCGATGAAGGAGACTTCATTCACCGAAGTGACGCAAGAAATCATGCTGGCAATTAACGCCGGACTGTTTTTTATCGCCTCACGTCAACGACCCGCTTTGATTCTGGTGGGTGGATTCTTTACCTGCATGCTGATCCGCGAGCTGGATTTTCTGTTCGACATCATCAAGCATGGCTGCTGGGTATGGTTTGCTCTGGCAGTCACCGCAGCCTCACTGGCAATGGCCTTGCGTCAGCCTAAACAGATTTTACCGGGCCTGGTCGAACTGGTTCAGCACCGGAGTTGGCAAATGATGGCGAGTGGCTTGCTGGCTGTGCTGGTGTTCTCTCGCCTGTTTGGTATGCACCAGCTATGGGAGCATCTGATGTTGGATGGCTACAACCGCGTGGTGAAAAATATGGCTGAGGAAGGCAGTGAGCTGCTGGGTTACAGTCTTTGCCTCATCGCCTCGGTGCGTTATTTGTGGCAAACCCGTCCACAGCTCGCTAACGCCCCGGCTGCTGCCAAAGCGAGTTCCAATATGAATCACGCCCAGCCTCAGATCGCTACCCGCTAACCTTTTTTGGCGATCCTGCGCGCTAAAACAGGTACACTGCAACCATAGCGTCGGACGAGGAAATTCGTTCGACGCACTGGGTTTGTCAACGTCAGGTTTCTTCATGTCAGTCAAAATCTTAACTTCTACGTTGGTCGGGTTAGATGGCTTTTGCCATGACCCGATCGCGGTGCTGCAACAGGCAGAAAACGGCACGCTGGCGGTGTTGCAGCATAACGCGCCGGCGTTTTATGCGCTGACGCCACAACGGCTGGCGCAATTGCTGGCGCTGGAAGCCGCCGCGCAGCAACCCAACGATGTCACCCTGGATGACAGCTTGTTTGACACTCCGCTTGCCCCGATAGCGACGCCGGTCGGTAAATTTGCCATGTATGCGGGCTGGCAGCCCGATGCCGATTTTCAACGTCAGGCGGCAATCTGGGGTGTGGCGCTGAGTGAACCGGTGACGGCGGCTGAGCTGGCGACCTTTGTGGCTTACTGGCAGGCTGAAGGTCGTCTGTTTCATCATGTGCAGTGGCAACAGAAACTGGCGCGCAGCGTGCAGATGAACCGGGCCGCCAATGGCGGTCAGCCGAAGCGCGATATCACGCAGATCAGCAATACTGATTATGATATTCCCGATGGTTTTCGAGGTGAATGATGAAAACGCCGAACGATCTATTCAACCGCCTGAAAAAACTGATGCCGACAGAGGTAAAGCCAAAATTCACCAGTGGCGAGGAGCTGCTGGCCTGGAATCAGGAGCAGGGTCGTCTGCGTTCTGAGGCGATTGTGCGTGAAAACCGCGCAATGAAAATGCAGCGCATCATGGGCCGTTCCGGTATCCGTGAGTTGCATATGAATTGCTCGTTCGACAACTATCGGGTGGAAAACGAAGGGCAGCGCAAAGCGTTGAGTCTGGCGAGGGAATACGCTGCGGGTTTTGATAACAGTATCTCCAGCTTTGTGTTTTCCGGCCGCCCTGGCACCGGTAAAAACCATCTGGCGGCGGCTATCGGCAATGATCTGATTATTCGCGGTAAAAGCGTGCTGATTGTCACCGTGGCAGATTTGATGTCGAGCATGAAAGGCACCTTCAGCGGTGGCAGCGATATCACCGAAGAACGCCTGTTGCAGGATCTCAGCACCGTCGATCTGCTGGTGATCGATGAGATCGGTATGCAGAGCGAATCACGCTATGAAAAAGTGATCATCAACCAGATTGTTGATCGCCGCTCCTCGTCGAAACGCCCGACGGGCATGTTGTCAAACCTCGACCCTGCCGGTATGAACGCGCTATTGGGCGAGCGCGTAATGGACCGTATGCGCCTGGGCAACAGCTTGTGGGTACGCTTCGATTGGGAAAGTTACCGCAGCCGCGTGCGCGGCGATGAGTATTAATTATCCAACCTCATTTTATCTGGTGCGCTACGTCAAAAATGACAACAAAGTCTGAGATAAAGCGCACCCGTACACTGCTACACTGAACCTCTACCATTCTGCCGGTTGAGGTTGTCATGAAAACGATGGGCAAAGGGCCAGCGTTACTAAGACTGAATAACCTGAAGCGGGTGATGACGCAGCTGCGGCAAACCCGAGTGACCTCCCGCCAGGATTTAGCCCAGGCATTAACCCTCAGCAAAAATACCGTTTCGCTGATTGTGGATGATCTGCTGGCGCAGGGGTTAATCAACGAACTGGGGCCGGTGAGTGTCGCGGCTGCCGGGCGACCGAAAATCGAGATATCGCTCCGCCCGGAGAAACTCAAAAGTGCGGGCATTATGGTCGAACGGCAGGCGATACACTGGCGAGTTTGCGACTATTTCTCGCAGGTGATTGCCGAGCAAACCTGGCGTTCGGAAACCAGCGACCCGGCGTTACTGCTCCAGGAGCTGGTGGAGTGCTGCCAGGCCCTGCGTGCAGCGCACCCGGAACTGATTGGCATCGCGATCGGTTTTCCTGGCATCGTCGATCCGCAACGCGGTTGGATGCATTTTTCTTCCCATCTTGGCTGGCAGGATGTTGATCTGCTGACGCCGCTACGGCGCGGGATTGACCTGCCACTGCGCATCATGAATAACGTCAAGGCAGCGGCTTTGCTGTCGGTGCAGCAACTGGCGCTGGACAAAAGCCAAAGCCATTTCTATCTCCGTATTGCCGAAGGGATTGGCGGGGCGTTGGTGCAGCACGGCGAAGTGTTTACCGGCAGCAGCTGGACCGCGGGTGAAGTTGGGCATCTCACCGTACAGCCTGACGGTCCACGCTGTAGCTGTGGCCGCCTGGGTTGCCTGGAAGCGCTGGTCAGTCAGCCAGCCATTCAACAGCAACTGTTGCGCCGCAAGCCGGGTTTGCGCTGGCAAAATCGTGACAGTGAACCGGCGATTGTGGATGCGGTATTGAGTGAGGCAGGGGCGCAGCTCGGCAGTGCGTTGAGCCAGGTGATGCTACTGCTTAATCCGGCCAGCATAATGATTGATGCCGCGTGGAATGCCTGCCCGGCCTTTACCAGAGCCGTACAGCAGGCGGCGGAGGTGAGTACGTTGGCGTTTACCTTCACCCATACCGCGCTGCATTTTCTGCCGCAGCGTATTGATCCTGCCAACGGTTTGGCGCTGGCAGTGATTGAACAGTATGAGCAGCGGATGGATTAACCTCCCTTCCGATGCGTAGCGGCGCGATTTATCGCGCGCCGCTATATGTGTTAATGACGCGGAATATTCAGCGATTCACTGGTTTTCGTGCTGCCGGTACTGGCCGGCACTTCGGCCTCAACATTAAACTTCTCCAGCACCAGACCGTGAATTTTCTCCAGCGATACCCCAGCGGTTTCCGGTAAATAACGGAAAGTGAAGAAGTACATACCGAGTGAGAAGATTGCGAACAGCAGCAGCGGGAAACCACCGTGGAACATGTCGATCAGCAGCGGATTGCTGTTCATGATCGGGAAGGTGGTGCTGATGACAAAGTTTGCCATCGACATCGCACAAATCGAGATCCCGACGCAGATGGAGCGAATTTCCGTCGGGAAGATTTCACCCAGCACCGTCCAGACAATCTGTCCCCAGGTCATGCCGAAGAAAATCATATACGCGAACAGGCCGATCACCGGCAGCAGGCCAGGCAGATGATAGTAGAAGGCAATAAACGAGTAAGCGAGGAAGATGCAGGAGGTGATTGCGCCAAGCAGCAGCAGCTTGCGACGTCCGACTTTATCAATCAGCGTCATCCCGGCCAGCACGCCGATGAACTGACAGACCGACAGCCAGAAGGTTTGTAACAACGCCGAATCGACACTCCCCGAGACATTCTTCAGCAGCGTCGGACCGAAATACTGAATCACGTTAATGCCACTGATTTGGTTGCCTACCGCCAGACCGATGCCGATCACCAGCAAAGGCACGGTGGTTTTATCCAGACGGAAGCGCGCTTTATGCTGGCTTGCCGTCTCAGCGGAGAACGAGTGTTTGATCTCGCTAAAGACGCTCTCCGCATGTTCGCGATTGGAGATTTTGGTCAGCGTATCCAGCGCGGCATCGTACTTGCCTTTCAGCACGTTCCAGCGTGGTGATTCCGGGATAAAGGCGATAAAGAAGATAAACAGCGCGCACGGCACCAGCGCCGTCGCCAGAATGTAGCGCCAGCCCAGGGCGATCATCGCGTCAGGCAGCATCGATTTGGTGATGAAGTAGTTGGTCAGCAGCACCACCGATTGTCCACCGACACAACACACCGCATAAAGCGCCGTGGTGCGGCCACGAAATTTGGAGGGTGACAGCTCGGCCAGATATATGGGAGAGATCACCGAAGCGAGGCCGATTGCCAGGCCACCAATCATGCGGAAAATGACGAACACCGTGAAATTATGCGCAATGGCGGTGCCAATGACCGAAACGGTAAACAGTAACGCGGTGATGGCGAGAGACTTTTTACGTCCCAGCACATCGCTCAAACGTGGCGCGATAAAGCAGCCGACCAGACTGCCAAGCAGGATGTTAGACACTGCCCAGCCGGTTTCTGCTGGCGTCAGTTGGAAGTATTCACTTAATGGTTCGATGGCACCGGAGATGATGGAAGAGTCATACCCCATCAGCAGTCCGCCAAATGCGGCGACGGTACAGCAGAGGATGACATACTTCATGTTGTAGCGTTTTTGCCTGGTATTCATTGTTATAGCCCCTTGTCTCTACGGCCTGAACGTTGCTTGTCCAGAAAGAGGAATGTTGTAGGTTGTCGATGTTCCGTTTCTTCACGCAGGGTACTCAATATTGAAATATATTTTCTAAATGGATATTTTTGGATCATTTTTTCCGAAATGTGTGAGGCGTGTTGCGAAAATTATGGTTTGAGTTAAATCGACTAATGTTTATCCAGATGAAATGATAGGTTTTTTGTCATTTTTGCCGAAGGGGGAGGTTGCACGGCTTGCTTTTTACTGGAATTTTCATTCTGAAAAGACGCGTTGAAAAGGGGCTGTAGCAGCGGCACTCCGTGGTTTCATTTTTTTCCGGGCAGCAGGCATAATACATTGATTGAAAGGCCGTCTTTGCGGATATCGCGATGAAAACGCAGCGCATCACTCTGGATGATATTGCCACCCTGGCGGGGGTCACCAAGATGACGGTGAGCCGATATTTACGTACGCCGGAAAAAGTTAAAACGGAAACGGCCGACAAAATTGCCAGCGTGATTGCCGAGATTGGTTATACGCCCGATCCTGACAACCTTGCTCAGACCAGTTCCAGCCCGCCGCGCATTGGTGTGCTTATTCCTTCCTTTAATAATCAAATCTTTGCCGACCTGCTGGCGGGTATCGAATCGGTGACCAGCGCTCAGGGGTATCAAACGTTGGTGGTCAATTACGACTACAACCCGCAACGGGAAGAGGAACAAATCGCCACGGTACTGGCGTTGAATATTAAAGGGCTGATCCTCACAGAATCGGTGCACACCGTACGCGCAGAAAAATACCTCAAAGCGGCCAGTATCCCGGTGGCGGAGGTGATGGGGCTGACCGAGGCGCGCGATCGTATCAATGTGGGTTTTGACAACTATCGTGCTGGTTACGACATGACGGCAATGCTGCTGGCAAGCGGCAAAAAACGCGTAATCTACTTTGGCTCTATGTCGGACCGTCGTGATGAACAACGCTACGCCGGTTATTGTGATGCGGTGTCAGCGGCGGGGTTGCCGGAAGGGCGCATTGTGCCGAACAAAGTCTCCTCAGTGTCGATTGGTACCGGCATGATGACGCTGGCGCGCCAGCTCTACCCGGATATGGACGCGATTCTGTGTACCAATGATGATCTGGCGGTGGGGGTGTTGCAGGAGTGCCATGCCGCTGGCATTGCGGTGCCTCAATCGATGGCAATCGCCGGTTTCCACGGGCTGGAAATTGGTCAGGTCACCACGCCCCGCCTGGCGAGTGTCATCACGCCACGTTTTGAAATGGGTAAAGTGGCGACAGAGATTGTCATCAAAAAGATTAACCATCTGCCGACCATCGAACAGGTCAACCTGCACTATCGTTTATCGATGGGTGCCACCATCTGAATCACAATACCCACACTCCGTAACAGCGCGATTTATCGCGCTGTTTTCATTTGCGCGATAAATCGCTTTAATCGCGTGCGGTGCTGCCGGCGATGGAGGGTGGCGTGTGGTGCGCGCGTTTCAGGAAGCGGCTTTCCAGCAAATTCCATGAGGTGTAGGCCAGCGCCAGGGTGATAACTATCGTCATCAGCAAGCCCAGGTAAGCGTTGGCGGTGAAAACCCCAAAGTGTTGCAACACCTGAATGATCGGCCAGTGGTAGAGGTACATGCCGTAAGACAGGTCGCCATACTGGCTGATTTTAATCTCGCTACACAGGTTGGTGCAGAACAGAATCACCACGGAAGAGAACGCGATGGGTTCAATAAGGAAGGAGTAGTCGGTGTTTTTGAACAACAAAAACAGCACCAGCGAAACAATGGTGATCTCTTTCAGGCGGTCAAAAGTGGGTTGATGCGTTGCCAGCAGACTGCCAAAGAAGAAGAAAGAGGCGAGCGAAATAAACTGTTTCGCCAGGGTATCGGCTTTCGGACCGGTATACACCATCGAGAAAAAGAAGAACCACAGGCTGGAGATGATGAAAATCGCCGTCCAGACTTTCAACGGGCTCTTCTTCATCAGCGGCAGCACAAAGGGCAGCAGTACGTAAAGCGTCAGCTCGGCCTTAATCGTCCACAGCGATCCATCCATCGGCTGGTTGGGGTTATTGGTAAACACTCCGGGCAGCGAAGGCTGGATGAAGTTGAGGAACGAAAAGTTCGCAATGAGATACTTAATCGATTCTTTGTTCTTCAGAAAATCGACCAGAGGCAGCGTGGTGACGCACATCCCAATCACGAAACACATAATCACCACGAATATATAGGCGGGGAGAATGCGTTGTGCACGTTTAATAAAATAGGAGGTCAGCGATTTACTTCTCAAGTAACTTTTTGCAATAAGAAAACCACTTATTGCGAAAAATCCTCTTACGGCAAAATCACTATTCAGGAAGTGCGAGAGGAAACGAATGTCAGCATTTCTCGTCACTTCTGCCGAATGCACCAGTAACACGATAAAGGCGAGCGATAGTCGGACGATGTCGAAGTTATTTTTTTCGTTCATATCTGCATTCTTTCATTGAGTGACGTTGCGCCAGTAAAATCGTTATTAGATTTTACATGAGTTGTTAGGAATATTCCGATCACTGCTGACGCAGATGTACTACTATTAGAGTTTTAAAAGGTTCAAAAATCAAGTGAAGCCCTGATGAGGGAAGATATTCGGATTTTCCTTATGTGTCCATCGGGGTATTCTTAAATAGAGGAAGATGCGCTGGCATTGGATGCCAGCGCATTAGAAATTAGCGGAATAACTGGAAGGTACGTGAAACTTCGTAGCCAGTAATCGACTGCTTACTTGAAATGGTATTGTAATATAGATAGTAAAGAACCATGAGTACCGTAATACCCACGGCCAGAACCTTCATTGCTTTCCTGGTTTCCCAGATACACAGAGAAATAAGTACCGGCTCAACCTGCAACAGATAGTTTGCCAAACGGCCACCAGAGGCATAATCCTGCAATGCCATCCTTAAACCACTACCAATGGCAAACGTAATGACCAGAATGTAGTAGAGGCGAAACTTTTCTTCGTCGAAATTCTTTATTTTGTCACTTAGCAGCAGAAAGCTAAAAATGAAGACGAAGCCAATATTTTTCAGGTTAGAAAGCGTAATGATGCCTTGTTCCTGCGCAGAATCCTGGTTGGCATAGCCCATTGCCCTGTCGCCCAGAGAACCGATATGGCTGGAAATAAGAGAAATTAACGCCGAACTTCCCATAAAGGCCAGCGGTAGACTGGCGACGACGATAAGTATCGGAATATATTTGTTTTTTCTGACAATTAATGCCATTGGGATCAGCAGTGCCACAATACCCGTAGCATGGCTGATAAACGACAGAATGAAGGTGGTGATCATCCCTGGTCTACTTCTGCGCGCGAAATGATAGACAAAGCCCATCAGAAACGCGGAACACAAACCAAAGCGGATCTGGTTCATGTCTTTATTGATAAACAGGTGCGCAGAATAAACAGCCAGGGCAACTAACGGTAATGGTGTCAGCTTACGGAAATAATGTGCGTTGACGCAAACCGCTATCATGGTAAAGACATAGATAAAAATATCCGGGTTAGCGGTAAATATTCTGGTGAAGCCTGCAATGGCATAAATGGCCGGTTCATAGCGGAAATTGACAACGGCATTCCAGAACCCTTCGATAATAATCTGATCGATGAACTGAGAAAAGAACTGGCGATACTGAAAATCATCCAGGCCCGTGCCCAGACCACGAATCCCGCCAAAGGTAAAAAGCACGACCACGGCAACAAAATAAATATATGATCGGATTCGCGCTGTGTTTTCATCTTTACTCAGCATGACTTCAACGATTGCAATAAAAGTCAAACTCAGGCTTATGATCCAGTAAATTCCCATGGTCACAGATTCTTATAGTTTAAAATTTACTTATAACATAGGGTGTTGTTAACGTAAACATGAGAAAAGTCTAATTTTTTCTGGTCCGGTATTATATTGAGTGAAAAAGGCGGTCATTATTTGCTATCTTTCCCTACAGATTCAATTGGACTTATTATAATGTTAGTTTTTTCTTCTGGGACAGGATTCTGATTCAGAATGTTGTGTCGTCATGGCACTCAGAATGAATGTTTATCATTGTTTTTATTCAGGATTTGGAGCCAGAGAGATGAAGTCACCTTTTTTATCTGCATTGATTTTCCTGTTTTATCTTCCCTGCGCTTTTGCCAATAAGGAAATTCCGATCTGGCCAAATGAAGTGTCAGGAAATAATACATTTATTAATTTTAGTAAAAACCCGGCAGATAATAATCGTGCTGTCACAAAAGTCGATTCTCCAGAAATAATTTATGTTCCTCCTGCCGGTAAAAATAATCATTCGGCTGTGCTAATCATTCCGGGTGGGGGATTTTCGTATATTATGCAAGATCTTGAAGGGTTAGATGTCGCGAAGGTTCTGAGTAAAAAAGGCTATTCTTCTTTTGTGCTGCTTTACCGTATGCCGCGTGGCGGATCTGACGTTAATCGAAATAATGCTTTTGCTGATGTTCAGCGTGCTATGCGCCTGATTCGCGCCGGTGCTGCTCAATATCGTATTGCGCCAGACCAAATTGGAGTGATGGGTTTTTCCGCTGGCGCATACCTGGCGGCGAACGTCAGCAATGATCCTGATGCCACCAATTACCCACCACGGGATGATGTCGATCAGGTTTCCGCCCGCCCCGATTTTGCGGCGTTGATCTACCCGGTGCTGTCACTACAGGATGGTGTGACTCATAACGGTACGCGTGCGGCGATGTTTGGCAAAGACATCAGCAACGACATCAAACAGCGCTTCTCGCAGGAGGACCGCGTGACTGCCCATACGCCACCCACTTTTCTTGTTCAGGCGCTGAATGACGGCACGGCCTCGCCGCAAAACGCACTGCGTATGTTTGAGGCATTGCGTAAAAATAAGGTGGCAGTTGAACTGCATCTTTTCCAGCAGGGCGGGCATGGTTTCGGCATCGTGAAAAAACAGAATATCCCGGCAAAAAACTGGCCGACGCTGTTTAGTGACTGGCAGGCGAGTCTGGTGAAGCAACCCTGAGCTGGCACTCGTGTGCACAATTTGGCGAGTTATCGATATTGATTGGCCTTAAGCATCAACATAGCCAGTTGCCGACTTTTTATAATCCTCCTGACTGACCGCATCAGGAGGAATGATGGATATTAACGTGGCCTTCATACATCAGTTGCTGCTGTGGATTGAGGCTAATATCGAACAAAAACTGATTCTGGAAACCGTTGCACAACGGGCGGGTTATTCGCAGTGGCATCTGCAACGCTTGTTCCGCAGTTATACCGGTATTGCACTGGGAACCTACATTCGCGAGAGGAAGCTCACGGCGTCGGTGATTGCGTTGTTAACCGACAATACCCCTCTGATGCATATTGCGTTGCAGTTTGGCTTTGACTCACAGCAGACTTACTGCCGCACCTTTCGCCGTATGTTCAACCTACCGCCAGGGGCATTTCGTCGCAAATATCAGCACAGCCTGCCGCATATTGATGGCCCGGCTAGCCTGCTGATGTTGCGTTCGCATGGTCATCCGGCGCGGTAAAATATTTGCCCGGTGTCGAGCCGAAGGCATGACGAAACGCACTGATGTAGCTGCTGACATTCTCGAATCCAACCTGCCAGGCAACTTGCTGCACGCTGTTGCCCGCGGCGAGTCCCTCCAGCGATTTCAACAGGCGTGAGGTCTGGCGATATTTTGCCAGGCTCATGCCAGTGGCACTGGCCCAGTGGCGGCTCAGACTTCTGGGGCTAAGCCCGGCCCAGCGTGCCAACTCCGGTCCGGTACGTATGTCAGATGGGTTGTCGATTAGCAAACGCGCTATCTGGAGCAGACGCGGATCTTCAGGTAAAGGCAGAGTGAGAGGCTGGACGGTGGCTTCATAGAGTTCATCGAGGAAAACTTCCCCCAACCGGTTGTAGCGTTCACTGCCCCAAAATTCTGGCGTTAAGGTCGCCAGCCGTTCGGCGAGAGGTTCCAGCACTGCCGGGCAGGATAACAATACCGGATGATCAGGCAATGGCGCGGCGAGATCTTCGTCAATCAATACGGTCCACCCCAACACCTGCCCAGGTCCAACGATCGCGTGTTCGAAGTGCGGTGGGATCCAACCGACTAAACGTGGTGGATTGGCAAAGATACCGGATGGCGTGTTAACCGTCATCAACCCCTGTTTCAGGCAATAAAGTTGTCCGGCAGCATGACGATGTGTGTGGCTCTCCCGATCCAACTCTTTGGACAACGATACGGCAATCACCTTCGGCGCATTCGGTTCCAGTAGCCGTTGACGCAACTCGTCTCTGCGTGGGTCACCCGCAAAAGGGATGTTATCGGATGGGTGGATTAACATGGGTTTTCCTGAAGGTCAGGCGTGAACAAGGTGGCGGAAGATCACAGGAGTCGAACCTGCCCGGGACCGCTGGCGGCCCCAATCGGATTTGAAATCCGACCGCCTCACCGGAGACGACGATCTTCCTTTACCGCAGCCGCAGAATTATAGCGGCAAACGGTGTGAAGTTGTTGATCTCACTCGTGCGTCACAGCACGTTTTCGCCGTAATGTTGCCGATACTCCTTCGGGGTGGTGGCGTAACTCTTCTTAAAGACCGAATAGAAATATTGCAATGAAGGGTAGCCGCACATCTGAGAGATCTCATTGATACTTAACGAAGAACTGGCCAGCAATTCACGCGCTTTCTCCAGTTTTTCGCGATGGATCATCGCATGAATGGTATCGCCGGTTTCATCGCGGAAGCGTTTTTCCAGATTGGAACGGGAGATGCCGATGGCGTCCAGTACCTGTTCGACCTTGATGCCTTTGCAGGCGTTAAAGCGGATGTAATGCATCGCCTGAATCACCGCCGGGTCACGCAGTGAGCGGAAATCTGTGGAGCGGCGGGCGATCACTTTTACCGGGGGTACCAGAATACGTTGCAGCGGCAGGGACTGTTTATCCAGTAACCGATGCAGCAGCTTGGCAGCCTGATATCCCATCTGACGCGTCCCCTGGGCCACTGACGAGAGCGCCACGCGAGACAGATAACGCGTCAATTCTTCGTTGTCGATGCCAATAACGGTGAGTTTTTCCGGCACCGGGATTTTCAAATACTCGCAAGCCTGCAACAGATGGCGAGCGCGGGCATCGGTGACGGCAATGATGCCGGTTTGCTGCGGCAGCGTTTGCAGCCAGTCAGCCAGACGGTTTTGCGCGTGCTGCCAGTTTTCCGGCGCGGTTTCCATGCCCTGATAAACCACCCCCTGATAGCGCTCGCGTGCCACCAACTGGCGGAAGGCATGCTCCCGCTCCTGCGCCCAGCGTTTGCCGCTGGAAGCCGGCAGGCCATAGAAGGCGAAGCGGTTTATCCCTTTCTCTTTCAGATGTAAAAAGGCGCTCTCAACCAGCGCGGCGTTATCGGTGGCGATGTAATGCACCGGCGGGTAGTCCTGTTGTTGGTGGTAGGAACCGCCCACCCCAACAATGGGTACCGGCACATTCGCCAGTAATTTTTCGATTGAACTGTCGTCGTAATCGGCGATCACGCCATCACCCAGCCATTCGCGAATATTGTCGATACGACAACGGAAATCCTCCTCGATGAAGATATCCCAGTCAGTTTGCGACGCCTGTAAATATTCGCCAACGCCTTCGACCACCTGGCGGTCATACACCTTATTGGCGTTGAAAAGTAACGTAATGCGAAATCGTTTCTCATGCATAGTGGCGCGCTCCCTTAAACCCCCAGCGCATTGCATAGCACGGCTGGCTGAGGAGCAGAAAGAATTTGCGCCACATTGTGATCGCCCACGCGATTACACCCGACGCCGGGTGGCGGTATCCATCCACACCGCCAGCAGCAGAATCGCCCCTTTGACGATGTACTGCCAGAAGGTGGGAACATCCATCATGCTCATGCCGTTATCCAGCGAAGCCATAATAAACGCGCCCATCACCGCGCCAGCGACAGAACCGACACCGCCTGCCAGGCTGGTGCCGCCGATAACGCAAGCGGCAATGGCATCCAGTTCAGCAATGTTACCCGCCGAAGGTGAACCCGCACCCAATCGTGAGCTGAGGATTAAACCCGCAATCGCCACCATCACACCATTGATGGCAAACACCGCCAGCTTGGTGCGTGCGACGTTGATGCCGGAGAGCCGTGCTGCATCCAGGTTGCCGCCAATCGCGTAGATACGGCGACCAAAGGCGGTACGCGTTGCCATAAACATCCCGCCCAACAACAGCAGCGCCAGCAGCAGTACCGGCGTTGGCACGCCACGATAGTCGTTCAACAGCCAGATGGCACCCAACACCAGAATGGCGGTGATGGCCTGACGCGCGACCGCACCACCCGCTGCGGGTTGCGATAAACCAAGCAGCTGACGACGCAGGCGTAAGCGCCATTGCCAGACAATAAACAGCGCCAGACCGGCAAAACCGAAACCAAACCCGACCCCGCCAGGCAGATAGCTTTGGCCAATCTGCGACATCGCCGGGGTGGTTGGTGCGACGGTGGTGCCATCGGTGATACCGACCAGAATGCCGCGAAAGGCCAGCATGCCCGCCAGCGTGACGATAAACGAGGGCACTTTGCGGTAGGCTACCCACCACCCATTCCAGGTGCCGAGCAGCAATCCCATTACCAGCGTGACCACAATGGTTAAGGGCAGCGGCCAGCCGAGCCAGACGTCGAAAATCGCCGCCGCACCACCGAGCAGGCCCATCATGGAGCCGACGGAGAGATCGATCTCTGCCGAAATAATGACAAACACCATGCCAACCGCGAGGATGCCGGTGATGGCGGTCTGGCGCAGCAGGTTGGAAACGTTACGCGGGCTAAGCCAGGCCCCGTCGGTGGTCCAGGTGAAGAACAGGGCAATCAACACAATTGCCCCGAGCATCACCAATACCTGCAAATTGGGGAGCGGAAATTTACCCGCGCCCGCTTTACCCGGCGTCGTCAGGCCGCGTTGTGTACTTTCGGTCTTAAGCATAGTGTTCACTCCGCAGGGCGGCTTCCATCACCTGCTCCTGAGTCAGGTTATCGTTAATCAGATCGGCTTTGATTTGCCCTTCATGCATCACCAAAACCCGATCGCTCAGGCCCAGTACTTCGGGCAGCTCGGACGAAATGACAATCACCGCAATCCCTTGCTGTACCAGCGCATTGATCAGCAGATAGATCTCCTGACGCGCGCCGACATCGATGCCGCGCGTTGGCTCATCGAGAATTAAAATTTGTGGGTTAAGCAGCAGGCATTTGGCGAGGATCGCCTTCTGCTGATTGCCACCGCTCAGGCGACCAATAGGGAGTTCTGACGAGGACGTTTTGACCCGCAACCGGGCAATGGCGTCGTTAATCGCATGCTGTTCTCGTGCCTCATCCAGCGTGGAGAGGCGCTGACTGAACTGATCCAGCGCCGCCAGGGTGATGTTTTTGCCCACCCCCATCAGCGGCACGATGCCATCTTTTTTGCGATCTTCCGGCACCATTGCAATGCCATGCCCAATGGCGTCGCGGCAGTCGTGAATCTGCACCTTACTGCCGTTGATCGTAATGTCGCCCTGCCAGCGCCCCGGCCAGACACCAAACAGGCATTGCACCGTTTCGGTTCGGCCAGCACCCACCAGACCTGCGATGCCAAGAATCTCGCCGCGTTTCAGGCTGAAGGAAACATTGTTGACGCGGCGGATATGGCGGTTAACGGGATGCCAGGCGGTGAGGTTATCGACTTGCAATATCGTCTCGCCGATTTCATGTGGCGTATGTGGATAGAGCGCGGTGAGCTCGCGGCCCACCATCATGGTGATGATGTCATCCTCGCTCAGCCCGGCAGCATCGCGCGTGGCGATGTGCTGGCCGTCGCGGATCACGCAGATGGTGTCGGAAATCGCTTTCACCTCGTTGAGTTTGTGCGAGATGTAGATGCAGGCGATGCCGTGTTCGCGCAGGTTTTTGATAATGCTGAGTAGCACCTCGGTTTCCTGCTCGGTCAGCGACGAAGTGGGTTCATCCAGAATCAGCAGACGTACCTGTTTATTCAATGCGCGCGCGATTTCTACCAGTTGCTGCTGACCGAGGCCGAGATCGCCCACTCGCGTGTCTGGCGACACATTGAGTTTGACCCGTTCCAGTAATTGTTGGCAACGTAGCGTCATGGTTTCGTCATCCACCATGCCGTAGCGCCCCAGTTCGGCACCGAGGAAAATGTTCTCCATCACCGTCAGTTGCCGTACCAGCGCCAGCTCCTGATGGATAATCACAATCCCTTTGCGCTCGGTATCGCGGATGGTCTGCGCCTGAATTTCGTCACCGGCAAAATGGATACTGCCGTCGAAGTCACCGTGCGGGTATAACCCGCACAGGATCTTCATCAGTGTCGATTTTCCCGAACCGTTTTCGCCGCACAGCGACATGACTTCGCCTGCATCCAGCCGCAGGCTGACGTCATCCACCGCTTTCACCGCGCCGAAGCGCTTAGTGATATGGTTCATTTCCAGCAACATCGACATCTCTCCTTCGCGGTCTGCGCTTAGAGTTCGCTCTGCTTGTGGAAGCCGTCTTTAATCACGGTGCTTTCGATATTGCCTTTATTAACCTGGATTGGTGTCAGCAGACGGGACGGCACATCTTTTAAGCCATTGTTAAGTTTGCCGTTGCTGGCAGGTGTCTGACCGTCACCGAGTTCCACGGCGATTTTTGCCGCTTCGGTCGCCAGTTGCGTGATGGGTTTGTACACCGTCATGGTCTGCGTGCCATTTTCGATGCGTTTGATGGCGGCAAGATCGGCATCCTGGCCGGAAATCGCCACTTTGCCCGCCAGCCCCTGCGCGCTCAGCGCCTGAATCGCCCCACCGGCGGTGGCATCATTGGAAGCCACCACGGCATCAATATGGTTGCCGTTCGCGGTTAAGGCGTTTTCCATAATTTTCAGCGCATTTTCCGGTAACCAGGCATCAACCCACTGATCGCCCACGACTTTGATGCTGCCATTATCAATGTAAGGTTTTAAGACTTTCATTTGACCGGCGCGGAACAGACGTGCGTTATTATCCACCGGCGAGCCACCCATCAGGAAATAATTTCCTTTTGGTACCTGCTGCACAATACTTTCGGCCTGAAGTTCACCCACTTTTTCATTATCAAAAGAGATATAAAAATCAATGTCGGCGTTATTAATCATACGGTCATAGGCCAGAACTTTAATGCCTTCACGCTTCGCTTCGGCCACCACGTTACTTAATACCTGGCCGTTATAGGGGATGATCACCAATACATCCACGCCGCGGTTAATCATATTTTCAATTTGCGACATTTGCGTTTCTTCGTTGCCGTTGGCGGATTGTACAAACACCTGGGCACCCTGGGATTCCGCTTGTTTTACAAAGATATCACGGTCTTTCTGCCAGCGCTCCAGGCGTAAATCATCCATCGACAAACCGATTTTCACTTCTTTTGCCGCTCCAGCGTGGCTGACAAGTGCCAGGGCCGCGCAGACGGCTAACAGCGTTTTCTTCATGTTCATGGTGTTCATCCTGTAGGTGGAGGCTATTGTCGTTGTTTAGGGTATAAGGCTATGAACAGGGCGGTTGAATTGTTGACCTGAGTTTCCGGCAACATCAATTACTGATTTTTATCCGGCCATTACGTTTTTTGGTTTATTTGTGATTTTTTGAGCGCGATCGATATTTGGCGGTTTTCGGAAAAATGAATTGCAGCGGGATTGCGGGTTGGAGTGCAATGAAATAACGACATTGTTTTGCGAGCTAACGCACAAATAATAATTATCTTAAGTTAAGTGTGAAATATCGTAATTGAGAAGCGGCAGAACGCATCACCACAATAATGGCTCACAGCTGACCATTCGGGTCCTCATGCTAAGGAGCAAAACATGCACGCCTATTTCGACCAGCTTGATCGCGTTCGTTATGAAGGGACCAACACCCATAATCCTCTGGCGTTCCGTCACTACAATCCTGATGAAGTGATTCTCGGTAAAACTATGGCTGAGCATCTGCGTTTTGCCGCCTGCTACTGGCATACCTTCTGCTGGAACGGTGCGGATATGTTTGGTGTCGGCGCTTTTGATCGCCCCTGGCAGAAGAATGGTGATGCGCTTGAGCGGGCGTTGCTGAAGGCGGATGTGGCTTTTGAGTTCTTCCATAAGTTGAACGTACCTTACTACTGCTTCCACGATGTTGATGTTTCCCCGGAAGGCGACTCGCTGAAGACCTACCGTGATAACTTTGCGGTAATGACCGATAAACTGCTGGCAAAACAGCAGGAAACTGGGGTGAAACTGCTGTGGGGCACCGCCAACTGTTTTACCCATCCCCGCTATGGCGCGGGTGCCGCCACCAGTCCTGATCCGGAAATTTTTGCCTGGGCCGCCAGCCAGGTGTGCAGTGCCATGCAGGCAACACAAACGCTCGGCGGTGAAAACTACGTGTTGTGGGGAGGCCGTGAAGGTTATGAAACCCTGCTGAATACCGACCTGCGCCAGGAGCGTGAGCAAATTGGCCGCTTTATGCAGATGGTGGTCGAGCATAAACACAAAATCGGCTTCCAGGGCATGCTGCTGATTGAGCCAAAACCGCAGGAGCCGACCAAACATCAATATGATTATGATGTGGCAACGGTATATGGCTTCCTGAAACAGTTTGGCCTGGAGAAAGAGATCAAAGTCAACGTGGAAGCCAACCACGCCACGCTGGCCGGTCACTCGTTCCACCATGAAATTGCCACCGCGATTGCCTTGGGGATTTTTGGTTCGGTGGATGCCAACCGTGGCGATATCCAGTGTGGCTGGGATACCGACCAGTTCCCGAACAGCGTCGAAGAAAATGCGCTGGTACTCTACGAGATCATCAAAGCGGGCGGATTCACCACCGGCGGCTTAAACTTTGATGCCAAAGTGCGGCGTCAGAGCACCGATAAATATGACCTGTTTTACGGTCACATTGGCGCGATGGATACTATGGCGCTGGCCCTGAAAGTCGCGGCGCGGATGGTGGCTGATGGCGAGTTGGATAAACGCGTGGCGCAGCGCTACAGCGGCTGGAACGGTGAGTTTGGTCAGCAGATCCTGAAAGGGGAGTTCTCCCTGGCGTCCCTTGCTCAGCATGCCCAGCAACAGCAATTTAATCCGCAACACCGCAGTGGACGTCAGGAACAACTGGAAAACCTGGTCAATCATTACCTTTTTGATTTTTAACCTTTCAGGAGAACAGCATGGTTATCGGGATCGATTTGGGCACCTCGGGCGTTAAGGTCGCGTTGCTGGATACGCAAGGGCAGGTGCTTGCCGTGGAAAGCGCGCCGTTGCAGGTGTCGCGCCCGCATCCTTTATGGAGCGAGCAGGATCCCGAAAGCTGGTGGCTGGCAACTGATAAGGCAATGCAGGCGCTGGCGCAGCGACATGACCTTGGTCATGTGCAGGCGATGGGTCTGAGCGGCCAGATGCACGGTGCGACGCTGTTAGATGCGCAGCAGCAGGTGCTACGTCCGGCGATCCTGTGGAACGACGGACGCAGCAGTGAGCAGTGCCGCCAACTGGAGCAGCAGGTGCCGGATTCACGCACCATCACCGGTAACCTGATGATGCCCGGCTTCACGGCACCCAAGCTGTTATGGGTGCAGCAGCACGAGCCGGAAATTTTCACCCGCGTCGCTAAGGTTTTGCTACCAAAGGATTATCTGCGTTGGCGCTTAAGCGGCGACTTCGCCACGGATATGTCGGATGCGGCGGGGACGATGTGGCTGGATGTGGCCCAGCGTGACTGGAGCGATAAATTGCTTCATGCCTGTGGCCTGCATCGTAGCCAGATGCCAACGCTGTTCGAGGGCAATCAGGTAACCGGTACGCTCCGACCCGACATCGCCAGCCGTTGGGGGATGCAGCCAGTGCCACTGGTGGCTGGCGGTGGTGATAATGCCGCCGGGGCGGTGGGTGTTGGCATGGTCGAGCCGGGACAGGGGATGCTGTCGCTCGGTACCTCCGGCGTCTACTTCCTCGTGAGTGATGGTTATCTCAGCAACCCACAGCGCGCGGTACACAGTTTTTGCCATGCGTTGCCACAGCGCTGGCATCTGATGTCGGTGATCCTCAGTGCGGCCTCCTGTCTGGACTGGGCGGCCAAACTCACCGGCTGCGAAGATGTACCACAGCTTTTGGCTGAAGCTGAACGGGCGAGCAGCGATGTCTCACCGGTCTGGTTTTTGCCTTATCTCTCGGGTGAGCGCACACCGCACAACAATCCACAGGCGCAGGGGGCATTTTTTGGCCTGACGCATCAGCATGGCCGGCCGGAACTGGCGCGAGCGGTGTTGGAAGGGGTGGGATTTGCCCTGGCGGAGGGCATGGATGCGGTACACGAATGTGGCGTCCAGCCAAAGACGGTGATGTTGATTGGCGGTGGCGCACGTAGCGCTTACTGGCGACAAATGTTATCGGATATCAGCGGGTTGACGCTGGATTATTGTCATGGTGGTGAAGTCGGCCCGGCACTGGGGGCGGCACGCCTGGCGCAGTTGGCCGTCGATGCCAACAGCGAACTGCCCACACCGGAACTGGCGCAACGCCATCAGCCGGATACGGCTCGCCATCAGGCTTATCAACCACAACGTGAGGTATTCGCCCGGCTCTATCAGCAACTGAAGCCGTTGATGTCCTGATACGTCAGCATGATGGCCGGAATTGGCATGGGTCTGGCCATAAAGTCAGGTAAGATGAGCACTGACGTAGCGGCGCGATTTATCGCGCAAGTTTTTGGCAGCGGGTATCCCGGCTCGAAAACACGCGCGATAAATCGCGCCGCTACGGGTTTAATGCGGGACGTAAACGGAACCAACCGGAGTATACCCATGCCGCAACCCGTATTTTTCCTGACGTTACCCGGCGTTATGGTGCTTGATCTCACCGGCCCGGCCGAAACCTTCCAGTTGGCTGGCGGTCACTTCTCGCTGCATTACATCGGCCCGGAAGCCAGCGTGCTCGGCTCCACCCACATGACCATCAGCAATATCGCGCCACTGCCCGAACGGTTACCGGCTAACAGCCTGTTGGTGGTGCCCGGTGTGCATGATTCGCGTACCTGCTATGACACCCCGGCGGCGACGCTGGCGCGTGACTGGCTGCGGCAGCAACGGGCGGATATTGAAGCCCAGCGCATCACCCTGGTCTGTGTCTGCTCCGGTTCATTGCTGGCGGCACAGGCGGGATTGCTGGATGGTGTGCTGTGCACCACCCATCATGAAGTGCTGCCGCGTTTGCAGGCGGCGGCCCCGGCGGCGCGGGTAAAAGAGAATCGCGTATTTATTGAAGATGGCGGCATCTGGACCAGCGCCGGGATCACCGCGGGTATTGATCTCGCGCTGCATCTGATTAACCGGCTATGCGGAGCGCGTCAGGCGCTGGCGGTGGCACGCGAGATGGTGGTGTGGTTCCGCCGTTCCGGTGATGATCCGCAACTCTCGCCGTGGCTGCGCTACCGTAATCACCTGCACCCGGCGATTCATCGCGCGCAGGATGTGATGATTGCCCATCCTGAACATGACTGGTCATTACCGGCACTGGCCGAGCGCGCCCACGTCAGCGAGCGGCATCTGACGCGTCTGTTCCGCCAGCATCTCGGCATCAGCGTGCGCGAATATCACGAGCAACTGCGGCTGGTGATTGCCCGGCAACGCCAGCAACAGGGCGAAGCTGCGGAAAAAGCCGCGCTGGCGGCCGGTTTCTCTTCTGCACGACAGTTGCGTCGTGCCAGGGAGCGCTGGGACGATCAACTCACCAGATGATGTTTATCTACCCGTTTAAGCAACACCGCCAGTAACAAGCTGCCGATTAGCGTTACGCCAAACACCCAGGGAAGATCAATCCACGGTTGTGCCATATCGTCGTAATGATTGGTGCGCAGGAAATGGATAAACAGCGCGTGAAAGCCGTAAATGGGCAGGGAATAACGCGCTATGGTGGCTAAAATTGGCAAACTACGACGATTGAGGACATTTTTGCTCAAGATCAGCACGCTGATGGCGGCAATAAACACCAGCGGCCCGCAGTAGAGATACCAGGTATCATTGAAGGCTCCGTTTATGCGCAGCATCTGTTTGGTGCCGAGCGCAATCCCCGCCACACAGGCAATAAACGCCAGCGCCGCCAGCCCGGTTATGCCGCGTTTTTCGGTGTCCATACAGCCAATCGCCCGTCCCAACAGCGCGTATAACAGGTAATAAATACTGTCGCCGCTGACATACAAATTGACCGGCAACCAATGGAACGAGCCAACCGACTGGTTGATGGTATTGGGATTGGCGAGCACCACCAGTACCACCACCAGTAGCGCGACATAGCGTGGTGGCACATTTTTTACCTGAATCAACGGTGACAGCAGGTAAATACCGATAATCGCAAAGAAAAACCACAGGTGATAAAACACCGGTTTCTGCAACAATTTCAGCAGCGACCGCCCTTCGCTGATCGGCGTCAGCCAGGTGATATACGCCAGCGCCACCGCGCTGTAGAACAGCAGGCACAACACGATGCGCAGCAAATGCCGGCCTTGTGCGCTGCGCTCACCAAAGAACAGATAGCCTGAGATCATAAAGAACAGCGGCACGCAGACGCGCGAAGCGGAATTGAGCAGGTTGGCGACGTCCCAACTGATGCCGGTTACCGCCAGCGGCCCGGTGATGTACCAGGTGGTGGTATGAATGACGATCACCATCAGGCAGGCGATGGCGCGTAAGTTGTCGATCCAGTAAATTTTTTGCGACATAGCTTCCCCGTGCGCAGAGCGTCCTGGTGGAGAAGGGTAGTCAGCGACCGGCGCGCCAACAACCTTTGGGCCTGAAATTCAGAGCCATCTGGCTGCTGGCGCGTTGACGGTTAATCACGCACGAGGAATTTTTCGATCACCGCTTCGTTCGGCTCCACGCCCAGGCCGGGTTCGGAAGGCAACCAGGCGTAGCCATCAGCGATGCGCACCGGATTTTTCGCCAGCGAACGGCTGATCTCACCCGGTTCGACGCAATATTCCATCACCAGCGCATTCTCAATCGCGCACAGGAAATGCAGCGAGGCGGCGGTGTTGATATCGGTGGTGAAGTTGTGATTGCACACCTTACGACCGCGACTGTGCGCATAGCTGGCAATTTCCATCGCCTGGGTGAAGCCGGTACGCGTCAGGTCAATCTGCACAATATCGATACCGCCTTCGTCGATCAGGCGCTGGAAGCCCACCACTGAGCACTCCTGTTCGCCTGCCGCAATGTGCTGCTGGCAGGCTGTCGAGACCTGGCCGTAACCGGCGTAGTTGTCCGGGTGCAGCGGTTCTTCAATCCAGAACAGGTTCAGATGCTCATAACGCTGACCACGACGGATGGTGGTTTTGGCATCCCACACATGGCCGACGTCCAGCATCAGATCCACGCTGTCGCCCATCTCGCGGCGCAGCGCTTCCAGATAGCGTAAATCCAGCGCTTCATCGGTGCCAAACGGCTCCCAGCCAAATTTCACCCCGGTATGGCCGGTATCGATAGCGTGCTTCGCTCGCGCCACGGTGTCGGCCACGCTGAACTGGAACATATTCGAGGAGTAGACGCGCATTTTGTCGCGCAGCGCGCCGCCCAGCAGCTCGACAATCGGTTTACCCAACGCTTTGCCTTTGATATCCCACAGCGCGATATCAATGCCCGCCATCGCCTGCAACACGGCACCGCTGCGGCCATAGTAGATAGTGGCGCGATGCATTTTTTTCCACAACCGTCCGGTTTCCAGCGGGTTTTCACCGATCAGCAGCGATTTCAGGCCGGTGACCATGGTGTGGGAATAGGGGGCTTCGATGATGGCTTTGGTGACATAGGGGCTGCCATCCACCTCGCCCCAGCCGGTAATCCCGGCATCGGTGGTGATTTTAATCAACAACGCATCCTGTGAACTGTCGGTGCGCTGTTCAATGACCGGGAGGCGCAGGTAAAACGCCTCGACGTTGGTAATCTTCATCGTGGTTATCCTGGTGTAAAAGCAAAAAAGGCGTCAACCGGCGCTGGAACGTTGCTGTCGGCGCTGCGAAATAATGGTTTCGTAGTCCACATCCAGAGCCTGAATGCGGATATGGTTTTCAATCTCGTCGGTCATTTTGGCGATATCGCCTTCCGCGAACACGTTAATCAGCCGCTGATGCTCTTCGATAATGTCGCTCATCGATTTGCCCATGGTGGAGAGGCCGAAAATCACCGTAAGCTGGCGCGCAATCGACTCCCACAAATTGCTCAACACCGGGTTCTGGGCAAAGCTGCACAGCGTGCGATGGAAATCGGTATCCGCTGAGGCAAAGCCATACACATCCTCGCGTTGCATCATCATCTGCATAGCGGCGACGCCCTGGTACAACTGGGTGAGCTGCGCGGCGCTGTTGCGTCCGGCTTCAATCGCCCGGCGGCAGGCCAGCGTTTCCAGTGGAATTCGCACATCGATAATCTGCTCCAGCCGTTGATGGGAGATCTCCATCAGGCGAATACCTTTGTACGGTTCGCTGGTCACGATGCCCTGACTTTCGAGAATGCGCAGCGCCTCGCGGATAGGGACGCGGCTCATGCCAAGTTTCGCCACCAGGTCCGGCTCGGCAATGCGGTCGCCGGGCAGAATCAGGCCGCGTGAGGCGGCGCTAAGAATGGCATCTACTGCATGATCGACCAGGGTACGCGGGCGCGCCGCGTTCCAGCTGTTTTCGGTCTGTTCTTCCAGTGCCAGTGGGGCGCTGTTCTTATTTCGGGTCGACTTTCCTGCCATGGTAATCATCCTGTTTATGCCTGACGGGTCACGAACTGACCAAAGCCAGGTTCAACCTGTATCTGGGAATCCTGGTAAACGGTGACGCCACGAATGAGCGTGCGCACCACTTTACCCTGACAGCGCATGCCTTCAAATGCGCTCCATTTGCCCAGGCCCTGGAAATTTTCCCCGCTCACCGTCCAGCTCTGGCTGGCGTCGTAAAACACCAGATCGGCATCAAAGCCCGGCGCGATGGCCCCTTTTTTGCCCCACAGTCGGAAGGCTTTGGCCGGACCGCTGGCGGTCATGCGGGCAAACTCGGTCAGCGGCAGGCCACGGTCGATATGCGCCGCGCTGAAGAACATCGGGCTGAGGGTTTCCACCCCGGTCAGGCCCATACCGGCATCCCAGATGCTGAATTCACCGGCCAGCTTCTGCTCCGGCGTGTAGGGGCAATGGTCGGAAGCGATCATGTCGATATCGCCCCGCAGCAGCACCTGCCACAGCGCATCGACGACCGGGCGTGGACGAATCGGCGGGCCGCAGCGGGCATTGGGACCGATGCGCACCAGATCTTCCTCATCAAGAATCAGGTAGTGCGGGCAGGTTTCGAAGCTGGCGCGCACGGTCTCTTTGGCGGCGATGATGGTTTCGGCGGCGCGTGCCGAGCTGACATGGACGATATGGCAGCGCGCGCCGGTTTCTGCGGCAATCGCCAGCACGCGTCCTACCGCTTCAATCTCGGCAATTTCTGGCCCGGCCAGCGCATGGGCGCGGATATCTTTACGCCCGGCGCGGCGTAGTTCGCTACCTGCGCCAATCAGAATGTCGTGGTTCTCGGCATGAACGCCGATCAAACCGTCGAAGGTCGCCAGTTCACGCATGGCGCGCAGCAGGCCGTCATCGTCAAGGCGCGGTAACCCTTTCGCATCCGTGGCATCACCATTCGGCGCGCCGCTACAGAGAAAGGCTTTGAATGCCAGTGCGCCCGCCTGATCCAGCGCGGCCAGTTCGTGGACGTTGCGACCATCCAGCCCGGCCCACATGGCGTAATCCACCGAGCAATTCTCAGCCAGCCAACTGCGTTTGGCGGTAAAGCTGGCGAGCGACGTGGCGGGCGGTAACGAGTGGGGCATTTCGACGATAGTGGTCACGCCATGCGCCGCCGCGCCGCGTGTGCCTTCGCGCAGCTCCTGTTCGGGGAAATCATGCGAGCCAGTGAAGTGGGTGTGTACGTCAATCGCCCCCGGCAGCACGATCAGACCGCTGGCATCAATCAGGTTATCCACCGTGCCGTCGTAAGCACCTGGCGTCAGAATACCACTGATTTTTCCCGCCTCGATTAACAGGTCTGCCGGTGCGGCACCGCTTTCTGTCACCACCAGGCCGTTGATAATTAACTGTTTCATGATTCTGCTCCTGCCTGGGTCACCAGCGCGTCATAAGGTACGGGCTGAGAAGGATCGAGCCAGCCGATAGCGCCGAGTAACTGACTGAAGTGGTCAAATTCGGCGCGCGGGATGCGGCTATCCGGCGCAAACACCTGCGCCTGCTGATAGGCCGCCAGCCCGCTGACCAGCGCAGCAAACCGATAATCGGGATACCAGGGTTTCACCCGCTCAGCGAGGCGAGTGGCGTCATGCTGCGCGATCCACGCCAGCGCCTGTTGTGTTGCCGTAGCAAAGGCGGCAAAGGCTTCTGCTTTCTCGTGCAGTACATCGCTGCGGGCGATATAGGCGCTCCACGGCACCCTGCCGCACAGGCCCGCCAGGCTGGTCACGCTCGCCAGTTGTCCACGGGTGATGGCAGGCGCGAGCGCATGCATGGCGTGCAACGCGTAATCCACCTCGCCCGTTGCCACGGTCGCAAAGTCATCTTCGGCATTGCCGCTGCCGGGCAGGATGCTGACATCCTCCAGCAGGCCATGTTGGGCCAGCAGCCAGCGAAAGGTCAGGCTGGCGGTGCCGACGTTACCCACATCCAGCACCCGCTTGCCACATAAATCGCGCAGTTGAAAATCGGGCTGGGGTCGGGCCGCCGCGAGAAACCACGGGTTGGCGGCGACCGAGGCGCAGAAGCACTGCAACTCGGCACCGTGCTGCTGGTAATGCTTCATCACCACCATCGGGCCGCCGAGGGTTAAATCAGCCTCACGACTCAGCACCGCAGGCACCTGGCCGCCCTGAATGGTATGTCCACCGGATTCGCTGGTGGTGAAGGAGACTTTCAGCCGCTGCGCGGCATACAGGCCGAGACTTTCTGCCAGATAGTGGGCGCAGTAATAAATCCGTGATTCGCTGGCATCGCCCTGATTGAAAATTAAGTGATGCATCAGTCACGCGCCTCCGTGACAAAACTGCCGTTGAGCGCGCTCATGTCGCTGACCCCGCACCAGTGGCTGATGGCGCTGATGGCGTTGATCCAGCCGGAAAGCAGGTCAAACACCGCTGTCTCTCCGCCAGTGACCAGCGCGGTGATAACCGGGCGTACGCTCAGTGATAAGGTTGCACCGAGGCAGCGTGCGACCACGGCATCGCTGCCGCTGCGGATACCGCCATCCAGCAGCAGTGGCAGGCGCGTCACCGCCTGCAAATCGGGTAACTGATCGACCGGTGTCACCCAGCGCGCGCTCTGGCGCAGGCCGATGTTGGAGGCGATCAGGCCACTCACGCCATGCGCCGCTGCCGGGGCGGCATCATCATGATGCAACACGCCTTTCAGCAGCAGCGGCAGACCGCGATCGGCGCAGTGCGTTGCCACTTCATCAATCTGTTGCCAACGCCATACCGGAAACGCCGGCAGCGGTTCCACTCCGGGTTGCGTGCCGCCGATGGTGTGCCAGCCGCGTTGTTTCAATGCATCGCCGACCGAGAACCCACCCGGCTGTAGGCCAGCGACCGGATGGACCGGTGCCAGCACCGTCAGCACGATCGCTTTAAAGTGGCTTTCTGCCGCTTGATCAATCAACGCTTTAATCCGCGCGACCTCACCTGCCGCGCGCAGTTGCAGCCAGCAGCGGTCATACTCCGCACCAATCTGCGCCAGCGGCGTCACCGTCTCTTCGGAGATCACCAGCGGCAGTTGCAGACGTTTGCAGGCGCGGGCAATTGGCAGCAAACCCTCTTCATGGAAAATACGGTCCCCGGCAAAGGCTCCAACCCCAATGGGGGCCGCCCATGTCTGGTTCAACAGGGTGATGTGCGTGTCGATGCTTTCGTTGCCCTGCAACACGCGCGGCAGCAGGCGAAAACGGCGCAACGCCAGATGGTTGGCATCATTTTCGTCGCCAAAGGCATCCGCCGGTAGCCCCTGCATATAGCGAAACAACGGTTCACCGAGGCGCTCGCGCGCCGCGCGTTCAAACGGTAATTCAGGCGTTAGCATGCTGCGCCTCCGTGGCGTTTTCGTGTTCAAGGAAAGTGGCAAAGGCTGGCGTGGTCGGGTTTTTCAGGATCGCTGGTGGCCCTTCTTCAATCAGCGCGCCGTTTTGCAGAAACACCACGCGATCAGCGACGCCAGCGGCAAAAGCAATATCGTGGGTGCTGATGATCATGGTGATACCGGTTTGCGCCAGGCTGCGCATGGTCTGGTTCACTTCTCGCACCAGTTCGGGGTCGAGCGCCGAGGTCGGTTCATCAAACAGCAGGATTTGTGGTTCGGCGGCGAGGGCGCGGGCAATGCCGACACGTTGCTTCTGCCCGCCGGACAATTCATGCGGTAGCGAAGCCGCAAAATCACCAAGGCCGACCATTTTCAGTGCGCGCATTGCTTTGGCGCGTGCCACTTCCGGCTGCGCACCCTGGACGCGCAGCAAAATGCTCATCACGTTTTCCAGCGCGGTGAGGTGATCGAACAAGGCGAAGTGCTGAAACACAATGCCGATGCCTGATTTGGCGCGGTTAACGGGCAGGTGACGCTGCGCCAGCGGCTTACCGTTGGCATCGGTGCCCATAAAATGCCCTTCGGTCTGAATGGTGCCCTTCAGGCGCGGCGTCAGCGCCAGAATCGATTTCAGCAGCGTACTTTTACCGGAACCAGAACGGCCCAGCAGTACCACCACTTCGCCACGACGCACGGTGAGCGACAGGTCGTTCAGAACGGTTTTCCCGGCGTATTCGACGCACAGATTATCGATTTCCAGTACCGGCGCGGCGGTTTGCGTATCCCAACGGCGTTTCGGCAGGTGCATCGGCGTGATGTCGGCTTCCTGCGGCAGCGATGCCAGTCGGGCGCGGGCGCGACGGGCGCGCTCGTCGAGGTTATAGAATTTCTCCATCCACCACTGACCACCGGCCAGCAGCGTGGAGAGGATCAGATAGATACCGCCGGAAGCGACCAGCACCGGGATAAACAGGAAGTTTTGCGACACAATTGCCTGGCCGCGCATGGTCAGTTCATTGACGCCCACCACCGAGGCCAGCGAGGTGGATTTCAGCAGGCCAACGGTTTCGTTGCCCATCGTCGGCAGGATGGCGCGCAATGCCTGCGGGATCACCACATGGATCATCTCTTTAGTACGCGAGTAACCAAACGCCTGCGCCGCCATGCTTTGGTCGCGATCGGTTGCCATAATGCCGCCACGAATGATTTCGGCGCAGAAGGCGGTTTCGTTAATCATCAATGCCAGCAACGCGCTGGTGAACGGACTGAAGCGCAAGCCAAATTCCGGCAGCACGTTGTACAGCAGGATCAGTTGCAGCAGCACCGGGGTGCCGCGCAGTGTATAGATATAAATCTTCACCGGTAAGCGAATAAACAGATACTTAGAGGTGCTGGCCAGCGCCAGGAAAAAACCAATCACAATGCCGCCCGCTAACGCGCCGACCAGCAGTTCAACTGCGATCACGGCGCCCTGCCAGAGATAAGGCAGGGTTAAATATTTTAAGAAATCATCCACCACACTATCTCCGGCAGGCTTTCAGGAACGTAATTAACCGCGGGCAACCACCGGGCGTTCGGCGCTGCTGCCCTGGCCCCAGTAATCGAGCAGTTTTTTCTGTGCGCCGCTTTCCTGAATCACCTTCATGGCATCCAGCACCGCGCTGCGCAGCGTGGCGTTATCTTTGGCAATCGGGAAGCCAACCATAATCGGCAGATCCACGGTGAAGGCACTGTCCAGCGTGCCATCAGCTTTGGCGATGGCGCGGGCTGAACCGGCTTCGGTCAGGTAAACGTCGGCACGACCGCTTTTCACTGCCTGGATGCTGTTGTCGGTGTTCTGCACCATCAGCATGCTGACTTCCGGTTTCCCGGCGGCGGTGCATTTGGCGCTCTGCTCTGGTACCAGTTTGTTGGCTTCATAGGTGCCTGCGGCAGCGGCGACGGTTTTGCCACACAGATCATCAACGCTGTTGATTTTCTTCGGGTTACCTTTGGCGACCACGGAACCATCCTGCACCTGTACCGACGCAACGAAGGCGATTTGCTTCAGGCGCTCATCGGTGACGTACAGCATCGGGCCGATATCAGCCCGGCCACTGGCGATGGAGGTCAGCAGCACGTTGAACGAACCGTTCTGGTAGCTGTGTTTTGCGCCGAGACAACTGCTGATACGTTCGAACAGCGAAGGATCAAGACCTTCAATGATGCTGGGATCTTTCTCTGACGGCGCTTCAAACCCTTTGGTGTAGCCACCAAGGCCAACCACCAGATCTTTGCCTTTCAGTGACGGATATTTGGTTTGCAGCGTTTTGCACTGCGTCATGGCGGCGAAGTCGCTGGCGCTGGGTTTGATCGGATCAGTGGCCGCATGGGCGCTGGACAGGCCAGCCAGCAAAGTGCCGGTCAGGCCAGATAACAAAGCGAGGCGTGCAAATTTCATAATAAGGTTCCCCTGGTGCATGGTGAATGGTTAAGCGATGACCTTCTGATTTATGAACTTTTTGGTGCTGTTTTAAATTCGCGCGATAAATCGCGCCGCTACGGATGGAATTCCGCAGGTTTTAATATCCGCGTGCGATATCCACCTGATTGCGCAGCGCCCGACCACTGCGGAAGCGCACCAGGTTATCGATAAACACCTCAAGGCAACCCTCAAGGTAAGCGGCGTGATCGTCGAGGCTACAGTGCGGCGTCATCACCACACCGGGGGTGTGCCACAGCGGGTCGTCAGTGGGGAGCGGTTCCTGCGGATAGACATCCAGTACCGCGCCTGCCAGTTCGCCTGCGTTTAACTTCTCGCGCATCGCGTTGTAATCAAACACATCGGCGCGACCAACAATCACAATCCCCGCCCGCTTCGGCAGCAGGTCGAGACGGCGACGATCCAATAACCGGCGGGTTTGCGCCGTCAGTGGCAGCGTTGATACCAACACATCCACCTGCGGCAGCACTTCATCGATGGCATCGATGCTGATGCAGCGTTCCACCGGAGCGCTACATTCGCCGCTGCGCGTGACGCCAACCACGCGATAACCCTGCGCCGTCAGCAACCGGGCCGCTGCGGAGCCGATGCCGCCCACACCCAGCAGCAGCACGGTTTTGCCCCGCGCACAGCCACCGAAGCTCGGACGCCATAACCGCTGGGCCTGATCCTGAAGAAATCCAGGGATGCCGAAGTTAAACATCAGCGCCGCCATCAAAATAAATTCCGCGCCTTTGTCGCCATGTACCCCCGAGGCGTTGGTCAGCGTCACGCCTTGTGGCAAATGAGGCAGCCACTGCTCGACACCCGCTGACATCACCTGTACCCAACTGAGGCGAGGGGCTGCGAACTGGTCGAGCGCCAGCTTGCGCCCGGCCCACAGAATGTCGGCATTCGCGAGGAAGGTGGCGCTGTGCGTGGCGTCGCTGTTTTCGGTCAGCGTGAAGTGGCTCCACAGTTGCGGGTGTGTCTCCAGCCGCTGACGCAGCAGTTCAACGGGGAGTTGCAGTGCATCCGGGCCGTTGGCATCGTTTTCAATATGGATATGCATCGCCGCTCCTTAACGCATCGCGGTGACTTCCATCTCGACCAGCAGGTCAGGATGGTTGAGTTGAATGCCGACGGTGGCGCGCGCCGGGAACGGGAACGAGAAAAATTCGCTGTACGCCTCGTTCATGGCGGCAAAGGTGCTGAGGTCGGTGAGAAAAATGGTCACGCGCACCACGTTGTCGAAAGTCATCTGTGCGGCGCTTAACAGGTCGCCAACATTCTTCAACACCTGACGGGTCTGGCTGGCGATATCGTTACCGATGATCTGGCCGCTATAGGGATCAATCGCGACCTGGCCGGAGATAAACAGCATCGGCTCATGCAATACGGCGGCAGAGAGCGGTGCTGGCCCCATCGGGCGGTCGTTGGCATTCATGCCGGGATAGGCAATCGCGGTTTTCATGGTCAAATTCTCATCAAATTCGTTTCACCGCAATTTCGTATACGATTATACAAGTGTCAATGTGCGATTTTTGACCATGAGGTAAAAAAGGTGATGTGCATCACGAAGTGGTGCAGATGTGGTATGTATTTATCTGTATGATTTTAAATCATTAAAATTAGTTTTTGGGCGGGATGTAATGGCGTGTCTGTAATCGTATACGATTTTCTTATTGTTGCGTTTTAACGGTTTTTACCCGCGATGCCACCGTCAGGATTTCCGGCTGCACATTGCGCGACCAAAGGGTATACTGTCGCACTCTTTTTTAATCCACCCGTATCGCGTGCGAATTCAACATGCAAAAGTTTGATACCAAGACCTTTCAGGGCCTGATCCTGACCTTGCAGGATTACTGGGCGCGTCAGGGCTGCACCATCGTCCAACCGCTGGACATGGAAGTGGGCGCTGGCACCTCTCACCCGATGACTTGCCTGCGCGCATTAGGGCCAGAGCCAATTGCTGCTGCTTATGTGCAGCCGTCACGTCGTCCGACCGATGGACGCTACGGTGAAAACCCGAACCGTTTACAGCACTACTACCAGTTCCAGGTGATCATCAAACCTTCACCGGACAACATTCAGGAGCTGTACCTTGGGTCGCTGAAAGAGCTGGGTATCGATCCGACCGTACACGACATTCGCTTCGTGGAAGACAACTGGGAAAACCCGACGCTGGGTGCCTGGGGTCTTGGCTGGGAAGTGTGGCTCAACGGCATGGAAGTGACGCAGTTCACCTACTTCCAGCAGGTCGGCGGTCTGGAGTGTAAGCCGGTGACTGGCGAGATCACCTACGGTCTGGAGCGTCTGGCGATGTATATCCAGGGCGTGGACAGCGTCTACGATCTCACCTGGAGCGACGGCGCGCTGGGCAAAACCACCTACGGTGATGTGTTCCACCAGAACGAAGTGGAGCAGTCAACTTACAACTTCGAATACGCTGATGTGGACTTCCTCTTCACCTGCTTCGAGCAGTACGAGAAAGAAGCGCAGCACCTGCTGGCGCTGGAAAAACCACTGCCGTTGCCGGCGTATGAGCGCATCCTGAAAGCCGCGCACAGCTTTAACCTGCTGGACGCGCGTAAGGCGATCTCGGTCACCGAGCGTCAGCGCTACATTCTGCGCATTCGCACCCTGACCAAAGCCGTGGCAGAAGCCTACTACGCCTCCCGTGAGGCGCTGGGCTTCCCGATGTGCAATAACAACAAGTAAGAGGCAGCCATGACCGATAAAACTTTCCTGGTGGAAATTGGCACCGAAGAGTTGCCTCCGAAAGCGCTACGCAGCCTGGCGGAAGCCTTTGCTGCGCACGTTACCGCTGAACTGGATGCCGCCGGACTGGCGCATGGTGAGGTGAGCTGGTTCGCTGCTCCGCGTCGTCTGGCGCTGAAAGTGGCAAGCCTGGCGGCTGCACAGCCGGATCGCGAAGTTGAAAAACGTGGCCCGGCTATCGCCGCTGCGTTTGATGCTGATGGCAATGCCACCAAAGCCGCTGAAGGCTGGGCGCGTGGTAACGGCATCACCGTTGATCAGGCTGAGCGTCTGAGCACCGATAAAGGCGAATGGCTGGTATATCGTGCGCAGGTGCAGGGCGAAAGCGCCCAGACGCTGCTGCCTGCGATGATCGCGACCGCGCTCAGTAAGCTGCCGATCCCGAAACTGATGCGCTGGGGTGCCAGTGACGTGCAGTTTGTGCGTCCGGTGCACACCGTTACGCTGCTGCTGGGTGATGAGCTGATCCCGGCTACCATTCTCGGAATTCAGTCCGATCGCGTGATCCGTGGTCACCGTTTTATGGGCGAGCCAGAAATTACCCTCGACCATGCCGATCAGTACCCGCAACTGCTGCTGGAACGCGGCAAGGTCGTGGCGGATTACGCGGCCCGTAAAGCACAGATCAAAGCCGATGCCGAGCAAGCGGCGCTGAAGCTGGGCGGCAATGCTGACCTGAGCGACAGCCTGCTGGAAGAAGTGACTTCGCTGGTGGAGTGGCCAGTGGTACTGACCGCCACGTTCGAAGAGAAGTTCCTCGCCGTACCGGCAGAAGCACTGGTGTACACCATGAAAGGTGACCAGAAATACTTCCCGGTTTACGCCAACGACGGCAAATTGCTGCCGAACTTCATCTTCGTTGCCAACATTGAATCCAGCGATCCGCAGCAGATTATCTCCGGTAACGAGAAGGTGGTGCGCCCGCGTCTGGCCGATGCTGAGTTCTTCTTCAATACCGACCGCAAAAAGCGTCTGGAAGATCATCTGCCGCGTCTGGAAACCGTGCTGTTCCAGAAAGAGCTGGGTACGCTGCGTGATAAAACCGACCGTATTCAGGCGTTGGCTGGCTGGATTGCCGCGCAAATCGGTGCTGATGTGAATCACGCGACCCGTGCTGGCCTGCTGTCCAAATGCGACCTGATGACCAACATGGTGTTCGAGTTCACCGACACCCAGGGTGTGATGGGCATGCATTACGCGCGTCATGATGGCGAAGCGGAAGATGTGGCGGTGGCGCTGAATGAACAGTATCAACCGCGCTTTGCCGGTGATGCACTGCCGTCCAACCCGGTTGCCTGTGCCGTAGCGATTGCCGACAAAATGGATACCCTGGCGGGCATCTTCGGGATTGGTCAGCACCCGAAAGGCGATAAAGACCCGTTCGCGCTGCGCCGTGCTGCGCTGGGTGTGCTGCGTATTATCGTGGAGAAGAATCTGCCGCTCGATCTGCAAACCCTCACCGAGGAAGCCGTGCGTCTGTACGGCAGCAAGCTGAGCAATGCGAAGGTTGTGGATGATGTGATCGACTTTATGCTGGGTCGTTTCCGTACCTGGTATCAGGAAGAAGGCCACAGCGTGGACACCATTCAGGCGGTGCTGGCACGTCGTCCGACCCGTCCGGCAGATTTCGATGCCCGCATGAAGGCGGTTTCGCACTTCCGTACGCTGGAAGCGGCAACCACGCTGGCAGCAGCCAACAAGCGTGTTTCCAACATTCTGGCGAAATCGACCGAAACCCTGAACGACAGCGTGCAGGCTTCGTTGCTGAAAGAGAACGAAGAGATCCAACTGGCAACCTTCGTGACGGCCCTGAGCAGCAAACTGCAACCGTACTTCGCAGAAGGCCGCTATCAGGATGCGTTGATTGAACTGGCGCAACTGCGTGAATCGGTCGATAACTTCTTCGACAAAGTGATGGTCAACGCGGATGACCAGGCGGTACGTATTAACCGTCTGACGCTGCTGGCCCAACTGCGCGAGCTGTTCCTGCAAGTGGCGGATATTTCGCTGTTGCAGTAACGCGAGCCAGGTTGTTACTAAAAGGGACGAGAAATCGTCCCTTTTGTTTTTCCGTAGCGGCGCGATTTATCGCGCGATTTTTTGTTCTGTGCATTAATTGCGCGATAAATCGCGCCGCTACGAAATTGCGTGTTCGGAGGAACAGGCGTTAAACAACCGCGCATCGCGCAGCAGGTGCTCATTGCCGCGACGGCGGGTAAAACCGCTGCGGTCAAAGAATTCCAGAATCTGCACCGCCACTTTACGCCCGGTGCCAAGCTGGTTGCGGAAATCGGCGGCGGTGGTGCTGCCGCCCAGCGCAGCGCGTTGGCGAATCAGATCGGCGAAGATCTGGATCTGGTCGCTGCGGTAGTAGCGATCACGCACGATCGCCGTGATATGACCGAGCCGTGCCGCAGTCAGCAGCAGGGCGCGAACCGTCAGTTCATCCTGCTGGAGTGCGGAGGCAATATCCCGCACCCAAAGTGGCTGGTCGGCAAACAGCGGCCCAGCCTGCTGCCATAACATCTCTTCCTGCGGGTTAAAGCGCGGTTCGAAGTTGGGGAGGTGCAACCAGCCGTGGCGTTGCTGAATCACCCCTTGCGCCAGCATCTGCTCGATTAACGCCAACACCAGCCCGGCCGGGGCCTGTGGCAGCGCAATGCGCCGTAGGCGATCGTGACCAATACCCGGTTGTTCCTGGTGCTGCTGGTGAAAATGCGCCAGCGCGTCACACAATTGCTGCTGCCAGCGGCTGGCCTGGGCCGGGTCCATCAACGCATGATGTAAACGCACCGGGGCAATACGGGCGAGCAGGGCATCCATCGAGGTCGGGGTCAGCTGTCGCGCCCAGGCCAGTTCACTGTCGTCAGCCGGTTGATGCCTGAGATGGGCGCGCAGGTTGGTTTCATCATCATCAGACAGCGCCAGCTGCTCAAGCCAGGTCAGGTAATCGGGCTGGCGTTTACCGCGTTTTTTGCTGTTCAGCAGAATCACCCGTCCACCCGCCAGCGTGTGCTGCGCGTTGCTGTCGCGAATGATCAGATGATCATTATCCGCCAGCCACAGTGGGGTGCTGAGAACCAGTTCTCCCAGCTGTTCGCTGAGTAAGGTTAAACGGCCAGTGACATGGCTGGCGGCGTGATGGATATGTACCGGTTGAGACGCATTTTTCTGGGGGTGCAGCAGGTTAAGCGCCACCGTGAGTCGCGTGGTGCCCTGGTCCTGCTGCTGACTCAGCAACCAGTCACCTCGGGTGATTTGCGCTTTTTCCACCTCGCCAACAATATTTAAGGCGATACGTTGCCCGGCCTGTGCGTGACTCACGGCCTGGTTCTGCGCATGCAGGGCGCGCACGCGCACCGGTTGGTTGACGCCGGTCAGCCACAGGGTATCGCCGATGTGGACTTCTCCGGCCAGCGCCGTACCCGTCACCACCAGCCCGGTGCCCTTGAGGGTAAAAGCACGATCGATGGCGAGGCGAAAACGGTAGCGGGGAGTAAACGGGGGTTCCGTCAGCCCAATCAGATGCTGGCGCAGGGCATCAATACCTTGCAACGTGGTGCTGCTGGTAACAAATTGCGCGGCATCAGGCCAGCCCAGCTGTTGCGTGAGCTGCGCGACCTGCTGCTGCACTTCGTCAATGCGTGCGCCGTCGACCCGATCCGCTTTGGTCAACGCCACGCTAAGTGGCGGTTGCCCGGCGAGGCTCAGTAGCTGCAAATGTTCACGCGTTTGCGGCATCACACCATCGTCACAGGCCACCACCAGCAACGCATGGTGGATGCCGCCGATGCCCGCCAGCATATTGGCGAGAAACTTCTCATGGCCTGGCACATCAATAAAACCGATCACCCGGCCATCGGGTTGCGGCCAGTAAGCATATCCGAGGTCGATGGTCATGCCTCGTCGTTGTTCTTCTGGCAGACGGTCAGCATTGATGCCGGTCAGCGCCTGTAGCAGCGCGGTTTTGCCATGATCAACATGTCCGGCGGTGGCGATGATCATGGCAGCAGATTCCGCAGAAAGGCGGTTTCATCTGTCAGGCAGCGCAAATCGAGCCACAGCTTGCCTTCCTGGAGACGGCCAATGACCGGCTGCGGCAGGGCGCGCCAACGTTGTGCCAGGGCGTGTAGCGTGCCGCCCTGACCGTCGCGTGGGCTGAAGGTAATAGCAACGCTGGGGAGACGTTCTACCGGTAGCGATCCGCTGCCGATTTGTGACGAACAAGGGGCGATCGTCAGCGAAAAATCCTCGCCAAACGTATTCTCCAGAGCAGGCAGCAGGCGTTCCGCCAGTTGCCGGATTTCCGCTGCGGGACGCGTCAGCAGGTGCAGCGTGGGTAGCGCAACCGCAAGATTCTCCGGGTGACGGTAGAGTTGCAGTGTCGCTTCCAGCGCCGCCAGCGTCATTTTATCGACGCGCAGCGCACGTTTTAGTGGATGTTGTTGCAGTCGGGCGATCAACGCTTTTTTGCCGATGATGATCCCCGCCTGCGGGCCACCCAGCAGTTTGTCGCCGGAAAAGCTGACCAGGCTGACGCCCGCCGCTATCAACTGCTGCGGCATAGGTTCAGCAGGCAGACCGTATATGGTCATGTCGATGAGCGAACCGCTGCCGAGATCGGTGATGACCGGCAACTGATGTTCTTCTCCCAGCGCCACCAGTTCAGCCTCGGACACCGCATGTGTGAAGCCCTGAATCTGATAGTTGCTGGTGTGAACTTTCATCAACAAGCCGCTATCATCGGTGATAGCGGCGCGATAATCTTTTAAATGGGTGCGATTGGTGGTGCCGACCTCCACCAGCTGGCATCCGGCCTGGCGCATCACGTCAGGAATACGGAACGCACCGCCAATCTCCACCAGCTCACCACGGGAAACCACCACTTCACGCCCTGGTGCCAGGGTCGCCAGCATCAGTAAAACCGCCGCCGCGTTGTTGTTGACGATACAGGCGTCTTCCGCGCCGGTCAGTTCGCACAGCAGGGCGGCAACCGCGCGATCGCGATGACCGCGCGCGGCATCATCCAGCGCATATTCCAGCGTCACCGGCTGGCGCAGACTGGCGGTGACAGCCGCGATTGCCGCATCGCTTAAACAGGCGCGGCCTAAATTGGTGTGCAGCACCGTGCCGGTCAGATTAAACACCGGGCGCAACGCGCTTTGGCGCTGTTGCTCACTGCGGCGCAGCGCTTCATCCGGCCAGTTAGCGTGCCAGGCGGGAAGTCCCTGATGTTGCTGGATATACTCGCGTGCTTCTTGCTGCATCGCGCGGAGCTGTCGGGTGGCAAAGGCGGTGCCTGCATCATCAATTAATGGCTGCAACGCGGGGTCGCGCAGCAGGCTATCAATGGCAGGCAGCTGACTAAACAGATTTTTCATTAAGCAGAACTTTTAACTGGAGGCCGGGACAGTGCGGGCAAAGCTCTCCCGCTTAAATAGCTTCTCTGCCAGTTTGATCAGTGCCGGACGATTGACGCACCAGTTCGGCACCACGCGGCGGAAATTAATGTAGCCAATCATGCAACCGGTGGCGATATCCGCCAGATTGAGGGTGTCGCTGTTGAGCAGATCGCCCTGAGCGGCAGCGATTTCCAGTGCATCCAGACCGCGCAGGATTTTTTCCCGGTTACGCAACAAAACCTCTTCGGATTGCTGATCTCCGGGGCGCATTTGTTCGCGTACAATCAGCAGGGCTGCATCGCTGATGCCGTCGGCCAGTTTTTCCAGTTGGCGGATTTGCAACGCGCGCCAGCGGTCATCAGGCAAAAGCTGAGGTGCTTCACCTCGTAGCTCGATGGCTTCGGCGATGATCGCCGAGTCAAACCAGGTGAGCTTGTTGTCATCAACCAGCGCCGGAACTTTACCCAGCGGATTGTAATGCGGCACATGGCTGTCAGCGTTCCACGGTGATTCGTTAACAAACTCGAAGACGATGCCCTTTTCCAGCATGATCACTGAAATTTTACGCACAAAAGGGCTGGTGTAGCTGCCAATCAGTTTCATCGAACGCCTCCGTGGTGTAGCGGCGCGATTAATCGCGCGGTTTTTTTCGGGCATGGTTCACGATATTGCGCGATAAATCGCGCCGCTACGATGCGCAGAAATATGTAAAACGCAGAATTACCCTTCGCCTGGAAACAAAAACGGGTTCAGGCTACTACGGGAAAACCCTTCCTGCTCCATCCGCGCATCCAGCACCAGTGAAGCCAGGTCGTCTGCCACTGGCTCCACCGCCGGATCTTTCTCCTGGTACAGCATCTTCAGGTAGGTGCCGCAATCGCCACAGCTTTCGGCTTTTATCGCCGCCATCTCGCTATCCAGCGACCAGTAATGCAGGTCACGCGTCTGCTCGCAATTAGAACATTTGCTGCGTACCACATACCATTCACTTTCGCACAGATTGCAATGCAGATAACGCAATCCCTGCTGACCGACATCCATATGTACCACGCTGGCAACCGGTACGCTGGCGCACACCGGACAGAACTGACGATGCTCGCCATATTCAGCACGGGCTTTACCCGGAATTAATGCCGCCATCTGCGCCCAGTAGATCGATAATGCCGCCCAGATAAACGGTGATTTATCGTTGCTGACCTGGGCGAAGTTACCTTCGAGCAGTGCAGTCGCTAGCGTCTCCAGTTCAGTCGCCGAGGCTTTCTCCAGATTCTCCAGCACCGCCAGCGCCTGACCGCTCATCTCTGGCTTCAGTTCGGCGATCAGCGAATGCAGTAGCCGTTGCCAGTGGGGATCGCGCGGGTAAGTGTGAATATCCAGCGGCGGGATGCCCTGTTCGGCACTTTGCGCCAGGCGGGCACGCAAATCGAGCTGGAGAGGATGGTCATACAGCACGATTTCCTGTGCCTGGGCGATCACGGCGGCAAAGCGCAGATAATCACCGAGCGGATTTTTCGCTGCCAGCTCGCGCAAACGGGCGGCCCGTCGGCTATACAAGTTTTTCAGCCGGGGGAAAAGTAACGGCGGAATGTTATCCGCCGTTTTCTTATCGCTTTTCTCCAGCTGGTCCTGCGGGATAATGCGAATACTCATCAGGGGCGTTTTTCCTGTTGTGTTTGGCGTTGGCGCTGCTCGCGATACCAGCGTGGGTGATGTTTCTTCGCCCACGCGGCAGGGACCCAACCTTCAACCATCGCGGTAATGGTGCCCTTAACCCACAAGGCAGCGTAGATATGCACCATAATCACGATAATCAGCGCCACGGCTGAGACCGAATGCACCACCAGTGCGGCGCGAATTAGCGGAATGGAGAAGGCACCGGCGAAGTATGGCCGCCAAATCACAATTCCACTCACCAGCAGCATGACTAAGCTGATGATAGCAGCCCAGAACACACACTTCTGCCCGAAGTTGTATTTGCCAGTATCACCGACCTCCTCATTGCGCACGATTTTGTGGATGTTTTTCGCCCATATGATGTCCTCACGGTTAATCAAATTCTGCCGCCAGTAACGTAAGAACATGATTAAAAAGGCAGCAAACATCACCACACCAACAAAAGGATGCAGAATACGCGCCAGCTGCGGCGTACCCAAAACATGCATCAGCCAGTTAAACGACGGAAAAAAGAAACCTAAACCGCTGAGCGCAGCGAAGACAAAGCACAACGCCACAATCCAGTGATTGATGCGTTCCGGTGCGCTGTAGCGTACCAGGCGATCGCGCTTTTTCATCATTTTTCCTCCTCGTCCTCATCCACCCGGTTCGGCCCGACGCCGACGTAGTGGAACACCGCCGCCGCAAAGGTGGCAGCAAAACCCACCGCCGCCAGCGGTTTCCAGATGCCTTTCCAGAAGGTGACGGCGGAGCTGATGCTCGGGTTTTCCGGCAGGCCGTGGTAAAGCTGCGGTTTGTTGGCGTGGTGCAGCACATACATCACATGCGTACCGCCAACGCCTGCCGGGTCGTACAGCCCGGCATGGGCGTAGCCGCGTGTTTTCAGCTCCTCCACCCGTTCTCCGGCCAGGGTCTGCATATCCACTTTGCTGCCAAAATGAATTGCCCCGGTCGGGCAGGTTTTCACGCAGGCCGGTTCCTGACCGACGGTGACACGATCGACGCACAGCGTGCATTTATACACGCGGTTGTCCTCTTTATTGAGGCGCGGCACGTCGAACGGACAACCGGCGATGCAGTAACCGCAGCCGATACATTGCTCAGACTGAAAATCAACAATGCCGTTGGCGTACTGAATGATCGCCCCTTCTGAAGGACAGGCCTTCAGACAGCCAGGATCGGCGCAGTGCATGCAGCCATCTTTGCGGATCAACCACTCCAGCTTGCCGTTCTCTTCAACCTCAGAAAAACGCATCACCGTCCAGGACTTGGCAGTCAAATCCGCCGGGTTGTCATACACCCCGACGTTATGACCGATCTCGTCGCGGATGTCGTTCCATTCCGAACAGGCGACCTGACAGGCTTTGCAACCGATACAGGTGGTGACGTCGATTAACTTCGCCACCTCCTGCTGATGGTTGCGCGCCTGCGGTGGCGGCGTCACGCCGTTGGTGGCGGAGCGGCGGATAATGTCTTGCGATTGATAAGCCATCTTCGTTCTCCTTACACCTTCTCGACGTTAACCAGAAACGCCTTAAACTCCGGCGTTTGTGTGTTGGCGTCACCGACAAACGGCGTCAGGGTATTGGCGATAAAGCCTTTTTTCGCCACGCCCTGATAACCCCAGTGAATCGGGATACCGATGGTATCCACGGTTTTGCCATCTACCTGCAACGGACGCAGACGTTTGGTGACCACCGCTTTGGCCTTGATATAGCCGCGATTCGAGCTGACTTTCACCGTGTCGCCCTGGGCGATGCCGAGCTTATTCGCCAGTACTTCACCGATCTCAACAAACTGTTCCGGTTGCGCGATGGCGTTGAGCCGTGCGTGTTTGGTCCAGAAGTGGAAATGCTCGGTGAGGCGATAGGTGGTGCCGACGTACGGGAACTGTTCGGCGTTGCCCATCGCCGCCAGATCGTCCTTGAACACGCGTGCCGCTGGATTCGACACCACATTGGGGTGCAGCGGATTGGTGCCAATCGGCGTCTCAAACGGTTCATAGTGTTCCGGGAACGGGCCTTCCTCCATTTTGTCGAGCGCGAACAGGCGGCCCATGCCATCGGGCTGCATGATAAACGGCCCGACGTTGCTGCCCGGGGCGGCGGTGCTGTAGTCCGGGATATCCATCCCGGCCCACTTGCTGCCATCCCATTTCAGCAACTGACGTTTGGCATCCCACGGGTTGCCTTGTGGATCGGCGGAGGCGCGGTTGTAGAGGATGCGACGGTTGAGCGGCCACGCCCAGCTCCAGTTCAGCGTGTTGCCAAGACCGGATGGGTCGGCGTTATCGCGTCGCGCCATCTGGTTGCCTTCCGGCGTCCAGCTCCCGGCAAAGATCCAGCAGCCGCTGCTGGTGCTGCCGTCATCTTTAAGATGCGCAAAGGTACTGAGCTGCTGGCCTTTTTTCACCAGCAGGGTGCCTTTGTCATCCATGATATCCGCCAGCGCCTTGCCGTTGCTCTCCATCGCCACCTCTTCCGACGCCGGGTTTTCTGGCGTCAGGTAGTTCCAGGTCATGTTCAGCACCGGTTCCGGCGCGGCACCGCCTTCGCGCGCATACATCTCGCGCAGCCGCAGGTAGATGCCCGCGAGGATTTCACCGTCGTTGCGCGCTTCACCCGGTCCATCCTGACCTTTCCAGTGCCACTGCAACCAGCGACCGGAATTGACGATTGAGCCATTCTCCTCGGCAAAACAGGTGGAGGGCAGGCGGAATACCTCGGTCTGAATCTGTGCCGGATCAACATCGTTAAACTCGCCGTGATGCTGCCAGAAGGTCGAGGTTTCGGTGTTGAGCGGGTCGATAGTGACGAGGAATTTCAGCTTCGACAGCGAATCAATCACTTTGCGTTTGTTGGGGAACGACGCCACCGGGTTGAAGCCCTGGCACAGGTAGCCGTTCACTTTGCCCTGCGACATCATCTCGAAGTACTGCAACACGTCGTAGCCTTTGTCCCACTTCGGCAGCCAGTCAAAGCCCCAGCTATTCTCCGCCTGCGCTTTGTCGCCAAAGAAGGCTTTCATTTGGCTCACGAAGAATTTCGGGTAGTTGCCCCAGTAGTTGACCTGACCGGGCAGCGCCGGTTTTGGCGTGTTGGCGTTGAGATAGGTTTGCAGATCGGTCTGCTTCTCCGACGGCAGCGTCATGTAGCCCGGCAGGCTTTGTGACAGCAGGCCAAGATCGGTCAGCCCCTGAATATTGGAGTGACCGCGCAGCGCATTAACGCCGCCACCTGCCATCCCCATGTTGCCAAGCAGTAGCTGAATCATCGCCATGGTGCGGATGTTCTGTGCCCCGATGGAGTGCTGGGTCCAGCCAAGGGCATACAGGAACGAGGTGGTGCGATCGCGCGCGCTGGTTTCGCCGATCAGTTCGCAGACGTGCAGGAAATCCGCTTTTGGCGTGCCGCAAATGCGTTCGACCATCTCCGGCGTATAGCGGCTGACATGCTGCTTCAGCAGGTTCCACACGCAGCGCGGATGGCTCAGGCTGTCGTCGCGTTTGGCGAAGCCGTCCTCACCCAACTCGTAGTTCCAGCTGGTTTTGTCGTATTTACGGTTGTCAGCGTCATAGCCGCTGAACAGGCCATCCTCGAAGTGAAAATCTTCGCGCACAATCAGGCTGGCGTTGGTGTACGCCTGCACATATTCATGCTGAATTTTGTCGTTTTCCATCAGCCAGCGCAGCACGCCCGACAGAAAAGCGATGTCGGAGCCGGAGCGAATTGGCGTATAGAAATCCGCCACCGATGCAGTGCGCGTAAAGCGCGGATCGATGACAATCAGTTTGGCTTTGTTGAAGATTTTGGCTTCCATCGCCCAGCGGAAACCGACCGGATGCGCTTCAGCCGCATTACCGCCCATTACCACAATCAGGTTGGCATTACGGATGTCGACCCAGTGATTGGTCATCGCACCGCGACCAAATGTTGGAGCAAGACTTGCTACCGTTGGTCCGTGTCAGACGCGTGCCTGGTTGTCGACCGCCAGCATACCGAGCGATCGGGTCATTTTCTGGGTGAGATAGCCGGTTTCATTGCTGGAAGCCGAGGCACACAGCATGCCCGTGGTCAGCCAGCGGTTGACGGTGACACCGGCGGCGTTTTGCGCCACAAAGTGGGCATCACGGTCGGCTTTCATCAACTTCGCGATACGGTCAAAAGCATCGTCCCAGCTGATGCGCTGCCATTTATCCGAACCTGGCGCGCGATATTCCGGGTAGTGCAGGCGACTGTCGCTGTGAACAAAATCCAGCAGACCTGCGCCTTTCGGGCACAACGCCCCGCGGCTGACCGGATGATCCGGATCGCCCTCAATGTGGAAGATCGTTTCTTTAGCGTTTTTTGCGCCATCGCCGAGGCTGTACATCAACAGGCCACAGCCGACGGAGCAGTAGGTGCAGGTATTACGGGTTTCGCGGGCGCGCAACAGCTTGTACTGTCGCGTTTCCGCCAGCGCCACCTCGGGGGTAAAACCGAGAAGGGCTGCCGTGGTCCCCGCCATACCGCCCGCGCAGATTTTGAAGAATTTTCTTCTGCTGACGTTCATGGGAGATAATCCTTGGTTCGACATTACTCACGTTTATTATTTTTGCGGTGCACTGGCTAAGGGTTCAAAATGACCCAACTAAAAAAGCGAGTATAGCGGCTAAATATTACCACTGCTTTTGTAAGGTTGTTGTGCGAGGCGAACAAAGTGACACAGAAAGATCAGGCTAATGTGAGTGAGATCTCAGGCGCGCGTCAGGCGCAGGTGTGGCAGCGGCGTGATATCACTCACGCGGAGCCGGACTGGCTGGCGCAGGAAGTTCCGGTGGCGTTGGTCTACAACGGCATTTCCCATGTGGTGATGATGGCGACGCCCAATGACCTGGAGGCGTTTGCCCTTGGCTTTTCGCTCTCTGAAGGCATCATCGACACGCCACAGGATATTTTTGGTCTTGATGTGGTGCCCGGCTGCAACGGCATTGAAGTGCAAATCGAACTCTCCAACCGTCGCTTTATGGCGCTGAAGGAACAACGCCGGGCGATGGCAGGCCGTACCGGCTGTGGCGTATGTGGTGTGGAGCAGCTGGATCAGATAGGCAAACCGATTACACCGCTGCCTTTTACCCAAACCTTTGCCCTTGAGCATCTCGATGCCGGATTAGCGCGTCTGCGCGACTTCCAGCCGGTGGGTGAATTGACCGGCTGCACTCACGCTGCTGCCTGGATGTCGCCGCAAGGTGAGCTGCGCGGCGGCTGTGAAGATGTGGGGCGTCATGTGGCGCTGGATAAGCTGCTGGGTTATCGCAGCAAGGCCGACTGGCAGCAGGGCGCGGTGCTGGTTTCCAGTCGCGCCAGTTATGAGATGGTGCAGAAGTCGGCGATGTGCGGCGTTGAAATTCTGTTCGCGGTGTCGGCGGCAACGCAGTTGGCGGTGGAGGTGGCGCAACGCAGCAACCTGACGCTGGTCGGTTTCAGTAAACCGGGCCGCGCCACCATCTATACCCACCCCCAGCGGTTGCGCTAAACCACCTGAACCTGCGCCAGCGCCTGTTGCAGCGCGCTGAGCGCACCGGGTTTTGCCTGACCCGCATCGCAAATCAGCAGATCAATCCCGGCAATCGGGGCGTATTGGCTACGGCTCACCACGCCCAGTTTGCTGTGATCCGCCAGCAGGATGGTGCGGCTGGCCTGCTGCACCATGGCGCGCGCAATCGCGGCTTCATGCGGGTGAAAGCTGGTGGCTCCGTGTTTGGCCTCAATGCCTACCGGTGACAACAGCGCCACATCGGCCCGATAGCGATAAATCTCGCCCACCGTTATTTCCCCGCGCGTCTGTTGTGCCCCGGCAGACATCATGCCGCCCAGCAAAATCACCTGATTATTCAGCGGCTCATGTTCTTCCGATGCGCTGAGCGCCAGCGCGGCTTGCAGGCTGTTGGTGATGATAGTCAGCCCGGACATGGTGCGCAGCTCTTCGGCCAGCAGGGTGGTGGTGGTACCAGAATCGAGGAATAACGTCTGGCCGGGTTGCAGATGTTGTGCCGCAGCCACGGCAATGGCGCGTTTCTCCTTCGCCTGTGCGCTGCGACGTACGCGTAGCGGCGCTTCCGGCTGGCTGTCGACCGCGACTAAACCACCGTGGACACGCCGTGCCACGCCCTGCGCTTCCAGCTCGATAATATCTCGCCGCGCCGTTTCCCGCGAAATGCCCAGCTCTTTGATGACGCGTTCGGTACTGACCTGATGATGTGTCGTCAGCAGCGCGCGAATGCGATGTAAACGGGTTTCCTGCAACATGACATTTCCCTGTAGCGAGTTCAGCGTGGGCCTAAGATTACCTGAGCTTCATCATTCCGTCATGTGTATTTGGTTGTATTTGTGTATTTGGTTGCATTTGTCGTAAAAACCGGCATGATATCAGCAGACGGTTATTACGCATGCACCCCTTTCACCTCGCAACGGGAGTTATCATGGCTACACGTTCCACCATCATGGATACCAACAGTTTTCGTGCTGAGCACGCCGACGGTCTGGACGCCGATACGCGCAAACTGACCGATAAACGCAGCAAAGTGCTGGGCGAGTCGTATCGCCTGTTCTACCGTAAGCCGGTGCATCTGGTGCGCGGTGAAGGGCAGTATCTGTGGGATGCCGCAGGTAACAAATATCTGGACGTGTACAACAACGTGGCGAGTATCGGTCATTGTCATCCGGCGGTGATTGAGGCGGTGAATCAGCAGATGAAGATGCTGAACACCCATACCCGTTATCTGCACGAACGTATCCTGGATTACAGCGAAGAACTGCTGGCGACCACACCGGATGCCATCGACCGTGCGATGTACATGTGTACCGGTTCTGAGGCCAATGACCTGGCGATTCGCGTGGCGCGCGCCTTTAGCGGCGGTACCGGTATTATCGTGTCGCAGGAGGCTTACCACGGCACCAGCGACCTGACGTCCGGCGCTTCTCCGGCATTGGGCACCGGTCAGCCGCTGGCACCGACGACGCGTCTGGTGCCGCCACCGGATCATTACCGCGTTAATGCGCCGGATCTGGGCGAGTGGTTTGCCAATGAAATCCAGAAGCAGATCGATGACATGAAGGCGCACGGTATCAAGTTCGCCGGTTTCCTCGCCGACTCAATTTTCTCCTCTGATGGCGTACTGCCGAACCCGCCGGGCTTCCTGCAAAAAGCGGTGGATGTGGTGCATGCCAACGGCGGTATCTTTATTGCTGACGAAGTGCAGCCGGGCTTCGCTCGTACCGGGGATGCCTTCTGGGGCTTCGCCCGTCATGGGGTGGTACCGGATGTGGTCACCACCGGCAAGCCGATGGGTAACGGAATTCCGGTCTCTGGCCTGCTGGCAAAAAGCGATGTGCTGGCAGCGTTCAGCGACGAGATCCCTTACTTCAACACCTTCGGTGGCAACCCGGTAGCGATGGCGGCCGCGCAGGCGGTGCTCAAGGTGATCAAAGAAGAGGGCTTGCAGGAACACAGCCGCGTGGTGGGGGCGAAATTGCAGGCCGAGCTGGCGAAACTGATGGCAAGGCACGAGGCGATTGGCGATGTGCGTGGTGCGGGTCTGTTTATTGGTTTTGAACTGGTCTCCGATCGCAGCAGCAAAACGCCGGATAAAGCGCTGGCACTGGATTTAATCGAGAAGCTGCGTGATCACCATGTGCTGACCTCGGTGGCTGGCCCGTACGGTAACGTATTGAAATTGCGTCCGCCGTTGGCGTTCCAGGAAAGTGATATCGACTGGCTGGTCGGTGCGCTGGATAAATCGCTGACCGAGTTGGGCCGGTAAACAGTTCCCCTTTGTAGCGGTGCGATTGATCGCGCCGCTACGCCAAATTCCTCAAATCCTTATCATTACTAAGGCATTGATAACCCTTTTCCGGATCATGAATTTAACTATAATGATCCAACTGCTTACGCGGCACGCCAGCGAGGTCGTGCTGCTCAAACACTAATGGAGAGGAAGAACATGAGTTATTCACTGCCATCCCTGCCTTACGATTACGACGCACTGGAACCGCATTTCGACAAGCAGACGATGGAAATCCATCACTCTAAACACCACCAGGCCTACGTGAACAACGCCAATGCGGCGCTGGAATCACTGAAAGGTACAGAATTCGACGGTATTCCGGTTGAAGAGCTGATCGCTAAACTGGACAAACTGCCAGCAGACAAAAAAGGCCCGCTGCGTAACAACGCCGGTGGTCACGCGAACCACAGCCTGTTCTGGAAAGGTCTGAAAATCGGCACCACCCTCCAGGGTGAACTGAAAGCTGCAATTGAGAAAGATTTCGGCAGCGTTGAAAAATTCCAGGAAGAGTTTGAGAAAGCCGCTACCACCCGTTTTGGTTCTGGCTGGGCGTGGCTGGTGAAAAAAGGTGACAAACTGGCGGTGGTTTCTACCGCTAACCAGGACAGCCCGCTGATGGGCGAAGCGATCTCTGGCGCTTCTGGCTTCCCGATCATTGGTCTGGATGTGTGGGAACACGCTTACTACCTGAAGTATCAGAACAAACGTCCTGATTACATCAAAGCATTCTGGAACGTCGTGAACTGGGACGAAGCTGCTGCGCGTTTCGCCTCTGCTAAGTAAGTCATCGCCATTCTGAATGACATCAACCGGTGGACAGGTTCCGCCGGTTTTTTTAAACCATTTCTAAACAAACCACCTATTCCCGCCAGCTAAACCCTCAGCCGCTAACTTATTAACCTGTCGTTGATAATTTGGGGCATATAGTCGCGTCAGTTTTTCTCGACGAAATAATAATTATGTCCATGATAACCACTTCTGCGGCGAATAATGATTCGTCTACATCGCTGTTTTTTCAGTTAGTCACTGGAAAGTTTGTGCCAAATAAATTGTGGCACAGCAAAAGTTTCCGGTTTAAATTTGCTTTAAGATCGCTTGTTTATCCTGTTACGACTCACCGTTACCTGAATCAACTGGCCGCGCTGCCACAGCTGCCGCAAATGTTGACGGTACAAGGCTTGCTGCCTGCCAAACTGCATCGCCCTTATCTGCGGGCTGGTTTTAGCGTGGCGCAGCGCGCCCAGGCAATTCTTGACCATTACCACCTGATGGCTGCGCTGGAAAATACCACCCTGCGTCAGTTGCTGCAAAGTCCGGGTGATAATTTGCTGGCCAGCTTTAAAGGTAAAAATGACGAATCATTCGTGATTCACTGCTGTCCGGGCCGTTTTGACCGTGAAGGCGAGATTACGCTGGAATTACGCTATGAAGAGAAATTAATCGCCTCATTGTCTTTCTCTATTTTTAATGAGAATCAACAAAGAAGCTTATTAATTGGCGGGTTGCAGGGGCCACGAAAACATATTTCTAATGATGTAATTCGTGATGCCACTAAATCTGCCCAGGGTTTATTTCCAAAACGTCTGTTGATGGAAGTGGTATTTATTCTGGCGCAACAATGCGGCGTGCAGGCGATTAGCGCGGTGGGAGATACCACCCACGTATTTCGCAGTCTGCGCTACCGACACAGCAAAGGCGACCACTTCTTTGCCAGCTACAGTGAATTCTGGCAGTCATTAGGCGGAGAAGCGCGGGCGGATGGCGTATTTACGTTGCCGTTACAGATGGCGCGTAAATCACTGGATGAGATTGCCAGCAAGAAGCGTGCGGAGTATCGCCGTCGTTATGAATTGCTGGATAATCTGGCGCAGCAGGTGTTACAGGCGGCGGGTGTGACAGAGGTACGCGACGTATCGCACGCCGCGTAAGGAATCAGAACGGCTGCTTCGCGTAGCCGGTCATCACCGTCAGACCCATTTCACGTCCCAGCGCGGTCATTGGGTGTACCACCACCAGGCCGCGCACGCTTTTCTTCAGCGCACCCATATTCGCCTGCTCTTTTTTGGTGATCTCACGGCTGAACGGCAGCTTTTGCAGCTGTTGCGCCTCTTTACTCAGCTTCTCGTCACGCACATTGCGCAGACGTTCAATCTCCACCACCAGTGCCTCTTTCTCTTTCAGCAGTACGCCGAGTTTTTCGGCATCACCGGCTTCCAGCAGCTGGGGTTCTTTACGGTTCAGGGCATCCAGCTGATCGCTCAGGCGTTTGATCTCAGCTTTTTCTTGTTCTTTCATCGGGGAAACTCGTTAAGGAAAACAGGGAAAGGATACACCAAATCAGCACGGCTGTGCACCGCGCTGACTGTGCGCGATTTATCGCGCAAGGTTTTGGCTCAGACGGCGGGCTTTTTAAATGCCTGCTTGTGAGAAATGCGGGAAATCAGTTCAGTGAGCGACAGTACCATCGTCGAACGTACCATCTGCAAATAACGCTGTTGTTGCATGGCGCGCAGTTCGTCGTCGTCACGGGTAAAGTCGGGTTTTGGCGGCCAGGCGGCGACGCAGTGCAACTCGCTAAAAGGGCCGAGAATCTCATCGTCGGTGAACCGGTACTCAAAGGTGTCGTGGTTCAACTCTTCACGCAGTGCCAGCAACAGCTCACAATCTTCATATTCATGGCGATTGATCACGCCAAGACCGTAGATCAGTTTCAGCCGAACCGACATCTCGCCGAGCGGGCCGTTGCCCAGCAGCAACGGCTCCACGGCGTATTTGACGGCGTAATCATCCTTACGGAAAACCTGCAAAACCAGCAGGTTAACCGCTTCGGTCAACAGCTCAACGGCGGCGATCAGGAAGCTTCTCACCGAACGACCGGCGTTCAGGCGCTCAAGCACCCGGTTTTCAAAAGCTTGCTTCTCTTCCATTATTGCCTGCATCGTTCAGCTACCGCCGTCTGGCGTGATGAGTCTAAGTGGCGCGCATTATGCCATAGCGTTGTAAGCGCTCACCACTGAGGTGACTACTTCGCTGTTGGCATCCAGCCCGGAGATCTGCGCCAGCGTGGCCTGTGGGCCTTTTTCCGCCAACAGGGCTTCCAGCTCCTGCGCTTGCGGGTCCTGCGCGCTGCGATAATGCATCGCGGCGGCAATGCCCTGCACCAGGTTGGCGTGTGGCAACTGATATTCCAGCGTGCCCAGCGTCGGTTTGATCAGGCGATCGCCCGCGCTCAGCTTACGCAGCGGCTGACGACCCACGCGCTCCACGTCATCTTTCAGATATGGGTTCTCAAAACGGCTGAGGATTTTCTGAATATAGGCGGCATGTTTATCTGCCTCGAAACCGTAACGTTTGATCAGCACTGCGCCGCTCTCTTCCATCGCACCCTGCACCACGGTACGGATTTTCTGGTCAAGAATGGCATCGCGAATGGTGGCGTGACCGGCCAGTTGGCCGAGATAGGCGGTGATGGCGTGGCCGGTGTTGAGGGTAAACAGCTTACGCTCGACAAACGCCATCAGGTTATCGGTCAGTTCCATGCCTGGGATGTTCGGCAACTCGCCTTTGAACTGGGTTTTATCGACGATCCACTCGCTAAAGGTTTCAACGGTGACTTCCAGCGGGTCGTTGCTGCCTGCTTCTGACGGCGGCACGATACGGTCCACTGCGGAATCAACAAAGCCGACGTGCGCTTCAACCCAGGCGTGATATTGCTCTGGCAGTGCTTTCAGGACGTGTTGTTTGAGCTGGCTGGTGCCACGCACCATGTTTTCACAGGCAATAATGTTCAGTGGACGGACATTACCGTTATCGCGGCGGTTGGCCAGACCTTTGGCAACGCCACCGGCGATGCGCTCCAGAATCTGCGGGCCAACCGCCGTGGTAACGATATCAACCTCAGCAATCAGCGTGACGATAGCGTCGCTGGTGCTGTTCACCGCGCTGACGCCTTTAACAATCTCAACTTTCGCCTGCTCGCCAACCACATGAACCGGATACTCATGACGGGCGTTAAGGGCATCAAGAACCACCTGATTCACATCCGCAAATACCAGTTCGATACCGGCATCAGCCAGCAGCTTACCGATAAAACCACGGCCGATGTTACCTGCTCCAAAATGTAACGCTTTCATAATTTGACCCATATCAAATGACGATGGGGCGGGCATGTCCGCCCCGGAAAGTGGGGACGGGCATACCCGCCCCAGGGATTTAACGATTTGTTCAGGCGGTGGTTTTGCTACCAGACAGCAAATCCAGCACGTCTTGCACGTTGGTGGTGTTCGCCAGCTTCTCAATCACGCTTTCGTCGTCCAGCGCGTTAGTCAGGCTGGTGATGACCTGGATGTGTTCGTTATTGCGCGCAGCAATACCGATCACCAGGCGAGCCACTTCGTCAGACTCTTCACCGAACTGCACGCCCGCCGGATACTGGCAGAACACCACGCCAGTTTTCAACACGCGATCTTTAGCTTCCACCGTGCCGTGCGGTACGGCAATCGACTCACCGAGGTAAGTCGGGGTCAGCTTTTCACGCTCCAGCATCGCATCCACGTATTCCGGCTGCACGTAGCCGCCTTTTACCAGTTGCTCACCGGCAAAGCGAATCGCCTGCTCTTTGTTGCTGGCGCTCAGGCCGAGGAACACGTTGTTTGCACCCAGTTTGAACAGATGCGCGTTACCGGCATCGAAGCTGTCAGCCAGCGTGGTCTGCACGGTTTCGCGATGGGCTTCGCTACGATTGGCCGCCACCAGACGCTCGGTCAAATTGGTGTACAAGGCACTGTCGAGGAAGTTGTTCAGCGAAATATGCTGGGCCTGCGGTGCCTGACGCATCGCACGCTCGGTCAGATCGCGGTGGGTAATCACCAGGTCCACGTCACCCGGCAGGGCGTTAATGGCGCTGTTGGTCACCGAAATGTTGCTCAGACCGGCATCCTGCACTTTCTTACGCAGTACGCCTGCACCCATTGCACTGGAACCCATACCGGCATCACAAGCCACGATGATTTTACGTACGTGGTTCAGGTCAACGCTCATCGCATCACCGGCAACCGGCGCACCTGCAACGCTCTGGCCTTTAGACTGGGCTTTCATGTCCTGCATACGTTTGGTGGCGGCTTCGATGTCGTCTTCATCTTTTACTTTGCTGGTTTTCAGCAGGATAGAAGAGATGACAAAGGAGACGGCGAACGCAGCGATAATCGCGGTCACGTTAGCAAAGTAAGTGCCTTTTGGCGTCATCGCCAGCACTGCCAGGATGGAACCCGGAGAAGCCGGAGAAACCAGGCCGCCGTGCAGTACGGTCAGGGTGAACACGCCAGTCATACCACCGAGGATTACCGCCAGCAGCAGACGCGGTGCCATCAGTACGTACGGGAAATAAATTTCGTGGATACCACCCAGGAAGTGGATGATGGCAGCACCACCGGCTGATTGTTTGGCGCTACCGCGACCAAAAATCATATACGCCACCAGTACGCCCATACCCGGACCTGGGTTGGCTTCGATCAGGAAGAAGATCGATTTGCCCACTTCGCTCGCCTGCTGGATACCCAGCGGAGAGAAGATACCGTGGTTGATGGCGTTGTTGAGGAACAGGATTTTCGCCGGTTCAACAAAGATGGAGGTCAACGGCAGCAGGTTATTCTGCACCATCAGGTTTACGCCTGCGGCGAGAATATGGGACAGACCTTCCACCAACGGACCGATACCGATAAACGCCAGCAGCGCCAGCAGCATACCGATGATGCCGGCGGAGAAGTTGTTCACCAGCATCTCGAAGCCGCTTTTGATCTTGCCATCAACGGCACGGTCAAAGTGTTTGATCGCCCAGCCGCCCAGCGGACCGGCAATCATGGAGCCGAGGAACATCGGCATATCCGCACCGACAATCACACCCATAGTGGTGATTGCGCCGACCACGCCACCACGATCGCCACCCACCAGACGACCACCGGTGAAACCGATCAACAGCGGCAGCAGGTAGGTAATCATCGGGCCAACGAGTTTCGCCAGCGTCGCGTTTGGAATCCATCCGGTTGGAATGAACAGTGCAGTGATGATACCCCAGGCGATAAACGCACCGATGTTAGGCATCACCATGTTACTCAGAAAGCGACCAAAGCTCTGAACTTTGACCTTCACTGATGAGGACATAAACCCACCCCTTATTGAGACGCGCTGCAATAAGAGAGCGCGTTTGTTTTTGTTAAGACGTTACGGCGGGGGCCGTGGCATTACTGTATGCAGGCGGACTCTAGCACTAGTTTATGACGCTGCGTAGAGCGTGGGTAAAGTGTGATATAGATCACGCTAAGTTGGGGTGAGAAGGGTGCTATTAGGTGATATTGATCACAAAAATGCCGTGTAAGAAAAGTACGATGCTGAATATTTAGACAAATCAGCGGGCTAAATGTGACATTTATCACTTTTTTACTTATGGGGTTTGTTTCATAAATGTGATGAGGATCACAAACAATATTTGGTCGAAAATGCGCCAGATCACACTCTGCCGCAGCAGGAAGAATCAGAAAAGCGGAATGTAAGGAAGTGACAAAAGTCTGAAAAGCGGGTAATCCATGATTACCCGCCTGAAGAATTACTGAAAACCGCTTTGAACAGTATTCTGCGCCTGGGTCAGAGCCTGGGCATTGCTGGAGAGGGTGCTCATCAGCGTGTTGTATTGGGTGGCCTGATCCTGGGTCGGGAATTGCACGCCGCCATCATTGAAAGTCACGCGTGTACCCTGCGATTGCAGGTAATCACCGGTCTGTACCGCCGCCTGGCTCAGCGCCTGCAACTGTGGCAGCAACGGGATCAGGGTGCTGGCCGGTTGGGTGACCACTTTGGTATAGACGCTGTCATACACTTTTTTCAGGTCATCTGGCTGTTTCAGCGCAGCATGGCTGCTGTCGGCCTGCATTTTGGCGCTCTGAATTTGCTGTGTTAGCACGCTCAGATTGCCGCTGGCCTGGCGCAGCGTGTCACGACGCGTCAGGTAATCCTGCGGTACGCGAATGGCCGCCAACTCATCGACCACCGGACGCATGCCCTGTTCAACCGCCTGATTCACCTGCTGCGAGAAACCATAAAGAATGGCGTAATCACTCGCGTAGTTGCCGAACGTTTGCTTCTGGTTTTCGCTCAGGCTGGGCAGATGCTCGCCGCTGCGCATGACCGTGTTCTGGAGAAAATCAGTAAAGGCTTTACGCTGATCGCCCTCTTTGTCGCCACAGGCGGTAAGTTGCAGCACTGCGAGCAGCGTGACGACCAGCATGCCGCTACGCATCCAGATGCGGGAAATTCCTGACGCCATATTCAACTCCTGTAAGTCACCTAATGGCAGATTTCAATTCGATGGGAAAGGTCCTAAAGGATAGAACAATGGCCTGGTGCGCACAACGGCGGGGTGAGGTAAAAACTGCGCGATAAATCGCGCCGCGACGCTTCAGTGCACGTCGCGGCGCAATTTATTGCGCGGGGAATCACTGGCTGGCGTCAATACACCAATGCTTGTCCATCTTTGCGGCTTTCAGTGGCAGCGATATAGAACCCTTGCGGGTCGCGTACAATCGCCTGGGCACCGCCGAAGTTGTAGCCCTGAAGCGGGTCCTCCACCACAATCTGATGACCCATGCCACGTAGCGCCGCAATCGCATTACGATCCATCCCGGCTTCAACCACCACTTCGCGCCCCTGTACCACGCGCCAACGCGGGGCATCAATTGCCGCCTGCGGGTTCTGTTTATGCAGCATGATGCGTAGCGCCATTTGCAAATGGCCCTGCGCCTGCATCGGACCGCCCATCACGCCAAACGACATCAGCGGCTGGCCGTCACCGTCCAGCGCAAATGCCGGAATGATGGTATGGAACGGACGTTTGCCCCCGGCCACCACATTGGGGTGATCTGGATCGAGCGAGAAGCCTGCGCCACGGTTTTGCAGGCTGATGCCGGTGCCGGGGACCACAACGCCAGAACCGAAGCCCATAAAGTTAGACTGAATAAAGGACACCATCATGCCGCTGGCATCGGCGGTGGAGAGATACACCGTGCCGCTCTGCTGTGGTGAGCCGTAGGTAAAATCAGAGGCGCGCTCCAGGTCAATCAAGGCGGCACGCTGCTTCAGGTAGTCGTCGCTCAGCAACAACTCCGCCGGGAACTCCAGATGGTCCTCATCGGCGACGTAACGTTCGAGGTCAGCCAGCGCCAGCTTCATCGCTTCAATTGACAGATGCAGCCACGGCACGCTGTCCGGCGTGTAACGACCAATATCACAATGCTCCAGAATGCCGAGGGCGATCAGCGTGGCGATGCCCTGGCCGTTGGGCGGCAGTTCCTGCACCGATCCCCCGGCGAAGGGCTGCGACAGCAGCGTCACCCAATCTGCACGATGTTGGTTGAGGTCTTCCAGCGTCAGCGCCGCGCCATGCTCGGCAGCGAAGGCGGCCATTTGCTGCGCCAGCTCCCCGCGATAGAAGGCTTCACCCTGGGTTTCAGCAATTTTTTGCAGGGTGGCAGCCTGTGCCGGATTGCGGAACACTTCTCCGGCACGCGGCGGGCGGCCATCCGGCGCAAAGCAGGCGCTGAAGCCGGGTTGACCTTTCAGTTTGTTGTAGCCGCGCTGCCACAGTTGACCAATCAGCGGCGAAACCGGAAAGCCATCGCGCGCGTATTCAATCGCCGGTTGAGCGAGGGTGGTGAGTGGCAGGGTGCCGAAGCGTTCCGCCAGCGCGACCCAGGCCGAGACTGCGCCCGGAACGGTGACGGCTTCCCAGCCAATTTCCGGCATAGTTTTTTGCCCGGCGAAGCGTTCCGGGTTCCATGCCGCCGGGGCGCGACCAGAGGCATTCAGGCCGTGCAGCGCTTTGCCGTCCCAGATAATGGCAAAGGCATCGCTGCCAATGCCGTTGCCGGTAGGTTCCAGCACCGTCAGCGCCATAGCGGTGGCAACCGCGGCATCTACGGCGTTACCGCCCAATTGCAACATACGGATACCGGCCTGCGCCGCCAGCGGCTGCGAGGTGGCGACCGCATTGCGTCCCATCATCGGAGCACGGTGTGAGGCGTAGCTAACGTTAAAATCCAGTTCACTCATAACCTTTCCTTAATGTGAGTCATTGCGCGGATCGAGCGCGTCGCGCAGTCCGTCACCCAGCAAGTTGAAGCCCTGCACGGTGAGAAAAATGGCCAGACCGGGGAAGATCGACATCCACGGAGCCTGTTCCAGATAGCCTTTGGCGGTGTTCAGCATCGCGCCCCACGAGGGCGATGGCGGTTGCTGGCCCAGACCGAGAAACGACAGGCTGGCTTCGGTGATAATTGCCGAAGCAATCGCCAGCGTGGCCTGCACCAGAATCGGCGACAGCACATTCGGCAGCACGTAGCGCAGGATGATCCAGCGATCCGGCAGGCCGATGGCGCGTGCGCCGTCGATATACTCTTCATGGCGAATGGCAATCACCTGGCCGCGCGTCAGGCGGGCGAAAATCGGCATCGCCGACAGGCCAATCGCGATCATCGCGTTGGACAGGCTCGGACCGAGGAACGCGCCGAGCGCAATCGCCAGAATCAGAAACGGGCAGGCGAGCAGCGCTTCGATAAAGCGCGAGATAATGCCGTCACACCAGCCCTGCCAGTATCCGGCGATCAGTCCAAGCGGGACGCCAATCAGAATGGCGATCAGCACCGAGATGCAGCCCGCCAGCAGCGAAGTACGTGCGCCCCAAATCAGCCGCGACAAAATATCGCGTCCCAGTTCGTCGGTGCCGAACCAGTGCAGCACCGAGGGCGCTTTGCGCACCGCGAGAAAGTTGGCTTTGATCGGATCGGCAGGGGCCAGCCAGGGGGCCAGCAACGCCACCGCGACAAACAGCACCACAATCACCGCGCCGATCAGCGCGCTTTTATTACGCAGAAACTTCTTCAGCACCCGGCGATTCGGCTTTGCTACGGCAGGCACAGCGCCAGCGGTTAAGACCTCGCTCATGGTTAGCCTCGCATTTTCGGGTTAATTAACAGATACAGCACATCGGCCAGCAGGTTGAGCAGCAGAAAGCCGATGGCAACCACCAACACCACGCCCTGCACCACGGCGTAATCGCGGTTAAACACCGCATCGACAATCATCTTGCCGAAGCCGGGCAGGGTAAAAACCTGCTCGGTCAGCACCGCGCCACCCAACAACTCGCCAAACAGCAGGGTGGTGAGGGTGACGATCGGCATCAACGCGTTGCGAAAGGCGTGCTTCAGCACCACTTTCGGTGCCAGCAGGCCTTTGGCGCGCGCGGTACGGATATAGTCGGCTTTCAGCACCGCAATCATGGAGGCGCGGGTATGGCGCATCAGGGTGGCGGCAAGGCCGGTGCCGAGCACCAGCGCGGGTAGCAGCAGGGTTTTCAGGTTCTGCGCCATGTCTTCGCTCACCGGCACAAAACCGGACGCCGGCAGCCATTGCAGATGCACCGAGAACAACAGGATCAGCAGAATCCCCAGCCAGAAGTGCGGCACCGAAATGCCCGAGAGCGCGACAAAATTGGTGGTGTGATCCACCCAACTGTCTTTACGTACCGCCGCGAAAATCCCCATGCTGATGCCGATCAGCAGCGCAATCAGCATCGCCAGTAGCGACAGCTCCAGCGTCACCGGCAGCTTGCTGGCAATCAATGCGGTCACCGGCTCTTTGGTGCGCAGTGACATACCGAGGTCGCCCTTCAGCGCATTGCCGATCCACGCGAAATATTGCGTGGGAATCGGGTCATCGAGATGGTATTCGGCGCGTAGCTGAGCGATGACCGCCGGATCGCGCTCCTCACCGGCCATCGCCAGCACCGGGTCGCCCGGCAGCAGCTTTTGCAGCGCGAACACCATCATGCTCACCAACAGCAGGGTCGGGATGGCCAGCAGCAGCCGTTTAACAATCAGTTCCAGCATCATCGCTCCTTAGCGGCTTACTGCGCCATGCTCACGCCTGCCAGGCGCACCAGCCCGTCCGGCCAGGCTTTAAAGCCCTGCAATTTTTTCGTCATGCCAAAAATACGTGGCTCAAAGTAGAGGTAAGCAATCGGCATATCGGTTTGCAGTTGGTTCACTACCTTGGTGTAAAGCGCCTGGCGTTGTGCCTGATCGTTGGTTAAACGCGCCGCGTTCAGCCATTCATCCACCTGAGGGTTGCTGTAGCGACCATCGTTGAGGGTGCCTTTGCTGTTAATAAACGAATAGATGCTGCCATCGGGATCAGGACGGCCAGACCAGCCGGACAGGCTGAGCTGATAATCACCGCGCTGCTGACGATCCAGCAGGGTCGCGAACTCGCTCATTTGCAGATTGAGGTTGAAACCTGCTTCGCTCACCATCGCCTGAAGCACCTGACCGACTTGCTGCGCGGTCGGGTTGTTGGTGACCAGCAACGTCAGATTCAGTGGGGTGGTGACGCCCGCCGCCTTCAGCAGCGCTTTGGCTTTCTCCACATCACGCGCTGGAGTTGGAAGGTTGACGTGATACGGGCTGACCGGGGAAAACGCCTGATTAGCCGGGGTGTACAAACCTTCGAATGCCACCTGATTCAGCGCATCGCGATCAATCGCCAGCGAGAAGGCTTCACGCACGCGCGGATCTTTCAGCGGGCTGTTGGCATCGACTTTGCCGTTGTTAATGTTGAAGGTGATGCCCTGATAGCCAAGACCGGTAACTTTCGCCAGCGCCAGCTTGCTGTCGCCTTCGACAGTTTTCACGTCGCTGGCCGCCACGCCTTCGGTCAGGTCGAGATCGCCCGCGCGCAGGTTGGCGAGGCGCACGGAGGCATCAGGAATCGGCAGGAAAATCACTTTATCGAAGTGGTACGCGCCTTTGTTCCAGTAATGATCAAAGCGTTTCAGCACGATGCGGTCCTGCTGCACGCGGCTTTCAAACTGGTACGGACCGGAGCAGACCGGATGGGTGGCGAAGTCGGGTTTCTTCGCGGCTTCTGGCGCTAACATTGCACCGGCACGGTCGGTCAACTGGCTGAGCAGCGCGGCGTCCGGGGTTTTCAGGTGGAATTTCACCTGCAACGGCCCGGTCACTTCGACGCTCTGAATCGAGGAGATTTCGCTTTTACGCAGTGAACCCGGCAGGGTCAGCGCACGTTCGATGTTGAATTTCACCGCGTTGGCATCGAATTTCTCACCATCGTGGAAGGTCACACCGTCGCGCAGGTTCATGGTCAGGGTTTTGCCGTCGTCGCTCCACGCCCAATCGGTGGCGAGGCCCGGAATCACTTTCAGGTTCTCATCGACATCGACCAGACGGTCGCACATGGCCGCAAACACAAAACGTCCATAGTAGGTACGTGCCAGATGCGGATCGAGCATGTCCGGGTCAGCACCCAACCCGATACGAATCACGCTTTCAGCATGGCTGTGCGCACTGGCACCCAGCAACATCAGACCACTAAGGGCAGTTAATAACGCTTTCTTCACGGCTTATCTCCAGAGGGTTAGGCTTGCTGATTGACCGCCTGCTCGAACAGCGCACGGCGACGTAAAAAGGCGGCGGAGGGTGGCGCAATCACAATCGCGCTGCGGTCACGGTTAATCTCCTGCCAGCGGTGGCAGGCGATCTGTCGCCCACCACTCAGTACCTGGTTGATCGGTTCAAACTGGCGACATTCGGCGGTGGCCCACGGGCAGCGGGTATGGAAACGGCATCCGGTGGGGGGATTGGCCGGATTCGGCAGATCGCCCTGCAACATCGGGATGGAACGGCTGGCTCCGGGCTGCATCTGCGGTGCAGAAGCGATTAACGCCTGGGTATAGGGATGGAGCGGCGCATCGAAAATTTCATCGACGGTTGCCAGCTCGACAATCTGGCCGAGGTACATCACCGCCACGCGGTCGCTCATATGACGAATTACCGCCAGACCGTGCGCCACGATGATCATCGTCAGTCCAAATTGCTGCTTCAGGCTCTCCAGCAGGTTCACCACCTGGGCCTGCACTGAGACATCCAGCGCCGATACCGGCTCATCGCCCAGTAATAATTTCGGCCGCGAGGCGAGGGCGCGCGCAATGCCGATGCGCTGGCGCTGACCACCGGAAAACTCGTGCGGATAACGCTCCGCCCAGGCTGCGGGCAGACCGACGGTGCGCAACAGCTCCGCCACGCGCGCATGGCGCGCCTCACGGTTCAGTTTGTCGTGCAACCATAACGGCTCACCGACAATCTCTTGTACCGTCATGCGGGGATTGAGCGAGGCGAACGGGTCCTGGAAGATAATCTGTAATTCGCGACGCAATTGGTTAAGGCGCGCCCCGCTGGCGTGGGTGATGCTCTCGCCCTCGTACATCACCTCGCCGCTACTGGCACCGAGCAGGCGCAGCAGCAGACGTCCCAGCGTCGATTTACCGGAGCCGGACTCACCGACAATCGCCAGGGTTTCGCCTGGCATCACCTGTAATGACACGCGATCCACTGCGGTGACGCCGTGATTGCGTTTAAACAGACGATGCGGTCCGGCGAAGGTTTTGCTTAAGTCGCGACATTCTAAAATCGGTTTCATGCGATCTCTCCCAGCGTAACGTGCTGTTCCAGTGGGGCGCGAAAACAGGCCACCTGATGATCGGTTGCCAGCGCGCGCAGCGTCGGACGGTTGTGATGGCAGCGCTGTTCTGCAAACGGACAGCGGGTAGCGAAACGGCAGCCTGCGGGCATGTTCTCCGGTAGCGGTACGGCGCCGGGAATGGTCGCCAGCGCGCCACTGCGCGCGCTGAGGCTGGGGATCGATCCCATCAGCCCGATGGTGTAGGGATGTTGCGGATCGTTGAAAATCGCTTCCACCGTGCCGCTCTCCACCACCTGACCGGCGTACATCACCGCCACGCGCTGCGCCACTTCCGCCACGACGCCGAGGTCGTGGGTGATCATCAGCACCGCCGTGCCGGTTTCCTGTTTCAGGGTGTTGAGCAGGTCGAGGATTTGCGCCTGAATGGTGACGTCGAGCGCGGTGGTCGGTTCATCGGCGATCAGCAGTTTCGGCTGGTTGATCAATGCCATCGCAATCATTACGCGCTGGCGCATCCCACCGGAAAGCTGATGTGGATAAGCCTTGAGACGCATTTCTGCCGCCGGAATCTGCACCTTTTGCAGAATCGATAACGCGGTCGCCATCGCGGTACGACGATCAACGTTACGGTGGCGTATCACCGCTTCGCTCAGTTGGTCGCCCAGCGTAAAGGCCGGGTTCAGCGAGGTCATCGGCTCCTGAAAAATCATCGCCAACTGATTGCCGCGCAGGCTGGCGTAGTCGCTGCTGCTGAGTGCGCGCAGGTCGCGGCCATCAAATCGCATCTCACCCTGTAAAATTTGTGCGCTGCCGGGTTGCAGGCCCATGAGTGTCAGCGAAGTGATGCTTTTGCCGCAGCCGGATTCGCCGACCAGCGCCAGCGTTTCCCCGGCATGCAGCGTCAGGGAGATGTCGTCCAGCACCGTGACCGGCGAGCCGCGAAACTGCACGCGCAGGTTGTTGACCGATAACACAGGTTGGGCGCTCATGGCGTCTCCTCATGGCCGGTGTACAGGGTTTCCATCAGCGCCTGTTGCAGCGCCAGCAGGTGTTCACGCATCGCTGCGGCCGCCTCATGGGGTTGGCGGTTGGCGATATGGTTCAGCAGGCGCTGATGGTGGTTGTCGTAGTTATCAAGGCGCGCCGGGGTACGCGCCTGCACCCGCAGATGCTGCCAGCCAGGATCGCGGCGCACCGCATCGATGGCATCGAACAGTCCCAGCATCAGGCGGTTACCGGCGGCTTCGGCAATGGCGCGGTGAAAGGCGCTGTCCCACAGCTCGTGCTGGTCGCCATCTTCCGGCGCGACAATGCCCTGCATGCGTTCAATCAGGCGCTTCATCAGGGCGATCTGTTCTTTACTGGCGCGCAGCGCAGCAAGACGCGCCAAACCTGGCTCCAGCTGTAGCCGCGCTTCCATCACTTCCAGCAGATTCGACTGCTGTGGCAAATCATGCAGCGCCAGTGGCTGCACCGGTGCGGCCGGGCCAACGAAGGTGCCTTTGCCCTGCTTACGCCAGATGCGGCCTTCTTCTTCCAGCACATCCAGCGCGCGACGGATTTCACGACGACCCACGCCAAAGCGTTCGGCCAGTTCACGTTCGGTCGGCAGTGCGCGATCGGGCGTGTGCTCCTGCTGTTGAATCAGCTGGCGCAATTGCTCCAGTGCGGAACTGGAGTTGATGGCAGGTTTTGGCGTGTCATTCATAATTGGTTCGCCTGGTTATTCATCAAAGATGTTGCGATGCGATTAAACGCGTCATGCTGCCCTGATCGTAGCGGCGCGATTTATCGCGCGCTTAAGCTGTTTCACGGCTGCTTAGACCTGCGCGATAAATCGCGCCGCTACGGGAGGGGGGCTGTTATCAGCTTAGGCAAGAAGTGAACCAATTTTTAATTGGTTCGGTAATGAATAAATAACCCTATGATCGTTAAGAAAAAGTTTTTTCGTGCCAGATGAAAAGTGAGAAGGGCGTCAACTTCCAGCCTGTTTGCCTGCAACATCCTGGTGCGTGGTTGCTGCATCGCTGTGCATCTTTAGGCCGTCCTGGCGCGGTTTTTTATAAATAACCCATATATTTCAATTTGATATAATATTGGCACTTTTTTTGCCTGACTATTAGCAGATGCAGGAGCGATAGCGGGTAACCGATGTCGCCAGACAATTTGCAATGGGTCACTAGGGTTCCGATCGCGAGATGCTGGTCCGAGAGTGACCGACCGTCCTCTGACGGTTACACGGCGGGATAAAAGCCCGGGAGGAAAGCGAGATCGTTACTCGCCGCCTCCTGCTTTATTCGTCCGCTAACGTCAGAGGAACCACCATGATCAAAGCCTGCCTTCGTTTGCTGTTGCTTTGCACCATCGCGCTGTTCAGCGTTAACACGCTGGCCGCCGCGAAACCTTCCTTCAAGATTTGCTGGTCCATCTATGCAGGCTGGATGCCGTGGGATTACGCCCAACAGAACGGCATCGTGAAAAAATGGGCCGATAAATACGGCATCGACATCCAGTTTGTACAGGTCAACGACTATATCGAGTCGGTCAACCAATACACCGCAGGCGGCTTTGATGGCTGCACCATGACCAACATGGATGCCCTGACCATTCCGGCCACCGGCGGCGTTGATAGCACCGCGCTGATTGTCGGCGACTACTCCAACGGTAACGACGGTATCCTGCTGAAAGGCGCGGATAGCGTGGCGGCGCTGAAGGGCAAACCGATCAACCTGGTGCAATTGTCGGTATCACATTACCTGCTGGCTCGCGCACTGGAGAAATCCGGTATGAGCGAGAAAGACGTCAAGGTAGTGAACACCGCCGATGCCGATCTGGTGGCGGCGTTTGGCACGCCGGACGTCAGCTCCATCGTCACCTGGAACCCGCTGCTGGCGGAAGCGAAGAAGGTGCCGAACAGCCATCTGGTTTTCTCCTCGGCGCAGATCCCGGGCGAAATTCTTGACCTGCTGGTGGTCAACACCAACACCCTGAAGAAATACCCTCAGCTGGGCAAAGCGCTGACCGGTGCCTGGTATGAAACCCTGCAAACGATGGCAGGTGAAGGGGCGACGGCGAAAAAAGCTCGCACCTTTATGGCGCAGGAGTCAGGCACCGATCTTGCGGGTTTTGACCAGCAACTGGCGGCAACGCATCTGTTCAGCGATGCCAAAACCACCCTCGATTTCGTCGACAGTCCCCAGTTGAAAGCCACGATGCAGTTGGTCGCCGAGTTCTCCTTCAAACACGGTTTGTTGGGTGAGGCGGCGCCGAGCGCAGATGTGGTTGGCGTGGAGACACCGGCAGGTAACTGGGGCAACGCAGGTAACATCAAACTGCGTTTCACCGGTGAGTTCACCAAACTGGCGGCCGCAGGCCAGCTGTAAGCGGAGGCAAATCCGATGCGTAAACTGATCAACTACCAACCGCTGCCGATGGGCCGCCTGTTGCTCGGTGTGCTGCCGCTGCTGGCGGTGCTGCTGGTCTATCTGTTCGCGTCGGATGCGCGTTTAAGCCTGAATGCGGCGGATAAGCTGCTGCCGGGTTTTAACGCGATGGGCGACGCCATCAACCGGATGGCGTTTCAGCCCAGCCCGCGCACCGGTGAATATCTGCTGTGGACCGACACCGCCGCCAGCCTGATGCGTTTGCTGAGTGGCGTACTGATCAGCGCGATGCTGGCGCTGGCGATTGGCCTGTTCACCGGCGCGCTGCCAGTGGTACGCGCGGTGCTGGCCCCGCTGGTGACGCTGTTCGCGCTGGTGCCACCGCTGGCGATTCTACCGATTCTGTTTATCTGCTTTGGCCTTGGCGAAGTGTCGAAAGTGGTGCTGATTGTGATTGGCATCACCCCGCTGATTGCGCGCGATTTGCAACTCCAGGTGGAGAAAATCCCGCGCGAGCAACTGGTGAAAGCACAGACGCTGGGCGGCCACAGCGCACAGATTTTGTGGCGGGTGATCCTGCCACAACTGATGCCGCGCCTGTTCGATGCGGTGCGTCTGTCGCTCAGTTCGGCGTGGCTGTTCCTGATCGCCGCAGAAGCGATTGTTGCCACCGAAGGACTCGGTTATCGCATCTTCCTGATGCGTCGCTATCTGGCGATGGACGTGATTTTGCCTTACGTCGCCTGGATCACCCTGCTGGCCTTTGCCCTCGACCTGTTGCTGCGGCTGATTAGTCGTCGCTGCTGGCCGTGGTACTACGCCAAATAAGGAGCGCAACATGCCCTTACTACAACTGAAAAATCTTGAGAAGCACTATGGTCAGCAAGTGGTGCTGGAACGTCTGAACATCAGCGTGGAAGAGGGGGAGTTTGTGGCGATTGTCGGGGCGTCCGGCTGCGGCAAAACCACCTTCCTTAATATGCTGCTCGGCACCGAAGCCCCCACTAAAGGCCAATTGCTGCTGGATGGCGAACCGATCCCCGATGAACCCGATGCCCATCGCGGCGTGGTGTTTCAACGCTATTCGGTGTTCCCACATCTGACGGTGCTGGGCAACGTGATGCTGGCGGAAGAGTTCAGCACCGCCCGTTGGCTGGGGCGCGTCTGGGGACGTAAGCGCCAGGCGATCCGTCAGCGTGCGCAAGCGATGCTGGCGCAGGTGGGTCTTGAACATGCGCAAAGTAAGTATCCGCACCAACTGTCCGGCGGGATGCAGCAGCGTCTGGCGCTGGCGCAGGCATTGATGAAGCAGCCGCGTATTTTGCTGCTGGATGAACCCTTTGGCGCGCTCGATCCGGGCATCCGTAGTGAGATGCATCAGTTGATCACTCAACTGTGGCAACAGCATGGCCTGACCATCTTTATGATCACCCACGATCTGAAAGAGGGTTTCAGCCTCGCCTCGCGCCTGCTGGTGTTCGACAAACTGCGCCACGATCCGCACGCGCCGGAAGCCTGGGGCGCAACCATTACCTACGACCTGCCGCTCGATCGGCAGCGACCTGCCGATGCAGCGCTGCCGGAATCGCAGGTTGCCTGAAGGAGAGAATGATGACGACATCGTATCAAACCCAATTACCGGCTGGCTCGCACTGGTCATTTGTGATGCGCAGCGGCAGCGCGCTGACCCTCACCGATGTGGCAGGCGGAGCCAATGTTGGCATGTTGTTTTACAACCCGGAAAACTTGCTGGAGCGCTACAACGCGCCGGATACCCTCAAGTGCCAGCACACCTTTCGCCTGACCGCCGGGCACTGCCTCTACTCCGACATGGGGCGCATCTTCTGTGGCATTGAAGCCGACAGCTTTGGCTGGCACGAGAGCGTGTGCGGCACGCTGAATGCGCAGCAGACCGCCGCGTTATTTGGTTCCAGCGATTATCAGCAGGCGCGTAACCAACGTCATCAGAACGGCTACGACAGTTTTCTCGTCGAGCTGGCGAAATATGGTCTTGGCAAGCGGGATATGGCGGCCTGCATCAACTTTTTCGCCCAGGTACGCGCCGACGACAACGGTACGTTGCAACGTGAGCAGCAGGGCGCGCAGGGTGCCGAAGTACGGCTGCGTTTCGCGATGGATACGCTGGTGCTGCTGCATACCTGCCCGCATCCATTGACGCCAGCCGGTGACTATCCGCGCGCGCCGCTGGGATTGCAGATTGACGCGCAGCGCGCGCCGCTGCCGGAGATTTGCCTGCAACGCGCGGAAAACCAGCGCGGTCTGCGCAATAACGCCCTTTATCAATTGCAGGGAGAGTTGTGATGATCAAAGAAAGTTTACTTAATCTGGCTGAGGCGCATGTTCAGCAGCAGATTGGTGCCGGGGATTACTGGCTGCATCGCATCGAGAAAGGTCAGACGTTGCGTATTACCGATCTGGAAGGCAATCAGGCGGCGGATACGCTGTTTTTCAATGCCGACGATACTGCCGAGCGCTACAGCATGAGCGACACGCTGCGCGGCCAGCACAACGTGTTCCTTACCGCAGGCAGCGTGCTGCGTTCCAATGACGATCGCCCGATGTTGACCATCGTCGCCGATACCTGTGGCCGCCACGACACCCTTGGCGGTGCCTGTGCCACGGAAAGCAACACGGTGCGTTATGACCTCGAAAAGCGTCATATGCACGCCTGCCGCGACAGTTGGATGCTGGCGGTAGCGGAGCACCCGGAGTACGGCCTGACGCGCCGCGATATCACCCACAACATCAACTTTTTCATGAACGTGCCGGTGACGCACGAAGGTGGGCTGACCTTTGCTGACGGTATCTCCGCGCCGGGTAAATATGTCGAGTTGGTGGCGCAGATGAATATCCTGGTGCTGATCTCCAACTGCCCGCAGCTCAACAACCCCTGCAACGGTTACAACCCCACGCCGATTTTAGTCAGCGTGTGGTGATCATCTGACGCAACGGGACGACCCGTTATCTGCCGTCAATGCCAGCGCAGGACGACCTGCCGGAAAGAGAGTAGAAGTCATGATTGAGCGTGTATTGATTGCCAACCGTGGCGCGATTGCGGTGCGCATTATCCGCACCTTACAAGCGATGAATATTAAGGCGATTGCGGTGTATGCCGAAGCCGATCGTCATGCGCGCCATGTGCGGCTGGCCGATGAAGCCTGGTCGCTGGGCGCAGGCCAGGTGCGCGATACCTATCTGAACCAGGACAAGCTGCTGGCGATTGCCGCCGAGAGCGGCGCGCAGGCGCTGCACCCTGGTTACGGTTTCCTGAGTGAAAACCCCGAATTTGTTAACCGCTGCGAGGCCGCGGGCCTGCATTTTCTCGGACCGAATGCGCAGCAGATGGCGGCCTTTGGTCTGAAGCATCGCGCCCGCGCACTGGCGCAAGAAAATAATGTGCCGTTGCTGTCGGGCAGTGGACTGCTGACTTCGCTGGAGCAGGCACAGGCTGCCGCAACGGAAATCGGCTATCCGGTGATGCTGAAAAGCACCGCGGGTGGTGGCGGCATTGGTATGCAGCGTTGCGATGATGCGCAGCAACTGGCTGATGCCTTTACCCGCGTAAAACGTCTGGCAGGCAACAATTTCGCCGACGATGGCGTATTTTTAGAGAAATTTATCGCCCGTGCGCGTCATATCGAAGTGCAGATCTTTGGCGACGGCGCAGGCGAGGTGATTGCGCTGGGCGAGCGTGATTGCTCGGCACAACGCCGTAATCAGAAAGTGATGGAAGAAACCCCGGCACCGGGCCTGAGTGACGCGGTACGTGCGGAGTTACAGGCTACCGCAGTCCGGCTGGGACGTGCGGTGAACTACCGCAGCGCCGGGACGGTGGAATATGTTTATGACGAGGGCAGCCAGCAGTTCTGGTTCCTGGAAGTGAACACCCGTTTACAGGTGGAACATGGCGTCACAGAGATGGTGTACGGCGTGGATTTGGTGCGCTGGATGGTTGAGTTGGCACAGCAGACGCTAGCGCCGCTCGCCAGTTTGCAGCCAGTGGCAAACGGCCACGCCATTCAGGTGCGGTTGTACGCCGAAGACCCGGCGAAGCAGTTCCAGCCCAGCGCCGGTCTGCTGAGCCATGTGGCGTTTCCTACTGAGGTGGAAAACGTCACATTGCGCGTCGACAGCAGCGTTGAGGGTGGCATGGAGGTTTCACCGTTCTACGATCCGATGCTGGCAAAGGTGATTGTGCAGGGTGCAGATCGCGATCAGGCGCTGACCGGACTGTCGCAGGCGCTGAACGCGACGGAACTGTATGGCATCGAAACCAACCTGTTATGGCTGCGCCATCTGCTGACTCTCGCGGAGGTGCAGAAGGGACGCATCATTACTGCCACCCTCGGCGCTGTGCAGTGGCAGCCGCCGACGCTGGATATTATCAGCGGCGGTACTCTGACCACGGTACAGGATGCGCCGGGCCGTGTCGGCTACTGGCATGTTGGCGTCCCGCCCTCCGGCCCGTTTGACAGCCGTGCCTTTCAGTTGGGTAACCGCTTGTTGGGCAATGATCCCCAGGCTGCCGGGCTGGAAATCACCCTGCGTGGACCAACTTTACGTTTCAACCAACGCTGTAGTTTTGTCCTGACTGGTGCCCCCCTGGCGGCGCAGCTCGATCAACACTCGCTGGCAATGAACCAGATTATCTGCGCGCAGGCCGGACAAACTCTGACGCTGGGCGACGTGCGTGACGGTAGCCGCAGTTATCTGCTGCTGGCCGGTGGGTTGGATACACCGCGTTATCTGGGCAGCCGCAGCACCTTTACGCTGGGCAAATTTGGTGGTCATGCCGGGCGCGCGCTACGGGCAGGGGATGTACTGCATCTGGCGGCACCGGCTGAATTACCCGAGGCGCAACTGCCGCAGGCGTTGTTGCCTGAGCTGAGCGGCCACTGGCAGTTGCGGGTGATTTATGGGCCGCATGGCGCACCGACTTTCTTTACCGACGACGATATCCGTGAATTTTTCGCCGCTGAGTGGCAGGTGCACTACAACTCCAGCCGCACCGGCATCCGTCTTATCGGGCCGAAACCCACCTGGGCGCGTAGTGATGGTGGCGAAGCGGGGATGCATCCCTCCAATATCCACGACAATGCTTATGCTTTTGGCACCGTCGATTTTACCGGCGATATGCCGGTGATCCTCGGCCCGGATGGCCCGTCACTCGGCGGGTTTGTGTGTCCGGCCACGGTGGTTGAGGCCGATCTGTGGAAGCTCGGTCAGTTGAAAGCCGGGGATCGGGTGCAGTTTCTGCCGATCGATCTGGCAAGCGCCGATCAACTGGCGCAAGCGCAGCGTGAGGAGATCGCCAGCCTGCAACCTCAACCGTTAACGGTAAGCGCAGCGCTGCCCCTGATTGATCCAGTGCTGCACCAACATGCAGCAACCGGTGCGTTGCCATCGCTTTGTGTACGCGCCGCCGGTGACCGTTTTCTGTTGGTGGAGTATGGCGATCTTCTGTTAGATATCGCGCTGCGTTTTCGTGTCCATGCGTTGATGCAGTGGCTGGAGGCCCATCCGCTGCCGGGTCAGCTGGAATTGACGCCAGGCATCCGTTCCTTACAGGTTCATTACGACGCGCAGCTTTGTTCAAGAAGTGAGCTTCTGGCGCACATCTTGCACGCAGATAATGTACTGGGAACCTTAGCTGATGCCGCCGTGCCTTCGCGCACCGTGTGGCTGCCGCTCAGCTGGGATGATGAAGCCTGCCGTATCGCGATCCAACGCTATAGCCAGTCTGTCCGACCCAATGCGCCCTGGTGTCCGAGCAACATCGAATTTATCCGTCGTATCAACGGTCTGGAGAGCGTTGAGGCGGTGAAAGAGATTCTGTTCAGCGCCGCGTATCTGGTGATGGGGCTGGGCGATGTGTATCTCGGCGCACCGGTAGCGACTCCGCTTGATCCGCGTCATCGCTTAGTGACCACCAAATACAATCCGGCGCGCACCTGGACGGCGGAGAACTCGGTGGGTATCGGTGGTGCCTATCTGTGCGTATACGGCATGGAAGGACCAGGGGGTTATCAGTTTGTCGGGCGCACCTTGCAGATGTGGAACCGTGACCGCCAAACGTCAGCGTTTAGCCAACCCTGGCTGCTCCGCTTCTTCGACCAGATCCGTTTCTATCCAGTGAGCGCTGACGAGCTGCTGGAGATTCGTGAGCGTTTTCCGTGGGGGGATTATCCACTGCGGATGGAGGAGGGAGAATTCCGCCTCGACGATTATCAGGCGTTGCTGGCACAGCAGGCGATGGACATTGACCGCTTTCAGCAGCAGCGTCAGCAGGCGTTCGACAGCGAGCTGGTGCGCTGGCGCGCTGAAGGGCAGTTTACCTTTGATAGCCAGTTGCCGGAGTCGGCCGATGAAGAGACCCGTATTCCCGCCGATTGTTGTGGCGTGGAGAGTCAGGTGGCAGGCAGTGTCTGGCAGTGGCTGGTGGCACCAGGCAGTGACATTGAAGCGGGGGCTACCGTTGGTATTCTCGAGTCAATGAAGATGGAAATCCCGATCGTCGCGCCAGTTAGCGGAAAAATCCATAGCCTGCAACGACAGGTCGGGCAGCAAGTACAGGCGGGTCAGTTACTTATGGTGATCGATCCGGTCTGAGCATAATTTAGATCAATAAATCATCATTAAAAAAGCAGCAAAGCCGGGGATCTGACCCATACTTAAAACCCGGCCAATTGTTGCATTGTTCTGGCATCTTTATCGCAGTGTGCAACAGGCTGTGTCCCGTAACGGTTTCATAATAAATCTTCTTAAACCGTTGCGGGATGCAGCCTGAACCGGTCGGTTTCAGCGTTTACGGACGCTTTACCTCTCTACTTTCACGTGATTCATAGTGAGTTTTAAGGAGTTCTCTATGGAAATAAAAGATCCAATGGTCGAGTTACTTAGTAGTCTTGAGCAGATTGTTTTGACACGTGATGCACAGCCTTCTGTATCTGAAATCGCCCTTCAAAAGGCGTCAGTTCCCGAGCCACAGCGTTTACGAGAGATGACCGGCATGCAGGTTGATGAATTTGCCCGCGTGATGGGGGTGAGCGTCTCTTCAGTGAAAAGCTGGGAGGCGCAACGTACGCGCCCTTCCGCTACGGCGCGTAAATTGATGAAGCTGTTGCAGGCTAATCCCTATCTGGGTCGACAACTACTTGAGTAAACACCGACTATTCGGTTCTGACCCGCCTTGATGGCGGGTTTTTTTTGTTTGTCATGAGCACCGGCAATTGTAGCGGCGCGATTTATCGCGCTGTTTTTGATATTTAAATTCGCGCGATAAATCGCGCCGCTACGTTATGTGTCAGGGTTGGTCAGCATCACACCATATTTGGCCGCCTGCTTCACAAACCAACTCTCCGGCACGCTGTGCGGCGGGTGCGCCAACTGGGTCAGCCCCTGGCGAATAATGTTATCCGCCTGCTGCCAGAGATGTTTATCCCCTTCATTTAACAGCTGAATTTGTATCTGTTTTTCCACCAGATAAACCCGGGCGAAGTCGGCATCGAATTGCACAATGGCACGGGTGTTATCGATGATGTCAGCCAGTTTGATGGTTTGCGCCTCGGGTGACGCCTGCGCGGTATGGCGAAAGTGGGCCAGCTTGCGTGCCGCGCGGTTTTTCGCCTGTGGCTGCGCGCTGTCGGTGAGCATATCCACCAGTTCAGCTACGCGTGGGCCGAAGAGGCGGGTGATGTCTGCCAAAGTGCTGGCGGTGTCTTCCACCGTGTCGTGCAGCCAGGCCGCTGACAACATTGCTTCGTCATCGGTCACGCTACGCACCAGCTCGACCACCGCCGCCGGGTGGACGATATAGGGTTCATCGGTATATTTGCGCCGCTGTCCGGCTTCGGCATGAGCCTGGGTGGCATAGTGACGCGCCTGATCTTCCAGTGAATCCCGCATCATGGTCTGCTCCGTAAAAAGTAGCTTGCAATTGTCTAGCGCGCTATCTATATTAAATCGCATGAACAGTAATCAAGATGACAAAAAAGTGTCGCAGACGCCACTCAAGCTGGATCAGCATCTTTGTTTCGCCCTCTATTCGGCGAACCTGGCGATGCACAAGGTCTATCGTCAGCTGCTGGGACAGCTGGAAATCACCTATCCGCAATATCTGGTGATGCTGGTGCTGTGGACGCAGGATGATGTGACGGTATCGGAGATCGGCGAGCAGCTGTTTCTCGACTCCGCCACGTTGACGCCGTTGTTGAAACGGCTGGAAAGCGCCGGGTTGTTGCGCCGCGCGCGTTCGCGTCAGGATGAACGTCAGGTTGTCGTGACCCTGACCGACGAGGGAAGGGCATTACGCCAGAAAGCGGAATCCATTCCGGAAGCGATCAAATGCGCTGCGGCTTGTGATGATGAGACGCTGCTGGCGCTGAAAAACCAGTTGGATGATCTGCGCGATAATCTGAATCGCGCGAAGTAATTCAGTGCGGGTGCGCTGCACCCGTGTCATATCAGGCTGCGCTATGTAAGTAGTGCGCGATAAAATAGCGAATTAGTGAGGTTATCATGTCTTTAGAAAAAGTTGTTTATACCGCAAAAGCCAAAGCCACCGGTGGTCGTGATGGCCGCGCTACCTCTTCTGATGGCGTGCTGGATGTGAAACTGGGCGTGCCAAAAGAGATGGGTGGTGCAGGCGGTGAAGTGACTAACCCGGAGCAACTGTTTGCTGCTGGTTATTCTGCCTGTTTCCTCGGTGCGATGAAGTTTGTCGCGGCGCGCGATAAATTCGCCATTGCGAAAGATGCGTGGATTGAAGGTGAAGTCGGTATCGGCCCGATCCCCAACGGTTTTGGTATTGAAGCCAAACTGAATATTCATCTGCCGGGGATGGATGCCGCTGAAGCGCAGAAACTGGTCGATGCTGCGCATATCGTCTGCCCTTACTCTAATGCCACCCGTGGCAATATCGATGTGACGCTGAATATCATCAACTAAGGCAGAACGTGTTGATACGTAGCGGCGCGATTTATCGCGCGCTTTTAAAAACAGCGCGGTAAATCGCGTCGCTACGAGATACGTCACTTTTGATGTGTGCAAAAAATGCTCAACCTGGACCGATAACAAGATTTGTCTGGTCACACCTCTTAACGCATGTTTTACTGAGCCACTTCGCAAAATTGCTATGCCCTCGGTTCAGATTCCTCCCGAACAGTTCCTTGCATCACGCTTTTCTGCGGTAAAAGCGAACTCTATTGCCTTTACATAGTCCCACTTTAGGGTTACCGCTCCGACACCAGCCGGGAATAAATAAATTCATGAATTATATTAAGACCTTAACGCAGCAGAAGCTGTCATTGATGCTCGCGCTGTATATCGGCATTCTGTTGAATTTGCCGATTTTTTATCGCCGATTTGACGGCTTTCTGACGAAATCCTCACTGACAAACTGGGCTTCGGCGCTGGTTGAAGTGGTCGCCGCCGTGCTGCTGACCTTCTTCCTGATGCGACTCTTGTCGCTCGGCGGTAAATGGGCTTACCGCGTGCTTGCCAGCCTGCTGGTGGTGATTTCGGTTGCTGCCGCCTATTACATGGCGTTTTTTAACGTGGTGATTGGCTATGGCATTGTCGCCTCGGTAATGACCACCGATGTGGATCTGTCAAAAGAAGTTATCGGACTGCATTTCGTGCTGTGGATGGTGCTGGTGAGTGCCCTGCCGCTGCTGATGATTTGGCGCAATAACCTGAGTAAGACGCTGATTGAGCAGCTGAAAACCCCAGGCCAGCGCATCAAACCAACCCTGATTCTGTTGCTGAGCGTGGCGCTGGTGTGGCTGCCGATTCGCTATTTTGACAAGCTGCAAAAAGCCAACGAAGAGATCACCAATATCGATCTGCCCAGCTACGGCGGTGTGGTGGCGCACTCCTATCTGCCTTCAAACTGGATTGCCGCGCTGGGGCTGTTTGCCTGGACCAAACTGGATGAAGAGGTGGACAGTCAGGAGCTGCTGGACCCGGCGAAAAAGTTTACTTACGTGGCCCCGGCAGGAATTGATGATACCTACGTGGTGTTTGTGATTGGTGAAACCACGCGCTGGGACCATATGGGGTTGTTGGGCTATCAGCGCGATACCACGCCGAAGCTCTCGAAAGAGAAAAACCTGGTGGCGTTCCGCGGCGAGTCTTGTGATACCGCCACTAAGCTGTCGCTGCGCTGCATGTTCGTACGCGAAGGTGGCACGATGGATAATCCCGGTCGTACCCTGAAAGAGCAGAACATCTTCGCGGTACTGAAAGAACTGGGTTTCACCTCCGAGTTGTTCGCCATGCAAAGTGAAGTGTGGTTTTACGATAACGCCGATGTGAATAACTTCTCTTTCCGCGAACAAATTGGTTCTGAGAAGCGTAATCAGGGAAAACCGGTGGATGATATGCTGCTGGTGCCGGAATTGCAGGCATCGCTGGAACGTTATCCGCAAGGTAAGCATCTGGTGGTGCTGCATACCAAAGGTTCACATTACCTGTATTCGCAGCGTTATCCGCGCAGCTTCGCCCGCTACCAACCGGAGTGTATGGGGGTGGATGAAACCTGTAGTAAAGCGCAGTTGATTAACGCTTATGACAACTCGATTTTATACGTCGATACGATGCTCGATAGCGTGTTTGATCAGCTGCGTGATAAGAAGGCGATTGTGTTTTATGCCGCCGACCACGGTGAGTCGATCAGCGAGAATATGCATCTGCACGGTACACCGCGTGAGATGGCACCACCGGAGCAGTTCCGGGTACCGATGATCGTCTGGGCCTCGGATAAGTATTTGGCCGACCCCAACAATCGCAGCAATTTTGAGCGTTTACAGGCGCAGCAGCGTGTTGGCAAGACGCATCGTCACGTCGAGTTGTTTGATACCATTCTCGGCTGTCTGGGCTATACCTCACCGGACGGCGGTATTAAAGCGGCGAACAACTGGTGTCAGGCACCGGCGGTTACCTCTGAGGCCAAACCGCTGTAATTTTGCCTGAACTTATTGAGCAGCGGGGGCTTTTTCTCCGCTGCCTGCTTTCCAGGCGATCGCATGGAATTGCACAAAAAGGGATTGACGCTCCCGGAGTGGCGCAGTAAGATGCGCCCCCATCGGTGAGTGGCGCAGCCTGGTAGCGCACTTCGTTCGGGACGAAGGGGTCGGAGGTTCGAATCCTCTCTCACCGACCAAATTTAAGAAACCTGCTTGTAAAAGCGGGTTTTTTTTCGTCTGTATCAACCGTAGCGGCGCGATTTATCGCGCAGTTTTTTCCGGCGTCGTACACAAAATTGCGCGATAAATCGCGCCGTTACGCCCTGCTGCGGAGGATGATTAAAGATTTAAAGTTAATCTTTCACCCCTTACGTCTGGCAATCGTCCATTAGTCGTCATTATTCCTGTTCACGGCTATCAATCCCTTGCCACTTCTCAGCCTGCCGCTTAATTCGCGACACATTCTTCTTATGACCGCTTTTTGCTTTTTGCTGATTTCTTATGCCATTAGTACAGCATATTTCTCTGCCTGAACGTCATAACGCACGGGGAATCGTTCATATATTCAACATTTACCGGTAATATTTGTATGTTTTTTAGCGGTGATAATCACTGTCATTTGGTGGTTTTACCAGATAATCACTCGGCATAGCGCGCTTTATCACCTTTTTAAATATTGGCTTACCGGTTGAAGGGTGTTTTTTATCGTTGCTTGCGGTTACTCACACTCTCTGTAAATAACCCCACCTTGTATTGACGTTCTTTGCAACTGTTGACAAATTGATGCGTCAATAGATGCAGAGTCCGACGCGTCTGGCAGATTCCACGGTGCCAGCGCAACAAAAACAACGATTCGCATTTTGGTCACAAAAGTGACTTGCCTGAACCGCATAAAAAAATCAGAGGTCAGGCGCAACGCACACAACATCACATCACAATGGAGCAAAACATGATCAACTCCCTGGCTAAATCCAGGATGCTGAAGGTCGGTCTGAGCCTGATTGCTATGACCGTTGCCGCGGGTGTCCAGGCGAAAACCCTCGTTTACTGTTCAGAAGGTTCGCCGGAAGGCTTTAACCCTCAGCTGTTCACCTCTGGTACCACCTACGATGCCAGCTCCGTACCGATCTACAACCGTCTGGTTGAATTCAAAATCGGCACCACAGAAGTAGAACCGGGCCTGGCTGAAAAGTGGGATGTGAGCGCTGACGGCAAAACCTATACCTTCCATCTGCGCCAAGGCGTGAAGTGGCAAACCACCAAAGACTTCAAACCGACGCGTAACTTCAACGCTGATGACGTGATTTTCTCCTTCGAGCGTCAGCTCGATAAAAACAACAAGTACCACGGCGTTTCTGGCGGCAGCTACGAGTACTTCGAAGGCATGGACATGCCGAACTTGATCAGCAAAATCGAGAAAGTGGACGATCACACCGTTCGCTTCGTGCTGACCCGTCCGGAATCTCCGTTCCTGGCCGACCTCGGGATGGACTTCGCCTCTATCCTGTCGAAAGAGTACGCGGATAACATGCTGAAAGCCGGTACGCCGGAAAAAGTGGACCTGAACCCGGTAGGTACCGGTCCGTTCCAGCTGCTGCAATACCAAAAAGACTCGCGCATCCTCTACAAAGCGAACCCGGATTACTGGGGCACCAAACCGAAGATCGATCGCTTAGTCTTCTCCATCACGCCAGATGCTTCCGTGCGTTACGCCAAGTTGCAGAAAGGCGAGTGCCAGGTGATGCCGTACCCGAACCCGGCTGATATCGCCAGCATGAAGAAAGACAAAAACATCAATCTGATGGAACAACCGGGTCTGAACGTCGGCTACCTGTCGTTCAACACCGAGAAAAAACCGCTGGATAACGTGAAAGTGCGTCAGGCACTGACGATGGCGGTGAACAAGAAAGCCATCATTGATGCGGTTTATCAGGGTGCTGGCCAGGCCGCGAAAAACCTGATCCCGCCAACCATGTGGGGTTACAACGACGCGGTGCAGGATTACCCGTATGATCCGGCTAAAGCCAAAGCGCTGCTGAAAGAAGCGGGCCTGCCAGATGGCTTCACCATCGACCTGTGGGCGATGCCGGTACAGCGTCCGTACAACCCGAACGCCCGTCGTATGGCGGAAATGGTTCAGGCTGACTGGGCGAAAATCGGTGTCAAAGCCAACATCGTTACCTACGAGTGGGGCGAGTACCTGAAGCGTGCCAAAGCGGGTGAACATCAGAGCGTGATGATGGGCTGGACCGGTGATAACGGGGATCCGGACAACTTCTTCGCCACCCTGTTCAGCTGTGCAGCGGCGAAAGACGGTTCTAACTACTCACGTTGGTGCTACAAGCCGTTTGAAGATCAGATTCAGCCAGCCCGTGCTGAAGCCGATCACAACAAACGTATTGAGTACTACAAACAGGCACAGGTGATTATGCATGACCAGGCTCCGGCGCTGATCATTGCGCACTCGACTGTGTATGAGCCAGTCAGCAAGAAAGTGACCGGCTATGTGGTTGACCCGTTAGGTAAACATCACTTCGAAAACGTCGATATCCAGGAATAACCTTTCGGATTATGGCGGTCAGGGCCGACGCCGTCGGCCCTCGGGCGGCTTCTTCGCCGCCCGCACTCCGCACTTTTTTTCCGGCTAATTTCTTTTTATTGAAGCGCTTCTGGCGTCGCGTTCGGCTATGTGCCGGATGCATGTTTTGAGCAATGTAGTCCCCGGCGGCAACGCTGCGGGAAATGACTGAGAGTACGGCTTATGCTGCAGTTCATACTCCGACGTCTGGGCCTTGTCATCCCAACGTTTATCGGTATTACCCTGTTGACCTTTGCGTTTGTTCACCTGATCCCCGGCGACCCGGTACTGATCATGGCGGGTGAGCGTGGTATTTCGCCCGAGCGTCATGCTCAGTTGATGGCGATGTTTGGTCTTGACCAACCCCTGTGGAAACAATATCTCACCTACATCAACGGCGTGTTGCACGGTGATTTAGGTATCTCGCTGAAAAGCCGCATTCCGGTGTGGGACGAATTCGTACCGCGCTTTAAAGCCACGCTGGAGCTGGGCATCTGCGCAATGATCTTCGCCATTGCCGTCGGCATTCCGGTCGGCGTACTGGCGGCGGTCAAACGCGGTTCCGTCTTTGATCACACCGCCGTGGGCATCTCCCTGACTGGCTACTCGATGCCGATTTTCTGGTGGGGCATCATGCTGATCATGCTGGTGTCGGTGCAGCTCAACCTGACGCCGGTCTCCGGGCGTGTCAGTGACACCATCTTCCTTGATGATAGCCATCCGCTTACCGGCTTTATGCTGATCGATACCCTGATCTGGGGCGAGCCGGGCGACTTCAAAGATGCGGTGATGCATATGATCCTGCCTGCCATCGTGCTGGGGACTATCCCGCTGGCGGTGATTGTGCGTATGACTCGTTCCTCCATGCTGGAAGTGCTGGGCGAAGACTACATCCGCACCGCGCGTGCCAAAGGGCTGACGCGTATGCGGGTGATCGTGGTGCACGCCCTGCGTAACGCCATGCTGCCGGTGGTGACGGTTATCGGTTTACAGGTCGGTACGCTGCTGGCCGGGGCCATCCTGACAGAAACCATCTTCTCCTGGCCGGGCCTTGGGCGCTGGCTGATTGAAGCGCTGCAACGCCGCGATTATCCGGTGGTGCAGGGCGGCGTGCTGCTGGTGGCGATTCTGATCATCCTGGTCAACCTGTTGGTTGATCTGTTGTACGGCGTGGTTAACCCACGTATCCGTCATAAGAAATAAGGGGGCATCATGTCTGCTGTTGATCCCGCAAGCGTAAGCGCTGCACCCAAGCCGATGACCCCGATTCAGGAATTCTGGCACTACTTCAAACGTAATAAAGGCGCGGTTATTGGCCTGGTCTTCATCATCCTGATGCTGCTGATCGCCATCTTTGCTGAATTCCTGGCGCCGCATGCCCCTGCGGAACAGTTCCGCGATGCGTTGCTGCATCCGCCAGTGTGGCAGGAAGGCGGCACCTGGAAGTTTATCCTCGGTACCGATGATGTTGGCCGCGATATTCTGTCGCGCCTGATGTATGGCGCACGCCTGTCGCTGCTGGTGGGCTGCCTGGTGGTGGTGCTGTCGCTGATCCTCGGGGTGGTTTTCGGTCTGATGGCCGGTTACCTCGGTGGTGTGGTTGACGCCATCATCATGCGCCTGGTCGATATTATGCTGGCGCTGCCGAGTCTGCTGCTGGCGTTGGTGCTGGTGGCGATTTTTGGTCCGTCGATTGTGAACGCCGGGCTGGCGCTGACCTTTGTGGCATTGCCGCACTATATCCGTCTGACGCGTGCTGCGGTGCTGGTGGAAGTGAACCGCGATTACGTCACCGCTTCCAGCGTGGCGGGTGCGGGTACGCTGCGCCAGATGTTCGTCAATATTCTGCCTAACTGCCTGGCACCGTTGATTGTGCAGGCGTCGTTAGGTTTCTCCAACGCCATCCTCGATATGGCGGCGTTGGGCTTTCTCGGTATGGGGGCGCAGCCGCCGACACCGGAGTGGGGCACCATGCTCTCCGACGTGTTGCAGTATGCGCAAAGTGCCTGGTGGGTCGTGACCTTCCCTGGAGTGGTCATCCTGCTCACGGTTCTGGCATTCAACCTCATGGGCGATGGTTTGCGTGATGCACTCGACCCGAAACTCAAGCAGTAAAGAGGCACCGAGATGGCGTTATTAAATGTAGAAAAACTGTCGGTGCATTTCGGCGACGAAAAAACACCGTTCCGTGCGGTTGACCGTATCAGCTATCAGGTTGAGCAGGGCCAGGTGGTCGGCATTGTCGGTGAGTCTGGTTCCGGTAAATCGGTTAGCTCGCTGGCGATTATGGGCCTGATTGATTATCCCGGTCGGGTGATGGCAGAGAAGCTGGAATTCAACCAGCGCGACCTGCAACGCATCTCCGAAAAAGAGCGCCGCCAGCTGGTGGGTGCGGAAGTGGCGATGATCTTCCAGGACCCGATGACCAGCCTTAACCCGTGTTACACCGTGGGTTTCCAGATTATGGAAGCGCTGAAGGTGCATCAGGGCGGTAGCCGTAGCACCCGCCGTCAGCGCGCGATTGATCTGCTGGAGCAGGTGGGGATTCCCGATCCGGCTTCACGTCTGGATGTGTATCCGCATCAGCTGTCGGGCGGGATGAGCCAGCGTGTGATGATCGCCATGGCGATCGCCTGCAAACCTAAGCTGCTGATCGCCGATGAACCCACCACCGCGCTCGATGTGACCATCCAGGCGCAGATCATTGAACTGCTGCTGGAGCTGCAAAAGCAGGAGAACATGGCGCTGATCCTGATCACCCATGACCTGGCGCTGGTGGCGGAAGCGGCGCAGCACATCATCGTTATGTATGCCGGACAAGTGGTGGAAAGCGGCAAAGCGGCGGATATCTTCAAAGCCCCGCGTCATCCTTATACCCAGGCGCTGCTGCGTGCGTTGCCGGAATTCGCGGCGGATAAAGCGCGTCTGGCCTCGCTGCCGGGCGTGGTGCCGGGTAAATACGACCGCCCAACCGGCTGCCTGTTGAATCCGCGCTGCCCCTACGTGACCGATCGTTGCCGTAGCGAAGAGCCTGAACTGCGCGACATTCCGGGCCGTCAGTCCAAATGTCACTTCCCACTGGATGATGCCGGGAGACCGACTTATGAGTCATGAGAAAACACAGCAGGATTACCTGCTACAGGCGATTGACCTGAAAAAACACTACCCGGTGAAGAAAGGGTTGTTCGGCCAGGAGCGTCTGGTCAAAGCATTGGATGGCGTATCGTTCAATCTGGAACGCGGCAAAACGCTGGCGGTGGTCGGGGAGTCGGGCTGTGGTAAATCCACGCTGGGCCGTCTGCTGACCATGATTGAAACCCCAACCGAAGGCGAGTTGTACTGGCATGGTCAGGATTTGCTGAAGCATGACCCGCAGGCGCAGAAACTGCGTCGCCAGAAAATCCAGATTGTGTTCCAGAACCCCTATGGTTCGCTGAATCCACGCAAAAAAATCAGCCAGATTCTGGAAGAGCCGCTGGTAATCAACACCACGTTGACCAAAGCGGAACGTCGGGAAAAAACGCTGGAGATGATGGCTAAGGTTGGTCTGAAAACCGAACATTACGATCGCTACCCGCATATGTTTTCCGGCGGTCAGCGTCAGCGTATCGCCATTGCCCGCGGCCTGATGCTGGACCCGGATGTGCTGATCGCCGATGAACCGGTATCGGCGCTCGACGTCTCGGTGCGTGCGCAGGTACTGAACCTGATGATGGACCTGCAACAGGATCTCGGTCTTTCCTATGTGTTCATCTCTCATGATTTGTCGGTGGTGGAACACATCGCCGATGAAGTGATGGTGATGTACCTTGGCCGCTGCGTAGAGAAGGGGAGCAAAGAGGCGATTTTCAGCAACCCGCGCCATCCCTACACTCAGGCGTTGTTGTCGGCCACGCCACGCCTCAATCCGGATGAACGTCGTGAACGTATCAAACTGACCGGCGAGCTACCCAGCCCGCTTAACCCGCCGCCAGGTTGTGCCTTCAACGCGCGCTGTCGTCGCCGTTTTGGCACCTGTGTACAGTTGCAGCCCAAGTTGAAAACTTACGGTGAGCAGCAAATTGCCTGCTTTGCCGTAGACCAAGATGAGAACCAGCCCATCGCTGGCGCGTAACCTGTGACAGCGAGTGACAAAGGCCCCAGACGGGGCCTTTTTCTTGTGTGCGGGTTGCGCTTCACGACGCCGATTTTGTCATTATTTTGAAATAACCAGAAACAACCAAAAACAAACGGGTTGCACCTACATAGCCCGCTATTGTTAAATTTGTTTGCAGAATTTTAGGCTTTAAATTATTAATTTAAAGGATGTGTATGCTGTAAACTTATCCGAGATCTGACCAGTTTAAACGCCTGCTGGCTTGTCAAATGTAACCAGACAACCTAATTTGCTTCACACTTTGACAACCTTTTTCGTCCTGCGGGTTGCACCTGAAGCGCGCCAGGTGACACCTGTGCAAATCATCCATTTGGCGGGGTTACTGGTTATGACACAACATGAAAGCAGCACGGCGGTTTTACGAAAAAACAAGAAGGTGTTAATCGCCAGCCTGACAGGCAGTTCAATCGAGTGGTTCGATTACTTCCTCTACGGCACGGCGGCGGCGCTGGTGTTTAACAAGATTTTTTTTCCAATGGTCGATCCGGTTATTGGCTTAATCCTTTCTTATCTTTCCTTTTCCCTCACCTTCTTTATCCGTCCGATTGGCGGTGTGTTGTTCGCCCATATTGGCGATCGTATCGGCCGGAAAAAAACGCTGGTGTTAACGTTGTCGCTGATGGGCGGTGCGACCGTGATGATCGGATTGTTGCCCACCTATGACATGATCGGCATTTGGGCACCGGTGTTGCTTATTCTGATGCGCATCATTCAGGGTATGGGCATTGGAGGTGAATGGGGTGGCGCGCTGCTGCTGGCCTATGAGTATGCACCGGCGAAACGCAAAGGCTTTTTTGGCAGCATTCCCCAGGCCGGTGTCACCATCGGGATGTTGATGGCGACCTTTATCGTCTCACTGATGACGCTTTTCAGTGAAGACGCATTTCTCTCCTGGGGATGGCGCATTCCGTTTTTATTAAGTTCTATCCTGGTATTCCTGGGGCTGTGGATCAGGAAAGATATCGACGAAACGCCCGACTTCAAACGCGTCAAACAAGCAGGCCAGGTTGCCAAAGCGCCTTTACGCGAGACGTTGAAGCATCACTGGCGTGAAGTGCTGATTGCCGCCGGGCTTAAAGTGGTGGAAACCGCACCTTTCTATATTTTCTCAACCTTTGTGGTGAGCTATGCCACAACGACATTGAGCTACCAAAAATCGCAAGCGCTGGAAGCGGTGACATTGGGTGCGCTGGTCGCCACTCTGATGATTCCATTAATGGGGCTGCTATCCGACAAAATCGGTCGTCAGCGCATGTATGCGGTGAGCGTTTTCATGCTCGGGTTGTTTATCGTGCCCTGGTTTATGCTGCTGGATACCAAAACGACCTGGGGTATCGTGCTGGCGACGGTCATCGCCTTTGGTGTGCTTTGGGCGCCAGTAACGGCAGTGCTTGGTACGCTCTGTTCCGAAATTTTCAGCGCCAATGTTCGTTATACCGGGATTACCCTTGGCTACCAGCTTGGCGCAGCGCTGGCGGGTGGCACCGCACCGCTTATCGCGACCGGCCTGTTGGCAAAATATAACGGGGACTGGGTTCCGGTGGCCTGGTATCTGGCGGTTACCGTGGTGATTTCGCTGTTGGCGATATTCTGCGCCAGTCGGGTAAAACGTGAAACCGTGATTCAGGCACAGACGCAACAACTCTAATTATCAATCGGCCAGCCTTTCTGGCCGATTGTTCACTCCTATCCAAATTCCCGCCTATACTTCAGAAAAATTAACGCCAATTGTCTTGTTCACTGAACATTAACAAAATCCATTACCGCATTTCATCTGTCATGCGCTGGCATTAAAAATTGTTTCGAGCGTTAAGACAAATTCTGAATTTTGTCAAATTTGTGTGAGATTAATCACACAGGTGAAAAATCCGTAACTTGCAGAGGCTTAGAGATATTTCAGTGAGTTACGAAAAGATGAACTGCGTGATTATTTCAGTTAACCGATATTAATTAATTTCAGGTCATAAGCAGAAGGAGAGTTATTTTGCTACCTTTTTTCAATCACAAAGATAAAACTCTTTTATTGAATTCGGCGTTTTAATAATCAGATTTCTCTCACTGTGTTTTAATGTATGTGATATATTCGCGAAAAATTCCCCCCCCTCCTTTTACAGGCCCCTGGTCATGAAGAACTACGACGATTTGCAGCGTTTTAAGGAAAAAACGCAGACGCTGGATATCGCTTTTAAGGATATGTCCGGGCAAACGCAGGAAGCCGACCAGAGTCAGTGGGCGATTATCCGTCAGCTGGCTGCTGATGAAGATCAGGAAACGTTAGGCGGCGGCCAGCGTATCGATCTGCCGCAGCCACAGCCGATTCGCGGCAACGAATTCGATGCACCACCACAACAACCGCAGGTCGCGCCGGTCGCCAGTAGCGTACGGGGCTCGATTCTGGATAGCCTGGCAGCGACGCCAGCAGCGGGGGAGGCCCCGACAGCGGTGTCATCATTGTTCCCGCCAGCCCCGGCTAAACCCTCGCCTTCAGCCACACCTGTGGCACCGAAAGCCACTCATGTTGAGCGGCAGGCAACAACGTCGCTGTTTCCGCCCCCACCGCCCAAACCGGTTGAAGCGCCTGTGGCACCCGCTGTGGTGCCGGAGCCGGCAGTGGTTCCGGCACCGGTGGCCGTTGCACCGACCCCCGTTTTTGCTGCCCCAGTCGCACCGGCGCAACCCGCTGCGGCACCGTCACGCTTTGGCGCATTATTCCGTTCGCGGCCAGCTGAGCCTGTGAACCTGTCGAAAGAGACATTACTGAAACCGTTACTGGAGAAGATTGCGCTATGCCGTTAGTTTGTGTGTGCTCGCCTAAAGGGGGAGTAGGGAAGACCACAATGGCAGCCAACCTGGCCTGGAGTCTGGCCCGCGCAGGCAGCAAAGTTTTGGCAATTGATTTTGACGTACAAAATGCGTTGCGCCTGCATTTTGGTGTGCCGCTGCATGATGGTCGCGGTTTTGTGGCGCGTTCCGAAGAACAAGCCGACTGGAGTCAGTCGATTCTCACCACCGGCGGCAATATTTTTGTCATGCCATATGGCGAGGTCACGGAACAACAGCGCGAACGTTTTGAAGAGAACCTGAGTAAAGATCCGCATTTCCTGAAACGCGGCCTGGATACGGTACTTAATTATCCCGGCCTGGTCATCATCGCGGATTTTCCGCCAGGGCCAGGTCCGGCGTTGAAGGCGATGACGGCACTTGCCGATATGCATTTAGTGGTGATGCTGGCGGACACCGCTTCGGTGTCTTTACTGCCGCAAATTGAAAACGACCGCATGATTGGTCAGCCACTAAATAATAAACGTGGACACTATTTTGTGCTCAACCAGAGCGATAACCGCCGCAATATAAGCCGTGATGTCACCGCTTTTATGCAGCATCGTCTGGGTGACAATTTATTGGGTGTGGTGCACCGGGATGAAAGCGTCGCGGAAGCCAATGCGTCACAGCAATCTGTTTTTGATTTCAGCCCTGCATCTGCGGCAGCGTTTGATATTGAGCTGGTTGCCAAGCGTGTCTCCAATATTCTGAATATCTCCGTGGGCAACGGTGAAGTTCAGGCACCCATTCGCAGTCATTATTAATAGCCTGGCATTGTCAGGCGAATAATAACAACACAGCTCCGCAGGTGAATCATGAGTAAACTCGCGTTTTACCTGCTGCTGCTGGTGCTTGCACCGGTCGCAGCGGTAATCATCATCACGCCGATGGATAGCCAGAAACAATATATCTTTGGCTTAATCAGCATTGGCATGCTGTTTTTAATGGGCTTAAGCAAAAGCCGTAAAATAACCGTGGTGATGGTCATCCTCTCCGCCCTGATGTCGACCCGCTATATCTGGTGGCGCACCACGGAGACGTTGCACTTTAATTCCGAGATTGAAGCCATTCTCGGTATCGGTTTATATCTTGCCGAATTGTACGTCTGGCTGATCTTAATTCTGGGTTTCCTGCAAACCACCTGGCCATTAAAACGCACCATTGAACCGCTGCCGGAAGATACCAGCCTGTGGCCAACGGTCGATGTGTATGTGCCTTCTTATAATGAAAGCCTCGATGTGGTACGTGATACCGTTCTGGCGGCACAGTGTATTGATTACCCGCGCGACAAGCTGAAAATTTATTTGCTGGATGACGGCAAACGTAGTGAATTTGCCATGTTTGCGGCAGACGTCGGGGTCGGTTATATCACCCGTGACGACAACCGCCATGCGAAAGCCGGTAACCTCAACCATGCGATGAAAATCACGAAAGGTGAGCTGATTTGCGTATTTGACTGTGACCACGTTGCCACCCGTACTTTCCTGCAAGCGACGGTGGGACCGTTCCTGAAAGATCCGAAGCTGGCGCTGTTGCAAACGCCACACTACTTCTACTCACCCGATCCGTTCGAACGTAACCTGCGCGCAGCGCGCAGCATCCCGAACGAAGGTTCGCTGTTCTACGGCCCGGTGCAGCAAGGCAACGATAACTGGAACGCGACCTTCTTCTGCGGTTCCTGTGCGGTGATTCGCCGTAGCGCGCTGGAGGAGATTGGCGGGTTTGCGGTGGAAACCGTTACCGAAGATGCCCACACCGCATTGAAAATGCAGCGTCTTGGCTGGGGTTCTGCCTTCCTGTCGATTCCACTGGCGGCTGGACTGGCGACCGAACGTCTGGGTCTGCACGTCATTCAGCGTACCCGCTGGGCGCGTGGCATGACGCAGATTTTCCGTGTCGATAACCCGCTGTTCGGGCGTGGTCTGAAGTGGCAGCAACGCCTGTGCTACCTCAACGCGATGTTGCACTTCCAGTTTGGTCTGCCGCGCGTGGCGTTCCTGACGGCACCGCTGGCGTATCTGCTGTTTAACCTCAACATCATTCACTCGTCGGCATCGTTGATTTTCGCTTACGTGCTGCCGCACCTGGTGATGTCGCTGTACGTCAACTCACGTATGAATGGCCGGTTTCGTTACACCTTCTGGGGTGAGATTTACGAAACGGTGATGTGTTTCCACCTGGTTATCCCGACCATTTTGACCATGTTCTCGCCGAAACACGGTAAGTTCAACGTCACCGATAAAGGCGGGGTGCTGGATCAGGGCTTCTTCGATTTCCACATCGTGCGTCCGCATGTGATTGTGGCGGCGTTGCTGACGATAGGGATTGTGGCGGGTGTGGTGCGTGCCACCATGCATGATTACTTCGGGGTGGATCCTTACGTGATTGCCCTTAACGTCGGCTGGGCGGTGTTCAGCCTGATTATCCTGATGGCGGCGATTGCCGTAGCGCGTGAAACCAAGCAGGTGCGTAAAACCATCCGTATCGAAGTACAGATCCCGGCGATTATTCACTACGCCAGCGGTATCTCGTCGCGCACCATGACCAGCGACCTGTCGATGGGCGGCGCACAACTCGACGCGCCCGATGATCGTCATGAATACGATGAAATCGAAGAGATCGATCTGCTGCTGAAATCAGGTGCCATTACCATTCCGGTGAGCAAAATCTCCGGCGATGACGAAACCATTCGTCTGCGTTTCGAAGCCATGCCGCTGTCGCGTCGCCGCGAACTGGTGCGTGTGGTGCTGGCGCGTGCCGATGCGTGGATTCAGCCGCAGTACAAGCAGGACAATCCGTTGTTGTCGCTCGGCACCATTGTGCGTACCGTTTTCGAGCTGTTCTGGCTGACATGGAAAGATCGTCGTAATAAGGGCAAGCAGGAGGCTCAGCCTGCCGTCAAAGAGGACAGCGCCGCATGAAAAATTTGACGCAAACGTTGCTGGCGAGTTCGCTGGCAACCGCGCTGCTGCTCGTGCCCGCCTGGGCGGAAACGCCAGCCACGGTAACGCAGGACAGCTCTGCACTGGGGCAAATTCCGCCACCGCAGGGCCTTGATAACAATGCCGATGCACAACTGAAAGAGGCGGCAGGTAGCACGCCTTATACCCCGGCGGAAACCACGCCAGCGGTCAGCGCACCGGCCGAGAATACGCCTGCGGTAGAAAATGATGCACCCGCCGCCGTCAGCGAGTCTCCGGCTCCGGCACCCGAGATGGTTCTGCCGACACCTGCTGCGGCCCCAGTGCCAGCGCCGGTCGTCGCCGCGCCGCTGAATCAGCCGGTCAGCACCGTGATTTCGGTGGCACAGATGGGCCAGAAGCAGGGCATCGTGTTAACCGGTGGTCAGTTGCAGTCCGGCATCGTGTTTACCCTGCCGGGTGATGAGGTGATCACCAATGCGCGCCTCAACCTGTCGCTGCGTGTTTCTGCTGCACTGGCATCGCGTAATACTTCGCTGCAACTGATGTTGAACGGCCAGCCATTGGGTACGTTGCCACTGGGTTCCACCGACAGCGATACCAGCGATTATCAGCTCGATATCCCGGCGGCGATGGTAGTGTCCAGCAACAACCTGAGTTTCAAAATCAACGATGCTGACAAGTTGTTGTGCGAGAAAGAGAGCGCGCAGCAATATCAGGTGACCATCCTGCCGAAAACCACGCTGAGCATGGAAGGCCAGCAGTTGAACATCGGCACCAGCCTGCGCAACTTCCCGCGTCCGTTTATCGATCCGCTGCGCATGACGCCTGCCAGCGTCACTATTGGCTTTGCCTCAAACGTGACGCCGGATACCGTCAGCGCCGCTGCGCTGGTAGCGTCCTGGATGGGCATTCAGTCGGATTACCGTGGCATCCGCTTCCCGGTGGTACGCGGTGATTTGCCGGAGCACAACGGCATTCTGTTCGGCCATCCTGGCGATAAAATTGGTCCCCTGACTTTCCCGGCGGCCAACGGCCCGACCTTACAGATGGTCGATAACCCGCTCAACCCGGTGTACAAACTGCTGCTGGTGAGCGGTGCCGATGATACGCAACTGCGTCAGGCGGCCAATCGTCTGACGACCCAGCCGCTGACCACCGATGCCAGCAACCTGAATGTGCAGCCGCAGCCGATTGCGCTGCGTAAGCCGTATGACGCCCCGCGCTGGATCAATACCAGCCGTCCGGTACGTTTGAGCGAGCTGCTGCGTAAAGATCAAAGCCTGACCACCACCGGTATCTGGCACGATGCGTTGAGCGTGAACTTCCGCGCCGCGCCGGATCTGTTTATGTGGGATGGTGACACCATTCCGGTCAACCTGCACTATCGTTTCCCGTCCGAAAGCTGGATTGACGAGAACAATTCGTTCCTTAACGTGATGCTGAATGGCACCTTCCTGCGCAACCTGACGGTCAATAAAGTCGGCCTGCTGGAGAGTGCCTGGCATCGTCTCGGTGGCGATGCGCGTCAGGAAAACTATGCGCTCAAGCTCGATCCTTATCTGATTTACGGTGACAACCAACTGTCGCTTTACTTCAACATCAAGCCGAAAGCGGATGCCCCTTGCGGCGTGTTGCTGAACAACAACATCAAGAGCCGCATTGAGGATGACTCGTCGATCGACCTGAGCCATACACGCCACTTCACCATGCTGCCGAATCTGTCGTACTTCGTCGGTGCTGCCTTCCCGTTCACACGTCTGGCTGACTTCTCGCAGACGGCGCTGTTGCTGCCGGAAAAACCAAGCGATGCCGAGATCTCCACGCTACTGGATATGGCAGCGCGTGCCGGTAACGCCACAGGCGTGCCGCTGGCGCAGAACCAGGTGTTATTCGGAATGCCGAATGGCGGCACTAACCTGTCGCGTCTGGAGCAGAGCGACCTGCTGGCGGTCAGTACCACGCAAAACACCACCTTTAACCAGGCGATGCTGGCGGGAACGCCGTATGAAACCAGCGGCAATACGCTGGGCGTGAAAGACCCCACCACCTGGGACAAGCTGCGCGGCTGGTTGATGGGCGACTGGTATCGTCAACAACTGGATGCCGATCGCTACTTCTCCTCCAACGAGGCGTGGCGCGGTTTTGTCAGCTATCGCTCGCCGTGGAACCCCGATCGCCTGGTGGTGATGACGGTGGCGACCAGCGATGACCAGTTACTGCGTCTGCACAACGATTTGAACTCGGCGCGTATCAACGCCGGTATTCGTGGCGATACCGCCATCATCACCGATGAAAACGGTATCCGCAGCTTCCGCGTCGGGCCGCAGTTCCCGAGCGGTGAAATGCCCTGGTACATGATGGTGGTGTGGTATGCCAACCAGCACTCCGTGCTGATGGCGCTGGCCGCATTGCTGGTTTCAGCGCTGGTGGGCAGTGGTGCCTGGGTGATGCTGAGACGTCATGCATGGCGACGTCTTAACCCGCAAGGTGATAGCAAGCCCGGCAAGAAGTAAGGATAAAAATAATGAAAAAACATCTGATAAGCGCCGGTATTCGCCATGCCCTGATTCTGGGTGGGGCACTGACTCTCTCTCAGCCGCTGCTGGCGGCGGAGAGCACCAACCCTGCGTTACAAGCGCTGTTCGATCAGGCGGCTTACTGGCACCAGAAAGCGCATGACGATTTAGCCCAGGCCTCGCTGCAAAAAGTGCTGATGGTGGAACCCAATAACACCCAGGCGCTGTACCTGCTGGCGTTATATGCCCAGCAAAGTGGCGATAACGTGGGCGCCGCGCAATGGCGCGCCCGCCTGAACCAGGTGTCGCCCAACGATGCGCATCTGACGGAGCTTGATAACGCTCGCCAGCTGCAAAGTATCCCGCAGTCACAGTTGTCACTGGCGCGTCAGCAGGCGCGCAGTGGCAACATCGCCGCAGCTTTGCAAACCTGGCGCAATACCTTTAGCGGCAATGAGCCGCCGCCGAGTGTCGCTGCCGAATATTATCTGACAATGGCCGGTGACCGATCGATGCTACCGCAGGCGGTCGAAGCGTTGCGTCAATTCTCCGCCGAACATCCGCAGGATACCGGGGCCAAACTGGCGCTGGGTAAGGCAATGACGTACCAGGAATCGACACGTCGCGAAGGTATCGATCTGCTGGCGACGATGGCCGATGGCAACAAAGATGCTGACCGTTCGCTGCGCCAGGCGCTGCTGTGGCTTGGCCCGCAGGCTTCTGATGCGTCGTTGTATCAGACCTGGCAGCAACGCCATCCGCAGGACAACACGGTGATGGATTATTACCGTAAAAATGTCGGCGGCGCGGAGAAAGGGGCTGGCTTTACGGCCCTGAACAGCGGCGATGTCAGCAGCGCCCAGAACAACTTCCAGAAAGTGTTGCAGGCCAACCCGCAGGATGCCGATGCGCTGGCCGGTATGGGTTACGTGGCGCAGCGCGCCGGACGTTATTCTGAAGCGGCTGATTACCTGACGCGCGCTGCGCAGTTGGGCGGGGATCAGAGCGAACAGCGCCAGAAACAGGCGGCTGATGCCCGTTTCTATGCGCAACTGGCAACGGCCCAGCAGGCACTGAAGAATGGCGACAGCGCTCAGGCGCTGGCGTTGAGCGAGCCACTGACTCAGGCTGAAGGCGAGAAAGGCACTTCAGCCAAATTATTCCGCGCAGATGTGCTGCGTCGTACCAATCAGTTACCGCAGGCGGAGCAAACTTACCGTTCGATCCTGCAAAGCGAGCCGGATAACCGTAACGCGAAAGAAGGGTTGTTTTACGTGCTGCGTCAGCAGAATCGTAGCGCCGAAGCCAATACGTTGTTGGCCTCGCTGCCGGACAGCGTGCGTCAGAGCGTGGCACCGCGCGGCAGCAGCACCGATCCAATCCGCCAGCAGGCGAAGCGTGAGCTGGCGGCAGGTAACAATGCTGCGGCGATTGCCACCCTGCAACAGGGCATCGCGCGTAACCCTAACGATGGCTGGCTGCGTCTCGATCTGGCGCGCATCTATCGTGGTCAGGGCGATAGCATGATGGCGGCGAATATTATGCAGCCGACCATGCGTACCGGTGCCAGCACCAATGAACTCTACGCCGGTGCGTTGAATGCCAGCGAAAGCGGTGCCTGGCAACAGGCCAGCCTGCTGCTGGCGCGCATTCCCAACAGCAGCAAAAGCAGCGACATGCGTGAACTGGCGCAACGCGTGAACTTTAACCTGCAAATGAACACCGCCGATCAGTATCTGGCACAGGGTTCGAATGCCGCAGCAGCGAATACGCTGCGCGCGCTGGCGTCGAATCCGCCAGCGAATCCGGTGGACGCGGGTAATCTGGCGCAGAAACTGGCGAAAGCGGGTGACCTCACCACCGCGGTGTCCGTGGTGCGTAGCAATATGCAGCGCGGCGTGCAGGGCAACGCCGGCGATTACGCTGCGCAGGTGGCGGTCCTCAATCAGGCCGGTTTGACCACCGAAGCGCAGAGCTTCCTCAGCAGCCCGGAATTGCAGGCACGCAGTACGCCGACGCAGTTGGCCGGTATTCGCAACGGCTACGTTATCAACGAAGTGGATCGCCTGCGTGAGCAGAAACAATACGCCGCCGCTTATGACAAACTGGTGGGGGCGCTGCAACACGATCCGCAGAACCGCGATCTGATGTTCGCGATGGCGCGTCTGTACCAATCCGGCAAGATGAACAAAGAAGCGGGCGTGGTGTATGACTACCTGATGACCCAGGACACCCCGACCCAGGATGCGCGTGAAGGGGCGATCAATGTGGCGCTGGCACAGAACGATGTGCAGAAAGCCAATACCCTGACGCGTGGCCTGCGTAATGAGCAAACGCCGGACCGTCTGCTGTTGCTGGCGCGAGTGGCGGAAGCCAACGGTGAGCACAGCCAGGCGATGAGTTATCTGCGCACCGCCCGCGGCCAGTTGATTGGCTTGCAGGGTGCACAAACCGGCAGCGTACCGACCGTGGGTGGTCTGGCGTTGGCGGATAACCCGTTTATCAACCGCAGCACCTCACCGGTAGGGCGCACGCCTTCCAGCTACGGTACGGTGATGCCGTGGCAATCCTCGCCGGATGTCACCAGCAGCGCCAGTGGCGTAACGCTGGCGAGCAATACCCCGGCGGTGCAGCAGAGCCGTACACTGAAGCAGATCGACGATATGATGGACGATTTGCAGGAGAAAACCGGCACCTGGACTCAGGGCCAGTTGCAGGTACGTGGACGTGATGGCGAATCGGGGCTGAGTAAGTTGACCGAAGCCAAAGCACCGCTGACCTTCTCCACCGTGCCGTTTGGTGATTCGCGCTTCGACTTTACCATGACGCCGATTTCCCTGTCGGCGGGCAGTGCCGCGGGCGATGCCTGGCGTCGTTTCGGTACTAACGCGCTGATTCAGGGCGGCGTGGTTGCGGCGGGTGATGCTGAAGTCACCGATGTGCCTTCTTCTTCGACCAATTCGCAGAAAGGCAACGGGGTTGAGTTGAATATGGCGCTGCGTGGCGATAGCTACAAAATCGACCTTGGCAGTACGCCGCTCGGCCAGGATCTCAGCACTATGGTGGGTGGCATCCAGTGGTCGCCGAAGCTGACTGACTTCCTGACGCTGATCCTGACCGGTGAGCGTCGTGCGGTAACGGACAGCCTGCTTTCGTATGTTGGCGCAGAAGATACCGCCAGCGGCAAGAAATGGGGCCAGGTGACGAAAAACGGCGGCAACGCGCTGCTGAGCTACGACAACGGTGACGCCGGTTTCTATGTTGGTGGCGGCGCCTACAGCTATATTGGCGAGAACGTCGCCAGCAACAACAGCGTGCAGGCCACCGCAGGTGCTTATGTGCGTCCGTTCCATTACGACGACCGCGAACTGAAGGTGGGTATGAGCCTGTCGTGGATGGACTTCTCGAAAAACCTCAGCTACTTCAGCTATGGTCAGGGCGGCTATTTCAGCCCGCAGAACTACGCATCGATCTCGTTCCCTGTCGATTTCTCGCGTACCTTTGATGACCTGAAGGTGAATATCGGTGGCTCGATCGGTTATCAGTCCTACAGCCAGGACAGAAGCGCTTACTTCCCGAATGATCCTTCATTGCAATCTCAGTTGCAGGCAATGGCGGATGCGGGTTACGTCAAGAGCGCCTACTACGAAGGCGATAGCAAAAACGGCATTGGTTATAACCTGCATGCCGGGGCTGACTATAAGATCAACAAAGATCTCACCCTGGGTGGTCAGTTAGGCTATGACACCTTCGGTGATTACAACGAGACTACCGCGAATCTGTACTTCCGCTACATGTTCGGAGACAACTAATGAGTGAGCAATTGGCAGCCCGCGTCAATCACCCGCATCAGCCGGGCTGGTTCGATCTGGTCAGCGTGATGATTGAAGGCATGCTGGATAATGCCGGAGAGGAAGCCGAAGGTTTCCTCAACCAGGTGGGCGAATCGCTGGCGGCGCGCTATCCTTTGGCGGAGGCGCGCACCGTTCAGGATCTGGAGCGTGAAATGAATTTGCAGCTGGCGCGTTTTAGCTGGGGCTTTGCCCAATTACAGCCGATGGAGAACGCCATTCTGATTCAGCACCATGCGTTACCGGCGGGAGACAACCGGGTGAATAGCGAACGCTGGCAGTTGGCATTCAGCGCCGTGCTGGCCGGGGTGTACGCCCGCTGGCTTCAGGACCAGGGCGGCAGCGTCAAGGTTCCTCTTACCCTTGAAAAGCTTGATGGCAGTACGCTGCACTACCGATATCAATAGGAAGCTGAGATGAGTGTTAAGCCGTTCTGGCGTCAATGGATACTCTGTTTCATGGTGATGTTTTTTAGTGCCCAGGCGGCCGCAGATGGCTGGAGTACCTTTAAAAGTCGCTTTATGAGCAACGATGGTCGTATCAGTGATACCGCCAATAACAACGTCAGCCACACCGAAGGCCAGGGCTACGGCATGTTGCTGGCGGTAGCCAATGACGATCGCCCGACCTTTGATAAGTTGTGGCAGTGGACGCAGACCCATCTGCGCAATCCGCAAAACGATCTGTTCTACTGGCGTTATACCCCGGGTGCGACCGATCCCGTCGCTGACAAAAATAACGCATCGGATGGTGATGTCCTGATTGCCTGGGCGTTGCAGCGTGGGGCGCAGAAGTGGTCCTCTGCCAGTTACCAGCAGGCGTCTGATCGTATCCAGCGGGCGATTGTGAAGCACAACGTGATCACCTATGCCGGGCATACCGTGATGCTGCCGGGTGTGCAGGGTTTCAATAAAACCAGTTTTATCGTACTCAATCCGTCCTATTTCCTGTTCCCGGCATGGCGTGAGTTTGCTGAGCACAGCCATTTGCGCGTCTGGAATCAGTTGATTGATGATGGCATGGACCTGCTGGGCGATATGCATTTCGGCAAAAGCGGTTTGCCGCTCGATTGGGTGGCGCTGAATGCGGATGGCTCGGTTGCGCCAGCGGTCGGGTATTCCAACCGCTTTAGCTATGACGCGATTCGTATCCCACTGAATATCTGGTGGTACGATCCGCAAAGCCTGCGTCTGGTGCCCTACCAGCGTGTCTGGCAGGCCTATGGGCGCTTAACCACCCCGGCGTGGTTTGATGTGCTGGCGAACACGCCCGCGCCTTATAACCTCGACGGCGGCTTGCTGGCGATTAGGGATTTGACGCTGAGCGAGACGGGTTATCTCAGTGACCGGCTGGCACCGGATCAGAACTACTTTTCTGCCAGTTTGCAGTTGCTGACCTGGATGGCATATCAGGAAAGGCGCTGATGCGCTGAAGTTTGGGGGCGGTTTCGTTCGCCACAGGCTGATGTAGTTTCAGTTCGCCGATGCGGCGACCGAGCAAAGGGCGCCTGGCCGCGCCCTCTGCACTCCCCGGCCCTGCGCCAGCTTCTTTTTTTGCGCGATAAATCGCGCCGCTACAACTCAACGCTGCCTTTCGCCGCATTTATGCGGCTCATCCCCGCTGCATGACTTGTGCTTTTTTTGGTGATTTAATCATTGCTGTCTGCGCGATAAATCGCGCCGCTACGGGTAACGTGCTGCCATTTGTAGCGGCGCGATTTATCGCGCAATTAAGAGAGCACCTGGCTTTCAGGCGATGGGGTGGGCGGCATCCGCAGCGCTGAGCGCAGAGGGAAGGCCAGGCCGAGCCGCATGGATGCGGCGAGAGAGCGGAATGAGCCAGGGATGGCGAATCCGCGCGTGCCGTGTGGCCTGAGTGATAAGCGAGGGCACAGCGCTATGCGCTGCGCGAGGACGCCGCAGGGCGCGGATTGCAAAGGTCCGCGCCTTCGGACTTTTGCCCGTCCGCCTGCACGTTGCGGCTGAAACTACTTAATGCCTGGCGGGCGGAACCTTCTCAGATCCAGACCACTGCCTGGTGAACCCATCATTTAAAATCCGCATACGGAATCAACGGTTGCGGCGGCATATCCATATCACCGTTCCAGCCCGCCATCGAATAACGCACATACAGCAATCCGTGGCTTGGGGTGTAATCTTTCGCCTGCTGAATATCCATCGCCACCCCAACAAACCAATGCGGGGTTACGCGCCGCTCCACAATCGCCTGTAGGGTATAACCCACGCCGCTGCCGGAACTGCTGTCTGAGTACGGATTCGACGCCAGTTCAAACCCCGGATTGACCGGATAACGCTGCTGCGCATCGGTTTTGGAATGCGACCAGGATACCGAGCCGCCGAGATCAAATGACCAGTTCTCGGTACGCTGGCGATATGTCACCGGCACCGAGAACGACAGATATTGCTGCGGGCTGTAGTAGCCACCCTGACCGAAGGTGTAATCGCTTAAATCCTTCTGGTAGTGCCACAGCATACTGTTCAGGCCAACGGTGGCGCGGCGGTTGTCCTCGTTAATCAACTTGTAGTAGTAACCCGCCATCATACGTTCGCGGGTGTTGTCTGCGACATTTTCCCCGGTCAGTTGATGCGCGCTGAGATCTGCCCAGACGCCATGTGCGCCGCCCTGGTCATAACTCAACCCGAGCGAACCGCCAGTGGCGACCACGCCGCCCCAGGTTTTGCCGCCGTTAGTGGCGGGATCGCGTGCGCCCGCATAGGCCAGCAGCGAGCTGGAGATCGGGCGACGGGAGGCCGTCAGGGTGACGCCAATATCGTCCACATCGGTTTTCCAGCTCAGACCGCCTACCCAGTTGGTGACTTCAAAGCCGAGCGGCGTGGTACCGATATCGCCGGACCAGCGGTCGTTATGCCAGCCTACGCCAATCGCCGTACCTTCATCGCGCTGGGTGAAATCGCGGCTACAGCCGCCGGAATTGGCATCATTACAACTACCGAAGCGATCGTTGTGGCTGTTGTTTTCGGTGGCAAAGGTGCCTGCCGACACCAGCACATGATCGACGCGGACAAAACTACGACCATCGGCCAGCGGCGTCTCCGCCTGCAACATGGTGGTGTGCGCAGTAAAATCTGAGCGGCCACCGGTGCCCTTGTCGCGCGAGTAATCCTGTTCCAGCGTGACGGTGGTGTCCTGCTGGCGATAAAGATCGGCGGCATCGCTGCGAATACCGCGCTTCAGCCAGTCATCCTGCGGTTGATTACGGGTCAGCCGGGTGTAGCTGTCGTTATCCTCTGGCACGGTTGCGCTGATGCCGCTGGCAGCCATCGCCAGCCGGTAATCCTGCTGCGCCTGTGCGGGCTGGCGTAACTGGGTTTCCAGCCGAGCGGCATCGCGATACACCAACGCTTTGCTTTGCGAGGGCGCTTCCTGGGCGGCGCGGGTTTTTAACGTGTTAAATAGCCGCTGCGCCCGCAGGTTGTCGCCGCTGTTTTGCCAGGCAAGCGCCACCCGACGCCCGCTGTTGATACTTTCTTCTGCCACGCTATCCGGCAAGCTTTGTAACGCCTGACGCGCTTCCTGTGGACGTTTCAGCGCAATCAACGCTTCAATACGTCCGAGGGCGGCGTCGTTATTATGCGCATCCTGGTGCAGCACCTGCTGGTAACCCGCCAGCGCTGTGCGTGCATCGCCGCGCTCCAGCGCCCAGTCGGCCAGCGTGATATCACGGCGTGAAGAGGTGGGTTGTTGTTTTAACAACGCGATCGCTGCCGCTTCATTGCCGCCATCGCGTAGCGCATTGGCGCGGGCAAAGACTTTTTGCTGATTCAGCCGATCGGCCAGTTCATGCATGTTGTCATCCCAGCGCGCCTGCGGCAGGCGATTGAGCGCCGCCAGCGCCGCGTCATCCTCATCGCCGGAAGACAGCCACAGCGCCCAGGCATACAACGCACTCGGATCCTGCGGGTGCTGGAGCACCATCGCTTCCATCACCGTGCGCCCCTGCGCGGCTTCGCCACTGTTGCGTAGCGCCCCGGCCAGCCGGTACGACAGCCAGATATCGTTGGGAGTATCCTGGGCCGCCTGACGATATTTCACCACCGCCTGATGCCACTGCCCCTGTTCCGCTAACGCATCAGCTTCGGCGCGCAGGCTATCGCTACGCAGAGTACGCAGCGTATCGGCTAATCCGCGTTGCTGGGCGGCGGGCAGGGCGTTGATAAACGCCATCGCCCGCGCCGGGGATTGTTGCTGGTATAAACCCGCCAGGCGGCGCACCGCCGTGGTGTTACCACGATCAATGCGCAGCGCCAGTTGCCAGTAGCGTTCGGCCTGGGCTTCGTTATGGCGCGCCTGCGCCACATCGCCGAGTCCGATCAGCGCCCAGCTGTCGCTGTTATCAATCACCTGGGCGTTGCGATACTGACGTTCCGCCCCATTGAGATCGCCTTTTTTCAGCGCGTTATCACCGTTGTTGATGGCCAGCCAGTAACGGTTGGTTTGCAGCAACGACTGCCATTTCCCCACCTGGGTGCTGGCCTGACCGTGTTTGATGGCTTTTTCTAACCACATAATGGCCGCAGCACGGTTGTTGGCACGCGCCTGGGCCTGGCCCATCGCCCCCATCAGTTCGGCATCATCAGGCGTGGCTTTTAGCGCCGCGCTGAGGGAGGCAATCGCCCCCGCGCCGCCTCCGGCATCAACCAGCGCCAGCCCGCGCATGCGCTGACGCCAGGCTGGATCGGCCAGCAGTTTTTGCTGCCGCGCCAGCTCCTCCTGTCCACGTTGTTGTGCATCGCCAGAGGTAAATACGGTGAGATATTGTTGCAGGCTGGCGACACTCTGGTCGCTGACTGGCTGATTCTGGATCTGCTGTAGCCAGAGTTCTGAAGCGGCATCGCGGCCACCATCGCGCCTGGCGAGGTTGCGCAGTTGCGTTAGCGCTGCGGCTGGCTGATTGTTATCAAAGGCCATGCGCGCCAGTTGTAGCTCCACGCCGATATTACCGGGGTAGCGTTGTTCCAGCGCCTGTAATTGGCGATAGGCCGTCTGCTGCTGACCGGGCAGACGCGCCACCAGTTGCCAGTATTCCAGTTCGGTGTTCACATCCGGGAACACGCCGTGAAACAGCGCGTCCCACGCGTCTTTCGCTTCCGCTATATGACCCGCGGCCGCCAGCAGTCGGGCTTGTTGCAACTGCTGACGGCCTTCGGCTGACATCAGTTTCATACCGGCTTCGGATTCATGGGCGGCGGCGGATTGCGGTGCCACACGTTTCAGTTCATCCAGTAACGTTTGTGCCTTCGCCAGATCGCCCTGACGCAGCGCCATGCGGATTTGCGCCGCCAGCACCTGCGGGTTGTCAGGATCGATTTTTTCCAGCCGGTAGAGCGATTGCTGCACCAGATCATACTTGTTGGTCGATTCGCCGGTGCGGATCTGCATCAGTAGCCATTCGACCGGCGAAACCTGTGGACCGACGGGCGCGGCGACCGCGCCCGCCAGCATCCCCAGCGTGGTGCTGAGCAGCAGCCCGAATCGCAGCGCGCGCGCTTTATTCATCGTCGTATTCTTCTGCCAGACGACGGCGGCTCACCATACGCATCAGACGCCATGCCATCAGGGCAAACAGCAGCACTACCACCACAGCGCACAGCGCCAGCCAGACCGGATGCGTTGCCAGCATATTCCACAGACGCTCCCACCACGGCAGATGACCGACGAAATAGGTATCGCCAACCCGCAGGCTGTAGACACCAGACTCGCGGATGATCGAAGCCGAACCGAAAATCGCCGCGCGTTTGCCGCTATCCTGCATCGCGTTGTTGAGCAGATCCCAACCACGCGGGCTGTCGGCCAGCAGGGCGACCACGCTACGTTGATCAAAGAACGGCGACTGGAAGCCGACAATCACGCCCAGCGGGCCGCGTGAACTGATGGTGGTCTGGCTTTCGACAGCGCGATCGCTGGCAGAAACCGGGACGTTAGGTGCGGCGATGGGGCGTGCTGGCATGTTGATCCAGCTACGGGCCGCCTCAACCAGCGCATTGATCTTGCGGTCATCCTGGAGATCGGCCGGGATGCTGCCGATCATCAGCAGATCGGCGTCGCTGCTTTTGGCTTTGCTCCAATCGTCGCTCATTTGCACACGCAACGCCGGATAGCCAGTTTGCGCACCGATGCTGCCCAGCGCATTCAGCAAGGTGGTCACTTCGTTGCTGCCTGGTTTTGGCTGTACCAGTACCAGCGACTGCGCCATGTCGGCGTAGCGGCTATAAGGGAAACCGGCGTTGGCGTACGCGGCCAGCGATGGCATTTCGATGTAGTGGCGATAGCCGGAGAAATCGATGCTGGAGTGATCGTCAATCACCACATGATGGCCGACGGCGGTGACGGTTTCGCAACGGCCATCGGCAGTACCGCCAATAAAGGTGTTGGCGTAATCAAAGTCAAAACGCAGTTGGTTGACCACGCCGAGGCGCAGCGCCGGAATGGTCAGCTGGCGGCTGCTGTCCTGCAAGCCCTGAATCAGCGGGATATGCAGCAGTTGCTTGCCGCCGGTGTCCTTCGGCATCAACGGATAGTCCTGCATAAACTGGTTATTCAGGTGTACCGCCAGGCGCGATCCATCCTGCTGCATCGGCGAGGTGTAGCGATAAATCAGGTCCATATCGATGCCGCGAGCACGTACCAGGAACAGATCCGGCGGCAGGTTGAGCGTCAGCGCGATCGGGTTGGGTTGCAGGCCGTCGGATTGCAGTTGGTTTTGGTACTGCGTCAGCTCGGCAAAGGTGGTGCGGCGGTCGGTGCGTACCCAGTTCGGCGCGTCATAGGCTTTACGCGGAGCCAGTAATTTGACGTCATCCACCGTTGAGGTATCACCGCGCAGCAGCAGCTCGCCCTGGGCAATGCCTTCGACGGCGGTCAGCAAATCTTTGTCGTCGCGACCGAGAATCAGCAGCATCTTCTCATACGGATTCTCCGGCTGGCTGACCATCATTACCGTCGGCTTTTGCACCGGCGGCATCTCCTTCAGGAAATCAGGACGCTGATCGTTAGTGGCGAATACCACCGCGTGTTGTTCTTTTGGCAGTTGGTTATACAGCACCGGGAAGGTCTGACCGCGCCACTGCGCCTTGCTGCCAAAATACGAGGCGAGAATCGCGGCGGCACGTTGTTGTTGCAGGTCAGGTGCGGCGCTGAACACCATCGGCAGTTGCAGCGGTCGGCTGTCGCGGCTGTCGAAGAAAGGCTCCGGGAAGTGCGACAGATCGTTTTTCAGCGGCAGTTTTTGCAGCGTCAGGTCGAGCTTGCTCTCCTTGCCGATATCCAGCCAGATGGTGCTGTTGGCCGGGTTTTCACACACGTTGGCGTAATGGCCAACCAGCTCCAGCCGCACGCGGTTGAAGTCAGTGATAAAGCGCGGATCAATCGCCAGTTGGGTCTGATTCTCTTTGCCGAGCTGATCGGCGGTGATGGTGATCAGGCTGACCAGTTCATCGTTGAGATACACCTTGAGTTGCGACAGCGTCGGGATTAACGCTGGTGACGGACGATAGTTGAGAGTGAGCAGCGCACGCGTCACCACCTCATCACTGCGCACGCCAAACTCAATCTGACCGGTCGGCCCGGTGCCGCGCAACGTCATGCTACCCGGTGGCGGCGCAACCAGGTTGAACAGCAGTTGGCTGTCGCGCAGCGGTGCACCAGGCAGTGTCTGGTCGCTCACCACCGGCAGAGGGCTTTGTGCCGCCGCCTGGGGCGCAATCGGAGCAGCTGGTTGCGGGGCAGCCTGAGCCAGTGTGGCGGTGCTCAGGAGCAGGGCGGTGAACCAACTCAGTTTTTTCGTCATGGTCATATCATCAACTTAATGAGTGTTTTCTATTTTCACGCGGCCAGGTTGTTGTGGCAGCAGTGAGGCCAGCCAGTGCACCAGCGTGGTGAGCAGGCTGAATAAACGACGCAGCGGCGTTGGGCCGTACTCCGCCAGACGCAGGTAGCCTTTAAAGCCCAGTACCATAATGTCGGCGAGGCTTTGTACCGGTTTGTCTTCCGGGAAACCGTCCTGCCACAGCGCCCAGGTATCGGCGCGGGCAAAGGTACACTGAATAAATTCAATGTGTTGTTCAGTGGATAGCTGATGCAGGCGGATACCGGCGCGGCGGCCAAAGACGCGTTGTACCTGGCAGGGGAAACTGAACTCCTGCTGACCACGGCGCAGCAGCAGCCACACCGGCTCATCCTCTTGCAACGCATCTGCTTCGCGCAGCTCTACACCAACGCCACCGTCCGAGTAGTCGCGCAGCGTGCAGGGCACCATATGACCATCTTCGCGTGCAATGGCGGCAGGCATGGCGATCTCGACACGGTGCGCTTCGCGAATCTGCCGGGCCTCTACCGACACCGCCACGGCACCACCGAGGATGACCATGTTGTAGATCACCCAAATCAGACTGACCCAGATGGTCAGGATTTCATTGGATGGGCCGTAAGCCATACGCCAGAAGGCCATCACAATTCCCGCCAGATTCAGCAGCACCAGGAACATGTAGGGTTTGGTGATCACCCAGTCGAGATGGCGTTTCTCGACCAGGCCACCCTTAGCGGTCACGTTGAATTTGCCTTTGTGCGGATTGAACAACGCTACCGTGGTCGGGCGGGCGATGTACCAGGCCAGCACCGTTTCATACACTTCACTCCAGAAGGAGTGACGCCAGCGGCCCTGAATGCGTGAGTTGGTCAGGCTGGTGTGCAGCATATGGGGTAACACATAAATGGCGATCGCCAGTGCCGGGGCATAGATGATGTAGGCGTGGCACAGCAGGAATGCCAGCGGTGCCAGCAGGAAAATCAGCCGTGGAATCCCCGCGAGGAAATGTAGCATGGCGTTGGCATAACACAGGCGCTGCACCAGTTTTAAGCCTTTGCCAAACAGCGGGTTATCCAGTCGGAAAATCTGTACCATGCCGCGCGCCCAGCGGATGCGCTGACCGATATGCGCCGACAGACTTTCAGTAGCCAGGCCGGCCGCCTGTGGAATGCGGATATAGGCCGAGGTATAGCCGCGACGATGCAGACGCAATGAGGTGTGCGCATCTTCCGTCACGGTTTCGACTGCAATGCCGCCAATCTCATCCAGCGCATCGCGGCGCAGAACGGCACAGGAGCCGCAGAAAAACGCCGCATCCCAGGTGTCATTGCCATCCTGCACCAGGCCGTAAAACAGTGAGCCTTCATTTGGCGTCTGGCGGAAGCGGCCGAGGTTGCGCTCGAAGGGATCCGGCGAGAAGAAGTGATGCGGCGTCTGCAACATCGCCAGCTGTTTATCCTTCAGGAACCAGCCCATCGTCATTTGCAGAAACGAACGCGTCGGCACATGGTCGCAGTCGAAAATCGCCACATATTCGCTCTGGCAACGGGTTTTCAGCGCATGGTTGATATTGCCCGCTTTGGCGTGTTCATGCGTGGGACGCACCACATACTGCACCCCGACACTGGCGGCAAACTCGCGGAATTCGTCGCGTGTGCCGTCATCGAGAATATAGATATTCAGCTTATCGCGCGGCCAGTCGATACCCATCGCGGCGTAGATGGTCGGTTTCACCACGCTGAGCGGTTCGTTATAAGTGGGCACCAGAATATCCACACTCGGCCAGACGGTGATCTCCTCTGGCATCGACAGTGGATGGCGGTTGAGCGGCCACAACGTCTGGAAATAGCCCAGCACCAGCACCGTCCACGAATAGGTTTCCGCGCCAATCAGCAGCAAGCCGAAGGCGAGGCTAATCGGATCGTCCCAGTTGAGGGTTTCGGTGTAGCGCCACCACAAATAGCGGCAGGAGACGGTGAGCGACAGCACGATCAGCATGATGGTAGAGAGCCGCCCCGGTACGCGGCGAACCAGCATCGCCAGCCCCCACAGCAGTAGCACGAAGACAAACTGCGTCATGATGCCGAAGGGTTGTGAGATACACAGCAACGCCAGCAGGCTGGCAGCAATGGCGGCGGTGATAAACAACAACTGGCGTGCGCGTGGTGGCAATCGTTGCAGACGCTGTTCGCTGCGTCGGATGACGCCACGTTTTTTCAACTGCAATGGCAGCGCGCCCAACCATTGATAGAGTTGTCGACGCCAGCGGAACAGCGGCTTAAAGGCGTTATTGAAGCGTTTACGCTCGCTGCGTTCGCTATCGTCGAGCGGCAAGACCAGCAACAGCCACAGGCTTTGCAGTGCATAGCGCAGCACATCGAGCGGACGCGGGCGTTGCAGGGAGATTTGCGGGAAGTAGCGATGACGTTGTTGCAGGATGCGCTGCCAACCCGGCGTCTCCAGTCGCAGCAGTGACCAGGCAAGGATGCACCACATCAAATGCAGGATGATGGTCGGCCAGGGTGTGCCATGGCGACGCGCCTGGCGGGCGCGTTGTTGCAACGCCTGCCACGCCTGCGGGATGAGCAGCCAGCGTAGCGGATTCATTTGCCTGCCCCGGCCACATTGAGCAACAGCCAGTTTGCCAGGGTGTTGACCTCTTCACTGGCAAGCGCGTGCGGGCGATATTCAGCCAGTGGTTGTTTCATCATCAGCGCTTCCGCCAGCGCTTCATCGCGATGAATGACCTGCGGAATCAGGTTGCGCAGTGAGCTAATCCACAGTTGATGCAAATCCTGCTGTAGCTTGCTGTTGGCATTGAACTGGTTGATCAAAAACAACGTGTGCGGCAGAAAACGCGGGTGATGCAGACGCAGCTGACAGTTGGCATCAGGGGTGAGTATCTGAAGCACCTGGTCTGCGCTGTGCAGGAACGGCAGGTGCCAGGGAGACACGTCTGCCGGTAAATCCAACAACAACCAGCGGTACTGAGATTTGAGCGTAGCGAAAGCATTAAGCAACGGTTCAGCAAATTTTTCGTCGAAGCAGCGAATACTTAATGCCTGCTGATGGGTTGTTGCGCCAAAAGGTAAGAAATCTAACCCCGGGCGGTAGCGCTGTGCAGTCTGTTGCCAGGGCTGCTGATTGAGCAGGGCGGGCATCCATCCGGCGTCATGATTCACTGGCAAGTTGAAGTGGGTAGCCAGTTGATTCGCAGGGGAAAGATCGAGCACCAGCACCGATTCCTGTAGCGCGTTCAGCGCCCAGCCAAGCGCCGCGCAGAGCGCAGTGGCGCCACAGCCGCCGCGCAGTCCCTGAAGAGCAATCACCGGCATTAGTGTTCAGACTCCTGAGTGGCGGATAATTCCTGCAAAAGCGGCCAGTGCGACAAAAGGGTATTCAGGCGCTCTTCCCGGGCAATATCAATGTAGTGAAACGCCTGCAATGAAAAGGCCTCACTTAAGGTATTAATGTCATCCTGTTCTTCACGGGTTCGCGATACCAGCGAAAAGGCATTTTCTGTTTTCATTACTTTTTTGCCAGCTAAAAACGACAATCGAAGAGTTACGATTATATTTATTGATATAAGTTTAACGTTGGCGAAAACGATAAACACCCGCACAGATCAATGCGTTTTGAGTTAGTTCAACGTTTTTTTATTTCAGCAGTTCCAATCGTCGCCGTCTATAATAAACTAGCCTGGATTGTACAGATCGCGAATCTAATATGAAAAATCACTATGCGCTCGGCCTGCAACAGGTTCAACAGGAATTAATTACACTGCAAACGCCCGGACTTTACTGGATCACCTGCCAGCGGCAGGAGGATGCGCGATCGTTTCTGCGTCAGGTGATAAGCCAGCAACAGGCTGCCACACTGATCAGCTCAGACGAAAAACCGCAGGCATTGCTGACGCCCGATCCGCCCGGTGGCCCGGTGCGTATTCCTTTATTTTCGTTGCCGGCCAATAAACTTTCCTTGCAACAGTTGCAAGGGGATTTTGCGCGCGTAATGAATAAGCGAAGCGGTCTGGTGTTGTTTTATAGCAACGCCGCACATTGGGTTAAATTATCGCAGGAAGAACTGGCGATTTGGCTGAAGCGCATGCGTCGTCAGTTAATTGAAAAAAACATGACGCTGCTGATGATAACTTCTGGTACATCAATAATTAACCTGCGGAATTATCTCCAGCGTTATTTTCGCCAGATTGATGGTGTCGCTCATTTAGATTATCAACAGGATAGCTGGCAATATCGCATTAACTGGTGGTATTCCGCTGACCAACTGTTGGCGGATCGCGCGATTCGCCTGAATTACATCGAAAATCAGTTTATTGCTGCCAGCGAAGAGGAACAAAATATTCCGCTCAGCCTGAACGATGAGAATCAATTTCTTGCCGAGCAGGGCGTGCTGGAAGGCGCTCCACCTTTTTCCGCTCAGTGGCAATTGTTTAGCGACAATGATGGGGTTTACTCGCGCGCGCAACAGGCCAACGCCGCGACGGTGATCTTTAGCCTGGCAAATAACCATGATATCAACGCCCTGGCAAAAATGGTCCATAGCCTGCGACGCTCGCGTGGTAACGCGCTGAAGATTGTCGTACGCGAGATGAATACCAGCTTGCGATACAGCGATGAGCGCCTGCTGCTGGCCTGCGGCATCAATGCAATTGTGCCCACGGCGGCAACTTTGTCGCGCTTCCTTACCACGCTGGAAGGGATTCAGGGGCAGCAGTTTACCCGTCATGTGCCCGCAGACTTGCCTGCGTTGATGCAGGCTTTACAGCCGTTGCAGCAGCGCGGTTTTCTGCCATTGAATGCGTTTTGTGGCGCGGTACAGAAGCTGATGAAAAACACGCTGTTACCGGAAAACGATAAAGGTTTGATGGTCGCGCTGCGCCCGGTGCCGCAGCTGAAGCCGGAACAGGTGCTGACGTTGTGTAAACCGCGCCGTTTCGGTGACCTGGTGACGCAGTTGGATGATCGTCTCTACCTGTTCCTCTCCTCATGCCGTTTTAACGATTTGGACATTGCGTTGAAATCCATTTTCTCGCTGCCGCATGACGAGTTGTTCAGCAATCGCATGGTGTGGTTCGAAGACAACCAAATCGTATCGGAAGTGAATAAAATCAGTCAGCTGACACCGGTGACGCACCAGGATCTGCCGGTGGAGCCGGTGACCCTGGCTGCAACAGCGCCAGACCCGGTGTCGCATGAACGCGCGGCACCGCTTCCTCAGCCGATTACCCTGAATATTGATGGAGCGCAGTCCTGATGACACTAATGGATTGGGTGCAGGTCATCATCCTGCTGCTACTTATTCTGCTATTTCTCAAATCCCTGTTGGTGCGCTGGCTGCCGCGTAGTAGCAACAGCCTGCTGATGCGCCTGCTTCCGGCTCGTGCGCTGAAGTCCGAGGGAGTCTGGCAACGGAATACGACGAAAACGGATAGAAAACCGTAATGAGCGATAAAAAATCTTCGGCAAGCGGCTGGTCGCTGCACGGCTCCTGGTGGCGTGGCCTTGGCGGCTGGAACTTCTATTTTCTGCTGAAGTTTGGGTTGCTGTGGTATGGCTACCTGAACTTTCACGCCCTGAGCAATCTGGTGTTTCTTGCCTGGCTGCTGTTCCCGCTACCCTCGCAGCGCTGGCATCGGCTGCGTAACTGGGCGTCACTGCCGATTGGCTTTGGTCTGTTCTGGCACGACACCTGGCTACCTGGTCTTAGCTCGATTCTCAGTCAGGGCGATCAGGTTGCGGGGTTTTCGACCGCTTACCTGTTGGACCTGCTCGATCGCTTTATCAACTGGGAGATGATCGGCGCCGCCTTTGTGCTGTTGGTGCTGTATCTGTTTGTCGCGCAATGGATTCGCATTACGGTGCTGGTGTCGCTGCTGTTGATTTGGCTGAACATCGTTACCATTGCCGGGCCATCCTTTAATTTGCTGCCGGGCAAAGCTGCGACGCCGGAAGTGGTGTTGAATGATCAACCGGCTGTGGCCGGTAAAACGCCCGATGCGCTCGATCAATCTGCCGCACCCACCAGTGCCAACCTCACCGCGTGGCTTAACCGTTTTTATGACAGCGAGCGGCAGCGCGTAACCCATTTCCCGGATAGCCTGCCCGGCGATTCGCAGCCGTTCGATATTCTGGTGCTGAATATTTGTTCGCTGTCCTGGTCGGATCTGGATGTGGCGCAGCTGCGGAATCATCCGTTGTGGCACCACTTCGATATCATGCTGGATAACTACAATTCGGCCACCGGTTACAGTGGCCCGGCAGGGATTCGCCTGTTGCGTGCCAGCTGCGGGCAGACCTCGCACAGCGATCTGTATAAACCCGCCGATCAGCGATGCTATCTGTTTGATAATCTTGCGAAGCTGGGCTTTAAGCAGGAGCTGGTGATGGATCACAACGGTGTCTTCGGCAACTATCTGAAAGAGATGCGCGAGGACGGGAATATCCAGGCACCGTTAATGTCGCAGGCGGGTATCGCGCCAGAACTGACCTCGTTTGACAGCTCGCCCATCTACAACGATGGTCAGCTATTGCAGCGCTGGCTGGATGACCGCAGCAAAAGTAACGATGCACGCAGCGCCACTTTCTATAACCTGATTCCGTTGCATGATGGCGTCCGTGAACTGGGCAGTACGCGCACGGCCGCCTGGCAACCGCGCGCTAAAATGCTGTTTGACCAGCTCGATACTTTCCTGACCAATCTGGAGAAATCGGGCCGTCGCGTGATGGTGGTGGTGGTGCCGGAGCATGGTGCGGCATTGCAGGGCGATAAGATGCAGATGTCAGGTCTGCGCGATATCCCCAGTCCGTCGATTACCCATGTGCCGGTGGGCATCAGCTTTATCGGTATGAAGGCACCGCATCAGGGCCAGCCACTGACAATTAATACCCCGACCAGTATGCTGGCGCTTTCCGAGATCATTTCCCGCGTGGTGGATGGCCAGGTGTTCAACGCGCCGAATGTGAATATGTCCGCGTTGACCGATAATCTGCCGCAAACGCCAGTGGTGTCGGAGAATGATAACGCGGTGGTGATGATGTATCACGGCAAGCCGTGGATTCGCCTGAACGGCGGTGATTGGGTGGCGTATCCGCAATAAATAATGGCCTGACACCGTAGCGACGCGATTTATCGCGCAATGTTTTGGTCGCGTGAAGCAAAACCCACGCGATAAATCGCGTCGCTACGGATGTGTATTTATCCGAATAACGTCGTTTGATACCACGCGAACCCCGATTTTGCGACTTTCTCCCGGCGAAAAAAAACCGTGATCTGGGATATACTTGCTGCGCATTTTCCTGTCTGATAACACGGCTTAGAGTTGCCAGGAGAGATTTTGTTGCGCGTCAGTCGTTCCTTAACGATAAAGCAGATGGCCACAGTCTCCACCGTGGCGTTAGTTACCATCTGTATTTTTATCGTCATTCAGTTATTTCATTTTGTGCAGCAGCGCAGGATTGACTACGCCCAACAAATGGAAAATGTGGCGCATACCGTGCGTCAGCCGCTGTCTGAAGCGGTCCTGAAAGCCGATATTCCTCAGGCAGAACATATCCTTAACACCCTCAAACCCGCCGGTATTTTGTCGCGTGCGGATGTGGTGTTACCCAATGCATTCCAGGCATTGCATGCCGATTTTGAGGTAGAGAAGCCGGTGCCGGTGCTGGTGGCGCGTTTATTTGAGCTACCGGTGCAGATTACCTTACCGCTTTATTCTGTTGAGCGTACCGGGCTGCCAAAACCGATTGCTTATCTGGTCCTTCAGGCGGATTCATCAAGGGTGTATCAGTTTATCCTGAGTACGCTTTCAACCATGATTACCACCTATTTATTGCTGGCGCTGATTTTGTCGGTGTCGATTAGCTGGTGTATTAACCGGCTGGTGGTCCATCCGCTACGTAATATCTCGCGTGATTTGCAGGAATTGCCACCGCAGGCCATTCTGACGCATAAACTCACGCTGCCGGAAAATCATCGCGATGATGAAATTGGCATGTTGATCCGCAGCTATAACCGTAATCAGCAGGTGCTGGAGTCAATTCATGATGAGATGAGCCGACTGACCACCCATTTTGCTGTTACTGATTTGCCAAATCGTACGTTGTTTCTGGCTCTGCTTGATCAACATATCCATCACCGGCATCGCCCTGATCCCTGGGGGGTGATGGTGATTCGCATTGATACGTTGCAGGAAGCCAACGGGGTACTGAGTGACGATCAGCGCGATACCCTGATGCTGACGTTGGTGGAGAAAATTCGCAGCACGATTGACGATCATACGCTGCTGGCGCAAACCGGACCGAGTGACTTTGCGTTGCTGCTGAAGCGTGCGCACAACCCGTTCCGGGCGATGCGCCTGGCGCGCAACCTGATGTTGCGCATCAATCAGCCGGTCAATCTGCAACAACTTCAGCTACGTCCCAACGCCAGCATGGGGCTGGCGCTGCATGACGACACCCCAATCTCCGCCAGCGAGCAGCTTGATCGTGCGACTTCAGCGATGATGTCGGCACGTCATCAGGGTAAAAATCAGATCCTGTTTTTCGATCCGGCACTGACCGAGCGGGCGCAAAAGCGCTTAACCCAGGAACACGACATTTTGCAGGGGTTGCAGGATGAGGAGTTCGCGCTCTATCTGCAACCACAAATCAATATGGCCACCGGCGAGCTGGCGGGAGCGGAAGCCTTGCTGCGCATGCGTCAGCCGGATGGTAGTTGGGGATTGTCGGAAGAGTTTATTGCCAGCGCGGAAGAGATTGGCGTGATTGCTTCGATTGGCCGCTGGGTGTTCGAAGAAGCGTGTCGCATTATCGCCGCCTGGCAGAAGCAGGGAATCAACATCCCGTTGAGCGTGAATATCTCGGCGGTTCAGCTACGGGATGCCAGCGTGGTGACGCATTTGCAGGGGTTGCTGGAACGTCATCGTATTACGCCGGGTAACTTTGTGCTGGAAATCACCGAAACCGCCAAGATTGGCGATGCCGAGCAGGCGATAGCGCTGCTGCGCATGTTGCAGCAAACGGGTGTCGCTGTGGCACTGGATGATTTCGGCATGGGTTACTCCAATCTGAACTATCTGCATCAGTTTAAAGCATTGCCGGTCAACAAGTTAAAGATGGATCGCAGCTTTGTTGCTGCGCTGCCGGATGATGACACTATGGTGCGTATCGTGGCTGCCATCGCCGATATCATCCATCTGGATGTTATTGCTGAAGGCGTGGAAACGGCCGAGCAGCGCGACTGGCTGTTGGCACGCGGTATTACCATCGGTCAGGGCTATCTGTATGCTGAAGCACTGCCGCTCAACATCTTCAATCAACGCTGGCTTGACAAGCTATCACCCACCAAATAATCACCTGATTTATTGATTTTCCTTGTGAATTTACATAACCCTCGCTTGCTGAAGCGTTTCAGTTCATAGTTAGAGTTTTGTAACTTTTGTAAGGAATGTAAGCCTATATTAATCGCGTTAACCGGATGTTATTTTCCTCAACGTCGGCAGGGCCTTTCCCGGACCCGCTACATGGCATGACATCATTAAATTAAATAAATGACGGATAAATCCGTCTTCACTGGACACCTGTTATGAAAACCTCGCTGTTTAAAAGCCTCTACTTTCAGGTGCTGGTTGCCATTGGCATCGGCGTTCTGTTAGGCCATTTTTATCCTGAGTTAGGCGCGCAGATGAAGCCGCTCGGAGATGGCTTCGTCAAGCTGATCAAGATGATCATCGCCCCCGTGATTTTTTGTACGGTGGTGACCGGTATTGCCGGCATGGAGAGCATGAAAGCAGTTGGGCGGACTGGCGCAGTGGCGCTGCTCTATTTCGAAATTGTCAGCACCATCGCGCTGATTATTGGCCTGATTGTGGTCAACGTGATTCAACCTGGCGCGGGCATGAACATTGACCCCGCCACGCTGGATGCGAAAGCGGTTGCCATGTATGCACAGCAGGCGGAACAGCAGGGCGTGGTTGCCTTCCTGCTGGATGTGATCCCCAATAGCGTGATTGGTGCCTTTGCCAGCGGCAACATCTTGCAGGTGCTGCTGTTCGCGATTCTGTTTGGTTTTGCCCTGCATCGTTTGGGTGACAAAGGCACGTTGATTTTCAACGTGATTGAAAGCTTCTCGAAAGTCATCTTTGGCATCATCAATATGATTATGCGTCTGGCCCCGATTGGCGCATTTGGTGCGATGGCGTTCACCATTGGTAAATACGGTGTCGGTTCGCTGGTACAACTCGGTCAGTTGATTATTTGTTTCTATATCACCTGTATCCTGTTCGTGGTGGTGGTGCTCGGCCTGATTGCCCGCGTGGCAGGTTTCAACATCTTTAAATTCGTGGCGTATATCAAAGAAGAACTGCTGATCGTGCTGGGCACGTCCTCTTCGGAATCTGCGTTGCCGCGTATGCTGGACAAGATGGAACGGCTTGGCTGTAAGAAATCGGTAGTAGGTCTGGTGATCCCGACAGGTTACTCGTTCAACCTTGACGGTACCTCCATTTACCTGACGATGGCCGCCGTATTTATTGCGCAGGCAACCAATGCGCATATGGACGTCATCCATCAGATTACGTTGTTGGTGGTGCTGCTGCTGTCGTCGAAAGGTGCGGCGGGTGTGACCGGCAGTGGCTTTATCGTGCTGGCGGCAACCTTGTCGGCGGTGGGACATCTGCCGGTGGCCGGACTGGCGCTGATTCTGGGGATTGACCGCTTTATGTCCGAAGCGCGCGCCCTGACTAACCTGGTCGGTAATGGTGTGGCGACCGTGGTGGTGGCGAAGTGGGTCGGTCAGTTGGACGAGCGCCAGTTGAATGAGACGCTTTCTTCAGCGAAAAAGGCGAAAAACGCACCGGAATCTTCGCTGTAAAGCGACAATTGCGTTAATTTTCCGGGAAATGCCCGCTGTGACTTGCCCTCACAGCGGGCATTTGCATAATAAACCCCATTGATTTTTTTCCCGGTTTTTCACCTCGTTGCGCGACATCCCGGCCATCTTGTGGTCAAAGAGTCAGTTGAAGAATAAACGTGGCGGCAAACTGCCGCATCGGTCAGCCTCTGAGCGACCGCACGCGCCGTGATAACGAGTGTTGATCTGTTTGATAGGGGTTCACATGCAGGGCACCAGAATTCGGCTTTTGGTTGGCGGATTGCTGTTGGCAGCATCCGGTTTTGGCGTGCATGCCGAAACACTCCAGCCCGATCCCGCCTGGCAGGAAGGCAAACTGGACAATGGTTTTAGCTGGCAATTGCTGACAACGCCGCAGCGTCCCAGTGACCGCATAGAGCTGCGCCTGATCGTTAACACCGGTTCGCTGGTGGAGAGTGCACAACAAACCGGCTTCAGCCATTTGTTACCGCGTCTGGCGTTGGTGCATAACACCGCGCTCGATACCAATCAGCAACGCGCTTTATGGCAACAGGCGATGGATCCGCATCGTCCGCTGCCGCCTGCCATATCGTCATATGATTTCACCCAATACAATCTGAGCCTGCCGAATAACCGTCCGGAGCTGCTGAAAGAAGCACTGAACTGGCTGTCGGCGACCGCAGGCAAGATGGCACTGAATGAACAGGTGGTGACGACCGCGCTGAGCGCGTCCGATCCAATCGCCACCTGGCCGCCCAACACCCAGGATGTCTGGTGGCGCTATCGCCTGAAAGGCTCAACGCTGCTGGCGCACGATCCTGGCGAACAACCACGCGCGCCAGTCGATATCGCGCAGCTGAAGAATTTTTATCAGCAGTGGTACACGCCAGATGCCATGACCTTATATGTGGTCGGCAATGTTGACAGCCGCAGTCTGGCGGAGCAGATCAACAAAGCCTTTGCGCCGCTACAAGGTAAACGGGCATCGCCAGCGGCAATGCCGACGCTGTCGCCGTTGCCGCATCAACCGGTGAACCTGGTCAATGGGGCGATAAATCAGGATCGTCTGTCGTTGGTGTGGGACAGCCCGTGGCAACCGATTCGTGATTCGCAGAACCTGGAGCGTTACTGGCAGAGCGATCTGGCGCGTGAAGCCTTGTTCTGGCATGTACAGCGTGCCCTGGCCGACAGCAAAGCGCAGAGCGTTCAGGTGGGCTTCGACTGTCGTGTGCTGTATCAACGCGCCCAGTGCGCCATCAATATGGACAGCCCTAACGCTTCACTGCCCCAGAATATGAATCTGGTAGCAAAAGAGCTGGCGGCGGTGCGTGATAAAGGGTTGCCGCAGGATGAGTTTGACGCGCTGATGGCGCAAAAGCTGCTGGAGCTGAATAAGTTGTTCGCCACCTACGCACGTACCGACACCGATATTTTGATGGGGCAGCGTCTGCGTTCACAGCAAAATGCGGTGGTGGATATCGCTCCGGAGCAATATCAAAAACTGCGCCAGTCATTTCTGGGCGGGTTAACGCGTGATCAGCTTAATCAGGAACTGCGTCAGCAATTGACTCAGGAACTGACGATGGTGTTGATCCAGCCGGAAGGTGAAGCGGAAACCAATGTGAAAATGTTGCAGGAAAGCTGGGATAAGGTGATGACACCACCAGAGACACCGACCACCCCAGCCAGCCCGGATGATGTCAAAAACGACGGCAACGCCAGCAGCAGTGAGCTGGCCCCGCCATCGTCATAAGCCTCAGGTTTTTGCCCGCAGCCACTCGGTCACCAGCATCGGCCAACTGGCTAAGGGCAAATCCGCCACGCCACGGATGCCAAATCCGTGGCCGCCTTTCTGATAAAAGTGGATTTCTGCCGGTACGCTGTGTTCGCGCAGCGCGCTGAAGAACACCATGCTGTTATTGATTGATACCGTTTCATCGTCAGCCGCGTGGATCAGCAGCGTCGGCGGCGTCTGGCTATGCACCCGTGTTTCCAGCGAATAGGCATCTATGGTTTTTTGATCCGGCCACGCACCCAATAGCCGGGTGCGGGTACTTTCATGGGCCAGCCCGTCACGCATGCTGATCACCGGATAAATCAGCACCATCGCGTCAGGTCGGGGCGAGAGGCTGTCAGCCTGATCCTGCACCGGGTAGATTTTCTCAGAAAACCGCGTGCCGAGGCTGGCGGCAACATGACCACCGGCGGAGAAACCCATCATCACGATATATTTGCCGTTCATCGCACGCTGCGCCCGATCGCGCAATACCCGCACGGCACGCTGCGCATCGGCCAGCGGCGCATCCGGGCCTTCGTGATGACCGTCGTAAGGTAAACGGTAGGTCATGACCGCCAGCGTGTAGCCCATTGAGGTAAAGAACGTCGCCAGTGCGCTGCCCTCGCGATCGATCAACACCCGTTGATAACCGCCACCCGGGGCCACCAATAGCGTAATACCGTTGGAGTTTTCGGGGTGCCAGATAGCCATCTCCGGGCAGCGTACCCCGGTGGCAGCACGATCATAGGGTTCATATTCTTTGGCGAGATCGACAATCTGCGGCTGTGCGCGTGAGTCGCTGGCGCCCGGTGCATCACCGTGCGGCCAGATATTAATAATTTCTGTGTGCATAAATCGGTCCTGAGCGAATCATGTTGTCGTTTTTGTGGTCGCGGCCGGATCAACAGCATCCTGCTGTTATTGATTAAAACATGGTCTTTTTTATGGCGATCGTCCAGCCGAAAAGCCGTAATTCAGACAGAATCGGACTATGCCTGGCGCACCTTTTTGTTGCCATAACGTATTGAATTTAAAATTAGATCTTAAGCCCGGCTAAAGTAGTCAGGCATGGATTGGCAGGAAAATGGATCTCCGCAGGCGTCAGGGGAAACTGCCGGGAGGAAGTGCTGATTTAAGGTAAATTTATGGCAATTGTTTGTTAGCCAGCGTGATGTTTGAGACGCCCTGACGAGCAGGGCGTAGAGGCATTACTGTGGCATTGCGTCCAGAGGGATGATCGCGCCGCGATGTTGAATCACAGTGCTGGCGGTGAGATGACCGCGGGCGGCGGCGGCATCCGGTGCCGCACCCTGTAAACGCAGCGCCAGATAGCCTGCGCTAAAGGAATCGCCGGCGGCAGTAGTGTCGATCACTTTCTCTTTTGCCAGTTTGATGGCGGGCACATCGTAAAGCGGCGCCTCACCAACGGCCACCAAACAGGATTCAGCGCCACGTTTGATCACAATCTCCTGCACGCCCGCGTTGCGGGTGCGGGCAATCACCGCTTCCAGTGGCTGTTCACCCCATAACAGATGTTCATCATCCAGCGTCAGAAAGGCGATATCGGTATGCTGCAGCATCGCAGCATACGCCTGCTGCGCACTGGCTTTATCGGCCCACAAGCGCGGGCGATAGTTATTATCAAAAATCACTTTGCCGCCGTTCTGGCGGCACGCGCTGAGCAGGTTCATCAGCTTCTCGCGGCTGGCGGCAGGCAAAATCGCCAGGCTGATGCCGCTGAGATAGAGATAATCGTAATGGGCCAGTTGTTGGCAAATGGCCTCAGATTGCGGGCTGTCGAGCCAGTAGCGCGCAGCGGCATCGCTACGCCAGTACCAGAAGGTCCGCTCGCCGTGTTCGTCGGTTTCGATGAAGTACAGACCCGGCATTTTGTTGTCGAGTCGCTGGATCAATCCCGTTTGTACCTGCTCCTGCTGCCAGGCGGCAATCATCTGGTCACTGAAGCTGTCGGTGCCGAGGGCGGTTACGTAATCAACGCGCAGCTGCTCAATGTCAGACTGACGCGCCAGATATACCGCGGTATTCAGCGTATCGCCGCCAAAACCGCGTTTGATGTTCTCACCTTTTTCGGACAGCTCAATCATGCATTCGCCAAGGATGGCGATTTTCTTCTGCGTCATGGTCTTCGGCCTGTAGTGAATTCTTCCCCTAGTCTCGCGTCTGGTATGGCAGCCGTCAATGTTTTTCAAAACGGCGTTTTAATTCCACTTAAGGTGTGAAACAGGGGGTTTAAGGGTAATTTAGCCGCGAAATTGTTGCTTGTTTTACCGATTAAGCGTGAGACGCACTGTTACACTCAAGAGCTCGTGTGGCTGCTCAGGATGATGATGCTATTTGCAGGCACTCACCACCTACCAGGAAAAAACCATGGTGATGAAGAATTTTAGTCATCGACTGCCTTCTTCAATTGAACTGGAGCAACAACAGGAAACGCGTCTCTTCTGGCAGCAGTGCCAACGATTCTATACTTTCCAGCCGATCTACCAGGTCTCGGGCCACTTACTGGCTATTGAATTACTGACTGCGGTGACACATCCATCCGCACCAGAAAAAAGGCTTTCGCCGGAAATCTATTTTGATGCGCTGGAGATTTCTCAGCGTCTCGATGTGGTGCAGGAACAGCTGGAACTGCTGATGCAGTGGTCGGCCCTTTTTAATCAGCGCCAACTGGTGGCTTCGGTCAATATCGATGGCCCTACGCTGCTGGCAATCCAACAACATCCGCAAATCCGCAGCCTGATAACCCAACTGCCGTGGGTACGCTTTGAACTGACAGAACATCATGTGTTGCCGCAGGAAGAGATGATTGCGCAGATGCCGGAGCTTGGCCCGCTGTGGCTGGATGATTTTGGTTCCGGTATGGCGAACTTCTCCGCCCTGACCGAGCTGCGTTATGACTACATTAAGTTGTCACGCGAGCTGTTTATGCTGCTGCGCTCTACCGACGAAGGTCGCAGCCTGTTTTCCATGCTGTTGGCCTTGATCAACCGTTATTGCAACGGGGTGATTGTCGAAGGCGTGGAAACCGAGGAAGAGTGGCAGCAGGTGCGTAGCTCGCCCGCAATGGCCGCACAAGGTTATTTCTTCTCCCGCCCGGTTCCGTTTAGCGAACTGGAAAACATGGCGCTGGCGCTTCCCTGATAACGTTCCTCAACGTCTCGACTATCTTTAAATGAGACGTGGAAGGACAAGGAGGAAGCAGCATGTCACGAACAGGAAAAGTCCTGAGTTGGGTCATCGGGATTTTTTTGTTGCTGGTTGTGGTGATGTTGGTCGTGATTGCGACCTTTGACTGGAATCGCCTGAAACCAACCATCAACCAGAAAGTCTCGGCAGAATTGAATCGACCTTTCGCCATTCGCGGCGATCTCGGTGTAGCCTGGGTACGCAATCGTGAAGAACCCGGCTGGCGTAGCTGGGTGCCCTGGCCGCAGGTGCATGCCGACGATATTATGCTGGGTAATCCGCCCGCTATCCCTGATGTCACCATGGTGCATTTACAGCGCGTGGAGGCGACGTTAGCGCCGCTGGCGTTGCTGCATAAACAGGTTTATCTGCCGTGGATCAAACTCCAGCAACCCGATGCACGCCTGGTACAGACTGCGGATAAACAAAACAACTGGACCTTCAACCTTGCCAGCAATAACAACGGCGAGGCCAATGCGGCCCCTTCGGCCTGGACGTTCCGTCTCGATAATATCCTGTTCGATCAAGGGCAAGTACGCTATCGCGACGCCATTAACAAAGCGGATGTCAGCGTCACCCTCAATCCCCTCGGCAAGCCGGTGCCCTATGCGCAGGTGGCGGGAGGTGATGATAAACAGCAGGGTGCCGGTGACTTTGTCTTTGGCTGGCAGGCGAGCGGTACCTATAACAATCAGCGCTTAGAGGGCGAGGGCAAAATTGGCGGCATGTTGTCACTGCGCAGCCAGACCACACCGTTCCCGTTGCAGGTTGATGTACGCAATGGCACCACGCGGGTACGCGTCGAAGGGACATTGCAGGACCCCCTGAATCTGGGTGGGTTGGATGTACGGCTGCGTTTCTCCGGCGATACGCTGGCGAATCTGTACGGTTTGACTGGCGTGCTGTTACCCGATACGCCGCCCTATGAAACCGATGGTCACCTGATTGCGCGTTTTAATGACGACAAAGGCCCAGTGTTCCGCTACAAAAAATTCAATGGTCATATCGGTGACAGCGATATTCATGGTTCGCTGGTGTACCGTCAGGGCAAACCCCGTCCGAGCCTGACCGGCGATCTCTCGTCGAACCAACTGCGTATGGCCGATTTGGGGCCGTTAATTGGGGTTAATTCTGGTAAGGGCAGTGAGAAAACGCAGCAGGCGAAAGCACAGCGTGGCGAAGCCTCGACGCAGCCTGCCGATCGTGTTCTGCCGCACGACAAGTTCGATACCAAAAATTGGGACGTGATGGATGCCGATGTGAAGTTCAGCGGTAAGCGCATCGAACATAGCAATTCGCTGCCGTTGAGCGATCTTTATACCCATTTACAGCTTAATAACGGTGATTTGCGCCTTGATCCGCTGCGCTTTGGTATGGCGGGCGGAGCGCTTAACTCCACCATCCATCTGGAAGGGAACCGCAGCCCCATGCGTGGCCGGGCGGATGTGCATGTGCGTAAACTTCAGCTGCGGCAGTTGTTTCCCAATGTGCAAGCGATGCAGAAAAGCCTTGGTCAGTTGAACGGTGACGCCACCTTAAGCGGCACCGGTAATTCAGTGGCGGATTTGCTGGGCACCAGTGATGGCGAGTTGAAGCTGTTGATGAACGATGGGTTGATCAGTCGCAGCCTGATGGAGATTGCCGGACTAAATGTCGGTAACTATGTGGTGGGTAAACTGTTTGGCGATGACGAGGTGCGTATCAACTGTGCGGCCACCGATCTCAACATTCGCAATGGGCTGGCGACGCCCAAACTGTTTGTCTTCGATACCGAGAACGCGGTGATTAATGTGTCAGGCAGCGTCAACTTTGCTAATGAGCGCCTCGATTTGACCATCGATCCCGAGAGTAAAGGTATCCGCATCATTACGCTGCGCTCGCCGTTGTATGTGCGCGGCACCTTCAAAAAACCGGATGCCGGGGTGAAAGCTGGGCCGTTGATTGCTCGCGGTGCCGCAGCGTTGGCATTAGGCGCGGTGGTGGCACCGGCCGCCGCGTTGCTGGCGTTGGTTTCACCCAGCGATACCGACAGCAATCAATGCAGCAACGTGTTGCAGCAGATGAAGCAGAAGAAATGATCAGTTACGCCACAGCACCTTGATGATGTGGTAGCCAAAGGCGGTTTTCACCGGTCCATAGGGTTGCAGCAATGGGCAGCTGAAGACCGCTTTATCAAAGGCCGGGACCATCTGGCCTTTTCGGAACTCACCTAAATCGCCGCCGTTACGTCCGGAGGGGCAGGTGGAGTGTTTCTTTGCCAGCTGTTGGAAGTTCGCACCTTTTTCCAGCTGGGCCAGTAACGCTTTTGCTTTTGCTTCATCCTTCACCAGGATGTGTAAAGCTGCCGCGGTTTTCGCCATGATTCGGTCCTGTTGTGTATAATCGTCGCGCATTATAGCCTGCACCGAATGGAAGCGGCGCGATTTATCGCGCGGTTAAGGTGCTGTGTGATGCCCTCATCCCGACCTTATCCCGCCAGCGGGAGAAGGAGATGTGCAATATGTTAACTGAGTGAATTTCCGTTATGCGTTTAAACCCCGGCCAACAACGTGCTGTCGAATTTGTCACCGGTCCCTGTCTGGTGCTGGCCGGTGCTGGCTCGGGTAAAACCCGTGTGATCACCAATAAAATTGCGCATCTGATCCGCGACTGCGGCTATCAGGCGCGTCATATCGCCGCCGTGACCTTCACCAATAAAGCTTCGCGCGAGATGAAAGAGCGTGTAGCGCAAACGCTGGGGCGCAAAGAGGCGCGCGGTCTGATGATCTCGACCTTCCATACCCTGGGGCTGGAAATTATCAAACGCGAATATGCCGCGTTGGGGATGAAATCGAGCTTTTCCCTGTTTGACGATCAGGATCAGCTGGCGTTGCTGAAGGATTTGACCAAACAGTGGCTGGAAGAAGATAAGACCCAGTTGCAGCAGCTGATTTCGACCATTTCCAACTGGAAGAACGATTTGGTTGATCCCCAGGGTGCGACAGGGATGGCGAAATCTCAGCGTGACCAGATTTTTGCCCATTGCTACCAGTTGTACGATCAACACCTGAAAGCCTGCAATGTGCTGGATTTTGACGATTTGATTCTGTTGCCGACGCTGCTGCTGAAACGCAATCAGGAAGTCCGGGAACGCTGGCAGCAGCGCATCCGCTACCTGTTGGTGGATGAATATCAGGACACCAATACCAGCCAGTACGAGCTGGTGAAACTGCTGGTCGGCGCACGGGCGCGTTTTACCGTAGTGGGCGATGATGACCAGTCGATTTATTCCTGGCGCGGCGCACGGCCACAAAACCTGGTGCTGCTGAAAGAGGATTTTCCGGCACTGGAAGTGGTCAAGCTGGAACAGAACTATCGGTCGTCTCAGCGCATCCTGAAGGCTGCCAACATCCTGATTGCCAACAATCCGCATGTATTTGAAAAGCGACTGTTTTCTGAGCTGGGGATCGGTAGCGAGCTGAAGGTGCTGATGGCAAACAATGAGGACCACGAGGCGGAACGCGTGGCTGGCGAATTGATTGCGCATCACTTTATCAACAAGACGCAGTACAAGGACTACGCCATTCTCTATCGCGGCAACCATCAGTCGCGCGTGTTTGAGAAGCTGCTGATGCAGAACCGTATTCCGTATCGTATCTCGGGGGGGACTTCATTTTTCTCCCGCCCGGAGATTAAAGATTTGCTGGCCTACCTGCGTGTGCTCACCAACCCGGAAGATGACAGCGCGTTTCTGCGTATTGTGAATACGCCGCGGCGTGAGATTGGCCCTGCCACGCTGCAAAAATTGGGTGAATGGGCCACGCTGCGCAACAAGAGTTTGTTCAACGCCAGTTTTGATATGGGGTTGGGGCAGACCCTGACCGGGCGTGGACTGGAGCATCTGCAACGTTTTACCGCCTGGCTGAATGAGATCATTCAACTGGCTGAACGTGAGCCAATCAATGCGGTACGCGATCTGATTCGCGGTATTGATTACGAAAGCTGGCTGTTCGAAACCTCCCCCAGCCCGAAAGCCGCTGAAATGCGCATGAAAAACGTCAATATGTTGTTCCAGTGGATGACGGAAATGCTGGAAGGCAGTGAGCTGGATGAGCCGATGACGCTGGCGCAGGTGGTCACCCGTTTCACGCTGCGCGATATGATGGAGCGTGGTGAGAGCGACGAAGATGTCGATCAGGTTCAGTTGATGACGTTGCATGCTTCAAAAGGGTTGGAGTTTCCGTATGTTTATCTGGTGGGAATGGAAGAGGGGCTTCTGCCGCACCAGAGCAGCATTGATGAAAACAACATCGAGGAGGAGCGCCGTCTGGCGTACGTCGGGATTACCCGTGCGCAGAAGGAGCTAACCTTCACGTTGTGTCGCGAGCGCCGTCAGTATGGCGAGTTGGTGCGACCGGAGCCAAGCCGCTTTCTGCTGGAACTGCCGCAGGATGATATGGAATGGGAGCGCGAGAAGAAAGTGGTGAGCGCTGAGGAACAAATGAAAACGAGGCAGACTCGCGTCGCCGGTTTACGTGCGATGCTGGAGAATGCAAAAAAAGGCGCGTAGCGGCGCGATTTATCGCGCAGGTTTTAAAAGAGCGCGATAAATCGCGCCGCTACGGGGTACATCAGGACAGGGTTAATAACCAGTGCACATAAGACTGGAAATGACTCTCCTGTTCCAGCAGCTCCGCCCTTAACGGATGCGCCTGCAACCAGCCCGGAGGCAACGTCAGATGCAGCGCATCATCATCCGCCTGCAAACGTACCGCCGGTAAGGTGTCGTCGCGACGACGGCTGGAGAAGATAATCGCCAGACGCAATAAACGGCACAGACGCTCCGCCAGACGCGGTGGCACCGCATTCTGCTGCGTCAGTAGCGCCAGATCGATGCTGCCGCTCTGGTTCTGTAACAGGCAGGCCAGCAGTTTTTTCTGGGCGGGGGTAAAGCCGGGAAGATCGAGATGGCGAATCAGGTAAGCAGCGTGCTGGGAAGCCTGGCGGAAATCAACACTCAGGCCAATTTCGTGAATCGAACAGGCGCTAAGCAGCAGATCGCGACATCGATGATCCAGCTTCCATGCGGCGCTTACCTGACGGAAAAAGCTTTCAGCCAACTGGCGCACGCGTTCGGCCTGATCCACATCAATGGTAAAACGGCGCTGGACGTTTTGCAGGGTACGGCTGCGAATATCGCGATCAATGGGTTGATGCAGCATGCCATACACCAGCCCTTCGCGCAGTGCGCCACCGGCCAGCGTCATACTTTCGATATTCAGTTCCTGAAAGATGGCGATCAGGATCGACAAGCCGCTGGGGAACACCAGCGCGCGCTCCAGGGTCAGCCCTTCAATCTCCAGTTCCTCGAGCTTGCCACATTGAATGGCACGCTGTTTCAACTGTTGCAGTTTGCTCAGGGTAATACGTTCATCCATCCCCTGCGCCACCATAATTTCCTGTAGCGCCTGCACGGTGCCCGAGGCACCCACACAAATCTGCCAGCCTTTTTCGCGCAGTGCCGTCGCTACCGGGCGGATCATCTCACGCGCTGCCTGCTCGGCCTGAGCAAAGTTCTCCTTTGCCAGATGGCGATCGCTGAAGTAACGCTCCAGCCAGGTGACGCAGCCCATCGACAGACTAAACAGCGTTGTCGCATGAGAACCCTCACCGGTCACCAGCTCGGTACTGCCGCCACCGATATCGACGACCAGACGCTGATCGGAGCCACCGGTGGTATGCGCCACACCCTGATAAATCAGGCGTGCTTCCTCTTCGCCACTGATGACGTTAACTGGGCAGCCAAGGATCTGTTCTGCGGTAGTGAGGAAGTCCTGCGCGTTGGCAGCAAGGCGCAGCGTGGCCGTCGCAACCACGCGAATCTGCTCAGGAGGAATGTCCTGGAGTTGTTCGGAAAAAAGTTTCAGGCACTGCCAGCCACGTTGCATTGCTTCTGCCGAGAGCTGGCTCTCTTTGTCGAGACCCGCAGCCAGGCGCACCTTGCGTTTTATGCGCGCGACCGTCTGAATGCTGCCAGAGACTTCGCGCACCACCAACATATGAAAACTGTTGGAACCCAGATCAATCGCAGCATAAAGGGACGATGCGCTTAGCATGGTGTGCTTAACCCGAACGTTTACGGTTGTTGTTACGCGGTGCGCCACTGCGACGGTTGGTGTTATTGCCACCACGACGCGGGCCATTGCCTGAGCGGTTACGGGTCAAACGTTTCGGTGGTGGCAGGTCGTTCAACAGCGCTTCGCTATTGTATTTGCTCACCGGGATACCGTGGCCGATATACTCTTCAATGGCTGGCAGATTCAGCGCGTACTCTTCACAGGCGAGGCTGATGGAGTGACCGCTGGCACCCGCGCGGCCGGTACGGCCAATACGGTGCACGTAATCTTCACGATCGTCGGGCAGGTCGTAGTTAAATACATGGGTTACCGCAGGGATGTGCAGACCACGAGCAGCGACATCGGTTGCTACCAGAATATCAACATCACCTTTGGTGAAATCGTCGAGAATACGCAGACGTTTTTTCTGCGCCACATCACCGGTCAACAAGCCAACGCGATGACCATCGGCGGCGAGATGCCCCCAGATGTCTTCACAACGGTGCTTGGTGTTAGCGAAGACGATGGCACGGTCTGGCCACTCTTCTTCCAGCAGGGTTTGCAGCAGACGCATCTTCTCTTCGTTTGAAGGATAGAAGAGTTCTTCTTTGATGCGATGGCCGGTTTTTTGCTCCGGTTCCACTTCCACATATTCGGCGTTGTTCATATGTTCGAACGCCAGTTCACGCACACGCCAGGAAAGGGTGGCGGAGAACAACATGCTCAGACGTTGCGTCGCAGGAGGAACACGGCGGAACACCCAGCGGATGTCTTTGATAAAGCCGAGATCGAACATGCGGTCAGCTTCGTCCAGCACCACCACCTGAATCGCACCCAGATTGATATGGTTCTGTTTAGCGTAATCGATCAGGCGACCGGTGGTACCCACCAGAATATCCACGCCTTGTTCCAGCACTTTCAGCTGTTTATCGTAACCGTCGCCGCCATAGGCCAAACCCAGCTTCAGGCCGGTGGCCTGTGCCAGCGGTTCTGCATCGGCATGGATCTGTACCGCCAGCTCGCGCGTAGGTGCCATGATCAAGGCGCGCGGCTGATTCACCTGACGGCCTTCAGCCTCAGGATGTGTAAGAAGATGATGAAACGTTGACGTCAGGAACGCCATCGTTTTGCCGGTACCGGTTTGCGCCTGACCCGCGACGTCACGCCCTGAAAGCGTAAGAGGCAACGCGAGCGCCTGAATCGGCGTGCAGTTATGAAAGCCTTTCTTTTCAAGGGCTTCCACTACCTTTGGGTGCAGGGCGAAGTCGGAAAACTTCTGTTCTGTTAAGTGTGTTTTGCTCATAGTGTGGTAGAATATCAGCTTACTATCGCTTTACGAAAGCGTATCCGATGAAATAAAGTCAACCTACGTTGGTAAATATTACGCCAATTCGCCAGGCATAATCTTTGGAGTAAAACATGAGCAGCGATAAAATCGTTCACCTGACCGATGACAGTTTCGACACCGATGTGCTGAAAGCAGACGGTGTGACACTGGTAGATTTCTGGGCTGAATGGTGTGGTCCTTGCAAAATGATCGCACCGATTCTTGATGAAGTCGCAGAAGAGTACGACGGTAAGCTCACCATCGCCAAGCTGAACATTGACGACAACCCGGGCACCGCGCCGAAGTACGGCATTCGTGGTATCCCAACCCTGCTGCTGTTCAAAAACGGCGAGGTGGCGGCAACGAAAGTTGGCGCGCTGTCAAAAGGCCAGCTTAAAGAGTTCCTGAACGCTAACCTGGGCTAAGCCCGGCGCGGTGTTTCGTCCGCAGTGGCGAATTTTTTCTCCACTGCTGGACGTCTCCCTTTTAGCGTGATAAGTTGTCAATACTGCATTACGCACTTACCTTGTAGTTTGCATCTAAAAGATTTCCCTTGTCAGACCCTATTCGCATTGAACGTTTTCGTGGTTTGGCAATCTGACGGCTAGTACCCCTGGCAACATTATCGACCGTCTCCTCGCTTTCTATCGCCATCCCTGACGATATCCGTCGAGCAGAGTCGAAAAAGAGCCATTAAACAGGCATGGAATATTCGCCATACCATTCACGACAAACATTTCGAGAATTACCCCGAGTTTAAGAACCCATCACTATGAATCTTACCGAATTAAAGAATACGCCGGTTTCTGAGCTGATTACTCTCGGCGAAAATATGGGGCTGGAAAACCTGGCGCGTATGCGCAAGCAGGATATTATTTTCGCCATTCTGAAGCAGCACGCGAAGAGTGGCGAAGACATCTTCGGTGATGGTGTGCTGGAGATATTGCAGGATGGATTTGGTTTCCTCCGTTCCGCAGACAGCTCCTACCTCGCCGGTCCCGACGACATCTACGTTTCTCCCAGCCAAATTCGCCGCTTCAACCTCCGCACAGGTGACACCATCTCCGGTAAAATCCGCCCGCCGAAAGAAGGTGAGCGTTACTTTGCCCTGTTGAAGGTGAATGAAGTTAACTACGATAAGCCGGAAAACGCGCGTAGTAAGATTCTGTTCGAAAACCTTACGCCGCTGCACGCTAACAGCCGTTTGCGTATGGAGCGTGGTAATGGTTCTACTGAAGACCTGACAGCGCGTGTTCTGGATCTGGCTTCACCGATTGGTCGTGGTCAGCGTGGCTTGATCGTAGCACCGCCGAAAGCCGGTAAAACCATGCTGCTGCAAAACATCGCCCAGAGCATCGCCTACAATCACCCGGATTGTGTGCTGATGGTGCTGCTGATTGACGAACGTCCTGAAGAAGTGACCGAGATGCAGCGTCTGGTTAAAGGCGAAGTTATCGCATCAACCTTCGACGAACCGGCTTCCCGCCATGTGCAGGTTGCGGAAATGGTGATCGAGAAGGCCAAACGCCTGGTCGAGCACAAAAAAGACGTCATCATTCTGCTCGACTCCATCACCCGTCTGGCTCGCGCCTACAACACCGTAGTTCCGGCCTCAGGTAAAGTACTGACCGGTGGTGTGGATGCCAACGCCCTGCATCGTCCGAAGCGTTTCTTCGGTGCGGCGCGTAACGTGGAAGAGGGCGGCAGCCTGACCATTATCGCTACCGCGTTGGTTGATACCGGTTCGAAGATGGACGAAGTGATTTACGAAGAATTTAAAGGTACCGGCAACATGGAATTGCACCTTTCCCGTAAAATTGCGGAAAAACGTGTGTTCCCGGCGATCGACTACAACCGTTCCGGTACCCGTAAAGAGGAACTGCTTACCACCTCTGAAGAGTTGCAGAAGATGTGGATCCTGCGCAAAATCATCCATCCGATGGGTGAAATCGACGCGATGGAGTTCCTCATCAACAAACTGGCAATGACCAAAACCAACGACGAATTCTTCGATATGATGAAGCGTTCCTGACGTGTCAGTGGCGAAAAGTCTCTCAGACAGACTTTTCGCACAAATTGCCAGGATTTATCGCCAACGCCACGTCTTAACGTGGCGTTTTTTATTTTCGGGCATTAGGATTATGCGAGCCGGGAGTATTGATAATGACTGTGGCGGAAGTGCTGGTTTTTTAACCAAACGCGCACCTCTGGAGCAGAATTAGGACTAAGGATGAACGGCAAAGGCAAAAAGTTCGCCTATTGTTGTCCACGATTTTAGCTGAGAGCGTTAATGTGAATTTACTCACTATGAGTACTGAGCTTGGTTTAGTTTTTCTGTTTTCCTTAGCGTTCCTGTTTTTTGCTCGCAAAGTGGCTAAAAAAATCGGACTGGTTGACACGCCAAACTCCAGAAAACGCCATCATGGAGCGATTCCGCTCGTCGGCGGGATTTCCGTCTATGCGGGGATCTGCTTCGCGTTTCTCATTTCGAATTACTATCTCCCGCATTCCTTGTTGTACCTCGGCTGCGCCGGGATGCTGGTGTTGGTTGGCGCGCTGGACGATCGCTTCGATATCAGCGTGAAAATCCGTGCTACGGTGCAGGCTACAGTCGCGATAGTGATGATGGCCGGAGCCAAACTCTATCTGCTTAGCCTCGGTTTTATTATCGGCCCGGTCGAACTGATTGTCGGGCCGTTTGGCTATGTACTGACGCTGTTTGCCGTTTGGGCGGCAATTAACGCCTTCAATATGGTGGATGGGATTGATGGCCTGCTGGGCGGGCTGTCGTCAGTCACCTTCGGTGCGATGGGGATCATTCTTTACTTTGACGGGCAAACCAGCCTGTCAATGTGGTGCTTTGCCATGATTGCCGCCACCATCCCCTATATCCTGCTTAACCTTGGTTTCCTCGGACGGCGTTATAAAGTGTTTATGGGTGATGCAGGCAGTACCATGATTGGTTTCACCATCATCTGGATCCTGCTGGAAACCACCCAGGGATTAAGTCATCCGATAACCCCGGTCACCGCGCTGTGGCTGATTGCCATTCCCCTGATGGATATGGTTGCCATCATGTATCGCCGTCTGCGCAAAGGGATGAGCCCATTTTCTGCCGATCGCCAGCATATCCATCATCTGATCATGCGTGCGGGTTTTACGTCACGACAGGCGTTCCTGTTGATTACCGTGGCGGCGGCGATTCTGGCGGGTATTGGTGTCCTCGGTGAGTATTTGGCCTTCATCCCGGAATGGGTAATGTTGGTATTGTTTTTGTTGGCATTTTTCTTCTATGGCTATTGCCTGAAGCACGCCTGGCGTGTGGCACGCAAAGTTCGCCGAATCAAACGTCGCTGGCAAAGCGTTGGCGATGATAAGAAATAAATCAGTACCCAGAAAAGGATCCCTTGTTATGACCTCTGGAGTTGTGGAGAACGAACTGGATATTCGCGGCCTGTGCTGTACGCTATGGCGTGGTAAACGCTGGATCGTTGGTCTGGCGTTGCTGTTCGCGTTGCTGGCATGGCTGGTGTCTATGCTGATGAAACAGACATGGAGCACCACGGCGATCACCGATCGACCCACCGTCAACATGCTGGGGGATTACTTCGTCCAGCAGCAACTGCTCAAAAACCTTGATGTGCGTAACAACACGCTAAATCTCAGCTCGCCTGGGCCAACGGTCATGGATGATGTCTACCAGGAATTCATCATGCAACTGGCCTCATGGGACACTCGGCGGGATTTCTGGTTGCAGACCGACTACTATAAAAGCCGCAAAAGCGGTAACGCCCACAACGATGCGGCGTTACTTGATGATCAGATCAACAATATTCAGTTCACACCTGCCGATCCGGCTCACAATACGTTGAACAGCGTCAGGCTGGTGGCCGAAAGCGCCAGTGATGCCAATAACCTGCTGCGACAGTACATTGCTTACGCCAGCGAACGGGCCGCGCGCCATTTGAATGCGGAGCTGAAAGGTGCCTGGCAGGCGCGAGCCGAACAGTTGCAGGCGCAGTTGAAGCGTCAGGAAGATGTGGCACAGGCGGTATTTGCCCGGCAGCGTCAGCGTATTGAGCAGGCGCTGAAAATCGCCAGCCAGCAAGGTATCAAAGAAAACCGCGCGCCGGTGACGGGTGAAACGCTACCGGACAGCGACCGCTTCCTGCTGGGGCAGCAAATGTTGCAGGCGCAGCTCGATACCTTGCAGGCCAGCGGTCCGGCGTACGATTTAAGCTATGATCAAAACAGAGCGATGTTGAGTACATTGCAGGCCGGGCCGCGTGTGGATAAACAGTTTCAGACCTACCGCTATCTGCGTACACCAGAAGAACCGGTTAAGCGTGATAGCCCACGTCGGCTGTTTATGATGATCATGTGGGGCGTCATCGGCGCGCTGGTGGGAGCGGGGGTTGCATTGGTGCGCCGTCCGCGCCCGATGTCACCAACGAGTCATTGAGAGAAGCCGCGTGAAAGTTCTGACCGTATTTGGTACTCGTCCTGAGGCGATCAAAATGGCACCGCTGGTGCAAGCGCTGGCCCAGGATTCGGCGTTTGAATCGCGCCTGTGCGTCACCGCCCAGCATCGTGAAATGCTTGATCAGGTGCTTCGTTTGTTCAATCTGCAACCCGACTATGACCTCAATATCATGCGACCGGAGCAGGGACTGACGGAAATCACCTGTCGTATTTTGCAGGGCATGAAAACCGTATTGGCCGATTTCCGTCCCGATGTGGTGCTGGTACATGGCGATACCACCACGACGCTGGCTGCCAGCCTGGCGGCGTTTTATCACCAAATCCCGGTAGGGCATGTGGAAGCCGGTCTGCGAACCGGGAATCTGATGTCGCCCTGGCCGGAAGAGGCTAACCGTACCCTGACCGGGCACCTGGCAAGTTATCACTTCACGCCTACACAAAACTCACGAGAGAATTTGCTGCGCGAAAATCTGCCGGAACAGCGGATTTTCGTCACCGGCAATACGGTGATTGATGCCTTGTTGTGGGTGCGTGATCGCGTACTGGACGACGCCGATCTGAACGCCCGGCTGACGGCGCATTATCCGTTCCTCGACTCGGAGAAAAAGCTGATTCTGGTCACCGGGCATCGACGGGAGAGTTTTGGCGACGGTTTTGAACGCATTTGCAGCGCGCTGGCGCAGATTGCCCGTCGGCACCCGCAGGCGCAGATCGTCTACCCGGTGCACCTCAATCCGAATGTCAGCGAGCCGGTCAATCGTATTCTGAGCGGGATCGAAAATATCGTTCTGATCGAGCCGCAGGAGTATCTGCCATTTGTCTGGTTGATGAACCGCGCATGGCTGATCCTCACGGATTCTGGTGGTATTCAGGAAGAGGCACCGTCACTTGGCAAACCGGTGTTGGTAATGCGAGACACCACCGAGCGCCCGGAGGCGGTTGCTGCTGGCACGGTCAGGTTGGTGGGTACGGATATTGATAAAATTGTGGCAGAAGTCAGCCTGTTGCTGGACAACGATGAAGTCTGGCAGGCGATGAGCCATGCGCACAATCCTTATGGCGACGGCCAGGCCTGCGCGCGCATTTTGCAGGTTCTTAAAAATCATAGAGTTTAACCATGAGTTTTCAAACCATTTCCGTTATTGGACTGGGTTACATTGGGCTGCCGACCGCAGCCGTTTTTGCCTCTCGGGAAATTAAAGTGGTGGGCGTTGATATCAATGCCCACGCAGTCGAAACCATCAATCGTGGTGAAATTCACATTGTTGAACCGGAACTCGACAAGGTGGTCCACGAGGCCGTGCGGCGCGGTTTTCTGCGCGCCACGACCCAGGTGGAAGCAGCCGATGCCTTTCTGATTGCGGTTCCCACGCCTTTTATCGGTGATCACCAGCCGGATCTCAGCTATGTCCAGGCGGCAGCGTCTTCTATCGCTCCGGTATTAAAAGCGGGCGATTTAGTGATTCTCGAATCCACTTCCCCGGTTGGGACGACGGAACAGTTGGCCGCCTGGCTGGCGACTGCGCGTCCTGACCTGCGTTTTCCGCAGCATGGTGAGGCACCCGATATCGCCATTGCCTACTGCCCGGAGCGCGTGTTGCCTGGCAAAGTGATGGTGGAGTTGATTGAAAACGATCGCGTGATCGGTGGCATGACACCCGCTTGCTCCGCGCGTGCCAGCGAGCTGTACCGCATCTTCCTGCGTGGCGAGTGTGTAGAAACCCACGCGCGCACGGCGGAGATGTGCAAGCTGACAGAAAACAGCTTCCGTGACGTTAATATCGCGTTTGCCAATGAACTGTCACTGATCTGCGCTGAACAGGGAATTAACGTCTGGGAACTGATTGCGCTGGCGAATCGCCACCCACGCGTCAACATTCTGCAACCCGGCCCTGGTGTGGGCGGTCACTGCATTGCTGTCGATCCCTGGTTTATCGTGGCGCAAAACCCGCAGCAGGCGCGTCTGATCCGCACCGCGCGAGAAGTTAACGATGCCAAACCGTTCTGGGTTTTGGATCAGGTGAAGCAGGCGTTAGCCGAATGCCTGACCGCCAGTGGCAAACGCGCCAGCGAAGTGAGTATCGCCTGCTTTGGCCTGGCGTTTAAACCCAATATTGATGACCTGCGTGAAAGCCCGGCCATGACCGTGGCAGAACTGATTGCCGATTGGCACAGCGGCGCCACCTGGGTAGTTGAACCGCATATCAACACGATCCCTAACCGCCTGGCGGGTAAAGCTACGCTGGTAACGACCAACGAGGCACTTCAACAGGCTGATATTTTGGTGATGCTGGTTGATCACATGCCGTTCCGTGACATTGATGCTGCGCAGGTCACGCAGGCGTGGATTGTCGATACTAAAGGGGTTTGGCGATGAAACACTTTCTGGTCAACAACCATGTCCATCCGTGTCAGCATTAACCCACTGCCGTGGGAGAGTGGCTTCTTTAGCCTGAATACCGCGCGCCTCGATATCGATGGCGACACACCGCTGGCGCACGCATTGCAGCAGCCCTGTGGCTTGTGGCAAATCAAGGTCGCGGCTGAACGCAACGATGTGATCGATGCCATCAGCCAGCACGGTTTTCAGTTGGTGGAAGGGGAAGCCGATCTCGCCATCAATATCAAACGTACCGAGCGGCAAACTGGCGTGCGCATCGCGCGTGAAGCGCAGATCCCGGCATTGCGTGCCGCCGCCGGAGTGGCGTTTCGTCTGAGCCGCTTTCGTACCCCGTGGTTTAAGGCGGATGACAGCAGCCGTTTCTACGCACAGTGGATTGAGAACGCAGTACGCGGCACGTTTGATAACCAGTGCTTGATTGCCTGCGATGAACAGGGCGAATTGCAGGGTTTTGTCTCGATACGCGAGCAGGACGGTGATGCGCGCATTGGGCTGCTGGCGGTGTTGCCGGAAGCACAGGGTAAGGGTATCGGCCAGCGCTTGCTGCTGTCGGCCGCTGACTGGGGGAGGGTGCGCCAGCTTAATCGGCTACGTGTTGCTACCCAACTCAGCAATCTGACGGCGATGCGTCTCTATTTACGCAGCGGTGCACGGCTGGAAAGCACGGCTTACTGGTTCTACAGGAACGCACATGATCCCATTTAATGCGCCCCCGATCGTGGGCAGCGAAATTGAATATATGCAATCGGCGATGGCCAGCGGCAAGCTCTGCGGCGATGGCGGCTTTACCCGGCGTTGCCAGCAATGGATGGAGCAGCATTTCGGCAGCAAAAAGGTTCTGCTGACGCCTTCCTGCACGGCCTCGCTGGAGATGGCTGCGTTGCTGATTGATATCCAGCCCGGCGATGAAGTGATTATGCCGAGCTACACCTTTGTATCCACGGCCAATGCCTTTGTGCTGCGTGGTGCCACAATCGTGTTTGTGGATGTGCGCCCCGATACATTGAACATCGACGAAACCCTGATTGAAGCGGCGATCACCGAGAAAACCCGCGCTATCGTGCCAGTCCATTACGCCGGTGTTGCCTGCGAAATGGACACCATTATGGCGCTGGCGGCAAAGTATCAGCTTTACGTGATTGAAGATGCAGCGCAGGGGGTGATGTCAAACTACAAAGGGCGTGCGCTTGGCACCATCGGTCATATTGGTTGTTTTAGCTTCCATGAAACCAAAAACTACACCGCAGGTGGTGAAGGCGGAGCTACGCTGATTAATGACGCAAAAATGGTCGAGCGTGCTGAGATAATCCGGGAAAAAGGCACCAATCGTAGCCAGTTCTTTCGTGGCCAGGTGGATAAATACACCTGGCGCGACATCGGCTCCAGCTATCTGATGGCGGATTTACAGGCCGCGTATCTCTGGGCGCAGCTCGAAGTGGCCGAGCGTATCAATCAGCAGCGCCTGCGCCTGTGGAATAACTATTATGCGGCGCTTCAGCCGCTGGCGGCTGCCGGACGCCTTACCTTGCCGGTGGTGCCAGGCGACTGCCGCCACAACGCGCATATGTTTTACATCAAACTGCGTGACAGCAGCGATCGTCAGGCGCTGATCAACTGGATGAAAGAAGCCGAAATTCTCACCGTTTTTCATTACATCCCACTGCATTCATCACCGGCGGGCGCGCGTTTTGGCCGCTTCCACGGCGATGATGTTGTCACCACCCGTGAGAGCGAACGTTTGCTGCGTTTGCCACTGTTCTACAATCTGTCGGACAACAATCAGCGCACGGTGATCAATTCCCTGTTGAGCTTCTTTGCCTGATGTCACTCGCTAAAGCCTCGGTGTGGACCGCGTCGTCCACGCTGGTCAAAATTGTTGCTGGGTTGCTGGTGGTCAAATTGCTGGCCGTCAGTTTCGGCCCGGAAGGCATCGGCCAGGCCGGAAACTTCCGTCAGCTGATTACCGTGCTTGGTGTGCTGGCCGGTGCCGGCATATTTAACGGCGTGACCACCTATGTGGCGCAATTTCAGCAGCAACCCGCGTCGCTACGGGCTGTCACCGGAACGGCATCCGCGCTGGTGCTTGGCTTCTCCACGCTACTGGCGGTGGTGTTTTTGCTGGCTGCGGCACCGATTAGCCGGGCGTTATTCGGCCACGATCATTATCAGGGCGTGGTACGCATCGTGGCATTTCTCCAGCTTGGTATCGCTTGGGCGAATCTGACGCTGGCATTGTTGAAAGGTTTTCGTGATGCACGCGGTAACGCGTTGGCGCTGATTGCCGGTAGCCTGATTGGCGTGGTGGCGTATGCGCTGTGCTGGTGGATCGGCGGTTACGCCGGAGCATTGGTTGGGTTAGCGCTGGTGCCTGCGCTGGTGGTGATCCCAGCGCTGATGATGTTGCGACGTCATCAGCAGGTGTTGCCACTACGTTGGTTAAAACCGGTCTGGGAGCCGGAACTGGCGCGCAATCTGGCGAAGTTTACCCTAATGGCGCTGATCACCTCGGTGACGCTGCCGGTGGCCTGGGTGTTGATGCGAAACCTGCTGGCGCAACAGCAAGGCTGGGCGCAGGTCGGGTTGTGGCAAGGTGTCACCAGCATTTCTGATGCGTATCTGCAATTTATCACCGCCACCTTTAGCGTCTGGCTGTTGCCAACCCTGGCCCGGCTGGAGCATAAGCCACAGATTGCGCGGGAAATTTTGCGCGCGCTGCGCTTTGTTTTGCCCGCGGTGGCGGCTGCCAGCTTCTGCGTCTGGTTATTGCGTGATGTGGCCATCTGGCTGCTTTTCTCCACAAAGTTCGCCGCGATGCGCGATCTGTTTGTCTGGCAACTGTGTGGTGACGTGTTCAAAGTCGGTGCCTATGTCTTTGGTTACCTGGTTATCGCTAAAGCGTCGCTGCGTTTCTATATTTTGACGGAAGTCAGCCAGTTCATCTTACTGATGGCGTTTTCCCACTGGTTGATTCCGCTACATGGGACGGTCGGTGCCGCACAAGCCTACATGGCGACCTACATTTGCTACTTTGCGCTCTGCTGTGGCGCTTTTACCCTTTATTGCCAAAGAAAATGACGTTAACTCATGTGCTGGGATCGGATATCCCCCATCATAATCACACCGTGCTGCGCTTCTTTAATGATGTGATTAGCGCGCAACTGCCGCAGGATACGCCTCGTCGATTTATGGTGGTCACACCAACGCCAGACGCATTACAGGCTTATCAGGCATTGCAAATTGAAACCTTTCCCGACAAGCGGGCGCTGGCACGGGCGGTGATCAACCGTGCGACAGACCGGCAGCAGCGCTTCTTTTTCCACGGGCAATTTAATCCCGGGCTTTGGCTGGCGTTGTTGAGTGGCAAACTGCGGCGCAACCAGGCGTTCTGGCATGTATGGGGCGCAGATTTATATGAAGAGGGCAGCGGTCTGAAGTATCAGCTGTTCTATCTGCTGCGGCGTCTCGCGCAAGGGCGTATGGCGCGCGTGTTCGCGACACGCGGCGACCTGCACCATTATCAGCAACGGCATCCGCGGGTGCCGACATCTTTGCTTTATTTCCCGACACGGATGCCGGAATGTGCCGTGCCTGTTGCGACAGAACCGCATGATTTTACCGTGTTGTTGGGTAATTCGGGCGATCGCAGCAATCGCCATATCGCGGGTTTGCAGGCTATCAAGTCACAGTTTGGTGACCAAATAAAGGTGGTGATACCGCTTGGCTATCCCGCTAATAATGATACATATATTAACGAAGTCGCTACTGAAGCCGCGTTACTTTTCCCCAATGGGCAGGTTACGCTGTTGCGCGATAAGATCGATTTTGACGCCTATCTTGCGCTGCTCAGCCGTTGCCACCTGGGTTATTTTATGTTTGAACGCCAGCAGGGGATTGGTACCCTCTGCCTGCTGATTCAGGCTGGCATTCCGTTTGTTCTCAGCCGCAAAAACCCGTTCTGGCGCGATCTTAGTGAGCAGGGATTACCGGTGTTGTTCAGCGACGATGCTCTGGACAGCGCGCGGGTCGCAGAGGCACAGCGCCAGCTGATGCAGTGCGGTCCTGCCTCCATCGCATTCTTTGCCCCCGGCTATCTGGCAGGGTGGCGCGAGGCACTCACTCTGAGTGAAACGGAGAACTTATGACCCTCTTGCAGTTCAGCGGTCTGCTGGTGGTGTATTTGTTCTCGCTGGGTTTTATCCTGACTCTGACCTGGCGGGAATTTAAACGGGTGCGTTTCAACTTCCACCTGTTCTTTACCATTCTGTTTTTACTGACATTTTATTTTGGCTTTCCACTGACCAGCATTCTGGTGTTCCGCTTCAATATGGCGGTGGTGCCCGCAGAATTTCTGTTGCAGGCGCTACTGGCTGCCACCAGTTTCTATGCCATCTATTACGTGAGCTACAAAGTCCGTTTGCGTCCGGCCACTCGCGTGCCGCGCAAACCCTGGTTGCAGATGAACCGGGTGGAAACCCATCTCACCTGTCTGCTGTTGGCGCTGGTGGCAATCGGCACCGTAACGGTGTTTTTCCTGCATAATGGCTTGCTGCTGTTCCGGCTGACGGCCTATAACCAGATCTTCTCCAGCGAAGTCTCCGGTGTAGCGCTAAAACGCTTCTTCTACTTCTTCATCCCGGCGATGTTGATTCGTTACTTCCTCAACCCGACGCTGCGTCAGTGGCTGCTGTTTTTGCTGGTTTCCGTGGCTTTTGGCCTGCTGACCTATGCGTTGGTGGGGGGCACGCGCGCGAACATCATCATCGCCTTTGCGCTGTTCCTGTTTATCGGTATTACCCGCGGCTGGATCACGCTGTGGATGCTGGCTGCTGCGGGGGTGCTGGCGATTGGTGGCATGTTCTGGCTGGCGCTGCGTCGTTATAACCTCAATGTGATGGGGGATGAGGCGTTTTACACCTTCCTTTATCTGACGCGCGATACCTTCTCTCCGTGGGAGAATCTGGCGTTGTTGTTGCAGCACTACGACAAAATCTCGTTTCAGGGCTTGGCCCCAATGTGGCGTGATTTTTACGTATTTATTCCGAGCTGGCTGTGGCCGGGACGTCCGTCGATGGTGCTGAACAGCGCTAACTACTTTACCTGGGAAGTGCTGAATAACCACTCCGGGCTGGCGATCTCGCCAACGTTACTTGGGTCGCTGTTGGTGATGGGTGGCGTGTGGTTTATTCCGCTGGGTGCCGTTGCGGTGGGCCTGTTAATGAAAGGCTTCGATACGCTGTACGCGCGTGGTCGTCATGAGACTAATCGCTATAACGGGGCCATTTTGCAAAGTTTTTGTTTTGGTGCGGTGTTTAACATGATCGTGCTGGCGCGTGAGGGGCTGGATGCCTTCGGGTCACGCGTGGTGTTTTTCTGCGTTATTTTTGCCGCCTGCTTATTGGTGGCGAAGTTGCTTTACTGGCTGCTGGACCGTGCCGGATTGATCCGACAACGCGGTGAGCCGGTGTTACCCAGCCCTTTTTAACCTCCGGGGACAACAGGAAAACGTTTGACGTTGAATACGATAAAAAAAGAGGAGCGGCGTTATTCGCTACGCGGTATCGATCTCTACGCTTTTCAGGATGGGGCGTCCTTTCTCGACTTTCTTCTGCCTGACGAGAAGCCGCGCAGTGGTACGCTGGTGGCGATCAATGCCGAAAAGATGTTGACGCTGGAAAGCGATGCACAAGTCCGTGCGTTGATTGAGCAAGCCGAATTTAAATATGCCGATGGCATCAGCATTGTACATTCGTTACGCAAGAAATATCCGCAGCTACGGGTAAACAGAATTGCCGGAGCCGATTTGTGGGAGGCATTGATGGAACGTGCTGGCCGCAGTGGCATCCCGGTCTTTTTGATTGGCGGTCGTGACGCTGTGTTGCAGGAAACCTGCGAAAAACTACGCCGTCAGTGGCAGGTGAACATTGTCGGCAGCCAGGATGGCTATTTTACCCCGGATGAGCGCGAGGCGTTATTTACGCGTATTGCTGCCAGCAAAGCGCAGATTGTGACTGTCGCGCTGGGATCGCCACGTCAGGAGTTGCTGATGCGTGATTGCCGCGCCCATTGGCCCGACGCGCTGTATATGGGGGTAGGTGGCACCTATGATGTGTTTACCGGGCGGGTGGCGCGCGCGCCCCGTAGCTGGCAAAAACTTGGGCTGGAATGGCTGTATCGCTTGATTCGTCAGCCTTCGCGCTGGCGACGCCAAATAAAGTTGCTGAAATATTTAGGCTATCACTGGCGCGGCGATCTCTGATATTGCTGATTAATGCAGCAATTTCTGGTTGGGGCAGGCATAAAGTGCAGTATTTATCGACGGAATGCACAAAGCGTAACCAAACGCGTTTTTTTATGAAAAAAGCACTGGACAGTCTGGTATCAGGTCCGTAGTATGCACATCCGCAACGGCGCTACGCGCCCGTAGCTCAGCTGGATAGAGCGCTGCCCTCCGGAGGCAGAGGTCTCAGGTTCGAATCCTGTCGGGCGCGCCATTAAGTTTGTGCGCAAGAGCTTCGGTGGTTTTAAATACCGCGTTAGGCAGTAAAAAGATTTATGGTGGCTATAGCTCAGTTGGTAGAGCCCTGGATTGTGATTCCAGTTGTCGTGGGTTCGAGTCCCATTAGCCACCCCAGATTTTGCTGGGACATGCGAAGGTGGCGGAATTGGTAGACGCGCTAGCTTCAGGTGTTAGTGTCTTAACGGACGTGAGGGTTCAAGTCCCTCTCTTCGCACCAGGCAAAATATTAAGATAAAAAAAATCGGCGAGTAGCGCAGCTTGGTAGCGCAACTGGTTTGGGACCAGTGGGTCGGAGGTTCGAATCCTCTCTCGCCGACCATCTTAATATGAAAAACAACCTGCTAAGAGCAGGTTTTTTTTCGTCTGTAGAAAAGTGATTTCATGCCATTGTCTCTGTTCTGAGACATGCAACTTGTTGATTTATATGTGTTTTACATATCCTTGCATTGCCTGTCGCTCAGCGGAGACAATCTGGAGCCGATTTGTCGCTGTATCCCGACATCATCGTTTGGCTTTAGCACATCGATAAAAATAACCATCTGATAAATATAGATTTAATTTGTCATCTGCAAACCTGGCACGGCTTGTGCAATAATATCTTCGTAGATGCTCATTCCACCTCTTATGTCTGCTGATGCTGCATAAACCTGGGAATGATGCAGAGCCCCTTACGGTATCCGTTGTCCAGCCAGGCAGCATCGCGCAAGCCTTACTGCAAACCCGGACATTACGTTGAGTCGGATACCATCAGTTGTCTTACCGACCTGATCTTACACCTGCCTCTGGCAGGTGTTTTTTTATCTGCAAAATCTGCGCGATAAATCGTGCCGCTACCATCACATACATTCTGTAGTGACGTGATTTATCTCGCCTGATGATAGAATTTAGCGCAAAAAAAGCCGGGCAAGCCCGGCGTGCACAAAAATAACAATCGAGAAATCAGGCGCTGGGGTTGTTCTTCAACGTCAGCAGGAGTCCTTCACGACGCATCTTCGCCGCTTCTTCCGGCCGGTGCATGCGATCGTAGACATCTGCCAGCCATGCGTAATCAAACGCATCGGGACGCTGCGCCAGCGCCTGCTGGAAGGCTTCTGCTGCCTGCTGCCACTCGCCGTGACGCATCAGCATCTGACCCAGCGTGCTGTGCAGCAGCGGTGTTGCGCCGTGCTGTTTAATTTGATTGCGCAGCGCTTTCTCCAGCGACTCTGGATCGCCGCTTTTGATACGCGGCATCAGCAGCACCAGACGATCGTCGTACTGGCGCTTCAGCCCATCCAGCACGATAGCTTGCGCGGTATCCGGGTCATCGCACTCAATCAGATGCTCCGCCATTGCCACCTGCAACGCAGTTTCCTGACGGGTTTTACGGCTCTGATTTTGCCACCAGCGTTTCAGGCCATCGTTGCCCTGGTCGGCCATCGCCTGATTCATCAGGCCCAGCCATGCTTGCTGCTGGAGCGCTGCGCGCTGGGTATCATCGTTGATCTGCACTTTTTGCATCGAGGGCAGGATATCCAGCAGCGCGCCCCAGGCACCCGTACGGATATAGGCCTGCTCAGCCAAACGTAACACTTCAGGGTGACGTGGTGCCACTTCCAGCAAACGGTCGATGCCATGACGGGCGGCGTGGTCTTCATTGCGCGCCAGTTGCAGACGAACTCGGGTAATCTCCACCGGAATGGTGTCGTTTTGCGACAGCTCGGCGGCACGTTCCAGATGCTGGTTAGCGCGAAGCTCGTCGCCACGCTGCTGCGCTGCTTCTGCCGCCAGCAGATAGTTAGCGACTGGCTGGTCGGCGTGATCGGCATCTTTCGACAGCAGTTTCTCAACTTGCTTGTAATCGCCTTCTGCCAGCTTCATCAGCGCGGTTTGAGTATGACGCTGCGCGCGACGACGCTTACGACCGGTAAACCAGCCACGGGTACGTGCGCCGGTACGGAACAGACGGCGCAGCACCCACTCAACGAACAGAATCACCAGCAGGCTGAGGATCAGGATGATGGCCAGGCCGGTAACGCTGGTTTCAATGTTCCAATTGTCGGTCTGGATCAGCACATAACCCTGGTGACCGGCCAACATTGGGCCGAGCACCACACCGGCGATCAACAGCAGAAAAAGTACCAATACTTTTAGCATGCTTAGCCTCCCTGCTGGTCAGCCGCAACCGATGGCTGCGCCAACAGATTACGCACGCGGGTTTGCATCAACTTATCCAGCAGTTGCTGGCTTTCCAACGAATCAGGGACATCCATCGAGATACTTTGCTGGCTCAGCTCGTCCAGCTGATCAAGGAAGGCTTTGGTCGCGGCATCATTGGTATCATACCAGGCACGTACCCAGGTGGAGACGGCATCAATCGATTGTTTGTAGATTTCGTCCTGATGGCGTGGCACGGCCTGGGCGGCGATCAGCAGACGCGAACGGATATTTTCTCGCAGATAGACATCCTGGTTAGGCGCCAGCAGCGGCTGCGCGGTGTTATCGCGGCGGCGGATGGTGATAAAGCCGTCCATAAAGTTGTGCCAGCTTTTCACCAGATTCTGCCGCCATTCATGCAGTGAGCTGGAAAGCTCGCCGCTGTCGGCATCCATCGGCGAATCGTCGTTGTCGTTATCTGCCAGTCGCAGGTTATCCACGCCGTTCGACAGTTGATTCAGCTTGAGGATGATGCCGTCGTAATCGACCTGGCTGACGGCTGAAAGCGAGCTGATATCCTGAGTCAGGGCGCGACGTACATTCATTACGCTCGGATCATTCATTTCCGCGAGGCTGGTGTCTGCGCTTTTCAGCAACGCGGCTGCGGTGGTGACATCCTGATCGCTCCACAGCTTACGCCCCGCCAGTTTGACCAGATAATCAGCCTGCGCCAGCAGCCAGGTGCGGGTATCGTTACCCGAAATAGTGGCGACTTTTTGCCGTAAGGCTTCCAGCTCTTTGGCGCTGGCGTCTTGTTGGTTACGTGCTTCCTGCAAGGCGCTGTTGGCGCTTTCCAGTTGCTGCGTCAGCTGTTGTTTATCGCTGCCCAGTTGCTGTTGCAGTGCGCTCAGTTGCTCACTCAGATTCTGGTTAGTCTGAGCCTGTAAGTCGGCCTGGTGTTTCCCATTCAGGTAAAGGCCCGCGCCAATCGCCAGCGCAATCACAATCGCCACCGCACCCAGCACCTTGCCATCGCGTTTGTTGTCGCGCGGTGATTTTTTAGCTGGAGGAGTAGCGTTGTCGCCCGCTGGTGTGGTTTCGTCAACCACGGCGGAGGAGGCTTTTTGTTCCGTCATTGCGGCTCATCCCAATGTTAAGTTCAGCGTAACGCACGCAGCAGCGCATCGTTATCGGCACCATCGGCTACATCAATATCCTGCCAGCCCAGTGTGGCTGCCAGGGTAGCCAAACGTTCACTGACGACCACCAGCCGACAGTGTAATAACCATTCCCGTCGATCGATTGGCGGAAACAGCGCAAACAGTTGTTGTAACATTTCACCGCTGGTCACCACCAGCGTGGTAATTCCGCGATCGCGCCAGCGACGCCCCTCAACGGCACCGTCATAGGTTTTTTCACAACGTTGGTAGCATTCGCAGTAACGCACATCGGCACCGCGTTCCGTCAGGGTATCTGCCAGCAACTCACGACCGGGACTGCCGCGCAGAATTAAGGCACGTTTGCCGTTCACCTGTTGTAAACGGTTGAGACGCACCAGTTCTTCGCTGGTTTCCCGCGCATGAGGATAGTCTACTTTCAGATTACTGACGGTATGCAACGCCAGCGCGGTGCTGCGGCCAATGGCGTAGTAATCAAGATGCGTGGGCCAGGCGAAGCCCTGACTTTGCAACGCCGGGTGGGCAAAGGTCACCACCTGTTGTGACAACAAGAACACCAGGTCACCGGGTTGCAGTGCGGCAAGTTGTTGTGGCAAGTGAACAATATCGCGACCCGGTGTGAACTCAATCAGCGGTAAGATCCACGCCAGTTTCCCCTGGGTTCGCAAACGTGCGACCAGTTCACTGGCTGCTGGCTCGGGACGGGTCACGAGAATGGTCATGCAGGCGGCTGCCCCTGATAAACCTCACGCAGAATCTCGCGTGCGCCATTTTCCAGTAGCTCTTCCGCCAGCGAAATACCCATTTGCTCCGCCTGATCACGCGGGCCACGACGTTCGCCGGTGATCATCTGGCTGCCATCTGGTGAACCCACCAAACCACGCAGCCACAGCTGATCGCCTTCCAGCACCGCAAAGCTACCAATCGGTACCTGACAGCCGCCTTCCAGACGGGTGTTCATGGCGCGTTCAGCGCGCACGCAAACCGCGGTATCGCCGTCATTCAGCGCCTGGAGCAGGGCAATCAGTTCGGCATCGTCGAGGCGGCATTCAATGCCGACTGCGCCCTGACCGACGGCCGGTAATGAGATTTCAGCGGGTAACGCGAAGCGGATGCGCTCTTCCAGGCCAAGACGCTTAAGGCCCGCAGCAGCCAGAATAATGGCGTCATACTCACCGGCATCCAGTTTGCCCAGGCGGGTGCCGACATTGCCGCGCAGCGAGCGAATCACCAGGTCGGGACGGCGTGCGCTGAGCTGGCACTGACGGCGTAAGCTTGAGGTGCCGACGACCGCGCCCTGCGGCAGTGCATCGATAGAATCGTAATGATTGGAGACAAAGGCGTCGCGTGGGTCTTCGCGCTCGCAGATGGTGACCAGGCCGAGTCCTTCAGGGAAATCTACCGGCACATCTTTCATCGAATGCACGGCGAGGTCGGCGCGATTTTCCAGCATCGCCAACTCCAGCTCCTTGACGAAAAGCCCTTTTCCCCCCACTTTAGCCAGCGGCGTATCAAGGATGACATCACCTTTGGTGACCATTGGCACCAGCTCTACGCGCAGACCAGGGTGCGCCGTCATCAGGCGTTGCTGGACATATTGTGCCTGCCAGAGTGCGAGGGGACTTTGTCTTGTAGCAATTCTGAAAATTTTGTCTAACATGCTGTTAACCGTTTTGATCGTTCATCGAATATCCTACCATCGATAGGGGAATGCTGTCAGTTTCAACGGATTGAAAAGACTCTGATGTCAGATTTCGCCGCGATCACCGGGGAATAATCTGAGGTCATAGTCCGAAAACGCAGGGGTTAGTTCGGAACGTGCTAAACTGTTAAGTAGCGCAACTTTCTTTACGGTCAATCTGCCAGGTGTTAGATTGATCACGTTTCCAGCAATAATTTGCCCGATATCTTTATTATTAAGTGGCAGGTTTCGGAAACAGGGTGCTTAACACTGGGACAATCAGGCGAAACGTCTTGTACCTCTACATTGAGACACTGAAACAGAGACTGGATGCTATCAACCAGCTGCGTGTAGATCGCGCGCTGGCTGCGATGGGACCTGCTTTCCAGCACGTCTACAGTCTGCTGCCAACATTACTGCATTATCATCATCCGCTGATGCCGGGTTACCTTGAGGGTAACGTTCCACATGGCATCAGCTTTTACACGCCTGATGAAAACCAACAACAACTGTTGCAGGATCTGGCGGGTAAACAGCCGCTACATCTCAGCACCGGTGCCAAAGGCGAAATGCCGATCACCGGCATCTACTCAATGGGCAGCACCTCCTCTGTCGGCCAGAACAGCGTCTCCGATCTTGATATCTGGGTTTGTCATCAATCCTGGTTGGATAATGAAGAGCGCCTCAACCTGCAACGTAAATGTACCTTGTTGCAGAAATGGTGCGTCTCAATGGGGGTGGAAGTCAGCTTCTTCCTAATCGATGAGAACCGTTTCCGTCATAACGAAAGCGGCAGTCTCGGTGCAGAAGATTGCGGCTCGACCCAACATATTTTGCTGCTGGATGAATTTTACCGTACCGCTGTGCGTATGGCCGGTAAACGTATCCTGTGGAACATGGTGCCCGGTGAAGAGGAGCATCATTACGACGATTACGTCATGTCGCTGTACGCCCAGGGCGTGCTGACACCGAACGAATGGCTTGATCTGGGTGGCCTCGGCACCCTGTCAGCCGAAGAGTATTTCGGTGCCAGCCTGTGGCAGCTGTATAAAAGCATCGATTCACCGTACAAAGCGGTGCTGAAAACGCTGCTGCTGGAAGCCTATAGCTGGGAATATCCCAATACCCAACTGCTGGCGATGGACATCAAGCAGCGCCTGCACGACGGCGAAATTGTCTGCTTCGGTCTTGATCCCTACTGCATGATGCTGGAACGCGTGACGCGTTATCTCACCAGTATTGACGATTTGGCACGTCTTGATCTGGTGCGTCGCTGCTTCTACCTCAAAGTATGTGAAAAACTTTCCAGTGAAGAGAGCCATCACCGCTCCGGCTGGCGCCGCGAAATCCTGTCGCAGCTGGTGAAAGAGTGGGGCTGGGACGACGAGAAGCTGGCGGTGCTGGATAACCGCGCGCAGTGGAAAATCGAGCGCGTGCGTGAAGCGCACAATGAATTGCTGGATGCGATGATGCAGAGCTATCGCAACCTGATCCGTTTCGCACGCCGTAACAATTTAAGCGTCAGCGCCAGCCCGCAGGACATCGGCGTGCTGACGCGTAAACTGTATGCTGCCTTTGAAGCGCTACCCGGCAAGGTGACGCTGGTGAACCCGCAGATTTCGCCCGACCTGTCGGAAGATAATCTGACCTTTATTCACGTCCCGGCTGGTCGCGCCAATCGCGCAGGTTGGTATCTGTATAACCAGTCGCCGGACATGAGTTCCATCATCAGCCATCAGCCGCTGGAATATAACCGCTACCTGAACAAACTGGTGGCGTGGGCGTGGTTTAACGGTTTGATGACCAGCAAAACCCGGCTGCATATCAAGGGCAATGAACTCTGCGATCTGCCGCGTTTGCAGGAGCTGGTGAATGATGTCTCGCATCATTTCCCGCTGCGCGTACCGGCACCGACGCCAAAAGCGCTCTACAGCCCGTGTGAAATTCGACACCTGGCGATTATCGTTAACCTCGAACACGATCCCACCTCCGCGTTCCGCAATCAGGTGGTGCATTTCGATTTCCGTAAACTGGACGTGTTTAGTTTCGGTCAGCAGCAGCAATGCCTGATTGGCAGCATTGATCTGTTGTACCGCAACTCGTGGAATGAGGTGCGTACGCTGCACTTCAGCGGCGAGCAGGCGATGATCGAAGCGCTGAAAACCATCCTTGGCAAAATGCATCAGGATGCTGCCCCGCCGGATACGGTAGAGGTGTTCTGCTACAGCCAGCATCTGCGCGGCCTGATTCGTACCCGCGTCCAGCAGTTGGTGTCAGAATGCATCGAGTTGCGTCTTTCCAGTACCCGTCAGGAACCGGGCCGCTTCAAAGCATTGCGCATGGCGGGCCAGACCTGGGGGCTGTTCTTTGAACGCATGAGCGTGTCGGTGCAGAAACTGGAAAATGCGGTCGAGTTCTACGGCGCGATTTCCAATAACAAGCTGCATGGACTGTCGATTAAAGTGGAGTCGAACCAGACGCCGCTGCCACCGGTGGTTAACGGCTATGCCAGCGAAGGCATCATCCAGTTCTTCTTTGAAGATACCAATGATGATCGCGGCTTCAACATTTATATCCTCGACGAAACCAACCGCGTTGAGGTGTACCATCATTGCGAAGGCAGCAAAGAAGAACTGGTGCGTGACGTCAGCCGTTTCTACTCGTCATCGCATGACCGTTTTACCTACGGTTCCAGCTTTATCAACTTCAACTTGCCGCAGTTCTATCAGATTGTGAATGCAGGCGATCGCTTCCAGGTGATCCCCTTCCGCAGTCAGACGCTGACGCAGCTGTGCGCCACACAGCCTGACAACGACAACGGCGATTTCCAGCCGCGTTATCAAATGCACTGATCCTGCCCGCGCTCGCGTGGCAGGTGTCGGACCTGTAACGTGTTTGCCGGTATTTCCTGTTGCTTTTACAACGTCAACTGCGATGATAAGCATCCAGGAAAGGACAGAAAGAGCAGACAGAATGAGACAAATGATACGTCAGCTGGGAATGGCGCTGGCACTGGTCGGCTTAGCAGGCTGTGGTCTGAAAGGCCCCTTATATTTTCCGCCTCCGGAACAACCGAAAAAAACCAATACCCAGCCCACTGAACAGCAGCAGCAAGCAGCGAAAAGTGCGGATGTGGGTGGTTTAGTTACCGACAAACAAGGCATGCAGGGGAATTAATCTCCCATGAGTAATCCGGCGGAGCAGAAAATGCAGTTCTCGAAAATGCACGGTCTTGGCAACGACTTTATGGTCGTGGACGCCGTGACGCAAAACGTCTTTTTTTCGCCGGAGCTGATTCGCCGTCTGGCGGATCGCCATCTGGGGATCGGTTTCGATCAACTGCTGATTGTCGAACCGCCTTACGATCCGGATCTTGATTTCCACTATCGAATTTTCAACGCTGATGGCAGTGAAGTGGCGCAGTGTGGCAATGGTGCGCGCTGCTTCGCCCGTTTCGTGCGTCTGAAAGGGTTGACCAACAAAAGCGATATCCGCGTCAGTACCCAAACCGGCCGGATGGTGCTGAGCGTCACCAATGACGAGCTGGTGCGCGTCAATATGGGTGAGCCAAACTTCGAACCCCAGCAGGTCCCGTTCCGTGCCAACAAAGCCGAGAATCTCTATCTGCTGCGCGTGGCCGACCAGACCGTGATGTTTGGCGCCGTGTCGATGGGTAATCCGCATTGCGTTATCCAGGTTGAGAACGTGAAAACCGCGCCGGTGGAAACCCTCGGCCCGGTACTGGAAAGCCATGAACGTTTTCCGGAGCGCGTGAACGTCGGCTTTATGGAAGTGGTCAATCCAGAACACATTCGTCTGCGCGTTTATGAACGCGGCGCGGGTGAAACCCAGGCTTGTGGCAGTGGCGCGTGTGCCGCTGTTGCCTGCGGTATTCAGCAGGGCATTCTGGCGGAGAAAGTCCGCGTTGATCTGCCCGGCGGAACGCTGCATATTGCCTGGAAAGGGGCCGGTCAACCGCTGTTTATGACCGGGCCAGCCACACACGTCTACGATGGGTTTATTCATCTATGAAAAATGTCGAAGAGCAGACCGACAGCGCGGTGCTGCTGGACGATCAGGCGGTCAGCGCATTTCTGCGTCAGAACCCCGATTTTTTTATTCGCAATGCGCGCCAGGTCGAACAGATGATGGTGCCGCATCCGGTACGCGGCAGCGTTTCGCTGGTGGAATGGCATATGGCGCGGCAGCGCAACCATATCCAGCAGCTGGAAGAGGAGATCACGCTGTTGATGGAGCAGGCAACGGCCAACCATCAACTGTTTGATCGCCTGCTGTCGTTACAGGGGCATCTCGCCGCCGCAGATAGCCTGCAAGATATGCTGACGCGTCTGCATCGCTGGGCGCGTGAGTTGGGCCTTGCCGGAGCCAATGTACGCTTGTTCAGCGACAAATGGCACATCGGCGCACCGTCCGATTTCACCCAGTTGGGCCTGTCACGCCAGGCGTTTGAGCCGTTGCGTATTCAGCGCTTCGGCAATGAACACCATTATCTTGGTCACCTCAATGGCCCTGAGTTGCTGCTGCTGTTGCCACAGGCGAAAGCCATCGGTTCCGTAGCCATGTCGCTGATGGGCGATCGCGGTGAACTGGGCGTGTTGATCTTCAGCAGCCGTGACAACCAGCATTATCAGGCGGGCATGGGAACGTTGCTGCTGCAACATCTGGCGCTGATGCTGCCAGAATTGCTGTCACGCTGGGTCGAACGTGCATGAGCAGCGACAGCCCGCTGCTTCCCGCCGTTGAGGGCTTCCTGCGTTATCTGAAAGTCGAGCGCCAGCTTAGCCCGTTGACGCAGCAAAACTATGCTCGCCAGCTTCAGGCCATCATCCCGATGGCTGATGAGATGAAAATCACCGCCTGGACACAGCTGGAACCGGCGCAGGTACGTAACATCGCCGCGCGCAGTCGCCGTGCGGGTTTAGGTGCCAGTAGCCTGGCGTTACGCTTGTCAGCGTTGCGCAGTTTCCTGGACTGGCAGGTCAGCCAGGGGATGCTGAGCGGTAATCCGGCCAAAGGCATCGCCACCCCGCGTAATGCGCGTCATCTGCCGAAAAATATGGATGTTGACGAGGTCAATCAACTGCTGGAAATTGACCTCAACGATCCGCTGGCGGTACGCGATCGTGCCATGCTGGAAACTATGTATGGTGGAGGGTTGCGTCTGTCGGAGCTGGTGCATATGGATATCCGCCATCTGGATCTGGAGGCGGGCGAAGTCTGGGTACTGGGCAAAGGCAGCAAAGAACGCCGTGTGCCGATTGGTGGCACCGCAGTCACCTGGTTACAGCACTGGCTGCCGCTGCGCGCCAGCTTTGCACCGCAGGATGACGCGGTGTTTGTCTCCAGCCGTGGAAGCCGCATTTCGGCGCGTAACGTGCAAAAACGCTTTGCCGAATGGGGCATCAAACAAGGCGTCGCCAGCCACATCCACCCGCATAAGCTGCGCCACTCTTTTGCTACGCATTTGCTGGAATCGAGCGGCGATCTACGTGCGGTGCAGGAGCTGCTCGGCCACGCTAATCTCTCGACCACGCAAATCTATACCCATCTTGATTTCCAGCATCTGGCCTCGGTGTACGATTCCGCACACCCACGCGCCAAACGAGGAAAGTCGTAATGAAGTTTTACCGTCCACTGCGTGCGATCAAAGCGATCACCTTTGATCTCGACGACACCTTATATGACAACCATCCGGTGATCCGCAAAACCACCGCAGAATCCCATGCGGCGTTACAGGCTTATCATCCGGCCTTATGCGATTTCACCCCGGCAGAATATCAGGCGCTGCGTGATGAATTGCTGGCGCGCGAGCCGGAGATTTATCACGACGTGTCCGAGTGGCGGCGTCGTTCGGTCGAACTGGCGTTGATCAACATCGGTTTATCCACAGCGGAAGCGACCGCAGGCGCCAGTGAAGTGATGAGTGTGTTCCATCGCTGGCGCAGCGAAGTGGACATGCCGGAAGAAACGCATGCGACCCTGACCGCGCTCGGTAATAAAGTCCCGCTGGTGGCGATCACCAATGGCAATGCCGATCCGCAAAAACTTGGGATCTCACACTATTTTGAGTTCGCGCTGCGCGCCGGACCACATGGCCGCGCGAAGCCGTGGCAGGATATGTATCAGCTGGCGTCTGAACGTTTAGGCATTGCCCCGGAACACATTCTGCATGTGGGTGACGATCTCACCACCGACGTTGCCGGTTCGCTACGTGCCGGGATGCAAGCGTGCTGGATTAACCTGCGCGACGGCAACCTGATGCACATTGATGATGCGCGCCTGCTGCCGCATGTTGAAATTTCGCAGTTGGCATCACTGACCTCGCTGCTATAATGGCTGTATATTTACCCAGCTATTGGGTGACCTTCTTTTTTAAACGGTGCTTATGGACGTTTCTGATCTGCTTAACGGCTTAAATGACAAACAGCGCGAGGCGGTCGCCGCACCGCGCAGCAACCTGCTGGTGCTGGCCGGAGCAGGCAGTGGCAAAACCCGTGTGCTGGTGCATCGCATTGCCTGGCTGTTGTCGGTAGAGAATTGCTCGCCTTACTCAATTATGGCGGTGACCTTTACCAACAAAGCCGCCGCAGAGATGCGCCATCGTATCGATCAACTGATCGGCACCAGCCAGGGCGGCATGTGGATCGGCACGTTCCACGGCCTGGCGCACCGTTTATTGCGCGCCCACCATCTTGATGCCGGGCTGCCGCAGGATTTTCAGATCCTCGACAGCGAAGATCAGCTGCGCTTGCTGAAGCGTCTGATCAAAGCGATGAACCTCGATGAAAAACAATGGCCTGCGCGTCAGGGCATGTGGTACATCAACGGCAAGAAAGATGAAGGTCTGCGCCCCAAACATATTGAAAGCTACGGCAACCCGGTGGAGCAAACCTGGTTGCGGATTTATCAGGCGTATCAGGAAGCCTGCGATCGCGCCGGTCTGGTGGATTTTGCCGAGCTGCTGCTGCGTGCGCACGAACTGTGGCTGAATAAACCCCATATTCTCAATCACTACCGCGAGCGTTTCAGTAACGTACTGGTGGACGAATTCCAGGACACCAACAACATTCAATACGCATGGATTCGTATGCTGGCGGGTGATACTGGCCGGGTGATTATCGTTGGCGATGATGACCAGTCGATCTACGGCTGGCGTGGTGCGCAGGTGGAAAACATCCAGCGGTTTTTGCAGGATTTCCCTGGCGCAGAAACCATCCGCCTGGAGCAGAACTACCGTTCCACCAATAACATCCTGAAAGCGGCGAACGCCCTGATTGCCAACAACAATGGCCGCCTCGGTAAAGAGTTGTGGACCGATGGCAGCGATGGCGAACCGATCTCCCTCTACTGCGCCTTTAACGAGCTGGATGAAGCGCGCTTCGTGGTCAACCGCATCAAAGCCTGGCATGAGAACGGTAACGCGCTGGCCGACTGCGCGATTCTGTATCGCAGCAACGCCCAGTCACGCGTGCTGGAAGAGGCGCTGCTCCAGGGCAGCATGCCATACCGGATCTATGGCGGCATGCGCTTCTTCGAGCGTCAGGAAATCAAGGACGCACTGGCTTATCTGCGTCTGATGGCGAACCGCAACGATGATGCGGCGTTTGAACGCGTGGTGAATACCCCGGTCCGTGGCGTGGGCGATCGTACCCTTGACGTGGTACGTCAGACGGCGCGCGAACAACAGCTGACTCTGTGGCAGGCAACGCGTGAATTGCTACAAAATCGGGTGCTGGCGGGGCGTGCAGCCTCGGCGCTACAACGTTTCTGCGAACTGGTGGATGCGTTGGCCAGTGAAACCGCAGAACTTCCGTTGCATGTACAAACTGACCGGGTGATCAAAGATTCCGGACTGTGGCTGATGTACGAGCAGGAGAAGGGCGAAAAAGGCCAGGCGCGTATCGAAAACCTTGAGGAACTGGTGACGGCAACGCGTCAGTTCAGCTACCAGGATGAAGACGAAGATCTGATGCCGTTGCAGGCTTTCCTCTCGCATGCAGCGCTGGAAGCAGGGGAAGGCCAGGCCGACAAATGGCAGGATGCTGTTCAGTTGATGACGCTGCATTCGGCGAAAGGTCTGGAGTTCAGCCAGGTGTTTATCGTCGGGATGGAAGAAGGCATGTTCCCAAGTCAGATGTCACTCGATGAGGGTGGCCGTCTCGAAGAGGAGCGTCGTCTGGCTTATGTTGGCGTGACGCGTGCGATGGAAAAGCTGACGCTGACTTATGCGGAAACACGGCGCCTTTATGGTAAGGAAGTGTATCACCGGCCATCACGTTTCATTGGTGAACTGCCGGAAGATTGCGTGGAAGAGGTACGTTTACGTGCCAGCGTGAGCCGTCCGGTCAATCATCAGCGCATGGGAACACCGATCGCGCAAAACGACAGCGGCTTCGCGCTGGGCCAACGTGTACGCCATGCCAAATTTGGCGAAGGTACCATTATCAACCTCGAAGGCAGCGGCGAGCACAGCCGTTTGCAGGTCGCTTTTCAGGGACAGGGCATCAAATGGCTGGTTGCTGCCTATGCCCGGCTGGAAACGGTGTAGCGCGGTTGCGCTGCCTTGACGACTTTTTCGTCTCAGCGTAACATGCGCCCACTATTATCATGAGAGGACAATGCCTTGGACACGCCCAGTCGATGCTGGCTCAACCCCCTGGTTCACAGGAATAACATCTAAGGCTACCTCTTAGCTGGTAGCCTTAGCGGTTATCAGCGACCTCCCTTTTTGTCCCGTCGCATGAGTCAGCACTGATTATACCCGTCATAGTTCAAGTTGCAGGTGCGTTGGCTGCGGATATTCACCCCAGTCACTTACTACAGTAAGCTCCCGGGGATTCACATCCTTGCCGCCTTCCCGCAACTCGAATTATTTAGGGTATACCTTGAGGCGAAAGTTTCGGTGTTCAGGCTTTGCCGTGCCCGTTTTGCGTAAGCGCAACGGTTCACCGCCTTGTCCCATTAAGTCTGCAATGGGGAGTATTGCTATGCTGAGCGCATTTAAACTGGATCGCAGCCGCCTGACGCGTCTCGAACTGGAAGACCATAACGACAAACTCAACGCGTCCGTGTGGGTCGATCTGATCGAGCCCGATGAAGGCGAGCGCGAACGAGTGCAAAGTGAGCTGGGCCAGAGCCTGGCAACACGCCCGGAGCTGGAAGACATCGAAGCCTCGGCGCGTTTCTTTGAAGACGAAGATGGCCTGCATATTCACTCCTTCTTCTTTTATGAAGATGCGGAAGATCATGCCGGTAACTCGACCGTGGCGTTCACCATCCGTGAAGATCGCCTCTATACGCTGCGCGAGCGTGAACTGCCCGCGTTTCGTCTCTATCGTATGCGCGCCCGTAACCAAACCCTGATTGACGGCAATGCGTTTGAACTGCTGCTGGATCTGTTTGAAACCAAAATCGAACAGTTGGCGGATGAGATCGAAAACATCTACAGCGCGCTGGAAAAGCTGAGCCGCGTGATTATGGAAGGGCAGCAGGGCGAAGAGTACGACGAAGCGCTGTCGCGTCTGGCGGAACTGGAAGATATCGGCTGGAAGGTCCGTCTGTGTCTGATGGATACCCAGCGTGCGCTGAACTTCCTGGTGCGCAAAGCGCGTCTACCGGCGAACCAACTGGAGCAGGCGCGTGAGATCCTGCGCGATATCGAGTCTCTGCTGCCGCACAACGAATCGCTGTTCCAGAAGGTTAACTTCCTGATGCAGGCGGCGATGGGCTTTATCAACATCGAGCAGAACCGCATCATCAAAATCTTCTCGGTGGTGTCGGTGGTGTTCCTGCCGCCCACGCTGGTGGCGTCCAGCTACGGGATGAACTTCGAATTTATGCCAGAACTGAAGTGGAGCTTCGGCTACCCGGCGGCGATTGGGTTGATGATTCTTGCGGGTCTGGCACCTTATCTCTACTTCAAACGTAAAAACTGGTTGTAACATTACGCGATAAACCGCGCCGCTACGCATGCAATATGTAACAATTGTCGGGCCGTCTACACGGCCCGATTTTCTGGCTATAAATCACAATTCTGCGTAACCTGTTCTTTCCTGCTGATTAACTAATTCGTTGTATCCCACCTTATGGCGCGTCTCTCTTTGCGACAGCAGTGGACCATTCTGCTGATTGCTTCACTGATTCTGGGAATTATCTTCCAGTTGTTTCACCTGCCTGCGGCGTTGTTGCTCGGCCCGATGATTGTCGGCACCGTCATGGGACTCTCTGGCGCGTCGGTGCGCATCGATAAACGCTTGTTTGTGCTGGCTCAGGCGGTATTGGGGTGCATGATTGGGCAAACCCTGTCACCGGCGATACTGCCACCCCTGTTGCAGGATTGGCCGGTGGTGCTGGCGGTGTTGGCACTGACGCTGGCCGCCAGCGGGTTGTCTGGCTTCCTGCTGGTGCGTTTCAGTAATCTGCCCGGACCAACCGGTGCCTGGGGCTCCTCTCCTGGTGGTGCCTCGGCGATGGTGGCAATGGCCGGTGATTTTGGTGCTGACGTGCGGCTGGTGGCGTTTATGCAGTATCTGCGCGTGTTGTTTGTTGCCACGGCCGCTGCGGTGGTGGCGCGTATCGGGCTGGGTAGCAGCGGCGGTAACGCCGAGCTGGTCTGGTTTCCTGCACTCAACAGCAGCTTTCTTCTGACGTTGGTGGTGATGGTGGCCGGTGCCTGGCTGGGGCAAAAGTTACGGATTCCGTCTGGCGCGTTGTTATTACCGGCGCTGATTGGCGCCACGATGCAGGGCACGGGCGTGGCGACGTTACAGGTGCCGGAATGGCTGCTGGCGCTGGCCTATGCGTTAATCGGCTGGAGCGTCGGACTGCGTTTCACCCGCCCGATTTTCCTGCTGGCGCTACGCACTTTGCCGCAAATGGTGGTGTCGATTATTGGTCTGATGTTGCTGTGTGGTGGGCTGGCGTGGATGCTGACGCGGGTGTTGCACGTCGATCTGATGACGGCTTATCTGGCAACCAGCCCTGGCGGGCTGGATACGGTGGCGATCATCGCCGCAGGAAGCCGGGTCGATATCGCTTTTGTGATGGCGTTGCAAACCTTGCGTCTGTTCACCATTTTGCTTACCGGCCCGGCGCTGGCGCGTTTTATCTCACGCTACGCGCACGCGCGTGCGAGCTGAGGCAATCGCGGCATCGACAATAAAAAAGGCGAGCGCCAGCCAGATAAAGCCAAAGGTCACCATTTTATCTGGCGTGACGGTTTCGCCATAAAACACCACCGCCAGCAGGAACATCAGCGTTGGACCGAGATACTGGAAAAAACCGATCGTTGAGAGACGCAAACGCGTGCAAGCGGCGGCAAACAGCATCAGCGGTACCGTGGTGACAATCCCGGCGGCGACCAGTTTCAGGTTAAGGCTTAGCGGGTTGGCGCTCAGATGGCTGGTGGCGCTATCGGCAAAACCAAACAGATAAATCGCCGCCAGCGGGAACATCCACAGCGTCTCAATCAGCATACCGCTCTGCGCATCGACCTGAATTTTCTTGCGCATCAGGCCGTAAAACGCAAAGGTCAGCGCCAGCCCGAGGGCAATCATCGGCACCGAACCAAACTTCCACAGCTGTACCAGCACCCCGAGCGCGGCAAGCAGTACCGCCAACCATTGCAGGGGACGGAAGCGCTCGCGCATAAACAACATCCCCAGCACCACGTTGAACAATGGGCTGATGAAATAGCCGAGGCTGGCTTCAAGGATGTGCTGATTATTCACCGCCCAGATATACAGCAGCCAGTTGCCGCCGATGGTGAAGGCGGTGAACGCCAGCAACAGCACTTTTTTTGGCTGGCGCATCACGCTGCATACCTGGTTCCAGTTACGGCTGAGGGTGATCAACAGCAGCATAAACAATGCTGACCAAATCACCCGATGCGTCATGATTTCAAGTGGAGGGACAACCTTGACCAGCTTGAAGTAGGCCGGTGCCACCCCCCACAGAAAATAGGCGCCGAGTGCATAGCCGATACCCTGGCGCGTTTGTTGTGTATCCATGATTTCCTAACCGATCAGATAAGTCGCAGTGGCGGTAGCGATGTAATCACCCTGCTGGTTATGCATTTCAACGCGGGCGACCGCGACTTTATTACCGGCACGCAGCAGGCTGCTGGTGGCGACAAAACGCTCGCCGCGACCCGGACGCAGATAATCCACGCGCATATCAATCGTACCCATCCGCGACAAGCGCTGGCGCAGCTCCTCTTCGCTGATGTTCTCCTGGCGCGTCAGCGAATGACTGACGCAAACCAGGCCAGCGGCAACATCCAGTACCGAGGCGATCACGCCGCCATGCAAAATACTTTGCGCGGCATTCCCCACCAGCATGGTTTTATTGGCAAAACCCAGTTCGGCGTAATCGGGTTCGAGCCGATCCAGTTCCAGCCCAAGTGCCTGATTAAACGGCATATGATAAACAAAAATTTCGCCAATCAGACGGCGTGCTTCCTGCGGTGTCAGCATCGGTGATGACATGGTGGTGGCCTTCAAACAACCCCTTGTATGGGGCGATGGATGTTAAAGAATTGTGTATATTATGCCGCGTCAGAGCCGCTTTCCAGTTTCAGAAATCGTCGCTAATCAAGGGTTAAGTTTGTGTGTAGAATGACCTGCTTTTTTAAACCGTTACCAAACGACTATGCAGTGCCCACTGGAGAATTCTATGCGTAAGCAGCGCGCCTTGCTGGCAGCGGCTCTGTTAATTCCTGCTATGGCGCAGGCGGATGAAGCCACGATTAAAGAGGTTCATGATGCACCAGCGGTAAAGGGCAGTATTATTGCTAACCTGCTGGAGAAACACGATAACCCATTCGTGCTTTATCCCTACGAAAACAACTATCTGCTTTACACCTACACCAGCGACATGAACAAAGAGGCCATTTCCTCTTACGACTGGGCAGACAAAGCCAAAAAGGATGAAGTAAAATTCCAGCTCAGTCTGGCCTTTCCGCTGTGGCGCGGTATTCTGGGCGACAATTCGGTACTGGCGGCGTCTTATACCCAGCGTTCCTGGTGGCAGCTCTCCAATCGTGGCGCCTCTTCACCGTTTCGTGAAACCAACTATGAGCCGCAGATTTTCCTCGGCTGGGCGACGGATTACTCGCTGGGTGGCTGGACATTGCGCGATGTGGAGATGGGTCTGAACCATCAGTCAAACGGCCGCAGCGATCCGACTTCTCGTAGCTGGAACCGCGTATATGCGCGCCTGATGGCGGAGAACGGCAATTTCCTCGCTGAGATCAAACCCTGGTATCGTATCCCGGAAAGCGCCAGCAATGATGACAACCCGGATATCACCAAATACATGGGCTATTACCGCGCGAAGCTGGGTTACATGTACGGCGAAAGCATTTTTAGCGTGGAAGGCAATTACAACTGGAACAGTGGCTACGGCGGTGCAACCTTTGCCTGGAGCTACCCGATCAGCGAGCATGTGCGTTTTTACACGCAGCTGTTTAGCGGCTATGGTGAATCGCTCATCGACTACAACCACCGCCAGACGCGTGTGGGTGTCGGCGTAACGCTCAACGATCTGTTCTGATAAGCAAACAACAGGATTACCGTGGCAACATCGGCAGTGCTCAATCAGGAAACGCTGGCGCAGCAGGTATTACAGGATACCTTCGGCTACCAGCAATTTCGTCCCGGCCAGCAAACCATCATCGAAACGGCGCTGGCAGGGCGCGATTGCCTGGTGGTTATGCCCACCGGCGGGGGCAAATCGCTGTGTTATCAAATTCCGGCGCTGGTGCGTGAGGGATTAACGCTGGTGGTTTCGCCGTTGATTTCCCTGATGAAAGATCAGGTCGATCAATTGCTGGCTAACGGTGTGGCTGCGGCCTGCCTTAACTCCACCCAGACGCGTGAAGAGCAGCAACAGGTGTTTGCCGATTGTCGTAGCGGTCGCCTGAAACTGCTCTATATCGCGCCTGAACGCCTGATGATGGATAACTTCCTCGACAGCCTGCACCACTGGAATCCGGTGATGCTGGCGGTGGATGAAGCGCACTGTATCTCGCAATGGGGCCACGATTTCCGCCCGGAGTATGGTGCGTTGGGCCAACTGCGCCAGCGCTTCCCGGAGCTGCCGGTGATGGCGCTGACCGCCACCGCTGACGAAACCACGCGTAATGACATCGCGCATCTGTTGCAGATGCACGATCCCCTGATTCAAATCAGCAGCTTCGATCGACCGAACATCCGCTATACGCTGGTGGAGAAGTTCAAACCGACCGAGCAGTTGCTGCGCTATGTTCAGGACCAGCGCGGCAAAAGCGGCATTATTTACTGCAACAGCCGCGCTAAGGTGGAAGACACCGCTGCCCGCCTGCAAAGCCGTGGTCTGAGCGTGGGTGCTTATCATGCCGGTATCGACAGCGCCCAGCGTGCGCGGGTGCAGGAGGCTTTCCAGCGCGATGACCTGCAAATCGTGGTGGCTACCGTGGCGTTCGGTATGGGCATCAACAAACCCAACGTCCGTTTTGTGGTGCACTTTGATATTCCGCGTAACATCGAATCCTATTATCAGGAAACGGGCCGCGCCGGACGTGACGGTCTGCCTGCCGAAGCCATGATGCTGTACGACCCGGCCGATATGGCCTGGTTGCGTAAATGTCTGGAAGAGAAAACGCCTGGGCCGTTGCAGGATATTGAACGCCATAAACTCAATGCGATGGGCGCGTTTGCTGAAGCGCAAACCTGCCGTCGTCTGGTGCTGCTCAACTATTTTGGCGAGGGACGTCAGCAGCCGTGTGACAACTGCGATATCTGCCTCGATCCACCGCGTCGTTACGATGGTCTGGTGGAGGCGCAGAAAGCGCTGTCCAGCATTTATCGCACCGGGCAGCGCTTCGGCATGGGCTATATTGTTGAAGTTTTGCGCGGTGCCAGCAACCAGCGTATTCGCGACAACGGCCACGACAAATTGCCGGTTTACGGCATTGGCCGTGATAACAGCACCGAACATTGGGTCAGCGTGCTGCGTCAGCTCATCCATCTCGGCATGGTGACGCAAAATATCGCCATGCATTCCGCGTTACAACTTACCGAAGCGGCTCGTCCGGTGCTGCGTGCAGAAATCCCGCTGATGCTGGCGGTGCCGCGCATTGTGACGGTGAAAACACGCAGCAGCTCGCCGAAGGTCTATGGCGGCAATTACGATCGCAAACTGTTCGCCAAGCTGCGTAAGTTACGTAAAGCGATTGCTGACGAGGAGAATATTCCGCCGTATGTGGTGTTTAACGACGCCACGTTGATTGAGATGGCGGAACAGATGCCGGTGAGCGCGTCAGAAATGCTGAGCGTGAACGGTGTCGGCCATCGCAAACTGGAACGTTTTGGTAAACCGTTCCTGGTGATGATCAAAGAACATCTTGATGAAGAGTAAAGGAAAAAAAGCATGTTGATGTTATTCGCTACCGTCGCACTGGTACATCTGGTCGCGCTGATGAGTCCTGGCCCGGACTTCTTTTTTGTCTCGCAGACTGCTGCCAGCCGCTCGCGTAAAGAAGCGATGATGGGGGTGCTGGGGATCACGCTGGGAGTAATGGTGTGGGCCGGTGTGGCGCTGATGGGCCTGCATCTGATCCTGGAAAAAATGGCGTGGCTGCATCAAATCATCATGGTGGGTGGCGGCTTATATCTGCTGTGGATGGGCTGGCAGTTGATGCGTTCGGCGCGTCAGCGTCATCAGCAGCCAAACAGCGAAGCACCCGTCGTGGAGCTGCCGAAAAAAGGGATGAGCTTCCTTAAAGGCTTGCTGACCAACCTCTCCAACCCGAAAGCCATTATCTATTTCGGCAGCGTATTCTCGCTGTTTGTTGGCAATGATGTCGGCGCAATGGAGCGCTGGGGATTATTTCTGCTGATTCTGGTGGAAACCTTCGCCTGGTTTACCGTGGTGGCGGCGATTTTTGCTCTGCCGTGGATGCGTGATAAATATCAGCGCATGGCGAAGTGGGTTGATGGCATGGCGGGTGTCTTGTTTGCCGGCTTCGGCATCCACCTGATCATTTCACGGTAATTTTATCCGTAGCGGCGCGATTTATCGCGCGGGTTTATAGGCGCACGATAAATCGCGCCGCTACGAACTATCAGGCGATTCTGCGTGCGCTGGCTAACAACGCACCGACGGCCATAAACAAACCACCAAACGTTCGGTTCATCGCCTTCATCTGCTTCGGCCCTTTAATCCAACCGGCGATGCGGGTGGCGAGGGTGGCATAACCAATCATCACGATAATATCTACGACCACCGTGGTGACGCCGAGCACCAGATATTGCATCAACTGTGGCTGGTGCGGCTGAATGAACTGCGGGAACAGCGCGGCAAGAAACACAATGCTTTTGGGGTTAGTCAGGTTAACCAACACCGCGCGCTTAAACAGGCGACGACGCGGCATCGCTTTGGCGACAGCATTGAGATCCAGCGCGCCACCCGAGCGCCATTGCTGAATACCCAGCCACACTAAATAGGCGGCACCGGCCCACTTCAGGATTTCGAACGCCAGCAGCGACTGAGAAAACAGCGCGCCAAGACCCACACCCACCAGCACGATATGTACCGACAGACCAATTTGCAGGCCAGATATCGAGGCCACTGCGCCGCGATAGCCGTGACTGATGCCGGTGCTCATGGTGTTAATCGCGCCGGAACCCGGCGAGAGGCTAAGGATGGTTGTGGTAAGCAGGTAGGTTAACCACCATTCAATGGTCATGTGTGACATTCCCTGATGTAAGCGAAGTGTGACACAATACGCCAGAAAATCGCGGCACGCTATGGAGTGGACGTGTGGCGTTGACGTTTTTTTCAGGAGGGCGGATGCAGAAGATAAAACAGAGTTGGCTCAGGCGTGAAAAGGCGTTTGCCTCCTTTGCTACCGGTCCGCTGCTCGACTTCTGGCACCGTCGTGAAGAGTGTGAATTTACCGGCGTGGGGAATCTCACCCTGCGCTATGTTCGTTTCACTTCTCCGCAACATCATCGTGTCATTCTGATTGTTCCCGGACGTATTGAAAGCTACATCAAATACCCGGAGCTGGCCTATGACCTGTTCCACTGTGGTTTTGATGTGGTGATTATTGACCATCGAGGTCAGGGACGCTCCGATCGTCTGTTGGAAGATTCCCACCGCGGGCATGTGGTGGATTTCAATGATTATGTCGACGATCTGGAAACGCTTTATCTGAAAGAGATCGTCAGTGGTCATTACCGGCAGCGCTATGCGCTGGCGCATTCGATGGGCGGGGCGATCCTTGCGCTGTTTCTGGCGCGTCAGCCACGGGCGTTTCACGCCGTGGCGCTGGCGGCACCGATGTTTGGTATTACCTTGCCGTTGCCGCCTTTCCTCGCGCACCGCATTCTTGACTGGGCAGAGAAAATGCCCGCGCTGCGCGATGGTTATGCCCTCGGCACCGGGCGCTGGCGGGCCCATCCCTTCGGCATCAACCAACTGACCCACAGCCGGGAACGTTATCAGCGCAACTTACGTTTTTACGCTGACGATCCGGCGATTCGCGTCGGTGGCCCGACTTACCATTGGGTACGTGAAGGGGTACAGGCGGGGCGCAGCATTATCAGTCAGGTGAATAACATCACCACGCCGATGCTGCTGATGCAGGCCAGCGAAGACCGGGTGGTGGATAACCGCTCGCAGGATTTGTTTTGTGAGGCGATGGCAGCAGCAGGACATCCCTGCGAGGGTGTCACGCCTTATGTGATTGAAGGCGCGCGCCATGAGATCCTGTTTGAAACAGACGCGATGCGCGCCCAGGCGCTAAATGCGGTGGTGGATTTTTTTGCGCGCCACGTTTAATTGATTTTTTATTTTCCGGCTACGGCCAACCGACATTAATACCAGAGGTTTCCATGTACCACATCGTCGCATCCGACCTGGATGGCACGCTGCTCTCACCGGACCATCGTCTGACCCCTTTCGCCCGCACCACGTTGCAGGAGCTGGTGGCACGCGATGTCCATTTCGTTTTTGCCACCGGTCGTCACTATATCGATGTGGGCCAGATGCGCGACAAACTCGGCATCCCGGCTTATATGATTACCTCCAACGGCGCACGCGTGCACAATGCTGACGGCGAGTTGATCTTCAGCCATAACCTGGATGCCGACATCGCCCAGGATCTGTATGGCCTGAAATACCACGATGAACAGGTTCTGACCCACGTTTACCGTGACGACGAATGGTTTATCAGCCGTCACCGCCCGGCGGAGCAGGATTATTTTCGTGAATCGGTGTTTAACTACCAGGTTTACCAGCCGGGGATGCTGCCGAGTGATGGCATCAGCAAAGTGTTCTTTACCTGCGACGATCCTGAGCATCTGATCCCGATGGAGCAGGCGATTGAGGCGCGTTGGGGCGATCGGGTCAACGTCAGCTTCTCGCTGCCGACCTGTCTCGAAGTGATGGCGGGGGGTGTCTCCAAGGGACATGCGCTGGAAGCGGTGGCAAAACAGCTCGGCTATTCATTGAAAGAGTGCATCGCGTTTGGTGATGGCATGAACGATGTCGAGATGCTCAGCATGGCCGGTAAGGGCTGCATCATGCGTAATGCCCATCAGCGTCTGAAAGATACCTTGCCTGCGCTGGAAGTGATTGGCAGCAATGCCGAAGACGCTGTGCCGCAGACGCTGCGTAAATTGTTCCTGGCATAACCTGACCCGTAGCGGCGCGATTTATCGCGCAATTTCGTGTGCGTTGCAGGAAAAACCCGCGCGATAAATCGCGCCGCTACGGGTGCTTGTGTTTTATGCGATTGTAAACCAGATAATTCAACGAGGCAGCGACAGTTTGTTTACACTAGCGGCACTGTTCATTTTGGGATCGTTACCGTGCTGTTATTGATCGTTACCACCATTCTGTGGGCTTTTTCCTTTAGTTTAATCGGGGAATATCTGGCGGGTCAGGTGGATTCCTGGTTCTCGGTGCTGATGCGCCTGGCGCTGGCAGCCATTGTGTTCCTGCCCTTCCTGCGCTGGCGTGGCTATCGCGCTTCAACCATCTTGCTGTATATGCTGGTGGGAATGCTGCAACTGGGTGTCATGTACCTGCTGAGTTTCGAAGCCTATCTCTATCTGAGCGTCACCGAATTCCTGCTGTTCACCGTGATGACACCGCTGTATGTCACTCTGATTTATGATTTGCTCAGTCGGCGTCCACTGCGCATCGGCTATGCCTTTAGCGCCATGCTGGCGGTGATTGGCGCGGCGATTATCCGTTACGACAAAGTCAGCGATCATTTCTGGTTTGGCCTGCTGTTGGTGCAGGCGGCGAATATCTGCTTTGCCATTGGCATGGTAGGTTACAAGCGTTTGCAGGAAACACGTCCGATGCCGCAGCACACCGCCTTTTCCTGGTTCTACCTCGGCGCGGTGATTATTGCGGTGATTGCCTGGAGCCTGTGGGGTAATCCCAACAAACTGCCGACCACTTCGCTGCAATGGGGCATTCTGGTGTGGCTCGGCGTTGCGGCGTCTGGCCTGGGATACTTTATGTGGAACTACGGCGCGACCCAGGTGGATGCGGGGACGCTGGGGATTATGAACAATATGCACGTTCCGGCTGGCTTGCTGGTGAACCTGGCTATCTGGCAGGAAAAACCGCACTGGCCCAGCTTTATCGCTGGAGCCATCGTGATTTTTGCGTCACTTTACGTTCATAAACGCTGGGTGTTGGGAAAAACCACCACCAGCCATTAAGCCTTTTTGACGGGGGTTGGACGCTGCACCAGCGTCAACCCCTTCAAAAAGTTACGCAGAATCTGGTCACCGCACTCGCGATAGTTTTTATGATCCGGGTTACGGAAAATCGCGCCAATCTCCGCCTGAGAAACTTTAAAGTTCGCCTTCAGCAACACCTCGGGGATATCCGTGGTCTTCAGGGCAAACGCGATGCGCAGTTTTTTCAGGAAAATGTTGTTATTCATCCGGCGCTCAATCGACGGCGCAGGCGCATCTTCGCTTTTACCACGACGATGGAAAATTAAACCGTTAAGGAAATACCCCATCAGCACGTCCGGGCAAGGACGATATGCAGCGTCATCGTCCTTCTTCAGCCATGCCTGAACATCTTCCAGCGGCACATCGCTGCCTGCCAGAGCAAAAATCTCCACCACTTTGCTGTCGCTCAGGTCCAGCATATAGCGCACACTGCGCAGCACATCGTTATTAGTCATGGTGAAAATCTCCTGGTCGCGGGTTAAGGCGGCGCATTATAGAGCAGGCTAACTCAGGAAGACAGGGGCTGTAACGAACCCGGGCGCGCAGCATCACGTACAAACGGCAAATGTTCGCAGGCATGCTGACGGGCAAAGCGCACAAACGCCTCCAGCACCGGCTGACGCTGCTCACCATCGCGCATCGCCGCATACAAACGGCTCCACAACCCATCGCCCAACGTTTTCGTCACCACCAACCCTTGTTGTTCAAAACTCTCCACTACCCAATGTGGTAACGCCGCAATGCCCATACCGGCTGACACCATCTGAATCAACAACAGGGTATTATCGACACTCTTCAGGGCTGGGCTGATGCCTGCTGGTTGCAGGAAGTTTCGCCAGATATCGAGACGCTGACGCTGCACCGGGTAAATCATCAGCACTTCATCTGCCAAATCTTCCGGTGAAATGTGCTCAACGTTTGCCAGTCGATGATCCGGGGCCATCACCAGACGCACCTCAAAATCGAACATTGGCGAATAGAACAAACCGCTGCGCGGCAGAATATCCGAGGTCAATACCACATCCAGCTCACCCTGTTGCAAGGCTGGTTGTGGGTCAAAGGTCACGCCAGATTTAAAATCCATCACCACCTGGGGCCAACTCTGACGGAAATTATTTAACGCAGGCGTCAGCCACTGAATGCAACTGTGACACTCAATCGCAATACGCAGCGTGGTTTGATGCGGCTCATGACAAGCCTGCAAGGCTTGCTGAATCTGCGGCAGGATCTGCTCAGCCAGTTGTAACAGGATCTCCCCCTGTGGCGTAAAGCGTAGCGGCTGGCTCTTACGCACAAACAGGCGAAAGCCCAGCCGTTGCTCCAGATCGCTGAACTGATGAGACAACGCCGATTGCGTTTGATGAAGCTGGGCAGCGGCGGCAGCCAGCGAACCGGTATTCCTTAACGCTTGCAGCGTTCGCAGGTGTTTGAGTTCGATCATGAGAATCCTTCACATCGAGATTGAACAATTTGCGCTTGAGGAACATACAGTACCCGCAGAATATAGCGGTGTAAACATCTGGACGGCTAAACATCTCCAGCAAGCGTTGTGACCAGTCTATGTTGGCCCTGATTTGAAGCGCGTGCTGCACAGTTAAGAATACCTGGAGAACAACAAATGACCATTCTGAACCACACACTCGGTTTCCCTCGCGTCGGTTTGCGTCGTGAATTGAAAAAAGCTCAGGAAAGCTACTGGGCAGGTAACAGTTCACAGGAAGAGCTGCTGGCTGTGGGCCGTGAACTGCGCGCGCGCCACTGGCAACAACAGAAAGATGCGGGTGTGGACCTGCTGCCCGTGGGCGACTTCGCCTGGTACGATCACGTACTGACCACCAGCCTGCTGCTGGGCAACGTACCGGCACGTCATCAGAATAAAGCGGGTTCAGTCGATCTCGATACCCTGTTCCGACTGGGCCGTGGCCGTGCTCCGACCGGTGAACCAGCGGCTGCCGCGGAGATGACCAAATGGTTCAACACCAACTATCACTACATGGTGCCGGAATTCACCCGTGGGCAGCAGTTCAAACTGACCTGGACCCAATTGCTGGACGAAGTGGACGAAGCGCTGGCGCTCGGTCACAACGTCAAACCTGTGCTGCTCGGTCCGGTGACTTACTTGTGGTTGGGTAAAGTGAAGGGTGAACAGTTTGACCGCCTGTCATTGCTGCCAGCGATCCTGCCGGTCTACCAACAGGTGCTGGCTGAACTGAATAAACGCGGTATCGAATGGGTGCAGATTGATGAACCGGCACTGTCGCTGGAACTGCCAACGGCGTGGCGTGCGGCGTTTCAACCCGCTTATGACGCGCTACAGGGGGCAACCAAACTGCTGCTGACCACCTACTTCGACAGCATCGGCCAAAACCTGGAAGTGATCAAAGCGCTGCCGGTGCAGGGCCTGCACGTTGACCTGGTGCACGGCAAAGACGATATTCAACAGCTCCACCAACAACTGCCTGCCGAATGGCTGCTGTCGGTCGGGGTGATCAACGGTCGCAACGTCTGGCGTGCTGATCTCAGCCGCTGGTTTGAGCGCCTGCAACCGCTGGTGGGGCAACGCCCGCAACTGTGGATTGGCTCCTCTTGCTCCCTGCTGCACAGCCCGATCGACCTGAGCGTGGAAACCCGCCTGGATGATGAAGTCAAAAGCTGGTTCGCCTTCGCCCTGCAAAAATGCGCAGAGCTGGCATTGTTGAGCAAGGCATTGAATAACAATGATGCCCAGTCACTGGAAGCCTGGAGCGCGCCAATCCGAGCCCGTGCCCACTCCAGCCGGGTGCACAATGCCGCCGTGGCGCAGCGTTTGGCCAATATTCAGGCCGCAGATACTGAGCGTCACAGCGCTTACCGTGAACGCGCCAAAGCGCAACGTAACCGCTTCAATCTGCCCGCATGGCCAACCACCACCATTGGTTCATTTCCCCAGACCACAGAAATTCGCGGCCTGCGCCTCGACTTTAAAAAAGGCAACATTGATGGCGGCCACTACCGTACCGGCATCGCTGAACACATCAAACAGGCGATTGTCGAGCAGGAACGCCTCGGTCTGGACGTGCTGGTGCACGGCGAAGCAGAGCGTAACGACATGGTCGAATACTTCGGGGAAAATCTCGATGGCTTCATCTTTACCCAGAACGGTTGGGTACAGAGCTACGGTTCACGCTGCGTCAAACCGCCAGTGATCATCGGTGATGTCAGCCGCCCGGCAGCCATCACCGTGGAGTGGGCGAAATATGCGCAGTCGCTGACCGACAAACCGGTCAAAGGTATGCTTACCGGTCCGGTCACCATCCTGTGCTGGTCGTTCCCGCGAGAAGACGTCAGCCGTGAAACCATCGCTAAACAGATTGCGCTGGCACTGCGCGACGAAGTGGCCGATCTGGAAAAAGCCGGTATCGGCATTATCCAGATTGACGAACCGGCGCTGCGTGAAGGCCTGCCGTTGCATCAATCTGACTGGGCGGCGTACCTCACCTGGGCGGTGGATGCGTTCCGTCTCAACGCCGCCGTGGCGCAGGATGACACCCAGATCCACACCCATATGTGTTATTGCGAGTTCAACGACATCATGGACTCGATTGCCGCCCTGGATGCCGACGTGATCACCATCGAAACCTCACGTTCCGACATGGACCTGCTGGATGCGTTTAAAGAGTTTGAATACCCGAATGAAATCGGCCCAGGTGTGTATGACATCCACTCACCGAACGTACCGAGTGTTGAATGGATGGAGGATTTGCTGCGTAAAGCCGCGCTGAGTATCCCGGAGCAACGTCTGTGGGTGAATCCGGACTGCGGTCTGAAAACCCGAGGTTGGACAGAAACTCGTCAGGCACTGGCGAATATGGTTATCGCGGCGAAGCACCTGCGCGGTGAAACAGCCTGAATGCTGTGTTGACACTTTGGGGCGCGTAAGCGCCCCTTTTTTAATGATACTTTTCAGCTAATTCCGTAACTCGCTTAATTGCTCTTGATAAGCTGTCTGAATTTTCAGCTGCCCTTCTGGGATCCCAGATTCTATTTACAAAATCAGATAAAATTATGTTGTATTCTGTTCCTTGTATAGCTAACGTACCTTTTTTAGCAATAAGTCCATTTTTTAAATCTCTTGGGGCCTTTTTTGCAAGCGATAAAAGTGTCGATTTTGGATTTGGCAAATCATCTGGAATCATCGGTATTGCTTTTGCCGGTATTTTAAAAAAATCAGATAGACCAACATGATCCGCTAGGATCCATGATTCAACTTCTCTAACCGCTACTCTGAAAATGAGATTTGGCGGTATGACTGCCCCATTTTTCCAATTATTAATCAGGCTTGGTGCACAAGGGCAATTATCCAAATCAGTAATGAGAATTACTGGCATGTTTTGAGATAAATTGCAAAAATTAGGAAATTTAGATTTTAAATATCCAAAACCATTTTTTCTAAGTTTTTGAGAGACAATCAACCTGCCATTAGTGAGGCTTATTAGCTTTAATGCTACTGCCTCACTGAGTACATCCTCTGTAGCAACACATACATATTCCATTACCAGAGTCCTAACTGTTCTATGTCCTGAGGTTTTGTTTTAGGAAGAACTACTTCAGCTACTGAAAAACCACTTTCAATGGCAAGTTGTTCTTCTTTATTTAGCGCACGAATGTTACTTCCTTCAGCTTTAGGCTCTAAAATGAGCACGCCTTTAGCATCAATGCCTAAGTTACTAAGCAGGGCTTCGCTATGTGTGCTGATAAATAATTGTCTTCTTCTTTTCTTATCTCTTTGCATACGTATTAGTATCGCAGGTAGTTCGCGAACTATTGCATCATTGAGTGATAATTCTGGTTCTTCCAAGAGAAGAAGCGAGCTGCCATCCAGAATAGACCAAAATAGACCCAAAAGCCTTAATGTCCCATCAGAAAAATGTTCTTCTCTCAACCATCCTGCGTTTGGCCTATGATGGGAATATAAAGCTTCAAGATGTGGTCTTCCTGTAACTTCATCTTTAACGAATCTGATTTGTTTGAACTGAGGAATCGCGACTGCTAAAGCAGATTCTATTTTCTTTAAACGACTATCTCTTGTTCTTTGCGGTGTTTTTGCAATTCGTTCCAGAAAACCTTGCCCAAAGGGGTCATCTTCCATTATTTTTCCGCCAATTGCGTCACTAAACTTTAATAACTGCGGTACTAAATGTAAGTATGTGGTGTTGCTGAAGAATTCTGCGAGTTCTCTAAATTCAGCATTGGCCTGGATCTGCTCCATGAAAGTTTGGCTTAGCCTTATTTTATCCTTCACGTCATTTGCGTCGGGGCGTGATATTAATATTTTTTCATTGTGCCAAACTTTTTCTTCTTTAATAAGGGTTCGTTGTGCTCCTTTACCTTCTGGCATGAAGGCTAAATGATATTTCCATACATCATTAGGATCATCTATTCGATCTGCTAAAGTAAGTTCGATACGCACTTCTGGAGGTCTTCTGGCATGTAGACATCTCAGTTTTTGTAGTCCACCACGATCTGCAATGGCTTTTTGCAATCCACCACCTTGAGGTTTGCAAATGTCTTTCATAAATCTTAATACATCTAGTAAATTTGATTTTCCTGAAGCATTAGGGCCAAGGAGCCATGTACATTCATGAATGGCCGTTTCTATATCAATAAAATTTCGCCAGTTTCTTAATTTGATATGCGTAATGTACAAAGTTGACTCCTTTCAGAAATAAATATGGCAATAGGTTTAACCTATGCGATCAAGCAACGTACTTAATCGCATTGTATAATTGTCAGTGTTTAAACACCATACTGTTGGAACCACGCCAGCATGCGCGTCCAGCCATCTTTTGCGGATTCCGCATGATAGCTCGGACGGTAATCAGCGTTGAAGGCATGACCCGCTTCGGGATAAACCACAATCTCCGCTTTGGCATTGGCGGCGTGCAGCGCCTGGCGCATCTGCTCAACGCTCTCCAACGGAATCCCCTCATCCTGACCACCGTACAGGCCCAGCACCGGGGCATTCAGATCAACCGCAATATCAATCGGGTGCTTCTGCTGCTTGAGCGTCTTATCACCCACCAGACGACCATACCAGGCGACCGCCGCACGCACCTGCGGATTGTGCGCGGCAAACAGCCAGCTTATGCGGCCGCCCCAGCAGAAACCGGTAATCCCCATACGCCGAATATCGCCGCCGTTGCGGGCGGCCCAATTGGCGACATGGTCGAGGTCGGATAACACCTGTGAGTCCGGCACTTTGCTTACCAACTCTTTGAACAGGGTTGGGATATCGGTGTATTCGCTCGGATCGCCCTCGCGGAAATAGAGTTCCGGTGCCACCGCCAGATAACCCTCCAGCGCCAGACGGCGGCAGATATCCCGGATATGCTCATGCACGCCAAAAATTTCCTGGACTACCAACACCACCGGCAACGTCCCTTGATACTCTTTCGGGCGGGCATAAAACGCGGGCAGATTTTCCCCCTGGCTCGGAACCGAGGTTTCTCCGGCATGGATTGCCTCGCTGTGGGTAAGGATGGTGCTGCTGGCGGTCGGTTGGACGGCGGGAGCAAAGCCACCCGTTGCAGATTTTTGTGCCATATTGTCTTCGGTTTTCATTGTTCTCTCCATGCTGGCAAGTGCGCAATCACGTAACTATAGCCTGGCCGTAGAGGCCGGGCGGGTGTAGGTTTCAGAGGGGATACGCATGAATTCTTCTTCTCTATTAACACCGCCGACTGAACTTACACAGCACCGGATGTAGCAATTCAGAATGGCAGACCGCTGATGTGTGACTTAAATCACGAAAATATTTTCTGTTAATGTAACTTTCATTATTTATAGTGAAATTACTCACATATTTATCGCGTCTGCTGACGTAAAGTGGCGCGCATATCCCTATATCTACCAGGAGTCTGTTATGGCCCAGTCTGACGTTTTCCACCTTGGCATCACCAAAGCCAGCCTGAAAGGAGCCACACTGGCCATCGTTCCCGGTGACCCGGAGCGCGTGAAGAAAATTGCGGCGTTGATGGACAACCCGCAACATCTGGCGTCGCACCGTGAATTCACCACTTATCTGGCTGAACTGGATGGCAAACCGGTGGTGGTGTGCTCCACCGGCATCGGCGGGCCATCCACCTCAATTGCGGTCGAAGAACTGGCGCAACTCGGCGTGCGCACCTTCCTGCGCGTGGGCACCACCGGCGCGATTCAGCCGGGCATCAATGTCGGTGACGTGTTGGTCACCACTGCGTCAGTACGCCTGGACGGTGCCAGCCTGCATTTCGCACCGATGGAGTTCCCGGCAGTAGCCGATTTCACCTGCACCACGGCGCTGGTGGCGGCGGCGGAAGCCTGTGGCGCAAAAACCCATATCGGCATCACCGCGTCGTCAGATACCTTCTATCCCGGCCAGGAACGTTACGACACTTTTTCCGGGCGCGTGGTCAGCCGCTTCCAGGGTTCCATGAAAGAGTGGCAGCAGATGGGTGTCCTCAACTATGAGATGGAATCCGCTACACTGTTAACCATGTGCGCCAGCCAGGGGCTGCGAGCCGGTATGGTGGCGGGTGTCATCGTGAACCGTACGCAGAAGGAGATCCCGGATGCGGCGACCATGAAACAAACCGAAAGCGATGCGGTGAAAATTGTCGTTGAAGCTGCGCGCCGGTTAATGTAGCGCGCCCGGCAGCGGGCTATGGTTCGCTGCCCGTTAAGGATGCGCGCAAGTTCAGCGGATTACTGAGAGTCTTTTATGCGCAAAACTGTTGCTGTTCAACGTCCGGCCTTTATGACCAACCCGGCAGCGATGCAATCCCGTGTCGAAGGTGCGGCCGCGCGCTTCCGTCAGTCGATGGCGGCGGCGGATTATCCCGCCGCCCGCCGCTGCTGCGAAGACGTGCTGCGTGTGATGCCACATAACATGCAGGTGTTAAGTGACTACGCGCTGACTTTGATGCGCACCGGTGATTACAACAAGTCCTACAAAACCTACCTGAAAATCTATCAAGCCTCCGCCGACCAGCGGGCACAGGCGTCTGAAACCTGGCTGGATGGCCTGACTGAAGTGTGCGGCTGGCTCAATAAAGCGGATGAAGTGGCGCGTTACGGGCTGGAATCGTTGCAGCAATCTGATGCGAAGTTCAGTACCGGGCAGAAGCACCCGATCCCGGCTGAGGCACCACCGGCTTTTGATGCCAGCAAGCCCCAGGAAAATATCATCGCTTTTAGCCTGTATGGCAATCAGCCGCGATATTGCGAAACCCTGATTAAAAACGTTGAGGTAGCACGCGAACTCTACCCGGCCTGGACCTGTCGCGTTTATCTGGATGACAGCGTACCGCAACATGTCTGGCAGCGTTTGCAGCAGCCTGATGTGCAACTGGTCGACATGTCTGAGGAAAAAACGTTGTTCCCGACGTTGTGGCGTTTCCTGGTGATCGACGACCCCAGCGTCAAACGCTTCATCGTACGTGATGCCGACTCACTCCTTTCTGAACGTGAAGTGGCCGCAGTCGATGCCTGGCTGCATTCGCCTTACTGGTTCCATCATATGCGCGACTATTTTACCCACACCGAGTTGCTGCTGGCGGGGATGTGGGGAGGTTGTCATGGCGTATTCAGCCAGGTGGAACAACAGATGCGGGATTTCATCGCTGAGTATCAGGGCAGCGAACGTTTTACCGACCAGTACTTCCTGAAACGGGCGCTGTGGCCGACAGTACGTGACAGCATCCTTAATCACGACGATATTTTCCGTTTTCATCATGCTCAGGCGTGGCCCGCACATCCTCCAATCCGCTGGCAGACGGACAAGTTCCACGTCGGCAGTAATGCCGGGTTTTCCAGCATGGCGGGGAAAGCCAGCGCGGCGGATGCCGAGTGGCAGCAGGTTGAACTCACCTGGGCAGGGCAAAGCTGGAGCTATCCGGCCAGAGTGCGCGACGGGCAATGGGAACTGCCGATGCCGTTCTTCCTGATTGAGGCGTGGAAAGCGGGTGAGTTAACGGTGCAGGTGGTATAAATTCCACATTCCGTAGCGGCGCGATTTATCGCGCAATACGTGCTTCGGTCGTAAATGCGCGATAAATCGCGCCGCTACGAATGTATGCTCAACGATCGTGGCAAACATCCGGCAGAATTGTCTGGACATTCATACAGTACGCCTCTACCTTTTCCCTCAGCGAGACGATCCGCGGGGGAATTATGGATCAGCAACTTATCATCATCAGTGGCGCATTGGCGTTGGCCGGTTTTGGCATCGGCTGGATTGTGGCGCAGATGCGAGCCGGTCATCAACAGGCCAGCTTCTTAACGGAGCGCCGCATATCTGAAGAGGCGCAACTGCGTCAGCAGCAGCAACTGGAGCTGGCACAGCAGCAGGTGCAATTGCGCGAGCAGGAATTACGCCAGCTGCACGGTGCGTTGAGCGGTGCACAGGAGCGCCTGCAACAACTCGATTACTGGCGCGGCGAAAGCGAACAGCTCAGCCGTGAACTGCGCAATCAGCTGGAGGTGAACAGCGCGCAGGAAGCCGAATTGCGTGAAATCACCATCCGCCTTGAAGAGACACGCTTTGCCGCTGAGGAGAAACAGCGTCTGCTGACCAACAGCGAACAGCGCCTGAGCGCCCAATTCGAAAATCTTGCCAATCGCATCTTCGAAAACAGCGGCCGTCGTGTTGATGAACAAAACCGCCAAAGCCTGAACAGCCTGATTGGGCCGCTGCGCGAGCAACTGGACGGATTTCGTCGTCAGGTGACAGACAGCTTCGGCCAGGAAGCGCGCGAACGTCACACGCTGGCGCATGAGATCCGTCAGCTGCAACAACTGAATGCGCAGATGGCGCAGGAAGCCATCAACCTTACCAAAGCCCTGAAAGGCGACAATAAAATCCAGGGGAACTGGGGCGAGGTAGTGCTTGGCCGGGTGCTGGAGGCTTCCGGCCTGCGCGAAGGCCATGAGTATGAAACCCAGGTCAGCGTGCAGCTGGAATCGCAGGGCAGGATGCAACCGGATGTGATCGTGCGTCTGCCGCAGGGCAAAGATGTGGTGATTGACGCCAAAATGACGCTCATCGCCTATGAGCGCTACTTCAATGCCGAGGATGAAGCCACGCGCGAGCAGGCGATTCAGGAGCACATCAACGCGGTGCGCGGTCATATTCGCCTGTTGGGGCGAAAAGATTATCAACAATTGCCCGGTTTACGCTCTCTGGATTATGTGTTGATGTTTATCCCGGTTGAACCGGCCTTTCTGCTGGCGATCGATCGTCAGCCGGAGCTGATCAGCGAAGCGTTGCAGCAGAACATCATGCTGGTCAGTCCCACGACGTTGCTGGTGGCGCTGCGCACCATCAACAACCTGTGGCGTTATGAGCATCAAAGTCGCAACGCCCAGCGTATTGCTGACCGCGCCGCGCGCTTGTACGACAAAATGCGGCTGTTTGTCGATGACATGAGCGGCATCGGTCACAACCTGGATAAAGCGCAGCAAAGTTATCATCTGGCGATGAAAAAGCTGGCGGAGGGGCGTGGCAATCTGATTGCGCAAAGTGAAGCCTTTCGTTCGCTGGGTGTGGAGATCAAGCGTCCGATTAATCCGCAGCTGGTGGTCCAGGCACAGCCGGAGGAGTCTGATAATGATTGGGCCGATGATGACCAGCCTGATGAAAAAACAACAGATTCTTCCGCCGCTTCTCTGCGCCGTATCAACGAATAACGCGCCGGTCGCGTGCCCGGCCAGCGCAACTCTGATACACTTCGCGAAGTATTGTTTGTGGAACAGGTAAAACCCATGGCAGATGAATCACAGCAGGAAACTACCCACTTTGGCTTTCAGACCGTCGCAAAAAGCGAAAAGGCAGATAAAGTCGCCGACGTGTTTCACTCCGTAGCGGCAAAATATGACCTGATGAACGATCTGATGTCGTTTGGCATCCATCGTGTCTGGAAGCGTTTCACCATCGACAGCAGCGGCGTTCGCCGTGGGCAGCGCGTGTTGGACCTCGCCGGTGGTACGGGCGATCTGACGGCAAAATTTTCCCGTCTGGTGGGCGAAACAGGCCAGGTGGTGCTGGCGGATATCAACAGCTCAATGCTGAAGATGGGCCGCGAGAAACTGCGTAATCTCGGCATTTCCGGCAACGTCAGCTATGTGCAGGCGAATGCCGAAGCGTTGCCATTCCCGGATAACTATTTCGATTGCATCACCATCTCTTTCGGTCTGCGTAACGTGACCGAGAAAGAGAAAGCGCTGGCATCGATGTTCCGCGTGCTGAAGCCGGGTGGCCGTCTGCTGGTGCTGGAGTTCTCCAAACCGCTGCTGGAACCGCTCAGCAAAGCCTACGATGCTTACTCGTTCCATATTCTGCCGCGCATTGGTCAACTGGTGGCGAAGGATGCAGAAAGCTATCGCTATCTGGCGGAATCCATCCGTATGCATCCCGATCAGGAAACCCTGAAGGCGATGATGAATGACGTCGGTTTCGAAAATACCACTTACTTCAACATGACTGGCGGCATTGTCGCGCTGCATCGCGGCTTTAAGTTCTGACAAATCATGGCGATGACTTTCACTCCTTTGATTACTGGCGGTCTTGAGACCGCCCTGAATCGTGTTTTATACCGCGATCGCAGCCTGAAAGCCGCGCGTCAGCGTCTGGCGGGTAAGGTGCTGATGCTGCGCTTGCAGGAACTCTCCTTCCCGCTGGTGCTGGTGTTCAGCGAAAACCAGCTGGATGTGCTGAGTGACTGGCAGGACAGCAGCGATTGCACTGTCAGTTTGCGTTTCAGCACCTTGCCGAAATTACGTGACCGCCAGCAACTCACCAGCCTGATTCGCAGCGGCGAACTGGAAGTGGAAGGCGACTTGCAGGTGGTGCAGCAATTCTCAGCGTTAATGGATTTAGCGGAGCTGGATCCGGCGGAATATCTCGCGCCGTGGATTGGCGATATCGCCGCACAGGGCATTAGCCAGGCTGCACAGCGGGCGCTGACCTTTGTTAAACACGAGGTTACGCGTCGCCAGGATTATCTTGGTCAGACGCTGACGGAAGAGTGGCGACTGGCTCCGGGTGCGCTGGAACTGGCCTGGTTTTGCGAGGAAGTGGAAGCGATGGACCGTTCGCTTGATGCGCTTGAGGCGCGTTTAGCACAGCTGGAGGCGAAATGACGCTGGGAGAAATTCGGCGCTTATATTTTATTGTTAAGGTCTTTCTCACCTATGGCCTTGATGAACTGATCCCACACATGCGCATCACGCTGCCGCTGCGTTTATGGCGGCGCTGCATTTTCTGGCTCCCCAACAAACACAAAAACGAATCAATGGGCGTGCGTATCCGTCTGGCGATGGAGCAGTTGGGTCCGGTGTGGATCAAATTTGGTCAGATGCTGTCAACGCGTCGTGACCTGTTTCCTCCGGCGATTGCAGATGAACTGGCGATTTTGCAGGACCGCGTCGCACCGTTCGATGGTGTAAAAGCCAAAGCGCAGATCGAGAAAGCGATTGGCGGCCCGGTTGAAACCTGGTTCGACGATTTTGAAATCACCCCGCTGGCGTCAGCGTCAATTGCCCAGGTTCATACCGCGACGCTGAAAGAGAATGGCCGCGAAGTGGTGATCAAGGTTATCCGTCCCGATATCCTGCCGGTGATCAAAGCGGATATGAAGCTGATCTACCGTCTGGCGCGCTGGGTACCGCGTTTGTTGCCGGATGGACGCCGTCTGCGCCCGCTAGAAGTGGTGCGCGACTATGAAAAAACCCTGATTGATGAACTCAATTTGTTGCGTGAGGCAGCAAATGCCATCCAGTTGCGCCGCAACTTTGATCAGAGCCACATGCTGTATGTCCCGGAGATTTTCTCCGACTATTGCAGTGAATCGATGTTGGTGATGGAGCGCATTTACGGCATTCCGATTTCTGATGTCGCGACGCTGGAGCAACATGGCGTCAATATGAAACTGCTGGCCGAGCGTGGCGTGCAGGTGTTCTTTACTCAGGTGTTTCGCGACAGTTTCTTCCATGCCGATATGCATCCCGGCAACATCTTCGTCAGCTATGACCACCCGGAAGACCCCCAATATATCGGTATCGACTGCGGTATCGTTGGCTCACTGAACAAAGAAGACAAGCGCTACCTGGCGGAGAACTTTATAGCCTTCTTCAACCGCGATTACCGCAAAGTGGCGGAACTGCACGTTGATTCTGGCTGGGTACCGCCAGATACCAATGTGGAAGATTTTGAGTTCGCGATCCGTACCGTATGTGAACCCATTTTTGAGAAGCCGCTGGCGGAGATCTCCTTTGGCCATGTGCTGCTGAATCTGTTCAACACTGCGCGTCGCTTCAACATGGAAGTGCAGCCGCAGCTGGTGCTGTTACAAAAAACGCTGCTGTATATTGAAGGCATTGGTCGCCAACTCTATCCGCAGCTCGATTTGTGGAAAACCGCGAAGCCCTTCCTGGAAGACTGGATTAAAGATCAAATCGGTATTCCGGCGATCCTCCGTGCCGTGAAAGATAAAGCCCCATTCTGGGCCGAGAAACTGCCGGAGCTGCCGGAGCTGTTCTACGACAGCATGCGTCAGCATAAATTGTTGCAGCACAGCGTCGATAAACTGGTCACGGATATGAACGCGCAACGCAGCCGACATCATCAGGCGCGTTATCTGTTCGGGGTAGGGGCTACACTGTTATTAAGTGGCACCGCAGTGCTGCTGAGTCGGCCTGACTGGGATTTCTTCCCGGCGATATTAATGGCCGCAGGCATCGTGACCTGGCTGATAGGCTGGCGCAAGACAAACTGATTGTCAGCCAGATCTAAAACGCGTAATGTCGCAGGCTAAGGCCCGAAATCATATGGGCTTTCTGTGTGTTACATACGACAGTTTTTCACAGAATATTAGAGGCATATCTCATGGGCGGTATCAGTATTTGGCAATTGTTAATCATTGCCGTCATTGTTGTACTTCTGTTCGGTACCAATAAGCTACGCAATCTGGGTTCGGATTTAGGTTCTTCCATTCGTGGTTTCAAAAAAGCCATGAGTGATGAAGACGAAAAAAAGGATCAACCGAAGGAGCAGGACGCTGACTTCAACGCCAAAACCCTGGCAGATAAACAGCAAACCTCGGCAAGTAAAGACGACGCCAGGAACGACAAGCAGGTATAACCGTGTTCGACATTGGTTTTAGTGAACTGGTATTGGTGTTCGTTATCGGGCTGATTGTTCTCGGCCCGCAACGATTACCGGTTGCGGTAAAAACCGTAGTGGGCTGGATTCGGGCGATTCGCTCGCTGGCGGCTAACGTACAGCATGAACTGGCGCAGGAACTGAAACTGCAGGAGCTGCAAGATAGCCTGAAGAAGGTGGAAGAAGCGGGCCGTGGCACGCTGTCACCGGAACTGAAAGAATCGATGGAAGAGCTGCGTAAAACCGCTGACTCCATGAAACGTTCTTATCAGCAGAGCATCGATGTAGAGAAAGCGGAAGATGAAGCCAATACCATTCATACGCCGCCGCCTGTTGCTTCTGCATCGCCGGTAACACCCGCGACAGCGGAACATCAGGCCAGTGCTCCGGCGCAGACGCCGCAAACCGCGCCGTCTGCCGTGGAGCAACCCGATTCCGCCAGTGCATCTCACAGCACAGCGCCAACCGACCCGCAGGTGATGAACGATAAACATGGCCGTTGAAGATACCCAACCGCTCATCAGCCATCTGATTGAGCTGCGTAAACGTCTGTTAAACTGCATCATCGCGGTATTTGTCATCTTCCTGGCGCTGATTTACTTCGCCAACGACATCTACCATATGGTGGCAGAGCCGTTAATTAGCCAGATGCCCGCCGGTGCCAGCATGATCGCCACCGAAGTTGCGTCGCCTTTCTTTGCCCCGATTAAACTCACCATCATTGTGTCGGTGTTTCTTGCCGTGCCGGTGATTCTGTATCAGGTATGGGCCTTTATTGCACCGGCGCTCTATCGTCATGAGCGTCGACTGGTGATGCCACTGTTGTTCTCCAGCACCTTTTTGTTTTACGTCGGTGTGGCATTTGCTTACTTCGTCGTGTTCCCGCTGGCGTTTGGCTTCTTTGCCAAAACTGCGCCGCAGGGTGTGCAAATCGCCACGGATATCACCCACTATCTCGACTTCGTCATGACCCTGTTCCTGGCGTTTGGGGTCGCGTTTGAGGTGCCGGTCGTGATTGTGCTGCTGTGCTGGACTGGGATCACCACGCCGGAAGACCTGAAAAAGAAACGTCCATATATTCTGGTTGGCGCATTCGTTGTTGGGATGTTGCTCACACCACCGGATGTTTTCTCACAAACTTTGCTCGCTATTCCGATGTACTGCCTGTTTGAAGTCGGCGTATTCTTCTCCCGTTACTATGTGGGGAAAGGACGCAAGGCGGAGTCAGAATCGGTGGACGAGGAAAATCACACCGAATCCTGATGCTTTCTTGCAGCAGATCCCGTGTGCGAGCGGGATGACGATAAATCTAAACCGCCCACCCGTTGGGCGGTTTTTTTATTTGGGAAGAAACATGTTTGATATCGGTGTAAACCTGACCAGCACGCAATTTGCGAAAGATCGCGAACAGGTCGTAGCGCGTGCGCGCGAAGCAGGCGTCACCGGCCTGTTAATTACCGGCACCAACGCACTGGAAAGCCAACAGGCGCAGCGGCTGGCGGCACTGCATCCAGGCTACTGCTGGTCAACTGCGGGTGTTCATCCGCACCATGCCAGCGCATGGTCAGCGGAAACCGCCAATACCCTGCGTCGTCTGGCGGAGAGTGAGCAGGTGGTGGCGATTGGCGAATGCGGGCTGGATTTTAACCGCAACTTTTCGGCGCATGATCAGCAGGAATACGCCTTCGATGCACAACTTCAGTTGGCCGCCGAGCTGCAATTACCGGTTTTCCTGCATTGCCGTGAAGCGCACGCGCGTTTCGCCGCGATCCTGCAACCCTGGCTGCCGAAACTGGTCGGGGCGGTGGCTCACTGCTTTACCGGTACCCGTGAGGAACTGGAATCCTATCTGGCGATGGGACTGTCGATTGGCATTACCGGTTGGGTGTGCGACGAACGGCGTGGCATGGAGCTGCGGGAGCTGCTGCCGTTGATCCCGGCAGAACGTCTGCTGCTGGAAACCGACGCGCCGTATTTGCTGCCGCGGGATATGCATCCGCGTCCGACCTCGCGCCGCAACGAACCCTGTTTTCTGCCGCACATCGTGCAGCAGGTGGCGTTATGGCGTAATGAGGCGGCAGAGACGTTGGGCGCGCAGGTAGTCGCTAATGCGCGTCAGTTGTTCAGGCTGGCTTAGGCTTTACGGAACTGTTTGTTATCCACACTGCGCATTACCTGTTTATTCAGCAGGTTAAGCAGCAGGATTGAGCGGGTTTCACCATCCGGCTCGGCAAAAATGGCACGCAGACCTTCAAAGGTGCCTTCGGTGATGATCACTTCATCACCGACTTGTGGCGTCTCTGGATCGATCAGGATCTGAGGCGCATCACTTTGCAGCGCTTCGATCACCTCATAGGGTACCGTAGCTGGCATCGTGCCGAAGCGAACAAAGTGGCTGACGCCACGCGTGCTGCTGATGGTGGTGGTGTGAATCGCTTCCGGATCGAACTCGATAAACAGATAGTTGGGAAACAGTGGCTCACTCACGGTGGTACGTTTACCACGAACGATTTTCTCCAGCGCAATCATTGGGCTGAGACAATTCACTGCCTGCCGCTCAAGATGTTCTTTCGCGCGCAACAGTTGTCCACGTTTGCAATAGAGTAAGTACCAGGATTCCATAACTGCTCCCAAAGAATGGACGCTAAGAATAGCAAACCTGCTGTCAGAGTTATAGCGCATCAGCCGGGGGAAACGCAGCCGCGAAACAAATTTCACTACGATTTTTCTGAGTCTTAACCCTTTAATGACGTTTATCGCAAGAAAATTGACGTCTGGCGATAATCTGTATCAGACTCCTTCTCCATCTTATGAATGAAAAGGACCGTCTGATGGAACTGTTCCTGTTAAGTAATGGCAAACTGGCCGATGATGCCCCGTTGTTGAACTACGCCCACCCGCAGCTGCATGCGATGATTGCGCAACGCGGTATTACCTCCGCCGTACTGGTGCCTTACGCGATTATTCGTGGTGATCATGCCCAGCGCGCGCAGGATCTCAGTGACTCTCTCGGTATCCAGGTGCGTACCGTGCATGAGTTCGACTCACCGGTGGCTGCCATTGAACAGGCAGAGTTGATTCTGGTCAGCGGCGGTAACACCTGGCTGCTCAATCAAATGCTGCATGAACATGGGTTGATTGTGGCGATTCAGCGCGCGGTGCGTGAACGTCAGGTGCCTTATGTCGGCTGGAGTGCCGGATGCAATGTGGCAACCCCGTCGATCCGTACCACCAATGATATGCCGGTGCGTAGCAGCGTGGTCTTGCCTGCGCTGGGACTGTTTCCGGTGCAAATCAACCCACATTATCTCGATGCGCACGTCAGCGGCCATATGGGCGAAACCCGTGATGAACGGCTGGCGGAGTTTTGTGCGGTCAACCCGCATGAGTCGGTGATTGCCTTACGTGAAGGCAGCTTCTTGCACGTTAGCGAAAATCGTCTGCGTTATTACAGCGCGCGTGGGGAAGATTTTAAGGTGTTCCGCCACGGCGAGCCGATCGCCGCCTTCCATGACGTGCTGGCGCTGCAATCGTTGGTGCCTTTTTCCTGTCAGCCCGCCTGACGCAGAAACCTCAACATGCCCGCAGAATCGGCCCTATAATGGCCGATTCCTCTGGGCTGGAAGTTAACCCTACATGAAATATCAGGATTTACGTGATTTCCTTGCGCTGCTGGAGCAGCGGGGCGAGTTAAAACGCATCTCTCAGGCGATCGATCCCGAACTGGAGATGACCGAAATTGCCGACCGCACTCTGCGTGCCGGTGGCCCGGCGCTGCTGTTTGAAAACCCGAAAGGTTATGACATGCCGGTGCTGTGCAACCTGTTTGGTACGCCCAAGCGCGTGGCAATGGGCATGGGCCAGGAAGATGTCAGCGCACTGCGCGAAGTGGGTAAACTGCTGGCGTTTCTTAAAGAGCCTGAGCCGCCGAAGGGTTTTCGCGATCTGTTCGACAAGATGCCGCAGTTTAAGCAGGTGCTGAACATGCCAACCAAGCGGTTGCGCAATGCGCCGTGCCAGGAAGAAGTGTTTAGCGGTGACGAGGTCGATTTATCGCGCATCCCGGTAATGAAATGCTGGCCGGACGACGCCGCGCCGTTAATTACCTGGGGTTTAACCGTCACGCGTGGACCGCATAAAGAGCGGCAGAATCTCGGCATCTATCGTCAGCAGGTGATTGGCAAAAACCGTCTGATCATGCGCTGGTTATCACATCGCGGTGGCGCACTCGATTTTCAGGAGTGGTGCAAAGCCCATCCCGGCGAACGTTTCCCGGTTGCGGTGGCTCTGGGGGCGGATCCCGCCACCATCCTCGGCGCAGTGACGCCGGTGCCGGATACGTTGTCCGAATACGCCTTCGCGGGCCTGCTGCGCGGCAATAAAACCGAAGTGGTGAAGTGCCTCTCCAACGACCTGGAAGTACCCGCCAGCGCTGAAATTGTGCTGGAAGGCTACATCGAACCCGGCGACATGGCCCCTGAAGGTCCGTACGGCGACCACACCGGCTACTACAATGAAGTAGATAGCTTCCCGGTGTTTACCGTGACGCACATAACGCAACGTCGTAACCCGATTTATCACTCAACCTATACCGGCCGTCCACCGGATGAACCGGCAGTGTTGGGGGTGGCGCTGAACGAAGTGCTGGTGCCGATTCTGATTAAGCAGTTCCCGGAGATTGTGGATTTCTATCTGCCGCCGGAAGGGTGTTCGTATCGGCTGGCCGTGGTGACCATGAAAAAACAGTACGCCGGTCATGCCAAGCGCGTGATGTTTGGCGTCTGGTCGTTCCTGCGGCAGTTCATGTACACCAAATTTGTTATTGTGTGTGACGATGACGTCAATGCGCGTGACTGGAACGATGTGATCTGGGCCATTACCACCCGTATGGATCCGGCGCGTGACACGGTGCTGGTGGAAAATACGCCGATCGATTATCTCGATTTTGCGTCACCGGTTTCCGGGCTGGGTTCGAAGATGGGCCTCGATGCCACCAATAAATGGCCGGGCGAAACCACGCGTGAGTGGGGCACACCGATTGTGAAAGATCCGGCGGTCACGGCGCGTATCGACGCCATTTGGGATGAGTTAGGCATTTTTGCCGAGCCGCCACAGCGCTGATGGCGGCGAGCAAACCATAAAAACAAACGACCCGACAGAGGGAACGCATGACAACGTTAAGCTGCAAAGTGACTTCGGTTGAAGCAATTACGGATACCGTCTACCGCGTCCGTTTGATCCCGGAAGCGGATTTTAGCTTTCGTGCCGGACAGTACCTGATGGTGGTGATGGATGAGCGCGATAAGCGTCCGTTTTCCCTCGCTTCTACGCCGATGGAAAAAGACATCATTGAGCTGCATATCGGTGCCTCTGAGTTGAATCTCTATGCGATGGCGGTGATGGAGCGTATCCAGAACCAGCGTGAAATTACCGTGGATATGCCGCACGGCGATGCCTGGCTGCGCGAAGAGAGCGATCGTCCCATCATCCTGATTGCCGGCGGTACCGGTTTCTCCTACGCCCGCTCCATTCTGCTGACCGCGCTGGCGCAGCAGCCCGATCGTGATATCGCCATTTACTGGGGTGGCCGCGAACTCACGCATTTGTACGATCTTGACGAACTGAATGCGCTGGCGGTGAAACACCCACATCTGAAGGTGATTCCGGTGGTGGAGCAGCCAGCAGCAGGCTGGCAGGGACGTACCGGGACGGTGCTGACGGCAGTGATGCAGGACTACGCCACGCTGAGTGGGCACGATATTTATATTGCAGGTCGGTTTGAAATGGCGAAGATTGCCCGCGAGCGCTTCTGCGCGGAACGCGGTGCGCTGGAAGCGCAGATGTACGGCGATGCCTTTGCCTTTATCTGATAGCGGCACCAGCTTGTAGCGGCGCGATCTATCGCGCAATTTTGTGCGAGCTGGCAGAAAAATCCGCGCGATAAATCGCGCCGCTACGGGTTACAGGCGATAGCGGAAAGCCAAAAAAGCCCGCCCGAAAGGGCGGGAAATCATGCAGGTGGTCAACGTATTAAAGGCGTTCGAATACGGTGGCGATGCCCTGGCCTAAACCGATACACATGGTGGCCAGGCCAAACTGCGCATCCCGACGTTCCATCAGATTCAACAACGTGGTGCTGATTCGTGCCCCGGAACATCCCAACGGGTGGCCAAGCGCAATCGCTCCACCATTCAGATTGACCTTCTCATCCATCAACTCCAGCAGGCCCAAATCTTTCAGGCACGGTAACGTCTGGGCGGCGAAGGCTTCGTTCAATTCAAACAGATCAATATCTTGTACGGTTAAACCGGCGCGCTTTAGCGCCAGCTTACTGGCGGGGACCGGACCGTATCCCATAATCGATGGATCGCAGCCCACTACCGCCATGCTGCGAATACGCGCGCGCGGCGTCAGGCCAAGCTCGCGCGCACGGCTTTCGCTCATGATTAGCATCGCGGCCGCGCCGTCGGAAAGGGCGGAGGAGCTACCGGCGGTCACGGTACCGTTGACCGGGTCAAACGCCGGTTTCAGCGCCGCCAATCCTTCCAGGCTGGCGTCTTCGCGGATGACCTCATCAGCATCATAGCGTTTCAGCACCCCGTCGCCGTCGTGACCGTAGGTGGGGATAATTTCACGCTTGAAATCGCCTCGCTGGGTAGCCTGCCAGGCACGCTGGTGTGAACGTAACGCAAAGGCATCCTGTTGTTCACGGCTGATATGGTGCATACGTGCCAGCATTTCGGCGGTCAGGCCCATCATGCCGGCAGCTTTGGCGACGGTACGGCTCAGGCCGGGATGGAAATCCACACCATGATTCATGGGAACGTGACCCATATGTTCCACACCGCCAATCAGGCAGCTTTGTGCGTCGCCGACCATAATGGCGCGGGCGGCATCGTGCAATGCCTGCATCGACGAACCGCACAAGCGGTTAACGGTGCTGGCGGGGACACGATGCGGGATTTCTGCCAGCAACGCAGCGTTACGGGCAATGTTGAAGCCTTGTTCCAGCGTTTGCTGTACGCAGCCCCAAATAATGTCGTCCAGAGAAGCAGGATCAATCGCCGGGTTACGACTCAGCAGTTCACGCATCAGGTGAGCAGAGAGATCTTCCGCACGGACCTGACGAAATGCGCCACCTTTGGAACGTCCCATTGGCGTGCGGGCGGCATCGATAATAACCACATTTTCCATTTTATTATCCTCAGGCACTTTGCAGCGCGGCTTCATCAATGGGGAGGGCTGCGGGATACCAGCTTTGATGCTGGTGAGCTTTCTGCACCAGCAACTCCGGCAGCGCATACAGGGGACCGAGCGCGGTGTAGCGTTTGGCCTGATCAACCACCGTGCTGTTGCCCAGCGTATCCATATAACGGCAGGCACCGCCACGGAACGGCGGGAAACCGAGGCCATATACCAACGCCATATCCGCTTCGGCCGGGGAAGCGATAATCTTCTCCTCCAGGCAGCGCACAACCTCGTTCAGCATTGGCAGCATCAGGCGGTTAGCAATCTCTTCATCGCTGAAGACACGCTTCGGCTGGCAGACGTGTTGCAGCAAGGTATCCACTTCCGCATCGGCCTGTTTCTGCGCTTTGCCTTTTTTGTCCTCGGTCCAACGCCAGAAACCCAGACCATTTTTCTGCCCATAGCGACCGGCTTCGTACAGTACGTCGATGGCGTCGCGATAATCTTTTTGCATCCGGGAGGGGAAACCCTGCGCCATTACCTGCTGGGCGTGATGAGCGGTATCGATCCCTACCACATCCAACAGCCATGCCGGACCCATCGGCCAGCCAAACTGTTTCTCCATCACTTTGTCGATCTGACGGAAATCGGCACCATCACGCAGCAACAGGCTGAAGGCGGCGAAGTAGGGGAACAGCACACGGTTAACAAAGAAACCGGGGCAGTCATTGACCACAATGGGCGTCTTACCCATCTTGCTGGCCCAGGCGACCACCTTACCGATTGTTTCTTCCGATGTTTTTTCGCCACGGATCACTTCAACCAGCGGCATACGTGGCACCGGGTTAAAGAAGTGCATGCCGCAGAAATTTTCTGGTCGTTGCAGCGACTGCGCCAGCAGGCTGATAGGAATGGTCGAGGTGTTGGAAGCCAGAATGGCATCATCGCGCAGATGCTGCTCGGTTTCGGCCAGCACTTTAGCTTTGATTTGCGGGTTTTCCACCACCGCTTCCACCACCACATCCGCGCGTGCAAATCCGGCGTAGTCCAGCGTTGGCTGGATGGTGGTCAGCACGCTGGCCAGCTTCGCGCCATCAATCTTGCCGCGCTCCAGCTGTTTGTTCAGCAGCTTGCTCGCTTCTTTCATGCCGAGCGCCAGCGCCTGCGGATTGATGTCTTTCATCTGCACCGGTACGCCTTTCCACGCTGACTGATATGCAATGCCGCCGCCCATGATCCCGGCACCCAGTACCGCCGCCTGCGCTGGCGTTGTGGTGGCATTGCCGCGTTTTTTTGCCTCGGCTTTGACATATTGATCATTGAGGAAGATGCCGACCAACGAGCGTGCCACATCACTTTGCGCCAGCGGCACAAATGCGGCGGTTTCCAGTTTCAAGGCATCATCGCGTCCGAGTGTGGCAGCCGCTTCAATGGTTTTAACTGCGGTGATCGGTGCCGGGTAATGTTTGCCCGCCGTTTGCAGTACCATGCTTTTGGCGATGGTGAAACTCATCGCCGCTTCAATTGGGCTGAGTTTCAGTGGCGCCAGTTTCGGTGCGCGACGCGCCTGCCAACTGCCCTGCACCATAGCGTCCCGCAACACGGTTAATGCGGCGCTGCGCAGTTTGTCACTGCTGACTACCGCATCGATCAGGCCCAGTTTCAGGGCGCTGCTGCCATCGACATCTTTGCCTGCGGCGATAATCTCCAGTGCACTGTCGGCACCCAACAGACGCGGCAAACGCACGCTACCACCAAAGCCCGGCATGATGCCCAGTTTGGTTTCCGGCAGGCCAATGCGCAGTTGTGGGGTTCCGATGCGGAAGTCGGTTGCCAGTACGCACTCGCAACCACCACCCAGGGCATAGCCATCGATAGCGGAGACGGTAGGGACCGGGAGATCTTCCAGACGATTAAAGATGCTATTGGCAAACGCCAGCCACTGGCTCAGTTTTTCAACTGGCGCATCAAACAGGGAAAGAAATTCGGTGATATCGGCACCGACGATAAACGCCGGTTTGGCCGACGTGAGCAACAGGCCGCGCAATGTGGGCTGCTGCTCCAGTACACCCAGCGCCTCACCCAGCGAGGCTACGGTTTTGGTATCGAGTTTGTTCACCGAACCGGGCGCGTCGAAAACCAGCTCGGCGATGCCATCGTCGAGCCAGCGAACAGAAAGGGTATCGCCTTGGTAGAGCATGTCCGTCTCCTGAAACCGCGAAAGTTGATCTGGTCATACCAGATGATCGTGAGTGTGAGTTCGATGTTAATTTTTTGCAAACAAGAGTTTGATTATTTGATACGGCGATCACAGCGCGCAGGGGCACGGCATCACGGGCGCGGCTATGCTACACTGCGGCCATTTTCGCGATATTGGAGACAAGTTCATGGATTCACTGAAAACCCTGTATCACGCGCATATCAATACGCTGCAACAGCGTGCGCAGCAGGTGCTGGCGCGTTTTAAACTCGATGCTATGTTGATTCACTCTGGCGAGTTGCTGACGGTGTTCCTCGACGATCACGACTATCCATTTAAGGTGAATCCGCAGTTCAAAGCCTGGGTGCCGGTGACGCAGGTGCCTAACTGCTGGTTATGGATTGACGGCGTGAATAAACCGAAACTGTGGTTCTATTCACCGGTGGATTACTGGCACAACGTGGAGCCGCTGCCGAATAGCTTCTGGACCGGAGATGTTGACGTTATCGGCCTGAAAAATGCTGACGAAATTGCGCAACTGCTTCCGACCCAGCGCGACAATGTGGCTTATATCGGGCCAGTGCCGAACCGTGCCACCCAGTTGGGCATCAAGGCGGATAGCATCAACCCCAAAGGGGTGATCGATTTCCTGCATTACCATCGCAGCATCAAAACCGACTATGAACTGGCCTGTATGCGTGAAGCGCAGAAGCTGGCAGTGGCGGGACATCGTGCGGCCAAAGAAGCCTTCTTCTCTGGCATGAGTGAGTTCGATATCAATATCGCTTACCTGAGCGCGACCGGCCACCGTGATATCGATGTGCCTTACGGCAACATCATCGCGCTGAATGAACATGCCGCCGTGCTCCATTACACCAAACTGGATCATCAGCCGCCCGCGAAGCGCCACAGCTTTTTGATTGACGCTGGTGCTGAGTACCTTGGTTATGCCGCCGATTTGACGCGCAGTTACGCCGCCCAGGCGAAATCACGCTACGCCGACATGGTTGAAACCATGAACAAAGAGGAACTGGCGCTGATTGCCACCCTCAAAGCGGGCGTGCGATATACCGATTATCATCTACAGATGCACCAACGCATTGCGCGTATGCTGTTGAAGTTTGAACTGGTGAAGGGACTGAGCGAAGAAACGCTGGTGGCGGAAGATTTAACCGGTCCATTTATGCCGCATGGTCTTGGTCATCCGTTGGGGCTTCAGGTGCATGACGTGGCCGGTTTTATGCAGGATGATAAAGGTACGCACCTGGCCGCTCCGGCACAGTATCCGTATCTGCGCTGCACCCGCGTGCTGGAGCCAGGCATGGTGCTGACCATTGAGCCGGGCTTCTATATTATCGATTCACTGCTGGCTGCACTGCGTACCGGTAAGTACAAAGATCACTTTGACTGGCAGGCGATTGATGCGCTGAAACCGTATGGCGGTATCCGCATTGAGGATAACGTGGTGATTCATGCCAACCGGATTGAAAACATGACGCGCGATCTGCATCTGGCCTGATGGACGCTTATGACATTCCCGCTGAGGCGGTCAGCCTTAGCGAGGAAACCATCAAAAAAAGCCGCTTTATCACGCTGCTGGCGCACACCGACGGCGTGGAAGCGGCGCGTGCTTTTGTTCAGCAGATTAAAGCTGAGCACCCCACCGCGCGACATCATTGTTGGGCATGGGTAGCGGGCGCGCCGGATGATTCGCAGCAACTGGGTTTTTCTGATGATGGCGAGCCATCAGGTACCGCAGGCAAACCGATGCTTGCTCAGCTGATGGGGAGCGGTGTGGGGGAAATCACTGCGGTGGTGGTGCGCTATTACGGTGGCATTATGCTCGGCACCGGCGGGCTGGTGAAAGCCTATGGCGGCGGTGTGCAGCAAGGATTAAAACAGCTGGCGCGTTGCCGTAAGGTACCGATGCAATCTTTTACTCTGCAATGTGACTATGCACAGCTCAGCGATATCGAGCGCCTGTTGCAGCGTTTTGACGGCAAGGTCGAAGAGAGCCATTATCTTGATCGCATCACGCTGCGCCTGGCATTACCGCATAGCCAGATCGATGGCTTTCGGCAAAACCTCTCTGATTACAGTCGGGGCGTGCTGACGCTCATCCCACTGGAAAATTCAAGCATATCTCTTTGAAAGGAAAAGGCTGAATGCATTTTCGCGCCATTACCCGCATTGTGGGCCTGCTGGTGATTTTGTTCTCAGTAACCATGATCCTGCCAGGTCTGGTGGCCTTAATTTATCGTGACGGTGCCGGACGGGCGTTCAGTCAGACCTTTATGATGGCCATTGTCATTGGTTCACTGCTGTGGTGGCCGAACCGCAAACAAAAGACCGAGCTGAAGCCGCGCGAAGGTTTTCTGATCGTGGTGTTATTCTGGACCGTGCTGGGCAGCGTGGGGGCCATGCCGTTTATGTTTGCCGAGCAGCCGCACCTGTCGGTGACCGATGCGTTCTTTGAATCCTTTTCCGGTTTAACCACTACCGGGGCGACGACGCTGGTGGGGCTGGATTCGTTGCCCAAAGCGATTCTGTTCTATCGGCAGATGCTGCAATGGTTGGGGGGGATGGGGATCATTGTGCTGGCGGTGGCGATCCTACCGATTCTCGGTGTGGGTGGGATGCAGTTGTATCGCGCGGAAATGCCCGGACCGCTGAAAGATAACAAAATGCGACCGCGTATCGCAGAGACAGCAAAAACCCTGTGGTTGATCTATGTTCTGCTGACCATCGCCTGTGCCGTGGCGCTGTGGCTGGCGGGGATGCCGGTGTTTGATGCTATCGGCCATAGTTTTTCCACCATCGCCATCGGTGGTTTCTCGACACATGATGCCAGCATTGGCTATTTCAACAGCCCAACAATCAATACCATCGTGGCGGTATTCCTGCTGATCTCTGGCTGTAACTATGGCTTGCACTTCTCTTTATTGAGTGGCCGCAGCCTGAAAGTGTACTGGCGCGATCCGGAGTTTCGGATGTTCATTGGCGTGCAGTTGACGCTGGTGGTGATCTGTACCGTGGTGCTGTGGTTCCATGATGTCTATTCCAGTGGCTTACAAACGCTGAACCAGGCCTTTTTCCAGGTGGTATCGATGGCTACCACCGCCGGATTCACTACCGACAGCATCGCGCGTTGGCCGCTGTTTCTGCCGGTGCTGTTGCTGTGTTCCGCCTTTATCGGTGGCTGTGCGGGTTCGACCGGTGGCGGCCTGAAGGTGATCCGTATTCTGTTGCTGTGCAAACAGGGTTCGCGTGAGCTGAAGCGCCTTGTCCACCCTAACGCGGTTTACACTATTAAGTTGGGGAACCGTGCATTGCCGGAACGCATTCTGGAAGCGGTTTGGGGATTCTTCTCCGCTTATGCGCTGGTGTTCCTGGTGAGTATGCTGGCAATCATCGCCACCGGTGTCGATGACTTCTCCGCTTTTGCCGCTGTTGCCGCGACCCTCAATAACCTCGGACCTGGGCTGGGGGTGGTCGCCGATAACTTTGCTTCGATGAATGATGTGGCGAAGTGGATATTGATTTCGACCATGCTGTTTGGCCGCCTTGAGGTATTTACTTTGCTGGTGCTCTTCACCCCGACCTTCTGGCGCGAGTGATAAAACGGGATAGTGTAATGAAAGCGTTGATTGTTTATTCCAGCCGTGACGGGCAAACACAGAAAATTGCCGGGCGTATTGCGCAAAACCTGGCACCGCAGCAGTTGTGTGATGTGATTGAGATATCACAGACAGCGACGCTTGATTGGGCGCAATATGATCGGGTGCTGATTGGTGCCTCGATTCGCTATGGTCATTTCCATCCTGCATTAATGAAGTTTGTCACTCAGCATTTGGGAGAGTTGCAGCAGCGTGTTAGTGGTTTCTTCAGTGTGAATCTGACAGCACGTAAAGCAGATAAATGCACACCGGAGACTAATGCTTACACCCGTAAGTTTCTGGCCCAGTCACCCTGGCAGCCAGAGTGCTGTGCGGTATTTGCCGGTGCGCTGCGTTATCCGCGCTATCGTTGGTTCGACCGCGTCATGATTCAGTTGATTATGCGTATGACGGGCGGGGAAACAGATACTTCTAAAGAGGTGGAGTACACCGATTGGCAAAAGGTCGCGCTTTTTGCCCAGGATTTTGTGCAGTTACCAGGCAAATCGTTGTGAAATAGACCGCTTTGGTGAAATTTAGTCCGAACGATCATTTTTTTGCAATAAACGCTTGTCAGTCAGAATTATCTCCCTATAATGCGCCTCCACTGACACGGCAAAGCGGCAACGCAGACGGTCAGCGAGGGACGAAGTGATTCATCCCGCCAGAGAAAAATCTCGAAAAAGAGATTGACTCTGAAGGAG
>NZ_ASZC01000007.1 GCF_000468095.1 Pantoea sp. AS-PWVM4
TGAGCTTTTGAGCTTTTGAGCTTTTGAGCTTTTGAGCTTTTGAGCTTTTGAGCTTTTGAGCTTTTGAGACTGCCACAATGCTCATATATGTAAATGAGTTAATGCTCAAATGAATAAATACTTATTTGAGTAAGTGAGTTTCCATGTGTATGCTCGGTCCAACCCGTTATTCGTTACTCCTGTGGGGTGAGCTTTTACTCAAATGACAAAATGAGTATTTACTCACATGAGCCTATGTTGATTTACTCAAATGAGGCTATTCCTACAAGGTAATTCTTTTCTCCCAGATTCGCTGATAGTCTACTAATACTCTCCGCAGCTCTCTGATTTTCGCGTGTGTGGACATGGATTTTCTTGTATCTCACATGCAATACGTCCCCTTCATCAAACCTTTTGCTATCGCGTGGATGCAAAATCAGCTCGAAATCGTAGTATCGGGCTTTCATTACGATAAGTATTTACACAAAACCTTACTCACTTACTCACTTACTCACTTACTCACTTACTCACTTACTCAATCATGATAATTCCCAATTTTCACACTGCAACCATCTATCCACCATACATATGTGTGTCCAGTGATGCCTCATCACGAAGATGGAATACAAAATGATCACAGCGGCATTACGAGGTTAGATTGAATAGTCATACTCAAATGAGTAGTTGAGTAGTTGAGTAGTTGAGTAGTTGAGTAGTTGAGTAGTTGAGTGTGAACCGAATTTTACATCACAGGAAGTAACTTGTTGTTCATTATCTGAAAATACAATACACATTTACTCATTTGTGTTTTTACACAACCATTACATCAATTGGGACCCATAAAAGATGAGCCTGAAACAATCATCCTGCTTTTCTGAGGATGAGAGCCAGGGGGGGGGAGCTGGTCAACAGCAGAATCAGCAGTAACCTCAATTTATAAAATTGATTCGTGGCTAGCGGAAAATACGTCTCTGTGCGAAAGAGCGTAGTGCAGCTCAGAGCTGTGGTAATCAAACATGTGACTAAGGCTTCATTGCGATGAACTGAGTGAAATTCGTGTAGTGAAAGCATAAATACGGGAAGAGTAACCAGAAGAAACACGTTAAGTGTGGCAAGCACATGACAACAGAACGCGAATTGACGGCTGCACTGCCATAGAAGGTCATAAGCACGCGGTCGTTAATTCCATACTGACCTGGTGATGTCAGCGTCTAAGATTCGGCAACCTAAGTTCTACCAGGTGACGGCGAAGAGATTCATCCAGCGTAGTGGTAAGGTTGTGAACTGCGGTGAGTCCAGCGGATATGTATGGTGAAAATGAATGCGTACTACATCATCATCCTGTGCTGATCTCATCAGACAGGGAAAGGTGTTCACTCAGTACCTGAAAACAATTCGATCAAGTCCAGAGTTATCAGATCAAAACCGAGAATCATATGACTACTATAGAGAGTAACTTTACTCACTACAGTGGTCTTCATTAACGGGGAATGGCGAGAACGGGTAGGGATTGGAGTGCTCTGCTGCTGTTGGTGGTTTGAATCGCAGATGAGAATCAGTTTTCCATTACTCTCTATAGTAGTCAGACACTCACTACAGTGGTCATTAGTGATGTTGCTGTTGAGTCTGATGAGATGTACTTTCGATGTTGTATGGCCAAAGCGGATAGGTCATCCCATCATTGAACCAGCAGATAGTTTTCGATGAACTGGCCGCCAGACAGAACACAAATGCATGCCAGTGCAGAGACGCTTTTTCCTCATTATCCACAGGACAGATCCAATTATTCGATCCTAATATGATCCCAGTTAGATCCTAAACAGATCCCATACCCCCTGAAACCCTTGTCAGACATGGCCTGGATAGATGTTGATGACTGCTGTAGGGAGAGGAAAGACTGCTGTGTTGAGTTAATTGACTGCTAAAGAGAGTACTGATGACTGCTATGTTGAGCAAGCGATGACTGCTGTAGTGAGTAACTGTTTGATTTGGTTGTTTATAAGTCAAAATGCCTAAAATCCGCGCTAAGCTGCGTCCTTACTGTTATCAACGGACTGCCTGAGTTCTCTGTAATTTGATTTCATTGAGTTATACACAGGCCAAAAACATAAAAATAGTCCTCTAAAATCATCCTCAATCTGGATCCAATAAACGATCCGTTAGATAGCGCAGCAGTTTGATCGTTTTCGATTATCGTCAATATAATGATTTATAACAAATTATCTCACACAATGACTACTATAGAGAGAGAATAAGACTGCTGTGATGAGTCAAATGACTACTATGGAGAGCAATTAAACTGCTGTAGTGAGTAGAATAACCGCTGTAGTGAGTGCTAGTATCCGAAATATCGAGTAACGGCGATCATCGCTTGTTCAGATCACGGATTTTTCAAATGCCGAAAAAAGAACAAGAAAACAAACTGATAGCTGAGGCTTTCAGTGAAACGGATAAACGAACTGGAGAGGTTGTTCACCTCACGCCGAACAGTAATAACACTGTTCAGCCGGTTGCATTAATGAGGCTGGGACTGTTCGTTCCGACCCTCAAATCCACCGCGAATGGCAGAAAAAATCAGTTATCCACTATGGATGTCACTGATGAGCTGAAGCAACTGACGATCGTTAAAGCCGAAGGGTATGAAAATATCAAGATCACTGGCGCGCGTCTTGATATGGACAACGATTTCAAAGCATGGGTTGGCATTATTCATGCGTTTGCCAAGTACAAAGTGCTGGGAGACAGTGTCACGCTGCCTTTCGTCGATTTTGCCAAACTCTGCGGGATCCCGTCACTTCGCTCTTCCGCTAAGCTCAGAACACGCCTGGAAGCCTCTTTGACGCGTATCGCGACGAATACCATCCACTTCACCAATAAAGAAGGGGAGTATTACGTTACGCATCTCGTCCAGTCAGCGAAATACAGCGTAAAAAATGACACTGTCACTTTGCAGGCGGATCCCAAGATCTTCGAACTGTATCAGTTCGATCGTAAGGTACTGCTTCAGCTTCGCGCAATTAACGAATTAGCCCGCAAAGAGTCAGCTCAGGCGCTTTACACCTTTATCGAGAGTTTGCCCCCGGATCCTGCTCCTGTGTCAATGCAGCGCTTGCAGGCGCGCTTAAACCTGACTTCGCGACCAAACACCCAATACGCGACCGTCAGAAAGGCGATGGAGCAGCTCAAGGAGATTGGCTACCTCGATTACACCGAGTTTAAGCGTGCCAGCACCGTTTACTTCTCCATTCATTATCGACAGCCCAAACTCAGACCAGCAAACATCCCGCTGAGCCTGCCAGAACTCGGAGAAGACGATCTCGATAATGAGATCGATATCGTCCCGGTTAAGAAGAAGGTGAGGGCAAAAACGACGGTGAAGAAGACCAGGGAAGAGTCGGCAGGGAAGATGGTGATGCTTTCTGATGAGGAGTTGGCCATCCTGGAAACCATCAGGAAGACCAAAAAAGCTGAATAGTCCGTCAGCTGTCATGCGCTCAACATTCCCCTAACGCTGTAGTGAGTTTTACTCACTACAGCGGTCTTTTGTATTTCAGCCACTCAATAGATCCCCGATCACAACTCGCTATAGCAGTCATCTGCACACACCATAGTGGTCATTTGGCACTTCTGAAAAGAAACCGCTGTAGAGAGAAAGAAGACTTCCAACTTGCCAGTAATGACCACTATAGAGAGAAGGCATTGATGTTTTCAGGCCTCCATTTTCACAACCCCCCTGGTAGTTACTAACCTGCGAGGCCTTTATATACGTGATGTTAGTGTTTACTAACAATGAGGATTTCCTTATCAAGTGGATGTTTACTGCAAAAATCAAAACACGGGTGATATCGCACAATTCTGGTAATTCTCTCCATAGCAGTCATCCCTGAAACGGTCGTTACTCTCCATAGTGGTTATCCTGAAGAACACGCGTTACTCCCCACAGTGGTCATCAACAACAACTGACGATCTCACCTGTCCTTTGCAAGTCTTCCGGCAGGCTTCATCGTGGTTCCAATGTAACCTCGGGCTTGGAAACTAGATTCAGCTCAGACGCACGGAAAAGATTCACGGGCCTTTAATTTGGGGCTTCAGCGCGTAATGCAGCCTGCACCGCAGGCCGCAAAGTAACAGAGGCCTGATAGGCCAATAGCGCAGGCCAGTTATGAAGTTCGATGGAGAACCATTTACACCAGCCCAGCACGGTGAAAAGGTAAGCATCGGCAATGCTGAACGATGAGCCTGTCAGACAGGTTCTTCCTGCGAGAGTGTCTTGCAGGAAATCGAACCGTTTGAACAGCTTTTCACGGAAGATATCTTTGGTGGTCTCGGGTAGCGTGGTATTGAACAACGGTGCCGAGCCAGCGTGAATTTCAGTGGCGATGAAGTTCAACCATTCCTGTAATCGTAGCCGCTCCCAACTGCCTGCGGGCGGTGCCAGCTCACGCTCAGGTTTAAGGTCAGCCAGATACTGCACAATAGCCGGACCTTCTGTAAGTATCTGCCCATTTTCCAGTTCCAGCGCAGCGACATAACCCTTGGGGTTAATGGTGAGATAGTCTTGACCATCTGCGGTCAGCTTACTTTTGTTGTCCACTCGGATTAGCTCAAATTCAAGCTCAAGTTCGCGCAGCACTATATGGGGTGAAAGCGAACAGGTGTTTGGGGCGTAATATAACTTCATGATATCTCCATAAATATTGAAAACAGTTTCGCAGTGCACTACCTGCACTTGCAGTCACTGTGATTGAGTTGAGATATTCTGTAAAATTAATAGTTAATTAATGAAGTATTAGTTGAGCTACTGATCATCATGATGAATCTATTGCACTGGCGGCTACTGGTTGCTGTCGCCGATGCCAGCAATATCTCGCGTGCCGCAGAGGATGTGGGAATGACTCAGTCTGGTGCCAGCCAGGCTATCGCTCAGTTGGAATCATCACTTGGGTTCCAGGTTTTTACCCGTGAGCGACGGCAGATCACCGTTACCGCATTGGGCGAGCTGGTGGTTGAGCACGCAAGGAATATGCTGGTTCAGCTGGAGGCGATCCGGGCGCTGGCCGATAACAATCGCGGTTTAAGCACTGGACGCATTCGCCTGGCCAGTTTTCCCTCGGTCACGTCAACGCTACTACCCGGGTTGTTGCGGGATTTCAGGCGCCTGCATCCTGGTATTGAAGTTGTCGTGTTGGAGGGGACAGACGAAGAGGTGGAGGAGTGGGTGGCTGAAAGCACTGTCGAGTTGGGGATCGTCATGAACCCTGATTCTGGCCGTGCGGAAATGGTAATAGGGCAGGATGCCTGGGTCGCGGTCTTTCCAGCCAGTCACTTGCAAGCACGCCGTGTAAGAGCACAAGGTATTACGCTTGGGGAACTGGCCTCTCAACCCTTTATCCTCGCTACCGGTGGCTGCGCTGTAAACGGGAGAAGCTTGATGGAGCAAGCGGGTTTGCAGCTTTCAGACATACGCATGACGGTACGAGATTGGATCAGTGCCAGCAAGATGGTGCGCGAGGGGATGGGCGTAGCTTTGGTCCCTGAATCAACCCTTCCGGAAGATCGGCGTGGCTTGTGCGTGGTGCCATTGCTTCCTCCTGTATGTCGTGAATTTGCGCTGGTTTGTTCACAAGCCGGAAAATCTTCCCAGGCAACTCAGGCCTTAATTGCACGGCTGCGCATATACAGCAAAGCAATGCACGATTGATCACCGTAGCGTCTTAAAGCGGTACGTGGAGCATTAGCACAACGTAAACTCCACATACCGTGAGAACAGGGATGTTGACAGTGGACTCAACTCCACGCACAACACGCCATTAATTTGTTAATGGAGTTTTTCTAAAAGCTGTTCAGCCCCTTTGTCTATCCCGGTTTCAGCGGCACTCAACGAGCCAAAGGTGGCACCGACGTTCATTGCATTCGGATACTGTTCAGTGACGTAGGCCAGCAGAAGTTCGTTCGTCTCGGCATCCTTTATCTCGACTGCATAGTTAACGTATCCGCTCATCAGCCCGCGACCGCCCCGTACAGACTGAACAATGTTGTAAGGTCCACCAGCCAGATCGAATTTCGTAAAGGTACCAACAACCTGCGGTGTCGTATCCGCACCGGTTAGCGTCAGTTTAAGCCGGAGGGAGGGGGACGTTCCTGTAGCAGCATCTACGACAAACTTTTCTGCCAGCACTTCGCTAAATTTTTTCTGCATATAGTCGGCGAGCTTGCGCCGATCATCCGGAGAAAGATCGTTAAATTGTGCGTCACTTCCACCATAGATCTGCACAGGTTCTAACGTGATGCTGCGATATTTGTTCCAGTTTACCGGGGCCGCATAACGGAAAGGTATACGATCGCTATCCTCTGACGTATTTGGCGTCATCCGTGATGAAGATTCAATCCCAGAATACTTTACTGGGGAGGTGTCAGCGCAACCGACAACAGCGATAGCGGCGGCCAGAGTCACGGTACAACAAAATGGGCGGAACAATTGCTTCATATCCAGGCTCTCCAAAAATTTCTTTAAATGAACTGTACGGTATAGTTAAGATCGATTAACATGCCTAAGTCAAGAATATGTTTCAGTTCATTTCGGTATTTTTCATTGCGGAGGCCATATGCTGAATATCCAGTCGCATCCCGTTGGTCGGTATTTAACTATCTGTTCTTCAAGCACAAAACAGCACGTTAATGCTCCAGAGCACCTTAGCACTTCGCAAGAAATTGCCGAGTCAGGATTCCATTGCGAACTGCCGTTCCGCTATATCGGCCTGCCTGTCAGGAGGAAACTCACCCGGATGATGCTCATGATGAAAAAAAGCGAGAGCAGGGCTTTGCAGCATTCAGGCAATCCCTCTTCTTATCGGCACGCGGTGGATTATGTGCGCGGGGTAATGGACGCAGCCATGCTGCGAGGCGAACTGCGTTACCGGCCAACTGAAGAAGTGGTGCGTTTTTATCTTTCGCAGCTGAATGAGTTGAGCATTCTGCTGGCCGAATCATGCTGGACGAATTTCGAGTTGCGTTGCGAAGTGCGCCGCAGAACAGAGGTATTTATCGAAAAGTACGCAGCTGTTAGCCGGGGATAAAAATAATTCTGATGGTTAGCAGACTGCTGATAGTCGCCGGGGAAATGACGTACAGGGAGTGGGTCATAGATGTGGCAATGATAACGGTATCCATCCTGATTCTCTGGCGAGCAGGCAGCAATGTCAGAGAGATTCGGTATATCCGTCGATTAGGCATAAAGCGGGGCAATTATTATGCCTCCCGGGTCTGGGGGGCCCGTCTGCTACCCCTCATTGTTTTGCTGATGGTTGAGATCGTGGTGGTGCTGGTAGTCGGTGTTCTGACAGTCCTTAAGTTGAGAGAAGTAACGTTCTGGTGAATCACAGCCAGGGTTTCGGTCTTTGCGTGCTGCCCATAAGGGTGAGTGATATTTCTTAACTCAGGAGAACCATCCAGATGAGAGACAAGTTTATGACCTTAACGGAAGAAATGACATTCAGGGACTGGAGCATGCTGTGTGTACTTGTCACCACTGTCATTATCATGTGGTGGCGGGTGGGGAGTAACATCAGAGATGTCATCTATATCAGACGATTCAGAGCGCAGCGTGGCAGGCAATATGTATCCGGGGCCTGGGGAGCGCGCCAGAATTCCCTGATTACCCTGCTTGTTGCGGAAACACTGGTGGCGGTGGCCATCAGTATTCTCATCGCGCTGATGCTGGTTGGTGTGACATTGTAACGGTTGGACGCGATGATGTTGCCCGCCAGGTGCGGGCAACATCCGATCAAATATGACTACCGACAGACAAACAGGCAGTAAGAAGAATGACCGCCGCGCTGGTAAACAGGGGGAGAATGAAACGCATTTTATTTCCTTAAAAGAGAGAAACACACCCGCTGAGCAGCAGCGAGCCGAAAGTAATACCTGCCAATAACAGAACACGGTGCAACATAAGATAACCCCCATTAATGAACTGTACCGTTTAGTTTAATTATAATCTGTGGTCTGTCAATCGAATCATGACTTGTTGACAGACTTACATCCCTTATCTGACGTTCAGGGCGGTCCCTTGCAGAAATACCTGCACGGCATTTTCAACCATTGTGGCAACTTCTTTATCCGTATACACCGGCATCTGGCGTCGCAGAAAGAGTTCATCTGCTTCAGCCTTAACCAGGGCCGAAAACTGCTTTGCTCTTAGCCCTGGGTTGCTACGGGATAATTCCCCGCTTTCCATGTATTTTTCCATCACCTGCGTCAGTGCGTTCATGCTTTCCCGTACACCGGATTCATAAAAAAGCTCTCCGATATCGGAATGGCCGGCTTCGCCAACGACCATGCGGTAAAGTTGCATGGCCTTCCAGTCGGACGTCATGACGCCCAGCATCCTCTCACCGAACTGCTGTAGTTTATCCGCGAGGCTAAGAGATTGATTATCCGCACTGTACAGCTCATCAGCAGCACGGGTGAGATAGTTGGTACTGAAGGTTCTGACGACCGCCTCAAACAGGCTTTCTTTCGAGTTGAAGTAATTGTAAAGGGTGGCTTTTGAACAACCGGCGGTTTTTGCAACGCCATCCATCGAAGCCCGTTCATATCCTTGTTCAAGAAAAACGGAGGAAGCCGCGTCAAGGATCTCTTTTCTTTTTTGTTCAGTTAGCTTACGCATTGTTATCTCCAGGGTCAGAAAAACCACCTTAACAAAACCAGATGGTTCATTAAAGGATGAACTGCTCCGTTACGTAACATCAGGCGGGCAACCAACCCATACCGCGTAACGTAATCTGGATGCGTTTTTTTATATGTTCTGCGATCGCCTGTTTTTCTCTGAAGTCTGCTACACGCCGGTGTGGCATAAGTGCGCCGAAGACCACATCCATCAACATTCCGGCATAGACCGCCACATCATCCAACGGCAAATTTTTCTCGCTGGCGGTGCTCTGTAACCAGTCCATGAGCATTTCCCTGGAACTTACCGCCCGGGTTTCATAGAGATAATCGGAAAGCTCAGGGAACAGGATTGATTCGCGCGTCATCAACCGCAGGATCGCTTCACGCTCCAGAGATTGTTCTTCGCTGACGTCGAGGCGAAAAATTCGAAACAGACACTCGTCCAGCGCGCACTGTTCATCCTCGGGTCTGGGCAAATCAAGCAACAGATGGCGATGCTCGCTGATCACTGCGGCAAACAAGGCCTGTTTATCTCTGAATACCTCATACAGCGTACGTTTCGAAACTTTTGCCCGCCGGGCCACTTCTGCCGTGCTGGTATTGGCAAAACCCAATTCAACGAAGGCGCGATAGGCACTTTCAATGATGACCTGACGTCGGCTGGCGGCATCCTGGGTTCTGGGGCGACCGCGAGTAGGCAGTGAGTCACTACTTTTCATGTTAACTGTGGGTTCCGTTAATCTTCGTCACAATTATGGTACTTGATAAGTACCATAAAAAGGTACAGGATATTTTTCAGCAAAGGCAGATTTTAACGTAACCCTGGAGAACATCCATGAAAACGGAACCGTTTACTCACACCTCCTCCGCCATCCGTGATCCGCAGATTTTAAAGGTGATCGCGCAGATGAATGCACGAAGGAAGCATCCGGATGCGGCCGCATTTGCCGGGCCGGGCGCACCGGACCCGGAAATGTTTGCCGATTATGGCTTCTCGATTCATCCCGAGCAGGGCGACCTTATTTATCTGTTATGCCGGGCAATGAAGGCAAAAAAGGTGGTGGACTTTGCCACTTCGGTTGGAATGTCAGCCCTCTATTTTGCGGCCGCAATGCGCGACAACGGCGGGGGGGAGGTCATTGGTGCCGAACTGGTGGCGGCGAAAGCAGCAACCGCACAGCGCAATCTGGCTGCCGCCGGGCTGGAGAGTTACGTGGATATCCGTATCGGTGATGCACGCGAAACGTTAAAAGATCTCGGCGGTCCGGTCGATTTTGTCCTGATTGATGGCTGGCCACTGGCAGATGGTCCGACGCTGGCAAGACAGGTCATTGAAATCATGGCGCCGCAGTTACGGGTGGGGGGTTACGTGCTGAATGATAACGCGGAACCTGATTTCCTGGCGTTTATCCGTAATCCGGACAACGGATTCATCTCGGTTACGTTGCCCATCAAGCGTGGAACTGAACTGGCAGTGAAGGTCGGATAATGTCGATGTTTACCCGACGACATTTCCTTCAGGCCGGTGTAGGACTGGGGGCTGCCGCGATGTTGACGCCGGGCTTTTCCGCTTTCCTGTCCGGCAAAAACCATCGGCTTAAGGCGGGCGTGGGACGGGCAAATGTGGTTCTGACCGGGTTATATCCGCTGGATGATTTTGTCGGTGAACACGATCCACTGGCTACCCGTGTATTGCTGCTGGAGCAGGATGGCCAGCGTCAGGCCATTGTCGTAGTGGACCTGACTTCACTGACACAGGATGTCATTGTCCGGTTCAAGTCTATCCTGTCAGAGGTCAGCGGTGTCACCGCTGCGAACACCATCATCAACGCCAGTCACTCCTTCTCAACACCGCATATTTTTACCGGGGCCTCAGCAGCGGTGCTCGCCGCCTTTGAGAATGCCGTGCGTAGCGCAGCAACACAGGCGGTCAGTTCCTTACAACCCGTACAACCGGGTATCGGTAATGGCCTGAGCAGAATCGGCGTCAATCGTAATATCAATGCCCCTGCGGGCTGGTGGCTTGGCGCTGACGATGCGGGTTATAGCGATCCCCATGTGGGGCTGATAAGTCTGAATACGGCAGACGGCCATCCGCTGGCGATTCTGATCAACTATGCCGTGCAACCGGCGGTGATGGATGCATCCCAAAGAGCAACCGGGGGCCGCCTGGTCAGTGCGGATCTGGCGGGAGCGACCTGTCGTTATGTCGAAAACCATTACGGCAGTGGCACGGTGGCGTTTTATCTCGTGGGCTGTGCCGGGGATCAGGTGCCTTATCTCCAGGCCAGTCGTCATGTTGTGCATAAAGATGGCAGCACCGATCGTATCGATATTCACGAAAAAGGTTTCGCGTTGCTGGATTCATTCGGACAGCGGCTGGGGGACGAAGTTATTCGAATCGCTGATGGTATCAGCCCTCAGCCAAGTGGCATCTTCAGAGTCGAACGGCAGAACATTACCGTCAAATCGCAAAACTTCCCCCCCCGGCACGCGCCAACCGGTCCCGTTAAGACATTTGATTATCAGGTCAGCGGTGTCAGCAGCCTGCCAGTGGTGATGATGCAATGGGGAGACAGCGTATTAGTCGGTGTCCAGCCGGAGTTTTCTGCCAGCCTCGGTGTACATATTCGTGCCGAATCCCCTTTCGCACAGACCTTTGTGATGACCATGGTGGATGGTGCGGCCAAATATCTCCCGGACAGCGACAGCTACGACCGTTTTACCTATGAAGCTCGCTCTTCACCTTTTGCACCTGGCGCCGGTGAAGTGGCAGCCCAGGCCATTATTAAACAGTTAAAGCAGATGCGGGCGTTACCTGCATGACGCGCAACCTGCATTCAGGAAGATAAAATATGACAAATATGTCGCGAAGAACTTTCATGGTGGCCGGAACCGCGCTGGCCGGAGCTATCTCTGCGGCAGGGATATCCCGTGAGGCGGTGGCGGCAGATAAAAATGGATTTATGGCGGCATCGGCAAATGCGACGAGCAAGGACGATGGCGTGAAAAAAGGCCCTGGTTTACAACGTATTTTTGCACTTTGCGAAGTCACGGGGGGTGGGGAGAAGATTTACGGCATTGCCGCTGAATATGACGCAGATATCGATCCAACCAGCCTGGCACTCACAACGTTTAAAGCGGGGGTAATACCGGCAGCCGAGGGATTCTTTGCCGGTATGCCCAACGAACCCGACAAAAATGCCACGCAGGCTAAGCCCTTACCACGCGCCATCACATCAATTTACACCCATGCCGAACCCGCGTTGCTGGCAGGACAATCCAGCGTAACCGGACGTTATGTGATTGTCGAATTCGCTCATGATACGGACCTTAGCCTGCCGACCCAGGACAGCGATATCGTATCGCTGACGCAGGTTAAGAACGTCAAGACCCTCGCCGGTCATGTCTATGCCGCCAGCAATACGCCGTGGAGCAATGCCGCTGCGCGCGGCAACAACGTTGTTATTCGGGGCGTTGATGAGTGGGAGCAGCATCACTGGTGGTGGGATGACAGCCGATCGGCGTGGCTTGAATACAGCATTTATCTGCCGAAATCATTTCTCAAATCGGGTGGTGAGAACAAGGCATATCCACTGGTACTGGCCATTACGCACTCCGGCACCAGCTATGATGGCACCTGCGCCCAGACGCTGACTGAGCAATGTATTGCGTCGATCTGGAGCATGCCGGAAGAGCAGGACTTACATGAATGTGTGGTTATCACACCGCGTTACGAGCGCACCACCATGAACGATTACTGGGAGCACACCAGTGATGTGGAGAATACCTGGCGGCTGGTGCAATCCCTGCTCAGTAACACCTGGGACTACGGTAATCCGAATCTCGAAGATCGTGCCGACAAGGTGCTGAAAATTGATGCATCGCGGGTGTACTGCACCGGATGGTCTATGGGTGCCATGACATCGCTGTGGCTGATGGCGAAACACCCGGAGACCTTCGCCGCCGGACTCATCATTGCCGGGCAACAGCGCCCCAAAGATGTTGCGACCCTGGCGAACCAGAAATTGCTGATCATTACCGGGTCTGACGACAACAAAGCCACGCCGTGGAATGAAAAATGTGTGCCCGTGTGGGAGCAGGGTGGCGCGAAGGTGACTCGCCCGAGTGAATTGCTGGACCCGACACTGATTTTCCCGGTTAACAATCAGCAGGCATTAACGGAGCAGGTTAATCATTATCTGGATCAAGGCGGGAACATTACGTTTTTGACCTTCAAAGGTGTTGATCATATGGCCTCTGCACGCAAATTCTTCTATATCAATGCCGCACGGGCGTGGTTGTTTAAACAACAAAAGGTGTAATTATCAAATCGGATATAGACGGTTTACTGGTCCTGCCTTATGCCGATAAGCGCCAACAGTGACGGTATGAAGCAGGATATGTACGTCATTGTGGGCCGTAAATGTAGTGGAGGTGGGCCGATAAAGAGGCTTGTGGGCCGTAAATATTGTCATGATGGGCCGAAAAGGCTACTGATGGGCCGTAAATTCTGCTGTAATGGACCGAAAACAATATCGATGGCCCGTAAATTTTATATATCGGGCCGTAAACCTATCTGCAGGAAAGGTGTGTCAGCAAAGCTGATGTCATTTAGCGGCAACTGGAGAAACAATGGATTTGAAAAATGAGATTTTGGTAGCTGTGGCTGTCAGTAACATACCTCTCAGTTCCGGTGAACTCGCGCTGTCACTAAAAATTGGCAAATCAACCGTTAAACGTCATGTTGATACTCTGCTTAAAGAAGGCCGCCTAATAAAGGTAGGAACAGGTAGGGGAACCCGGTACAGAACTGATGTAGATTTACGGCCTGTTAACTTGCAAGATAACGCAAATGCGGGGCTTGAACAGCCATCCAAATCTTCAGAATTACTTAGTTATCTTCAGGCTCCACTCTCCGCAAGAGACATTACTGGTTATGCGAGAGAGTTTGTTGATGATTATATTCCAAATCAATCCTCTTTACTGCCAGCAGCCCTTGCGGAAACCTTGAGACTGGAAGGACAGATGGGTGGGCAACAACCTGCTGGTACCTACGCTCGTAAAGTTCTTGAGCAATTACTGATAGATTTGGCATGGTCTTCATCGAAACTAGAGGGAAATAAGTATTCGTTACTAGCGACAGAAGAACTTTTTAAAAGTGGAACTGAAGGCGGTGACCTTGATGCAGTTATGCTGCTTAACCATAAACAGGCAATTGAGTTCCTGGTAGATGCGGTTCCTGATTATGGGCTTACTGCACCGGTAATTAGCAATTTACACTCTATTTTAATGCATGATCTTCTGTCTGATTCTGAAGGGTTGGGTACCATAAGAACAAAAATTGTGAATATTAGCGGTACAACATATACACCTCTACAAGCCCCTCTGATTCTTCAGGAAATGTTTGACATAATTATCGCTAAAGCACGTATAATAAAAAATCCAGTTGAGGCGGCTTTTTTTCTCTGGGTTAACATGGCTTATCTCCAGCCATTTGAAGATGGAAATAAAAGAACCAGTCGACTTGCAGCTAATATTCCACTGATGATTTATAATAGTGCCCCATTATCATTTCTCGATGCTGATGTAACTGATTATGCTTATGCAATGATGGGTGTTTATGAAAAGCAGGATGTGACACTTGCTATTGATTTATTTGTACATTTGTACAGGCGTTCGATAAAAAGATATCGTGTCACTTTGGATTCTATGGGGGTTCCGGATCCGTTCAGATTACTCCATAGGGAAGACCTTAATATCGCAATACGGGCTATTGTTGTAGAAAGACGAGATATTGAATCAGTACTCACATCGCTGGGAATAAATGATGATGAGAAAGAAAAATTCAAATCATTATTGGTTGATGAACTCCGCGTATTGCAAATTCATAATTTTGCACGCTATCGGTTGGGCATGAGAGAGGTTGAACAATGGATTAACGAGGGCCGTCCTATCATAAATCTGTGAACTGATGGTTTTTTGCGTATTAATTGCTGACTGACGAAAGAAAAGTGTAGGGTTATGGAAAAATACTATGAATTGTAGCTGCACATAATGCTTATAGATGTAAGCTCTTAAGCACTCTCGCAAAAAGAGCGCTAAGACCAAGTGAAATAATATCCCTACTCGACATCATCTCTCTATCCATTTTATTGCTATGGATTAGGGCCGATCGCTAAAGAACTGACCCGGTTTGCCCATATCACATTTCCAGCATGAAGAATGATATTCATCTCTTACCTTGAAACGCCTTAACCTACGAAAGCTCAGCAGCAAAACCAAGCGATTGGAGAATTCGCTCACGGCCTAATGGATTTAATGTACCGGATGGTCAATTGTTCGGATGAAAATTCATATCAGCCGAACGGTTATCACATTGAACACTCCCACAAAAAATTCCAATAAAAACCAAATTAATCATGTGGTTATGTCTATTATTTGTCTGAAAAACATATTGACAGCCCTGTCCCTGTATACCTAGATTATAAAGGCATGCTGCCAAATGTTACAACAACAATCTTTTCATGTTGCAGACATGTAAGTGTGCTGGTGGCATAAATTCTTACTTCTCGCGTCTGCAAGATTCCGCACCACCAGCCTGTAATCAACTTACTCATTGAGCTTACTCATGAATTCATCACTTGAAGGAAATACCAGGATCTCAGGCTGGCGAGGATGGTGCATGCTGGGATTTGGCGTTTTGCTGATTCTCACTGGTGCCGTTCTTGCCATACCGGGTTTTAAACTGGTTCGACTCTCTGGCAGTCCCTACTACCTGGTGATGGGGGTAGTGTGGATCGTTGCGGGTTTACTGGCGGTATTACGTCGTGCGAGCGGGATGTATCTGTACCTGGTAAGCTTTATTGCCACGCTGGTGTGGTCACTATGGGAATCGGGCCTTGACGGGTGGGCGCTGGTACCGCGCCTCGATCTGGCCCTGCTATTCCTGATCATTACTGTGGTGCTGATGCCAGCCCGCCGCGCTGATGGATCACGCGCTTATCGACGTTATGGGGTGGGCTTGCTGGTGGTGACAGTGGTGGGCCTGGCAATTGCCATCCCGCTGGCGCAGAAGCCCTATCCGGTTGAAGCGGCGACTACGCCGGTTGGGGATTATTTTGACAATGTCACCACGCCAGCCGCGCAGGACTGGCCGACCTATGGAGGTGGTCAGGGGGCACAGCGCTTCTCTGCGCTAACGCAGATCACCCCGCAAAACGTCAGCCAGTTGAAACGCGTCTGGGTGTATCACACCGGTGAAGCACATACGCCGAATTTTGGTAACGAGCTGACCCCGATTAAAATTGGTGATGTGGTGTATGGCTGTACCATCCGCCATAAAGTGTTCGCGATCGATGCCGCTACCGGTAAACAGAAATGGATGTTCGATCCTAAAACCCCGGCAGAATCCTCCCCGCCCAACTCGGCCTGTCGCGGCGTGGCTTACTATGAAAACCCTGTCGTCCCTGCCGACCAGGCCTGCTCGCAGCGCATTATCGTGGGTACCCTGGATGCCAAACTGGCAGCGGTGGATGCCCGTACCGGTGAACTGTGCCAGGACTTTGGTCATCACGGCTTTGTCGATCTGATGGATGGCATGGGCAAATGGCCTGCGGGTATCGTTTCCGTCACAGCGGCACCGACGGTCGTGAAAGGCGTGGTGGTCACAGGTCAGCAGGTGATGGACGGCCAGCTCCGCCACGCACCTTCTGGTGTGGTGCGCGGTTATGATGCCGTCACCGGTCAGTTGCGCTTCGCGTGGGATATGGAACAACCGGATATCACCACCACACCGTCGCCGGGTAAAACCTATTCACTCGGCACGCCGAATATGTGGTCTACGGCGGTGGCTGATGAAAAGTTAGGGCTGGTGTATCTGCCAATGGCCAACTCGGCGGGAGATTACTACAGCTCCACCCGTACCCCGGAAGAGCGTAAATACAGCTCCTCGATTACCGCGCTGGATGTCACCACCGGTAAACCGCGTTGGGTGTATCAGTTCGTGCATAACGATGTCTGGGACTACGATACCCCTGCGCAACCAAGCCTGGTGGATTTCCCCACCGACCAGGGTCTGGTACCGGCGCTGATTGAAACCACCAAGCAGGGTGATCTCTGGGTGCTGGATCGTCGCACCGGTCAACCTCTGCACAAGGTTGAGGAGCAACCGGCACCGCAGGGCGGAGTGGAGCCAGAAGAACGGGCGAAAACCCAGCCACGCTCGCTGTATAGCCACACGCAGAAACCCGATCTGACAGAAAAAATGATGTGGGGCGTGTCGCCTATCGATCAACTGGTGTGTCGTATCCAGTATCGTGAAGCGAACTATCAGGGCATCTTTACGCCACCGAGCGCGGATAAACCGTGGATTGAATACCCGGGTAACAACGGCGGATCTGACTGGGGCAGCATCTCGGTTGATGTGCACAATGGCGTCATTATCTCCAACTACAACGATCTTCCCAGCTATTCGCGTCTGGTGCCGCGTGCCAAAGATGACGAGATGGGCGTGTTCTGGCTGGGTGACCCGCGTTACAAGAACCCACCACCGGGACGTAATCGTCCGCAGGCTGGTCTGCCTTACGGTCAGGATGTTAACACCGGTTGGGTATCCAATATCGGTGTGATCTGTAAACAGCCGCCGTTTGGCATGATTAAAGCCATCGATTTGGCAACGGGTAAAACGCTGTGGGATCGCCCACTGGGCACCGCAGAACGTAACGGTCCCTGGGGGCTGCACTCCATGTTGCCGTTGCAAATCGGTTTGCCGAATAACGGTGGTGTGTTAACCACACAAAGCGGCCTGGCGTTCGTGGGGGCAACCACTGATGATTACCTGCGTGCGATAGACGTGAAGACGGGCAAAACGTTGTGGAAAGATGAACTGCCAGCGGGTGGTCAGGCAACGCCAATGACTTATGAGGTCAACGGTCAACAATTCCTGCTCATTATGGCGGGTGGCCATCACGGCATGATGACGCCGGAAGGCGATGAAGTCATCGCATATGCCTTGCCTGACAAGGTCTGAGTTTCCCTCCAGTTAAACGACCTGCTGTGAAGCAGGTCACAATTCCTTGACAGTGAAAACCCACTTACCTAGATTATCTAGGTAAGTGGGTCATCCGGCTTGATACCTGATGACATGGAATCATTATTTATCCAGGAGTCGTTATGGGCAATCAGCCGACTGAACCTGTCCGTCAGTCAAAGGTGCCTTTCTGGTTACGTCTGACACCCGTCAAAGCAGAGGAAGTGAGCGCGCTGTTGGTCTGTATGATCTACATCTTCTGCGTATTATCTGCCTATTATGTCCTGCGCCCGATCCGCGACACCTTTGGTATTGATGGTGGGATGCACAATCTCCAATGGCTGTTCTCTGCCACGCTATTGGCGATGCTGGCCCTTAATCTGCCGTTTGCGGCGCTCTCGCGTAAACTTCCGCGCAAAAAGCTCATTCCTTTGGTGTATCGCTTTTTTATCAGCCATTTACTGATTTTTGCCGTGCTGAAGTTTTATCTGCCGGTGGATGCCCAGGTATGGCTGGGGAGAGTGTTTTTCGTCTGGCTTTCGGTTTTTAACCTTTATGTCGTGTCGGTGTTCTGGTCACTGGTTGCCGATATCTTTTCGCGTGAGCGTGCCAGCAGGCTGTTTGCCATGATGGCTGCCGGGGCCACGTTGGGGGCGATCGTCGGATCGGCGACTACCGCGTTGCTGGTACATCGTTTCAATACCATCGGTCTGTTCGTGCTGGCAGCGGTGCTGCTGGAATGCGCTGTTGTCTGCGTCAAGCGGCTGAACAACGTGACGCATCTGGCGGATGAAGCCAATGATGGCGCAGTCCAGACGCAACCGCTTGGCGGTGGGGTGTTCTCAGGCATTGTGCGTATCGCGCAATCGCCGTATTTGCTGAACATCTGCCTGTATATGTTGCTCTACTCGGTCACCTCGACATTGATCTATTTCCGCCAGGCCGACCTGGTACACCACCTTTTTCAACATGACAGCGATCGTACCGCCTTTTTTGCCACCCTTGATCTGGTGGTCAATGTGCTGACGCTGGTGACGCAGTTATTTATCACCAGCCGCCTGATGGCGCGTTATGGCACTAAGTTGGTGCTCGGTCTGTTGCCAGTTATCACGCTGCTGGGATTTGCCAGCCTGTCGATCTGGCCGGTGGCCGCTTCGATTGTGATGTTCTCGGTGCTCAGACGCGCCAGTAATTTTGCCCTGGCGCGCCCGGCGCGCGAAGTGCTGTTCACGGTGTTAAAACGCGAAGACAAATACAAAGCGAAAAACGTGATCGATACCGCTGTCTATCGTACCGGTGACCAGGTGGGCGCATGGAGCTGGGCGGCTATGAATGCGGTGGGCATGAGTGGCGGCATGCTGCTGTGGTTGGCCTTACCCCTTTCGCTGATCTGGCTGGTTAACAGTCAGTGGCTGGGCCGCAAACAGATACAGCTTGAAGAGAAAACCTTTTATCCCCTCAAAGAGACATTGCATGAAAACAGTCACTCTTAACGGTCAGACAGTTCCCGCTATTGGTATGGGGAGCTGGCATCTGGGCCAGGGCAGGCACAGCGCACAGGCGGAAATTAATGCGTTACGCGCCGGTATTGATAGTGGGCTGAAGGTGATCGACACCGCCGAAATGTACGGTGATGGCCGTTCTGAATCACTGATCGGCAAAGCGATCGATGGTTTGCGCGATAAGGTGTATCTGGTGTCAAAGATCTATCCTTATCACGCTAATCGTCTGATGATGGAGCGTAGCTGTAACGACAGCCTGAAGCGACTCAACACCGAATGCCTCGACCTTTACCTGCTGCACTGGCGTTTCAGCAGTATGCTGTCTGAAGCGGTGTCAGGTTTTGAAAAGCTGAAGCAGCAGGGGAAAATCAAAGCGTGGGGCGTCTCCAATTTTGATGTCAGCGATATGGAGGATCTGTTCGCTACCGAGAATGGCGATCGCTGTGCAACCAATCAGATTTTCTATAATCCGGCGAGCCGTGGCATTGAGTTTGATTTGATCCCCTGGTGTAACCAGCATCATATGCCGATGATGGCCTACTCCCCGCTGGGTGGTGAAGGGGCATCTCTGCTGCGCCATCCGTTGATCACTCAGTTGGCGGCCAAATATCAAACCGGTCCCTCCACCATTCTTCTCGCCTGGGTGATCCGTAATGGCAATATGATCGCTATACCGGAGTCAGGGGAGGCGGCACACATCAAAGAGAATGCCGCCGCGCTAAGCGTGCAACTACAACCAGCAGACCTTAACGTCATGGACGAAGCCTTCCCGCCCCCTGGGCGTAAAGTCCCTCTGGAGACACGTTAATGCTGTGCGGTTTTCTTCCACAGCGCGCACATACTGCGGCTGCGTAATTTCAAATGAAGCATACGTGCGGCGAGGATCACCACCGCCGCCGATTCGAAAGAATGGTAGTAAAGGGAGCTGTTGGGGGAGCTAAAAATATTCCACAGCAGCGCCAGCAGCAGGGCGCATGACGTCGTCTGGCAGGCGATCATCGGGGTACACAGCCAGTGATAGAGGCGAACCCCTTCGAGTTGATTGCGATGAATTGCCAGCAGACCCGCCCAGGTGACACAACCGCTCAGTGCGGCGGTGATCACCGCAGGCCCACCGTGGTGATTGGTCAGGCAGGTAAACACGGCAAACACGATGGCGATAATGATGCCGAGATTGATAAACAAGGTGTTGCGCAGTTTGCGCGTGATTAATACCACAGCAAATTCAGCGGCCAGGTTTTGCGGGGAACCAAAACGTTGCGTCACGCGCAGGGCCGCTTTTTCTGGCGTATCGTGGCTGCATTCCACCGCTTCATAGAAATGCTCACTGATCTCCAGACAGATGTTGTCTGCATATTTCTGCTCAAAACTGAGTTCATGCTTTAGCTCCAGCAGATAGCGTTGCGCAGGTTCTGGCAGTTCAGTCAGCGTGGACATTATGACCTCTGTAATAAAGAGGAGACAGCCAGGGAGTAGCTATCCCAGGCTTCGCGTTTTCTCACCAACTCCTGCTGACCTTCTTTGGTCAGTTGATAAACGCGACGTTTCCGTTTGGATGGTGCGATCTCCCACTCTGCGCCAATCAGGCCACGCTGTTCCATGCGGTGCAGAAGGGGGTAGACAGTCCCTTCCTGGAAGGAGAGGACGCCATCCGTCAGCTGGTGGATCAATTCAATTAATGCGTAGCCATGACTGGGGCCACGCTCCAGCGCGGCAAGTATGACCATTTCAATATGGCTCTTCAGATTGTCGTCAGCACTGCTTCTCATGGTCATTTTCCGCTTACAAAGATAGATACAAACTTCGCCGTTATCTTAGCTTGACTTAGGCTGCCTTGATACCTAGTTTATCTAGGCATGATAATGAAACCGGATGGCTGATTTTGCAATCTGTTCCGGTACTGGCAGACCACGATATTTCAGGAAGGGATATGGCTCACTTCACCCGACGCAACTTTTTGCAGCACTCGGCGCTACTGGCTTTGTTTTTACCCTCTCTCGCCGTGCAGGCCGCAGACAGTTCAACCGCAATGCCATTGCAGTTGGTCAATCAATGGCGTCTGTCAGTTGATGGATGGGTGCCGAATAATCCCGCCTTACCCGTTATGCATTTCCGTACGACACAGCCTGAGACTACTGCGGGCGGGTTGACTAAGGCCGGATGGACGCAGCAATGGCAGGGAAAACCCTTCGCCTATCAGCATTTCCACAGCAACACACATGTGATTTTTGTCGTGGCGGCAGGTAATGGTCAGTTGCAGATTGGTGGTGATAACGGCGAGGTGGTGCCAGCCAGGGTTGGTGATGTGATTTTTTTACCGGCAGGGACAGGTCAGCGCCTGTTGCAGAGCAGCCATGATTTTTCGGTTCTGGCCTGCTATCCCGAGGGCAACAACTGGGATGTCTGTCGATCGGCGATCAATGTGGAAACGTTGCAAAGAGCGTCAAACCACAAACTGGAAAATCGCACCCGCCGATTTTTTAACCGCAGCGGTACAGTGATTTAAATCATATTTATACGTCTCATTGCAGATACCGATCTGTCACTTGCTGCCGTACCCGATATTAAAAGCATCGATTTATAATTCAGAAGAAAGGAGAAAGCCGTGTTATCACGCGTTCATACAGGATTATTTGCAGGCCTGATGTTATGTTCTGCCGGGGCGTTGGCTGCGCCCTTTACGCTGCACTCAACCCAGTTCCACAATGCAGGGAAATTACCGGTTGCGATGGGCGGCGGTGGCCAGTGTCCTGGGCAAAACGTTTCACCGCAGCTGAGCTGGAGTGGCGCACCGGCCAACACCAAAAGTTATGTGCTGCTGATTGAAGATCCACAAGGGGCCAACGGCCTGGGCATGACCCATTTCCTTGGTTACGGCATCGACAGCAGTCGTCACCAATTTGCTAAAGGGGATCTGACCGGAGTTGTTGGCTATACCCCTGGCACCAATGGGAAGAATGTTCAGGGTTATTCCGGTCCTTGCCCTCCGGTGAATGGTGATATTCACAACTATAACTTCACCTTAATAGCTACCGATTATGCTCCTGATGCGCTGCAAAAAGGCCTGGCAAGAGAGGCTGTCATGTCGCAACTGAAAGGTCATGTTCTGGCATCAGCAGGTCTGATCGGTCAGTTTATTATGCCAAAGAAATAAGGTGAAAAGATGCCAGAAATTATTGTGCACATGGTGAGTGGCCGTACAGCTGACCAAAAGAAAAAACTGATGGATGGAATTTATCAGGCAGTGAAAGACGCATTACCGGTTAAAGAGGAACACATTGTTATTTCGCTGATTGAAACGGATAAAGAACACAAGTCTCGCGGCGGTATTTTATTTAAAGATCTTTAATTACAAGGATAGTTATCATGCTTATTCTTATTACCGGAGCCACGGCCGGATTCGGCTGGGATTTGGCGCTGCGTTATGCGCAACATGGACATCGGGTGATCGCCACCGGGCGGCGGCAGGAACGTCTTGATGATCTTAAAGCCATTGCCGGAGACAACATTTTCACCTTCAAGCTGGATGTCAGTGATTCACTGGCGGTTGATAGCCTGCTGGAACAACTGCCGCTGAACTGGCGTGATATTGATGTACTGATTAATAACGCCGGGCTGGCTTTGGGGCTGGAGCCTGCTCAGCAGGCCAGCATGGACGACTGGAACCGGATGATTGACGTCAACATCAAAGGTCTGGTGCATGTGACAAGGGTGGTTTTACCGGGGATGGTTGCACGCAATCGCGGCCATATTATCAATCTCGGCTCGACGGCGGGCAGCTGGCCTTATGCGGGCGGCAACGTCTATGGCGCGTCAAAAGCTTTCGTGCGGCAGTTCAGCCTGAATTTACGTACCGATTTAGCAGGTACCGCAGTACGTGTTACCAATATCGAACCGGGACTGGTCGGTGGGACAGAGTTCTCCAGCGTGCGGTTCAAGGGAGATGCCGGGCGCGTTGATCAGACGTATGCCAATACGCAACCCCTGTTGCCGGAAGATATCACTGAAGCCATTTGGTGGGTCAGCAATCTACCTGCGCATGTGAATATCAACACGTTGGAAATGATGCCGGTCTGCCAGTCATATGGCGGATTGCGCGTGATTAAAGGCGAGTAAAAAAACGTAGCGGCGCGATTTATCGCGCGTTTTTTCCGGCAACATGCACGGAATTGCGCGATAAATCGCACCGCTACGCGGATTACATTAAGGTTTAGCCAGACTTTCCCGTACTTTTGTCACCTCTTTTGGCGTGACAGCCGGTGCGTTGTTACTCCAGCCACTACGCACAAATGTTGCCAGTTGCGCCACCTGTTCATCACTCAGTCGGGAAGCAAAGCCCGGCATCGCCATCACAGACGGTGCTTTCGGTGTCGAAGGGGTCTGTGCCCCTTGCAGGATGATGTTGATTAACCCGGTTGGGTTATCCGCGACCACCACATCACCCCCGTTCAGGCGCGGGAATATTCCTTTGGCCCCGTTGCCGTCGGTCCAGTGGCAGGCTTCACAGTTGTTCATGTACAGCATCTGCCCGGCATTCAGATTATGTCCCTGGGTCAGGTAATCAGCGGTTTTCTTCGTCTCCTGCTCTGCATCGGCGCGGCGATTGATCACCGGGGTATCAGCAGGCAATGACTTGAGATACGCCGCGATCGCGTGCAGGTCCTGATCATTCATATGCTGCATACTGTGCTCAACGACACCGGTCATTTCTCCGCCCACGGAGGCAAAGTCATTACGGCCTGTAGCGAGGTAATCGGTAATGTTCTGGATACTCCAGGTTGGCATACCGCGCAGTGCAGGCACAGGCCAGCCATTTAACTCCCCACCGGCGAGATACTTGTCGCTGGATTCATTCAGTGCCTTCTCCTGCATGCCGATGCCCCTGGGGGTATGGCAACTGCCGCAGTGCCCGAGTGTTTCCACCAGATATTTACCGCGATTGATATCGTCAGGCACCGAGTGGCGCGGTGCAAACGGCTTATCCTCTGTGAAGGCAACATTCCAGAACCACATGCCCCAGCGCTGGCTGAAAGGGAACATTAACGACGTTTCCGGTGCTTTTTCAGCTACCGGTTTTACGCCTTTCATAAAATAGACATACAACGCATGAATATCTTCATCGGTAATCCCACGATAATCCGGGTAGGGCATCGCCGGATAGAGATGCTTACCATCGCGACGAATACCTTTGCGCACCGCGTCAGCAAACTCCTGTTCGGTGTACTTGCCGATACCGGCTTCGGGATCAGGAGAAATGTTGGTGGAGTAGATCACCCCCATCGGGCTGGCAATCGCCAGGCCACCACCAAACTCTTTTCCACCGGCAATGGAGTGGCAGGCGGTGCAATCCCCGGCGCGCGCCAGATATTCCCCTTTGGCAATCAACGCAGCATCCTGATTGTCTGCCGCCTGCGCGGCTGTGCTCACCAGGCCCGCCATCAGCAGATAACGAAGTTGCAGTTTCATGGTTATCTCCTTATACCTGCACCAATGGGCCGGGGTTTTTCAGATACTGTTCGCGAATCGCTTTTGCTGACCAGTACGCCAGTCCGGCAACCATCGCCGAGGGGTTGGCATAGAAGTTTTGCGGGAAGGCATTAGCCCCCATCACGAAAAGGTTGTGAACGTCCCAGCTTTGCAGATAACGGTTAAGCGCAGAGGTGCGAGGGTTATCGCCCATAATCGCGCCACCGGCGTTATGCGTGTTGACATAGTTTGGCGAGCTGGCGAAATGGCTGTCCATCTTCAGAATGTTATGCGAGTACTGCGTTGGATTGAGGTGTTTGGTAATCGCCTCCATCTTCTCTTTCATGTACTGCAACATACGCAGATCGTTTTGCACGTAATCGTAAGTCACACGCAGCAGTGGCATACCAAAACGATCTTTATATACCGGGTCGAGATCGAGGTAGTTACCGCGCGTTGCCATATTGCTGCCTTCAAGCTTCACGCCCATCGAATGGCCATAACTTTCTTTCAGCGCTTTTTTCCAGCCACTGCCCCATGATGGCGCGCCTTTCTTTATTGCGGCTCCCATCGGCGTACCGGTCGGTTGTGAACTGTAGATCTTGGCTCCACCAATAAAACCAAGCTGGGCCGTCTCAACATTGCCGGTGCCGTAGTCGCTGATGACGGTGCCGGTCGGTCCTGCCGTGGCGAACGGGTTGAACTCAAGATTATCGAAGAACAGGGTAAATCCGCCGCCATACTGGTGGGTGTAGTTACGACCAATCACACCTTCTTCCGTAATGGGGTTGTAAGGCTTGCCGATTGAGGAGTTCAGTAACAGGCGAACATTGTTCAGGCCAAAGGTAGACAGAATTACGATGCTGGCGGGCTGGAACACCTCGTCGCCATTTTCATCAATGTAAGTCACACCCGTCGCTGTTTTACCATCGGCATGTTTTTCCACGCGAATCACGTTGGCGCGGGTTTTATAGTCGAAGTTTTTAAACTGCTTCAGTCGGTCGAGGATGGCAGTTTGCGGCGATGCCTTTGAATAGTTCAGGCATGAGTAGAACTGACAAAAGCCGCAGTAGTTACAGGGGGCAATCTGCTGACCATAAGGGTTGGTATAAGGTACAGAAACCGCCGCCGAAGGCATGGAGTACGGGTGAAGTCCCATCTCCTGGGTGGCCTGACGAAACAGGGTTGCGTTAAGGCTATCTTCCAGCGGTTTATTGGGGAAGGGGTTGGAGCGCGCACCCTCAAAAGGATCGCCGCCCTGCTGGATCACGCCTCGCAGGTTGCCCGTCTCGCCGGAGGAGCCACACACTTTATCGAAGAAATCCATATGCGGCTCGATCTCTTCCCAGCTGACCGGGAAATCGGCGATACGCAGTTCTTCATCCAGTTCACCTCGTTTGAAGTGTTCGTCGGCGTAAGTTTTCATTTTAAGGTCGACAGGCGTTGGACGGGTGATCATCCCGGTCCAGTGCAGACCCGCACCACCCACGCCATCGCCCAGACGGAAGGCACCCAATTCACGCATGGGCAAGGCGGTTTCTGAGGCGTTGTGACGAATGGTAAAAGCCGCATCATGCGGGCTTTGCATGATTTTATGGCGTTTGGTAAAGGCCAGTTCATCAGCCGGTTTGGGATAAGCATAATCGCTGTTCAGGCGGTCTTCTCCACGCTCCAGCGCGCGCACTTTTAATCCGGCCTGCGCCAGCTCAATACCCATAATCGAGCCAGCCCAACCTAAACCGACGATGATGACATCGACGGCGTCATTGATCTTTTTCATTTATTTTCCAGGAAGAATCAGGCTTGCTCGCCGCTGAGAGAGACCGGGCCAAGGGGATATTTAACGTTATGGATCTTTATCCATTGCGGGAAACTGGCGCGTGCACCGGGGAAATTAATCATCTTCCATGCCGCCATATTCTTATTCCCGCCGTACTGCGGATCGGCCAGATAGCCTTCTTTGGTATTTTCCAGCAGTCGGGTAAAGAAATAACCGGCATTCAGGTCGGCTTCGCCAAACTGGGAAAAATCGGCGACATTCTTTTGCAGATCGGTTAACACCGCATCTTTCATTCTGGCTGGCAGGTCGCAGAAATTTTGATTGTATTTGATGCGCGAGTATTGATTGGTCAGTGAAATGCCTTTGCGGTACAGCACCTGTAACGGGAAGGGCATCTGATAGCCGAACAGCAGGCTGGCATGGCTGTCGAACGGACCTTCCATATACCAGTCTTCACCCTTGCCATAAGGGGTCAGCATCTGCTTATCAATAAAGACCGGAACATGGGTATCTAATGCCCCCGGACCTTCTCTATCCGACGGGATCAGGCGGTCACAGGCGGCCAGCATAAATTGCCACTCTTCTGCGGTGAAAAATACCGGTTGATATTGTTTTAGCTCGTCCGCAGTGGAGGGAACGGCGGCAAAAACACTACTCACACCGCCTTTCATCCCGAGTGAGGCGATGCCAATCAGCGACCCAATAATAAAAGGACGCCTTCCAATACGACAGGGTTCATTTGCCATTTGCTTTCAGTTTCTCGTTATCGTGCGAAAATCATTCACTTGCCTGGTGGGAATACAACGCTTCATTACTGTTAACGAATCGACGTTAATATTTAAATAGCCTTAGAAATCCTGTTGCCATTTTGTAACGGCGCATCATAGGCGCATTGGTAGCACATGATCACGTTATCTGGTTTATATAAACTATTTAAATAATCCATCTCGTCCTTGTTATATGATTTATAAGAAAAAACTTTAATGTACCTTATGGTACATTTACACTTTGTTTTATCTTCACAACCCTGTGAAATGTTTTAGTTCATTAGTTATCCAGCCATCCGAGATAACGGTGTTAACAATTGGCTTTTTTTTGCTCTCACAATATTTAATAAATCACGCTGGTGATTACAGAAATAACAGCTTTCCCGGATGTCCGGGAAAGCTGTTAAGGAGGGTCAGGCAATTAATATGGCGCGAATATCATTCACGTTGGTGAGGGTGGGACCGGTCATCACCAGGTCGCCAATGGAGTGGAAATAACTGTAGCTGTCATGTCCATCCAGATACGTGGCGGCATTCAGACCATTCAGCTTCCCGCGTTTCAGCGTGTCCGGCGAGATCATGGCACCGGCTGCATCTTCCGTACCGTCGATACCATCCGTATCACCGGCAATCGCCCAGATACCGGCTTCCCCCTGTAAAGCACAGGCCAGACTGAGCAGAAATTCAGTATTACGCCCACCTTTACCCGCGCGGCCATTGGTCACCGTGACGGTGGTTTCGCCCCCTGACAGCAACACCGCTGGCCCTTTAACGGGATGACCATACTGTTTCACCGATCGGGCGATACCCGCCATCACGACAGCAACCTGACGGCTCTCGCCTTCGATGGCGTCACCGAGGATCAACGGAGTTAAGCCAAGCTTACGTACCTCTGCGGCGGCAGCTGCAAGGGCTAATGCCGGGGTAGCAATCAGCCTGGTTTCAGCATATCCGGTCTGCGGTGGTACTTGCTGGGGATGAGTCAGCACATAACGCACCGGCTCTGCGATGGGAATGCCATAGCGTTCCAGCACCTTCAGCGCATCCCCCGGAGTACTGCTATCGGCAACCGTTGGACCAGAGGCCACGTCGGTTGGGTTGTCACCCGGAACATCACTGATAATCAGAGAAACCAGCCGTGCCGGTTGTGCCAGCAGCGCCAGTTTGCCCCCTTTAACCGCTGACAGATGGCGACGCACCAGATTCATCTCCCTGATATTGGCACCGCTGTGCAACAACGCGCGGGTAATCGCCTGCTTATCAGCCAGGGTCAGCCCCGGAGCAGGGAGTGCCATCAGCGCCGAACCACCACCGGAAATCAACGCCAGCACCAGATCATCCGGGGTCAGTCCACGCAGCGACTCCACGATCAACATCGCGGCGGTTTCGCTCATGGCATCGGACACCGGATGGGCCGCTTCCAGAATACGAATGCGACCGGCAGGGACGGCGTGACCATAGCGAGTCACCACGACGCCACTGACATCCACATCTGGCCAGGCCGCGTCTACCGCTGCGGCCATTGCGGCAGAGGCTTTACCCGCGCCAATCACCACACAACGGCCTTTCGGTTTTTCAGGCAGTGCCGGGGGAATGACAGGCCCGGGACGGGCACTGTCAACAGCACGCTGAAAGATATCTTGCAGAATCTCTGCGGCCTGTTCATTTCTCATCGTTATGCGGTCTCAGCTACGGTGGCCTTCGAGGTGATAAATTCAACCACGGCTTTGGTCACATCCGCGGTTTTTGCCGTACCGCCGACGTCCGGCGTCAGAATGCCTTTGGTGCAGGCATACTCGATACCTTCCATCACCAGCGCAGCGGCATCATGTTCGCCGAGATGTTCCAGCATTTGCACCGCAGTCCAGAAGGTGGCGATCGGGTTCGCGATGCCTTTGCCGGTGATATCAAAGGCTGAACCGTGGATCGGTTCGAACATGGACGGGAAACGATGCTCAGGATCGATATTGGCGGTTGGGGCGACACCCAGGCTGCCCGCCAGCGCACCGGCGAGGTCGGAGAGGATATCGGCATGCAGGTTAGTCGCGACGATGGTGTCCAGGCTCTGCGGATGCACGGTCATGCGATGTGTCATGGCATCGACCAGCATCTTGTCCCATTTCACATCCGGGAACTCCTGTGCCACTTCTGCGGCGATCTCATCCCACATCACCATACCGTGACGTTGGGCGTTGGATTTTGTTACCACGGTCAGCAGTTTACGCGGGCGAGACTGCGCCAGTTTAAAGGCATAACGCATGATGCGGGTCACACCCACACGGGTGAAGATTGCCACTTCAGTCCCAACCTCTTCAGGCAGACCACGGTGTGCACGACCGCCGTTACCGGAATATTCGCCTTCCGAGTTTTCACGCACGATCACCCAATCCAGGTCGCCAGGACCGCGATTACGCAGCGGCGAGGTGACGCCCGGCAGGATTTTGGTCGGACGTACGTTAGCGTACTGGTCAAAACCCTGGCAGATCGGCAGGCGCAGGCCCCACAGCGTGATGTGATCCGGCACATCTGGCGCGCCCACGGCACCGAAGTAAATCGCGTCGAATTTCTTCAGCGTTTGCAGGCCGTCTTCCGGCATCATCACACCGTGTTTTTTGTAGTAATCCGAACCCCAGTCAAAAGTTTCGATATCAAATTTCAGCTGTGGATTCTGGCGTTCCAGCGCATGGAGCACCTCAACACCGGCAGAGATCACTTCAGGGCCGATACCGTCCGCAGGGATAGCGGCAATTGAGTAGTTACGCATGTTATTTCTCCTGTTAAATCAATGTGTATGAGGATGTGGAATATCGACTGTCTGCGGTTTATTCGCCTGGGCAGACAGAATCAAAACAATCAGGGCCGACAGGGCAAGCAAGCCCGCAACGAAGTAAAGCCCCCAGGTGTAGCTGCCGGTTTGTTGGCGGATCACGCCGATCATCATCGGACCGACGAATCCACCCAGGTTGCCAATCGAGTTGATGGTGGCGATACCGGCGGCAGCGGCCGGGCCACTGAGAAACAGCGTTGGCATGCTCCACAGCGGGGGTTTAGAGGCGCTGATGCCGACCGTCACTAAGGTCAGTGCGAGAATCACCGTCAGCAGGGTGCTGACATTACCGGCGTAAATCAGCCCGGCCGCCGCGAGCAGGCAGGCACCAATCACATGCCAGCTGCGTTCGTTTTTGCGGTCGGAATGGCGCGCCCACAGAATCATGGCGATAACGCCAATCACCGCCGGGAAGGCATTCAGGAAACCAATTTCCAGCGATGTTGCACCGAAGCTATGGATGATTTGCGGCGACCAGATCCCAAGAGTGTAAAGGCCAGCCGAGGTGCCGAAATAAACCAGCGCCAGCGCTAACACACGCTTATCAGCCAGCCCGCGCCAGGCGCTGGTGTGACTCTGTTTTGCTACACGCGCCAGTTCTTCGGCCTGCATGGTATTTTGTAGCCACTCACGCTCTTCATCGGTCAACCATTTGGCTTTCGCCGGGCGGTCGGTCAGGAAGAACAGCACCACGATGCCAAACACCACGGCAGGAATGGCTTCCAGCACAAACATCCACTGCCAACCGGCGAAGCCCATCAGGCCGTGCATCTCGAGCAATGCGGCAGAAATCGGTGATCCCAGCGCGGTGGAGAGGGGGGCCGCCGCCATAAAGATCGCCGTGACCTGGGCGCGTTTCGCCGCCGGGAACCAGAAACTGAGATACAGAATGATGCCGGGGAAGAAACCTGCTTCCGCGACACCGAGCAGGAAGCGCAGCACGTAGAAGCTGGTGGTGCCTTGGACAAATGCCATGCAGCCAGACACCAGACCCCAGGTGATCATCACGCGGGCGATCCAGATGCGGGCGCCCACCTTATGCAGTATTAAATTGGATGGGACTTCGAAGAGAAAATAGCCGAGGAAAAAGATCCCAGCACCCAGCCCAAATACGGTGGGGGAGAAACCTAAATCCTGATTCATGGTTAATGCGGCAAAACCAATGTTTACGCGATCGAGAAATGCGATGAAGTAGAGCAGCATGATGAAAGGGACAATGCGCAACGTCACTTTACGCATCACCCTTTTTTCGAGGTGATTATTCATATTAAAGTGCTCCAGATTGTGTAGGGGTGTGTTATTTTTTTGTAATCAAGTTCAGTATGCAGTTTTGGATTAGCAGATCATTAATGTACGATTATATAAATTATTTGAATAATGCTTTGGCGAGGAAAATGTGGATATAAATCAATTGCGTTGTTTTGTCGCCGTGGGCAAAGAGTTACATTTCGGTCGCGCAGCCCAAAGAATGGAAATGATGCCTGCGTCACTTTCTCGCTTCATTCGATTACTCGAAGAGGATCTGGGCGTCCGACTTTTAAATCGATCAACACGTAATGTTTCGCTCACCGCGGAGGGCGCGATTTTTTTTGACGAAGCTAACAAACTAATCGATCAATTTGATGCGCTGGCACTACGATTTAAAGGTGGGTTAAAAGATGAGCGTCGCACCTTAAGGATTGGTGCGATTGACAGTGCGGCACGCGGATTAGTCCCGGCGTTACTCAATCGCTTTGTTCCGACGCACCCCAACACGGATATTCATATTATTGAAGATAAAACCATCAACCTGCTGCCGAAATTAAAATCAGGCTGGCTGGATATGATTTTTTTTCGCGCGCCACAAATCATTGATGCATCCATTTCCGTACGTTTTATTACGCGCGAAAGTTGTGTCCTGGCAGTACCGGCGAGCCACCCGCTGGCTGAACGTAACGAAGTTTCATTAGATGATTTTAAACATGAAGCGATGATTATCCCGGAAAGACGTACTCGCCCACATAGCCATGACCTGACCATGAGCATCTACAAACTGGCGAGACACACGCCGGTGATTGCGCAATTTGCTGAAGAAAAACAGACCATTTTAAGCCTGGTGGCAGCCGGTCTTGGCCTGGCGGTGGTGCCAGCGTCCTATCGCAACATGAACAGCGAGAATGTCGCCTATATCGACCTGCAATTAGATGAACATATTAAAGGTTTGCCGTTGAGTATTGCCTGGCAGAAGGGCAACGAAGATGAATATTTAAGGGATATGTTGAAGTTATTAACCGATCACAAGAGCGAACTTACCGGAAAGTTGTGATGTTTTGCGGGTGCAGACGGGGTGTTGCTCGTCTGCAAAAGTATTGAAGTAATGAGAATCACTGTTATTCCATCCTGTTTGCATCCCCCTCCCGCCTGGCAACAATTTGAATTCGATCACATTTCTGTATATTGGTTTTTCGGTCAATTGTTTCTTAATCGTGTAATTAAGTTTGTCTCGCTGTAAAAATAAATCATTATCAGCTGAATTAAGTGATCCAGGTCAATCAAAAGGACCTGGTGGATTTTTTCTGTGGATTGTGTGAATTATTTATATAACCAGGGCGCAATGATTGCCTGAGCTTAATTCATTATAGTTTTCCCTGCGCAATGTAAACATCAGTCCAAAACGCACCCCTGATAATACTTAAAAGGCTGGAAAATATGAATAATGATATTGAACGTATCACGTTACGAAAAATAACGTGGCGCATCGTCCCTTTTGTTATGTTTGCCTATTTTATTGCTTTTTTTGATCGAATAAATATTGGCTTTGCGGCATTAACCATGAATCAGGATTTAGGATTTTCTTCATCGGTTTTTGGTCTTGGCGCTGGGCTGTTTTTTGTGGGTTATTTTATTACCGATGTTCCCTCAAATGTTATTTTGCAAAAAGTTGGCCCACGTATCTGGCTGGCGCGCATTATGATCAGCTGGGGGGTGATTGCTGCCTGCATGATGTTTGTCAAAAGCGCCAGCGGATTCTATCTGTTGCGTTTTCTGCTGGGGGTGGCGGAAGCGGGTTTCTTCTCCGGTATCATCCTCTATCTCAGTACCTGGTTTCCAATTAAACGCCGTGCTCAAGTGATTGCCTTTTTTATGGCGGCAGCGCCTATCTCGGCGATGTTGGGTTCGCCGTTAGCCGCCACCATTCTCAGCATGCACGGCGCCCTGGGTCTGAAAGGTTGGCAGTTGATGTTTCTGCTGGACGCCATTGCCGCTGTCATCCTCGGTATTTTTACCTTCTTCTATCTGAATGACCGTCCGGAAAAAAACAGCTGGCTGAATAAGAGCGAGACGGCATGGTTAATTAGCACCCTTGAGCAGGAAGGCAAGAATAAAGCACCGGGTGAAAAAACCAGCCTGTGGAAAGGACTCTCTGATATCCGGGTATTGACGCTGGCTATCGTCTATTTTGGCACCTCAGCCGGGCTGTATTCTCTGAATATCTGGTCGCCGCAGTTCCTGAAATCCTTTGGCCTGACCACCCTGCAAACCGGTTTTATTAATGCGTTACCGGCTGCGCTGTCGGTAATTGCGATGATCAGCTGGGCAAAACACTCCGACAAAACCCATGAACGTACCTGGCATGTGGTGTCTGCCTGTTTGCTGGCGTGCGTCGGTTTCATTCTGGCCGGTTCGGTGCACAGCTTAACGCTGGCGGTGGTGGCGCTGGTGATGGCCAGTGTCGGCATCTCTTCCTGCAAGCCTCCCCTGTGGAGCATTCCGTCGCTGTTCCTGAAAGGCCCGGCGGCGGCCGCCGGACTGGCGGCAATCAACTCAATCGGCAATCTGGGTGGTTTTGCCGGTCCGGCGATCATTGGCTGGCTAAAAGAAACCACCGGCAGCTTCTCTCTGGCGATGTATTGCGTGGCGGGAATGTTATTGCTGTCGGCCATCCTGACCCTCTCTATTCAAATTAACCGCAAACGGGAAGCGGTGAACAATTCCCTTGCCTGATTTAATGCTGGAGAACCCTTGTGAGCACATTAACTGCTGTTGAAAACTTGACGGACATAATGACCCGATTTACGGGCTACGTCGGTAAACGTCTGCCAACGGACGTGATGAAAAAACTGGAAGCGCTGCGCGAGCAGGAGACTGCCCCATTAGCCTGCGCTGTTTATGACTCGATGTTTGAAAACCAGAAACGCGCCGATGAACTGGATCGCCCCTCCTGCCAGGACACCGGCGTGATCCAGTACTTCATTACGGCGGGTGCACGTTTCCCTTACCTCGGCGAACTTGAAGACGTGCTGCGCAATGCCACGCTGGAAGCCACACGCAAGGCGCCTTTACGCCATAACGCGGTGGAAACTTTTGTCGAGAAGAACACCGGCACCAATACCGGCTCGCGTGTGCCCTGGCTGGACTGGGAGATCATTCCCGATGACGACGGTTGCACCATTGAAGTGTATATGGCCGGTGGTGGCTGCTCGTTACCTGGCGCGGCTAAGGTGCTGATGCCAGGTCAGGGCTATGAAGGCGTTAACCAGTTTGTGTTCGATGTGATCACCTCCTATGGCGTCAACGCCTGCCCGCCGTTACTGGTGGGGGTCGGGGTATCCACCTCGGTTGAGACGGCGGCACGGTTGTCGAAAAAAGCCATCCTGCGCCCGGTCGATTCACGCCATCCCAATGCGGATGCGGCGAAAATGGAGGAACTCCTCGAATCGGGCCTCAATCAGGTGGGACTGGGGCCGCAGGGCTTGGGCGGCAATGCTTCGGTGATGGGCGTCAATATTGAATCGTCGGCGCGCCATCCCTCCACCATCGGGGTGGCGGTGTCTACCGGCTGCTGGGCGCACCGCCGTGGAGCTATCCGTTTCTCTGCCGATTTGTCGTATGAAATTCTGTCTCACAAGGGGGCGGTACTGTGAAAAAAATCCTGACAACACCGATTAAAGATGAAGACTTACTGGCGCTGAAACCGGGTGAAGTGGTTTATCTGACCGGAACCCTGGTGACGTGCCGTGACGTGGCGCATCGCCGCCTGATTGAATTGGGGCGTGAGCTCCCGGTGGATTTGCGTGGTCTGGCTATTTTCCATGCTGGCCCAATCGTCGTCGAGCAGGGGGATAACCAGTTCCAGATGATCTCGATTGGACCGACGACCAGCATGCGCATGGAGAAATTCGAAAAAGAGTTTATCGAACGAACCGGGGTGAAGCTGATTGTTGGCAAAGGCGGTATGGGGCCAAATACTGAAGAAGGTTGCCGTCAGCATAAAGCGGTACACGCCATCTTCCCTGGTGGGTGCGCGGTCTTGGCCGCAACCTGCGTAGAAGAAATTGAGGATGCCCAGTGGCGGGATTTAGGAATGCCGGAGACATTGTGGGTATGCCGGGTTAAAGAGTTTGGCCCGTTAATCATCTCTATCGATACCGAAGGTAACAACCTGATTGAAGGGAATAAGCAGGTTTATAATCAGCGCAAGCTACCGGTGATTGAAGAGATTAACCAACAGGTCAAATTCATTAAATAGCCTGATGGCTGAGGGTTTATATGAAACTACTGAGTTTTATTCATCCCAACACCGGAAAACGAACGTGGGGATATCATCAAAATGATCAGGTGGTTGATTTAGGCGGTCATTACCCGGATTTAAAGTCTGCGCTAATGAGTGATTTTTTAAGCGATATTCTCCCTGTGGGTGAGCAATTTCCGACGTTCTCACTGGACGAAATCACCTTTCTGCCCGTGATCGACAATCCGGATAAAATATTCTGCGTGGGGATGAACTATCAGGATAAACGTATCGAGTTTGAACAAACCATTGATGCGCCGACGTTGTTTGTCCGTTTCCCTGATTCGCTAACGGCGCACAGCGCGGAGCTGTGCAAACCGGAAAGCAGTAATGAATTTGATTATGAAGGTGAGCTGGCGGTGATTATTGGCAAGCACGCCAGTAACGTAAGCTGCGATAACGCGTTGCAATATGTGGCAGGTTATAGCTGTTTTATGGATGGTTCTGTGCGGGATATGCAGTACACCTGGTTTACGTCAGGTAAAAACTGGCAGAGAACCGGCGCATTTGGCCCCTGGATGGTCACCCGCGATGAGATTGAAAATCCGCAGACGCTATCCATCAACACCTGGTTGAACGGGCAACGGGTACAGCATGATTCCACGCAAAACATGGTGCGTTCGGTTGCGGAGCTGATTGCTTATATTTCCCGCTTCAGCCCGCTCAACCCAGGGGATGTGATTATTACCGGGTCACCCGGCGGTGTGGGTAAAAAAAGAACCCCACCGTTATTTATGCAGGAGGGTGACACTATCGAAGTTGAAATCAGCGGGATCGGGCGTTTATCTAATCGCGTGGCGGGTTTGAGAGTGATTGAGTCACTTCATTCGTAGTCATCATCAACATCGTGACGAACTCACGTTAACTCAGAAGGGTGTGAGTTCGTCGTTATTGGCCGAAAAGAGCAGCGGATGATGGCTGAACTTACACGCGACTACGACCAAAATGGAAAATTTAATCTGATTCCCGAATGATCAGCATCGCTTTTTGTAAGTGGTGAAATTCTGACTCACTTCGCTGATACAGATGGCGGCTAAAAAACATCCCCAACTGTTTACCATTCTCTTTAGGAAAGGGATCCATCGTGGTAAGGGGCGGGCTGGCATAAGTCGCCCCCGGCGTATTACCGTAACCAATCAGGGAGATGTCTTTTCCCGGCTGTAAACCCATGAGACGACAGGCAGCCATCGCCCCAATCGCAATATCATCTGTGGCACAGACAATTGCCGTGGGCCGTGGCTGAACTTTCAACAAACGGCTGGCAAGTACATACCCGTCCATTTCGGTCAGTCCTCCCATCATCTGCCATTCGTTACGATAGATAAGCTGATGATCCTGCAAACATTGCCGGTATCCTTCATGCCGCAACCGGGCATAATTGAACTCAGTGGAGGTATTTATAAAGGCAATGTGCTTATGGCCGCGGGCAATCTGTCGGGCAGTGGCCTGATAAAAGGCATCGAAGTGATCGACATCGACCCATGCATAGGGTTGCTGTGACTGTGTCCGGCCAAACGTGATAAATGACAGGTTGTTATTTTGCGCATACTCGACGCGCGGATCATTAACGCGGGTTCTCAGGATCAGAATGGCATCAACCAAATTCTGCTGCACCATATCCTGATAGCTGCGGACATCCTCATCACTTTCGTTGCTATATTGATTGGTGATCAGCAGCTTCAGCCCGGCGGCCTGGAGCTCAAACACCAGTGTGCCGAGCATTGAAGAATAGAAAGGCTCCACCAACATGCCATTCATCAGCGGAGGGGGGAGAACCACGCCAATCATGTTTGTTCGTCCGCCCTTCAGTCTTCTTGCTACGGGATTCGGTATGTAGCCCAGTTCAATCGCCCGTTGCATGACGCGCTGTCGCGTATCATAAGCCACATCGCTGTAGCCGTTGAGTGCCCGTGACACTGTTGATTTGGATAATTTAAGGTCTCTGGCAAGTTCAGAAAGCGACATGTCTTTTCCTGGTATTGATAACTGGGCTTATATGCCTTAAGCGGTGTGTTCCAAAGCCTGAATCAGGTCATTCAGGATATCTTCAATATCTTCTATTCCGACAGACAGACGGATCATTTCCGGTGAAACACCCGCAGCGAGCAACTCGGCGTCGTTCAGTTGCCGGTGGGTTGTCGATGCCGGATGACAGGCGAGTGAACGTGCATCACCAATGTTTACCAGGCGCTTAAACAGTTTGAGTGCATCATAAAATGCCTCTCCTGCGGCAAATCCCCCTTTTAACCCAAAGGACAATATGCCTGACGGGCGGCCCTGCATATACTTAATCGCGAGCTCGTGATGGCGATGACCGGGCAACCCCGCATAATTGACCCATGAAACGGCGGGATGGTTTTGAAGAAATTCAGCGACCTTGAGGGTGTTTTCTACATGCGCCTTCATACGTAAAGTCAGCGTCTCCAGGCCCTGGAGGATAAGAAATGCATTCATTGGAGATAATGCCGCGCCTGTATTTCTGAGGGGAACGGTGCGCGCTCTGGCGATAAAGGCCGCATCACCAAAAGTTTCTGTGTAAACAACACCATGATAAGCAGGTTCAGGTGAGGTGAGGCAAGCGAATTTTTCCGGATGCAAATGCCAGGGAAATTTTCCCGCATCGACGATGACGCCACCCAGTGAGTTACCATGTCCTCCAACATATTTGGTCAATGAGTGGACCACGATGTCTGCACCATGCTGGATAGGCTTGCATAAAACGGGTGAGGCGACGGTGTTATCCACCATCAATGGGATGTGGTGCCGATGCGCAACCTCTGCCAGACCGGCAATGTCGATAATGTTACCCGCTGGATTACCAATACTTTCACAGAAAACGATTTTAGTATTTTGGTCGATCGCCTTTTCAATTGCCTCGGGTGTGTCATTTTCGGCAAAAGTCACCTTTATCCCCAGCCCCGGTAACATATGGGCTAAAAGCGTATAGGTACCGCCGTACAATTGCGGTGTTGCAACGATGTTGTCCCCTGAGCGAGCGAGCGCCAATATTGCAGCGGTAATAGCGGCACTCCCTGAAGATAATACCAAAGCGGCAATCCCTCCCTCGAGGGCTGCCATTCGTTTCTCCAGCACATCATTTGTCGGGTTCATTATGCGGCTGTAAATGTTACCCGGTACTTCCAGATTAAACAGATCGGCGGCATGCTGTGCACTGTCAAACTCATAAGCCACGTTTTGATAAATAGGAACCGCGACACTTTTTGTGACGGGGTCGCACTGAAATCCGGCATGAATGGCAAGCGTGGCATCTTTCATTATTCTCTCCTTAAAATGTGTAATGAATGGCGTAGCGGGATAAGTAAATTGTGCATTAGATGTAATGCATCTCTGGAATGACTTCAATCCCTCCTGTTTTACATATCCAGGATAAAAATTATGTTGCGATCCATGCTGGTGCACTAAAATGGTGCCAATGCACGTTATTTGATCGAGTTATTTAGGTAATACAGGGTAAAAACGCGAACAAAAACGGTTTTGTTAACTGGCATTTTGCTTGCAGCTAACTATAAATATCGACTTATTTTATTTTTAAATAAGCTTATTAATAAATTGTACTGTCATGGTGATTGATAAATGAGAGACCTTAGTGTTAAAGATGTCCTCCCGGCAATGTATGGTGGCTTGCTGCTCTCCGCCGGTGGAAGTGGTGTTAATAACTCGTTAGAGAAACACGATTTGGCTGCTGAAGTGGCACTCGGTCTTAACACCATCCGTCTTGCAAAACTTGATGAAATAGACGATGAAGGGTATGTGTTAATTTCGACATCAGTGGGTGCGCCAGGTTTTGCAAAACCTGAATTGGTGTTAAAAGATCATATTAGTGCCGCAGAGTCATTAATTGAAAAACTCGGTAGTAAACCTGTCGGTATCATGTGTGGACATGTACCGGGATTTAATGGCTGGCTTGTCGCCGCGGCATTAGATGTCCCCTATATTGATGCAGCGGCAAATGGTCGTGGTCACCCGACAGTGAAAATGGGTGGGATGGGGTTAGCATCCCGACCGGATATTTCAATTGTGCAGGTTGCTCAGGCAGGATATGCCTCAACAGGATCAAAAATCTCCGTGGTCGCGGAAGGGAATTTGGTTAAAACATCCCAGGTGATGCGACATTGCGCCACAATAAGCGGGGGACTGGTTGCCTCCGCCAGAGGGCCATATAAACCTGATTTTATTGCAGAAAATGGTGCTTCTGGTGCTATTTCATTTCAAATTGAGCTGGGAGAAGCCATGTTGTCAGCGGAGCCGGGTCTGAACCGTGCCACGGCAGCAGCCTCATTTATGGGAGGCGAAGTGATTATCAGCGGCAGAGTAATAAAAAATGATGTGGTTTATAAAGACGGATTCGACATCGGTTATGTCACGGTCAGTAATGGCAGTGAAACTCTCAGTCTGGGTGTCTATAACGAATTTATGACGGCGGATAAAGAAGGGACTCGCGTGGCGACTTTTCCAGACATGATTGGTTCAGTTGATGCTCGTACGGGTGACCCGATTGCTATTTCAACGATGTCGGAAGGACAGGAAGTCAGCATTATTATTGCGCATCATACTCAGTTTCCGCTTGGCAAAGGTGCTATTGACCCGGTTGTATTTACAGAAATAGAACAGGGACTTGGTGTTGAACTTTATTCTTATATCAAATCGAATTAATAGGGCGTTTTATGATCAAGTTGTATGACAGCAAACTTTCAGGCAATGCATGGAAAATTAGATTGATGCTGAACTTCTTACAGATCCCTTATGTAAGGGAAACGCTTAATCTGGCCGAAGGAAAGCATAAAGAAGACGCCTTTAAAAAAATTAACCCCTTTGCTCGCATTCCCGCTGTGGAGCTTGCAGACGGACGCTTCCTGAATGAGTCTAACGCCATACTGCTCTATTTTGCCGAGGGCACTTCTTTATTACCTGCCGATCCCGTATTACGGTGCAAAATCAATGCATGGTTGTTCTTCGAACAAGCGGATTTGCTGCGCTTTTTGGCGTACCCACGCTTTTATACCATGATCAATCAACGTGAAAAGCACCAGGATATTATTTCTCATTATATGGAATTAGGTAAGCCCGCCCTTACCCATGTAGATAAGTGTCTCGAAAAGAATACCTGGATTGCGGGTGAAAGCCTGAGTGTGGCCGATTTTAGCCTCTATCCTTATATTTCGATGGCTGAAGAAGGTGGATATGTATTAGATGAGTGGCCATCGATCCAGCGCTGGTTGAAAGATTTTAAAGATATCCCTGGTTACGAAAATATTGTGAACGCCTGATGCTTATTCTGCGTCATTACTTTTTCATCAGGTAGTTAATGGGTTAACTTTTTCGATTGTTCAGGATATTAATTATGTCACGTAAGATTACTGCCCAGCGGGGTAGCGAACTCCGGTGTAAAGGATGGCGCCAGGAAGCCATTCTCAGAATGCTGGAAAATAATCTTGAGAATGCTGAGAACCCCGATCAACTGGTGATCTACATGGCCTGGGCGAAAGCGGCACGAGACTGGGTGAGTTTTGACCAGACGGTCGATGCGCTTAAGCGTCTCGAAAGCAACCAGACTCTGGTGATGCAATCGGGTAAACCTGTGGGGATTTTTCCATCACAAAACACCACGCCTGTCGTGTTAATGGCTAACGGCAATGTGGTTGGCGGATGGGCGGGTGACGATGATTATCGCAAGCTTGAGCGGGCGGGACTCACCGTTATGCCGGGGATGACGGCTGCCGCCTGGCAATATATTGGTAGCCAGGGCATTTTGCAGGGCACCTATGAGACATTCATGTCTGCGGCGCGTGAACATTTCTCGGGCAGTCTGGCGGGGCGGCTGATTGTTACAGGAGGATGTGGCGGCATGAGTGGTGCGCAACCCCTTGCCGGACAGCTCGCCGGTGCGGCCACCCTGGTGGTTGAGGTTGACGAAAACAAAATCCAGCGTCGGCTGGACAGCGGTTATTGCCAGGTCCTGACATATGAGCTGGATGAAGCGCTTGCTCTGTGCGCCAATGCTCAACGTGCGGGTAAAGGCATCTCTGTTGGGCTGGTTGGAAATATTGCTGAAGTTTTAACGGTGCTGGTTGAACGCGGTCTGACACCGGATATCGTCACCGATCAGACGATTGCTGAACCGGTAAACGGCTATTTCCCGCTTGGCGTGACAAAAGAAGACGTCGTGAGCTTACGCCAATCGGATCCTGAAAAACTGAAGGCTTTGTCCTACGCAACCATCAGGCAGCATGTTTCAGCGATGCTGACGTTGCAGGAACGTGGAGCCATCGTTTTTGAGTACGGGAATAATCTCCGAAAATATGCGAGTGAAGCCGGGGTCAGTGCGGCCTTTGAAATTCGTTCGTTTATTGAAATGTTTATCCGTCCACTTTTCTGTCAGGGGATTGGCCCCTTCCGTTGGATTGCAGTAAGTGGCGATCCTCAGGACATTTATAAAATTGATGATCTGGTGCTGGAATTGTTTCCGGGCAATCAGCGGATTGTCGACTGGATAAAAACCGCCAGAGATAACGTTCAGTTCACCGGCCTGCCAGCGCGTATCGGCTGGATGGGATATGGCGAACGCAAGAAACTGGCGCTGGCCGTCAATCAACTGGTGGCGGAGGGTAAGATTGGACCGATTGCCTTCACGCGTGATCATCTTGATTCTGGATCTGCCACCTTGCCGCACCGTGAAACTGAAAATATGTCTGACGGTTCGGATGCGATTGCCGACTGGCCAATCCTGAATGCCTTACTGAACTGCGGGTCAGGTGCCGATCTGGTGGCCGTTCACTCTTTAGGTAACTGGGGGGTCTCGGCAGGAGTGACCACGGTAGCAACCGGGGATCAGGATGCGGCGGAGCGGTTATCGCGGGTGATGGATAATGATACCGGCATCGGTATTCTGCGTCACGCCAGTGCCGGGTATGAAACTGCGGTAGACCTTGCCCGCGAGTCGGGGCTGGGTATCTCTGCGCAGTTTAAGGATTAACGGTCATGTCACTCTCGCCAGAACGTAAAATCCTGACTTCAACCCACTGGGGTATTTACGAGCTTCATATTGAGAATTCGGCCCTCGTTGCGGTTAAACCGTGGGCGGAAGACCCGGAACCTTCACCAATTGGTCAATCACTGCCAGGGGCGATCGACGGGCCGGTGCGTATCGCCCGTCCTTTGATTCGTAAAGGGTGGCTGGATAAGACATCCAGAGAAGCTACCCCGCGCGGCAGAGATGCGTTTATTGAGGTTTCCTGGGATGAGGCGCTGGGGATTGTGGCAGCCGAACTGGATCGGGTACGGCAACAATATGGGAATCAGGCTATTTATGCGGGTTCCTATGGCTGGGCAAGCGCAGGGCGTTTTCACCATGCGCAAAGCCAGATTCATCGCTTTCTGAATCTGATCGGCGGGTACACGAGTTCTGAGAACACCTATTCGTCAGCGGCGGGTGAAGTGGTGCTGCCGTATATCATTGGCAACCAATATGGTCTGGTCAGCCACTACACCACCTGGGAACAGATCGCCAGTCACGGTGAGCTGGTGCTGGCGTTTGGCGGTCTACCAGGGCGTAACAGTCAGATTCAGGGGGGTGGCGTTGGCAGACATCTGCACAATGCATCCCTGCAACGTGCTGTGGAGCAGGGCGTGCGTTTTATTAATCTCTCCCCCTGTCGCGATGATATGCCTGAGAACATCCCTTCTGAGTGGTTACCGCTGCGACCCACCACGGATAGCGCATTACTCCTGGCATTGTGCTTCGAGCTGATTCAGCAGCAACGTTACGATAAGGCGTTTATCGAGCGATGCACCGTCGGATTTGAGCAGATTTCAGCTTATTTGCGGGGTGATAACGATGGCATTGTGAAAGACGCCGCATGGGCGGCGGCTATCTGCCAGATCCCGGAAGTAAAAATTAGAGAACTGGCCGATCTGATCGCCTCGCACCGTACGATGGTGATGGTTAATTGGGCGATTCAGCGAGCAGAGTTCGGCGAGCAACCTTACTGGGCGGCTGTCACCCTGGCAGCGCTATCCGGTGATATTGGGCTGCCAGGGGGGGGATTCGGCTTTGGTTATGCCTGTCTGAATGGCGTCGGACAGAATGAGCTGGGTTATCGTTGGCCCAGTCTGCCTCAGGGTAAAAATCCGGTTGCTGAAAGCATCCCGGTTGCGCGTCTGGCAGACATGCTTCTGGCTCCGGGTGATGAGTATGACTTCAACGGCATGACCCGGCGTTATCCGGACATCCGACTGGTGTACTGGGCCGGTGGCAATCCTTTTCACCACCATCAGGATCTCAATCGGCTGGTTAAGGCGTGGCAACAGCCGGAAACCATCATTGTTCAGGAGCCGTTCTGGAACGCTACCGCGCGGCATGGCGATATTATCCTGCCCGTCACGACGTCATTTGAACGCAATGACATCGCGCTGGTAAATCGTGATAACACGATTGTTGCCATGAAAAAAGCGCTCCCTGCCTTCAGGGAAGCGCGTGATGATTATCATATTTTTCAATCTATTGCGCAGCAGCTCGGCATAGAAGAAAACTTTACCCTGGGCCGGACCGCTGAGGAGTGGGTGGAGGATTTGTATGAACAATCCCGTAAAAGGAATCCCCTTCTGCCGCCGTTTGACCAGTTCTGGCAGGAAGAGGTGGTGACCTTTGCCCAGCCTGCAAGCCATTACAATCTTCTGGAGGATTTCAGGGCAGATCCTGCGCGTTGCCCCCTGATGACAGCATCAGGACGTATTGAACTCTATTCACAATCGGTTGCCGATTATGGCTATACGGAGTGTCCTGGGCATGCGGTCTGGCGGGAACCCGAGGAGTGGTTGGGGTCGCCGCTGGCGCGCACCTATCCGATTCATCTGTTGTCGCCGCAGCCAGCGGATAAATTGCACAGTCAATATGACCACGGCAAGGTGAGCCAGTCAGCAAAAATCCACGGAAGAAACCGGCTGTTGATGCATCCGCTGGATGCGCAGCACAGAGGGATTGTTGCGGGTGATGTTGTGCGGATTTTTAACTCCCGTGGGCAGTGCCTGGCCGGTGTAAAACTCAGTGATGCCATGATGCCGGGGGTGGCGCAACTCCCGACAGGTGCCTGGTTTGATCCTTCATATCAGGATGGGGAGTGTCTGGATAAACAGGGTAATCCCAATGTACTGACACAGGACAAGGGAAGTTCCCGACTTTCTCAGGGGCCGAGTTGTAATTCTTTGTTGGTTGAGATTGAGCGTTATATTTCGCGATTGCCAGAAATCACCGCGTTCACGCCACCACAGATATTAAGGCGATGTCAGAATGTTAAAGAATAAATGTTCCTGCGAATTTCCATGATCTTTTTATGAGGAATTAGCCAGAGCGGGTTATTGAACCTTCAGGTTGCCCGATTACTTATAATCTTCCACTGCAATATCTTGTCCGAGGTGCAGGGAGTGATGTTTATTTAATTTACTACAGGTAAGATGAATATGTCTTTGAATGACTTTGCATGTGAAAAAATCATTTTAGGTACTGTGGTTCTTTCCGATAAAATTATTGAAGATGGCTTTGTCGCGATCAGCAATGGCCTGGTGGTTGCGGTAGGTGAAAGGGGGCAATCATTGCCCCAAACCAATGATCTCATCGACTACCGTGGCAGTTATATTTTTCCGGGTGCGATTGATGCTCAAGTTCATAGTCGTAGCCAGAAAGGCAATGAGGATTTTATCTGGTCAACCAAGGCGGCTGCCGCTGGTGGTGTGACCACGATTGTTGATATGCCTTATGATGCCGGGCGTCTCATTTGTAATGAAGCGTTGTTCAACCTCAAGAGAAAAGAGGCAGAAGAGCAGGTAAGAGTTGATTTTGCGTTGTATGGCACTGTTCATCCAGAAGAAGGGAGGCAGCACCTGGAAGCCATGGCCCAGGCTGGTGCGATAGGCTTCAAATTCTCAAGTTTTGGTACCGATGCCCAGCGTTTTCCACGTATTGCTCCGCATATGTTATATGAATGTTTTAGTGAAATATCTAAACTTGGCTTGATTGCTGGCGTGCATAATGAGAACGATGAATCCGTAAAATACCTTATTGAAAAATTAAAACAGGAAAATATCACCGATTACCGGGCGCATAATCTTTCACGACCGCGTTACACTGAAAATATTGCCAGTGCGGAAGTGTATGAATTAGGCGCAGAAACGGGATGCCGTGCGCATATTGTCCATTGTTCTAATGGTCGTGGTATTGAATTATGCAAAAGCTACCGCGATCTGGGCTACGACGTGACGGTTGAAACCTGCCTGCATTATTTAACCTTGAGTGAAGAAGAGGATGTGGCCCGGCTGGTGGGGAAAGCAAAAATTAATCCCCCGGTGCGGCAAAGGGCAGAACGTGAAGCGCTGTGGCAGCACCTTGAAAAAGGGAATATTACGGTCCTTTCGACCGACCACGTAAGTTGGTCACTGGAGCGTAAAAACTCTGCGAATATGTTCGAAAATGCTTCCGGTGCGTCGGGTCTGGAATTACTGGTAACCCTGGCACTGACCGGTGCTGAACAGCGCAATATCGCTTTTCATCATCTGGCCAAAGTCCTCAGCTACAACGCCGCCCGGCTGTTCCGGTTGGATAATTGTAAAGGTGCGCTGGAATCTGGCAAAGATGCCGATCTGATCATCATTAAACGCGATCCCTATATCTACTCAGCCGCTGAAAGTGGCAATAACTTCTCTCCGTGGTCACCCTATGACGGGCGCGAAATATATTATCGCGTTGAACGCACCATGCTGAGAGGTGAATGGATTTATGCCGACAACGTCGTGACGGCTGAGCCGGGGAATGGCCAGTTCGTTTCTCCACATTGTCGCCGTGAGGTGGCGGAAAAATGCTGATCAATGATTCTCGTATGTGGCAGTGGCTGCTGACGCTGAGCCAGTATACCGATCCTGCACAACCCTACACCCGGCGCTCATTCAGCGAGCGCTTTCTGGCGGGCAGAAGTTGGTTAACGCAGCAAATGGAAATGTTGGGTCTGGATACACACATTGATAGCGCAGGTAATCTGATTGGCCGCATCAACGGCACGGATCCTGATGCCGGAACCCTGGTGATGGGTTCTCACAGCGATACGGTTCCGGGTGGCGGCCGATTTGATGGTATTGCTGGGGTCATTGCCGGTCTGGAATGCATTGCCGCGATGAATGACGCCAATTATCGTCCTCGCCATAGCATAGAGATCATTGATTATCTGGCTGAAGAACCCAGTGAATGGGGCATTTCCTGCGTTGGTAGCCGAGGGATCAGTGGCTTTCTGCATGAGGCCCTGCTGGAAACGCCTCATCCTGAAACCGGTGAGTTGTTACGAGATGCAATTCGCAGAGTGGGCGGAAAACCTGACCAACTCAGCATCAGAAAGGACATCAAAGCCAGCTTCGAGTTGCATATTGAGCAGGGACAGATCCTGGAACAACATCATGAAGATATTGGGATTGTCAGTGGCATTGTCGGGATTCTACGCCTGTCGCTAACGCTGGCGGGCCAGGCGGCACACGCAGGGACTACGCCAATGCATATGCGTCAGGACGCCCTGGTTGCCGCGGCCAATACGATTCAACGGGCAGATAACCTTGCCCGCGCGATTTCAGCCGCAGGCGAGCATCATCTCACCGTTACCTGCGGGCAAATATTCTCCTCTCCCAACGCCAGTAATGTCGTGCCCGGCGAAGTGCGGCTGGTGTTCGATATTCGTTCTGACAGCCATCAGGTCATGGAAGATTTTGCCAATGCGCTCAGCAACATGGCCGGGCAGGTCACGCAGGAGTTCGGCGTTTCATTACAGGATTTCGTCATCCTTACGGATACACAACCCACCCTCTGTGACGCTCAGTTGATGTCGTTGATCCAGCAGTCATCTCAGCAACGGGGATGGTTGTCCCGCGTCATGCCCAGTGGTGCAGGGCATGACAGCGCCTTCCTGGCGACGCTCGCACCCGCAGCAATGCTTTTTGTCCCCAGTTTACTGGGGAAAAGCCACTGCCCGGAGGAATGGACGTCGCAGGAGCAACTGGCTCGTGGCATCAGTGTGCTGCTGGATTCTGCCATCGCATTTGACAGGCAGGGATTCGAGCCATCGGTACGCAACGTTTCCTGAATATCAGACGGTGCCCCTCGTCAGCATGAGATGAGGGGCTGCTCAAAAAATAAGGCAGTGGGCTAATCATGATTTCGTTCGAGAACGTCACAAAACATTATGAAGATGGAACCCTGGTTGTGGACCGGCTCTCTTTCACGGCACCAACGGGGAAGTTGACTATTCTTGTCGGTCCCTCGGGATGCGGAAAGACGACAACATTGCGCATGATCAATCGTTTGATTGAGCATTCATCGGGGAAAATTTTACTTAATGATCAGTCGATTGACGAATTGGATGTCGTCAAATTAAGAAGAAAGATTGGTTACGTCATTCAAAATGCCGGACTTTTCCCGCATAAAAACATCGTTGATAACATTGCAGTGACCGCCATGCTTAATGGTGCAACGCGCCACGCCGCGCGTAAAACGGCCATGGAATTGCTGGAACGTGTGGGCCTGTCTGCATCGCTGGCCAATCGCTATCCCTGGCAACTTTCCGGTGGGCAGCAACAGCGGGTCGGGGTTGCCCGCGCGCTGGCGTCCGATCCTGAGTTTATGCTGATGGATGAACCCTTTAGCGCGGTTGACCCCGTTGTGCGCGAGCAGCTCCAGGATGAGTTTTTGCGTCTGCAAAGGGAGATTGGCAAAACCATTATCATGGTCACGCATGATATTGATGAAGCGATGAAGTTGGGTGATCAGGTTGCCGTTCTCATGCCGGGAGGACGGCTGGCACAGGTTGCCTCACCGGCTGAACTCCTGACCTCACCGAAGAGTCCGTTTGTCGCCGATTTTATCGGCAGGGATCGCGGGTATCGTCGTTTAACCTTTAGCCCATTGCAGCCTCAATTACCCCTGCAAACCGAACCGACCGTTAATCTGGGTGAAAGCGTCACACGGGCCAGAGCGGTGGCTCAGGGACGCTGGGTACTGGTTACTGGGCAGAATAAACCACTGGGTTGGTTTGATCTGGAACTGGCCACTGAGCCAACGATTGAACTCAGTGACATCAATCTGGGGAGCACTTTTTCGCCTCTTTCCGGCAACTTGCGTCAGCTGACAGATGCGGTACTCAGTTCACCCTGCCAGCGAGGTGTCATTGTTGATGACGAGCAGCAACTGCTGGGAACGCTGGGGTTTGATGATGTTCTGGACGTTCTGCGCGCCAGCAACAAGGCGGTGGGGCTATGAGATTTGACTGGCTTTTACGGCAAAGTGACCAGATAGCCCAGTTGTTTCTCTGGCATCTTTGGTTATCGGTGTTACCGGTGCTCATCGGCCTGGCACTGGCGCTCCCGGCTGGTGGACTGATTCAGCGGCTACCCCGTCTGAAAGCGGTGCTGCTTAACCTGTTTGGGTTGTTATATACCATTCCTTCCCTCGCATTATTCATTTTACTCCCCGGTATTCTGGGCACGCGCATTCTGGATACGGTTAATGTGATGGTCGCTCTGGTTATTTATGCCTTTGCACTGCTGGTGCGCACGGTATGTGATGGGCTGGATTCCGTATCACCAGACACCCGCCAGGCTGCCATCGCATTAGGATACAAGCCCTTCCACCAGTTTCTCACGATCGACCTGCCTGTTGCGATCCCCGTCATCGCCGCTGGATTTCGGGTCGCGGTGGTCTCGAACGTGAGCATTGTATCGATTGCTGCCCTGGTGGGAACGCCGCAGCTTGGCAGCCTGTTTACACAAGGGTTTCAGCTACAGTTCCTGACGCCGATCATCGCGGGTGTAGTTTTGTGTGTCCTGCTGGCGTTGTTGCTCGACAGCCTGGTGGTGTATGGCACGCACAAGCTGGTGGTATGGCAACCGGCAAGGAGAAAATCATGATTGCATGGTTTGCGGACAGTTCACACTGGCTGGGAGATGACGGCTTGCTGCTCCTGATTTGGCAGCATCTGCTTTACAGTGCGGTTGCTCTGGTGTGCACATTGCTGGTGGCTTTTCCGATTGGTTGTTATTGCGGGCACACCGGGAAAGGTGAACGCGTGTTGATAGGGTGCGCGAACGCGCTCAGGGCTTTACCGTCTTTTGGTCTGATCATTATTCTGGTGATTATCTTAGGCCCGGTTTTCACCTCGGATTTGGCTTTCATTATACCCAGCCTGATTGTCTTAATCGTACTGGCGTTACCATCAATTATGCTCGGAGTATGGTCTGGTATCACCAGCATCGACCGTACCGTTATTGATGCGGCCAGAGGAATGGGCTATTCCCCGTGGCGTTTACTGTTAACGGTGGAATTACCTTGTGCGTTACCTTTAATTATCTCCGGTATTCGAAGTGCGACGCTACAGATCATCTCTACGGCGACCATTGCTGCTTATGTTTCTTTAGGTGGCTTAGGACGATTGATTATTGATGGGCGTGCGCAGAGTGATTACCAGCAAATGATCGCAGGTGCATTGTTAGTGGCTGTTTTAGCGTTATTAGTTGACTTTATATTTTCATTATTAATCAGGGTAGTGGTTTCGCCCGGTATTTTACGGCGTGAAACATCACAAAAATCTTCCGTTCCATCTATTCTTACACGCAACCGGAGTTAACTTAAATGAAATTGAGTCATTTATTTGCGGCATCTCTGTTATCGCTCGCTTTTTGCCAGGTCACCCATGCAGCAGAAGCGTCAGAAACGATTATTATTGGTTCAGCAGACTTCCCTGAGAGCCAGGTCCTGGCAACTATTTATGCGGATGCACTGGCGGCAAAAAATATTCATGTAGAAAGAAAAATGAATATTGGGAGTCGCGAAGTCTATATGCCCGCGCTGATTGACGGGTCGGTCAATCTTATGCCTGAGTACACCGGTGCCGCGCTGCAATATTTTGATAAAAAATCACAGGCCAAAACGACCGAGCAGGTGGCCGGTGACCTTGTAAAAGCGCTGCCCAAAGGCATCACCATGCTGACACCGTCGCAAGCGCAGGACGTGGTGACACTGGCAGTGACCGAAAAAACAGCGGAAAAGTTTAAGCTGAAAGATATTGGTGACCTGAAAACGCACAGTCAAAGTATGACACTGGGCGGCCCGGCTGAATGGAAAACTCGTCCCGAAGGGTTGCCGGGACTGAAATCTGTCTATGGTCTTGAGTTCAAATCCTATAAAACGCTGGATGTTTGTGGCCCACTGACATTATCGGCGCTGGTGAACGGTCAGGTTAATGTTGCCTGTGTATTCTCAACCGATCCCTCGATTAAGACCAGAAATTTAGTTTCTCTTAACGACACGCAGAATTTAAATCCGGTGCAGAACGTTGTCCCTCTTATTTCTTCGGCTAAGGTCAATAGCACGGTAACTGACACGTTGAATGCCATCTCACAGGCATTAACGACACAGGATCTGATTGCGATGAATGCGCGTCTCGATAATCATGATGATTACGATGTTATTGCTTCTGACTGGCTCAAAGCACACAAATTAAATTAATGCCGCCGCAGGTGGGGAGCGCGATTCTCCACCTGCATATTTTTGGATAAAAAAATGAAAGATTTCATGCATGCTGTGCTGAAGAAGAAAGAGACGATAACTCTCAGTGAGCAAGGGTGTACGGTTGAGGATATTGTTGCCATTGCCGCCGGTGCAAAAGTGATGCTTGACCCATGTTCTCTGGAAAATATGAGAAAAACGCAGCAGCTAATGCAGGATGCAATTACCAGTGGCGTTCCCATATATGGCCTGACGACCGGCGTTGGTGACCTGTACAGTGTCAAACTTTCTCCCGAAGAAATCAGACAAACACAACTCAACATGTTACGCAGTCATGCCAGCGGCGTGGGCACCCCACTGGATAGCTGGAATGTTCGCGCCATTATGGCCACGATTATTGTCGCCATGCTGAAAGGTGCGAGCGGTGTTTCACCCGAATTGCTGGAAACAATGGCCGCCATGTTAAACAAAGGCGTGACACCGCGGGCACCATTAGGTGGATCTGTGGGCTATCTGATCGCGACAGCACATATCGGACTGAGTGTCTTTGGTTATGGAGAGTCATGGTTTGAGGGTGAATGGCTATCGGGCGCTGAAGCCATGCAACGCGCGGGTATTACGATTCTCGAACCCGGCCCAAGGGAAGGACATGCATTAATCAGCGGCACCTATGAGATTACCGGACTCGGTTCTATCGCGTTGGTGCGATGCGAAGCGCTGATCGCGCTTGCCGACCTTGCGGGGGCAATGAGTTTAGAATCTATGCGCGGAAATGTAAGTGGATTCGATCCCCGACTGCACCGTTTTCGCCCGCATCCCGGCCAACTGGAAACCGCGGATCGGCTTCTGAAGCTTTTAGCCGACAGTGAAATTCTTGATGCACATCGGCATTACCGTCTACAGGATGCACTGAGTTTACGCTGTATTCCTCAGGTCCACGGCGCAGTTCGGGATGCAATCACGTATTGCAGGAAAGTGCTGACTACCGAGCTCAATTCACTGACGGACAATCCTATTTTCATTGTGGAAGATGATGAGTTGGTCGCGTTACCTGGGGGCAATGGACACGGGGCACCGGTTGCGCTGGCTCTGGATAATCTGGCGATTGCGGTTGCCACATTATCAACGATTTCTCAGGCCAGAAGTGACCGGCTTGTGAATCAGCACCTGAGCGGATTGCCTGCATTTCTCTCGGGCCGTGAGGGCGGAGGGTCTGCATTTTCCATCTCACCTTGTATTGCTGCTGCGCTCTCGGCGGAGAATCGTGCGCTTGCCGCACCAGCCTCCGTGCATACCCTGTCCACAGTGGCCGGGCAGGAAGATCATATTTCTCAAGGCGCGTTGGCAGCGCGTAAGGTGCAGACTGCGATTGAAAATCTGGCGGATTTATTGAGTGTAGAATTGCTCTGCGCGGCACAGGCGCTGGATTTCCATAAACCGTTGCGTCCGGGAAAAGCGACAGCGGCTGCGTGGGAATTGATAAGAACTAAAGTCACCTTCCGCGTCAGTGATCGTGAAATGTACCCGGACCTTGCCGATGTGCGCCGTTTTATTGATGATGGCAGTTTGAATCATATTGTGGATAACGTACTCAGCGGTTGACAGGCTGATATGGCCAGTATGTTTAGCCTCCTGTTATCCGGGAACCATTGGGCTAGAACTGGCCATTTCGTGGCAGAGTATTATTTTGTCGAGTAGTTTCTGAAAAAATCAGTCATTAACTTCTGCACAGGATTGGTTTGATCATGATTCCAGACAAAAATTAGCTGAGTCAATGCGTTAGCATCTTCCAGCGGGCGGAAGACCACATTCCCAATACTATAGGAAATAATGTTTTCCGGCACCAGGCTGACGGCCATCCACGCATTGACCAGGCCAAGGCTATTATTTACCGCTGATACTCGCCATTCTATTTTTGGATTAAATCCGGCCTGATGGGAAAGTTGGATTAACGAGCCGCTTATGCCCTGAATATCCGGTTCCTGATAACTCACAAAGGATTCGTTTGCCAGATCCTTCATTGACAATGATTGTCGTGAGGCGAGGGGATGATTAGGTGACATCGCCACACAAAGCCTTTGCGCCGAGAATGTGCAATTGAGCGTTCCTTCCGGTAATAAAGGATAAGGCCCACGAATGATTGCCAAATCCACTTTTTGCTTACGAAGCAAGGTAAGTTGCTCTGGCATGGCGAGTTCGATCAGTTGTATTTCGATCGCCGGATAATGACTACGGAAGTCTTTTAAAAGATTGAGAAACTTCTCATCCAGCAGTGCCGTCCCCACATGACTTATCGTGACCTTTCCCATCTCTCCGGATGCGGCTTTTTTGGCCTTTTCAATGGCAAGTTTGTGATTCTCAAGTAACTCAATAACGCTCTGGTGATAATGTCTGCCCGCCGCAGAGAGACATATCCCCCTTCCGGCCGGTTGAAACAGGCGAAATCCCACTTCCAGCTCAAGTGCTTTTATTTGCTGACTGAGTGCTGATTGAGCAATTCCAAGCTTCTCAGCTGCCTTGCCATAATGTTCAATTTCGGCGAGACAGGTGAAATATTCTAATCTTTTTAACGTATCAGCCATCTTTTTCTCATAAGCATTTGCTTATCAAATTAACATTGTAGTTATCTGGATCACATTTTTTTATCAAATCATAATACTACCCACATCAAGACTAAGGGGACCATTTTGCATGAATGGATCTGCCTGACCGACGTTGTGGGATGAAAACAATGCAATAACCAAATCAAAGCAATGTAACTTTAAGTGTCTGTTTTTCAGTTGTTTGTTCTGAATCTGGACATTTATTGCTGCTCCTACAGCACATTACAATATTCAATAGATGCAAAAAGGCAAGTCTAAAAATTTAAGCAAGGCAAATTAATATGAGTATGTCGACTGATGTCAGTCCCGCGGGAAGAAGGCGATTCATCAAGCTTTTGGCAACAACCACGGTACTCGGTGCAACCAGCAGTTTACTTCCCGGACAGATGGCCTGGGCAATAGATGCTGGCATGCGTTCAAACCCCGTTTTTACCGCTTTTATGACCGTCTCTGAGATTATTTGCGGCTATCCCGAACTGGATAACGCACTTGGGCAGCGCATTTTTACCTTGATGCAAAGTCGCAATGCAGAATTAAAAAACCAGTTAGTGACACTTAATAAAATTCTGAATGCAGACATGCGTTCTGTTGATATGCAAAAGGCTTTACAGGGTGTTGATCAGAATACCCAGACGTTGTTCACCGATATTTTACGCGCCTGGCAATTAGGGATTGTGGGTAGCGGGAAAGAGGCGAAAGTGGTCGCGTATGAATATGCGCTGATGTACACCCCCATTGCCGATGTTGTGGTACTCCCGACCTACGCCAGAGGTGAACCGCATTACTGGGCCAAGCCGCCTGTCATTAAAAGCCTGTAAGAGAATAATTGATGAAAACAACGCATTCAGCCACCGTCGTCATCGTTGGCTCGGGGATTGCTGGCTCTCAGATCGCCCAAAAGTTACAGAAAGCGGGGATTGATACCCTGATGCTGGAAGCGGGTCCGCGTATCGAAAGATGGAAAATCGTAGAAAACTACCGTAATTCTCCGTTCAAAGGCGATTTTCAGTCACCTTATCCACCGACGCAACATGCACCTCACCCGCAATATTCACCTCAAGATAACGACTATTTTATTCAGTATGGTCCGGAGCCTTACAAGGCGGGATACCTGCGTGTCGCGGGCGGTACCACCTGGCACTGGTCGGCTCAGGCATGGCGTTTATTGCCCAATGATATGAAGCTCAAAACACTTTATGGTGTCGGGCGCGACTGGCCAATCAGCTACGATGATCTGGAACCCTATTACTACGAGTCAGAAGTTGAGATGGGCGTTGGTGGTCCCGACGATACCGGATCCCCGCGCAGTAAACCTTATCCGCAGCCCCCGCTGCCGTTGTCTGACTTTGACAAGGCCTTCAAGAAGGTGGTCGATCAGAATGGCTATCACCTGATCACCGAACCGGCTGCGCGTAACACCCAACCGTTTGATGGCCGTCCTGCCTGCTGCGGTAACAGTAACTGCATGCCCATCTGCCCGATTGAAGCGCAATACACCGGCGAGACGGCTTTGCGTAAAGCAGAACGTGCTGGCTCGCTGTTGGTGCCGAACGCGGTGGTTTATAAAATCGAGCACGATGAAAAGGGCAATATCACCTCGGTGCTGTACAAAGATCCGAACGGTGAAAGCTTCCGCGTCACCGGGAAAATTTTCGTGCTGGCCGCCAATGCCATCGAAACCCCAAAATTGATGCTGATCTCCAAAAGTGATAAGTACCCGAACGGTATCGGCAACACCACCGATAACGTCGGACGTCACCTGATGGACCATCCGGGCACTTCCGTTTACTTCCTCAGCAAAGAGCCGATGTGGCCGGGACGTGGCCCGATGCGTCTTAGCTGCATTAACAATCTGCGCGACGGTGCGTTCCGTTCTGAATACTCCGCCATGAAGATTAACCTGGGTAACTACTCTCCGACGCTGGCCGTCAGTAATTATCTGTTAAGCAAGGGAATCTCAGGTAAAGAGCTGCCCGCTATGGTGCGCGACTATGCATCGCGTTGGGTCGCAGTGAATACCTTTTTCGACATTCTGCCAGACCGAAATAACCGAATTGTGGCGGTTGAGGACAGAAAAGATGCCCTCGGTATTCCAAAACCGGGCGTGCATTATTTTATCAACGATTACATCAATAAAGCCCGTGATGTCGCGCATCAGCACTTCGATCACATTGCCAGCCTGTTTGGTGGCACAGAAGTTCGCCACGATGATAAGTATTTCAATAACAACCATATTATGGGGACGCTGATCATGGGCAATGATGCAAATGATTCAGTCGTTGATGCGGATTTACGTACACACGATCACCAGAATCTGTTTGTCGCTTCCAGTGGTGTGATGGCAAGCGCCGGCACCGTCAACTGTACGCTGACACTCTCCGCTCTGGCGATGAGACTGGCGGATAAACTGATCGAGGAGTGTAAACACGTATGATGCGCTTATCACTCAGAGCATCGTTACTGATGGCTCCTCTGGCTGGCCTGTTTTTCTGTTCTGCAAGTTTTGCCGCTGGCGCGCCGCAGGATTTAATCCGGCAGGGCGAATATCTCAGCAAAGCGTCTGACTGTGAGGTATGCCATACCGCACCCGGTGGGACGACGTTTGCCGGTGGGTTAGCGTTCAAAACCCCGTTTGGCGTGATTTACTCTTCGAATATCACCCCGGACAAAAGCACCGGTATTGGTCGCTGGACGGAACAACAGTTCAGCAATGCACTGAAACACGGGATCCGTGCCGACGGGAAAAACCTCTATCCGGCAATGCCTTACACGTCATACTCGAAGCTGACTGACGCTGATATTCATGCGATGTATGCGTATTTTATGTCGATCCAGGGGGTTAACCATAATCCGCCGGAAAACGAAATGGGCTTCCCGTATAACCAGCGTCTGGCGCTCAAGGGGTGGAATTTAATCAATTTCCACTACAAGCCTTTTGAAGACGATCCGCAGCAATCTGCCGAATGGAACCGCGGGAAATACGTCGCTACGGCGCTTGGACATTGTGAGGAGTGCCATACACCCCGTAACCTCGCAATGGGACTGAGTAACAAAGCCTACGCCGGGGCGATGGTCGATGGCTGGGAGGCGTTTAACATCTCATCAGATAAAGTGTCGGGTATTGGCAACTGGAGCCATGACGATCTGATGCAATATCTACGTACCGGGGCACTGCCCGGCAAGGCTACCACGGGCGGCGGTATGGCGGATGTTATCTCGCACAGCTTGCGTTTCCTGACCCCGGAAGATATGAGCGCGCTGGCGACCTATATCAAAAGTGTGCCGGCACAGCAGACATCCTCCCGCAACCGCTCGGCTGCCGGTCAGGACGCACAAAGCAATATCACACAGGATGTGCGTGGTATGCCGATTGATGATGCTTCGCCTTCTGGTGCAGTGTTATATAACGGTAACTGTGCGAGCTGCCACGGTACTGCCGGGCAGGGTATTGGCGAAAATAGATACTACCCCTCATTGTCGCAAAACAGTGTTGTTGGTTCCGATAAGCCGAACAATCTGGTGCAGGTGATACTGCATGGGATAGACCGTGAGAATGGGGCAGGGGATCACATTGTCATGCCGGGATTCGGTGACAATCTTACCGATGCACAGATCGCCACGTTAACCAACTATGTGCGCAATCAATACGGCAACGGCGGAGATAATGTTGACGGTGCTGCGGTGAAAACCTTGCGTGACAATAATGTCACCGTTATCCCGGGTTATTTGCTGATCGCGGGTGGCGGAGTGGGCGCGCTGATCGTTATTGCCCTTGTTGTTTATTTCCGTCGCAGAGGAAAACTGCGCCAGATAAGTTAATTTATCAAAATAGACTTAGCAGGTAATTGCAAACGTTAATGGGTCAGTGATATTCACTGGCCCATTTTTTTTGTTCAGGAAGCGCATCTCCTCTGCGGATCAATCTAACCTGACTCAATATTTATGATGCAATATTCTTTTTTCCCAGGTTATGCTTCCTCACAGCGTCAAATGGGTATTCTCCGCTCATTTCTAAACATTCATCCATGCTGGTAAAAAATGAAACAGGATTTGCAGGCGTTAGATTTTAATCTTCTCAAAGCCCTGAACGCGCTGCTGGAACAGCGCAGTGTGACACGGGCGGCAGAACAGTTATCGCTTTCGCAGCCTGCGGTGAGCCTGATGCTGACAAGGTTACGTGAATACTTCGGCGACCCGCTTTTTGTCAGGGGGCAACGGGGAATGATCCCCACCAACAGAGCGATGGAACTCGCTTTGCCTGTCAGTCAGATTCTGTCGAATATCGCGCTTTTATCGCAGCCCGCAGAGTTCGATACCGACACCGCGAAAATGGATATCACCGTTGCAGCAACAGATTACGCGTTGAAAGCCGTGGTTTTACCCTTTATGTCAGTATTGAAAAAGCGCGCACCAGGCATTCGCCTGGCTGTCATTCCGGTTGATGCAGAACGCATGTCCGGTCAGTTTGAGCGGGGTGATATCGACCTTGCGCTCGTCAGACATGATGCAACCCCAGAGGAGCTACATTTCAGAACATTATATCAGGAACGCTATGTCTGCATGATGCGAGCGGATCATCCGGTCGCCACCAAAAACGCGCTGACACTGGATGATTTCTGCGAACCTGAACATGTCATCGTGTCTTCGACCGGGCAATTCCAGGATGACATTGATCAGCGGTTGGTTGAAAAAGGATACCACCGCCGGATCGGTATGGCGGTAAACAGCTATGTCGTGCTACCCGAGGTGTTACGTACGACGGATATGATTGCTGTTGTCCCTTACCGCCTGACCTGTGCTTATGACTTTCTTGCCCGGTTTGAGTTACCGTTAGACGTGCCGGGGTTCAATCTTACGATGGCCTGGCATGAACGTTCTCACCGCGATGTGGCCCATCAGTGGATTCGCGCCTTATTGTTTGAGGTTGGCCAAAGGCCGAATATCTTATCCCTGACGTCTGAACCCCACCTGGTTTCTGGCGTGTAGTCGAAAATCCCCGTTCTGATATAAGTTATCAATATAGTCGTTATAGAGAATACGATGTTTTACATATAGCAAACTCTCGCTATTCTCCTGGTCTTTCCAACTCAGAAGATGGAAACACTAATGACAACTCTTTTTGATGGCTACCAGTTAGCGGGGAATACCCTAAAAAACCGGGCGGTCATGGCTCCCATGACCCGCGCTCGTGCGCCGGGCAATATCCCGACCGAAGCGACAGCACGTTACTATGCACAACGCACCGATGCTGGATTGATTGTGACGGAAGGAACGCCGATCTCCCAGGAGGGGAATGGCTTTGTCGATTGTCCCGGTATCTGGAACGATGAGCAAATTGCCGGCTGGCAACAGGTTACGCAGCGTGTTCATGACGGTGGCAGCCTGATTTTTACGCAAATCTGGCATGTCGGTCGCATCAGTCATACTTCTCTTCAGAAGAATGGTCAGCCCCCTGTCAGCTCTACGGCGGTCCAGGCGGCGAGGAGTTCGGCCTTTGGATTTAATGAGGCCGGAGAGCCGGATTTTGTTATTGCCAGCAAACCCCATGCACTCACCACAGAAGAGGTGAAACGGGTGGTTAAGGATTTCGCCAACGCCGCTGTCAACGCAGCAAAAGCTGGATTTGATGGTGTTGAAATTCACGGTGCAAATGGTTATTTGGTTGAGCAGTTTCTGAATGGTGCGGTGAATGACCGCCAGGATCGTTATGGTTCTGACACGCTGGAGAACCGCCTGCGATTTGCGCTTGAAGTTGTTGACGCCTGTATAGCCAAAATCGGTGCTGACCGCGTGGGTATCCGGCTGTCACCCTTTGGGCGTTTGCATGAGCTGGGGGATTTTGCCGAAGAAGAAGAAACGTTTTTGGCACTGGCGCATGAACTCAGTCATCGCAATATCGCCTATATCCATATTATGGATCAAGCCAGCCGTGGCGCACCTGCGATGCCCGATGGTTTTCTTGAAAAATTCCGTCAGGCTTATAATGGAACATTAATCCTTGCGGGGGGTATGGACCTGAATAAAGCCAACGAGATGATTAATAATAATATTATTGATCTGGCTGCATTCGGTGCGAAATACATCTCCAATCCCGATTTGGTTGAACGTTATCGTCATGGCTGGCCAGTGAGTGAACCCGACCATAAATATTATTATGGCGGAACGGAGCAGGGATATACAGATTATCCCACCTTCAGTGGTGCGACGACTATTAAGCTGTAACCTGATATCACACCGATTTAAATGAATTAATGACGTAATGGAGTAAACCATGTCAGCTATTAAACCCGTATTATTTGTTTTGACCAGCCACAAAGATCTGGGAAAAGGCCACGACGATTCCGGATTCTACCTGCCTGAATTAACCCACCCACTTCATGTGCTTGATGAGGCCGGGATCGCCACCGAGTTTGCTTCGATCCTGGGGGGAGAACCGCCGGTTTATGGCATCGACCTCGAAGACAAAATCAATAAACATTACTGGGAAAACCCGGCATTCCGGGAGAATATCCGCAACACTCTCGCCCTGGATAAAGCGGACAGCAGCAAATATAGCGCCATCATGTACGTTGGCGGTCATGGTGTGATGTGGGACTTCCCGGATAGCAACGCGGTTAAACATATTACAAAAGAGATGTATGAGAATGGCCAGATCGTAGCCGCCGTTTGTCATGGCCCGGCTGCTCTGGTGAATGTGAAACTCAGCGATGGCTCGTACCTTGTAGCAGGTAAAAATGTGGCGGCCTTTACCGATACCGAAGAGCAGGAAGTCGGCATGGCGGATACGGTTCCTTTCCTGCTGGAATCTGCTTTGAAACAGCGTGGTGCACATCATCACGGTGTGCCGAACTGGCACGAAAAAGTTGTTGTGGACGGAAACCTGATTACAGGCCAGAACCCGCAATCGGCAACAGGTGTGGGCAAGGCGATTCTCAACGCCTTGAAGGGTAACTGAGATTTAATCGTTATGATGAAGAAAATGCTGCTGGCTGTGGCATTAACCACGGCCAGTTCCTGGGCTTCTGCTGCTCATGTCCTTGTCGTGCTTTCAGATACAGATCAGCTTGAACTGCAAGGTGGAAAAATTCATCCGACGGGGTTCTTTCTTAATGAGCTAATGCAGCCGGTCAAACTGCTGCTTGACGCCGGGGATACTTTGACATTTGCAACGCCCTTAGGGAAAGCGCCAACTATGGACAAAGTCTCCGTCAATGCGAAAGATTTTGGCGGGGATGAAAAGGCACTGGAGACACACCTCAAGCTGCTCGACAGTCTTAAGCTGACCGATCCGGTGCACTCGCCTGTGATCAGCTTATCCCGGGTTGAGCAGATTGGTTATAGCCACTTCGATGCTGTATTTGTTCCTGGCGGTCATGCGCCAATGCAGGATCTGCCTGGCAGCCCGGAAATGGGTAAGATGTTACGTGCTTTCCATCAGGCGGGTAAACCGACCGTGCTGCTCTGTCATGGACCTGTCGCACTTATTTCCGCATTACCGGAGGCGAATAGTTACCTTCAGCGCCTGGAAAAGCATTCGGGGGTAAAAGCGCACGGCTGGATTTATTCCGGATATCGGATGACTTCATTCACTAACGCGGAAGAAGATGCCAGTGCCGCGGTGCTTGAGGGGGGAAAAATGAAATTTACCCCGCAGACAGCACTGACCAATGCCGGGGCAATATTTATCTCTGCTCCGCAAAAATGGCAAAGTCATGTTGTGGAAGACAGGGAGTTGATTACGGGTCAAAACCCGGCATCTGCACTTGAACTGGGTAAGCGCCTGGTTGCAAAACTTTCTGATGTGAAAGATCAGAAACGGTAAATCTCTCACTCATGGCACTGACATAGCCAAAAATTGAAAGCGTCCTCTCTCATCGTATAATTTTTCCCGGTATGAGAGGGGCGTTCTGCGACTGAAGCACATTTCACCGGTTTCGCCCCCTCCTGAGCATCTGACCACCTTGCTGTTCCCCGCATAAAAAATCGCCATCACGATCACATTTATCACAAGTTGTTCACAAATTGACTTGCCTGATATATCAGATTTGATACTTACTATATCTAACATGTCACCTGATCGGATAATTTAGCGATGCAACTTACCGAGTCACCTCAAGTCATTCTCGACTGCCAAAACGTGTTGGGTGAAAGCATCCTCTGGGATGACCGAACCAACCAGCTTTGGTGGACGAATATTCATGCCCGTGAAGTGTGGTGCTGGGCGCCCGGACAGCAGACATCTCCACGTATCTTTGCCATGCAACAGCGGGTTGGGGCCATTGCGTTATGTGAAGGACCGGGGATTGCGCTGGCGCTGGAAAAAGGGTTTGGGATGATGGATACCGCTACTGGCGCGGTTGAATGGTGCGCGGATGTTGAGTCTGCCGTGCCTGACACCCGGCTCAATGATGGTCGGGTGGATCCCGCCGGACGTTTTCTCTGCGGCGGGATGCATGAAGGCTCACCACAGTTGCCGCATTCCGCGCTTTGGCGCTGGGAAGGCAACAACCAGGTCAGCCTGTGTTTGCCACATGTGTCATGCGCAAACTCACTTTGCTGGAGCCCCGATGGTAACACCCTGTATTTCACCGATATGCCGGAGGGCACCATCAACGCCTATCCCTATAACCCGGACACCGGTGAAGTCGGTGAACCACGCCTGTTTGCCGACCTTGCCGAACAGCCTGGTCTGGCTGATGGATCAGTGGTGGATGAAGAAGGGTACTTGTGGAATGCGCAATGGGGTGGGGCGCGTATCGTGCGTTATTCGCCGGACGGTGCCATCGATCGCATTGTCTCTCTCCCGGTCGACAACCCGACCTGCCTGACATTCGGTGGCCCCCAGCGGGATGTGTTGTTTATTACCTCCGCCTGGTGGGGGCTAACCGAGGATCAGCGCCAGCAGCAGCCCTTCGCTGGCAGTGTCTTTGCTTTCAGGCCTGGCGTCCGGGGGCAGCGAGAACACCGGTTTCATCGTTAACGCGCTGCACCGTGCAGCGTTCTGCCACTTTCCTTCATGAGTAACTTATCAATGAAAATAACATCAGTGACGTCTCATCTTTTGCGTGTGCCGCTGGGCGATAAAACGTTCTATTCATCGCAGGCGGCCTTTCCGGAAAGAAACAGCTATCTGGTGCGGATCGAAACCGATACCGGGCTGGTCGGCTGGGGTGAAGGGGGACAATATGGGCCAGCGCAACCGGTCGCCGCAGTGGTTGACCACGTTTTCACCCCACGGATCCTCGGGCGCGATCCCTGCGAGCCGGTTCGTATCTGGGAGGAGTTGTACGCCTTTTCACGGGATTTCGGTCAGCGAGGCACCTATATAGAAGCGCTTTCTGCCATTGATATCGCGTTGTGGGATATCGCCGGGCAGGCGGCAGGGTTGCCGGTGTGGAAATTACTGGGTGGGCGCTTTCGCGACAAAATCACCGCCTACGCCACCGGGTGTTATTACCCGGAAAGTTTCCATGATTTGCCCTCAATTTTAACCTCCTTGCAGGCTGAGGCCGCAGGCTATGCCAATGCCGGATTCGGTTTGCTGAAGGTCAAGATTGGGTTGCTATCGCTGGAAGATGACATTGCCCGGCTGCGTACCATCAGAGAAGCGGTTGGCCCGCATATTGGTTTGCTGGTGGATGCTAATCACGCCTACAACGCGGCGACCGCCGTGCATATGGGACGGATGATGCAGGAACTGGGGGTCTTGTTTTTTGAAGAACCCGTGGTGCCCGAGGATCGCGACGGTTACCGCAAGGTACGCGCTGAAAACCCGATTGCGGTAGCAGGTGGAGAGTGTGAGTTCACCCGTTATGGCTTCCGTGATTTTATCGCGGGTGGTTGTGTGGACATTGTTCAACCCGATCTGGCCGTCTGCGGCGGCTTCACCGCCTTTACGCAAATCCTGGCGCTGGCTAACAGTTGGGGCGTAGCCACCGTGCCGCATGTGTGGGGTTCAGGTATCGCCGTCGCTGCCGCGTTGCAGGCTGTCGCAATTATTCCGCCTTTCCCGTTTACCGCGAATGGACTCCCTCTACTAAATCAGCCCGTGATTGAGTTCGATCGTAAACATAACCCGTTGCGTGATGACCTGCTTCACCAGCGTTTTGAGCTGGTTGATGGTTGTCTGGCCGTGCCTGATGCGCCAGGACTGGGCGTCACGGTGCGCAACGACATTCTTAGCCAGTTTTCATATTGAGGAGATAAACCATGAGATATCAGGGAAAAAACGTGCTTATCACCGGTGCCGCCGCCGGGTTGGGTCAGGTTATCGCCACCTCCTATGCGCGCGAAGGGGCCAGCATTGCCATTATCGATTTTGCCGATGCCAGTGATTCCGTGGCAAAAGTGCAGGCACTGGGTCAGAAAGCCGTGGCGTTTCAGGCCGATGTTCGTGACCAGGCTGCCGTTCAGGACGCAGTGCAACAGGCGGCCGCATTCTTTGAAGGACGTATTGATGTGCTGATTAACAATGCCGGTTTTAACGGGCATTACAATCTGGTGGAAAACATGCCGTTGGCACAATGGCGTGAAACGCTGGATATCAATCTTACCGGCACCATGCTGGTGACGCAGGCGGTAATCCCGCATATGCGAGCCAGCGGTGGTGGGGCTATTGGTATCACCGCCTCTAATGTGGCTCGCCGGGGATTACCTTATCGTGCCGACTACGTCTGTTCAAAATGGGCACTGCTGGGGCTGAATCAAACGCTCGCACTGGAGTTGGTCAATGACCACATCCGCGTCAACGCTGTCTGTCCAGGGCCAATTGAAGGTGATCGCATTGAAGACGTGATGGTGCGTCAGGCCGAAGCCGAAGGTAAGAGTCTGAGTGACATGCGTAAAGCCTGGGAGGATGCGGCCCCGATGAAGCGCTTTGTCACTGCTGATGAAGTGACGGCCGCCATGATGTTTCTCACCAGCGACGCCGCCAGTGCGATGACCGGTCAGGCATTAAATGTCACCGGTGGATTCTTGATGACCTGAGAACAACTTCCCAACACCAAACCTACCCTACACCCGAGGAAGTCAAAATGAAAAATACAACAACATACGCCCTCGCTGGCGCAATGACGCTCGCCCTGCTTTCAGCTTCTGCTGCCAGTTGGGCAAAAGAACTGGTGGCGTTTTCCCAGGCTGGTATGGAAAACGAATGGCGCGTCATGGACACCAAAGATATGGAAAAAACCTTCAAGGATGCGGGTTACGACTTTGTCTGGACCAACGCAAATTCCGATCCCGCCAAACAGATCTCCGATATTGAAGATTTGCTGGCGCGCAAACCGGCGTTGTTAATCGTGGCCCCTATCGAGTATGAGCCGCTGGCACCGGTGCCGGATATGGCCACCAAGGCAGATGTGCCATTGATTGTGGTGGACAGGGCACTTCCCGGAGAACCCGGTAAAGGCAAGTGGCTCGCGCTCCTCACCACCAATTTTGTCGATACCGGTGAGCTGGTGGCGAAAGACGTGGTGAAAGGATTGACCGAGAAGAACGGCGCACCCAAAGGCAACTTGCTGCATATCACCGGCAACAAAGGCGCATCGCCGGTGGTTGACGAACAAAAAGGGCTGGATAACGTCCTGAGCAAGTATCCCGATATTAAATTCGTCGCCAGCTGCGACGGACTTTATTCGCGAGAACCCGGGCGCAAGTGTGTGGAAGACCTGTTCCAGGCTTTCCCGAAAGGCAAAATTGACGGCATCGTGTTTGACAGTGATGACATGATGATTGGCGGTATCCAGGCCATCAAAGCGGCAGGCCGAAACGAGTTACTGGGCTATCTGTGGGGCAAAGATGGCACGGTGGATGGCCTGCAAGCCATGATCAACGGTGAGGCGCGTTTTAGCGTACAAACGCCGCCGTTCTTTGGCGAAAAAGCGCTGGAGGTCTTCAAGCTGTTCCGTGCGGGCAAACCGATTGAACCGAAGACGCAATACGTGCCTAAAGAGATTTTCCAGCGCGATACCGATCAACATCGGGCGCGTTTACCGCTGCGTATTCAGGAGTTGAAGGCAATGGGTGTCGGCTGCTGCTGACCCCGTTAATGGCAGGTAGCCAAATGGGCTGCCTGCTTTTCTCATTGGCGACAACACCTGGAACTGCACTATGCAACCTCACATGCAACCACTGGCCAGACTTGAAGCTATAAAAAAGACCTATCCTGGCGTGAAAGCGTTAAGTGGAATCGATTTTGACGTTTTAGCGGGCGAGATCCATTGTCTGGTGGGCGAGAACGGCGCGGGTAAATCGACGCTGATGCGCGTTCTGACCGGCGCAACACAACCGGACAGTGGCACCATCTTTATTGACGAGAAACCTACCGTTCTGGATGCCAAAACCCGGCTCGATCACGGCATTGGTATTGTCTGGCAGGAGCTGGATCTGATCCCTGCCATGAGCGTGGCGGAAAACATCTATATCGGCCATGAACCGATGCTGAGTATGGGGCGCGTTGATCATGCCGCCTTACGCGACAACACCCGGAAACTGCTGAGCAATTTTGACCTTAACGTGTCCCCCGATACGCGGGTGGATCGCCTGGCTCCGGCCCAGCAGCAACTGGTGCAGATTGCCAAAGCGCTCAGCCATAATAACCGTATCCTGATCCTCGATGAGCCAACCGCTTCGCTCACCGACAACGAGGTCGCGAACCTGTTTGTGCTGTTACGTAAGTTGCGGCAACAGGGATTGGGGATTGTTTATATCTCTCACCGGCTGGAAGAGCTGACCGCAATTGGCGACCGTCTCACCGTGCTGCGCGACGGACACTACATTTTGACGGCCGATGTTGCCGCGCTCAGTCACAGCGACATCATTAAAGCGATGGTTGGACGACCGCTGGCCGAGCAGTTTCCCCGAGGTTCCCGTAAAACGGCGGAGGTCGGATTACAGGTCACCGGGCTGGGGCGCCACGGCGAATTTGCAGAGATAAACTTCAGCGTTAATAAAGGCGAAGTGCTGGCTATCGCGGGGATTATTGGTGCCGGACGCAGTGAGCTGCTCGAAACCCTGTTTGGCCTGCGTAAGGCGGATAAGGGCAGCATTGCCATCGACGGTAAGCCGGTAAATATACGTCATCCACGGGACGCGGTCCGGCTGGGCCTGGGACTGGTGCCCGAGGAGCGCCGCGAAAGTGGTCTTGTCCTCAACCGCGCCATCAACGACAACCTTATCTATCCCATCATCAATCGGTTGGGCAATGTCCTGCATTTCAGCCGCAGCCAAATGCGCGCGGTCAGCGATCGCCTTATCAAGCAGTTAGCCATTAAAGCCCCTTCAGGACAGGCGAAGGCGGGGAGCTTATCAGGCGGTAATCAGCAAAAAATCGTCATCGGTAAATGGCTGGCAGCCGGTGTGAAGGTGTTATTGCTGGACGAGCCGACGCGCGGGGTAGATGTGAATGCCAAAGCCGAAATCTACCGTCTGATTGACGAACTGGCGCAAACCGGCGTCACCGTGGTGGTGGTGTCCTCTGAATTACCCGAGGTACTGGGCATTTCCGACCGCGTCCTGGTGATTGCGCAAGGTCGTCAGACGGCGCTACTCAACACCGCGGAAACCAGTCAGGAAGAGATTATGTCTTTTGCGGTGGCTGCTACCAGCATGCCGCAACCGGAGGAAGCATGAATTCGACGACCTTTAACAAAAAGGAGACGCTGACCCTGGAACGTCTCCCCGGCGAAAGTCTGCTCAGGAAGTTGTTTTCTGCCTGGGCGCTGGTGTTTATCTGGGTGGCAATGGCGATTGTGGCTTCGATCATCTCGCCGGTTTTTCTCACCAGTATCAACCTCAGTAACATTCTCAACCAGGCGTCGATACTCGGCATTCTGGCGTGCGCCCAGTTTCTGGTGGTGCTGGTCGGCGGTTTCGATCTTTCCGTCGCGGCCATTCTGGCGCTCTCCTCGGTGATCTTTGCCAGCACGGTTCCGGTTTCAACCGGGTTGGGTATGATGTCAGGCTGCCTGGCTGGCGCAGCGTTGGGTCTGCTCAGTGGTATTGCTGTCACATGGGGCCGTGTGCCGCCAATGATTGCCACCCTGAGCGTAATGGGTATTGCGCGCGGTCTGGCATTCGTGGTGTCGGAGAAAAGCGTTGCGGTGCCGATGGCTAAACTGGCCGCTTACAAATTCAGTTTTTCCGTGCTTTCCCTGCCGGTGCTGACCTGGCTGATAGCGGCGTGCTTACTTTACTGGATGCTGCGGTCACTGCGGTTTGGCCGAAATCTGTATGCCATTGGTGGCAATGAACGTGCCGCCAGTCTGGCGGGGATCGGTGTGCGAACCCATAAAATCATTGTTTACACCCTGGCCGGTGCGCTCTCCGCGCTGGCTGGGCTGATGCTGGTGGTGCGCACTTCATCCGGGGTTCCCCATGTGGGACAGGGCTGGGAGCTGGATTCAATCGCGGCGATCGTCATCGGTGGGACACGCTTGTTTGGTGGTGAAGGCAATATCCTCAAGGCGATGATGGGGGTGATTATTTATCAAACCATCGCCAATGTGATGAACCTGGCGAGCCTCGATCCCTTCTATCAGGACATTGTGAAAGCGCTGGTCATTATCACCGTGGTCGGCGCAACGGTCATGCGTGCAGAAAAGGTGTAGGAGAAGATGATGACAACGCAAACGGCGAAAACGGGCCTGAATCTGCGTAATCCGGCCTTCTGGCAAGACAACGGCACGGTGGTGGTATTGATCGCTTTTATCATCCTGGCGACTGCGGTATCCGGGGGCGTTTTTATCCGGCCCGATAACTTAATCACCATTGCTTACCAGGCATCGATTGTGGGTGTGCTGGTTCTGGGACAATCATTGGTGGTGATCTCTGGCGGCCTGGATCTCTCTATGGTCGGCATTTTGATCCTATCAGCGGTGATCATGGGCGGAGCCGGCTCGGAACAACAATCGATGATGCTGCTGGGCGGCTTGCCTTATATCGGTTTATGGCCAGCGATTATCGCCGGATTTCTGACGGCCTTACTGTTTGGTTTGCTGAACGGGCTGATGGTCACGCGGCTGCATATTCCTGCGTTCATTGCCACACTGGCCAGCACATTGCTGCTGGGAGGCATCATTCTGCTTACCACCGGCGGTGCGCCGATTTATTACCCTGATCCTTTTTTCACCCACTTCGGCAATAGCATTTGGCTTGGGCTACCTGCACCCATTTATCTGTTTATCGCCATGACGCTGATAACCTGGTGGATGCTGAATCGCACCCGTTTTGGCAGAAAACTTTACGCTATCGGCGCGAATGCGCGTGCCAGCCATTACTCTGGTGTGGCCGTGAACAACGTGCGGCTGTGCGTGTACATGCTGAGCGGGCTGGCGGCTGGGGTGGCGGGCTTCATGTTCCTGAGTCGTACCGGGTATATTGCCGCCGCGTCGGGCGGGGATATGCTGATGACCACCATCGCCTCGCTGGTGGTGGGCGGCATCAGTTTGTCTGGCGGCTTTGGTGGCATCAAACATGCGATTTCGGGTGTTCTGCTACTGGCTGCGCTGAGTAATTTAATGAATATCCTGCTGATTTCGCCCTATGTGCAAAATGCGATCAACGGCTTTGTTATTCTTATCGCGGTGTCGGTGTATAGCCATATCCACCACGACCGCGCGTAACAGAAAATGGGTGGACTTGTTTCACCCAGAATCGCTACGTAGACTGATATATAAGATTTCAGCCGGTTTGACGGTAAGCTGCTTAACGAGCGATGTATTGGATGACGATAATGACAAAAACGCAAACTGATGCGCTTCCCGCGATTTCTCTGGAAACGCTCGGCAATCAAATTGTCGATGCACTGAGTCAGGAGATTATCTCTGGCCGATTAACCCCCGGACAGCGTGTTGATCTCGGTTACTACGCGACACAATGGAACATCAGTATCACACCGGTACGCGATGCGGCGCGAAAATTAGAAGCGTTGGGGTTAATGGAGATCTTCCCTCGTCGCGGTGTGTTTGTGGCAACGCTGAATGCCAGAGATGTCAAAGAGTTGTTTGATGTGCGTATTGCGCTGGAGAGTGCCACCATTCGCCTGGCGACGCCCAATATTCCGCGTGCAGAGGCCGAGCAAACGCGCGCCCTCTATCTCCAGGCGGGGGAACAACTGCATCAACAGAACGTTGAGCAATCGCTGCCAGCAGTAGATCTGCTGATCCATAAACTGGCATTACAATATTGCGACAATGCCCGATTAACCCGGATGATGCAGGAGATGTGGAGCCAGATTGAGTGGTGTCAGAATACCATCGCCTCACAATTGCAGGAGCCTTTCCTCACCACGTTACCTGAACATATTGCGATATGTGATGCCGTTATAGCAGGAGATGCGGAGGCGGCTTCGCAGGCCATGTATCGTCATCTCACGCTGACTGCTGAGCGTATTCAACACTTATTGAAGCAAATGTAAGGGGCTGGAGGACGACGTTGAGCGGTCTGGACCGAAAAAGGTTCATTTGGCAGAACCTTTTTCGGTAATGGTATGCTGTCCGGAGCTATAAACAATGCTCCCGCACAACGTCTTATGCTGGGTATAATCTCAATCAGCAAGCCGATGAAAAGCTTTCGTTAGCGGTTCGCTTTAAATAAATTTCCCTCAGATAAATTGTCCTACCCCCAACTCTGCATTGGTACTGATTTTATATTTATCTCTAAGTCAGGGCGATAATCATATGCCTGAAAAATAAGTAAATGCACAAATAATGGTAGTGGCAAACTCAGTGTAACCAGGTAAACCTATTTTCAGGGAAACAACGCAAGAAAATGCCACTGCATTATTTGATTTTATTTTAACAGGTGATGAAAGCGCAATTTATGCCAGGCTGATATATCATTGGATGTCGACATTTTTAATTTCACCGGGCATTAACAGCATTGAGGCTATTTATTCCCGAAACCAGACCGAATAACGCCGTGTAAATCAGGTATGAAGTGGTGACTCCCTCTGCGAGAGGATGAGTCAGGCTTGCCTGAAATGATACATTTCAACCTTGCAAGGAGTACATGATGAGCCATAACCCCCTGAATCAATCATCACGTCGGATATTATTGAAACATACCCTTGCTGTATCCGCTCTCTCGATCACTGGACTGGCAGGTTTATTAGTGCCCACTATCAGCCTGGCCGCATCGCTTAGCAAAGCAGAACGCGATGCGATGACGCCTGATCAGGTTATTGAGCATTTCAGGCAGGGCAATGCCCGTTTCAGGGAAAACCGTCCTGCAAAACATGATTATCTGGCGCAGAAACGCAGCAGCGCAGCAGGCCAGTATCCGGCAGCAGTGATCCTCAGTTGCATTGACTCGCGCGCACCGGCTGAGATTTTGCTGGATGCCGGGATAGGGGAGACGTTTAATGCTCGCGTTGCGGGCAATATCAGCAACCGGGACATTTTGGGTAGTATGGAATTTGCTTGTGCAGTTGCCGGAGCGAAGTTAGTACTGGTTATGGGCCACACCAGCTGTGGTGCGGTTCGGGGCGCAATTGATAATGCAGAGTTAGGCAATCTGACGGGGTTGCTCGATGAAATTAAACCCGCAATTGAAAAAACAAAATACAGTGGTGAGCGTAAAGGCAGTAATTACGATTTTGTTGATGCGGTTGCCAGGCAAAATGTCGAAATGACGATTTTAAATATTCGAAAAAATAGCTCGGTGCTGAAAAGTCTGGAAGACGAGAAAAAGATTAAAATTGTTGGCAGCATGTATCACCTCGTGGGTGGCAAGGTTGATTTTTTTGAGGTGTGAAATCTTGCGAGTGAATTATTTTATTGGAATTGCCCTGATGGCTCGGAGGCCATGACTTCAGGGCAAGACCCGATGATATTTTGTTGGGTGTTAAAAGATTCCCAATAGCTAAAATTTCAAACCTAAAACCTTCCGTGCCTTCGCATCAAAAATTCTCGGCATGGTCGATTTTTAACCACAGCAGCCTTGGTAGCAGCGCAGCACAAGCCTGTCACTCTTCCAGTTGTTTCGGCGTTGGCGGTGTGCCATGAGTATGGAAAGTTTCGATCGTCTTCAGGCCCCATGCCTGTCCTTTTTTACGCTCGGTTTCCGTCCAGACGACTGTCTGCCAGTCAGGAGCCAGAATCAGCCGTGCCCCAGAATTTGCCAGCTCAACACGGTTGCCAGCAGGTTCCCATACGTATAAGAAGAATGTGCCCTGAATGGCATGCTTATGCGGTCCGGTTTCGATATGTACACCATTTTCGAGAAAGATATCCGCGGCACGCAAAATATCTTCACGGGTATCTGTCGCATAGGTGACATGATGAAGACGAGCATTACCCCCACCATGCTCTTCGGTGCAGGCCAGATCGTATGTTTTATTATTGATCGTGAACCAGCAACCGCCGATGCGTCCGTTATCAAGCTGAATCATTTCGGTGACACGCGAGCCGAGGCAGGTTTCCATAAAGGTTTTAAACTCGCTCACATCGGCTGCCAGCAGGTTGAGATGATCGAGACGACGTGGGCAAGCGCCGCGGCCATGATAGCGTTGCGCTAAGTTTTTTAATGAAGGGCGCTCAGCCGCATCTGCCTGATAACGTACCGTGTCGTAATAGATTTCAAATACGTGTCCGAAGGGATCTGAGAAGCGAAAAGCACGTCCATGTCCAGGTTCATCATCAATCCAGCCAATAACATCATATTTACTGGCCTCGATCGCCGCCACCCGTCGCATCAACGCGGCCTCTGAACTGGCGCGGTAGGCGATATGGCCCACACCTGTCGTTGAGTGGCGCGTCAGTTTCAGGGTATGGAATTCGTAGTCATCCCATGCCCTGAGCCAGGCATGGTTCTCATCCTGCGCAGAGACAGTGAGACCATACACGTTGACAAAGAAATCCAGGCTTTCCTCAAATTTATTTGAGAACATCTCAACATGTGCCAGGTGTGCAATATCATGACATGGCTCGGCTAAATGGTTTGTCATTCGAGGCTCCCAAAATCTGATCGTATCGTAGAGGTTTATTTATCCTTCGGTCAGGGTATCTTTAAGCGGCACTGGAAAGCAGGTGGCTTTCGCTTTTCAGGGTATGAGTTCCATTTATACTGTGACGGATGTATCACCGGATAGGGGCAAAACGCGGCGGATCGGCGGGAAAATGCCAACAGCGTATAAATTTCATAAATTGATCAGGCAGAGTGGCTGGCGGCAAACTGAACAAAGCGTGAGGGCATCTCATGGCCAGATTGACGGATTTCTAAAGAAATCCGTTCCAGATAGCGTTGATTCTGTCGGGTACTGAGATTAAAGCTACAAACAATTAAAATGATTTTACCCTTACCCGAGCAATTTCTGGTTTACATCAACACTCAGGCTCACCCATTTGGCCCCGGTAATGCTGGCCAACTTTTCGGGTGAGATACGCACCCCTGAGCGTGCATTGCCGCCCGCAGGCAGCACTTCAGGATAACTGAGCAGGCTTTCATCACAGTAAATGTTAACTTCCGGGTTGATGCCGAATGGGCAGACGCCGCCCGGAGCAAAGCCCGTTTGCATCTCCACCTCATCCGCTGCCAGCATGCGCGCTTTGACACCAAAAAATTCTTTGTATTTTCGGTTATCCAGTCGCCGATCGCCCGCCATAACCACCAGCACGACCTGGTCATTAACCCGGAAGGACAACGATTTTGCGATTTGTCCATGTTCAACGCCAAATGCTTCGGCAGCCTGAATCACGGTTGCGGTCGGTGCTTCCAATTCGGTCACGGTAATTTCTGGTGCGTGTGTTTGCAGGAAGCTGCGAACGCGTTGAATCCCCATATTGCTCTCCATGTTGCTGATTTCAGCTCGACGATATGATGAAAGAAAGCTCATCATTGTTATGAAATCAGATCGTTTTCTGTTTTACCAGTCCGGCAACGGGATCTAACTTTCTCATTTCCTGCTATTTAGATTAATTGTGGTGGTGGAGGTATTCTCAAATCGTCGGGATTTTCATGCGTTCGTGTCCTCCGCGCATTTTGGCTAAGGCGACTTTTTCAATATCCTCCAGTGAGACCCCCCTGGTTTCTGGCACGAATTTCACCAGGAAGACATAACAGACGACGTTGAAACCGACGAACAACCACATGGAGAATGCACCATTAAAGTGGCTTTGCAGCCAGGCATTATCATTGACGATGGGGAACAGTAGGGTGATCACGAAATTCGCGACCCACATCAGACTCACTGCCAGACTCATTCCCAGGTTACGGATTTTTTCCGGGAATATCTCTGAAATAAGCACCCATGCACCTGCCCCCCATCCCATGGCGAAGCACACCATAAATAACAGGATGCCAAACACCGTCAAATAGCCTGAGTCGTGGGTATACAGACCCCATGAAGCAATCAGAAGTCCACATGTGGCGCCAACCGTGCCGATTTTCATCACCGGAAGACGACCAAAACGATCAAACAGATTCATGCCAATAAAGCCACCGATACCATTTGCCACGGCAATAAAAATCGTCTGAAAAAGCACCGCATCCTTACTGGTTGAACCCTGCTCAAGTACGAGTGGCGCGTAATAGTTCATCACGTTAATGCCGGTAAATTGTTGTAGCACGGCGATCAAAACCCCAACCGCCAGAATGAAGCGCAATACGGGTGTGTCTGGCGTCATGCCTTTGACTTTCGCGCCGGCATTGCGTGCCTGCTGCGCGGAGAAGATTTGCTGTGCTTCTGTGGTATTAAATTCAGGGTAGATGCGGTTATACAGTTTGATGGCGTGCTGGTGTCGGTTGTGGCGCAGACTCCATTGCGGAGACTCTGGCATGATAACACTGAGCAGCAGCATCAGAACCGAGGGGACTAACTGAGATCCCATCATCCATCGCCAACCGACATCCTGCATCCAGCTATCTTCCATTCCTCGGGCGATTGCATAGTTCACGATAAAGACCCCCAGCACCCCCACGACCATTGCCAGGTTAAACAGACCTGAGCACCGCGCTCTGATAGATGTTGGGGCAACTTCCGACATGTACATCGGAGCCACTGTTCCGGCGACGCCAACAGCAAATCCACATAGCAGACGGCCGAACCAAAACATGTCGAATGAGTTCGTCAGGGAACAGAGCAGGGAAGTGCAGATAAACACGATGGATGAGATGCACAACGAGGCTTTGCGACCGATCTTCTCCGCAATGGAACCCGCCAGCAATGCGCCAACAGTCGCACCGGCGATAATGCTGGAGACTGCCCAGCCCACTTCGGCAGGTGAGAGAGCAAAATGCACTTTTACCGGTGACAGGGCACCAGAGATGACCGCAGTTGAATAACCGAACATCAGTCCTCCCAGCGATGCGCAACAACATATGAGGTAGACGTAGCCCGCATTAAATTTTTTTTCGTATGACATGAGATAACCCCCGATTCACCATTCCTGGTTTGCAGCCCACCAGGAATCAACTGTGATAGCTCGATTGCCGTTCGCTGTGCTGCCCACCCCGCAACATGAGACATCTCGCGAGAGATGCAAATGATGCATTAGTGATCATGTTTACCTCTTCGAATCGCAACTCAAATGATCATTTATGTGTCAATTTTATGATCGCCTTCACATATGAGAAATGAAAATGCCATTTGTGTATTTTTTAAAATATACGTTTTAGTAGTATCAGCCTGAGCTTACTCAACATATCAGGTGAGACTGCGGTTAAAACTCCTCATACCCAGAGCAGTCGCAGCACCTGGTTGTCTCCACTCTGTCCCTGAACATAAGAGGTAATATCATGATTACATCTCTGCATGGCATTTCAACAATGCACGGAAATCTTATTACTGACATACGGTTAGCTAAAGAAGCAGGTTTTAATTCCCTGGAGGTTTTTTATCCAAAATTTGTCAGATATCTGGAAAATGGTGGTACAACAGCAGAGTTAAAGAAAAAGATTAAAGACGCCGGATTAACTGTTTCATTTTTAAGTGCTCTGGACCATATTGAGCGTTTTACAACAAACGACCGGATTGCACTGCTTGAAGAGGCAGAAAAAATTACCCGCGAAGCGGTGGAGATTGGCACTGATACCGTCATGGTGCTGCCAAGGAAGGGTATTGATCATCTGTCTGATGCTGAAATTATGGACATCATGACTGACAATATCGCAGCAATAGCCACTATTGGTGAGCGCCACGGCATACGCTATATGATTGAATTACCGGCATTTACAAAATTCAGAACCTTAAAGCAAGGTCTTGAGGTTATTGAGCGTGTCGGTAAGAAAAATGTAGGGATCGTTGTTGATTTCTGGCACTTCTATGCCGCAGGTTGTACGCCTGAAGAGGTTAGCCGGATGAATAAAGATCATATTTTCGGCGTGCATTTCTGCGATGGTCGCGTCCCCAAAAATGAAGGCGACACCTGGGATGAAACCATCCTGCGCTCCTGTATGCCGGGCGAGGGTGAAATAGATTTAACGCGTTGGTCACAGGCCGTGAAGGCGACAGGTTTCAATGGTGCCTGGTCGGTTGAATTAATCAGCCCTGCGTTATGGGAAAAAGACAGCAGCGAACTCACCACGGCACTTTGCCAGTCTCTTAAGCAATACGCCGCTTAATTACTCAAGCAACTTCAGAGCGCATCCGGGTTAATTCATCCGGGTGTGCTTTCTATTGTGAGAAAAAATGCTATGACCCACATAAATAAGCAGCCTGTTCAAATTGCAATCAGCCCGTTATCCTGGGCAAATGAGGTTATTGAGGAATTTGGCAAAGAGGCTACGGCTGAAATATGCCTCAATGGCGCAGCAGCGGCGGGTTATGACGGCGTAGAGATGAGTCGTCTTTTCCCCAAAAATGCATCAGATCTGGCACTGCTCCTGCAAAAATACCGGTTAGCGCATGCTTCGGGTTGGCACAGTGGATTTCTTGCTGAACGTAGCGTTGATGAGGAACTCGCTGCTGTTGGGGCCTTCGCCTCGTTACTGAAAGATACGGGAGTGAAGGTCATGGTTTATGGCGAATGCGGTCATATGCCTGAACATGCGCTCGATATTGGTATGAGCGGAAGACTGCGCTTAACATCCGCCCAGTTCGAGGCGTATGGCGACAAACTGACGGCTTTTGCTGATGCGCTCAAGGCGCGTTACGGGCTTGGTTTGGCTTATCACCATCACTTGATGATGGTGGCTGAGACGCTGGATGAAGTGAGATCAGTCATGGCCGCCACAGGCGCATCGGTTGGGTTACTGCTGGACACCGGACATGCCTTCTCCGCAGGATTTGATTACACCCATTTGCTGGAAGAATTTGGTGATCGTATCAACCATATTCATCTTAAAGATATCCGACAGGATATTTTGCAGCAGGTTCGCCAGCATGACCTCAGCTTTAACGATGGAGTAAGAAAGGGGATGTTTACCGTGCCGGGTGATGGCGATGTCGATTTCGCGCCACTTGCGCAATTCGTTAAATCCAGCGGCTATCAGGGTTGGATGGTGGTTGAAGCTGAACAGGATCCCTCACTGGAACCACCAGAAGTGACGGTCACCAGAGCGCGAAGGTTTATCCAAAAAACATTTAACCTGTGAAGGAATGCCCGGCACTGCCGGGCATTGTCTTTGCGTTATGGCAACGCGTAAGCCATAACGTAATCACCGCGATTTTTGTTGGTACCGGTGCGGGTCGCACCACCATCCACCACCACGATATACTGCTTACCATCCTTGCCGATGTAACTCATGGGTACACCCTGACCGCCGACAGGCAGACGTGAGCGCCAGAGCTCTTTACCCGTATCGTTGTCCAGCGCGCGTACATAGTAATCCAGCGAGCCGTGGAAGAATGTCAGTCCACCGCCAGTGACCAATGGGCCGCCCAGCGTAGGCATGCCGATCGGGATATAAAGGTGTGGCACGACACCCTCTCCCGGGAAGATGCCGTGGATAGGTGCATCCTGGATACTGCCCATTGGCACCTGCCACTTGGTTTTTCCGGTAGCCAAATCGATAGCCGTCATGCTGCCAAAAGGCGGTTTGAAGCATGGCGTACCGAGCGGCGAGAGGAACATTGAACGTTCCACGCCCCAGGGCGTGCCTTTCTGCTCAGAATATTCACCTTCGGTGGAGGGCACCAGGCCATGTTTAGCCGCTTCCTCGCGCTTGATGAACTGCCCCCACATCGCCATACGAATATCGTTGACGATCAGCGTGCCAGTTGAGGCATCCAGAGCGCCGCCACCCCAGTTAAATCCACCGTAATAACCCGGCCAGATCAGGGTGCGTTGTTTATCTGAAAGCGGCGTCCACTCGCCTTCCCAGCGCATTTTCTTAAATTCGATGCGGCAATAGAGTTGATCGAAAAGTGTCGCTCCCCACATATCTCCCTCTTTCAACGGCTGGACGCCGACTGAAATTGAAGAATAAGGTTGGGTATCTGCCACTTTCATACCGGGCATCGCATCGGTGGGGACTTTACGGTATTCCACTGGCGCGACAGGTTTGCCATTACGACGATCGAGGATAAAAATCTGTCCACGTTTTGTTAGCTGAATAACGACCGGTGTTGTCGTGCCATCTTTATTTGGCATGTCGTACAGGATGGGCTGTGACGAAACATCGTAGTCAAACTGATCCTGATTAGCCGTGCGGAAATGCCAACGCAACTTGCCGGTTTTTAACTCAATTGCGATGATTGCGTCGTTAAATTCATCTGAATAGGGATGGCGGTTGCCGGTCCAGAAATCTGGCGTCTGGTTACCGGTTGGGAAATATGCCAGGCCAAGCTTCGGATCATAGGAGGCTGTACCCCAGAAGTTAGGTGACTCTGGTGCATAATTTTCTCCTGGTGGTAGCGGTGTGCTGTTGTCAGGGCGTGCCGGATCAAAGGCCCAGAGAATCTTGCCGGTACGAACATCAAAACCACGCACCACACCTGAAGGTTCGCCGGTAGACATGTTGTCATTTAGCTTACCGCCAATCATGATCACGCCGTCAGCGACAAGCGGTGCGGAGGTCAGGTAATAGGAACCGCCCTCAGGACTTGAACCGATACCCGCGGTCAAATCGACATAGCCCTGGTTACCAAAAGTCGCGCAAAGTTTGCCGGTTGCAGCATCCAGTTCGAACAGTCGGCCATCGTTGGTGGTGCTTACGATACGCTTGCGGCATTCATTCAGTGTGGCGGGCGCTACAGCAGATGCACCAGGTGTGGCTGGCGTGTTTGAGGACGTATCGGCAGAGAGGTCAACATAGCTCACGCCGCGGCAGCGTTTCCAGCCCTTGTTACTGTCCGTCACCTTCATTTTAGGGTCGAAGCGCCAGCGCTCTTTACCCGTCGTGGGATCCAGTGCGATAACTTTATTGAGCGGGGTGCACAGGTACATCGTATCCTCAATTTTGAGGGGGGTAACCTGATACTCTGAGCCATCAATTGCCAGGTCGCCAGTGCGGTAGGTCCAGGCGAGTTTCAGGTCCTTAACATTGGTTTTGTTGATTTGGTCAAACTGCGCATATTTGTCACCGCCGAGGTTTCTGCCCCATGCCGGCCAGTCATTACCATCCATCTTACCTGCATCCGGATGAACAACTTTGGCGTTTTCGCCAGATGCCTCAACCTGAGCGTGAGGAACAAACATACCTGCGATCAGAGCTACAAATCCGGCAGCGTAAACGCCGCTTACCGCTAATGAAGCTTTGCAGCCTACAGGCTGAGTGCCATCTTTCCGGCGTAGCTGGGGGATGCACAGCGAGACAAGTACGCCAAAGGCGATGAAAACAATAACGCGCGGCAGAAATTGCCAGAAATCTGTACCTGTTTCCCAGATCGCCCATGCAATGGCAATCAACGTCATCAACAGGGTCAATGTCCAGGCGAAAAATTGTTTACGTACCAGAAGGTAACCGGTTAAAAGCCAGACAAGGCCAGTGAAGAGGTAAAACCAGGATCCTCCCAACACCGCAAGATAACCACCTCCTGCTGTCAGTAAGATCCCTGCCAGAGCAACCACCGCCCCAATGAGAGGGGGGAACCATCCTGTTTTTCTCATTTCAAATATGTCCACTTAAGATATTGAATGAGGCCGAACGTCAGCCCTATACCGCCTGATCATGATAATCATTATCAAATGAGTCGGTTGATGGATTTTAGATCATAAAGAGAACAAAATGATACAAATATGTATCATTACCTCAACAAAATGATCCTATAAAAGAGTCATTATGACTCATGTGGTTTTTGCGGAGACTTGGAGGCGTGAGTGAGTTAACATCACCATCATCATGGAACGTTGAAGGCAGGTTATTGTTTATGAACCGTAAACCCACGATGAAAGAGCTGGTTGCTGCTACGCAGTTGAGCAGAGCAACCATAGACCGTGTCCTCAATAATCGACCGGGGGTTAACCCCAAAACAGTCGAGGCCGTTCAACGCGCTTATTCGTCATTACTTGTTCAGGCTGCGGGTGGTGTTCATACCGGGCTGGTGAAGCAGAATTCATCTTTTTCGGTCGTGGTTCAGGCTGGAGAGGAGTACAACGAGTCTGTGAAGTTCGCGGGAGAGAAGTTGCAGGATGAGATGGATTCCCGTGGAATAACGCTGAAGATCTCGAGTTGCTCTGATGTTGATGACGATGAAGTTGTTAGCCTGATGTATCAGCATGCCAAACATGCAGATGGCATTGCCGTTGTGGCAAAAAATACCCCGGTAATTAATGCTGCGGTCCAGAAGCTGAGGCAGGAAGGTAAACACATCGTTGCACTGGTCAGCGACCTCGATCCTGATGTCCGGGACGCGTATGTCGGGATCAATAATCGCGCTGCAGGTCAGGCTGCGGGCTTTATACTCGGCAGACATTTACAGCATTGCAACAATGCTAATGTCGCCGTGATCGTCGGAACGCTCTCCTATAGCTGCCACGATGATCGTGAGATTGGATTCAGAGCGCAAATTCGCAAGACCTTCCCGTCAGTCGTTGTCTCTGAGGTTGTCTCCGGTAATGACAATACCCAGCAGACTTATGATGCGGCAATACAACTTTTGCGTCATGATCCCAACATCAGAGCGGTGTATAACGTTGCTGGTGGTAATGCGGGGCTTGCGGCTGCACTTGATGAATACAAAAGCGCCATCAGGCCGATATTAATTACGCATGAAGTCAATAAAGTCACAGAGAAACTAATACTGGAAGAAAAGATTGATTATATCCTGTCGCAGGATATGGTTCAGTTATTGAGAACAACGATAGATAAATTAAGTGCGCTTCAGAGGAATAAGAGTATTTCAGCACATACTTTTCTGCCCATTGAGATCATTACAAGATTTACATTGCAATCTAACTTTCTTTGATTATTTACCCGGCTTGCACCTGTTGGGTAATAGTGTTTTTCTTTTGAAATTGAGATTTTTTAAGATGGCTTCTTGTCAATTTGTAAAGCAAACGCATGCCAGGTATTGATTCTGTGCTGATTGACAATCCTGATGCGTCAGGGGCGGCGATCCCGGCTCATGACGCTCTGCTATAAAATGGTGTGGTGGTAGCAGATGACGTGATAAGTCTGGCAAGCGTTGTAGGTCTCGATGCTTATCTGATGGCTGTTCCCCCCCGTATGCCGGTGGACCATTTTACAATGACAAAGATGAGTCAACGAGTTCAATTTAGACTCGTGTGGGATATGCGAAGAGATCATTTTCATTTTGTGCTCTTTGCTTGATCGGTTTTATGTATTGAGTGTGACTGATTAATGAGCACAGAATGTAAAAAAAATCATGTTGCTATTTCGTTAAATTGAGATGAATTTCCTTCCAACGAATTGCCTCTTAGAAATTTATCAGCCCGGAATTACTTACAAAAACGAATTATTATTCTTTTAAGTGTGCGATGACTTAACACTTGAGCATCGTATAACTTCCTCAACCATCTACTATTAATAGTTTTTGTCTATTGAAAGCTAAAAAAGTGATCGCTGAAATCTATTCAAAAACTCACACATCATCCTGCATCAAATTTTTACTCAAGTTTATTATTCCATAATATAGTCACCTCTCCAGTTCAAAGCTCTTTTATTAGTGAGTTTCTCATTAACAGGGTAGCTTATGGGGATTGTAACCTCAGGTTATTTTTGATAATTAAATTTAGAGTCCCATAGACTTTATGAGTATCTATGGTAGCAAAGTTACAGGCCTGATGAACTGAATTAGCTCTTTATCAATTCATAAACATTTATGTACAGACCTGGTTTCAAGAAAGACTTTTGAAAATCAATGAACAGATGCCCGTCACCAACAAAGGCATTTGCTACGAAGTTTAACTGTCAAAGTTTAATATTTGTTATAGGTAATTAGAATGGCGGAACATTACTCAATACCCCCCGCGAGTGTCATTAACTCACTGCTTCAGCATCCTCACGAGATGTCTGTATATAAGGGAGGTATACCTTATGTTTTGAAAGCTGAAGTGACAGAAATTAATGCGGATGCTAACCGTATGATACTTGAAGTTGAGTATTCTGGTTCCGATATTGCTGAGTATCTCAAGGATGGCGGTTTGAGCTTTGATCTCGAGGCGGAGAAAGGTCATGACCATCTGGAGCGTGAGACATATACTCTCAGTAAAGTCTCTGCAAAGTTATTAAAAACGGATACGATGTTATACCGGCTCGAATGTCAGTTACCAAATTCCGTCTTTACTGAAGATGAAAGGGGAGCGGTACGAGTCCCTTTTATTCTCGGAATGCAAGCTCGCGTCAGCATTGAAATTTATCAATATCTTCTCAATGTTCCCGGTCGATTGAGAAACCTCTCTACTGGTGGTTGCATGGTTGAGGTTGATATAGCTGAGAGTATTGCTGTACACGATGGGAAAGACATTCCTGGTGTCACAATAGAGTTTCCTGATGGCCAAAGTTTTTATGCTGAAGGAACCATACGATATATCAGACCGTTTGGAAGTAATGGATATGCTGTGATAGGCATTCAATTTATAAACATGTCGCCTCCACAATCGGAGCGGCTAGTATATTTTGTTAACGAGTCTGAAAGGGAGATTGCGTTCCGAACGGGTATAACTGGAAGGGCAATCTTTCCTTCACCACTGTTTGTATCGGGACAAAAAGAAAAATCAATGCTTCATCGTGAAATCATGGAGCGGGATAAAAAAAATCGACAATCCCCTATGCAACGTGGTGTTCTTGAATTAGCGCATCGATTACATGTAGGTTTGATGTATCTAAAGTCACGCAATCAGTTACATCATCAGCTTTTTTATGATTGTACCGACACGCTAATTCATATGATTAGGGAAGACAGAAAGTTATTACTGTTTGCCTTATCATTTTTGCGGGATGAGCCTGATTGGTTAAGGCATGCTATTCGCGTGTCTGCAATTCTGGCGGATATGCTATTGATTAAAAACCCCCATGATCTGCAAATTCGCGAAATTGTGCTGGGTGCTCTTTTGCACACAATGGGAAAACCCTTATTAGTCAGTGAAAAGTTACCCTCGCTAAAACTCAATATGAATGATATCCAGAAGAATATCTTAAAAGGTCATGTTGAAACACTTCTGAACAGAATTGATGCTTCAGGATGGGAGCTAAGCTATATCTGTAGAGATGTAATAGAAAATGCCAACGAAAACATCAATGGTACAGGGTATCCACAGAGAAAAACTTCTCAAAATCTTACTGATACTGTTAAAACCTTATCTGTTATTAAAGCAATAGATAAGCTCACTCATGCACGAAATGGCATACCTCATCGCACGCCAATCGAAGCATACCGAAGTTTGTATGAAACAATTCAAAAGTACGATAAGAGAATTTTATTCAGGTACATTCAGACTTATGGTTTTTATCCTATTGGTAGTCTTGCAAGATTTTCAAGTGGCTTCGTAGGATGGATAATGGACATTAATGGTAAGGGAAAGCCTGTAAAGGTTCACTTAGTGAAAAATCTTCGTTTCCCTGAGACAACAATCAGCGTAACTGTTGCTAATGGTGATATGTTCCAAATTGGAAAATTGGAAGAGATAGTTGATCCTTCGGAATTTGAGCTAAAAGTGGTAAAGAATTAATATTTTATGATGATATGATTGTCGGGCTATGCATTACCCAAAAAATTGCATATGTAATATGCGGAATAATAAATATGCTGTCCTAATATTGTAATCTACGCCATAAGATAACAATGAATTATCATATGTCTGATTTGATGTGAGAAAGATCATCCTCGTTGCATTATGTTTTTTGATAATAAAATATAGTAAGTAATAGGAGTGCCTGCATCATGCCTCATCATCGCACTATGCTTTCTTTGAGAGAAGAGCATCTGCTTTTTCTCTGTAGAGTCGCATCTTTCACTGGCTTCGCTCTAATGTTAGTTTGGCTTTTCGTCTATGCTGTATTACAAGAGTGGAGTTTGGCACAATCAGAGATCATACTGGGCCTTGCTTTACTTCCTTGCTGGCGTATAGCTGTTAAAGGTTTTTTCCCTGAAGGTTTGATGCTTTCCCAGTTTGTATTTATCGCATATATAATTTCTTTTTGTTTAATATTCGATGTTCCACAAGAAGGTACGCAGAGGTCAACACATCTTTATCTAATTGTTATTGCACTGGTTGGATATATAAATCTGCAACGTTACCGCTCTTTGTTTCAAATGGCTGCAATTGGAATTAGTTTAGTTGCATTTGTTATTTTCAGTAGTTCCAATCTTGTTTTTAACTTTTCTCAACCAATGCCTAAAAATATCCAGGTATTTAGTACCTGGATGAATGCTATTGTCTCAACACTTATGCTATGTGGTGGTATAGCTGTTATGCATATTGATTTCTCTCGTCGTAACGAAAAAACGAGATCAATCCAAAATGCGTTATACAATAATGAATTTGTTCTTTTTTATCAACCAATTGTAAACTGTTGTGGTGAACTGACCGGTGCTGAAGCATTAATACGTTGGAAAAGTCCTGAACGGGGAATGATATCTCCATCTGAATTCATACCCTGTGCACAGGAATCGGGTATGATGCCAGTTATTGGTAATTGGGTTATCACACAGGCTTTTCGCGAACTTGCATTTTGGCAAACAGATCCTGCTACTAAACATATTACCATGTCAATCAACATCACGGTTGACCACTTTATGCAGCCTGATTTCGTACAAAAAATACTCCATCAATCCTCAATCGCAAACATACCATCCCGAAAAGTTAAGTTCGAAATAACTGAAAGCGTTTTTGCCTCTGATATTGATGTTGTTGTTGAAAAAATGAATGCCTTATCAAATGCAGGATTTCGCTTTTCTCTTGACGACTTTGGAACTGGGTTTTCCTCCTTAAGTTACTTACGGCGCTTGCCTCTTGAGCAAATAAAGATAGACAGAAGCTTTGTTGCGGCAGCAACTGAGTCAAGCAAAGGTGAGGTCATTGCAAAAAATATATCAAGGATGGGACATGAACTGAACATTGAGGTTCTTGCTGAGGGAATAGAAACTGCTGAGCAATGGGCGATGATGTTAAAATTTGGTTGTACAACCTTTCAAGGATTTTACTTCTTCACTCCACTTCCTGCTGATGAGTTTAGGCGAGTATCAAGAAAATCAATGTTGGTTGCTGACAGGGCATAAGAGATATTATTTTTGAGTAGCATGCTTATAGAATAACATTTACCCAGAGATAAGCCTCTGGGTAAACTTCCTGTCAATTAGCGTAACTCGCTAAACAACGCGAACGTGTTTTATGTTTGTTAACGTACAGAATCTGTCATTGCAATCCGAGCCGCTTCGCAAGCATTACGAATGTGGATCGCGGCGGCTGACCGGGCTTCACTCTCATTTCCTGCAATTACGGCTTGATGAATTGCCAACATTTCATCAAGAGAATGGTTTGAACGTTCAGGGTTCGACATTGATCTGGCCCTCAGTACACTGATACGTGCATTAAGACCATCGAGGATATCTTTGACTATCCTGTTTTCCGCCATCTCAGCCAGGGCCATATAAAATTGTGTTGTGGTAAGTACCTGGCCCAGTTTATCGCTGCTTTTCACTGCACTGGCGAACTGATTGAGAGCAACACTAAATTGCTCACGTAATCCTTCATCCTTACATTTACATGCCTGAGCAGCAATCTCTGGCTCAAGAATCATTCGCGTGGCGTAAATCTCCTCTGCGTCCTTCCATGCCAGTTCAGCGACAAAACTTCCACGATTGGGAATGAAATGTACCAGACGTTCGCTTTCCAGTGTTCTGAGCGCTTCACGTAATGATGGGCGGGAAATCTCCAGAGCTTCACATAATTCCGCTTCAATTAACTTCTGCCCAGGAAGGAGTTCGCCAGAAATAATGGCCTGCCGCAAAGCACGAGCGACCTGCATCCGTATGCTGTCTTTGTCGATCATGATATTCAGTTTTTTCATTCCGTCACGTTTCTCCGGTGCTTCAATCTCTGGCGTCATTATCCTGTTCACTTCGTTAAATTCCCAGCGATTAACTATTGTCAACGATCAGCTACCCGGATTGCAAGATTGACAGACAATATGATATAGATGTGTCAGATCGTCATACAATCTGAGGAAAACAATGGAAATCGAAATTCGTCGTATTTATACGCAAGTTGATGATATTTATGCTGAAGGTGCTGTTAAGGTCGAGAAACCCTTACGTAAGGCTGCGGTGGTGTTTGTTATCAAAAACCCGTTATGTCATTCAAAAGGGGCTGATCTTTCCTCTTTAATCGAAGTGAGTCCTGAAATTGGCAAACTTATGGGTCAGAAACTCCTCGAAGTGATGAATGGCTTTCCTATTGAAGGTTACGGCAAAGGTGGATTGGTAGGTTCAGGTGGTGAAGCTGAGCACGCTAATGCGCTGTTAACGACCGCGTTTGCTAACCCCATCCGGGAAGCGATTGGCGGTGCTGATGCCTGGATTTCGTCATTTCAAAAGCTGGCAGTTCCGGGGGATAAAATTGATATCCCTATGAATCATAAAGACGATGTCTACGTTCGTTCGCATTATGATGGTATGACGGTCAGTATCGCCGGATGCCCGCAAGCCGATGAAGTTGCTCTTATCTTTTGTGCCTCCTCAGGCAAGCGTCTCAACTGGCGTGTTGGTGGCTTGACCCATGAAGAAGTGATGGCTCGTAAAATAAAGGGTTGAGTTTTCGGGATGCGCTGATGAAGTGCATCCATTATCTGTAGGGGAATGAGGATGGTTAGTGATGAGTAATGTTTCTGCTTATGTTTCACATGCCGACGCTTTTTTAGCAGGCGATGATTCACCGGTTCGTCTTTTCGACGCTTGTGTTGACACCATTGCGATGAAAGAGCCTGAGGTTCGGGCCTTTGTTCACCTCGATATCGAACGCGCCAGAATACAGGTCCAGGAAGCGGAAAAGCGCTGGCGAAAAAATGCGCCATTATCTCTGCTCGACGGTATGGTTATTGGCGTTAAAGATATCATCGAAACTCAGGAGTTTCCGACCGGGCAGGGAATTCCTGAGCTCGAAACACAACATACATTCCGTGATGCAGCCAGTGTTGCAGCGATGCGTGCTGCTGGCGCAATCGTTATCGGCAAAACGGTTACCACAGAATTTGCTTCCACTGAGCTGTTTTACCCCACAAAAAATCCCCACGATCTAAATCGTACACCTGGTGGTTCTTCTTCAGGTTCGGCAGCTGCTGTTGGCGCTGCGATGGTGCCTTTAGCTCTGGCATCACAGGTTGTCGGTTCAACATTGCGACCCGCCAGCTACAACGGTGCGTTTGGTTATAAACCTACCTGGGGCGGTCTTAATCGAAGTGGGGCTTACGATTATTTGAGCCAAAGTTGTGTCGGTATTATTGGTGGGCATCTTGACGACATTTGGATAAGTACGCGTCAGATCGCGACTCGTGCTGGCGGTGACCCGGGTCATGTTGGCGTGCTGGGCCCGGATGTACCAGTGAGTGCCGATCGACCGACTCGCGTTGCGGTGTTATTGACTGATGGATGGCTGCGAGCGAGCGATGAAGTGAAAGCCACATTCTCACAGATTCTGCATAAATTAAGCGCAGCCGGCATTTCTGTGGTTGATGCCACCAGCTGTTCATTGGTTGCTGGTTTGGAAAAAGCGATTGCTGGCGCCTTTGATAAAACCTGGCGAGTCCTGGAGTGGGAAATGCGTTGGCCACTCAATACATATAATCATCCTGACAATATCGGTATCTCACAGGCGATGAAAATGCGGCTGGATAAAGGCGATGCTATGACTCAGGCAGATTATGCGGCCGCCTTAAGTGAACGTGATAGCGCGAGAGCGAGGTTACATGACGTGATGAATGCCTATGATTGCATTCTGACATTAGGTGCCGTTTCCGCTGCTCCTCTCGATTTTTCTACCACGGGAGATCCTTCATTTAATATTCCTGCATCTTACCTGGGGGCACCAGCCCTTAGCCTGCCTTTACTCCAGGACCAGGGTATGCCATTAGGTTTGCAAATGATTAGTGGGCATCGTCAGGATGCCAGGTTGTTTTCACTGGCTAAGTGGATTGTTGACTGGGCGCAGGACAAAAGAGGTTAGATGTAATGAACACAGTAAAAAAAGTTCTCATTGCCGGTGGCGGTATTGGCGGATTGAGCCTGGCTCTTGCGTTATCAACTCGTGGTGTGGAAACCACATTAATTGAAAAACGCCCCGATTTTAATGTGCCTGGTGTTGGACTTGGACAGCCGACTAACGCTTTACGCGTGTATCAGGAATTTGGGTTGATCGAAGAGATTCTGGATGCTGGCTTCTCTTATAACCATATGTCGATTTTTGATCCTCAGAGACAGTTAATCGTTGAGCATCGTTTCCGTATGGGCGGACAGGGGCTACCGGCATTCTGTGCTCTGTCGCGTAAAACATTACACGATATCTTGTATCAGCGTGCACAAAAGGCGGGAGTCAAGTTTCGCTTTAATACAGAAATTCAGAGCTTCAATGGGCAACATGGCAGTGAGGTCATCCTGTCCGATGGCAGCTGCGAGACCTTTGATGTTGTTGCTGGATTTGATGGCATCCGTTCGAGCACCCGTCAACATATTGTTGGGGACATGTTCGGTCCAATGCCTTCGGGAATCGGTGCCTGGCGTGTGCAAGTACCGCGTCCATCAGAAGTTACAGGTATGGAGTTTCTGCAAGGCGTGGGCGGAAAAGTGGGGGCGATACCTATCTCGCAGGATAAAATGTACCTGTTTAATATTCGCCCCGAAGACCCAGCAAGAATGTTTGCCCAGGATGAAATGCATCTTCTTATGAAAGAACGCCTTTCCCAGTTTGGCGGATACGTAGCGGATATTGCTGAGTCATTAACTGTGAGCAGCCCGATTGTTTATGGGGCTCTTGAGCCATTTATTGTGCCTTACCCCTGGAATAAAGGCAGAGTTGTCATTGGTGGAGATGCAGCGCATGTCGTTCCACCTCATCTCACTGCCGGAGCCGCTATGGCCGTAGAAGATGCCTGGGTACTGGCTAAATATCTGCTGTCTTCAGAGGGTTCTGTCGAGGACCGCTTGAATGCATACGGCAGAGAGCGTTATGCACGTAATGCATTCGTCTACATCTTTGCTCGCAGCTGGATGGAAAGCGAACAGTCAGTGAAAACAGCGGCCGAGCTTGAAAGTGCCAAACTCGAACTGGCCCGAAATGCTGATGCTCGAATTACTGTTGCTGATAATATTTTGAATGAATTCCATTGCTAAGGAGATGCTATGACCCTGATTCGCAGCATGAAAGGGGACATCCTTACCCTCAGCCTCAACCGCCCTGAGGCCGATAATCGCCTCTCACCTGAGATGGTCCATTCTCTGTTGGACGAGTACCGTTCCGCAGATCCGCTTAAGGGGGGGCCGGCGGTAATCATTTTGAAAGCTGAAGGCTCGCTGTTTTCCCTCGGACGACAACGTCCTGCACAACAGTCTGCTGATCCTGCGGATATTGTTGCCGAGTTCAGTCTGATTCAGTCTCTCAATGAGGCCGTGCAAAATTGCCGCGCCGTAACCATTACAGCAATTCATGGTCAGTGTGAAGGAGCAGCGTTATCACTTGCTTCTCGCGCTGACATTGTTTTGATTGCTGAAGAAGCTGAAGTCAGTTTCCCTGAGATTCCTCATGGTATTCCACCCACGATCGTTCTGAGTCACTATCGTTATGTTTTGTCACGTCATATCCTGGGTGATTTGATCTTTACTGGACGTGTTTTGAGTGGTGCTGAGGCCGTACAGTTTGGCCTTGCTGCGCGAGTTGTCAAACTTGACGAGTTGCAGACTGAGGTGGAGAAGGTTGCCGGACTGGTCGCTGGATATGATCGTCGTTCCATCGCCCTCGTTAAGTCGTTCCTCGCTCAAACGGAAGATTTACCAAGACATGCAGCACCTGCGTTGGGAATATCCCTGTACGCCAATGAGATTTCGCACCGGCAACTGACCAGGCCTTGATTCACCAAAATAAAAACCGGCAGATATGCCGGTTTTTTTTGGTTCAGAGTTAGCTTAACCAACTGACTGGAACGGTTGTTAGCTGAGGGATGTAAGTTATCATCACCAGAACTATCAGATAGATAACCAGGAAGGGTAATACACCCCGGTAGAGTTGTGGCATCGGCACTTTAAACAAAGCATTGGCAGCAAAAAGGTTGATACCAAAAGGTGGAAGGAACATGCCAATTGCGAGGTTAATGGTGACAATGATGCCAAAGTGTATCGGATCAATACCTGTACTAACGATTAACGGGGCCATCAGCGGTGTCAGGATCAGGATCGCGGGGGACGGTTCGAGAATACTACCAACAAACAAAAGCAACACATTAATTAATAAGAGTAATTGCCAGTTCTCAAGATGCATAGCTGCAACCAGGCTAACCAGTTCCTGAGGCATGCCGGAAGTAGTTATAACCCAGCCAAATACGGTAGATGCAGCGACAAGCAGCATGATTTGTGCGACGAGAATGGTCGAATGAACGCAGATGCGCCATACCCCTACCCAATTTAGCTCTTTATAAATATAAACAGAGATGAATGCGGCATAGGCACAGGCAATGCCGGCGGCTTCTGTTGGTGTAAATACGCCACCGTAAATTCCACCAATAATAATAACCGGTGCCATCATGGCCCAGACGGCGGAGCGTGCGGCTTTTGCGATTTCACTAAAACGGCTACGTGTCGTGCGAGCAATATTCATCGAACCCGCACGCACCATGACATAACAGGCAAGAAAAATGGCAATGATGATTCCGGGAACGATACCGGCCGTAAACAGTTTTGTTACTGAAACTTGGGCGGTGATCGCATAGACAATAATGGATATTGAAGGGGGGATGATGATGTCAATCACCCCTGTAGCGGCGATAAGGCTTGTCGCGAATTTCTTGCCATATCCCTGTTGTTCCATCGCGGGAATTGTCAGCTTCCCAATCGCTGCAACACAGGCAACAGATGATCCAGACATGGCACCAAATGCTGATGCGCTACCAATAGCCGCAACACCCATTGATCCGGGGATACCACCGACTAAAGTCATGATGAAAGCAATAAGGCGTTTAGCTATACCGCCTTGCGCCATAATGTCACCGGCCAGAATGAACAATGGGATAGCCAACAACGTAAAATTGTCGAGCCCACCAAACATGGTTGATTGGATAACTTTCAATGACGCAAGATCAAGCTGGAATATCCCCAGAATTGAGATTGAGAAAAGCACCAGAAAGATCGGGACACCCAGGCAGATCAGAACCAGCGGTACCAATACAAAAATTAATTCAGTCATAGTTTATGCTCCTCGCCATTAAACTCGTTTTCTTTGCTGACAGGATCAAAGGCGATTAAACGCAGCAGCATCATCAGAGCAATCAATACCAGACCACAGGGAACAAAGCCCTGGGGGATCCACATAGGGATTCGCAAGGAGTCAGAAACCTGGCCAAACCGGTAAAAACGTCCCACAACGTCAAAAGACACCCATGCCAGAGAAAGCAAAAGTGCAATAGCGGCAAGACTAATGATGATCGAAATGACTTTCTGAACCTTAACAGGAAAGCGTGGCATGAGTAAGTTCAGGCTTAAATGCTGTCCACGCCAGGTCACTGCGGCCGAAGCAAAGAAAATAACGAAAATCATGCAGTAAACCATTGCTTCTTCAGCCCATGAAAAAGCGTGCTGAAAAAAGTAACGCCCAATGACATTTGAGGTACATATCAAGACGATGATGGCCATTGACAGGCCACACAATTGGGTACAAAAGGTGCTTATTGCATTCCCCAGACGGATCACAAAGTGGCGTAATCCACTTTCTTCTGCTGATAAAACATTCTCGGAAGAAGGCTGCATATGTCACTCTCCATAATCAATGTGAATCAGACGAAAACGTCTGCACGAGAGTAGATTTAATGACTTTAGCCTGCCGGATTGTGGCTGGGGTGTTCCTGCTTCTGCCAACAAAACGTGGGATGCCATCAGTAATCACAGCACCAATGGCCGGTACATCACCATTCGTCAGCCCTGAAAGCGCATCGTTCTGTGACCCACCTGCACATGCATCAATCAAAATAACATCGGCATCTTTACCTGGTGCCAGGATGCCATTGTTCAGACCATATACTCGGGCGTTGTTTCCGGTAGCCGCAGCAATACCTATCTCTGCTGGCAGAACACCAAGAGATGCCAGGTAAGAGATGGTATACCAGATTCCAAGCGGCATAATGCCACTCCCGGTGGGCGTGTCCGTGGCGATAAGCAGACGATGCAGGTCTCCCTTTTCGATTAATTGTCTGGTGACAAGAAACGAAGTGCGGAGATTGCCAGCAGTGCAGAGTTGAAGCGCGATGTCAGATTCGTAAACAAGTCGCGCGAAGCCTGCTTCAGGTATTGCAGTGGGGCCACCATTAACGTGATAGGACACATCAGGATTAATGGCCAAAAGATTTTCTGCCCATATACCACTCGATCCGGGAATTGACGATCCCCCGGTGTGAACCATAGATACCATACCAAGCTCACGGGCAATTTTGACCAAAGGTGCATACTCGTCTGGATGAGAAAATGCACCAAAACCCGCTTTAACCATCCAGACACCGAGTTGCCTGACCTGCTCAAGATCGGCACGGGTAAGTCCCGGCTCCAGAATTAATGAACCCGCATGAACACGCATACCGCCAGGACGGTAGTGCTCGAAGCATTTACGTGCTGCTACAGCCAGTGCTTTAACTCCCTCAGGATCTTTCGGTCTTCCTGGAGTATGTACCTCGGAAGCAGAAATTGCGGTCGTCACTCCGCCATGAACATAACTTTCCAAAAAGCCAACGGTTTTCTGCCGCGGAGTGTAGTCGCCGAAGGTGATGTGAACATGACTATCAATTAAGCCAGGTGCTGCCATCATGCCATCGGCATCGATAACAACATCGGCATCATCCCAGCTGCTGGTTGTGTCAATGGAAATGATTTTGCCGTCTTTCATGATGATGTTGCCACCATCAGTGAGTGGGTTATGCAGGTCGCCGGTAGCGATGGTGTCGATATTGATTATTGCAACTTTCATTATTGGATTTACCTCTTGTCTGTCTTGAATCGATATTGACAAATCGTATGACAATCTGTCAATAATCGATTGTCATACGATTTCTGTCTGGTAATAATCAGAGGGAAGATTTCTTAAACAGTAGTACCAAATGGCTCAAGAATCGCAGACTTGTAAGGCAGGGGTAAAAAGATGCAAAGAAGAACATTTTTAAAAGCGTTATCGGCGGGTATGGCGTTGAGCGTTCTGCCACTGAAAGCGTTTGCGAAAAACGCCACAGTAATGAAAATTGGCACATCAACCATTAATGATTCGCAGCATCAGTGGATGATTAATTTTGCCCGGATTGCTGAAAGTAAGGCTCAGGGCCAGCTCAAGGTTGAAATTTTTCCAGCCAGCCAATTGGGATCGACAACCCGACTGATTGAACAAACCCAGATGTCTACGATACAGGGGGTTGTTGCTCCTCCTGAATTTCTGAGTGGTATAAATGAGGCCTTCAGTGTCTTGTCTGCGCCGGGTAAGTTTGACGGCATGGAGCATATCGCCCGCACGTTGGCTGACCAGCAGTTAAACAATTATCTCTTCAGCCTGGGTGAGTCCAAAGGTTTGAAAGGTTTGGGTATGTTCCTGTCCGGCCCTTCAGCATTTTGTGCCCGAGAAGAAATCAGAACCCCTGAACAGTTTGTTGGTAAGAAAGTACGTGTTCTTCCTGCCAAAATACAGCAGGCACAGATCAAGGCGATGGGTGGGGCTCCACTGCCGATGCCACCGTCAGAAGTGTTACCTGCATTGCAGCAGGGAACCCTGGATGCCGTGATGAGTTGCATTCCTGTAATGGAAAGTTTGTCATTTTCAGACGGTGCGAAGCATTTCATTGAGACAAATCACGGGGTCATTTCTTCGATGGCTGCTGTATCAGCTGACTGGTTTAGCGATCTCTCTAAGGAATTACAGGAGATTATCGTTCAATCTGGGCAGGAAGCTACCGCCTCTGTACGTCAGTTCTCAATTGACGATGTTAACGACGCGAAGAGCAAATGGGTTAAAAAAGGTGGGAACATTATTACGCTAACCGATAGTGAGCGTGATGCTTTCTTTACTAAACTTTTGCCGACGGGGCCAGCAGTAGTCAAAGAAAATCCAGATATGGAAAAAGCCTTTACAATTTATATGCAAGCTATCCAACGCGCACGAAATGTAACCTGAGAAAACACAAGATAGTGCACGTTAAACCGAGGTTCTGAGTAGGTATAATTTTAAGCATCCACTTGGCTGGCCACAGGCAATTCAATGTTTTTTTCGAATTGCCTTTATTTTTTTAGGGTTTGAAATGCATTTAATTGATTGGGTTGAGTGATGAGGTTTTGGATGATGCTATGGATGCGTTTGAATTGTGATTTTTAAAGAGCATGTGACATGAAAAGCTATCCGATATCGTTACCCATGTCTGATCGAGTACAGTAGATTCCCACTCTCATTATCCAATTTCTCAATGGGTTTTATGTTTGCTGAGAGATACTCTATCTCTGGGTTATTTTTACACAAGCACCTAAATTTCAATGGCGGGTGCATGTATTTTTTAGTGAATGATCGTGTGAAGGATGCCTGGGATTTAAACCCATACTTACTATAAATGGAAGTGATGTTCTCTTCACTAAAAGCGAGGTCTTGCGCGGCCTTTAACAGCTTCAAATCTCTAATGTAGCTGGCAATACTTTCATTTTTAACACGGTAAAACATTCTTTGGAAGTACCACTTTGATAAACCTGTTCGCCTGGCCAGATCATCTATTTTTATTGCTGAGTTAATGTTCATCTCAATCCACTCTTCGATATCACGAATGATTTTTTCACATCTGGTCATGATATTAATCCCCGGGTGTTTGAAGAAACGCGGATGAGTGGCAAAAGGATGGATTTATTGAAAGTTCAATTTAAACATAATGTTACATAGTAATTTTACTAAATAGACATGCCCTGTCAATGATGTTTCATTCATAGCCTCTATGAAAATTTCTCATAAAAAGCCTATAGAACAAGGGAGTATGAAGGTATTCATATGGAGTAATTCAGATGGAGTTTTCAATGTGATAGTAACGGAATGGTTTCTCAATTATCTTAAGTTTTAGTTTTCTGTGAATATGCTAACAAAATAAAATTTAAACTATTTTATTTTTGATTTTATTTTCTTGATTCAATGGTATTGGAGATCTTAAAGAGCAAGATTATTACAATTTTTAGTTAGTATTAGTCCTAACCTATTATTATGCGGCAAGAACACATTAATTCAATTCATAAGCCTTATGAGGATGTTAGGTGTTGCGTAGTAATCTTAATTTTTGGTATTTTAACTGGTTTTATGATTGATATTATGCGTTGGGCTCATTTTAGGGAGTGATCGTTGGATGCGCGCGATTTTGATATTTTCTTAAAGCCACTCTCCAATGAGTGATAATACCACAGTGGTCATATTGTTATGATTAAAGTGTAAGGATTTCGAAAATTATCTTTATTTTTTAAGGTTGAAAGCTCCAGGTTTGTTATGGACGCAAATGACCCTCAGTGAAATATCTGATTAGGGATGGTGTTTTTTTATAAAAATTTTGAGGTGTGTTGTGCCGCTAAGAAGCGTAAGGGCTATCTATCTAAATAATGCTACTGTAATATTTTATACTGATTGCCATTTTACATATACCGGGCTTGCAAATTTGTTCCTGAACGGGTTGGTAAGCAGATTAAAAGATACCACTCTAATAATGTTAGATTGTGCATCAAGTGACTTTGAGCGTAAGGTTGATGATGCTTTGAAACTTCGTGAGGTTTACGGCGAGAATTCAGTGGTCTTCATACTGACTTCTGAAGAGGATAGTTTCGAATTTTTAGAGGGCATCCACTTTATCTCGTTGCGAACATCTATTGATGACTTGATTGGATACGTATACAGCTCGGTCAGATTTAGAAATACGACGGTAAAAAAAATATCCAAGGTAAATATGGATATCATTTATCTTCAATCGTGTGGCGTTAAAGGTGAGATGATATCAGTGATAACAAATAAAAGCCGTTCTACTATAAAAAATAACTTATCCTATTGCAAAAGAAAGCTTAACATTAAGAACCATTTAACTGAAAGGGCTTTGATTTCAACAGTTAAATGTATTTATATAAATAGACATCGATTTTTTGGAATGTGATATGTTCGATTTATGGGTTTTTATATTTTCATTGTTTATGTTAATTCTCTCAATTTCGAAGATGATCGGTGTTCATAAAAGGAAGAAAATATTACAAAGAAGGGAGGCGAATATCAGGAGGTGATTCAACTCTTGAAGAAAAAATATTATAAATATATGATTTATATGGTTTAATTTTCAATTTCGTAATTTTTCTACTGGCAGGGCCACTCATTATTGGAGATTTTCCGGGGCGGAATGCCGAGATGTTCTGCGGCAAGATGTGTGGTCGGCCGCCGGTCGGTAACCTCCAGAATCTTACGGTCTATCCGCATATTCACCTGCTTCAGGGCTTAGATAATCTGTGTTTGAGATTCATGGCTACCACCTTCGTTCAGAGGGGTTATCAGAGCGGGAAATCCTCACGATTTCCCACTGAAAAACAATTTGCTGGTGTGAATTAACGTGGATAGTTACCCACAGCACGATTCACCGCCGCCCATGCCGTCTTAAGATCCCGCTGGCTCATTGCCAATGCCTGACGTGCCTGAATATCGCTACGTTGGGCATCCAGGACATTAATAAAACTGGTTAATCCGCCGTTATAGCGTGCCTCAATCAGGGCCAGAGCCTGAGCAGAACTCTCAGCCCGCGTTTGTTGTTCAGCGAGTTTTTGTTGGGCTGCGCTATAACGGCTTAAAGCGTCATCAATTTCCTGCCACGCTCTCAGGACAGTTTTCTGATAATCGACAGCGGCCTGTTGCTGATCAGTCTCCCGCAATACGACAGTCGCTTTACGTCGTCCTCGATCGAAAATCGGTAAATTGAGGCTTGGGCCAACGGACCAACTGCGGCTGCCCCATTCACCGAAATTACCCGCACTGTAGGTATCCATACCAATTTGAGCACCGATCGTGATACTGGGGTAAAGCTCTGCTTCAGCCACGCCAATTCTGGCCGTGGCAGCATGAAGATGTGCTTCCGCAGCTTTGATGTCAGGTCGGTTTGACGCGACCTCGGAGGGGATACCTAACTGTAAAGGCGGCAGATTACCCGCCTGTAAGCTGCCAGGTTTGAATTGCAGCAACGTTTTCAATGCACCAGGACGTTCATTCAGCAGCAGAAGAAGCTGATTTGTCGTCACCCCCTCCTGTGCCTGTAATTCAATAAGATTTGCCCGCGTCGCTGCCAGTTCACTGCGTTGCCGTTCAAGATCCGTATTATCCTGTGCACCACCCAACGTTCGTGCTCGAATCAACGACAGACGTTCATCAAGTGCTCTCTCATCATCTTTTGCCAGGCTGATTTGCTGCTGCACACCCCGCAAAGTCCAGTAACTGTTAACCACGTCACCAACAATACTCAATCTGGCAAATTCAAGCTGGGCCTGCTGCGCGGCGCTGTCAGCTTCGGAAGCCTCAATGGCGCGACGGACGTGCCCCCAGAAGTCAATTTCCCAACTAAAATCCAGTCCTCCCTGATACCAGTTGTAGGGATCGGTCATCAGCGTGATGAGCTCATCCGGATTTGGCAGAACCTCTTTTAACGCTCTGGTCGAAGGGCTGTTTTCGCTTTGCTGATTGCGGGTGATACTGGCTGTCGCATTGACATTTGGCGTTTGTTGCGACGACGTGATGTGTTGCTGTGCGCGTGCGCTGGCAAACCGAAGCGCGGCTGTTCTGATATCAGGACTGGCAGTTAAGGCCTTTTCAACCAGCACATTGAGCGTGGGGTCATCGTATCTTTTCCACCACTGGTTATCCGCTACCGCAGCGGCACCGGGAACATTAAGCAACGCAGGATCAGCACTACGCCAGCTTGTCCAGTCAGCCGGAGCTTTCTGCTGTGGTTTTTTGAAATCAGGACCAACGGTACAACCGCTAACGAGTATCATCGCCAGCAACGTTGCCACGACGGACAACCCAGGACGATTTAAGTGGGAAACACTGAGATTCATCTTCATTCCTGCATCAGTACAGTCGGTTACGAAACAACCATGCAGCCAGCGGCATAGTGACAACAGCCAGGGCAAGCATTGGGATAAAATCAAAGGCGATATCAGCGAATCCGGCTCCCTCGAGATAGACCCGGCGCACCAGATCGATGGCAAAGCGCAAGGGGTTGGCATAGGTGAGGGTATTGAGCAGGTCAGGCATGGTTTGTACTGGAGTAAGCAGCCCGGAAAGCAGCATGAGCGGCATAATCAGCAAGAAGGTGTAAAGCATCGCCTGTTGCATATTGATGGAAACAGCCGAAATCGACAGCCCCAGACCAACCGCAGCAATGTTGAAGCACAACAGGCCGGTGTAGAGCACCAGAAACGAGCCGTTCATCGGTATCCGGAACCAGAACAGAATGATCAGTAAAATTATCGTCGACTGTACCAGGCCCACCAATACTGGCGGTATGGCTTTGCCAACCAGTAGCTGCATGGGTGTAAAAGGGGTTACAAGCAGTTGATCAAATGTTCCCTGTTCCCGTTCTCTGGCGACAGACAGAGCAGAAAGTAACAGGGTTTGAATCATGCTGAGTGCCGCAATCAGAGTAGGCATTATTCCCCAGCGAGACTCAAAATTTGGGTTATACCAGGCTCTGACCACGACGTTCATGGCAGAAGGGCCAGCACTTCTCTGATTGAAGCCAGTGACTACCGCAGAGATATAACTTGCTGCGGCCCCGGCCGTTGAAGAGTTACGCCCATCCAAAATTACCTGCATGGGGGAGGCTAAGCCCTGGTTGAGTTTATCCTCAAAGTCGGGTGGGAAAGTCAGTACCATAAGCGCTTTACCGTCCATGACAGTCTGCGCTATCTGGGCAGATGAAGTCAGGGTCGCCGTACGGTTAAAAACACCGGTGCCATCAAGATGCGACAGAATCTCGATGGAAGACTGACTTCTGCTTTGATCCAGGACGGCGTAGTCAACATGATTGACATCATAGGTTGCGGCATAACCGAAGAGTACGGCCTGCAAAAATGCCGGCGCAATCAGGATCACCCGGTTGGCGGGTTCTTTGATGATCGTCAGCATTTCTTTTCTTATCAGAAAGCTGATATGTCGCAGCCACTGTATTAATGAATTCGTCATCTTTTTATCTCAACCGTTTACGAAGTGAGATCCGCGAAGCGTTAATAAGCAGCACTGCGTAAAGCAAAAGAATGCCGCACTGGCGGAAAAACAATGGCCAGTCATTCCCCCCCAGGAAAAGCGTTTTTATCAGAGACATGAAATGTGTGGCAGGCAGGATCTGACTGACTACCTGGATTGCCAGCGGCAAATTGCGAAGATCAAAGACAAATCCTGACAGCATCATGGCTGGCATAAAGCTCGCAATCAGTGCCACCTGACTTGCCATGAACTGACTCGGCGCAAACCCAGAAATTGCCAGCCCCATACCCAGTGCCACCAGCAGGTAGAGCAAAGAGGCGATGATGATAGCGAACAGAGAGCCACGGATGGGGACGTCGAAAAGATAATGTGCAGCCAGAAGGCACATCATCAGGTCAACCGTGCCTATCACCATATACGGGGCAAGTTTGGCGAGTACAAGTTCCAGTGGGCGAACCGGGGTGACAAACAACGCTTCAAGCGTTCCCCGTTCTCGCTCCCTGGCTATCAGTAACCCGGTAAGAAAGGCACCAATGAGCGTCAGAATCAGGACAATGATCCCAGGAACGATGAACCAGGTGCTGTTGCTGGCTTCGTTAAACCACATACGCTGCTCGATGGAAACAGAACCCACCACCGAGGGGGTATTTTGCCTGTCTGATTCAACGGCAGACTGCACGGCCAGTGCCCCGGTAATGTAACTCTGAGCGGCAGATGCGACGCTGGTCACCGCCCCATTCAGGATTACCTGCAACTGTCCTGTGCCGACGCTACTACTCTGCGCATAATCTGAAGGAATACGGACAATGGCATCCGTTTTCCCCTGTTGCAGCGCCCTCTGTGCCGTAACGAAGTTTGGATACTCCTGCACTGACAGATAGCGACTTCCCTGCAATGCGCTAATCACCTGATGGCTTTGCGGAGTATGTTGTTCCTGAACGACAGCAACACGGGCATTGGCAAGGTCGAAAGAAATACCGTAACCAAATAAAAGAATTAGCACCACGGGTAACAGGAAACCCACGGCCAGATTGCTTTTATCACGAACCAACTGGCGTGTCTCTTTCCGTGTCAGCGAGATAAGACGATGAAAGAATGTGGAGTCATGCATGTGATGACCCTCTCCCTATGGCGTTGGCTCGAGCATTCTCGACAATCGCAATAAATGCCGTATTCATATCGACATCGTGATGCAACCCGGCAAACTGTCGTACTTCTCCTGGGGTACCCAGTGCCAGCATTTTTCCTGCATCCTGAATCGCTATGCGGTCGCAATACTCGGCTTCTTCCATAAAGTGAGTGGTGACAATGATGGTGATCCCCTTATCTGCCAGCTCCCCGATGGTGTACCAGAAAAGGCGTCTGGCCAGCGGATCGATACCACTGGTTGGTTCATCAAGAAAGACGATTTCGGGTTGATGCAGTAATGCGACAGCCATGGACAAACGTTGTTTAAACCCACCCGGCAATTCACCACTGATAGCATCAGGATTGAGTTTGAACTGTTTAAGAGAGGCTTCAATTTGTCGAGTTAACATGTCCCCGGACAAGCCATAAGCACCGCCAAAGAATGTCAGGTTTTCCCTGACGCTGAGATTGCCGTACAGAGCAAACTTTTGCGACACATAGCCAATGCGGGCACGCGCTTTTGCTCTTGCGGTTCGCAGATTCATTCCGGCGACTTCCAGCTGACCACTGGTCGCAGGCAGCAGTCCACACAGCATCCGAAAGGTGGTGGTCTTTCCAGCGCCGTTCGGTCCGAGAAGACCGAAAATCTCCCCACGTTTTACCCCAAAAGAGGTGCTGGCAACCGCAGTAAAATCACCAAACTTACGGACCAGATCCTTTACAAGGATGACAGGGTTATCGTTGTCATCTGCGGAATCACGGGATGACACCATTTCTGGCTTCACCGGGGCAGAGAATGTTGAGGGTTGTTCCTTCAGCTGTGCACGATGCAGCAACAGCATGAAGCCGTCTTCAAGCTCAGGTTCGCGTGGTGTGGCGTTTATCCCGGCAGGGGTCGATGTGTCTTCAGGGGACTGACAAATAAACCTTACGGCATCCCCTTTAGGGACGGCGTCAGCAATCTTTTCCCGTTGTTCAAGTAAATGTGCCTGCAATGTACGTGATTTGATTCCGGATGCCGGAATTGCCTGCCATGTGCTGCCTTGGCGACCTGTCGAAGCTCGTCTGGTGTGCCAGAGGCGAGAATTTTACCTTGATCCAAAATGTAAACCTGAGCACATCGTTCAGCTTCATCCATGTAAGCTGTGCTGATGATAACGCTCAGATTTTCATCCTGGACAAGTTGCTCAATAATCTTCCATAAATCGCGACGGGAAAGCGGATCAACCCCGACACTGGGTTCATCCAACAATAACAAATCCGGGGAGCGCACCAGGGTACAGGCCAGACCCAGTTTCTGTTTCATACCGCCAGACAGCTTTCCTGCCGGGCGAGCGGTGAAACGTTCAAGGTCAGTGATAGCCAGCAAACGGGCAAAACGTGACTGCCTTTCCCCGGCTGGGACACCATGCAAGTCAGCATACAGGTCAAGATTCTCCTGCACGCTCAGATCCTCATAAAGACCAAATCGTTGCGGCATATAACTGATGCGGTTTTGCACAGATTGCGGGTCAGCAACCACATCGGTCCCCAGAACTGTCAGGGTACCCGATGTGGGGGTATACAGTCCGGCGATCAGTCGTTGAAAGGTGGTTTTACCAGCACCATCCGGCCCGACGAGCGCCGTCACCTCACCGGCACGAATCCTCAGCGTGAGTCCATCCAGCGCTCGCAGGTCTGGCATATTTTTCCCAGGGGCAGGAAACTCGCGCACTAAATCTTGAGCCACCACCACGTCCTGACGATCAGTGAGTGGCATCATGTTGTTTCTCTGGTTGAGTGTTGATAGTGACCGTTGCAGGCTGTCCCATACGCAATACATCATTCGGGTCTTCAGCAACAATTCGCACTTCGTATACCAGATTGGTTCGTAGCTCCTCGGTTTGAACCGATTTTGGGGTGAATTCGGCGACAGAAGAGATAAAGCCGACTTAGCCCTGCACGGGGTTATCAGGAAAGGAGTCTGTCCTGATCTGGGCGGTCATGCCTGACCTCACCCGGCCAAGATCATTTTGGCTCAACCATACCCGAACCCATTTAGGTTCACTCATTGCCAGAGTGAAGACGGCTTTCTGAGGTCCGGTCATGTCACCCGGCTCCTGAAGACGGGCGCGTACCACAGCATCGACAGGAGAACGTAACTCGGCCTGTGAAATGTGGTACTGCATCAGTGCCAGCTGGGCCTGTGTGGCGCGGACCTGAGCGACCGATGCCTCACGCTGTTCTTTTCGAACTCCTTTTTCCATTAACGTGAGGTTAGCCTGTCGCTCTTTCACACTCGCCTGTGCAATGAGCAGGGAACTTCTGGCCATATCCAGTTCCTGCTTGCTGATACCTTTACCACCCGTGGTGGCTGAAATCCGCTGGATCCGGGTGATATCCTCAGTGGCTTTTTGCAGTTGTGCCTGAGCGGATGCCAGTTGCGCTTTCGCCTGTGCGATTTCTTCCGGACGCGCGCCCGCCTGCTGTTCACGAACGGTCTGCTTTTGAACATCCAACTGCGCCACAGCCTGTTGTTCCTGAATTTCCAGCGCTTTGGTATCCAGCGTAGCCAGAATCTGCCCGGCTTTGACGTGGTCGCCTTCATCAACGGTAACCGTACTGATCCGGCCATTATTCTCAAATGCCAGTGAAACCTGACGGATGTCGACATTGCCATACAGTGTCAGTTGACCCGTATTCTGGTTGTTTCTGCCAAACAACCAGAAAGCGCCTGCGACAACGATGAGAGCCGCCACGATCCCTCCCGCGATGATTTTTTTGTTCATAGGCATTGCGTCCTGATGCTCCCTGATGCTTAGTTTAAATTTAATTTAAACTTTAATTGTGTGATAATAAACCCCTTATGATCATAAATAACTTATCCGGGCATTTTGAATAATGGGCAGAGCACGACGCAGCGATGGAGATATCACCCGCGAGAGCATTCTGGAGGCAGCAGGGGAATTGATTGCTGAGAAGGGGTTTGCTCAGACCACTAACAAAGAGGTCGCCAAAAAAGCCAATGTTGATCTGGCAGCGATCAACTATCACTTTGGCGGTAGAGATGGGCTATATCTGGCTGTGCTGACACTGGCTCATCATCATTACCTGGATGGTGATCAGCTTGCTCAGTTAGCAGCATCAGACCTTCCCGCTGAAGATAAACTGGGTGTATTTCTGGAAACGTTTCTGGCGAAACTCAGCAATCCGGATGACTGGCACGGACGCGTATTTGCACGAGAACTGTTGTCTCCTTCGGTACAACTCGGTGATTTTATCAACTCAGAAGGTGCAGGAAAAATTCAGTCAGTCAGGCGGATTGTTGCGCAGGCAGCCGGTCTTACAGAGGATGATCCCCGCCTGCTTCCCTGTATGCTCAGTGTCGTGGCACCCTGCATGATGCTGATGGTGGCCGGGAACCGTATACCTGGTCCGGTGCAGGAAATTGTCGCGATGCAGACGCAAGCGCTGACTGCGCATTTCAAACTTTTTTCTCTGGCTGGGTTAAAGGCGATACGTGGCGAGAACAGCAGTGAATCGCCGCAAAAAAGTTAACCGTCAGCTTAACCAGCGTTTCAGACACAGGCCTGTGCGACAGCGTAACTGTCTTCAAACAGCCGAAAACGCGTAATCAGGCCATCAGTCACCGTAAAATCAAGCACGAACTCGCTCTCGATCAGTTTTCCGGTTTTGTTCACCCGGGAGGCCAGCCTGCCGGGGATCATTACTCTGCCACCCAGCACCAACATCTCGCCGACTTCGAAGTGTTCCGAGCTAATCTGCTCGCGGATCTGCCGATAAAACTCGACGGCACCGGCTTTGCCGTGCTTGCGGCCAATCCACGGCACAACCGCCACATCTCCCGCCACGAACCAGTCAACCTCCTCGCTGACCAGCTCAGCAATGGTGGAAACATCTGGCGATGTTGCCGCACGTTGCAAAAATTCCTCAATAACCTCAACCGGTTGTCGCTCAGACATCATGCGCCTTCTATTCTGTAGTCAAAAATATATAATTGGTTCTAACCCGGCTGGATGATGCAGTCAATAATTTTGTAGTGATATTTACAGAAATGGTGTGCTATGACTTCTCGCGGAAGACCCCGCAGTTTTGACAGGCAAGCGGCTTTGCAGGCGATGATGGAGGTTTTTTGGATTCGCGGCTACGAAGGTGCGCAACTCTCTGATTTAACTGCCGCAGCAGGCATTAACCCGCCCAGTTTTTACGCTGCATTTGGGTCCAAAGAAGCCGCATTTTGTGAGGCGGTGGATCATTACCTGGTGACAGTCGGAGAAGGGTCGCGGCTGGCGCTGGAGACGCCGCCAACGCTGCGGCAGGCGCTGCGTAATATGTTCCTGACCAGCATTGAGGCTGCGCTCGCCCATCAACCGGGCGGATGTATGCTGATCCTCGGGGTAGTGAATTGCCTGCCGGGAAATGAACAGGCAAGGCTGTACCTTAAGCAGGCACGGCACAAGATTGTTGAGGCGATTACCGCCCGTATTGAACGTGGACGTCATGACGGCGACATTCCCGCAGAAACCGATATTGGGCAAATGGCGGCGTTTTTTTATGGCATAACCCAGGCGATTTCCTTGCAGGCGCGTGATGGATCATCCAGAGAAGAGCTTATCGCCATGATTGATTTTGCCCTTCGTTCGCTGGATACGGTGGTGGTTACAGGTTAAAGAGGTCAGATAAAGAAGAGCGAATGCTCTGCGCAGCCATCAGAACAATGGAATATTTCCTGTCGAAATTTTACCGCACGAGTAAATAGAAAAAATGTTAATGTCTGATGGCGATTTTAGTCACCTGTGAAGGTTAAATATGCAGAACATGTCTGTGTATGGCGTGTTTTCAACTGTCGAAATTAATGTGTGTTTTATGTGATTTATATCACTCCATTGGTCTTCCTGGAGTTTAATTATTATCGCCCCATCAATGCAACTTTCTTAACTCATTGATTTGTATTTTTATTTTCGCGAATGAAAGAAAATATAATGATATGCAACCATCTAAGTTTACGCCCGGAATCATATAGTAAATACATATAAACGTCCTGTTTAGATCTTGTTATTTACTGTGAGTGATTACTCCTGTTGCATTTTTTCAATGTTTTTAATAATTGCTAATCATTAATTGCAGATGTATTCTCCTTGCTCCTTTTTCGTAATATAAATAACTATATAACGCAATGATATGAACAAGAGATTAATCGCGATACTACTCGCCGGTTTGCCTGGGATGGTCGGTGCAGCAGTAACGAATGAGCCTGTTGCGACAAAAGATAAAAGCACGTCGGCAAAAGAACCCACCCATGATGAGCAGATGGTGGTTAACGCAGTGCCCTCGGGGGACATTTATTCAGACAGTCAGGGTGGGGCAGGGTTTACCACGCCGGATGTCAACCTGGGTCCCATTGGCAACAAGTCATGGACTGAAACGCCGTACTCGACCACGACCGTTACTCACCAGATGATTGATAATCAGCAGGCGAAAAGCGTCAGCGAATTATTGAAATATTCACCCAGTACGCAGATGCAGGCACGCGGTGGCATGGACGTTGGGCGGCCACAAAGCCGGGGGATGCAGGGTAGCGTGGTGGCAAACAGCCGTCTTGATGGTCTCAATATCGTTTCAACCACCGCATTTCCGGTAGAGATGTTAGAGCGACTTGATGTACTGAACAGTTTGACGGGGGCACTTTATGGCCCCGCCAGCCCGGCGGGTCAGTTTAATTTTGTTGCCAAACGTCCCACTGAACAACCCCTGCATCGGGTTACTTTGGGGTATCAAAGCCGCAATGCTTACAGTGGTCACGTCGACCTGGGGGGGCATTTTGGCGATGACGATAAGTTTGGCTACCGGGTGAATCTTCTTAATGAAGAGGGTGAGGGTAACGTGAAGGACAGCACGTTACGCCGCAAACTGGTCGCAGTCGCGTTTGACTGGAATATCCGACCGGGGACGCAGTTGCAACTTGATGCCAGCCATTATGAATTTATACAAAAAGGTTATGTTGGTGGCTTCAGCTATGGTGAGAGCATAAATCTGCCGAAAGCACCTAATCCGAATAATAAAAACTATACGTTGCCGACGTCAGGTAATGACCTGACCACTGACACCATCAGCACCCACCTGATTCATTACCTGAACAGTAACTGGTCAGTGAATGCCGGGGTTGGCTTCCAGCAGGCTGACCGGGCAATGCGCACCGTATCTAACACGATTACCGATAATTCGGGGACACTCAGTCGCTCCCTTTCTGATTCTGCGGCAGCGGGGCGATTCAGAGTATTAAGCAATACGCTGACGCTGAACGGACACGTCGATACGGGCAGTATCGGTCATGACCTGGCCTTCTCCACGGGAGGATATGTATGGTCTATCTGGACCGCTAAAGGCAGTACCCAACGTTATAGTCTGGGAACGACTAACTATTATGATCCGTCGGCTATGCAGGAACCGGGTGATGGCAAAATTATCACTGATGGTGCGCGTTATAAATCGAGTGTGACCACGCAACAAAATATCACCGTTGGCGATACCGTCACCTTCAATCCACAGTGGTCAGCGATGTTCTATCTCAGCCAGAGTTGGCTGGAGACCAGCAACTACAGTAATGCGGGCCAGAAAACCGGGGTGGTTAGCCAGGATGGCTTAAGCCCGAATGTCGCGTTGATGTATTCGATCACCCCAGCCTTGATGGCATATATCAGCTATGCCGACTCGCTTGAACAGGGTGGCACGGCGGCAACAGGTGAAGGCATTAAAAATGAGGGGCAGACACTCGACCCTTACCGCAGCGAGCAATATGAAATTGGGCTGAAAGCGCAGGTTCAGGGGTTGAATCTGGGTGCCGCGCTGTTTCGCCTGAAACGTCCCTTTGCTTACGTTGACCCTTCTGACATGGTTTACAAAGAGCAGGGTGATCAACTCAATAAAGGACTCGAACTCACCGCCAGCGGAAATGTGTTTGACGGGCTGAATATCTATAGCGGCGTCACTTTCCTTGATCCGAAATTGAAAAACACCGTTTCGGAAGACACCAGTAATAAACGGGTGGTCGGCGTGCCGAAAGTTCAGGGGAATGTGCTGGTGGAATACAACCTGCCTTCCATGCCAGAACTGGTATACAGCGCCAATGTGCATTATACCGGCAAGCGTGCAGGTAATGATCTGAATACCACATGGGCAGACAGTTATACCACCCTGGATCTCGGTACCCGCTACACCACGATGGTTGGAAATATCCCCACCACACTGCGCGTTGCAGTAAATAACGTGACGAATGAACACTACTGGGCGTCTATTTTCCCGGGTGATACCGACGGGAGTGGCAGCTCGGCAAGTGCCTTTGTCGGCAACGGCCGTGAAGTTCGCGCTTCAGTCACTTTCGATTTCTAATATTTGGAGCGGTGTCTCCCGCCAGGAGGCACCGGGATTTTATGGAAAACTTTATTCGTCGATTAACGACGGTTTTATTCGCCGCCCTGTTAGCCTGGCCGTTGTATGGTAATGCTGCAAATGAGACGCACAGCGATATTCGTGTCGCGTCTCCCTGGCCTGCACAAAATACCATTATTGCCATGCTGGGTTATGGACCCAATATTGTTGGCACCTCAGAAATTGCCAAACGCATTCCTTTGTTTCGCCAGATCTATCCAGGCATCGAAAAAGTACCGGTCATTGGTGTGAACAGTGCGCATGAAATCAATCCTGAGCAGGTTATCGCACTCAATGCTCAGCTACTGATCATTCCCACCAATATGCATTTGTCACAACCCGAACTGTTATCTCAGGCCGGTGTTAAGACGCTGGAGCTGAAAGCGAATTCTATGGATGCCTTGCGTGAGCGGGTATCACTGACGGCGCAGGCACTGGGGCCATCGGCACAGGTTATTAACGATCGTTATCAGCACTATTTTGACCGCAATATCGCGCTGATAAAGCAACGACTGAAAGGGCTGCCGGAAAGTGAACAGGTAACACTTTATCACAGCATGGGAAGCCCACTAACGACCAGTGGTCGTCCTTCTCTCAACCAGGACTGGATGGATTTAGCTGGCGCGCGCAACGTGGCAGAACATTGGTTTGGCGTAAAACGGAACAACATGGGTGAAGTCCCGCTGGAGAAAGTCATCGCCAGTAATCCTGAGGCAATTGTTGCCATGAACAGACGCGATGCCGATGAAATCATGCATTCTCCCGCGTGGCAGGCTGTGTCTGCGGTAAAACAGCACCGGGTGTATGTCAATCCACAGGGGATGTTCTGGTGGTGCAGGGAAACCAGTGAAGAGGCAATACAGATCTTATGGCTGGCGAAAACCCTTTACCCGACGCGATTTGCTGATATCGATATGGCTAAGGAAACGCATGATTTTTATAGCCAATTCTTTGGTGTAGACCTGTCATCGCAGCAGGTTGAAGACATCCTTAATCCTGAGTCATGAAATGAGTTGTATCTGTCAGGGTCGGATTTTCAGTACGGCTGAGCTCGACCCTGTGATGAAGGTGTTGCCAGATCATAACCATCCGCTGATTTTTGATATCATAGAAGTTGATATCAAAAATCATAAATCATAATTTTCTTTATTTCTTAAGTGCTGCCACCATTGATTCATCGACACACTGACTGGATTAAGAAATGAAAAAAACACTACTGGCTGCCCTCCTGAGTTCTGCTTCACTTTTCGCCGTGGGAAGTCATGCCGCACAGCAACAGGTATCTCCGCAGATGCAGACTGAGGGATACGGCCCTGTCATTGTATGGCCCAAAAAGTTTACCCCGGGCACCACAGATAACTATGTTTCTAATGAAGTGGTCGTTAAGGGACTCACTATCAATGATGTCTGGCCTTTGCTCACTCATGCGTCTGAATGGCCGACCTACTACAAAAACGCAGCAAACATCATTTTTCATAAGAAAGGTGAAACAGAACTACATATGGGAACCCGTTTTAAATTCACCACATTTGGTTTCCCGGTTGAGTCTGAGGTCACTGAGTTTCAGCCATCCGTTAATGGTGGGCCAGCACGCATCGCCTGGCATGGCTGGGTAGAAGGTGATGCCCAGCATCATCTCGATGTTCATCACGCCTGGTTACTGGAGAATCTTCCGGGGGGGCGCCTGCGCATCCTGACAGAAGAAAGCCAGATTGGTGTTCCTGCTCAACAACTGCACAACACATTACCTAATCCTATGCTCAACGCTCACCAACTTTGGCTGACAGGTCTGGTCCAGGCTGCGGAACAAGCCAAACAGTAATTATCTGGCCTGAGTGGCCGTCTGGAAAAAACAGGAACTGACAATGGCAAATATCACCGTTATCGGGTTGGGCGCGATGGGAAGCCGTATGGCGTCTAATCTGCTGAAAGCCGGGCATGTGTTGACTGTCTGGAACCGCACGCCGGCGGCTGTTAAGGAACTGGCTTCTGCCGGGGCTATCATCGGCAAAACGCCGCGTGAAGCAGTAGCCAGTGCTGATGTGGTTTTATCAATGGTGCGCGATGATGATGCCTCACATGAGGTCTGGCTTGATGCCGAGCACGGTGCGCTTGCCGGTATGCAACCGCATTCAATTGCTATAGAGAGCAGTACTCTCACGCCGGGCTGGATTAAGACGCTTGCCGCAGAAATGGCTGCGCACACCAGGCACTTCGTTGAAGCACCGGTATCAGGCTCACGGCCTCAGGCTGAAGCAGGAACCCTGGTCTGGTTTGCTGGCGGAGAACAGGATGTGATCAAAAAAATCCAGCCTGTGCTTCTCCAGATGGGGTCTGTGGTTTACCACACCGGTGCGCACGGTTCAGCGGCACTGACCAAACTGGCCACCAATGCCCTGATGGGCGTTCAGGTCACCGCAATTGCTGAGATCATTGGCATCCTTAATCAGGAGGGGGCTGATGTGGCCCGCGTACTGAATGCGGTTTCCGGCACGTCATGCTGGAGTCCGCTGGCTGGCGGTATTTCCGGGTTAATGATGAGCGAAAATTATACCCCGCAGTTCCCCTCAGAATTGATTGAAAAAGACTTCGGATACATTTTGCAGTCCACTGCATCTGGTCAGGATGCCCCGACACTGAATGGTGCGCGCGCGGTATTCCAGCGAGCTATTGACGCCGGACAGGGCGCGGACAATATGTCAGGTGTGGTAAGGCTGTTTCGCTGAAAGAGGAAGAGGCTTTGCGCAATAATTTCGCGGTCACTATCGCGGTAGGTCAGCCTACACTTCACGGCGGTAAAATCTGCGGGTGACTTCATCCGTAAATGCTCATTTACTCATTTGAGTAAACTCAGTAGGTAGTTATCAGAACACATCAGGCGATGGCAGATACCATCGCCTGATATTTACCCTACTTTCGTTGTCGTCTGCGTACGAAAAACAGAAGAATCGCCAGGACAATAACACCACCAGCGACCATACCGCCTTTCGCCACGGCTAATAGCGGCGAAGGTTTGCCGCCTGCTCTTAACTCTTTCACGCGCTCGGGTGTGGTCTGAACACGGGCATCGCCAAAATTATCGAACAGATAGTTAACCAACGTGGCAACCTGTTGGTCGTTCATATGCCGGGAGAAAGCTGGCATCGCTTGTCCGTGGTCGGGTACCAGACCATCCAGCACTGCCATGACAGCGTTATCCGCCACCGGGCGTCGAAGTGCCGCGTTGCCAGCCAGGGCAGGGAGTCCGTTACGTCCTTCTCCCGACAGCTGATGGCAACTGGCGCAGTGGCTGTTATACAGGTTTGCGCCTTCGGAAGCATTGCCCGATAACAGGTCCAGCTCATTCACCTGCTTTGCCGGGGTTATCTGCGTTTGCGTTGCCGTTGGATTGATTTGCTGTGCGGGTACATCGCGCAAATATGCGGTAATGGCTTTGATATCGCTGGGCGTCAGGTGACTGAAGCTTTTGTTGATGGCTTCCAGCATCGGGCCACCTGCCTGCGATCCTTCCCCTGAATTACCGGTAGTGAGATAAGCAGACAATGCCTGATTTGACCAACTACCAATACCTGCATGGACATCCGAGGTAATGTTAGGTGCAAACCAGGTACCGAGAGATGCACCGGCCAGCGCCTTACCCGACTCTTCAGCCATCAGGGCGTTGCGTGGTGTATGGCAAGTGGAGCAATGGGCTAACCCCTCAACCAGATACGCGCCCCGATTCCATTCAGCCGATTTGCTGTTATCCGGCGTAAACGGTTTATCGTCTGCAAACAACAAATTCCATCCTGCCATCGACAGGCGAATATTGAAGGGGAAGGGCAGATCGGTTTGCGGCCCTTTGTCATCGACGGGTTGGACACCCTGCATGAAATACGCGTACAGCGCCTTCATATCCTCATCAGTAACCTTCGAGTACGAGGTGTAAGGCATGGCTGGATAGAGGTTTGCGCCATCTTTGCGTACCCCATGACGTACCGCTTTTTCAAAATCAGTCAGGCTGTAATCACCGATACCTGCTGTTTTCGACGGTGTGATGTTGGTGCTGTAGATACTACCGAGCGGCGTCTGGAGTGATAATCCACCGGCAAAGGGTTTGCCACCCGGCGCAGTATGACAGGCACCACAATCTCCTGCGGTGGCCAGATACTGCCCTTTGGCGATAAGTGCAGCGGATGCCGACTCATCAGCCTTAGCTGCTGCACTCAAGGAGAGTGCCAGCGCCACGCCTGTCAGACTTAAAGAAAGCGTCTTTTTCATTTACGGCTCTCCTTAAATTTTGCCAAGAATGGCGTCGGCAGTACGTAATCCGAGCGCGCAAGCGGTGAGGGTTGAGTTTGCGGTAGCAACGGTTGGCATGACACCCGTCGATACCATGTAGAGATTGTCGTATTCCCAGGCTTTGCCATGATGGTCAGTGACTGAGGTCTTTTCATCAAAACCCATCGCCAGCGTGCCGGTAATGTGTTGGTTATTGCTATACACGCCCGGCGTGGAGTAACGCACATTGGTGGCACCCAGCATTTTGGCAATATCGGCGTACACCGCTAAGGAGTGCTGCATCCCTTTTTCAACGTAACTGTCGAATGAATAGGAGAATGCCGGGGTGGGTAAACCCAACGCATCCTTTTTCGTGGTACTCAGCATGGTACGGTTGTTAGGATCGGGCAATTGTTCTAACACGTTCTTAAAACTCAGTTCATGGGAGGCGCGAAACCGGATAGCGTCATCCAGTGCCTGACCGGTAAGACCTTCTTTAATTGCACCCGCAGTGACGCCGGCGACCCGCGATGAGTTGGAAATATCAATACGAAACGCGGCGGATTCAGAACGGAAAGCACCATCACGCAACTGCTGGATAGAAGAGGGACTCATGGGGCCGCGTCCGGGCCAGAGGGGTTCATCAGCGAAAAAGGTGACGGAGTTTGATGGATGGTCCATCAAATTACGTCCCAGTTGGTCATAGTTATTGCACAGACCATGAGGGTTTTTCGCATCGGCAGACATGAACAATATTTTGGGTGTTTCAACCGCATTTGCCGCCAGTACGACGATCTCCGCTTCTACCCGGTGAGATTGTTTGTTCCAGTCGTAATAGTGAACGGCCGTGATCTTACCTTTCCCGTCCTGCTCCAGTTTGTAAACCACCGCCTGTGGCAGCAGTTTGACACCCGCTTTTTCAGCGGCATCCGCCGCAATGCCACCGTGATATTGCGCATCAATCGGACAGATTGGCATGCAGTTATTGTTACCACAGCATTGAGGACGACCATCATAAGGCAGTGAGTTACGCCCGGTGGTATTCGTCAGCACTTCATATTTCGGTGCCAGGCGGTCGGTAATTCGCTGCTCAAGCCACGATTTGGTGACGGGAGGCATCGGAAATGGCTGTTTTCTGGGTGAATATTTCGCCATTTCTGGCGGGCCTGATACGCCCCAGAGGAGTTCGGCCTCGTAATAATACGGTTCGAGATCGTCATAACTGATCGGCCAGTCGCGTCCAACGCCATACTGAGTTTTCAGGCGAAAATCAGCCGGCACCAATCGCCATGCCTGGGCTGCCCAGTGCCAGCTGGTCCCACCGACAACGCGCAGATATTCGGGTTTATAGTCCTTTGGACCCGTCTGGTCGAGATAACCGTTATCTTCAGGTTTGTAATCCGGAAACGGGGCGATTTTTGAATTTGGGTAGGGAGCGATGAAATCGTCCTTACGGGCAGAATGACGGAAATTGCTGACAATGGTGTCTCGTTCAATACGCGGGCCAGCCTCCAGCATCAGAACCTGGCGTCCCGCCAGCGCCAGCTTACGGGCGGTTAATGCGCCCACGACCCCGGAACCGATAACGACAATATCAGTAGTAATAGTTTCAGACATATTAGTTACTTAATCTCAATGGATAGATTGAACCCAGGGGTTAGAGCGGCTTTGCAGCCCAACTGCCATAAGCGCCGTAAGCGTAGGTCGGTGGTTTGAGCTTGTCGGCCACAACCTGATTCGCGAGCGCTTCGATATAAGCCACGCAAATGGCGTTGTCTCCTTTGCCGACGACCCCGAGATACCAACCAGTCAAAATGTCGGTAGGGAGGTGGGCTAAATCGGCTACTGAGGGATCGGCTGCCAGCTTGCTGCTCATTTCATTGGCGCTCACTGCGTGTTGGTCAATCCACTGCTGAAGTCTGGACGTTTTACTGCTGAAACTGCTGTCAATTCTGGAGAATGCGGCAAGAAGGACCCTGGTAAAGTTTTCCGGTAATTGTGATTTACCGGTTAGCAGGGTGGATAATTTTGTGAAACTACTGTCTTCGGGGGCGCTGGCATAGGAAGGGAATGCGGGAATAACCGTCAGTGCAGCCAGTGCACCCATTCCCTGCAACAAACGCCTGCGCGAAACACGACTTGATTGCTCAACCATAAATAAATGACCTGCCATGTGTGATTCTATTGTTATGACTGAATGCTGCCAGCCACAGGCGTGGTGACATAAATTCAATCTCTCAATAATTATAGGGATATAAAAACTTAACCTGTATCACAAAACTGACGGTAAAATTTCACAAATTACATTTAATGTGATCTTTTCTTAAGGAGGTGTAACATTTTGTGTGTTGTGCGGCTTATGTTGTCAGCACATCTATGTATTACGCTTCTTCACTTCCCTGCTGCCAGATTTAGCAAGAGCGGTGAGCCTGCAAGCCAGTTGTGTCAGAATTACCTCTACGTTGCCGGTTACTGATTCCGCAGTGAGTTTTTCACCGAGTGGGGTACAACGGCGTTCGAACATTTCAGTATAAATTGAGTGGGGGTTTCATGAGTACAGGCAGTCTTTTCCTGCTACAGCCGCTTTCAGGCGACATCATTGAATTTAATCCTGAAACCGGGGAACGCACTTCAGTTGTTTCCGGCTTAGGATCCCATCCCGATGGCATTGCCATAGATGTTATAAATAAGCGGATTTATTGGACAAATATGGGGGAGCACAAAGAGCCTGATACGTTGGAATTTTTCCAGGCCGATGGCAGTGTTGAAACCGCGAACCTGGACGGTTCTGGCCGTAAGCGCCTGGTTGAAAATGGGGTGTTTGTTACGGGTAAGCAGCTTCTCCACGACAGCGATAATGGTCATCTTTACTGGTGCGATCGAGAAGGAATGCGCGTTCTTCGCTCAAATGATGATGGCTCAAATCTGACGGTACTGATTCAGACGGGGCTGTTTCCCAAAGATGCCAGAGACTATACGCGGCATTGTGTTGGGATCGCGATTGATCTGAAAAATGATTTTATCTACTGGACCCAGAAAGGACCGTCAAAAGGTGGGAAGGGGCGCATTATGCGTGCATCACTCGCTCTCCCTGAAGGAAAAACGGCATCAACACGGCAGGATATTAAGCCTGTAATGGAAAACTTACCGGAACCGATAGATCTGGAGTTCGATTTCCACAATAACCTGATGTACTGGACAGACAGGGGAGACAAGCTGCAAGGGGGAAACACGTTAAACTGTGCTTCGGTGCAAAACGGCGAATTTACCGATCATCGTATCCTTGCTACGGGTTTGGACGAAGGTATCGGATTAGCCATAGATCATCCTCGTGGAGTGATTTGGATTACTGACCTGGGCGGTAATTTATGGCAGTACAAACTGAACTCAGATGAGCCACTCCAGCGTATCGCCAGCTTCGAACCACTGACAGGTATCGCTCTCGGTTGAATGGCGTCTGTTCTGGCACGACTCCCGGCAGGAGCATTAAATAACGCCAATGGCGATTAACCTGTGCTTACGGTCGTGCCGGAATAAGGTGGAGTTGACAGGCATGATTTGGGTAAAGGCACGCTTAAATGTTTACGTAAAAAGAGCTTTGGCGGACACAGAAAATTCATTGATTCAAAGGGTACTGAAGTGAGTTAGTATATAAAAATAAGGACAGTTAGAACTGCCCTTATTTATATCCTCAGCCGTGCCTCCCTAATATTAGTGCTTTATTCGCATAAAAATTCGAGACAGAACCACGGCCTATGGTTAAAATGGATGCGCTTACAATATGTTAAAGCAAACTTTTATCGGGATGATAACCTGGCAGGATATAAAAATGAGAACCGCTTCCATTCTTTTAGCTTCAGCTTTGCTATGCATTTCATCTACACAAGCACATGCAGAGACCGGCTCCAGGCTTCCAATGAATCAAGTTTATCGGGGAACAATCCACCTCCCGGATTTCAACGGAAGAGACAGTCAATACGCCAGATTTAAGACAAAAATTACCAACGAAATGAAGACTGGACCAAATTTTGCGGGCCACTATGCCATAGTGACTGTCGGGTGCGGCACCAGTTGCAACTTTTCATTTGTGGGGGACGTAGCGACAGGGCAGGTCTTCAGTTTTCCTTATGGTGGGGAAGAATACTATATGCTTCAGTTACGGTACGGGGTTAAAGATAACTCTGTGTCGGTAAAATGGGTAGAAAACGAAGTATGTAATTCTGACTACATAACCTGGAATGGTAATGAGTTTACTACAACTGGCAAAACTGTCCTCGGTGCAAGAGAGAAGTGTGACTATTAACACCTTCTGATGACTCATATATTGTTCTGTTAAAAACGCCCAGCTTTGATAGCAATGCGGATAAAACTATGCAAAGCTGGCAACGTCACAGAATCTCACGCGGTTAGACAGACAAAACTTTATTCAACCTTGATTATATGCCGACAACGCTTGGTAACGTCCCAGTTAGGCTGTGGCAGTTGTGGGAATGTGCTCACAACATCTCTCGACTGAGTTTGATTGGGATGAAATAATTTTCCGATATTTCGCGTACGCGATAGTCAATAGCAAAGTAATAACGTTTCCCAGGTTGGGGAATAAACGGAATCCACTGTTCTTCGCTAACGTCCTAAAAAGGGAGTAGGGGGCTAATTGTTTTTTGACCGTGTAGATCTGTTCAATCGCGATGAGTTTTCCCGGCGGAATTTATTTTTTCTTTATTACAGCGAGTCTATGGCCCACTGGCGGTACTGTGCATGACGCTAATGAACAAGAAGCGACGCAGCGCACCGCCAGTGGTGGATTCGTATAGTCCCGGTTACTTGCAAAAGGATAAAAGTTCAACCGTTCCCTCTGATTGAGAAAAGACAAATTTTTTACATTGCCTTGTAGAACCCGAGTAATCCAGCAGCGCAATTAACACCAGATAAAATTAAGGAATTCGTTGCATTGTTTCATTTGTGAAACATATTCCTTTAAAGGTTTGCAAATTAAGTCACAATATTTTTGTTATTTAAGTATGGCCACATAAATTATCTTTTCGTTGAAAAATCACTCAAATATCATTATCTTGCGATAATATTGTATAGTGATAATGATTTTCATAAGCAATTGCATGTCTGTTCATATCTGCTATCTTAGCCGCGAATAAGAAGGGATGGTCAATGGCACCATAACTCCAAATATTATCCTGCATGGAGAGTAATTCTACTTTCGGGTCTTTGAGTATCGGCTTCTTATCTTCTGCTTATCTAAATAAATTCCTGATAATTAGTGCGGTTTATAACTTCTAATATGGACATGGTATGAATCAGACAAAAGTACGTGGCATTGTTTTGCGTTCTCTTGCGGTTATGATCTCGGCAGTTTTGTGCCATCAGGCGTTTGCTGACTTGCCTCAGCCAGCTAATGATCCTCATGCTCAGGTTCATGATGGGGGTAAAGGCGGGCAACATAAATGGGTTCAACCGCCTCAGCCTTTTAAGGTCTTACCTGATAATAAAGTGGTTTTTAGCATTCGTGCGCCGGAAGCTTCTAAAGTAGAAGTGCAGGGTGGCTGGCCTGGTGGAGCGAAAGGGGATAGTCGGGTTGCTATGACTAAAGGCGCTGATGGCGTGTGGACCACCACTGTGGGGCCTCTGGCTTCCGATATCTGGAATTACCAGTTTATCGTTGATGGTGTTAAAGCGATGCCTGAGTTTGGCCGTAAGTCTCCTCGAACCGGGCTGGCAAACAATGAATTTGCTATTCCTGGTGCAAAAGCTGACGACTTCGTGGCAAATTCCGCTTCTAAAGGCAGTGTTACTTACACGTCTGTGCCGTATATGGACAGTCAGAAGCGTTTTACCATCTATACCCCACCAGGCTATTTCAATTCATCAGAGCGCTACCCGGTTTTATATCTCACGTTAGGCGGCGCACATGATGGTTCTCGGGCGAATGAAGACTCTTTCATCTTCAACTTGCTTGATAACATGATTGCAGATAAACGTATCCAACCGATGATTGTGGTTGTTCTCGACCCGGATGCGCCAGGAGGAAGTTCGCTGGGGAACTCCAGTTTCCATGGTGGAGGAAACCAGACATCTGAAAAATATGTAGAAGCATCTCAGGCGATTGTAGATAACATCGTCCCCTTCGTGGATAAATCATTCCGTACATTGGCGGACCGAGAGCATCGTGCAATCGGCGGTTTCTCCTCTCCTGGTGCACAAGGCTTTATGGCTGGAGCACGTAATCCGAATGTATTTGCCTCGATTGGTACTTTCAGCGGCGGCTTCCCGACCTGGCCGGGTGTAGGTGTGCAGATTGAAAGCAAGCTGCATTATGACCATTACACTGGGCCTGATCTGAACCGCGTACCTGACATGAAAAAGTTAGGAGCATATATTCCTGAACTGAATTCAGACGCAAATATGAAGTTGGTCTTTATGAGTGTTGGAAGCGATGAACCTCTGATCCAAACTTTCGAACTGATGAAAACGTTTCTGAGTGAGCGTGGAATTAAATATCAGGCCATCGTTGAACCGGGTGAGATTCATGATGGGCGTAATATCCGTGTTTCACTGCGTAACTTCCTTCCATTGTTGTTCAAGTAATTGGTTGTGTTTCGTCATTCAAAATAAAAATCAATAAAATTTGAGCCTGCTTTGCAGGCTCTCATAATAAATGACCGTATTGATACCATTCGCATTTAATTGCGTTATTTGGTTGCACGCCCGTGTTCTGAATATGTTCAATTAAACGACGAGAAAAAAGAAATGTCTATCAAGTATGCACAGGGATTGCCGCGGCTCTCTTCATTATCTCTTGCAGTAACATTGTCCATTTTGACGATGAATAATGTCCATGCCGATGATTTTTCATATGATTCAACTGCTAATAACCTTAATGGTAAAGACCAGAACACAATGGTCGTGACGGCATCTGGATTCGATGAGGATGTGACCAAAGCTGCCGCCTCTGTCACCGTCATTAGCAATAAAACCATACATTCCAAGCCATATTATACGGTGCTGGATGTGCTGAGAGACGTCCCAGGGGTTTTTGTAACAGGAAGCGTCGGCTCTGAAGAAATAACCATGCGTGGCATGGCAAGCGATTACACCTTGATTCTGGTTGATGGAAAAAAGGTTGATATGCGAGAAACCGTCGATGAAACAACGACAACGGGATATCAATTTTTGCCGGGTATCGAAGCCATTGATCATATTGAGGTGATCCGTGGCCCTGCATCTTCCCTTTATGGTTCCGATGCAATAGGTGGTGTTATCAATATCATCACTAAAAAAGCGAACAGAAAAGAATGGCACGGTTCGATTACCGCAGGAACAACTATCCAGGAACACAGCCGCTCTGGTGACATTAATCAAACCAGCGCCCATTTAGCAGGTCCATTGATTGAAGATACGCTGAGTATGAAAGTCGATGGCACTTTTCAGCAGAGAAATGAAGATGACTATGATGGTGGGGCAGCAAAACGTAAACTTCTGAATGGAGGGGTGGGATTTACCTGGACGCCAAATCTCGACAATATTTTTGACTTTGATGTGACCCGAGCTTTACAGGAAACACTGGCCACACCGAAAACTTCTGGTGGTACGACTAACCATACCTACACTCGAACAAACTATACGCTGAGCCATAAAGGGTATTATGGAATCCTTGAGACTAATTCTTATGCTCAAATTCAGGACTCAACCAATTCCAGCAGTAGCATCACTGGCAGAAACACCACGTTAAACACGCTTGAGAAACTTTATCTTGGGGACAATCATACGTTTTCATTTGGGGGTTCATTCCTGAACGAGACCATCCATGATGCCAACAATGTGCTTAAAGTTGAGAGTGGTGATCCAACTTCAAAACTGGACCGTAATAGCTGGGCGCTGACTGCTGAGGACCGATGGAATGTAGTTGACCCATTTGATGTGATCCCGTCACTTCGTCTGGATGAAAATGAAAAATACGGTTCACACGTTACACCAAAACTTTATGGCGTATGGACTATCGCCCCGCAATGGACGTTAAAGGGCGGTATATCTGGTGGTTATAAAAACCCCACTTTACGCCAGTCAGCGTCAAACTGGGCTGACTCTGCCGGTTCCGGTCAACGAGATGGGGTAAGTATTGGTAATCCTGATCTTAAGCCGGAAACCAGTACTAACTATGAGCTGGGAATTAACTGGGACAGCGGCAGAGTGAAAGTCGGCGTCACCGGATTCTACAGTAAGTTCAGAAACAAAATTGAACTTGAAACGCTATGCACCGGAGATGCCGGAACTTATACCTGCGATTATAATGGCGAAAAATATGACTTTGTCTCGTCTTACTATAATGTGAGTAAGGCAATGATGCGTGGGGTTGAATCCACATTTGCATGGGATATTCTGTCTAATCTGCATCTAAATACTTCTTACACCTATACTGAAACCAAGCAGGAGTCGGGAGAGTTTGCAGGCCAGCCGCTTAATCAGCAACCTAAGCATCTGGTAAGTGCACGTCTGGATTATGACTTCTCACAGAATATCAGTCCGTGGTTGCGTGTTTATTATCGTGGCAAAACGTCTGAGCACTATGCAGGGAATTCCAGGTCAACTGAAACAGCAGGATTCTATTCCTACACCGTTGTTGATTTAGGGGTTAATTTCCAACTTACACCGAAGATTAAGTTAAATACCAGCGTTTCAAACCTGTTTGATAAATACATAGATAGTGATACCTATGGCGATAATCAGGATGGAAGACGTTACAACGTTAGCCTGACCTACAATTTCTGATTCTACAGCAGGGCGTATCAGGTATCTAATACGCCTGAATCAGAAAAGAGTCTCCCGGTTAATAACTAAGATGAAAAATTAAGGACTTAATGATGGTGAAGTTGAAAAAAGGGCACTATACCTTAAAAACACTATTTGCCGTATTATTGGCGAGTATGGCAACTCCGGGTTTTGCAGACATCCAGGTGTCAAGAAAACCGGTTGATGTAGGTGCATATGAAATGGTCTACAACAATGATCATCAATCCATTTTGGTTGCCACCACTCAGGACAGAAATGTTGAAGGGGGGCTGGTATATGAACTTGATGCCAAAACACTGAATGTGATTCACACGATCGAAACAGGTAAAAAGCCTTTTGGCGCAGCAATAAACAATAAAACGCACACCGCATATTTTGGTGGAAGTATAGATGGATGTCTTATCGCTGTTGATATTGATACAGGAAAGGTCAAAGGTATTGTTAGCCTGGTACCGCAGATGCAAAGAGCAGAAACGAAAGGTAAACCCACAGAGCCGCGTCGTCAGAATGCGCAAGCTCGTGGAACGAAACCTGCGGGTGAGATGAAGATTCACGACGATAACCGGCCACCTGCACCGCGAGAGCTGGCGGTGGATGAACAAACCAATACCGTTTATGTCAGTGGTGTTAACCGCAAAGATAGTGTGCTATGGGTGGTTGATGGTGGCAGTTTAGTGGTGAAACAGACACTGCACGGATTGGGTAAACTCAACACCGGATTGGCAATAGATAATGATAATCACCGCCTTTATACCAGTAACGGTGATGGAGAGTTCATCACAATCGACAGCCAGAACAATAGCATCCTCTCCAGAACGAAAATTGTCGCAGATGACCAGGAACATTTGCTGATGAATATTTCTCTCGATAAGAAAGGGCATCGCGCATTTGTGTCAGATAATAAAGCAGCCGAGATTTTGGTTGTGGACACGACCAATGGTAAAGTTATTCATCGGATCAATGTACCTGAGTCTATCGGTGTTCTTTTCAATTCACAGCGTAATGAGATCTTCGCAGCCCACCGTAACGATGGGACTGTCAGCATAATTGATGGCAGAAACTATGAGGTGCTGTCAACTTTACGGCTTCCAGCACACCCTAATAGTTTTGCATTATCAACATCAGGTGATGCACTCTATGTAAGTGTCAAGCAGGACTCTGCTCATGATAAACCTACTATTCTACCTGATGATGTTGTGCGTATTGCCCTGAACTAAGATGATGCGTGCCCGTATTCCGTACGGGCATGCAATGATTTAGGGAGGGTTACACGCGCGTTAAGTCCGTGAGGGTTACGGTTCATCAATTCGAATACACCGCCATGCAATTGAACAATTTCATTGACGATTGAAAGACCTAATCCGGCATTTCCTTTTCGCTCATTTCTTGCCGAATTGAGATGAAAGAATGGTTCTTTGACTTTCTCTAGCATGTCGGGAGGGATGCCTGGGCCGTTATCCATGATCTCAATAATGATTTGATCACCGGCCTGCCTGGTATAAATCGCTATTTGGTCTGCGTGTGCTGCTGCATTTTCAATAAGGTTGACGATAGCCCGTTGAATAGCTTCTGGTTTGCAAAATAATTCCAGGGTTGATGTACCAATGTATTGTATGCATGTTCCGCCATCTTCATATTCATCGCAAAGGGTTGTCAGTAAGGCATCCAAATCCAGCCGTTCTGGTTTTTCTCCATCCGAACCCGTGCGAATGAAAGAAAGAGCCGCCCCGATCAGTTTGGTCATCAGATCTATGTCCTTGATGAGTTTTTCTTTTGCAATTTCCGGTGGCCAGGTATCGATACCAAGTCGCATTCGGGTGAGGGGAGTACGCAGATCATGACTGATAGCTGCCAGCATATGGCTACGGCTTTGCATGTAACTTGAGATGCGCTCCTGCATGAGATTGAAAGTGTGGGCGACTCTGCGAATTTCGAGAGGGCCTTCCTCTTTCACCGGTATAACCGTCATATCGCGACTGAATGCGTCTGCTTTTATTGAGAGTTCGCGCAGTGGGCTAATAATTCGGCCAATTGCCCAAATTGACATAACCGCAATTCCCGTCAGAAGAAACAATATTGCGCAGAAGGTTGGAAAGGTAAATCGCGTAGGTTCTCTGCCAATGTTATCCACCATCACTTCAAGATAACCATTACCCATATTTATGATGACCTGTATATCCTGGCGGGGGTTCTGAGAGTTACAGGAAAAAACGTCAATATGGTTTCCCCCTTTTAATTCACTGGCTAGTGATCTTGCCAGATCCCAGGTATTGAATGTCTGAGTTGTGCAACTTACAGGTTGTTGTGTTACCCAACGCATTTTCATCCCATCGGCTCGTTGTGCTGCCTGCAATATTGCATTCTGCTGTGCAGGCTCAACTTCACGCAATATATTAACAATACTACTAATACGATATGTTGTTTGCCATGGCCAGGGAGGGCCGGGTGGCCCTTTCGGGATGAATAGCAGTGTGCATAAAACCATAAAGGTAATGACAGTCGAGCATGAAATAATAATCAGAATATGGCCTAACGTAGTGGAAAAGAATTTTTTCATCACAGCGTATTAACTTCTGGTCTGAACATATAGCCACCATTTCTGAATGTCTGGATTAACTCATCTTTTACCTGGTCATCAGCAAGTTTTTTTCTTAAACGGCTAATCAGAATGTCGATGGTACGTGTTGATGGTGAACAGTCATCCGCCCGAGTTAACTCCAGCAGATTTTCGCGAGAAAGCAATTTGTTGACGTTCTGACACAACACGACCAATAAGTTTGTTTCGTTCGCGGTCAAGGATTTGCGGAGTCCCCCAGGACCGCGAAGATAGCGTCTCAAGGGGTAAAAGGTGTATGCAGAAAACTGAAATGTCATTTCTGTTGTTAATTTTGGTTGAGAGACATCATGAGAAGTCGATCGGCGTAATACGGAACGAATCCTGGCGAGGAGAACATGTAAATCAAAGGGTTTAGTAACGTAGTCGTCTGCGCCAAGTTCCAGACCAAGAATATTGTCAGCAGGATCTTCCAGAGCCGTTAGCATGATGACAGCTGGACCTCCTTCGGTGCGGACTTTACGGAAGAATTCAAAGCCGTTCTCTCCAGGTAACATCAGGTCAAGTAGAATCAAGTCAGTGCTATTTTTCTTCATCCACTCATGCCCAACTTCAGCTGAAGGACATGTTTCCACATGATAGCCCTGCGTTTTGAGAAACGAAGCAAGTGATTGGTTTATATCAATATCATCTTCGATTATTAGGATTTTTGTCTCGTTCATGTGTGTATTCAGCAATCTCAGGCATGAGCAATATTTTATCATTAATTGATAATAATAGTCATTATCAATTAACGAATCTGTATCTGTGAGATTGAGAGAAAAGAAAGGGCTTAAATATCTGAACTGGCAAAAGTCGATAGTTGTCGTTGGAGCTAAAATAAACATACCGGGATTCGCAGTATGCCGGTGCGGTTTATAACACGTTAACGAATTGCCATATTGTTCCAGGGAAGAAGGGGGCATGGTGGAAAATCACCACCACAACTTTACCCTCAGCTTCGAGTTTAGTCAGGAACCCGTTGAAAAACCGGTGGCGCAAAGTGGGAGCCCGATGGCTGCCCACTCATCAAGCGCAGTTAGTGAGATTTTTTCATAAACAACGCGGTGCCTGCGGAGAGCAGGCAGCCAGCCAGAAGGTAAATTGCCACGCTATGCCATTGGCCACCTGACAGGGTGACTAAAGAGGCCGCAATAAACGGCGTAAAACCACCGCCAACTACGCTGGCGACCTGATAACCCACCCCTGCGCCGCTGTAGCGATAACCTGCACCAAACATTTCAGTAAACATGGGTTGCTGGACACAGACGACCATATCATGCGCAATATTCGCCAGCATAATTGAGAAGAATATTATCCAGACGAGAGATTTTGCCTCCAGTGCCATAAAGAAAGGAAAGGCACTCAACATACCGATCACCGCACCGATGATGTAAATGCGATGACGACCGAAGCGATCCGCTAAATGGGCAAAGCAGGGGATGGTAAGACAGCTTAGGCCACCGACCAGCAGACCGATATTAAGGAACAGTTCGCGTGGCAAGCCTAGATTCTGTGTGGAATAACTCAGTGCGAACGCGGTAACGATATACATTGTCAGTAATTCACACAGACGCAGTGCGATAATCTTTAAAAACGCACCCGGATGACGCACCAGCGCCTCCATGACAGGTATGCGAGATTTCTTTGATACATCTGCTTTCTGCTGGCGCTCAAATTCAGTGGATTCTTCCATGCCTTTTCGTATCCACAGCGCGGCAAGCACAAGGATCGTGCTGCATAAGAAAGGGATGCGCCAACCCCAGCTCAGAAATTGCTGGTCCGATGTTAAATGACTGATGAGTGAAACCAGTCCGGTGGAGAGTAAAAGTCCCACGCCGTAGCCGACCTGAACACCACTGCTGTAAAAGGCTTTTTTCCGCTCAGGTGCACTTTCTACTGACAGCAACGCTGCACCTCCCCATTCTCCACCAACGGCAAAGCCCTGTATGGCTCGCAATGTGACCAGCAACACCGGTGCATACCAGCCAATGCTGGAAAAGGTGGGCAACAGGCCGATAAGGGCGGTGGAAATACCCATCATCCAGACCGTCATCATCAACATGCGTTTACGGCCCAGACGATCTCCAAAATGGCCGAAGATTATCCCGCCCAACGGCCGGAACAGAAAGCCGACACCAAAGGTGGCGAATGCAGCGAGTGTTCCCATCGCTGGGCTAATCTGTGGAAAGAATTCATGGTTAAAGACCAGGGCGGCAGTGATGCCGTAAAGCAAGAAGTCATACCAGTCAACCACCGCACCGGCAAAGCTACCCCAGGCAGCACGCCGGGCACGATTCAGAGACGGAGTTTTGTTCATGGCTGATGGTGAAATAAGTGGAGAATCCATAGTTGTCCTGTTTGCACTATTTTTAGTTGTTAGAACGAGCAGCAAGTCATTCTTATCAAAGCGGGCATCATTCAGAGTCGGCCAAGAGACTACTCTGTCATCAGCTTGGATGAAACCCTTATCCGGGGATACTTGCGCGAAGCTGTCTGTGCCATAAGGCTAAGCTGAGAGGCTGTACAAGTTATTCAAATCGGTCACGCAAGTATCAATTGATAAAAAATAAATACTTATCAATGAGATATAAAAGTGCGCAAAATGATAGTTATGTTAAATTACCTGTCCCTCTATCACGGCCAGTCTGCGTCACCATTCCCTACCCGTAACTTCTGAATTATGAGGATTATCACTGATGACTATGCATAACCCCCCACACGCGGGTGAAATTATTTCCGATATTATGGAGGATCTCGATATCGGCATCAGAGAGCTAGCCCGTGCTCTGGCCGTTGCGCCCTCCACAGCTTCACGTATGAATACAAGTTATAAGCCAGCCCCTTTAAAAGGTGCCAACTGAGCCGATTAAGAGGCTTCAAAGCCACTGTTTCTTAATGACATTCCCGAACTGGGCAGGCTACCTGTTCTGCCCAGATTTCAGGAGTGTTACTTCAGAATATGTTAGCAGTCAGAGCGTTCTCTTTTAAAAACTCACGATTAATCGTGAAGCCCAACCCAGGCTCTTGCGGCAACGTTAACCAACCCTGTTCATGTTCAAGCGGATTCTCGACCAGCGCGGTGCGGAACGGATGTGATGATGTGTCGTATTCGAAAAGCGGTTGGCTGGCATAGAGCGCATAGTGGGTGACCGGGGTTGACGCGATCAGATGCAAAGAAGCGTATTGGCCCACCGCAGTGCCCCAGACATGAGGGTTGACCTGAACGCCGCCTGCCGTGGCTAACACGTTAATATGACGTAATGCAGTCACCCCACCCGCCAGGCAGATATCCGGTTGAGCAATATCAATGGCCTGAGATGCAATGAGATCACGGAAGCCAAACAATGAAAACTCCGCTTCACCACCCGCGATGGGAATATCCAGCGCATCCCTTACCCGGCGGTAAGCAACATAATCTTCAGGAATAACCGGCTCTTCCATCCACAGCAAATCGTAATCGGCCAGGGCGCGTCCAAGGCGAATGGCATCATTGGCACCGTAGCCGTGGTTAACATCGACCATAAATTTGCTGCGTTCACCAACGGCTTCCCTGATCGCAGACATCACTTTTACGTCATCATCAACACCAAAGCCCAGCTTCACCTTCATCAGGGAAAAACCAGCCTCACTGTGGCGTATCGCCTCACTGGCCATAGCATCCGTCTGGCCGCGCCCTTCCGTGCGGAAAAAACCTGTCGCATAACATTGCACGCGCTCACGAAACGCGCCGCCAAGCAGTTGCCATAGCGGCATTCCCGCCGCTTTACCGCAGATGTCCCACAACGCAATATCAACTGCGCTGATGGCCCCCAGCACCACCCCCTTACGGCCGTAATCTCGCGTTTTGACATACATGTCATGCCACAAGACTTCTGTATTGCGCGGATCTTTACCGATGATCAATGGCTTCAGGGCGCTGTTGATGGCGGCGGCAGCGATTTCAGGAGGCTGCAAGCCAACACTGAACGTCTCACCCCACCCCTCAATGCCTTCGTCGGTGGCAATGCGTACCAGCACGGTGGATCGTCCCTGCACCCAACCTTGTGAGTAGGCAAATGGCCGATCCAGTTTGCTCTTCAGGATATAGGTTTCTACTTCAGTAATTTTCATCTCAGATTACTCCTGCGTAGCTTGTGCCATAAGGGATGAGGATTTTTCTTCGCGGATAACCGGCTTACCGACAAACCAGAAATAAATACCTGCGCCAAGCACTGAGACAACCGCGGAAATCAGAAACACCAGCGTAAAACTGTGAGTAGCATCGACAATCGCGCCAGCGACCAGCGGTGAAACTGTCGCACCGAGGAAGCCACCGAAATTCTGCACTGCGGCGACAGAGGCTACGGTGCCAGGGGCCGTGACTTCGGCTGGAATCGACCAGGCATGCGCGACTACGCCACCATTAAAACCGAGTGCAAACGCCATTAAGATCACCGCGACAGTCAGGCCTGCACCTTCACCGAACATGCCATTAAATGGCAGTAGCGCCAGGACGATAGCCTGTAACACCAGCGCACCAATGATGGTGACCTTCTTGGCTTTAAGTGTGCTCCAGCCGGAACGTTCGGAGAGCTTACCTGAAATCACACCGCTCACGAGATCACCGATGATCGCACCAATCCACGGGACGCTGGCGACCAGTCCTAAAGAGGAAAATTTAATCCCAAACTGGTTAATAATATAAAGTGGGATAAAGACCAGGAAAATCTGATAAACCCACATATTACAAAAGAAACCCGCCATCATGCCCCACATCGTTTGATGTTTGAATAATTCCCTCCAGGGTAAATTATTTTTTGTAATTATGGGGGTGGCATCATGCTGAATATATTCGCGTTCTTCTTTTGTCAGGGACTTATGTTTCTCAATATCCCGATAGAAGGCAAAAAATATCACTGCGGCAATAATCCCTGCCCCACCGGCAATGAAATACATTTCACGCCAGCCAATTTCTGAAACGATCCAGATCAGTAAAAAGGTAAAGAAGGCCGGTCCTACTTTAAGTGCAGCATCCCAGCTGGCATTGGCGATGCCCTGCTCCTTTTTTGGGAACCAGCGGGTAACAATTTTATTCGTGGCTGGTAAGGAGGGGGCTTCAGCCAGACCGAGCCAGATACGGGCCAGTATAAATCCAGTAAGCGTATAGGACATACCCATCGCGACTGTCGCGGCACTCCAGATGATCACGGACGCGCCCAACAGGATACGCGGGCTGAAACGATCGACAAACCAGCCGGAAGGTAATTGACCAAATGCATAAGCTAAAGCAAAGGCGCTTCCCAGCAGGCCGATATCCGTAGCGGTGATATGCATTTCAGTTTGCATTACCGGCGCTGCGATAGAAAGCGTCAGGCGGTCAATATTATTAATGATCGCCAGCAGGCACAGTAACCCTAGCACTCCCCAGCGTTGCCGCCCGGGAGGTTTCATGGTCGAGCTTTGTTTTGACAGAGTAAATCCAGACATTTATTTTCTCCTGTAGGGTAGAGAGAATAAGGCTACGTTCTTTATGCCGTAGCCGTTTTATTACGGGAAAATAGTTATTGGTTTTTTATGGCGTCCCAGGCGTGCACCAGATTTATTGCTCTTTGCGAAACCGTTCGTGCGTTATCTCCGGCTTTATACAGATTGCTACCAAGCCCGAAAAAATGAATACCGGCTTGGTGATAATCAATAAACTGTCCAGCCTCTATCCCGCCAACCGCGCCCAATGGGATGTCGGAAGGTAGAACTGCGCGCAGCGCATTGATACCACTGGCCCCCATCACCGATGCCGGAAAGAACTTAAGGCCGCTGGCTCCTGCGGCAATCGCCGTAAAAGCCTCGGTCGCTGTAAACACGCCCGGCAGAGATAACATGCCCCGTGAACGGGTTTGCTCAATGACGGCCTTATCGACGTTGGGACTGACGACGATGCCGCCACCACAGTCAGCCAGTCGGTCGACATCATGTGGGTCCAGCACCGTGCCAGCACCGATGAGAATGTCCGAAGGTAATGTTTTTATCAGCCGTGATATGGCTTCAAACGGTTGCGGGGAGTTCAGGGGAACCTCAATGATCTCGATTCCCGCCTCGACCAACGCATAGCCAATATCCACCACTTCGTCGGGTTTAACACCCCGCAGTATGGCGATAAGCCCCCGTTTAGCACCTGATAAATTTAATTCAGACATGATGTTGCTCCTCCTGCCGCTGCCACAGGGTTTGTGCGCTCTGGAACAGCCCGGCGCGTACCGCTTCGTCAGCATCCACCAGGGTGACAGCAAAGCCCGCCAGCGTTAAAGCCTGGCGATAAAGCGCGGTGAGGGAGCCTGATGCAATTAACATTACATGGCGCTGCGACGTCTGTTGATAGCATGCCGCTATCTCTGCACCAATCAACAATCCCGATAAGCGCGAGGCGCTTGCTGCCGGGGTGCAGTCACTCAGTAAGGTGGTTGAGCGAACAGTGAACAACTGTTGAGTGAGTGATCCCCCACTTAACATCAGCTTCACTGCCGCGATAAACGCCGGAGAGTGTTCATCAATTTCACCGACAGCATCGGCGACCGCGTGGCGCAGGATAGAATGCGTGCTCATCAGGCTGAACAGTTCCCCGGTCATAAACGTGCTAAAACCGGTGACAACCGCATCCTCCAGCGTTACCCATTTGCTGTGAGTGCCGGGCATCACGATCAATCCGTTCTTAAGCTGGCCTGATCGCACTGCACCCAACAACATGGTTTCCTCGCCACGCATGACATCGTAAGCCGGTGAACGTTGGCACACGCCTGGCAAGATGCGGATGTCTCTTTCGCCAGCAATTCTGATCGGTGACAACAGAAGCTCGTTCACCGTCAGCGGGACCGTGCTGTAACCGGCGTCCTGCCAGCCCTGGCGGGAGCCCGCCATCCCACAAATCAATACCGGCAGGTCGGTTGATGCGCCAAGTTCCGCCAGATGCTGCTCCAGCACGCGTGAAAACGACCGGTCGGCCATACTGCCTAACCCCTGGTGGGTACGCACTTCACTCAGGGTTTTGCCCTGCCCGTCCACCAGCCACAGTCGAAAGCTTGAGGTGCCCCAGTCACAGAGTCCAAATTCCGCAGTGTTGCTCATCTTTATCTCCGGGTTCACATGCTCTGCACCCTGGGTGCAGAGCAAACGGTCAGATACGGCCAAACTCTGCCAGCAGGTCTTCAACGGTTTTGCCCTGCTTCACCCATTCGCGCGTGGCCTGTTCACGCTCAACCTGTTCTTTCGCCAGATTTAAAACGTCTTGCGCATTTTCCTGGGGGATCACCACCACCCCCATCAGGTCAGCCACGATAAAATCGCCAGGTTTTACTAACTGACCGCCGACCGCGATGGGAACGTTGATGGACAGTTCTTCTTTACGCCCGGAAAACATGGTGTGGGTACCGCGAGGGGTGATCGCCCGGCTCCAGATTGGCCAGTTAATATCTTCCAGTTCATCGGTGTCGCGCCCGGCCCCGTCAATGATCATGGCGCGAATCCCACGATTCTGCGCCAGGCCCCCCATCAGCCCTCCGCAAACGGAGGTATTACCGTCACCGCCGGCATCCACCACGATCACATCACCAGGTTGTCCCATCTCCAGTGCTTTCAATGGATCAACCAGGTCGCCTTTAGAGAGCTGCACGGTAATGGCCTGTCCACAGACTTTGGCGCGGAATGCAGGTTTAATGCCGCTGTCCATCACGCCAGTGCGATACTGCACATCGGCAAAAACCGCAGCAATGGAATAGCTCTGCAATAAAGCGTCAAACTGAGCCAACAGCTCTGGCTGGCGGGTGAAATCATTAAATTGCTTCAGCATGGTCATTTGCTCCTTTGCTGCGAAGCGCAAGGGCTTCGCCATTAACCGGGAATCGAGGTGTTTTGCCTGTCAGCACGCTGGCGACTTCAGTGGCCGCCAACTGGCGTGCGGCACGAATTGATTCTTCGGAGTAGTAGGCCGAATGGGGTGTCACGATGACATTTGGCAGAGAGAAAATCGGGTTGTCCGCAGGATTCCATTGCGCGCGTTTTGCCGGTTCCTCTTCGGGATCGTCCAGTGCTGCACCGGTGATCCAGCCTTCATGCAGTGCGCGGTACAACGCCTGATTATCGATAGTGGGGCCACGTCCGGTATTAATGATTAACGCCCGACGCTTCATGGCTTTGAATTCTGCTTCGCTAAGGAAATGACGGGTATCCGTGGTCATCGGTACCTGCATCATGAAAATGTCGGATTGTGTGATGAGCGTTGCTTTGTTGACCAGTTTCACCTGATGTTGCTGTGCTAATGCCGGATCGATGTAAGGATCGTAGACGATGACATTCACGCCAAAGGCGCGAGCGCGTTCGGCGATTGCCTGGCCAATGCGGCCAAATGAAACAATCCCCATCGTTTGTCCACGCAGGCGATAGACAGGTGCGCCGGATTGCCACTGCCAGATGCCCTGATGTGTGGCGGTATTGTAAGCAAACAGGTTACGGGCCAGAGCCAGCCACATGCTGATGGCATGATCGGCGACTTCCTCGGTGCAGTAATCCCGCACATTTGTTACCAATATGTTGCGATTGGTGGCGGCGTCCACATCGACAATATCGACACCGACACCGTAGCGGGCAATCACCTTGCATTGTGTCATGGCGGAGATCACCTTTGCGCCGACACGGGCGTACTGATTCATGATGGCGTCGCAATCACGCGCAGCTTCAACCAGGTCATCCTCAGATTTCGCCTGTAAACCAATAACATCCGCACCTGCGGCATTGAGGATCTCTTCTTCAATGGCGATGTCGCCGTAATCGTAATCAGTAATAACCACCTTAAATCTTCGACTCATCAGACGCTCCTTTAACCAGATTGAGTAGTTTTCGTGACCTGCATTAGCAGCCGGTTTTGAAAAAAACTAACTGAGATCTGGTATACCAGTCAAAGAAAAGTTAAAAAAATGTGACCAGGATTGGTTTTTTAGTGATTACGCAGGAATGGGCCAGGTATCCCTGGCTCAGAAGATCAGGAGGACGTCGTCAGGGAAGCCGCGTCGGCGGCGGCAATGTCTTCAACGCCGATTTCATAGGTTTCGCGGGTACGGCCTAAATGGCGTTCGAGAATGGTCAGAACTTCTGCGTGCGCATCATTTCTGATGGCGGCAACAATGTCACCATGTTCCTGATAAGAAAGGGATGTGTGCTGAGGTTTTGCAGACAGATGGGTACGTAGCGCCGCAATCTTCGCTGCATAACGCACATAAGAGTTGGTCAGGTAAGCGTTGTCACAGAAATCAAAAAAGCGCTGGTGGAAATCATTATCCAGCTCCAGATAACGGCGAAAATCCCCCTCACTCTGAGCGACATCCATTTGTTTCACCACTGCATCCAGTGCATCAGCCAGCCCTTTTGCATTCTGCTGCATAGCCAGAGTGAGTGCCGCGGTTTCAAGAACCTGTCTGAAAGCACAGATTTCGCGGACTTCTCTGGCGCTCAGTGTAAACACCCGCACGCCTGATTGCGGCTTGATCGTAACAAGCCCTTCGTTACTGAGTTGGGCAAGCGCTTCACGAACCGGTGTTTTTGAGACATTCAACTCAGCGGCAACCGTGCGTTCGCTAATGGCTGCACCCAACGGAATATCGCCATGAACTATCAGCTTACGAACGTGATCGGTTACCACCGCTGTCAGTGACTTAGGTCGCTCAAAATCTGCCACGGATGACTCCCTGTTGATGGACGAGATGCCACATTTTAGCGAATCAACTCAGGACAACAATCCTTTTACATTTATTACTGGTTAGTCAGAGGTCGTTAAGATGATGTCTGCGGCCTGGATGATCATCCGCCTCGGGGAATACCATCACTTCAACAGATAAGCCAATGAAAGATTATCGTTAAACGTTATCCTGCCAATTTCAGTCAAAAATGCATCCTCTGCATTTTTGTCATGTCTTGCGATACTGTGATAGCTATAGACAATATTAATCACGTCATCTTCAGTGAAGTTATCATTCAGCGCAATACTTGCAGCAATTAGCCACTTTAGTAATAACCATTCCGATATCATCAAATAAAGGTTGGTGAAAAACTCTCTTCCATTCTTCTGTGGGAAAAAATCCTCATACATACGATACTGGATATAGTTACTAAGCAGATGGGGGCGTTCCTGGAACCAGGGGCGTGCTTTATCTTGCCAGATTGTATTTATTCGCTGCATTGTGTCTGCGGAATTGTTGCTTTGCAAATCATGCAGTTTTTGCGAATAAAATCGTAGGGTGGACCACCCACGACCTTCATTTTTTTCACCAAGGTATGTTTGCAGTCGAGAAAGGAGTTCGGATTGTAGCTGATAATTCGGATTTAATTCATCAATGTTTTTTCTAATTTGATCGTTATGAATCGCCGTCTGGATATCCTCGAAATAATTTAAAATATTTCCTTCCGGCTCATTGTCTTTTGCCAGTTTATCACGATAAAAGAATAACAAGATGATACCGTAAAAGCCCGCCTCGATGTCTGAACCGCAGGTTAGCATAATGTTGGTGCACATCAGATTGAGCAGACGATCGTGCTCGCTAATGTCTGGTGCATCCAACGCCTCGGGACTTGGCTTGATTTTTTCGCTGTAGAGCATCGCGCCCGGCGTTGTTAACAGTCTTTTTGCCGCCTCCGGGCACGATAAGGTCAGGTTACTTCTGATTTCATATTTATAGCTGGCGTAAAGACGTGGATAGATCGCACAGGTGGTGCTGAGCGCTTTTTCCCCAAGTGACTTATGCACTTTGCACAAGCGATCTTCATCAAGAAAAGTACAGTTACCATTACTTGTTAATTTTATTTTTCCCCAACGACTCTGGCTCTCTTTAGTGGTAATAATATTTTCAACTGCAATGTGACGAATTTCAATTGCTTCGCTCTGCATGTATCGATTTACCGTTGGTTCATCGAACTCAATATCCCATCCTTTGCAGCAATGGTCCGGGCAGGCACTACCCACACATTGAAACTGGTTGAAAAATGCCGGTTCTACAATAACGATCTCTTCCATTAACGCAGCGCTCTCTTTAAAGAAGAAAAAATAACAATGCTCAACGATAGCAACAGGTGAATAAATCGATAGTAGAAAATAATAACCAAATTGCTGCATGTTCTGCTCATAAAATACCGTTTTAGAGCGAGGGATGCCTGTGGATTTGGCGATATAAAAGGCGGGCGCTGTGCAATTTAACTTGTTTTTAACATTATTGATGGGAAATAAAGACATGGAAAGAGAATTAAAAGCATATAATGTTAAAGAAGACAGGCGTCCTATATTTCAGAAAAGAAAATTATTCTTAGCCATTTGGGGCATGCCTGCGGCTTCTGAGTCAATGAAGAATGTTGAAGTCTCTGAATAGCGGGTATACATTTCAGTTTTTCCCCGCCAGATGCAGAAGGTTTTATTCGCGAACTGGCCCAACGTTTGCCACAGCATGAGAATGAACTTATGACCATTGCACAACAACTTGAGCAAAAAGGTGAGCAGAAAGGCCTACAAAAAGGCAAGCAAATCGCTGAGCGCGATACCCGGCTGGAAATCGCCCGCAATATGCTTGAAAGCGGTTTTGACTGGGCATCTGTCATGAAAATGACCGGTCTTACTGAGCAGGACCGTCAGCATATTAAGCACTAATGATGTTGCCCTGCTAAGCCCAAACACCTGGTAAGTTAGATGCAGCACAAGCGTTAGCGTTGAAGAGAACACATGCTGCGTCAGCAGGAACATTCAAACTCTCCCTTGCGCCCCAGAACAATAAGCAGGAATAATTTTGAAGATGGCAAGGACATGAGCGAGCAGCGCGTGTCCTGCGCTGCTCAAGCCTTCTTTTCCTTAAGATATAAATTACTCACCCGCCATGCGCCTGTACTGCTCAAAGCGTTGTTTTGCATCCTGTTCCGTCTGTTCGAACAATTGATCCACAATATCTGGCGCTGTCCGACGCAGCGAAGCATAGCGCACCTCGCCCAATAAAAAGTCGCGGAAACTCTCTTCCGGTTCCTCCGAATCCAGGATGAACGGATTCTTGCCTTTCTCTGCCAACTGCGGGTTATAACGCCACAGATGCCAGTAGCCAGCGTCGACCGCACGCTTCGCTTCGCGATGGCTGCATCCCATGCCTGCTTTTAGCCCGTGGTTGATGCACGCCGCATAGGCTATGACCAGGGAAGGACCGGGCCATGCTTCCGCTTCGGCAATGGCCCGCAACGTCTGAGCTTTATCGGCCCCCATAGCAATCTGCGCGACATAGACGTTGCCGTAACTGAGCGCCATCATACCCAGGTCTTTTTTACGGGTGCGTTTGCCTTGCGCTGCAAATTTGGCAATAGCCGCAGCCGGTGTCGATTTCGAGGATTGACCGCCGGTATTGGAATAAACTTCGGTATCATAAACCAGTACATTCACATCCTCGCCTGAAGCCAGCACATGGTCTAAGCCACCAAATCCAATATCATAGGCCCAACCATCGCCACCAAAGATCCACTGCGAGCGTTTGGCGAAGTAGTCCTGATTTTGATAAAGGCGATTGAGCAAGTCATCATCGCCCTTTTCTTCCGCCAGCAGCGTACTCAGAAGCTCACCACGTTCTCGCGTACCGTTGCCCTGATCTTTCAGCGTCAACCATTGCTGCAATGCCTGATTCAGCTCAGCACTGAGCGGGCGTTTCAGGGCTTCGGTTGCATAATGGGCGAGTTGTTCGCGCACTGCCCGACCGCCCAACATCATACCAAGGCCAAATTCGGCGTTATCCTCAAACAGCGAATTCGCCCATGCCGGTCCCTGCCCTTTATGGTTGGTGGTCCAGGGAATGGAGGGGGCACTGGCTCCCCAGATGGATGAACAACCGGTGGCGTTGGCGATCATCATTCGGTCGCCAAACAGTTGTGTCACCAGCCGCGCATAAGGGGTTTCACCACATCCGGCGCAGGCACCGGAAAACTCCAGCAGCGGGGTTTCGAACTGGCTGCCTTTTACCGAGGTTTTGCCAAATGGATTGGGTTTTGGGGCCAGCCCCAGTGCATAGTCCCACACCGTGCTCATATGTCGCTGACTTTCCAACGGCTGCATACTGAGCGCCTTGCCCCTGGAGGGGCAGATATCGACGCAGTTTCCGCAGCCAGAGCAGTCCAGCGGCGAGATCGCCAGGTGATATTCATAATCGGTGGCGCCTTGCGCGGGTTTACTTAACAGCTCCGGCATCGCGAAATAGCGTTCCTCATTGGTCAGCAGTGCCGGACGCACGGCGGCATGGGGGCAGATAAACGCACATTGATTACATTGGGTACAACCCTCAGGCTGCCACACCGGTACATCCCGTGCGATGCCGCGTTTCTCCCAGGCCGACGTACCGGTGGGAAAGGTGCCATCTTCGCGACCGGCGAAGGCACTGACCGGTAATTTATCGCCACACTGGCGATTCATCGGCTCAAGAATGTCATTGATAAAATCAGGCACCAACTGCGCGACGGCGGGATGATCTTCTCCGGTTGCCCAACGTTCGGGCACCATCACTTCCTGCAATGCTTCCATCCCCAAGTCAATGGCCGCATTATTCATGTCGACCACGTTTTGTCCTTTGCTACCGTAGGATTTCTCAACTGCCTGTTTTAAATAGGCGGCGGCTGTTGCTGGGGCGATGATCCCGGTCAGTTTAAAAAACGCCGCCTGCATCAGCATATTGAAACGCCCTCCCAGCCCCAGGCGGCGGGCAATGTCCACGGCGTTCAGGGTGTAAAATCGAATCCCGTTACGCGCGATGTAGCGTTTCATACTGGCGGGGAGTTTCGCCTCCAGTTCCTCGCCAAACCAGGTGCAGTTAAGCAGAAAGGTGCCGCCAGGATTCAATCCTTCCAGCAGGTCGTATTTGTCGACATAAGATTGCTGCGAACAGGAGATAAAATCGGCGCGATGGATCAGGTACGGGGCATTGATCGGACGTTGACCAAAGCGCAGATGAGACACGGTAATCCCGCCCGATTTCTTCGAGTCATAGGCGAAATACGCCTGCGCGTACATCGGGGTGTTATCCCCGATGATTTTAATCGCGCTTTTGTTGGCGCTTACGGTACCGTCCGAACCTAATCCCCAGAATTTACAGGCGGTGATGCCTTCGGTAGAGACTTGCACCTCCTGAACGGGCACCGGCAGGGAGGTATGGGTGACATCATCAAAGATCCCCAGGGTAAAGCCATCTTTAGGCTGCGGTTTTGTCAGATTTTCAAAAACTGAGACGATATGTGATGGCAGGACATCTTTACCACCGAGGGCGTAACGCCCACCGACGATCAGCGGCGGATTAGCACGTTGGTAAAAGGCATTTCTCACATCCAGACACAGCGGTTCGGCTTGGGCGCCCGGCTCTTTGGTCCTATCCAGCACCGCGATACGTTTTACGCTGGCAGGAATGCGGGCAAAAAAATGCGCTAACGAGAATGGCCGAAACAGATGGACCATCAGCACCCCAACCTTCCCGCCGCTGTCGAGCAGGGCGTCAACCACATCCTGAATGGTGTCGCATACCGACCCCATGGCAACAATCATCTGCTCGGCATCCTCCGCACCGTAATAATCGAACAGATGGTATTCCCGGCCAGTGATGGCGGCGATCTCCGCCATATAGCTTTCGACAATCTCCGGCAATGCGGCATAGAAACCGTTGGCGGCCTCGCGTTCCTGAAAATAGATATCCGGGTTCTGGGCTGTGCCGCGGATAACCGGATGATCGGGGTTGAGGGCATTCCGGCGAAACCGGTCCAGCGCGTCGGTATCCAGCAGCGGTGCCAGCGCATCGTATTCCAGCACCTCAATCTTCTGGATTTCGTGCGAAGTGCGGAAACCGTCAAAGAAGTTAATAAAAGGCACGCGCCCTTTGATGGCGGCCAGATGGGCCACCGCAGACAAATCCATCACCTGCTGCACATTACTTTCTGCCAGCATCGCACAGCCGGTCTGGCGTACAGCCATGACATCCTGGTGGTCGCCAAAGATATTTAACGAATTGGTTGCCAGCGCCCTGGCACTGACATGAAACACGCCAGGTAACAGTTCACCGGCGATTTTGTAGAGATTGGGGGTCATCAGCAGTAACCCCTGGGAAGCGGTATAGGTGGTGGTTAATGCCCCCGCCTGTAGCGCCCCGTGTACCGCGCCCGCAGCACCCGCTTCCGACTGCATCTCCATCACCCGCACCGGTTGACCAAACAGGTTCTTTTTCCCGGCAGCCGCCCACTCATCAACATTTTCCGCCATAGGCGTGGAGGGGGTGATGGGGTAAATCGCCGCCACATCGGTAAAGGCATAGGAGATCCAGGCCGCCGCCGCGTTGCCATCCATCGTTTTCATCGTTCCGGACATGTCTGTTTCCTCGAAAATCGTCGTGACCTTGCCCGAAGCACAGCCTGTGCCAGTTTATATTAAACGAATAAAAACAATGAGATGAATTGGTTGCATGTTGCACGGTGCGGGATGTATTGCGCGGAACAACACAGCCAACCCGACAACCTGTTGTACAGCCGACAAATTAACCGGCCACGCCGGAATTGTGCTGTTTCCAACAATTGGTCTGGCGATTGTTTCTTCTTTGTTATGCCCGGCAGCGACACGAAAACAACATGCCTATATTTATCAATGCATTAGCCATCCTGGCACGGCTGGTATGTTCCCTGCACAGATTCCTGAGCAAACACACCAAACCAACAGGAGACATACGATGACCATGCGTCAATGTGCCATCTACGGCAAAGGTGGTATCGGCAAATCCACCACGACACAAAACCTGGTCGCCGCACTGGCGGAGATGGGTAAGAAAGTAATGATTGTTGGCTGTGATCCCAAAGCGGACTCCACCCGTTTGATCCTGCATGCCAAAGCTCAAAACACCATTATGGAAATGGCCGCAGAAGTCGGTTCCGTGGAAGACCTGGAGCTGGAAGATGTGCTGCAAATTGGTTATGGCGACGTGCGCTGTGCCGAATCCGGTGGCCCGGAGCCAGGCGTTGGCTGTGCCGGTCGAGGCGTGATCACGGCTATCAATTTCCTTGAAGAAGAAGGTGCCTACGTGCCCGATCTCGACTTCGTTTTCTATGACGTGTTGGGGGACGTGGTGTGCGGTGGTTTTGCCATGCCTATCCGTGAAAACAAAGCGCAGGAGATCTACATCGTCTGCTCCGGTGAAATGATGGCGATGTATGCCGCCAACAATATCTCCAAAGGGATCGTGAAATACGCTAAATCCGGCAAAGTGCGGCTCGGCGGGTTGATTTGTAACTCACGTCAGACCGACCGCGAAGATGAGCTGATCATCGCGCTGGCGGAGAAACTCGGCACCCAGATGATCCACTTCGTTCCTCGCGACAATATCGTCCAGCGCGCCGAGATCCGCCGGATGACGGTGATTGAGTACGACCCCACCTGTAAACAGGCCAATGAGTATCGCACCCTGGCGAGCAAAATCGTCAACAACACCATGATGGTGGTCCCCACCCCCTGCACTATGGATGAACTGGAAGAGCTGCTGATGGAGTTCGGCATTATGGATGCGGAAGACACCAGCATCATCGGCAAAACCGCAGCGGAAGAAAACGCCAACTAACAGGATGCGCCCATGAGCAATGCAACAGCCGATCGCAATCTGGAGATCATCCAGGAAGTGCTGGAGATCTACCCGGAGAAAACGCGCAAGGAACGCCGTAAACACATGATGGTGACCGACCCGGAGATGGAGAGTGTCGGAAAATGCATCATCTCTAACCGCAAATCACAACCGGGCGTGATGACGGTGCGTGGTTGTGCCTATGCCGGTTCCAAAGGGGTGGTGTTTGGGCCGATCAAAGATATGGCCCACATCTCGCACGGCCCGGTAGGTTGCGGTCAATATTCACGCGCCGGACGCCGCAACTATTTCACCGGCATCAGCGGTGTCGACAGTTTTGTCACCCTTAACTTCACCTCCGATTTTCAGGAACGCGACATCGTGTTTGGTGGGGATAAAAAACTCACCAAACTGATTGCGGAGATGGAGGAACTGTTTCCGCTGACCAAAGGGATCAGCATTCAGTCGGAGTGCCCGGTTGGGCTGATTGGCGACGATATCTCTGCCGTCGCCAAAGCCAGTAGCACCGCCATCAACAAACCGGTGGTGCCGGTACGTTGCGAAGGCTTTCGTGGCGTATCTCAGTCGCTGGGGCACCATATCGCCAATGATGTGATCCGTGACTGGGTGCTGGACAACCGTGAAGGGCAACCTTTTGCAACCACACCCTATGATGTGGCGATCATCGGTGACTACAACATCGGCGGTGATGCCTGGGCCTCCCGTATCTTGCTGGAGGAGATGGGGTTGCGGGTGGTGGCGCAGTGGTCAGGCGACGGCACGCTGGTCGAAATGGAAAACACCCCGTTTGTGAAGCTCAACCTGGTGCACTGCTACCGTTCAATGAACTACATCTCACGCCATATGGAGGAGAAGCACGGCATTCCGTGGATGGAATATAACTTCTTCGGGCCAACCAAAGTGGCGGAGTCGCTGCGTAAAATCGCCGATCAGTTTGATGACCACATTCGTGCCAATGCCGAGGCGGTGATTGCCCGCTACCAGGCGCAAAACGACGCCATCATCGCGAAATATCGCCCACGTCTGGAAGGCCGCAAAGTGCTGCTTTACATGGGTGGGCTGCGCCCACGCCATCTGATTGGTGCTTATGAAGATCTGGGCATGGAGATCATCGCCGCCGGTTACGAGTTCGGTCATAACGACGACTACGACCGGACTCTGCCGGAACTGAAGGAAGGCACATTGTTATTCGATGATGCCAGCAGTTATGAGCTGGAAGCCTTTGTCAAAGCGCTCAAGCCGGACCTGATCGGCTCGGGTATCAAGGAAAAATACATCTTCCAGAAGATGGGCGTGCCGTTCCGCCAGATGCACTCCTGGGACTACTCCGGCCCCTATCATGGCTATGACGGCTTCGCCATTTTTGCCCGTGATATGGATATGACGTTAAACAATCCCGCCTGGGGCCAGCTTACCGCGCCCTGGTTGAAGTCCGCCTGACATCTCTTATGCAATCCCGTCAGTTCACAGATTTGTGGCGCGGGAGGAGAAAAACATGAGCCAGACTGTTGATAAAATTCATAATTGTCATCCCTTATTTGAACAGGATGAGTACCAGAAACTGTTCAGTGGCAAACGATCTCAGGAAGAAGCCTGGGATCAGGCACGGGTGCAGGAGGTATTCCAGTGGACGACGACTGCCGAATATGAAGCCCTGAATTTCAAACGTGAAGCGCTGACCATTGATCCGGCCAAAGCCTGCCAACCGTTGGGCGCGGTGCTCTGCTCGCTGGGGTTTGCCAACACCCTGCCCTACGTGCACGGTTCTCAGGGATGCGTGGCCTATTTTCGCACCTATTTTAACCGTCATTTTAAGGAGCCGGTGGCCTGCGTGTCAGACTCGATGACCGAGGATGCGGCGGTATTCGGTGGCAATAACAATATGAATACCGGGCTGCAAAATGCCAGCACCCTGTATAAACCGGACATCATCGCCGTCTCCACCACCTGCATGGCAGAGGTGATTGGCGATGATTTACAGGCGTTTATCGCCAACGCCAAGAAAGATGGTTTTGTCGATGCCAGCCTGCCGGTGCCGTTCGCACATACACCGAGCTTTATCGGCAGCCATATCACCGGCTGGGACAATATGTTTGAGGGTTTTGCCAAAACCTTCACGGCCGATCACCAGGCGCAACCCGGCAAAATTCCCCGCCTGAATATGGTGACTGGCTTCGAAACTTATCTGGGCAATTACCGTGTATTGAAGCGCATGATGGCGGAAATGGCGGTGCCCTGTAGCCTGCTGTCTGATCCCTCTGAGGTGCTGGATACGCCGGCAGATGGTCACTATCACATGTACGCCGGAGGCACCACGCAGCAGGAGATGCGTGAGGCTCCCGATGCCATCGACACCCTACTGCTGCAACCGTGGCAACTGGTGAAAAGCAAAAAAGTGGTACAGGAGATGTGGAATCAGCCGGCGACTGAGGTGCAGGTGCCAATGGGGTTGGCTGCGACCGACGACCTACTGATGACCATCAGCCAGCTCACCGGCAAACCCATCCCCGCTGCGCTGGCGCTGGAACGTGGCCGCCTGGTGGATATGATGCTGGATTCCCACTCCTGGCTGCACGGTAAAAAATTCGGGCTGTATGGCGACCCGGATTTCGTTATGGGCTTAACACGTTTTCTGCTGGAGCTGGGCTGTGAGCCAACGGTGGTGTTGTGTCACAACGGCAACAAGCGCTGGCAGAAAGCCATGAAAAAGATGCTGGAAGCGTCACCCTATGGCAAAGAAAGTGAAGTGTTCATCAACTGCGACCTGTGGCATTTCCGCTCACTGATGTTTACGCGTCAGCCGGATTTTATGATTGGTAACTCCTACGCCAAATTCATCCAGCGCGACACCCTGGCAAAAGGCGAGCAATTTGAGGTGCCGCTCATTCGCCTTGGTTTCCCGTTGTTCGATCGCCACCACCTGCATCGCCAGACCACCTGGGGCTACGAAGGTGCCATGAGCATGCTCACCACGCTGGTGAACGCCGTGCTGGAGAAAGTGGACAAAGACACCATCAAACTCGGCAAAACCGATTACGGCTTTGACCTTATCCGTTAACCATCATGCGCCCCGCCGGAGCGGGGCCACAGGAGGACATGATGCCAATGGTGATTTTTCGACAACGTGGTGCCGACTTGTATTGTTATATCGCCAAGCAGGATCTGGAGGCCAAAGTGACGCAGGTTGAACATGATACGCCGGAACGCTGGGGCGGAGCGATTTTGCTGGAGGGGGGGCGTTGCTACTACGTCAGCGAGCAGCCGGGACGTCCGAACTTCCCGGTGAGCCTGCGCGCCAGCCGCGATGCACAAATGCAGGAGGGGAGATGATGTCTGATAACGATGTACTTTTCTGGCGTATGCTGGCGCTGTTTCAATGCCTGCCGGAGTTACAACCTGCGCAGATCATGGCCTGGCTGACCCACGATTTGGATGAAGCGCTGACCCCTGCCCGCCTCGCGGCTTTCACTCAGCGTCAGCTCGAAGCCAACTTTCCTGGTCAGGAGGTGATGATGTCACCGGGACGCTGGTCGCGGATTCGATCCTGTCTGCGCGGGGAATTGCCCTGGCATCTGCATATTGAAACCTTCCCGCAGCGGAAACCCCAGTTGCGCGTAGCCTTTTGTTCGCAGGACGGTCTGATGATCAATGGCCATTTTGGTCAGGGGCGGTTGTTCTTTATTTACGGCTTTGACGATGAGGGGTGCTGGCTGCACAGCTTGCGCCGTTATCCTTCTGCGCCGCAGGAGGATGAGCCAAATGAAGTTCGGGCGAAGTTACTGGATGACTGCCAGTTATTGTTTTGTGAAGCGATTGGCGGACCAGCAGCAGCCCGGTTGATCCGTCACAACATCCACCCGATGAAAGTGGCACCCGGACTGGCGATCTCGTCCCAGTGCGACAACATCAAAACGCTGCTTGCCGGACGATTACCGCCGTGGCTGGCGAAACGACTCGACCGTGCCAATCCGTTAGAAAGTCGCGTGTTCTGATCCGCCCTCTGCCTCACAAGGCACAGTGTGTCTTGTGGGGTCCCTGTCGTCATTGTCTGCTTTGTCGTAAAAACGACAACATTTTCTTCTTAAAAATCAATGCGCATTAGCTGGTCTGCGATTTGCAACAGGCAAGGTAACCCAATCTGTCAATGAGGTCACTATGAAGGGGAACGAGATACTGGCGCTGCTGGATGAGCCTGCCTGTGAGCATAACCACAAACAAAAGTCCGGTTGTAGCGCGCCAAAACCCGGCGCGACGGCGGGAGGTTGCGCCTTTGATGGCGCACAAATCACGCTGCTACCGATTGCCGATGTGGCGCATCTGGTTCATGGCCCAATCGGTTGCACCGGCAGTTCCTGGGATAATCGCGGCAGTTTCAGCTCGGGGGCGCTGATTAACCGGCTGGGCCTGACCACCGATTTAAATGAACAGGATGTGATCATGGGGAATGGGGAGCGCCGCTTATTTCACGCGGTGCGGCATATCGTCAATCGTTACCATCCGGCGGCGGTATTTATCTATAACACCTGTGTCCCGGCGATGGAGGGTGACGATATCGAGGCGGTGTGCCGGGCGGCGGCAACCGCCACCGGCGTGCCGGTGATCGCCATTGATGTTGCCGGTTTTTATGGCAGCAAAAACCTCGGTAATCGGCTGGCCGGGGAGATGATGGTCAAACAGGTGATTGGTGGGCGTGAACCGGCCCCGTGGCCCGAAGATTCCCCTTTTCTGCCGGAACATCGTCACGATATTGGTTTGATCGGTGAATACAATATCGCCGGGGAGTTCTGGCATATCCAGCCGTTGCTGGATGAACTGGGCATTCGCGTGCTGGGTACCCTGTCCGGTGATGGACGTTTCGCCGAAATCCAGACGTTGCATCGTGCGCAGGTCAACATGCTGGTGTGCTCCCGCGCGTTAATCAACGTGGCGCGCGCCCTCGAACAACGCTATGGCATCCCGTGGTTTGAAGGCAGTTTCTACGGTGTGCGTGCCACTTCGGAATCCCTGCGGCAGTTGGCCGCGTTAACCGAAGATCACGACCTGATGCGGCGTACCGACGCGGTGATTGAGCGTGAAGAACAGGTGGCTAATCAGGCTCTGGCCCCCTTCCGAGAGCGCCTGCGTGGGCGCAAAGCGCTGCTTTATACCGGTGGCGTGAAATCCTGGTCGGTGGTGTCGGCGTTACAGGATCTGGGTATGACCGTGGTTGCCACCGGTACGCGTAAATCCACCGAAGAGGATAAACAACGTATCCGCGAGCTGATGGGCGACGATGCTTTGATGCTGGATGAAGGTAACGCCCGCACCTTGCTCGATGTGGTGTATCGCTACCAGGCGGACATGATGATCGCCGGTGGGCGCAACATGTATACCGCCTATAAAGCACGGCTGCCGTTCCTCGATATCAATCAGGAACGTGAGCATGCCTATGCGGGATATCGGGGCATTGTCACGCTGGCCGAGCAACTGTGCCAGACGCTGGAAAGCCCGATATGGGCACAAACTCATGCGCGCGCACCGTGGCATTAATCACAGGAGCAGGTTATGGCAGAGATTATTCGTTCGAAAAAACCGTTGGCCGTCAGCCCGATCAAAAGTGGACAGCCGCTGGGGGCCATCCTTGCCAGCATGGGGTTTGAACACTGTATCCCGCTGGTACATGGTGCGCAGGGGTGCTGCGCCTTTGCCAAGGTGTTTTTTATTCAACATTTTCACGACCCGATCCCACTGCAATCCACCGCGATGGACCCGACGTCGACCATTATGGGGGCCGACGACAATATCATGACGGCGCTCAACACGCTGTGTCAGCGCAATAACCCGAAAGCTATCGTGCTACTCAGCACCGGGTTGTCGGAGGCGCAGGGTAGCGATATTTCCCGCGTGGTACGTCAGTTTCGCGAGGCCTCTCCACGCCATAAAGGGGTGGCGCTATTAACCGTCAACACCCCCGACTTTTATGGCTCGCTGGAGAATGGTTTCAGTGCCGTGGTGGAAAGCATGATTGAGCAATGGATACCGGAAACTCCGCTGCCTGCGGGGAGGAACCGACGCGTCAACCTGCTGTTGAGCCATCTGATCACCCCCGGCGATGCGGAGTTGCTGCGCAGCTATGTCGAGGCGTTTGGCTTGCAGCCCGTGATGGTGCCGGATCTGTCATTATCGCTGGATGGACATCTGGCGAGCGGCGACTTTTCTCCGGTGACACAGGGGGGCACGTCCCTGTCGCAGATAGAACAGATGGGACAGAGCTTGTGCACCTTCGCCATCGGTGTCTCTCTGTCGCATGCTGCTTCGCTGCTGGGAAGACGCTGCCGTGGTGAGGTGATCGCCCTGCCGCATCTGATGACGCTGGATTTCTGCGATCAATTTATCAATCAACTGAAGTTGATCTCCGGTCGCAACGTACCAGGCTGGATTGAACGGCAGCGCGGGCAGCTTCAGGATGCGATGATCGACTGTCATATGTGGTTGCAGGGGGTGCCGATAGCGATGGCCGCGGAAGGCGATTTGCTGGCGGCGTGGTGTGATTTTGCTGCCAGCCAGGGCATGGTGCCCGGTCCGATTATTGCCCCGGTCAGCCAGAAAGGATTATCCCGTTTGCCGGTAGAAAAGGTGGTGATCGGTGACCTGGAGGATATGCAGGATCTGCTGCGTCTCACCCCGGCCAACCTGTTGGTGGCGAACTCGCATGCGGTCGATCTGGCACAGCACGCAGGTTTATCCCTGATTCGCGCCGGTTTTCCCATTTATGACCGGCTGGGCGAGTTTCGTCGGGTGCGGCAGGGTTATATGGGAATGCGCGACAGCCTATTTGAGCTGGCGAATGTGATGAGCCAGCACCACCATTCCCTTACGCCCTGGCACTCACTCTTACGTCAGCAATTTGCTCCGGGAGCACAGCATGTACCACATTAACCGGCAGTTCAGTACGGTCTGCGCTGAGGAGTGGCCGATGAAAGTGGCCTTCGCCAGTTCGGATTGTCTTCATGTTGACCAGCATTTTGGCGCGACCCCACGTCTGGTGGTGTATGGCGTAAAGGAACATGAAGTCATGCTGTTACGGGTGGCCGACTTTTCGGTATTTTCAGGTCATCTGGAGGAGAAAATCAGCTGCCGCATCAACGCGCTGGAAGATTGTGTCACCCTGTATTGTGTGGCAATCGGCGAAAGGGTGTTTCGCCAACTGCTGCAAATTGGCGTGCGCGCCGTGCGTGTGCCGGCGACCACCACCATTGGGGAATTGCTCCAGGAAATACATCACTACTGGTACGACAAAGAGCAACGCAAAAAGATGCGTGATCCCGAACGCTTCGCCCGACTGCTGGAGGAAAAGGAATGGGATGATAAAAACCTCCGCTAGTCGTTTCTCTGACACAACTGTGACAAACCCCACATTTAACCGCGACACTGATCGCGGTTTTTTTGCCATTTAATCATCTATCAAACTGAATATTAACGATTTTAATTTCTGGTACTGCTTTTGCTTGCTAGTGATATCCCGCTATTTATTACGCGGGGAAATGCGCCAAAGCGCTTTCCGTCATAGTCCTGGGAGCTGAAAGCATGTGGAATTATTCTGAGAAGGTGAAAGACCATTTCTTCAATCCCCGCAATGCCCGAGTGGTGGATGAAGCTAACGCGATTGGCGACGTGGGATCCCTGAGCTGTGGCGATGCCCTGCGACTGATGCTACGGGTTGACCCGGAAAATGAAACCATCCTGGAAGCCGGATTTCAGACCTTTGGTTGCGGCAGCGCCATTGCCTCTTCGTCGGCCCTGACCGAGCTGATTATTGGCCGCACCCTTGCTGAAGCGGAGCTGGTCACTAATCAACAAATCGCTGACTACCTCGATGGCCTGCCGCCGCAAAAAATGCATTGTTCGGTGATGGGCCAGGAAGCCCTCCATGCGGCGATTGCCAATTATCGCGGCCTGACACTCGACGATGACCACGAGGAAGGCGCGCTGATTTGCAAATGCTTCGGCGTTGATGAGGGACACATTCGCCGTGCCGTGCTCAGTAACGGCCTGACCACGCTTGAGGAGGTGATTAACTACACCAAAGCGGGCGGAGGCTGTACTTCCTGCCATGAAAAAATCGAGCTGGCGCTCGCCGCTATTCTCGCCAGCGCTCCCGAAGTCACCGCCCCGCTTAGCACCGCTAAAGATCCGCACTGGCAGGAGGTGATGGAAACCATTACCGAGTTGCGTCCCCATATTCAGGCCGATGGCGGTGATATGTCACTGGTCAATGTTGCCAATCACACCGTCACCGTCAGCCTGACCGGCAGTTGCAGCGGCTGCATGATGACCGATATGACCCTCGCCTGGTTGCAGCAAAAGCTGATGGAACGCACCGGTTGTTATATGGAAGTGGTCGCGGCTTAGACCGTCGTTAACGATAGGGGAATACGCAAATGAAACAGGTTTATCTGGATAACAACGCCACCACCCGTATTGATCCGATGGTGCTTGAAGCGATGATGCCGTTCTTAACTGACTATTACGGTAATCCCTCCTCGATCCACGACTTCGGCACGCCGTCGCGGGCCGCATTAGAACGCGCACATCAACAGGTGGCGGCGCTGCTGGGGGCGGAACACAGCAGTGAAATTATCTTTACCTCCTGCGCCACCGAAGCCACCTCCACCGCGATCCATAGCGCAGTCGAAGCGCAGCCGGAGAGACGGGAAATCATTACCACCGCGGTCGAACATCCGGCCACGCTGGAGGTGTGCGAATATCTCGAACGTCAGGGTTACCTGATTCATCGGCTGGCGGTCGACAGCGAGGGTGCCATCGATATGGCGCAGTACCGACAAGCGTTGAGTCAGCGGGTGGCACTGGTGAGTGTCATGTGGGCCAATAACGAAACCGGGGTGATGTTTCCGGTGGAGGAGATGGCAACGCTGGCACATGAGTCTGGTGCGTTGTTTCACTGCGATGCGGTGCAGGCGGTCGGCAAAATCCCTCTCAATGTCCGGCAAACGAACATCGACATGCTCTCCTGCTCTGCCCACAAACTGCACGGTCCGAAAGGGGTAGGCTGCCTTTATCTGCGGCGCGGCACGCGCTTCCGACCGTTGCTACGCGGTGGTCACCAGGAACGGGGACGCCGTGCTGGTACGGAAAACATTGCCGGCATCGTGGGTATGGGTATGGCGTGCGAGCTGGCGCAGGTGCACCTGCCAGGGATGAGTACCCTCTCCCGGCTACGGGATCTCCTTCAGGAAAGCGTGGTCGCGCACGTTCCCTCCGTCAGGGTGATGGGTGGCAAGTCGCCACGCGTGCCTGGCACCGTCAATCTGGCGTTTGAATATATCGAAGGGGAAGCCATTTTGTTGCTGCTGAATCAGGCCGGGATTGCGGCATCCAGCGGTAGCGCCTGCACCTCGGGATCGCTGGAACCCTCGCATGTGATGCGGGCAATGAATATTCCCTACACGGCTGCGCACGGCAGCATCCGTTTCTCGTTATCTCGTTACACGCGGGAAAAAGAGATTGAGTACGTCATCCAGACACTGCCCGCGATTATCGCCCGCCTGCGCTTGCTGTCGCCTTACTGGCAGGACGGTAAACCCGCCCCGGAACAAGCCGCTTTTATGCCCACTTATGGTTAAGGAGTGACAGCGATGTCTACGGTGTTGATCAACGATACCACCCTGCGGGACGGTGAGCAGAGTCCCGGCGTTGCGTTTCGCGCCAGTGAAAAAATTGCTATCGCAGAAGCATTATTTGATGCCGGTATCACGGCAATGGAAGTGGGCACCCCGGCTATGGGCGAGGAGGAACGCACTCGTATCCAACTGGTACGCCGCCATCTGCCCGCTGCCATCTTGATGACCTGGTGTCGGATGAGCGGTGACGAGATTCGTCAGAGCGCAGAGCTGGGGATGGACTGGGTCGATATCTCCCTGCCCACCTCCGAGAAGCTGCGGCAGTACAAATTACGCGAGGCACTGCCGGTGCTGCTGGAGCGGCTTGCCAACCTTATTGTGTTGTCGCGCTCGCTGGGGATGAAGGTTTGTGTGGGATGTGAAGATGCCTCCCGCTCCAGTGACAACGATCTGCGCTTGGTGGCGGAGGCGGCGCGGGAAGCCGGCGCACAACGGTTACGCTTTGCCGATACCCTTGGTGTACTTGATCCCTTCACCACCGCAGCCCGTATCTCCGCGTTGCGTAGCGTCTGGCCGTCAGAAATTGAAATGCATGCGCACGATGATTTGGGTCTGGCAACGGCCAATACGCTAGCCGCCGTTCAGGCTGGCGCAACCAGTGTGAACACCACGGTGCTGGGATTGGGTGAACGCGCGGGTAATGCTGCGCTGGAGACCGTTGCGCTCGGTCTCAGCCGTTGCATGGGGCAGGACTGCGGCGTCGATTTTCGTTTGCTTCCTGCGCTGTGCCAGCAGGTCGCTACCGCCGCGCAACGTACCATTGACGTGCAGCGCCCGTTGGTGGGCGATCAGGTGTTCACCCATGAATCCGGCGTGCATGTCGCCGCCCTGCTGCGCGATCGCGAGAGTTATCAGGCCATCGATCCGGCGCTGGTGGGGCGGGAATATCGGCTGGTGCTGGGTAAACACTCCGGGCGGCAGGCGGTAGATGGAGTATTCAGCAAAATGGGATATACCCTCGACACGCTACAGATTGATCTGTTGCTGGCGGCGATCCGTCGCTTTGCCGAAAGCTGGAAACGCATCCCGCAGGATTACGAGTTGATCGCCCTTTATGACCAGTTGCGTGGTGAATCTGCATCAACGCTAAGGATCTAATATGCAATGGTTTTATCAGATTCCCGGCGTTGATGCGCTGGACACGGCGGAATCCTTTTTTGCGTTTTTTGCTGTCGATTACGATGCCACGCTGTTGAAGCCTTGCTGCCTGCCGGTGTTGCGCGAATTTCACCGCAAGATACGTGACAACGTGCCGTTGCAAAATCATCTCGAGGCTGAACCGCGTGCGCCCTGGCTGCTGGCCCGACGCTTATTGGCTGAAAGTTATCTGCACTACACGCAAGGGAGTCAGGCATGAGAACAAAATTCGCCTTAGGCGATGAGGTCAGGGTAATCCGCGCCATCCGTAATGACGGCACCATGTACGGTTATGCGACGGGTGAGTTACTGGTTCGTCGCGGTAGTACCGGCTTTGTGCGTTCATGCGGGACTTTTTTGCTGGACCAGATCATTTATCAGGTCCACTTTCTCACCAGTGACATGATTGTCGGTTGTCGCGAACAAGAGATTATCAGCGCAGCGGCGGCCTGGCATGCCGGGCATTTTCAGTATGGCGACAGCGTTATTTGTCGTCATACCCTGACGGTGGAGGGGAAAGTTGCGGTGCGGTCGGGGGCGCGTGGCCGCATTGAACGCACCGACCAGGGGGAGAATGGTGAAATCTATACCGTTATGTTTGGTGAACGCTGGTTCCAGGTCCCTGCCAGCGCCATCAAATTGCTGGAGGAATAACCGCCATGCCTGAACTGTGGGAACGTTTTTCCCGGCAACAACTGGCGCAATCTCGCTGGCAGTGCTCACCGGAAGCGCTATCCGTCAGCCAACAGGCGGAGTTTCACCGGCTCTGGCAACGCCAGCGAAAGATGGAGTGTGCGCTAGCCGGAGCGGCGGGTAATGATCCTATCCCGGAAAAGCATCTTATCAGCGTGACAACGTCACTCAGTCCCCTGTTGGCTGAACAGGTTTTTTCTGACGCTGAACGGACGTCAATCATCCAGCATCATGCGCGCATGGAAATTCAACTGGCGCGCGTGGCAGAACAGGCCCCTGCACCCGATGAGTTGCAGGTGCTGGCCTGGTACCGACAACACCAGGACAAATTTATGCGCCCGGAGCAGCGTTTGTGCTGGCACCTGCTACTGACAACGGACAATGATCGCCCGGCCATGTATCAACAAATTCAGCAGCTACGCCAGCAAATCATCACCTCCCGGCAGCACTTTAATTCACTGGCGCAACGCTGGTCTCATTGCCCCAGCGCGCTGGAGGGCGGCCGTATGGGCTGGATCAGCCGGGGTTTGCTGTTTCCTGAACTGGAAAGCGTGTTGTTTGCGATGAAACCGAATGGCGTGAGCCATCCGATTGAAACTCAACTCGGCTGGCATTTGCTGTGGTGCGAAATGATTCGTCCACCTGCCCCTATGGAACAGAACGCTGCGCTGACGCAAGTGCGAACGATATTAACTCGTCAAAACCAGCAGCAATGGCTGCGACAATGGCTAAAGCTGCCAGGGTGTAACGGTGGGTAAAACTGACAGACTCCGTAGCGGCGCGATGTATCGCGTGGGGTTAACAACACAGAAAACAGCGCGATAAATCGCGCCGCTACGCGTTATTGCAAACCAGCTTACTCTACAATTGCTGGCCTGAGACTCTCCAGCCAGGCATCCAGTCGCTCCTCGGTAAGGTCATACTGATTATCCTGGTCCAGAACCAGTCCAACGAAAGCGCCTTCTTCCAGTGACGCTGAGCGGGTGAATTCATATCCCTGATTTGGCCATTGCCCGATAAGCTGTGCGCCGCAGTTTTTCAGTGCGTCGTACAACGGGCGCATCCCGCTGACAAAGTTATCGGGGTAACCTTTCTGATCGCCCAACCCGAATAAGGCAACGGTTTTACCCGCCAGACTGGCCCCGTTAAGCTCGGCCATAAACTCCCCCCACGAGGCATTTTCACAGCCCGCATTGAGGCCAGGTAATTGACCATCGCCGAGGGTGGGTGTGCCCAGCAGCAAAACCGGATAGGAAAGAAAAGTCTCCAGAGAGATGCGATTGATATTGACCGGTGCATCTGCCACCTCCCCCAACTTTTTGTGGATCATCTTAGCGATCTTGCGGGTTTTGCCCGTATCAGTGCCGAAAAAAATACCAACGTTCGCCATGCCGCCCTCCTGTGGAATAAAAGAATCACTCCTCATTGCTGTTGCGAATGCTGTGCCAGGTATCTGGCTGCACAGTTTTGCATCAAGGCGCACCAGAAGTGACGCACTCTCAGCGCGATTTCAGTGAGTTCAGGAGCCTTACTGAGCGATTTTGCGCGAGATGTACGGGTAAAACCGATCTGGATCAAGGTTAAGGCGAGTCACTGCCGCATAAGGCTTACTGTTTGCATGGTTATATGGCAGGTAGCCACCACGGCGGCCAATGTCGACAGGTGGGACAAATTGTCATAACTGCGACACAAATGAACCTGAGTTCCGGAGGATGTGATGACTGAGAATATGATGATGGATGCCGCTGAACCGCAAGCCATTGCACGAGGGCTTTCTCAGCAACATCCCGGCCTGTTTATGACCATTGTTGAAGAGGCACCCGTTGCCATCTCTTTAACTGATGCTGAAGCCCGAATTATTTACGCCAACCCGGCATTCTGCCGTCAGACGGGTTATCCGCTGGAAGAATTATTGCAACAGAACCCGCGCCTGCTTGCCAGTAAGCAAACACCGCGCATGATTTATGAGGATATGTGGCGCACCTTGCGCCTGCGTCAGCCCTGGCGCGGGCAACTCATCAACCGCCGTCGTGATGGCAGTTTGTTTCTGGTCGAGATCGATATCACTCCGGTTATGAATGCCGGAGGCGAGCTGGAACACTATCTGGCAATGCAACGTGATATCAGTACAGGTTACGCGCTGGAACAACGCCTGCGTAATCAAATGACGCTGACCGAAGCAGTGCTGAACAATATCCCGGCTGCCGTTGTCGTGGTGGATGAGCAGGACCAGGTCATCATGGATAACCTGACCTACAAAACCTTATGCGCTGATTGTGGCGGCAAAGAGTTACTGACTGAGCTGGATTTTTCTTCACGGAAAAAAGCGTTCGCCGAGGGTGAAGTCATTCCCGTGATGCTGTGTGGTGCGGAGCGCTGGCTGAGGGTGACATGCTGGACACTGCCCGGCGTCAGTGAAGAAGTTAGCCGTTATTTTATTGATAACAGTCTCTCCCGCACCCTGGTGGTGATTACCGATTATACCCAGCAGCAGCAACAGCAAGAACAGGGACGACTGGATCGACTGAAACAACACATGACCACCGGCAAATTGCTGGCGGCAATTCGGGATTCACTCGATGCGGCACTGATCCAGCTAAACTGTCCGATTAATATGCTGGCAGCCGCCCGACGCCTGAATGGCGACAACAGCAACGTTGCGCTTAATTCTGCCTGGCATGAAGGTGAAGAAGCTATGGCTCGCCTGCAACGCTGCCGCCCCTCCCTTGATCTTGAGCAATCTACCCTGTGGCCCCTGACCGATTTTTTGGCCGATCTGCGCGCACTCTACCACACCCGTTATCAGCAGGGAGATCGCTTACAGGTGACGCAAGACGCCCCCGAACTGGTGTGTTTTGGTCAACGAACTCAGGTACTGGCCTGTCTAAGTTTATGGCTGGATCGGACTCTGGATCTCGCCGCTGAAATCCCCCATTTTGCGCTGGAAACCCAGCTTTATGCCCATGAAGAAAATGGCTGGCTGGCCTTCTACTTATGCGACAACCTCCCGTTGAAGTATGTCCACTACACCCACACCGCAACTGCTTTAAATGCCCCAGGAAAAGGGATGGAACTACGGCTGATCCAGACCCTGGTTGCACATCATCGGGGGGCCATTGAACTCACGTCGCCGCCCGAAGGCGGGTCCTGTCTCACCCTGCGATTTCCGTTATTTGCCTCACTGACCGGAGGTGCCAAATGACCCAGCAATCTGCATCCGACAACCGGGTCTGGCGCTTTGACCTGTCTCAGCAATTTACCGCGATGCAACGTCTTAGCGTGGTGCTGAGTCGTTCAACCGATCGGCATCGGACACTCCAGGAGGTGTTGTCCGTACTGCAAAACGATGCCTTTATGCAGCATGGCATGATTTGCCTGCACGACAGTCAGCAGGAGCAACTGAATATCGAAGCACTGCCAGAAGCCGATTTGCAGCAACTGAATGATGGCCTGAAAATCCGTTATCGTGCCGGAGAAGGGCTGGTGGGCACGGTGCTGTCTCAGGGACAATCGCTGGTTTTGCCACGCCTGGCAGATGACCCGCGTTTCCTTGATCGACTGGGGTTGTACGACTACAACCTGCCGTTTATTGCTGTGCCTATGATGGGGCCAGATGCGAGGCCGATGGGTGTTTTGGCTGCACAGCCGATGGCGCAGGCTGAATCACGCCTTCCTTCCTGCACCCGCTTTCTTGAAACCGTTGCCAATCTGGTGGCACAGACGGTACGCCTGATGTCATCACCGGTACCGACCGTTGCGCGCCCGGCGACGATGCCGCCAGTCAAGGGGTACAACTGCGTTCCCGCCCATAACTTTGGCTTCGAAAATATGGTGGGAAAAAGCCCCGCGATGCAGCAGACACTGGAGATTATCCGCCAGGTGTCGCGCTGGGATACCACCGTGCTGGTGCGTGGCGAAAGCGGGACGGGTAAAGAGTTGATTGCCAATGCCATTCATCACAATTCTCCGCGCTCCACTTTTCCGTTTGTGAAGTTTAACTGTGCGGCTTTACCCGATACCTTGCTGGAGAGCGAGCTGTTTGGTCATGAAAAAGGGGCGTTCACCGGCGCGGTGCGGCAGCGGAAAGGACGATTCGAACTGGCTGATGGCGGCACGCTTTTTCTCGATGAGATTGGCGAGAGCAGCGCGTCTTTTCAGGCCAAACTACTTCGGATCTTGCAGGAAGGCGAAATGGAACGGGTCGGGGGGGATGAAACCCTGCGGGTCAACGTGCGAATTATTGCTGCGACCAACCGTAATCTGGAGGAAGAGGTCCGCAACGGGAATTTTCGTGAAGATCTTTATTACCGCCTGAATGTAATGCCGGTTGCGCTCCCGCCGCTACGCGAACGTCAGGACGATATCCCTGAGCTGGCACATTTTCTGGTGCGCAAAATCGGGCAAAACCAGCATCGCACCCTGCGGATCAGCGAAGGCGCAATCCGTCTGCTGCTGAGTTACAACTGGCCGGGCAATGTACGTGAGCTGGAAAACTGCCTGGAGCGTTCGGCGGTGATGTCGGATAGCGGGTTAATTGATCGTGAAGTCATTCTGTTTAACCATCGGGAAACGGTGCCAAAACCACTGCCGGTCAGCGCACCGCGAGAAGACAGCTGGCTGGATCAGAATCTTGATGAGCGACAGCGGTTGATCGCTGCGCTGGAAAAAGCCGGATGGGTGCAGGCCAAAGCGGCCCGGTTACTGGGAATGACGCCGCGCCAGGTAGCCTACCGTATTCAGACCATGGATATCACCATGCCGCGTCTCTGACGCGAATTGTGATGATCAGCACATTGTCAGCTACAGGTGGTGATTCTGACAAAACCCAGCGCGAAAAATAGAATGAAAATTGTTTTATTTCAGTTGGTTATAAAAATGGCAAACGGTACATAACTTGCAGCAGGAAGTTCAGTCGATCTTATCAAGGTAACGTTATGACTTCCTGCTCCTCTTCTGCCTGTCAGGCACCCACTCGCGAAATGCTGGATGATTTGGTCGCGGGGAAAGTGGCGTCACACCCCTGCTACTCACGCAGTGGGCACCACCGGTTTGCCCGTATGCACTTGCCGGTGGCACCCGCCTGTAACCTGCAATGCAACTACTGCAATCGCAAGTTTGATTGCAGTAACGAGTCACGGCCCGGTGTCTCCTCGACCTTGCTGACGCCGGAACAAGCTGTTGCCAAAGTCCGTCAGGTCGCGACGGCGATCCCACAATTATCAGTGGTGGGCATCGCCGGTCCGGGTGATCCGCTGGCAAATATGCATCGTACCTTTAGCACCCTCGAACGCGTGCGGGAGGCGTTTCCTGACCTGAAATTATGCCTCTCCACCAATGGTTTGATGCTGCCTGATGCGGTGGATCGTCTGGTGGCGCTTGGCGTAGACCATGTCACCGTCACCATTAACACCCTTGATCCCGACATCGCCGCGCAAATTTATGCCTGGCTGTGGCTGGAGGGTGAGCGTTACAGCGGGCGTGAAGCGGGTGAGATTCTGGTTGCCCGTCAACTGGAAGGCGTGCGTCGGCTCACCGCGAAGGGCGTATTGGTAAAAATCAATTCGGTGTTGATTCCGGGAATTAACGATCAGGCGTTACCCGATGTCAGTCAGTTGCTGCAAGCCAGCGGTGCGTTTATCCATAACATCATGCCGCTGATTGCCCGACCTGAACATGGCACGGTGTTTGGCCTGAACGGACAAGCGGAACCTGATGCCGCCATGATCGCGGCAGTCAGGCAGCGCTGTGGTGAGATCATGCCGCAGATGACCCACTGTCATCAGTGCCGCGCGGATGCGATTGGTATGCTGGGGGAAGATCGTAGCCAACAGTTTGCCCGGATACCGGAACCTGAGCCGTCACCGCAACCCTGGCTGCCGGTACTGTTCCAGCGTGCCAGGCTGCACGCCAGTATTGCGACCCAGGGGGAATCGGACGATGAAGACGCTTGCCTGGTGGCCGTGGCTTCGCAACGTGGAGACGTGATTGACAGCCATTTTGGTCATGCCGACCGTTTTTATATTTACAGTCTCTCTGCCGCAGGTGTGGTGCTGGTGAATCAGCGTTTCACGCCTAAATATTGTCACGGTAACGACAATTGCGACACCGAACAGGACAATGAAGAGCGGATGACGGCGATTTTTGATCTACTCGCCGATGTACAAGCGGTGTTCTGCGTACGTATGGGTTATACGCCCTGGCAAAAACTGGAAGCGCTCGGTATTCAGCCTTGTGTCGACGATGCCTGGCAGCCAGTAACGGCAGCATTGACTCGCTGGTGGCAAGATTATCGAACCCGAATAGTCTCCGCAGACAGACGAAATAAGGGGGTTGCATGACGCCTCAGCATCGCTGGCTTCACCGGTTAATGTCTCTCTATGCTCAGGGCTGCGGCAGCTATGCCCTGATGATGGGGCTTTCACCGCAGCAATGGACACGGTTGCCCTATCCTGCCCGGCAACGGCCCGTTTCAGCGGATGCGCTGAGGCGTCATCAACTGATGAGTGAACTAATGGCGACACGCCGGGATGAGCAGCAACAACTGGCGTTATGGCTGGCAGAGTACATGCATCCTGACGCTGATCCTATGCATTGCATTATTGCCAGCGTTGCGCTGGCGTTTAACCATCTCTGGGAAGACCTCGGCCTGAGTTCCCGCGCGGAATTACGCCAACTGATGAGTGACTGCTTTCCTGAGTTGGTGGTAATGAATGATAAAAATATGCGCTGGAAAAAGTTTTTCTATCGCCAGCGCTGTCTGCATGCCGAAGGTGAATTGATCTGCCGTTCACCGAGTTGTGATGCGTGTTGTGAACGGGGCGTTTGTTTTGATATGGCATAACTTTTGGCGGCGCTATTCAATATTTTTGCCGGTATGATTACGTCTCCGTCTTACATTGCTGAATTATCGTCAGCCAACAGCATGTTTTATCTTTTCGTTACGGCATGAATGACAGTCATGCCCAATGCGTTGCTTCGTTTAGTGATGGTAATGACGTTGCCGCCATACACATTACCTGCCGGATAACACACTTTGATTTTTTCTTCCAAATCAGGATCGTACAGGCGAGCGCCTGAACAGCTATGGCGTCCAGCGGAATCATACTCATAAGGGGTGGAGTAAGTGCTGATTTGTCCTGGTAGTAACCACGTCAGTGTGGTGAGCAGAAAATAACTGACCATGCAAAGAAGAAGAACCACACCGGAATACAATTTAATATAATCCTTCGCTGTATGTGGTTTGGCACCTGTTCCCCATTTAATCATCGCAAAGAGCAATGGCACGGCTAATAATAAACTGGATAACAGCATGTTCCTGATAGTCAATGGTCTCAGGAACGTCTCCCGATCAATCTCATATTGCCAGGTGAAAAAGCCAAAGATGCATCCCAACACAATGAGTGTGAGGGAAAATAATTTAGGATATGAGGATGTCATCATTTTTTGCTACCTTCCGTGGTCATAAAAAACGGCATATGTTCCTTTAGCTTTCTGTTTAACTCAACTGGGCAGTTTGCGCATGATTCCCTGTAGAAACGCCAGGTACGGGTTAGTGCCTGATGGTTGCTTCAATCACTGGTCGGCTCATCACGCCATACCAATGGTACTCCAACAAACGTGTGGGTACAGCATCGGCATGTCACGGGAATATCCTCTGCTGTAATGTGCGGATTAACCTGTTGAAGGATTCTGTTCTCGTCTACATAGAGACCCGGAAAAAAGGCGAAATCCCCACACCGGACATAGTCCTGCTGTTGATGCTCATGCAACGCCACCATCCAGAAAATGGGATCGGGCCTGTCGAGTCGGCTGTTGGCTTCACTGAAAACATCATCCCACTGTTGACCCACTTTACTCATCAGAAAGTTAAACAATGGCGTGTAGTCCAGGCCACGTTGCTGTTTACCGCGCATAGATTCACGTTGAGGTAACAGATCATCTGCAAGCTTTTTTCTGTGTCTGCCATGACGGTATTCCGCACCGGGATTGTTCGAATGATGGCGCGTAGTGGTGTTGACTCTGCGGTAGAGTTTTTTGGCGTGATTGTCGTGCAATGTCATTCCTTTCAATGTCGCTAACGTATTAATGCCGAACTGAATTTGACACAACGAGTTTTCCTCCCTCAACCAAAGGCAGCGTCACCATCACCGACAATCCCCCGTCGGCCCGCTGGCTGACACTGAGGTCCCCGCCATGTTGCTGGGCGATCTGGCGTGCGATAGCCAATCCCAGGCCCGAACCGTTGTGCCGGGCAGCCGCGCCTTTACCCCGGTGGAATGGTTTAGTAATCAGCAACAATTCTTCCTCTGTAACGCCGGGACCACGATCCTGTACCGCAATCTTTGCGACATCACCTTCCCGCCAACTGGCAACTTCGAGTCCGGTCCGACCATATTTGGCGGCGTTTTGCATCAGGTTTGTCAGCAGCCGCATCATGCTGACGGGACGAAAATAGCACACCGGGAGCGGCGTCAGGGACAGGGTAAAGTGTTGGCCCAGGCCGGTAAAATCATAATTCAGTTCGGTAATCATCTGATTAATGTCGCCAGGCTGACTCAGCTCAGTGGCGCTGCCGCGGGCATAATCAATGAATTGCTGGAGAATAGTATCCACATCCTCGAAGTACCGGCCAACATCATCCGGGTTAGCGCTTCCCTGCCCGCCGATTGCCATCGCCAGCCGCAATTTGGTCAGCGGAGTGCGCAGGTCGTGAGAAATTCCGGCCAGCATCTGCGCGCGGGCATTTTCCATCTCGGCCAGACCATCCAGCATGCGGTTAAATGTCAGGCTGACCGTCCTGATTTCGCTCGGTCCTTCCGGCGATAACGGGCGCGGCCATCCTCCCTTCCCTACATCTGTGGCAGCCTGCGCCAGGGAGGTCAGCGGGCGGTTGATGCGCCGTTGCAGGCCATAGGCCGTCAGCAATGCCAGCAAGGCCAGCCCCACTGACAGCAGAATCGCACTGATCAGGCTGGAAAGGTGGTTCGACGGTTCAACCGCCAGCGCCACCCAATATGGCTGACCGGCGATCTGTACCTCCACCCATAATTTTTTTTCGGGGGCCTGTTCCCAGCGCAGCGGTATGCCGGGCGGAAGTTGCTGGTGCAGGCTATCAAGAAAGACTTTGAGATAATAACGGCGATAGAAACCCGCCAGCCCCAGCGTGGGGATTTCGATCAGATGTGCTGGTGGTTGAAGGACGCCCCCCACCGCCTGGGCATAACGATCGCGATCCGTGGCCGGTACCGTTGCCAGCAGCTTATCGAGCATGATGATCTGCGAGGCAATGAGCGAGGCGGCATCATTCACCCTGGGCTTCTGGATAAAAACCAGAAACACCGTGAACGTGGTGATTTGCGTCAACGTCACCAGCAATATCAGCAGAACACTGTTGCGTGCCAGCAGTGAGCGGGGCCAGAATTTTTTCACGTTTCGCTATCTACGATCAGCATGTAACCCATCCCCCACACGGTCTTCAACCAGCGAGGTTCGGAAGGCTGCGCCTCAAGTTGCTGGCGCAGGCGTAACATCTGCACATCCACGCTTCTGTCCAGCGCTGCATATTCGCGCCCTCTGGCGCGGCTCAGCAGGTTCTCGCGGCTGACGGGCCGGTTAGGTGTGGTGGCCAGCGCAATCAGTAAATTCATTTCGGCAGAATTCAACGCCAGCAACTGATCTTCGCGGTACAGCGTCTGCCGCGTGATATCAAGACGGTAAGGGCCAAAGCAGACCGCCCCCGAACCTGCGGGTGTTTCACCCTGCTGCAACGCCTGACGCCGGAAGATCGCTTTGATGCGTGCCACCAACTCCTGCGGCAGAAAAGGCTTGGCGAGATAGTCATCAGCACCGGTTTCCAGACCGATCACCCGGTCTACCGGATCGCCGCGCGCCGTTAACATCAGGATGGGCAACGTGAAGTTTGCTGCCCGCAGGCGACGGCAAACGGACAGGCCATCTTCCGGTTCCATCATCAGGTCAAGCACCAGCAGATCAAAGGGTTCACGTTGCAAAAGACGGTCGAGCCGGGCGCCATTTTCTGCCGTCCTGACGTCAAATCCCTGATCGCGCAAATAGCGTTGCAGCATGCTGCGCAGTTCATTTTCATCGTCAAGGACCAGTATTTTCTTTGCCTTGTGCTCGGTTTTCGCGTCACTCATAGGTCATTCACCCCTGATGAACAGGCTTCCGGCGCGCTTGCCAGGCCTCTTGTGCACGTTGCAAAACGACATAAAAACAAGGGACCAACAGGATGGCAAGCAATGTCGCTGACAACATCCCGGAAAAAACGGTAATCCCCAGCGATTTTCTGGCACTGGCGCTGGCGGCGCTGGAGAATATCAGCGGTATAACGCCCAGCGTAAAGGCCAGCGAAGTCATAATAATCGGGCGGAAACGCGTCCTGGCTGCCGTCAGTGCCGCATCGATGATGCTGCTACCGGCCAGACGTTGCTGGCGGGCATATTCGACAATCAGGATCGCATTTTTGGCAGCAAGCCCGGCCAGCAGCAGCACGCCAATCTGCGTATACAGATTGTTAGCGATATTCAGCGCTAACAATGTGATCGCCGTACCTGATAATGCAAGCGGGACACCGAGGATCACGCTGACGGGCAACCAGTAGCTTTCATATTGTGCAGCCAGCACCAGATAAACCAGCAGCAGTGACATGGCGAACGCAAGATAGATACGGTTCCCGGCGACGTTTTCCTGATACGACATATCGGTCCACGACAGGCTGATATCCGGCGGCAGTGTGGCTTTTGCCAGCGCGCTCACTGCCTGCATCGCCGCACCGGTACTGTAACCCTGAGCGGGCATACCATTGAGGGTGGCCGACGGATTAAGATTATATAAAGAAGCCACCGCTGGCCCTTCTGTCGGGGTGAAACTGACCAGGGTTGCCAGCGAAACCGGCTCGCCGCTGGCATTTTTTACCGTCAGGGCGGAGATTTGTTGTTGCAGGCGGCGCTGGTCAGACTGCGCCTGAACATACACTTTCACGCTATGGTTTTCACGGGTGATTTGATTGACATAGCTGGCCCCGAGATATTGTTGCATGGCATCGAAGGCATCACCCGGTGAGACGCCCATCGCTGCTGCGCGCGCTCTGTCCAGCGTGACATTGATCTGCGGTACGTTCGCACGCAGTGTACTGAACATCCGCGACACTTGAGGCAGTGCCATCGCCTGCCGGACAAAATTGTCACTTACCTGCTGCAAATGCTGATAGTCACGTTGTCCGTTAGTTTCGCTCAGCACCATCTGCATACCGCCCCCGTTACCTACGCCCTGGATCGGCGGCGGCACAATCACCAGCGCATTGGTATCGGGAATTTTCGCCAGTTGTTTATTCAGGTTGCTGTAAATAGAACGCAGATCCTGGTGTCTGCCACGCTGATTCCACGGTTTCAGGGTGACGTAAATCAATGCCGCGTTGGACAAGGACGCATTGTTGTCGAGCGGTGAAAGTCCGCCAATCACGACGGCATGATCCACCCCCGGTTGCTGCCCCAGCACCTGCTCTACCCGCTGGGTCACGCTGGCGGTTTGTTCCAGCGAGGCGGCGTCCGGTAGTTGCAGCGACACCAGCAGATAGCCCTGGTCTTCCAGCGGAATAAATCCGGTCGGGATGCTGAAAAAAGCCGCCAGTGTCAGCGCGATGACCAGCAGACCGCCGATAAACGCCGCTTTGCTGTGGCGGATCAAGCGGCGAATGCCGTTGAGATAGGCGTTTTCCAGCCACGCGAACACCTGATTGAACTTGCGGTAAATCCAGGGTTTGCTGCCACTGTTAGCGGGTCGCAGCCACTGCGCGCTTTGTACCGGTTTTAACGTCAGGGCATTGAGGGCGCTGAGTAAGGTGGTCACGGCGATCACCAGCGCAAACTGACGATACATCTGGCCGCTGAGGCCGGGTAAGAAGCTGGCCGGAAGATACACGGCGACCAGCACCAGCGTGATGGAGATGATCGGCGGCAGCAGTTGACGCATGGCACGTAGCGTCGCCTCGCGAGGGGCATATCCCTGTTCGATATGATGACTCACCCCTTCGACCACCACGATTGCATCATCAATAACGATACCAATCGCCAGCACGATGGCAAAAAGCGTCAGCAGATTGATGGAAAACCTCATCAGATAGATGGCACCGAATGTTCCGATAAGGGTGACCGGCACGGTGGTGGCAGGCACCAGCACGGCACGCCAGTTTTGTAAGAAAACCACGATCACCAGTAACACCAACAGCCCGGCAATCAGCAGCGTGCTGTAGACATCATTGACCGAACTCTTGATAAAGGTGGTGGTGTCAAAAGGCAGCGCATAATGCATGCCTGCTGGCATCCGGGCAGACAATTTCTGCATCTCCGCCGCAACTGCGTTGCCGACCTCCAGCGCGTTAGCATCCGGGAGTTGCGAAATGGCAATCCCTGCCGCAGGTTTACCGTCCATCGTGAAAAACTGCGCATAGCTGGATGAACCCAGCTCGGCATGGCCCACATCCTGTAAACGCACCAGTCTGCCGCCGTCCTCGGTGCTGCTTTTGATAACGATCTGATTGAACTGGCTGGCATCGCTCAGCAGGCCATTGACGTTAAGCGTCAGCTGCATCTGTTGACCATTGTTGGCGGGTGGCGCGCCCAGTTGCCCGGCGCTGACGCTGCGGTTTTGCGCTTTGATGGCGTTAATCACGTCATCCGGCACCAGGCCGTATTGCTGCATACGCGCGGCATCCAACCAGATGCGAATGCTGTAATCTCCGGTGCCGAAGACCGTGACATCCCCTACGCCGGGGATACGCGCGAGTGAGTCGCGCAAATGGTTAGTGGCATAGTTGCTTAAAAACAACGTGCCCTGGTTTGGGTCAGAAGATTGCAGGCTGTACAACTGCAAAATTGCCGTCGATCTTTTACGTACCGTCACCCCCTGCTGCTGCACCGCATCCGGTAACTGGGAAAGCGCCGCCTGAACACGGTTCTGCACCAGGATCTGTGCCTGATTGCTGTCGGTGCCGATGGCAAAGGTGATATTCAGGGTGTAGGTGCCATCATTGCCGGTGGTCGATTTCATATACAGCATGTTCTCGACCCCATTTACCTGCTGCTCGATAGGAAACGCCACCTGATCCTGCAAGGTTTGCGCGTTCGCACCGGGATAGTGGGTCACCACCTGAACAACTGGCGGCGTAATGGCGGGATATTGCGCTACCGGCAACGCCCACAAAGCCACAGCGCCGAGGATCAGGATGATCAATGACAGCACGTTGGCAAAAACCGGCCGGTCGAGAAAGAACTTAATCATGCTGGCTTTGCGCCTCGTTGCTGACGTTGACTTTTTTGCCGACCAGATCCGGGCGAGCATAGGTCAGGACGCGTTGTGTGGCGTTATTTGCACTGAGCAAAATGACATGTTCATCACTGCCGGGAGCGGTGTTAATCCTGAGCTGGCTGACCGTGCCATCCGGGGACACCGGGAAAATGCTGCCGTCCTTCACGGCCGTCACCGGGAGCTGCCACGGGCTGTCCGGCGTTGCCGCATGCAGAGTGACCTGGACAAACATGCCCGGCAGCAGGTTAACCGGCGGCTGGTGCAGGGTCGCCCGCAGGGTGATATTGCCGCTGGCGCTGTCGAGCTGGTTATCGACAAAATCGATGGTGGTATGCAGCGGCTCATTCAGACCGGGAACCTGGATATCCACCGGCTGATGTTCCACCGCATCGCTGCGTGCCGCGATAATGCCGAAACGCGTTGCGTCTGACTGGTTCAGGCTGAAAGTGACATACAGCGGGTCGATTTTATTCAGTGTGGCTAACACGGTGTTACCGCTGCTGCCGACCAGATTACCCACATCGACAGTGCGTCGCCCGATGCGCCCGGTAAACGGGGCGGTAATCCGCGTATAGCCGAGGTTAATTTGCGCAATGTCCCGTTGCGCCTGTGCCTGATCGCGGGCCGTCTGTGCGTTTTGCAAGTCTGACAGAGAAATAACATGTGACGGATAGAGCGCCTGGTCCCGGTCCGTTTCACGCTGATTATTCACCAGCGTGGCCTGGTCCGAATTAAGCTGCGCCTGCAAGGTGGAAGAGTCCAGGGTGAACAACACCTGACCAGCATGAACGATATCGCCGTCCCTGAAGTTAACAGATTGCAGTGTCGCGGCGACACGCGCCACAATCTGCACCTGCTCAGAAGCACTCAGCGTGCCCGTGACGGTGGTTGACGGATCAAACGTGAGTTTTTGCGGCACACTCACCGACACGGCGGGAACGGGTTGCGGGTGAGCGTTTTGCTGTGGCTTGCACCCCGCCAGTGCACAGCCCGCCATCACCAGCAGCCCGAATTGGCATGCCACACTAAGTATCTTCATGGATAGCACGTTCATCAGCCAGGTTATTTTTTCGCAGCCATAAATGCGCTGAGTTGTGCGAAGGTGATATAGCCTTTTTTCGCCGTATCTATTTCAGAAAAATGCTGCGCAACGCGGGGCATGCCGGCCTGCGCTTCAGCCAGGGTTAACTTGTCATCATGATTGGTGTTCGCTGCATTGAAGCGATTTTGCATCAGTTGTGCGAATGCGGCGGTCGGTGCGGCGTTGGCCGCGCTCATAAAGACCAAACCTGCCACCAGAATCAGAAACTTTTTCATTTGTTACCTCGATTAACCGTTAAAGAAAGCGTAAAGGGATGTGAGGAAATTCACGGGGAGGAGAATATAAAAAAGCCGCGTCGGCAGGGGTTATCAATTGTTCCAGACTTATGTCATCGCATGTCATGGAGAGGCAAGCTAACGCTTTTGATCTGCTGTTTTACGAGGGGAAAAGGTAAAATGACGCAGGTCGTGACCTTATTTTTTCCGCCAACAGTGACAGGAAGATGCAATGAACCCCTATTTCACCTCAGTCGAGCTAGAAAAGGCTTACCGCCTGATAAATCATGGGCCTGCAACACTGGTATCCGCCAGCCATGATGGCATTGAAAACGTTATGGCGGCGTCCTGGGTTTGTGGTCTGGATTTCACCCCAGCCAAACTGACGGTGGTGCTGGATAAATCCGCCTATACCCGCCAGTTAATTGAGAAGAGCAACAAGTTTGTTATTCAGGTTCCGAATGCCAAACAGGCGGAAATGGTGCACTACCTCGGGACCCATTCAAAAGCCAGCGAGCAGGACAAGCTTTCTCACAGCGATGTCGAGTGTTTTTATGTTAAGGGGATTGATCAACCTTTTGTCAGCGGCTGCTCCGCCTGGTTGTATTGCGAACTGATTCCGCTGGAAGCGAATCAACGCGATCACGATCTGTTTATCGGCGAAGTCAAAGCGGCATGGGCCGATAGCCGTATTTTCCAGGATGGGCACTGGTTGTTTGAATCGGCTGGGGATGAGTGGCGAAGTTTGCATTACATCGCGGGAAAACACTTTTATAAAATTGGTGAAGTGCTGGACGTCGAGTAGCCAGACATCTTTTTTCCTGAAGACGATCTCGCCAGACCGGCTGGCGAGATCATCTCAATGCGAGATTCGTTACCAACCCGCATACGCCTGGATTTCTTCACGCGTAACCTGCGGGGCATGGCGTATGGCGAGCGAGAGTTTTTCGACCGCATAGGCCATCTCATCCTGATTGATGATTAACGGCGGCGTAATTTCCAACACATTCCCCCCGACGTAGTACACCACCAGTCCCTCTTTCCATGCCTGGTACACGACTTTTTGCGCCAGCGCACGGTCCGGTTTTTTGCTGCCGTCCGGAACGACTAACTCGACTCCGATTGCCAGGCCATGTCCACGGACATCACCGATCTCCGGGATATCCTGCGCCAGCTCGCGCAGCAGTTGCATAAAATAGCGTCCGGCCTGCGCCGCCCGCTGTGGCAGTTCTTCGCTTTGCAGCACACGCAACACGGAGCGGCCCACCGCAGTACAAATCGGATTGCCCGCCGTGGTCAGCAATGCATGCGCAGCGGGACCGCCGAGGATCTCTTTTGGCCCCACGGTAGCAGAGAGCGGTAAACCGCCACCGATCACTTTGCCAAAGGTGACGATTTCCGGGGTGATGTTCTCATGCTGGAAGGCATGCATCAGTCCTGGTCGTCCCAGTCCCATTTTTACTTCATCGCAAATCAGCGGCACACCCGCGTTAATGCACAACCGATGTAACCCCGATAAAAAGCCTTTTGGTGGCACCACCATGCCGCCATCCGACAGAATCGGTTCGACGATGACACAGGCGACATCGCCTTTATCGAGTTGTTCTTTAACTTCCAGCAGGCTGGCACTGACTGCCGCTGCGCCTGCACCATCGCTGCGGAAAGGATTGGGATAGGTGGCGAGATAGAGGTCAGGATCGGCAGCGTTGCCTGCCGAGATATGTACGCCGGACACCTTCATTGCCAGCCCGATGCCGCCGTGATAGCCATGCGCAAACGCCACCACTTTACGTTTGCCGCTGGCGAGTCGGCAGGCGCGCAGCGCCACATCATTGGCATCGCTACCGGCATGGCCGAGATAGACACAGCGATCGCCACTGCCGGGGGTGATCGCCAGCAACTCCTCCGCCAGCCCAACCGAATCCGGATGAACGGCAGACAATCCCCCCGCTCCGGCTGGATTCTGTGCTGCCTGGGTGATGGCAGCCGTAATCGCCGGGTGTCCATGCCCCAAACCGGATGCGGTCCAGGTGGCTGACAGGTCGAGTAACTTTCGGCCACCGGCTTCAGTCAGCCAACATCCCTGCCCGGAGGTAATCGCTAACGGAAAAAAGCGTAACTTCTCGATACCGGCGACTGACTGGGCGTCGCGTTGATACAGCGCGGCGGCTTCGGGTGGAAAAATGTCCTGACTCATACCCACTCCTTCTGTGTGGTGGCGGTTGTCACCGTTTCCGCAGGCGTAACAAACTCTGACGCCAGAGAAAGCCCGATATTGCGCACCAGTTTTGGCGCGGAGATGATAATGATCATCCCGGCAATGCACCAGTAAAACGCCACCAGTGCCGGGCTAAACAGTTCTTCCTGCCCTACCACGTTGTAATACAACGACACCACCATAATGACGATGCCGAGTAGCGGCAGGATCAGTTCCCATTTCGGGATGTTCTGGCTCATGCGGGTGATAAAATTGATCACCCCAACTTCAATCATCAGATAGGTGATCATCAGGCAAACTGAGCCGATGATCGCAAAGTAGAAGTACGCATCAATCGCGCTGTTGCCGGTGCCCATCGCCGGTTTACCGCTCAGCCAGGCCACGACATCGATCAGCAGGCTGACTACCAGTACCAGCGTTAAGGCGTTACGAGGTTGATGATTTTTTTCTGACACCTGCGCGAAGCATGCCGGGCCGAACCCATCGCGGGCGAGGGCAAACAGCAGACGGCTGGAGGTGGCCGCGGCCGATAAATTCGCCGCGAAGGCCGACATCATGGCGGTAAACAACATCGCTGATGAGAATGCGGTGCCGACGTAAGTTTGCGACAGCGTCCCCAGCGAGTTCGCTGAGTTTTTGAAGGCAGTTAAACCCGATTCGCTGGTACCAAAACCGAGTGTCTGCACATACATCATGCCGACAAACAACACCCCGGTCAGCAGGATAGAACCCAGCAGGGCCAGCGGGATATTGCGTTTGGGATTTTCCGTCTCTTCACCCAGGGTGGCACAGGCCTCAAAACCGGCCCAGGAGAGGAAAGCAGCGACCACGCCCGCCATCACCGCCTGAAAACTAACGCCATTCAGACTAAACAATGAGGCATGTTCTGTGCCGGTCGCAGGCTGGTGCACGACAATCACCGCCGCCAGAATTAACATCAATACAATCCCGACGCCCTCAATCACCATCAGCACGCGGGCCACGGTCTGTCCATCTCGCGAATTCAGGATCCAGCTAAATATCACCCCGACCGCCGCGGTGACAATCCACGGGATCTGAAAACCTGACGTGGGGAATAATGCGGCCAGAAAGGCGTTGGTAAATGCGCCCAGTGCCGCCAGCGTGGCAATCGAGAAGAACAGATAGGTGCCCATAATGGCGAAACCGGAAAAGAACCCGGCACGCGGGCCGATGGTTTTTCCCACCAGGCCGTATGCGCTTCCGGCGTGATTATAAAAACGCGTCAAACGGATAAAACCATAAGCAATTAACGCGACCCCGATCAGACCGAGCACAAACACAATCGGCAGCGCTTTGCCTACTGAGTCGATCAATCCCTGCGCATTGCCCGACATAGCCAGCGTCGGTCCCACCATCCCCAGCGAGAGCGCCAGCGCTTCCCACAGTTTTAAACTTCGCTTTTTATTTGGTGCATGGTTCATCTTCATCACCCTCATACGACGTGATTGATTAGCGAGATGTGTTATGGGTTTCCCCGGTATTGGTAAGGCTTAAACCGACCATGCAAAGCGGAATTTTTCCGTGATGGTCTTTAACGGCATATGTCCCCAGGTATCCTGTTCGTGCTGACGCACAGCGATCAGTGCCCCCAGCAATTCCGGCGGCAACATCGATTGCGCCAACGGACTTTGTGCGAGACGCGTTAAGGCATCGCTGTGGGAGGTGATCAGTCGATGGATATGTTGCTCATGGCGTTGCGCTTCAGAGAGATCGGCAGGGGCCGCTTGTGTAGGTTGTGGCAGCGGCAGCGCGGCGTTCAGTCCCGCCAGCGCCATCCCCAGCACTGCGCCACAGGCGATATAGGGGTTGGCGGAAGGATCGATACACTTCACTTCAAGGTGCGCGCCATACGGGTTGCCCTGATTTGCCGCACAGTAACGCACCGCGGCTTCCCGGTTTTCCAGTCCCCAGCAGGCATACGCGCCTGACCAGTGCCCGGGTTGCAGGCGATCGGCGGACAGCACTGACGGGGCCAATAACGCCACCAGTTCCGGCAGATGCCGAACAATCCCGGCCAGCAGGCTGCCTCCCGCATCGGTGATACCGTAGCTACCGGTACCGCCTGCCAGCAGCGGCTGGCCCTCACGGGTAAAGGAGAAGTGCAGATGTGCGCCGTTACCAGCATCATGCTCAAACGGCCTTGGAGAGAAACTGATCCGCAACTTGTGTTGACGTGCGATGCGGCCCAGCAAAATACGGGTCAGCACCAGGCGATCGATGGCCGTAACCGGATTGGCCGGGGCCAGTGACAATTCAAACTGGCGAGTGCCATATTCGGCATGAAATTGCTCAAGGCCGACACCGGCTTCTTCAAGAGTTTTGACGAGATCATTGACCATCGCTTCATGTGCCAGCAGCCCGCCCATACCGTAGGCGTGCCATTCGTTATCCTGCTGATCGTCCTGTTCTGGTAACAAAAAGAACTCAAGCTCACCGGCTGCGAGGGTTTCAATGCCCTGCTGTTGCAAGGCCGCAACCTGTCGGCGTAGAAAATGGCGGCTACACCAGGCAGCGTGCTCCCCTTCCTGTTCAAACACATCAACCGGCGCCCAGCAAAAACCATCCGGTAATGTCACCAGCGCGGCGAGGTCGGCACGCAGGCGATGATCGCCAACCGCCGAGAATGCCGGGATCCAGGAGATGGCATTATCGGCGCAGAATAATGCCCAGGAGGGTGATGCCCCCACCCCTGACTGACAGAGCGTTTTCAGTCGGTTAACCGGAACGGATTTGCCACGGATAACGCCAGCGGAATCCACCAGTGAAGCAAACAAGGTCGTGACACCGAGTGCCCTGAGCCTTTCACTTTCACTCTGTAAATCAATGGATTCTTCGTCGATGATTACGGATTGCTTGCCCATTAAACCGAGAACTCCCGTCATAGTTGGTTTGAGATACGCCCCTTGCTATTTTTTTATGTATGTTACAAGATCGATTAAAAATCAATATATGTAATATATATTAAATTCGTATGGTTCAGACGCAGCGCTTGTGGCACTGTGATTTGCCTGAAGTGGAGTGAAGGAGAGCCGGGTGCTGGCACAACAGATAAAAGACAATATGGCGGAGCTGAGTCCGGCGGAGCGTAAAATTGCCAGGGCCATGCTGGCCGACTATCCCGGTGCGGGCTTAGGTTCGGTGCAGATGCTGGCAGATCGCGCTGGCGTCAGCCTGCCTTCCGTGGTGCGCTTTGCCCGCCGCCTGGGCTTTGGTGGCTTCGTTGATTTTCAGCAGGCGTTGCGTGATGAGATCTCTGAACAGGCCAAAGGCCCGTTACAACGTCTGGATAACTGGGTGACGACAGAAAGCGCGTCGGCCCTGATGGAAGCGGCGATTAAATCTTCGACGCTGGCAATCCAGTGTTCATTACGTGACATCGCGGAATACGAAATCGCCGAGGCCACCCGGCTAATCGGTGCCAAAGAACATCATGTGATCCTCGGCGGTGGCCGTATCAGTCAATCACTGGCGATGTATTTTGGCCGCAACCTGCAACAGGTAAGACGCGGCGTGGATGTGCTTGCCGAAAACCATCATGACCGGATTCAGCAGATCATCGACGTCAATAAAAACGACGTGTTCGTGCTGTTTGATTTTCGCCGCTACCAGCAGGACATGTATCAGCTGGCGCAGGAGATTGTGGCGCGAGGCGCCACGCTCATTGCGGTAACGGATACCCAACTCTCTCCCATCGCTTCTCTGGCTAAAGTGGTGCTGGCCATCCATGTGGAAACCCCGTGGCTGTTTGATGGTTATGCCGCCGGTATTGTGCTGATCGATGCCATTATCGCCAGCATTATGGAAAGTCAGGGCGATAAAACCGTGCAGCGCTTGCAGCAATGGGAAGCGCTTGGCCCCCTATCTTTGAATGCAAAATCTAAATGAGGTAATTGAAGACGTGAGCGTCCCACTCCTTTTTTCCGATGAACCCGCTCCGGTGATGGTGGAGAACCGGACAGGCGATTCCCCTTTTTTGATCCTGTGTGACCACGGTGGAAAACGCATTCCGCGTCAGCTCGGCGATCTGGGTTTACCTCAGCATGAGATCGACCGACATATTGGCTGGGATATTGGCGTACTGGCGGTTTCCCGGCACCTGAGCCGCTTGCTGAATGCCCCGTTGGTGCATCAGCGCTATTCCCGCCTGGTGATCGACTGCAACCGCCTGCCTGGCATTCCCAGCTCGATCCCGGTGGTGTCGGAAGCCACCCCCATTCCGGGCAATATCAATCTGAGTCAGCAGGATCGTGACCAGCGACGGGACGACATTTTCACCCCGTATCATGATGCCATCCGCACGATACTGGCCGAGCGCAAGCAGCACGGTATCCCGACGTGCATCCTGGCAATGCACAGCTTCACCCCGGTGTTTCACGGTGAGCAGCGGCCCTGGCAGGTTGGCGTTCTGTATCAGCATCAGGCCGACTATGCCCTGACGGTGCTGGAACAATTGCACAACACCCAGCGCTGGTGCGTGGGAGATAACCAACCCTATTCCGTTTCCGATGAAACCGACTACGCCGTACCGCAGCATGCCAATAAAAATGGTCTGCCTTATGTGGAAATTGAAATCCGCCAGGATTTGATTGCGCAGCCAGCAGGACAACTGGCGTGGGCTGAGGATTTAGCCCCCATTTTTACCGACAGCTGGAATGTGCTTACCCGTCAGCAATATAAAAAAGAGGCGTAATTCATGTTTAATCCCTCCAGTCGTAATATCCCGATTGAGAAACAAGCCGCGACGTTGTTATTTGTCGATGTGCAGAACTACAACGCCCGCCGTGATGGTGGTGAATATGTCGGGATGTCTACAGTCGAGCAACACGAGAAGTTTGGTTATTTCTTTGATATTATTGAACGTGAAACCATCGCGAATATGCAAAAAGTCCAGGCGGCGTGTCGTGCCAGTCAGGTTGAAGTGATGTACACCGTGATTGAAAGTCTGACCAAAGATGGACGTGACCGCAGTCTCGACTACAAAATCACCGGCTTTAACGTGCCGCGTGATTCGTGGGACGCCCAGGTGCTGGAAGCTATCGCACCAGCGGATGATGAAATCGTTCTGTCGAAAACCTCTTCCAGCGTGTTTATCTCCACCAATATTGATTATGTGTTGCGTAACCTTGGCACACGTTATCTGGTGATTGCGGGTTTTCTTACCGATCAATGCATTGAAAGCGCGGTACGTGATGCCTGCGATCTGGGCTATCTGGTGACATTAGTGACCGATGCCTGCGCGACACTGACGCCAGAACGTCAGCAAAACTCCCTCAATGCTATCAAAGGTTATTGCCGCCAGGTGACGACACAGGATTTTCTCAACGAACTCGCGGCAGGTTAAACGACTGTCTCAGGATTATCTGGTCCTGTTGGTAAAAAAAGGTGAAGACCCGCACGGTCGGATCAGTTTCCTCTAACCTTGATAGGGTGGCTTTGCGCCCGTCGGCTTAGAGGAGATCATCATGATTACTGCCTGCTTCCCCGCTCAATGGCATCCTGGCAAAAGTTTGCTGCTTGCAGCACTGCTTCTCGTGTTGTGCAGTGCTGCCCATGCGGCAGAGAGTAGCCTGTTTCGCACTTTGCCTCCCGATACTGCCGACCTGAGTCAATACCGCTGGCATTCGCGTCCGGTGGTGATTTTTGCCCCCTCAACGCAAGATGCAAGTTACCTGAAGCAGATGGCAATGCTGGAAAAGGCCCAGACTGCCCTGGCCGAACGTGATGTCATCGTGCTCACTGATACCGCGCCAACAAAGCAAGGTCAGTTGCGTTCGCAGCTCCAGCCAGAGGGGTTTGAGGTGGTGTTGGTCGGTAAAGATGGCGGAATGAAACTGCGTGACACCCGACCAATAAGTTCAGAGATCTTGCTCTCGACCATTGATCAAATGCCGATGCGCAAGGCTAACCTGGATTAACGCGGGTGACGGGCTACAACCTGTTGTGCTCGTTGCCAGCTTTCACAAAAACAGAATGCGGTTTGCACAAATAACCTTCACACAAAAAGTGCAGGGTGAAACTTTCCTGCACCATCGTAACGCCCAATGGATGGTACTACGATAACGCGGCGTTCCCTGGCTGGCTGATATTCCCTCCCACTTAACCTTAATTATCTCGCTGTGACGTCTGCCTGCTCTCGTGTTTCTCATTTTGAGAAATCGGTTATCGAAAATCGGTAATGACAATATTCCGGCATTGGCGCTGCTCTTGCTACATCAGTGCCATCTGCTTTTGTTGTCAACTTTTCATTGATCGCTGGAGAACGGTATGGCTCGTTACAAGACAAGACAGATTCACAAGTATGCTTTAACCGCATTATTGTTGTGCTGCGCTTCTTACAGCTATGCAGGTAAACAGAACGACACGCTGGTTTATGCCTCTGATAACGAAGTGGAAAATATCAGTCCTTATCATAACAATCTGCGCGAAGGCGTTATTCTGGCGCATATGGTGTGGGACACGCTTATTTATCGCGACCCGAAAACCGGTGAATATAAACCGGAACTGGCATCTGACTGGAAATGGGAATCCCCGACTGCGTTATTAATTCATCTGCGCAAAGACGTTAAATTCCACAATGGCGATCCCTTCAGTGCCGATGATGTGGTCTACACCTTCGAGAAAATCGCGGGTCCAAATACCGCCTCCGTGGTGCCGCAAAGTGTTGACTGGATCGATCATGTTGAGAAAGTCGATGACTTCACCGTTCGTTTGCACCTGAAACAACCCTTCCCGGCGGCGCTGGAGTATCTATCCGGCCCTACGCCAATCTACCCGGCCAAATATTTCCAGCAGGTGAAACTGGAAGGTTTCAGTAAAGCCCCAATCGGCACCGGCCCCTACAAGATCGTGAAAGTCATCCCCGGCCAGGGCGTTGATATGGTGAAAAACCCCGACTACTTCAAAGAGAGTCCACAAGGACAGCCGCACATCGGCAAGGTGCAGTTTGTGGTGATCCGCGACCCGGAAGCGCGTGTCGCCCAGCTGATGACCGGCCAGGTGGACTGGATCTGGCGTGTGGCCGCCGACCAGGTGGAGCCGCTTTCGGCCATGCCGAATATCGCGGTGAAAAGTGGCGAGACCATGCGCATCGGTTTCCTTGCACTGAACACCAATGCCACCGGCCCCGAAGCGGCGCCGCTGAAAGATCTGCGCGTACGCCAGGCCATCAATTACGCTATTAACCGTCAGGGCATTGTCGATAACCTGGTACGTGGTGGCAGCAAGCCAGTGTACACCGCCTGTTTCCGCACCCAGGTCGCCTGCAACGACAGCAAAGTTATCAAGTACAATTACGATCCTGCCAAAGCGAAGCAACTGCTGGCAGAGGCGGGCTATGCCAACGGTTTTGACACCGACCTGTGGGCCTATCGCGAACGTGATTATGCGGAAGCGATTATTGGCGATCTGCGCAAAGTCGGTATCCGCGCCCGCCTCCATTTTGTGCAGTATCCGGTGATGGCGACTGCCCTCAGCTCCGGCCAGGCGCCGATGGCCTTTAACACCTGGGGATCGTTCTCGATCAATGATACCTCGGCGTTTACCACCCCCTACTTCGGTGGCAAAGGCAGCGATATCTGGAAAGATGCCACGCTGACCGCAATGCTGAAAAAAGCCGATGCCACGGTCGATGTCAAACAGCGCAATGAAGAATATGGCGAGGCGCTGGGGCGTATCTCTGCCCAGGCTTACATTGCACCGATGTTTTCCTACTCAACCCACTACGCCTTCAATGCCGATCTGAACTTCCAGGACTGGCCGGATGAATTGCCGCGCTTTGCCCAATCCAGCTGGAAATAAGGAGCCGAGTTATGGTGCGCTTTATCTTAAATCGGCTGCTGGTGGCGCTGGCGGTGCTGTTTACCGTGGCGGTCGTCAGTTTCGCCCTGCTGCATCTTTCGGGTGACCTGGCGATAGCCATTGCTGGACCGGATGCCAGCGCGGAAACCGTGGCGCAGATCCGCGTACAGAACGGGCTGGACCAGCCGCTGCTGGTGCAGTTTTCACACTGGTTCTGGTCGGCGTTGCACCTCGATTTTGGTCGTTCGTTCTACTTCGAAAACACCGTGATGGAGCTGGTCGGTCAGCGTATGCCCATTACGCTCCAGTTGGGCGGTGTGGCGCTGCTGCTGGCGCTGGTGGTGGCGATCCCTCTTGGTGTGGTGGCGGCGGTGTTTCGCGACAGTTGGGTAGACCGCTGCGCGATGTTTATCTCGGTGCTGGGCCAGGCGATCCCCAACTTCTGGTTCGCTCTGGTGTTGATCCTGATTTTCGCCGTAGGGCTGAAATGGCTGCCGGTAGCCGGTAACGGTAGCTGGCAACATTTTGTGTTGCCAGCAGTGGCACTGGGATATTACGCCATGCCGTCGCTGATGCGCCTGACACGCTCCGGCATGCTGGATGTGCTGGGTGCGGATTATATCCGCACCGCCCATGCCAAAGGATTGAGTGCCTTTAAGGTGGTGGTCAAGCATGGGCTGCGTAACGCCATTATCCCGGTCGTGGCGCTGGCAACGGTGGAGCTCGGTTTTATGCTGGGCGGTTCGGTGGTGATTGAATCGGTGTTCTCGTTGCAGGGGCTGGGGCAACTGGCCTGGGACTCCATCTCGCGCAACGACTTCCCGGTGGTGCAGGCCATCGTGTTGATCATCGCCATCTTCTATATCGGGCTGACGTTCCTGGCGGATGTGCTTAATGCCGTGCTCGATCCCCGTTTGCGCAGCAAATAAGGAACCTCAATGAAAACGACTATGGCAGGAACCATGAAAAACGTCATTAGCCCGGAAACCGGCCTGTTGCCGGAACCAACGGCCTGGCAGCGCCTGTGTCGCCGTGTCTTCGGTCATCACAGCATGACGCTGGGCGTGGTGATTCTTGGCACCATCGTTCTGCTGGCGTTGCTGGCTCCGTTAATCAGCCCACACGATCCCTTTGCGCAGGACGTCAGCAGACGCCTGGTGCCGCCGGTATGGTTTGAGAAAGGCGAATGGACGCACCTGCTGGGCACCGACAAACTCGGGCGCGACTATCTCAGCCGCCTGTTGTATGGCGCTCGGGTATCTCTGCTGATTGGTCTGGTATCGGTGATGATCTCAGCGCTGATCGGCGTCACGCTCGGTGTGCTGGCCGGTTACTTTGGTGGGCGGGTTGATGCGGTAGTCAGCTACCTGCTGACGGTGCGGCTGGCGATGCCGGTGATCCTGGTGGCGCTGGCGCTGGCCTCGCTGATTGGGGGTTCGGTCAAGGTGGTGATTATGCTGCTTGGCCTGCTGTTGTGGGATCGCTTTCTGATTGTCTCCCGTTCTGTCACCCGGCAACTGCGTGAGGCCGAATTCATCGCAGCAGCGCGAACGCTGGGCGCATCTTCGCTGTTTATCATGCTGCGCGAAATTCTGCCGAATCTGCTCGGACCGCTGACGGTGGTGGTGACGCTCGAAATTGCCCACGCCATTTTACTGGAAGCTACCCTGTCGTTTCTGGGGCTTGGCGTACAACCGCCCATGCCGTCCTGGGGGCTGATGGTCGCAGAAGGCAAGGCATATATGTTCTTTCAGCCCTGGGTGATTGTGATCCCCGGTGTGGCACTGGCGTTGTTGGTATTGAGTATCAACCTGGTGGGTGATGGTCTGCGCGATATCACAGCACTCGACGGTCGCAACTAAGAGGGAAATGACATGAACCAGACTGACGCACCTCTGCTTGAAGTGAAAAATCTGCGGGTGGATCTCCAGACGCCGCGTGGCACGCTGCATGCCGTGCGCGGCATCGATTTCAGCGTAAATCGTGGCGAAATGCTGTGCCTGGTGGGGGAATCCGGCTGTGGTAAATCCATGACCTCACTGGCGATGATGGATCTGCTGCCGCGCAATGCCCGACGCCAGGCCGACAGCCTGCGCTTTAAGGGAAACGACCTGCTCGCACTTAGCCGCCGTGAACGAGCGGCGATGCGCGGCAACAGTATGTCGATGATATTCCAGGAACCGATGACATCATTGAATCCATCCTGGACGCTCGGCGAACAGTTATGTGAAACCCTGCTGGCACATCGTAAGGTGTCGCGTGCGCAGGCGCGGGAACGCGCGGTGTACCTGATGGAGCGCGTCGGCATTCCGCAGGCGGCAGATCGACTGAAACAGTATCCGCACCAACTTTCTGGTGGCCTGCGGCAACGCATCATGATCGCGATGTCGCTGATGTGTGAACCTGAACTGATCATTGCCGATGAACCGACCACCGCGTTGGATGTCACCATTCAGGCACAGATCCTGCGCTTGCTGCGCGAGTTGCAACAGGAAATGGGCATGGCGGTGATCTTCATTACCCACGATCTGGGCGTGGTGGCGCGTATCGCCGATCGCGTGGCGGTGATGTACGCCGGGCAGGTGGTGGAAACCGCTCCGGTCAATGAACTGTTCCGTCAGCCGCACCATCCGTATACCCGTGGGTTGCTGGAGTGTATTCCGGTTGCGGGCCGCACGCAGCCGGGGCAGCCTCTGCCTACCATTCCTGGCGTGGTGCCTAATCTTACCGGTCCTCAACAGGGTTGTGCGTTTCGCAACCGTTGTAGCCAGTGCCAGGAGGCATGTAACGAGAATCCGCCTTATCAACCGCTCAATGCACAGCATCAGGTGCGCTGCATTCGTCCTTTGACCATCAGGGAGGCGCTATGAGCAAGCTGACACGGCCACATATTGCCGGCAATGAGGATATCGCCCTGGAACTTTGCGCGCTGAGCCGGACTTTTCGCCTGAATCGCGGGTTGTTTAAGTCCCCTGCGGAGATCCGGGCGGTAGACAATGTCTCGCTGCGTATCCGGCGCGGGGAAACGCTGGGACTGGTGGGAGAATCCGGCTGCGGTAAAAGTACGCTGGCAAAAATGCTACTGGGTCTGCTGCCGCCCACCACTGGCAACGTACTGATTGAGGGACGCGAGGTTGATGCCGCCGATCGGCGTAAATTGAGTGCGCGTATTCAACCCATTTTTCAGGACCCCTGGTCTTCACTTAACCCGCGTCGCACCGTCTCAGATGTCGTTGAAGTGGCATTGCGGCTACACAACATTGGCACGCCGGATGAACGCAAAAAGCAGGTGCGGGAGATGCTGGATCTGGTCGGCATGCCTTCACGTACTCACAGCCAGTATCCGGGGCAACTTTCCGGTGGTCAGCGTCAACGCGTCGCCATTGCCCGTGCGCTGATCCTGCGTCCGGAGATTCTGATCTGTGATGAACCCACTTCGGCGCTGGATGTTTCGGTGCAGGCGCAGATCCTCAATCTGTTGCTGGCGCTGAAACAGGAGTTTTCCCTGACTTACCTGTTTATCAGCCACAACCTGTCGGTGGTGGAACATCTGGTTGATCATGTTGCGGTGATGCGCAAAGGCCAGATCGTGGAACAGGGAACGCGGGAACAGATTTTTAGCCAACCGCAACATCCCTACACCCGAGCGTTGTTGGCCTCGGTAATGACACCGGAACCGGGGCTCGGTATCCCGGAAATAGAAGGAATTGACGGATAATGACGATCACTCGTGAAGTCGTGCTACAGGCAGCGCTGGACCATTTTCACACCGGTGCCTTACGTGAAACGCTGGCGCGCCGGGTTAGCTACCGGACAGAGAGTCAGCATCCACAGCAGATGGCCTATCTCAATGAAGAGATGATCCCGTACCTCACCGCACTGGGGTTCAGTTGTCAGGTGGTGGCCAATCCTGAAGCAGGGAAAAGTCCTTTTCTGCTGGCGCGTCGTCTCGAAGCCGATGCGGCGTTTACCCTGCTGACTTATGGACACGGCGATGTGGTGCCGGGAGACGAAGAGAACTGGCGCAGCGGTCTTAATCCGTGGGAACTGAGTGTCGAGGGCAATCGCTGGTATGGGCGCGGGACGGCCGATAATAAAGGCCAGCACAGCATCAACCTGGCCGCGCTGGCGTTAGTACTCAAGGCGCGTAACGGACGGCTGGGCTACAACGTCAAAATGATTCTGGAGATGGGGGAAGAGATCGGTTCACCGGGTCTGGAAACGGTTTGTCAGCAGTATCGTGACTGGCTGGCCGCCGATCTGTTTATCGCTTCAGATGGTCCACGCGTGACAGCGTCACGTCCAACTCTATTCCTCGGCTCACGCGGCGTATTCAACTTTACCTTGCGGGTGACATTACGTGATGGCGCGCATCACTCCGGCAACTGGGGCGGATTGCTCAGTAATCCGGGTATACGCCTGGCCCATGCAATTGCCAGTCTGGTGGATGACAATGGTCGCATCTTGCTTCCTGCGTTGTTGCCACCACCGTTATCCGCCAGTATCCGTCATCATCTGAGCGACCTTGCGTTGGGAAATGCCCCTGGCGATCCGCAGATTGCCCCGCAGTGGGGAGAGCCGGGCTTAAGCGCGGCAGAAAAACTCTATGGCTGGAATACGCTGGAGACGCTGGCAATCACCAGCGGCAATCCCGAAAAACCGGCACATGCTATCCCACCAACCGCGCTGGCGCATTGCCATATGCGTTATGTTCCGGGCAGTGATGTGGACAACTTTGCCGACCATATTCGCCAGCATCTTGGCCAGCAGGGTTTTCACGATGTGGATGTGGTGGCGCCGGTAAACTGTTTCAAAGCCACGCGTATTGATCCTGACGATCTCTGGGTCGGCTGGAGTCTCGACTCAATTCGCCGTTCAATCGGCAAGGAAGCCGCAGTGCTGCCAAATTTTGGCGGTGGCTTACCGAATGCCTGCTTTCTTGATACGTTTGATGTGCCCACGTTGTGGCTACCCCACTCGTATCCGGCGTGTTCCCAGCATGCACCCGATGAGCATTTGCTCGCCGATGTGGCCTGCGAAGCGCTGCAAATCATGACTGGTTTGTATTGGGATCTGGCTGAGCAGGGCCGGGAGGTCATGCTCGATCGACAAGGCTGACATCAGGGAGGCCCTGTGCACAACACTGAGATTCGCTACTTTATGGCGGTTGCAACCACCGGCTCGATCAGCGCCGCCAGCCAGCAACTGTTTGTCGCCATCTCCGCCATCAGTCGGCATATCCAGCGGCTGGAAACCCGGCTGGGGGTGACGTTATTTGAACGCAGTCCACGCGGGATGCAACTTAATGATGCCGGACATATTCTGGCAAACCATGTCCGTCGTAGCATGGCGGATATGGAGTTGGCCGTGGCTGAACTGCAAGGTATTAAAGCCGTGGCTCAAACCACTATCCGGGTGGTGTGTACTGATGGGCTGGCGTTTAACTTGCTACCAAATCTGATGGCAAAGTTTCGCCGGCTCCATCCCCGCGTCAGTTTTATCCTCACGGTCGGCACCGGCAGGCAGGTGCCGGAACTGGTGCGCAATGGTGAGTGCGATCTGGCTATCCGTTTTATCCTCTCTCCTGAGTCCGGTGTGGAAGTGCTGGCGTCTTTTCCCTCCCCGGTACTGATTTTTATGAAGGACGATCATCCGTTAGCGGAACGGGATATTCAGCTGGCGGACCTGAATGCCTGGCCCGTGGTGCTGCCAGACCAGTCAGCGACCATTCGCCAGCTTTTCGACCTCTCCTGCCGTATGAATAATGTCTTCATCGATCCCGTCTTCACCTGTAACCACTTTTCCACGCTGTACGAATTTGTCTGTCAAACTCCCGGCGCCATCAGCGTTAGCAGCCATTATTCGATAATGACGCGGGCGCGGCAGGATGGCCTGATCATCAAGACCATCAACCGCGACCAGTTGAGCCAGCGCAGCCTGCAATTGCAAAGTGAGATGGGAAAACCGCGCAGTGCGATGCTGGATGCTTTTTTTGTTTTCCTGCGGGAAGAGTTACAGCAGCGGGATCAGCAGTGTCGGAAAGAGTTTGATTTGCAGTTTCGTTGAGTCAGATCCGTCGCGGCGCGATTTATCGTGCCGCGACGAATGAATTATCCCGAGGGATTAACCGTTACGGAAGATATAGCTGTAAGCACTCAGGGCTGGCGCACCCCCCAGGTGGGCATAGAGCACTTTCGAACCTTCCGGGAATTCGCCATTACGTACCATATCAATCATGCCCTGCATGGATTTGCCTTCATAAACCGGGTCGGTCAGTACCCCTTCGGTACGGGCGCACAGGCGAATCGCTTCCAGCGTGCCTTCGCTCGGTAAGCCGTATTCCGGGCCGCCGTAACGGGTATCCAGCACTACGTCCTCTTCGGTGATTTCACGACCCAGTTCGACCAGATTAGCCGTATTCTGCGCAATACGCAGGATTTGGGCTTTGGTCTTCTCGGGTTTGGCTGAAGCATCAATACCAATGACATTACGTGAACGGCCATCAGCGGCAAATCCCACCACCATGCCCGCCTGGGTACTGCCGGTGACCGAGCAGACTACGATGTAATCAAATTTAAAGCCCAGCTCTTTCTCCTGCTGACGAACCTCTTCGGCAAAGCCGACAAAGCCCAGACCGCCGTAGGGATGTTCTGAACATCCTGCCGGGATCGGGAACGGTTTGCCGCCATTTTCTGCCGCTTCTTCCATCGCCTGTTTCCAGCTTTCGCGGATCCCGATATCGAAACCGGCAGAATCAAGGCGCACATCGGCACCCATAATGCGTGACAGCTCGATATTGCCAACGCGGTCATAGACGGCATCGGCATAGTTCACCCAGTTCTCCTGCACCAGAACACATTTCATCCCGAGATGTGCGGCCACAGCGGCAACCTGGCGCGTCTGGTTGGACTGCACGCCACCAATGGAAACCAGCGTGTCACAACCCTGCGCCAGTGCTTCCGGGATCAGATATTCCATTTTACGGGTTTTGTTGCCACCGAAGGCCAGACCGCTGTTGCAGTCCTCGCGCTTGGCGTAAAGTTCTACTTTACCGCCTAACTCCGCACTCAGACGTTTCAGTGGGGTAATCGGCGATGGACCAAAAGTCAGAGGATAACGGGGGAATTTTTCAAGATTCATAGCTTCTCTCCGGGATAAATGAAGTCGCACGCCTTAAATTATGCTGCGCAGTTGATATTGGTTTGCGAAATAACAATATCGCATCGTGTTTGTTTTTCACATTTCGTTTTAATCACGTATTTTTTAATAAAAATCCATTCATATTTATGATCGCGACTGGAAGTTACATTTTTCAGCGTTATGACGAAATAAAATTAACATCGCTAATGGGTTGTCATCGACCTGCCTTTGGGTTTTTGATTAAAAATCATCAAGTTACCCTGATTTTGTTGCGCAAGGCTGACGTGATGCAGAACCCCTGAATCCATCATTGCCTTCTATTGAACGCACGCGGCTAACAATGCTATTTCTTTGTCCATTCCCCCCCATATTAATAATGAATATTCACATGACTGAAAATTACCAATATGCGAGCGGTGCCCGCCAAGGGATGTTGAAAGGCATAATTTTATTAGTCACTGCGATTATTTTATGGGGGTGTAACTGGCCGGTGATGAAAGCGGGTCTTTCACATATCACGCCACTGTGGTTTTCTACTTTGCGTTTTTCCTCCAGTGCGGCCGTCCTTTTTTTATTGCAGTTATCGACAGGACGGATACGTATTCCTGGTCGTCGGGAGTTGCCGGTGATATTCAGTGTCGGCCTGTTACAGATGATGGCGTTTACTGCGCTGGGGTGTATTGCGATGAATTATCTGCCCGCCGGAAAATCTGCCGTTTTGGCCTACACAACGCCATTGTGGGTTGTACCAGCTTCAGTATTTCTGTTTAAAGAAAAATTATCCTCGCTCCAGTTGTCCGGTGCGTTAATTGGCATTATTGGTATTGTGGTGTTATTTAATCCAATAGCTCTCGACTGGCACGATCACGGGCAAATTATCGCCAACGGACTGTTGTTGCTGGCTTCTCTTTGCTGGGCTATCTGCATTTTGCATTTGCGCCATACTGGCTCCCGACTCAATGCCTTTGAACTGGCACCGTGGCAAATGCTGCTCGCTACCCTGGTGCTACTGCCGCTGGCATGGGGGTTTGAGGGCAACTGGAGCGGCGATAACTCCCGCGAGCTGTTAGCAATCACCTTATTTGTGGGGCCGGTCGCCACGGCGTTCTGTTTTTGTGCGGTCAATGCCGCCAGTACGTGGTTATCCGGCGTCACCCTTTCATCAATGATGTTGTTGGTGCCGATTACCGGCCTGCTGGTGTCGGTGCCTGCATTGCACGAAGAACTGACATTACCCCTGATGGCGGGCGCGTTGCTGATTGCTCTGGGTATTGCGTTACTGACGCGTAAAAAAGCATGAGGACCGTTTTATAAAGGTATTTGTGTGGTAGAAAACACCTCACGCAAACCAATAAATGAACGGATCTGGCGTACACCGGGAAGAAATAATAATTGCTCGGCGTGGAGTTTATTAAAGCTCTGGTTATCTGCGGTGCGAATTAACATAATGTAGTCGAACTCACCGCTGACCATATGGCATTCCATGCAGCCGCGTATTTTACCGGCTTCACCTTCGAAATCTTTAAAGGATTCAGGAGTGGAACGATCAAGAACAATGCCAATCATCACCACCAGACCCGCATTTAATGTTTCCGGGTTGAGTAATGCAACAGTGCTTTTTATAAAACCGAGCTTTTTTAACCGTTCGACACGGCGCAGACAAGCGGGAGGGCTGAGGTTGATTTTCTCAGCCAGGGTGACATTAGCGATAGAGCTGTCGCGCTGTAAAATTCGGAGTATTGCCATGTCAAAGCGGTCGAGTGTTTTATCACCATTTGTGATGTCCGGATTCTTCTTTTGCTCCATGATCTCCGCCTTGTATAATATGAATATCTTATTTTTGTCATAGCCTGTTCTTATATTTTTGTTGGCTACGAGAATTGCTTGTTTGCATCCTTTCATTGGAATATAAAAAAATCAATCAGAATTAAATTAACTCCAGTATTGATGAAGGTGACAATGGCTTCGATTGACATTTATATCTCTGAACGCTTGCGACATTTGAGAAAAGCGCAGGGCTGGAGTTTGAGTGAAACAGAGAGAATGACCGGGGTCAGCAAATCAATGCTCGGTCAGATCGAGCGAGGAGAATCGAGTCCGACGCTGGCGACTATCGAGAAGATATCCGCTGGATTTCAGCTGACGTTAAAAGATTTCCTGAATCTGTCTTAACTCAGGAACCTTGCGTACTCATGCTATGCCTTAGCTGTACGAGAAGGTCATGGTGCAAAAAGTCATGATACATCACCTGGTTGAAGTGGATAAAAAGCCCCACTTTTTGATGCGGCATCTGTGGTTTTTACAGATTAAGCGCAATACGCTTACCATCTGGTAAGGTTACATCAAGCGCCAACTCACCACCCAGGGCAGCGACGTAACGTTTCAGAGTTGACAGTTTAGGGTCGTTATCAACCTTTTCAATCTTCACTATCGAAGGTTGGCTAATACCCAGCGCGGCCGCAAGCTGAGTTTGTGATACTTCTAATTCTTCGCGCAGTTTCGCTAATGTGATTTCCTGCCGAATTTCAGCAGTTCTCGCAGCAATGCGCGCCTGGCTTTCAGGTGAGCGTTTTTCGAGCAATTTTTTATACGTCGCCATCTTCTTTTGCCTCTAGTGATTTCAGATGTGATGCGTACTCAGCATCTGCAATTTTAATCATTCGTTTGTAGAATAGTTTTTCGACCTGGCCCTTCTTATCACCGGCGCATAAGATAATGGCCTTACGTGTTGGATCGAACGCAAAGAACAAGCGGAACGGGTGTCCACCAACCTGTACTCGCAGTTCTTTCATATTGGTATAATTTGAGCCGTTAAGCTGGTCAACCTGTGGGCGCCCCAGGTTAGGACCGTCTTCCTCAAGAATGCCAAAGTGGGCTAAAATCTCTTCCTGCACATCGTCAGCTTGAGCCTCAAACCAGTTATCAAATAACGTCCGTGTGATGATTTCCCAGGCCAATTCCATCAATCTCCTATAACCCACAAGCTATAAAAAGATTATACCTTGTAGGTTATATATGCAACATTTTAGACGCCAATATCTTCTATTTAGATGCTGGAAGTTAGTTCTTTGCTCAGCGTCTGTTCGCCGACCGAATGGTATAATCCGCGATGATCGACCAGTCTTTGTCACCTCCGTCAGCATGAACAGCGCGGGCCATTTGCTCGTTCACTGCTGCCAGCATGGGCAGCTTTGCACTCAATGTTGCGGCGGCTTCTCTGGCGAGTCCCAGGTCTTTCAGGCCCAGACTGGCTTTGAACCCCGGTTCATAAACCTCTGCCATGATGTTTCGTGAATAGACCTGATAGCTCCGGCCGCCAAACAATGTATTGAGTATGAGATCAAAAAATTGTGCTCGATCCAGTCCATTGGATTCCGTGAGCACTACGGCTTCCGCCATCGCTTCAATCGCCATAGTGATCATCATGTTGCAGGCGATCTTCGCTGCATGTGCAGCCGTTTGTTTCTCTCCCATTTCCCATACGCGTTTGCTGATGACGTCCAGCACCGGCCTCACTCGGTCCAACGCATCCGGCAGACCGGCAGCAAGGACATTCAGCTCCCCGCGTGCGGCGACATCCGGCCGGCCCAACACCGGCGCTGCTACATAACTTATCCCGGCTTGTTGATGAACCAGGGCTAGTTGCTGTGAAAAACTTACCGATATGGTTGAGGAAATAATATGCACGAGATTTGGGTTGGCTCCGGCAAGCAAGTCGCCATCGATGATGACTTGCTGGATTGCTGCATCGTCAGAAAGAAGAGTGATTGCGACATCACCCAGCAACGCCTCTTCTGGCGCATTGACGTTTATGATGCCCTCAATCTCACGGCCTGAGCGGCTCCAGGCATATACCCGGTGTCCGGCAGCCACTAAATTTCGCGCGATGGCACTCCCCATCGCGCCCATCCCAATGATGCCAATGTTCATGATGTTGTCCTCTGATGAATTAGATATGGCTGGCGCGTACACGCACCGGCGCAATATCCGTAAACTGCACGACGTCTGCCATTACCGCAGTGGCAGAAGCTTCGATGGCGCTGTCATCGCGGAAAATGCATTCGCATATCGCAACGGTTCCTGGCTAATGCCCTGGGCGCGCACCTGCTCTGAACCCCTGTTCCCGCGCCCGCCATGTGATAAGAAATGCGATGATCAGCAACAGGATGAGCACCGGTGGGAAAACCTGTGCCCCCCAGTTATTGAGCAAAATGCCGCCAACAAGACCGCCAGCTGCGATAGCGCCGTTCCAGGCCACCACATTGATCGAGAGCGCAAGATCAGCGCCCTCGCCCGCGCTATCCGCCAACGCGGTTTGCAGCAGCGTTGCTGCGCCACCGAAAGTGAATCCCCATACCGCTACACCGGCATAAATCACCGCCGGTACTTGTGCAGAGGCCATAAACACCACAGAAACCAGCGTAAAAATGGCAAGGCTAGCCAGCACGCAGGTACGCAGATGGCGATCTACCAGACGCCCGGTAACCGCGATCGCCAGCAATGCCGCGAGTCCAAAAGTGAGCAGAATGACATCTGTCTGTGAAGCGAGGCCCGCCAAATCAAGGAACGGTGCGATGTAGGTATAAAGAATGTTGTGCGCCAGCATCCAGGTAATAACGACGCTGAGGACCGGGCGTACCCCTTTGGTGGTCAGTACGTGCAGCAGCGGCAGGCGTTCATGGCGGGACTGCCCCGGATAATCGGGTACGCTGGTCAGCACCCATATCACCAGCACAACGGTCAGGGCGGATATCCCGGCAAAGGCACTTCTCCAGCCGATTACCCCACCAAGCCATGTTCCCAATGGCAGGCCCAGTGAAAGGGCGATTGGCGTTCCGACCATGGCAATCGCCATAGCTTTACCCTGCTGGTGGATGGCAACCATACGACGCGCATAACCGGCCAGCAGGCTCCATGACAGCCCTGCCGCTACCCCGGCAAAGAATCGAGCCATCAGTGTGAGCCAGTAATGTGAGGACAACGCGGTAATCGAGTTGAAAATAAAGAAACCGGCAATGGCAAGCAGCAGCACATTGCGGCGTCGCCAGCTTTGCGTGGCAATGGTCAGCGGTATCGCAGCCAATAGTGAGCCAAGAGCATAAGCAGTCACGGTCTGACCTGCGAGGGAATTCGAGATACTCAAGCCAGACGCGATTTGCGGCAATAATCCGGCTGGCAACGTTTCAGTAATGATGCAGATGAAACCTGTCATTGCCAGGGCAAGTAACGCTGAAACTGGCAGCCTCTGTGTTTCTGAATGGGGTTGCGGAGCTGCTCGCTCATTCGGTTGTGTAAAGATAGTCTCGTTCTCCATACGTCCTTCAATGTTGCGATATGTACCGATTGGTATATATATTGGTGTGGAAATTTGTACCTGGTATAACCGGGTGCCAACTTATGGGGTTGATTTGTGTATCGATCGCTACATTAGTCAGAGAGGAAATCTTTGTCAACGATATATGTATCGATTAGTATGTTAGTCGTTAGATTCTGACGGGAGAAAACAATGGCGACTATGGGCCGACCAAGAACGTTTGACAGAGATAAGGCGATTGAAGATGCCATGTTTCTTTTCTGGCAGCATGGCTATGAATCAACCTCACTCGCCCAACTGAAGGCGGGGATCAACAACGGCATCTCAGCGCCCAGTTTCTATGCCGCTTTTGGATCGAAAGAAGCGCTATTCCGGGAGTGCGTGCAGCGTTATATCGCCACTTATGCTCAGGTCACCGAGTTCTTATGGGATAACAACCTGTCAGCTCGCGATGCCCTTGAAACGACGTTACGCCGTTCAGCAGAAATGCAATGTGAGCCAGGACATCCATCCGGCTGCATGGTAGGTCTGGGGGCGATGAGCGCGCCCTCCGCTGAAAATACTGCTGTCGCTGAACCGCTGGAGCGCTCGCGTAATCGCACCAGGGCAGGCGTTGTCGCAACAATTGAGCGTGGCGTTGTGACGGGACAGCTTAACAAAAGCGTCGATGTGAAAGCATTAGCGGCAATGTTCAGTACTTTTTTGTTTGGTATATCAATTCAGGCGCGCGATGGTGCCAACCTTGATGAGCTGAACAAGGCTATCACGCAGATGATGTGGCTGTGGGATAGCAATAAACAGAATGAAGATTGATATTTTCCGTTGTTATAACTGCATCGGGGTCCGAATAACGTATCCTGATGGTTGTTACAGCTCAGCGAAATTCCCCCTCATTTACCTGATGCATTAATCCAGCCGACAGAAAATTTGCAGTGCAGATAAAGTTTTCCGCCTTTTTGCCGATGTTATCTCCCATAGCAAACCGTTACTTTTATGGATGAAAACATGTCGAAAAAATTGACTCTGTCTCTATTGGCAACAACATTAACGCTGACCGGATGTGCTTCAAAACCCCTTCCTCCAACTGAAAAGCGTGTCCAGACTGAAACAATTACTTCAGAAAACCAATCCCAGCTTACTGTTGAAGGTTGGCAGGACCTCGAAACCGATTACAGTCGCCCCTCAGACACACAATTGCGTTATATCACTCAAGGTGACACCACTAAAGCGACGGCATTAAAAACACTTCAGTTTGTTTCAATGATATTTGTCGGCGGCCAGATTCAGGGATTTAGCAAGGATCAACTTAAAGGAACACAAGCCGTTGGTGTTATGAATCCGTCGCTTTCATACCTGACTCCGCGAGTGAGCGAAGTCCTTAAAGCCGAGATGGATCGTCTACCAGCCAAAAAATACGATAAACCGCTAATTATAAAGCCATTGACCTGGAAGCTGATTTATAAAAATCTCGCAGGCGGTGATGACAATTATCAATTAGTGATGACGACGACACTCACACGTACTGTCAGCGATCCAGCGGGACACCCAACATCCAAACAAATCGAATGCAGCTCGGATGCAACCACGCCGCAATTCACCCTCCCGCAGTGGCAGGCAAATAATTATGCCAAAGTAAATGAGGTCACGCAGAAACTCATGGATAGCTGCGTAACAACCTTCACCAGCCAGGTGCGATCCTTTCTTTGATGCGGCCAACATACAGGCATCATGGGAAAATAGAACAGGGTAAAAAATGAAAAAGTCGATAACGCTGCTGGCAGCACTGACAACGTTGTGTGCAGTCAGTGCGGTACAAGCCAGCGATGAAAAATTGCCGCCGCCGAATGTCAGCAATGTTTTTATTAATCCTCTTTATTTCTATCGTCAGAATGACCACCTAACCTACGTTACGATGGTGAAACTGAATAATGGTTCCAGTGTTGAACGCTGGAATACCGTGGACTGCGGGAATAAAAAATATTATCGATTGTATCTCGATATCTTAAATAAAGACGGCAAACTGAGTGATCGCTTTTACGGTGATAAAAGTTATGGACGCTATGCCCCGCCGCTGGAAATAACCGGTAATGAGGCAAAGGCAGCCGCAATCCTGTGCGATATCAAAGTTAAAAACAGCGACTGGGTTTACAGCGAAAAGAAAAATAATGTCGGTAAGGATATTCCGGAAGCCTCTTCGCTGGTGGATGTCGCGAATGTCATCAAAGTTAAGGACAAGCTGCTTGTCCGGTTGGGTTACGGCTACGATGAGATCGATTACGACCCGCCTTACGATGCTCCTTTTGATCTTAAAGTCGAATACCACGTTTACGACTGTAAAACCGACCAGGACACGGTGATCGGGGCGACAGATGTGGATCCTCACGGGTTCGTTACCGACAGTTTGATCGGTGAAGCAATGAAAAAGCGTGCATCTGACTTTACTAACAGTCCGGCAGTTGTGGAATCATTCAAAACAATGTGCCGCATGGACGAACCCCAGCGCTATGCCGGATCAGGAAAATACCAGAGTCATCCGCATAAAACGGTTGCCAAATACAGCGGACCAATCCTTCCTGACTTCAGGGATAATAATCCGAACTGGATAATGAAGTTTCCGCTGACACCGGAGGTGGAGTCGAAGGGGATTGCACTGATTGCGAACTGGGCGGAGCCTCGCTTCAGACAACTCAAATGGACAGAAACGCAGGCCGATGATAAGCCGGTGAAAATAATCGCTGATGTTCAGGCTAATGGTCTGGTACGGCGGCTTGAGGACTACAACGTTTTTCTCGCGCAGCGCATTATGGTCGCGAATGACATTCAACTGGAGGGGGCAATGAGCATCAGCCCTCTTCCGTCCATCACGCAAAGGATCGAAACTACGTTACGTTTCCCTTTATTCAAGGGGCAGCATTATCATGTGCTAACGCTGACCAAGGGGCAAGACGGCGAAAAGGTCACGCGGATTGAGCGAGACTGCGACGTCGTATCCAGTGGAGATGCTGCAAAGATTAACGCTGCATTTACCGGGAGCTACTGGCGCGTGGAATGTACGCAGTCAGGTTCGGATGGCCCGGAAAAATCAGCAATCGCATGGTTAAATGATTTGCGGATCTTCCTTCCCCTCGAACGTACTTATCATGGTGTGGTAAAACCGATAGCAATTACGGATGTGGGGATTACCCGTTAAAAACGTTTTTTATCGGATATTGGATGCGGCCATAACGTTTGGCTGCTACCTGGACGGAATAACATCAGGGATGCTTCGGTTTCCTTGATGTTAACGCAGTTAAATGTGTTAATCGGTATTCAGTGCCGTCATAATGTACATCATGCGATGGTAATAGACATCGCTACTCGCTCAGAGATAGAATAAGGTTCAACTTTATTAATTAAAATCAGTAACTAAGGATTTATTTTGAAATTTATTTCTGGGCGGGCTTATTTCGCGCTTTTTTCTCTGCCAGCATTATTTATCTCAACCTATGTACATGCCAGCGTTATCACCTACACACAGGCTCAATCCGATGAGATAGCCGGGCATGCAACGCGAGCAGTCAGGCTTGCGGAATGTGTCGCACTCGGTGCCCAGGCAAGGGTTGACGGTAAAAAATTGCAGGTCCTTGCTAAAAACTTTAGCAAAGAGTCAGATGCATTTTTAGCGGGTATTGATGCAGGGAATATTTCAAAAGAAGCAGCGGGTAAGATCCCGATGATTTGGAGTGCTCTTCTAAATGATTATCACACGTCATATGAGTTTGTGAAAGGCGCACTATGGAATGCCGAACAAGAGCAAGCACGGAAAGCATTTTCGGAAGGCATTGACTCTAATCAGACATGGTCAAAATACAGTAGCGCCCTGACAAACTCAGCTGCATTGCTTTATAATGACAAAAACTGCGAGTTATTATAATACATATTTCACCGTGTATTATCAGGGGGCTTTTTACCCTGAAAATAGTTATTTATGGGCAGTCATGGGAAACTTTCTCACCTGGCTGTCTCACTGGGGCTGGCACCGGTATTTTTTCAACGGCCTGCCCCATATCTTTATGGTGAAAAAGTTAGAGCCATATGGATTTTAATTGATTTCAACTTTCTCTACAATAAATCCATCCCTACGGAAAAAGTCTAACACTCGTTCTATGTTGCCTATGCCCCACTGATTAGATATTGCCACAACCTCGCCAGATGCAAGCTCGATCAAGTCATCGTCATTTATATGATATCGGTTTCTTCTCTCGTCACTGATAAGTTCTGCTAAGGCAATAGTACGGTTTTTTATGACTCCAGATAATTTCATATGGAGCTCATCAAAGTTGGCCGGATTATTTTTTTCTATCCAGTCAGTGAAAATTTCTAAAGCCAGATTTCTTTTATTCAGGGTGAGTCCCTTATATTTATAACTTGAGTAGTCTTTTTCTGACTTCTTAGCGCTGGCAATCTGTTCTGTACGCTTCTCTCTGAATCTAACTTGATATTCGTTTAACTCAGGAACTGGAATGATCTGCTCTGCGTTGATGAGAACTTCACCTTTAAAACTATAGGGTGTGATTTTCACACAACTAATATCAACACCTTTGTCTCTTAACCAAATAGCTGTGGTAGTCAGTTCTTTACTAAACCCAGCAGATGCCAGAATGATTCTTATGTCTTTGCCGAAATCGGCTAATTGCGTTTCTTGAAGCTCGACAAAATCTAATATTTTTTCTTTAGCGTCAATATCAAGATTGTTTTTAGAAAGAAAGTTTTGATAATATTCGCAGGCCTTAGAAAAACTCATTGTAGATATCATCGCAGCATACCTTAAAGCCTGGAGCTCCATATGAGCGCCAAACTCGTCGCGCTTTAATTCTATCACAACCAGATTCGCCTGCTTATCAATAGCTAAAATGTCGATTCTCCGTCGGCTATCTTCCCAATCAGAAAATTCTTCGGCAATCACAAGGCAATCAGGCGCGAGTATGGCGATGTTGTTTTTAATTGCCTCCTGTAAATCATAGCGCTCTTGTAGTCCTTCATTAGAAAATGTTGTTATCTCCAGGGGAGTCAAAACTTTGTTTGAAATATTATACAACGCCACAGAAGCTCCTTATAAAAACCGACGCAGAATCACTAAGCAAAGTGATAACCAACTTTTGGTATTTATACCTTTATTGAGGACTGCTTGCCAATCAACAATTTGACTTCGCTTCACACTAAGATGCATCAGGCATCTGCCGTATCCTGTTCACCCTGCTTCAAGTACGAGCCATTTTCATTTTAGCCCTCTAACTTTACATAATGGATGTTATGTAAAGTTAGGATCCTTAAAAGGATCCGGGTATGATAACCGCCATCAATCGTATTTTGGCATCAGCAACAAAACTGCTCATAAATCAGGCGTCGCTACGCAAAATTTGCAGGGTAATTTCCCACGCGTTATCCCAGAATTTACGTAGCGCGATCAATTCAATAATCGACCAAATAACACGCGATAATGACGGAATTTGTACAGAACACCGCTCTGGCTCTCAACTTCCCCGATGACGGTGACATTTCAGCGCGACTGAAAGAGTTTGTTCAGGACAGAGATGCGTTTTCAACCAACACCTGGTCACAGTTGATGAGTGTGATGGCAGTATGCTGGCGCTGGTCGCAAGAAAATCAACGCAGCTTTTTGCCAATGTTGTCCAGCGATCTCCGTGACTATCTCTCCTGGCTACAGCAGGCCGGACGGGCCTCAAGTACCATTTCAACCCATGCCTCGTTGATCTCAATGTTACACCGTAACGCCGGAGTCACACCGCCGAACGTCTCACCCCTGATTTATCGTGTAATGAAGAAGATAAACCGCATGGCGGTGACGTCCGGGGAGCGCGCAGGTCAGGCCGTACCGTTCAGACTGGCTGATCTGGATAAGGTCGATGATTGCTGGGCGGGTTCTGAACGCTTGCAGGAATTGCGTAACCTCGCCTTTCTGCATATCGCCTACAGCACTCTGCTCCGTATCAGTGAAATATCGCGCATCCGCGTGCGCGATATCTCAAGGGCTGAAGATGGGCGGATCATTCTCGACATTTCACATACAAAAACTATCGTCATGACGGGTGGACTGATCAAAGCGCTGAGCAGCTATTCCAGCCAGCGTATTGATGAATGGCTTAAGGCATCTGGCCTGTTAAGTGAGCCTGATGCATTTCTGTTCTGTCGGGTTCACCGTTCTAACAAAGCGCTTCCGTCAGAACAGCAAATATTAAGTCGCCCTGCTGTTGAGGACATATTCAGAAAAGCCTGGGATGTTGCGGGTCAGATCGAGCCAGTCAGGGCAAATAAAAACCGCTACCGTAACTGGAGTGGTCACAGTGCGCGTGTTGGTGCTGCGCAGGACATGACTAAAAACGGCTATCCGGTAGCGCAGATCATGCAGGAAGGCACCTGGAAAAAGCCTGAAACCCTGATGCGTTACATCCGTAATGTTGATGCGCATGAAGGTGCGATGGTCGATATGATGGAAAAAAAGAAAGGCAGATACTGACCTGAAGTTATCTCAGCTGTGCTGGCGAATTGCCAAAGCGATAGCGGAATCGTTCGGTAAATCGTGATACCGATTTGTAGCCGCATGCATCAGCAACCTGGGTAAGATTCCAGTGGGTAGTTTGGATCAACATAAGGGCATGGTGCATCCGGATATCCAAAAGCAACTGTTCAAACCGCACGCCCTCCTGCCGCAAGCGTCGGCGAAGTGTCGATTCACTCATCGCCAGTGCATCACCGGCCAGTCTGGCGGTCCATCCTTTATCCGGTGCTTCTCGTAACAGCTTGCTCAGACGTGGAAAAATTCCCTGCTGATGAGGTAATAAGAAGTGAACACGTTGTTCCGCCAGTACCAGAAGAAGGTCAAAGATGCGCAGGCGAACCCGTTCATCACTCATCAGTGGGTTTTGCAGCGTTGCCAGTAAATCTTGCACTGAATCTTTAATATCGCTCAGTAATTCCACTGTGGTTATCTGCGCATTTTTTCTGGCAGCGGCGAGATATTGCGGAAAATGTTGATAGAAACCGTCGAGCACATCCGAATTCAGGGAAATAAACAGGGAACGAAACGGGGAAGCATCGTTTGCCGGGTACTTAACATAGTCCGCATCGACCCCCTGGTCGATCACGCCCAGCAGCGTTGGTGTGTTCAGTTCATACGAAGTTGCGACGTGGGAGAACTCAATCCTGCCGGAAAGCACCAGCAACAGCGTCGGTTCATAAAAGAAAAATGAACTCGCCTTCTGCTGAATCTTCAATTCTGGCCATGCAACGGAGATTAAATTTGCCCGCCGAAGACTGTCACGGGAAAAACCAGACCCAGGCACTGGACTCTCTTTAACAGGCAATGCACTTTCACTGGTCATGGTTTTTCCTGATTTTGTATCGTTAAATCTTCACGTCTGGATTCAGGCTATAAAGCCCGGTCAGTTTGGCTTCAGCCAGGACATGACCCTTTTTCACTGCTTGCAGGATGTTCGCTCCAGTCAGTTCGCCTTCGACTGTCAGGGTCGGCGCTGCCAGTGCATATAATGTGAAAACATAATGATGCACGATCTCATCATTCCAGGGGGGGCATGGGCCATCATAACCATAGTAAGTCCCGCCCATAGCATCATCGCCGGCAAACCAGGCGGTATAGTCGTTGATGCCATGTTTCAGTCCACCAGGTGCTTGCGGCCCGGTTTTGCCCTTGGCCGTAATGCCGTTTGACTGTGCACCCTCAGCGATTTCTGTCTGCGTAGCCGGAATATCAAACAGCGACCAGTGATAGAAATCGGTTCGCGGCAGTGAAGCCGGAACAACTTTGCCTTCCTGATTGACGTTTTCGCCGCTGGTCGGGACATCGTAATCATGGCAAATCAATACCAGTGACTGTGTTCCGGCAGGCAGATCTGACCAGCCGAAATGCGGATTCTGGTTATCAGACAAACGTACATGGCTCTGTGCATCATAAACCGCGAAGCTGTTTTTTCCGGGGATGACATCCCCGTCATTGAAGCTGTGGCTGAATAATTTCATCTCTTCTCCTTGTGCGACTCGGATGGAACGACAATCAACGTCAACCTGATTATAAGAAGCTTCTCGACTTCATGGCGATCTAATCCGGTCAAATTTATCCCCGAAGCCGTCATTATGGACAGGATTGGTTATCTGATGTGCATCATCTTGGCTTGTGGTTACTATGGACTTTCCGGAAGTACGATTCAAACAAAACTAAAGTTTATTAAAGTTGTCTTTAATAAAATCCACAGCCATTAAAATCATTTTTAGTACATTGTCAGTTATTAAAGGCAGGGATATATCGTTTCGCTTCCAGGAACAGAGTACCTTCAGCAGTCAGCGTGACTCTGCGTTTGCTGCGATGAAACAGGCACTGGACCAACATCGACTGTTGCGCGTGATTTTTGTCATCGATGCAGTGCGCAAAAAAATCTCCCTGTAATAAGTGAAATAGGATTAATCACATAGGTTTCAACCGACAAACAATAGCCGAAACCGATATTTTATTGCCATAGATTCTGAACCATCTATTCATATTGAAAAACGATGTCGATCTTTTTTTCGGCAACATTGACGGTTATTTCACATTTGGACCAAATCGCAGTCCCATCAGGCATACCGCTTTCGACAGAATGCTGCTGAAGTTCGCGTAGCGCTTCGGATAAGTCGGTAACAGCCAGATGATCAGGCTCGAACCAGTCCGGCTCGCCACTGTCATCCAGATAATCAAATTCGAACTCCCCTGCTCCAGTTGCAGAAAACAGTTTGGCTTTGACAAACAACTCGCTGGCATTCGCGGGTCCACAGCTATAAATAATCTGTCCGATCCTCTGATAAAGAAGTTCGTCTTGCATTGCTTCTCCTCGATGAATACTTTTCTTATACAGTATCATGATGTTGCGATCTTCCATCACACATAATTTCCGAAAGTCACTCTGGCTACTGGGATCCTTTGGATCTGATTTTTGCTCCAGTGAATCCTGTCAGAACAATGCCAGACTGAAGTTACATTTCGTATTCTTCAACGTGAGATGATTTCAAGAGTTAAAGATAAGATTACGTTTTTTCACATAACCTGCACAACCTATGTCTAAAGAGAAAATTTAAGAGAAGGTGTTACCTCATCTCTTAACAAAATGGGTAAGAGAATTGAAAATATAATAGCTTCATCATGAAAATTCCCTTCACTGGAAAGATCAGTATGTATATACTCAATTTAAAGCAGTATTTGAGGTCATGCAGATAACGACCTTCTTACATTCAAAACCAGATTTTGGAGATGTCCATGAACGAATCACTGAAAGCGATAAATAACATTCGTACACTCCGTGCACAGGCACGAGATCTGGCTCTGGCTGATCTTGAAGAAATGCTTGAGAAATTAAGCGTAGTCGTTGCAGAACGCCGTGAAGAAAGTCATGCCGAAGAAGCCGCCGTTCGTGAGAAAGCTGAGAAACTCGCTAAATATCGTGAGCTGTTGCTGGAAGACGGTATTGATCCTACTGAACTGCTGGGTGCTTTGCAGAGTGCAGGAAAACCTCGCGCAAAACGCGCACCTCGTCCGGCCAAGTACAAATATACCGATGAAGATGGCCAGGAAAAGAACTGGACCGGCCAGGGCCGCACGCCTGCTGTGATTAAAGCGGCAATCGACAGCGGTAAATCTCTGGATGACTTCCTCATCTAAATAGCCTGTCGATGTGATGTGGGCGAAGAGCCCACATCATTGCATTTCTTTTTTGCCGTCTATTCAATCAAGACCTATCACTGTTGCATCACATCAACAAGTTTCTAATCCTATTTCTCTGGCCCTGCATCCGGGTTAATAACGAACTACACCACTGAGTGCGAATTGTTGAGCAAGACATGCGCAGTACGATTAATTTTGCATAAGTAAGCACACTGTATACTTTATTCGAAGCTTTATGTTAGTTTCGTCATGAGTACCGCCACCCAAGAGTGAGACAATGCATCTGATTATGGTCACCACCACATCCACCACTACCACCGCAACCTGCGGCGGCGTGAGTGTTTCTGTGGCGAATCCCTAGCAGACAGAATCTCAAACCCCGCCGCTCTGGACGGGGATAAAAACTCCGTTCATCGCCGGTTTGAATGGAGACACTTCATGAAAAATGCATTACTGATTATTGATATGCAACAGGGACTGTTTCATGGTCCACACATTCCCTATGCTGCCAGCTCAGTTTTATCCAATATCAGACTTCTGATCAAAAAAGCCAGAGCGTCAGGTACTCCGTTGTTTTTTGCCCGCCACACTGGCCCGGATGGATCACCTTTTAGTGAGCAGAGTCCCCTGACGCAACTGATACCTGAACTTAACGTCAATGTTGAACAGGACAGCGTATTTATCAAAAAATATCCTAACTGTTTCCGTGATACGGTACTGCTTCAACAGCTTAAGCTAAGCAATATTGATCAACTGGTCATTGCCGGAATGAAAACAGAGATTTGTGTGGATACCACCTGTCGTGCAGCATTTGATGCCGGGTTTAAAGTGGTGCTGGTTTCAGATGCACATACCACGATCGATAATCCGGCCCTGACGGCGGATAATATTATTCGCCATCATAACCAGACTCTGGCGGGCCCCTTTGTTAGTCTGGTCAGCACAGAGGAATGGGTGGCATAAAACTGAGTCAAATAACTGTGCTTAATAATGCAATGAATCATTTTTTTCCTGAACAGGGTGTGATGCCGGTAACGGCCGTATCGGCAGACTTCATAAATGGACATGTTATTCCTGCGCACAGTCATGACCTCGCTCAACTGCTGTATGCGATTGAAGGGGTCTTGGTCATTGAGACCAGTGCAGGGCGCTGGGTCGTCCCGCCCAGCAGAGGTGTTTGGTTAAAAGCAGGTATCAGCCACACGGTGCGTATGCGTGGTGCGGCCAGGATGCGCAGTATTTTTGTGCTGCCCGATGCGATACCGGGACTTCCCGACGAGGACTGCGTTATTGAAGTGTCTCCGTTACTGAGAGAGTTGATTTTGGCGGCGACCAGAGTCGAAGGAGATTACCTGCCAGATAGCCGTGACGCACGTCTGATGCGGTTTATCCTTGATGAGTTGTGCACATTACCGGTTTTACCCTTCAACCTTCCCTGGCCGCAGGATTCCCGCATTTTACGAGTTTGCCAGTTGCTCTCTGCGGAACCCTCTGATGCCAGAACCGCTGACGACTGGGCTGACCTGCTGTCGATGACAGTCAAAACTTTCCATCGTCAGTTCCACAAACAAACCGGCGTGACATTTGGCCGCTGGCGGCAGCAGGCCAGACTGCTGCTGTCGCTGGAATCTCTGGCGCAGGGCCAGCCGGTCTTACAGGTGGCGTTACAGCATGGCTATGAGAGCCAGAGTGCTTTTGCGGCGGCTTTCAAACGTCAATTTGGCATGCCGCCTTCGGCTTTTTATTCTTAATCGTTGCTTTTTCGCAGTACCAGCCCGGTGATGACGCAAAGCAACATGGCGATCCCCGCGAGATAAAAAGCGTCGCTGTACGCCATCAGTAACGCATTCCGTTGTATCTCCTGGTTGATCAGTGCCATCACCTGCATACGTAATCGGGTTAAACCCTCTCCATAGAGCGCCGTAGCGTAACTGATGTGCTGGTGAGACAACCGATTCACCATCGCGACCATGTTTTCCTGGGTGCCCTGAGAAAAATCCGTGACAGTGTCACCGAGTCGTGCAGCATGAAACCTGGCGCGCTCCACCACTATCTGACTCGAGAGCGCGATCCCTACCGCGCCGCCAACATTTCTTACCATGGAGAACAGACCCGAGGCAGATCCAACCTGTTCTTTTTCCAGCCCCTGAATCGCCATCACCCCTAACGCGACGACGACCAGCGACTGGCCGATGCCGCGTACTACCAGCGAGGGCACAATCACATTGGCCGCCGAATCTGGATTAAGATGGATGTTCATCAGGCATCCCAGAGCCGTGATGAGAAATCCGACGATGATGATGGTTCGCGCACTGGTCCAGCGCATCAAATGCGGTGTGGCGAAAGACATAATGAACTGAATGATGCCATAGGGGATCATCATGATACCGATCTGGCTGGCGTTATATCCCTGTACCTCGGCGAAGTAGTTCGGCACCAAAAAGACCACGCCAAATACCACGGCGCCAAAGCAGAACTGCATCAGGCTGGCGATGCCAAAATTGTAACGTCCCAACAGACGAAGGTTGATAAAAGGTGTTTTACTCCTGAGTTCAACCCAGACAAACCCCAGCAATCCGATCACAGCCAGCAGCGTACAGTTAATGATATAGGCAGAAGAAAACCAGTCGTTACGCTCGCCCTCTTCCAGCATGATCTGGAGTGCGGACAACCCCAGCGCCATCGTGATAATGCCCCACCAGTCTCCCTGCCGTAACTTTTCCAGCATCAGTGGCTGGGGTTTAACCGACCAGCCAATCGCCGCCAGCAACAACAGACCCGGTGGCACCTGCAAATAGAAAATCCACCGCCAGGAATAGACGTCTGTCAGCCAGCCTCCCAGTGACGGCCCGGCAGCCTGAGCAACATTGTTGGCAACGGCGAACAGGGCCATGCCCAGCGCATGTTTTCTGGCAGGCAACTCACTGACAATAAGTTGAAAAGAGAGCGGGATCAGAACGCCACCGAAGGCACCCTGTAACGCGCGGGAGGCGATCATGGTCTGTATATTCGGTGCCATTGAGCAGAGGACCGAAAAGATCACAAAGCCCGTGGTCCCGGTCATCAGGACTCTGCGCATCGAAAAAATTGATACCAGCCAACCTGTGACAGGGATGATGATGATTTCCGCGACCAGATAAGCCGTGGTGATCCATGACCCCTCTTCAAATGACGCACCCAGTGAGCCGCGTATATCTGGCAATGAAGCATTAGTCACATGCACATTCATCCCCGCCATAAAACAGCCCACTACGCTGCCCAGCACGGCTACCCAGGTACGAAGCGAAATGGAGTTTGTGGGTTCTATGGTCAGTTGCTTAGTCATGATGGGTGTCCACGGTCACCAAAACGGACATCCCGGGACGAATCACATCTTCTCCGTTCTGTCCTTCTGAGAGCCGAATCTTCACCGGCATACGCTGGACAATTTTGGTGAAGTTCCCCGTCGCGTTATCTGGCGGCAACAGCGCGAACTGTGCGCCAGAAGCTGGTGCGAAGCTGTCCACCGTTCCACGAAAGCGCCTGCCACCATAGGCATCAACGCTGATTTCCGCAGGCTGACCAATGTGCATGTGATCAAGCTGGGTTTCCTTGAAGTTGGCAATCACATAGACATTGTCAGGCACCACCGCGAGTAAAGGTGCCCCTGTTTCAACATATTGCCCGGTTCTGATGGATCGCTGTCCGATGGTGCCGGTAATCGGACTGATGATATTAGTACTGGCTAAATCAATCCGCGCCAGATTCAGTTGCGCCTGAGCCTGGCGCAACGCCGCATCAGCATTGTCCTGCTCGGCTACGGCTGCCTGCCGCTCACTCGCCAGCACCCCGCTCTCCTGTCGGGTGATTGATAATGCAGCCTGTGCCTGCACAACTGAGGCAACCATTTTTTTCATCTGGGCGTTAGCGGATTCCAGCAGTTGTTCACTGCTGACATGCTGACTGACCAGCCGCTGCTGTCGCTGCGCTTCCTGCACGGCACGGGCGGATTCAGCCATTGCTGCATGGACGGTTGCCATCGCTTCATCAACGCGATTTTTCTGCTGCGCCTGACGTACATCCAGATTGAAAATCTGCGCCTGCCGGAGACGCTTTTGCGCCTCTGCTGACTTCACGACCGCTTCCGCCTGACTGACCTTCGCCTGATATTCATTATCGTCAATGCGGGCCAGCACCTGTCCTGCGCTGACACGCTGATTATCCTGAACCTCTACGATCGCGAGATAACCACTGACCCGTGGTGCAAGCGTCACAATATCGGCCCGCACATAGGCATCATCGGTATCGGTCATCCAGCGGGCGGTTGTCCACCAGTAAATTCCCCATGTCAGTGCGATGATCAGCAGAAATATGGCGATCATCAGAGTACGGGGGCGGGGTTTTGCATAGCGATGAGTAAAGGCCTGCTTTTCAGCAACCTGCGGATTCTTGGTCATTGTTTTATTTCTCTGTTATCGACAAGGGAGATCTGAGATGGAACAGGCCTACGCTGCGGCTCGGGTAAGGGTATGGACGGAGCCTGCTGCCAGCCGCCCCCGAGCGATTTAAACAGCGCGATCTGTGTATTGATCAGTTGGGTGTCGGCGCTGGCTAACTGGTGCTGAATAGCGATGTCAGTGCGTTGTGCATCCAGCAACTCCAGCGCGGTCGCTGCGCCCTCTTTTCTGGCAATGGACGCAAGTTTTAACGCATGCTGACTGCCAGCCGCCGCCTTTTTTAACGCGGCATTCTGTTGTAATGCCGCGTTATAATTCGTCATACCTTGCTGTACATCTTTCAGTGCACCAAGAATGATGGCATCGAAATGTGCCAGAGCAGACTGCTCATGGGCATTCGCCTGAGCAAGACGTGCGCGTTGCTCACTCACATTCGGGAATGACCAGGAAATAAGTGGACCGAGACTCCATACGGTCGCTCCGCTTTTATCCCACCCATCTGGCTGATGGGCTGAGCTGAACACGCTGCCGCCAATCGATATTTGGGGGTAGAAGTCGGCAGTAGCGACGCCGATGCGAGCCGTTGCCGCAATCAACGCCTGCTGAGCCTTCAGGACATCCGGGCGTCGGCTTAGCATTGTCATCCCCTCACTATGAGGAACCGCAATGCTTGTCAGCGAGGGCGTTGACTGACACTGCATTGCCGCCTGAGGTGGGTTGTCAGGCAATTGCCCCATTAATACGGCAAGCTCAGCAAGGGCATTGTGGCGCGCAGCCTGTAAGGGAGGAAGCTCAGCTGCTGCCAGTTCAACCTGGTTCTGAGCACGTATCACATCCAGCTCAACACCTGCACCGGACTGATACAATTGGCTGGCGAGTTGCTGGCCCTGTGTTGCCAGCAGCAAAGAACGCTGGGCGATACCGATCCGCTGGGCGTAACTACAGGCACTGAGCCAGGCTCGGGTGGTTTCGGCTGCAACCAGCACGCGCGCGCCCTCCTCTTCTGCCATCACCGCCAGCGCATCGGCGTTGGCTGCATAGCGCATCGAACGGAGGCGACCAAAAAAATCGATTTCCCACTGCACATCGATACCAACGCCATAACGTGCACCGGTACGGATATGATCGGATTGATCCAGAGCGGCTTCTAACTGGTCATTTGCAGTACTGCCGTATCCGGCCTGAGTATTCAGGGATGTCGTGGGAAGACGCGCTGCATCCGTTTCATCCACCACAGCTTTTGCTGCCCGGAGATTTGCAGCGGCCATACGCAGATCGCGATTATTAGTCAGCGCCTGTTCAACCGCGTGATTCAGATCCGCATCGTGATAGAGGGTCCACCACTTATCAGGGATGGACGCGCTTTGCCCGTCGAGTTTCACGGGTAAAGTGGTTATGGGGGGCTGTTCAGGCCCTGATGTACAACCTGCTAACAGCAGCGGGAATAAGGCAACATAACATCCAGCGGATTTGTTCATTGGGCAAACTCGTTAATGAGAATGCGTCCAGGTTACTAAATTGCTGGGTGTCTTTATGTCGCGTGCTGGACTATCTTTATCGCGAAATGGACATTCGGGCATAGCGAAGGCAGCGCGACAGGAAACTTTCTTGCCCTACCTTTGGTTGAACAACCAGCGAAGTGTAGGGTTGGGGTGGTCAGATTGGTCTGAACCCGGTCATCTGTGCTTAGGTTCAACATGAAATACTTCAAATACTTATTATGTTAAATAAATGATTCAGCTTTGCACTAGAAACGCACTTCTCATCTTGGGCCTTGTGTGAATTTTCTCTCAGAAACGATTTTATATTTTATGCAGTCAATTTACCCTCTAACAAATTACACAGGATTTCTTGCAACAAATGCAGCAATTCCCTGGATCATCATTTTAACTTGATCTCCATGGGCAGCATGATTCCGAATATCCCTGATAGAAAGTAATTTCTTTAGACTCAGTTGCACCATAAACACCATGAGAGCAAAGTTCCTGTTCTAAGGTGGACGCTTTTTTCATTGATTCCTCACCACCATCTTTGAAAATGGAAACAGCTATTCCATTTGCCAGGCATAAACTTTTCAAATTGCTTTTTCAGCGTCATCCAGTCGCTGTTTCTCAGACGGGTCAGGGGGGCTATCTGCTCGACCAGCAAAATATCATTACGATGACTGTCCATCTGTAAGCGGCCCAACTCTGGGCGCCCAAGTAATCGCAAAGCAGTCACACTCTAATTACAACATACATATTTTCAAGTGACTAAGATCCAGCCCTTTAGGCTGGCAGAATGCTCTTCAAGGGGGTTCATACGGTCTCATGTCAGATGTTTGCACGGTTTTAGGGGGAGTGGGGCACTATGGTCGCAGAAGTGTTCCGACTATTAACTATGCTATATATGTTTGTTGTAACTAAATACGCATTCTTCTCTGGACTTATCATGTGATTCAACCAATGGTTTCTTCCCACTATTTTGCCGTTATCATTTAATAGTGGGTGTGTTGATCATTTTTTTGGTCACTGCACTGTTCTTCAGGCAGATAACCATCGAATGCATCACCACCCTGCTCTACTGGATTTGGAGTCTGGCGGATTTCTCATTTTCCCATTCCCATGCCGCCTGGCGGATTGACCTGCTGGCAGACACACATAACAACGCTGAAACGGTCAGCTGGTCTGTATTCCTCTCCGTCATGAATCACACAGCCGGCATTCTGCTGGTCGCCCTGATTCCGCTTGTGATAACGGGTGTTGTGTCCGTCAAGTGCCATCAGGCAAGCCGCACCCGCCGCGATATATCCATTCACTCACTTCCCCGCATCATGGCGTCGTTTTCACCCGCGATCGTTCCGGCGTTGATTTATGGTGATAAAAAAACTCAGTTACTGAATGTCGACCCGAAATAACATCGTAGTGCACAGACGCCAGATGAGTTTGCTATTGAGCACAGTCTGGTGGTGAACCATCAACTGCGCAGGGAACTGGCGGAGTAGATGTTTATCGCCCAACTTGGCGAACCTCGTATTCATACCCCTTCACGCGACCCCTGTCCCGGAAGCCTGTTGCCCGATTTTGACCAGTTCAGAGATCATGAAAAATCCATGTTCGCGATATTCGGGCTGCAACACTTCCTGGGTAAACGCAAAGAGGCCAAGCAACTGCTTGATCAACTCAACCGTTCAACCCTGAAAGTTGATCGTCATTACCGTAATAAAATCGGTTACCCCAACCTGTCTCTGGCTAACCAGGCATTTCACCAAGTTGCCACTTCTCAAGCCGCACAGGCATGGGTCGGGCAGTATAGCTATGTCCGAACCGCGATCGCCGCGCTGCACGATAACGACCTATAGAGTAACTACGTTCGACACTTTTCACGGAAAAATCATATAAAACTCAGCAAGGCTTGACCAAAAAACAAACAAGCTCTCTCTGCATTCAACGTTCTCACATGGAGAGCTATGTTTAAATTAGTTATTCATTTTTTCTATATCCATTCTGGTAAGATTTTTCAATAGTCATGAACTGTAATAATTACCTTTCCACACAATCCTGATTAAAATATATTATCGAGTTTTATTCCTTTACGAATACGTCACTTTTCCGATGATGAACTTGGAAGTATTCGTTACTGTGTGACGCGAATACTTCCTTCATTTCAATATCTACGTGCGTTATCTCGTAAAAGGAAAAGTCTGTAGGGATGTTTCTAAGTTTATCCTGAATACAGTTCACATCCAATTCGAGCTGTTTGCGTCGATTTGGCAGTTGTTTAAGCTTTTCCTTGATAGCGCTCATCTGCTCATCAAGTACTTCACGTTTGGTACAGGTTCGCTCGAATGCTGCTAAAGAGTCCTTCACTGCCGAAGTTATCATGTCAGGCACCATCTCGGGTTTGTCATTTGATTCAGTCGTGAGACTTTCTTCTGCAAGAGGCTTGTATTGTTCAGCAATAGCGTTGAGCCTGTTTTTAACGCAATCACTGAATCTGGAGTGATAAATCCTCTGTGAAGAGGGTGAGCTAATTTGAGTGCAGGCATGATCATGAAAACGGCTGTTTCGATTGGGCGGCGAATTCAGTTCATTGCTTTCAACTTCAGGATCTGAACTCTCAGGATATTTGAAGTCGTCGTGGTAATCCTCTGATGCGGGTGTCATAATTGGGCTGCTGCTTTGACTTTCATAACCTGGATCACGGCAATCGTTGAGGCGGTCCATCTCAGCAAGTGCCTCGTTTATTACTTTAAGTCTATCTTCATCAGAGGAAAAAGATAACTGTCTCAACATGTCGCATGCTATGGCTTTTAATGGTGAAACTGGTATGTGCATCTCTTTGATAGTATGTTTCAGGTTTATGGTACAGTGATCCATCGTGGACAGAGAACGTTTTAATATTTTTGACCGACGTTCGGTAGATACAATCGATAGTTCCTGCACAAGACTTCTGGAAACTGTATTTATTTTCTCGCGTTCTGAGTTTCGTGGCTGACTGTAACAAATCGATTTTAACGTATCTTTTGAGTTAGTAAACGAAGAAAAATTTCTTTCCCCTCCCCCTTCACTCTTAAATTTATGCATCGCTAGTACTGAGGTTGCAGAAACATGAGTTGGTTGCACTTTAATATCCTTATCTGTACCTACATGCTGTAGTTGTTTAAATGAATCCGATTGAAAAACAGTTCGGAACGGACTAAGCGAATCTTTAATATTGCAGTTTGATGTAACTCTCCCGAAATAATTTCATCTCGCTAAAAAATCCTCGGTTTAAGGGAAATGAAGTGCCAAGCCATTAATGCTGTTTGCTTCCTGAATCCCGGATAACAACCACATCACACACTGCCACATTCACATTGGCCGGCACTATTCAGTGCTTCACGCGCTGTCGATATACACTTCAGCGGAGTAAGCACAGCAGCAAGGCCAGTGTAATAGCATAGAAGAAAAATACATCATGGATTGTCGTTATAGCAAATCGTTGGTTGGCCGTAACACTCTTCCCCTAATAATCAGGAAATCAGTCTGATACGGGAACCACTTTATATCTGATTTTCATACAATCACAGGCAGCATGAAAAAGCTGCCACAGTGACTCAGATGCAGAAGAACGCAATGCGAATCCAGTACAACCTCACTCAGAAGTAAAGGTGAAGCCCTCTGCCACCAATCGAAGGATAAAATCTGAGAAAAAATACTGCTGCGCCACCATCTTCTCTAAGCAGAGCCTTAAGGGAGATTTCGCTGTAGCCCTAATCACTTTGCGAGCATGATGTTAAGGCACTGTCATCCTGGTCACTCCAAACTATAGGGCAGATTTGTCTACGGGCTCGGGGTCACTCCATAAAATTCCGCAGGGTGAGATCGCATTGATAGCTTTGCCGGTCATGGCCATCATCTTCAGTCCCGCAGGATGATAACAAACATAACAGATAATAATATGCCCTGAACCATACATAACTGGTTCTTTTTGACTTTTTTGGTTCAGGGCGTGCTGATTAATTGTTAATGTGCGAGGCTACGCTTTTAGCAACTTGTACTGCCACATCATCCCATGCACTCTCAAGGATGCCTGTTGCAGAGGTCCCACCAATAGTGGGATCTTTCTTATACGAAGAGAATTGCTGGGTCCAGGTCTTACCATTCAGGTTAAATGATGCATTCAACGTAACTTTACCAACATCTATGGCCGGAGTGATATTGAACATACCTGCCGAGTACTCAAATCCAGAATGAGCCTCAAGTATGGTAATCGTCAGGTTCTTACCATTTGGAGCCAGGTCGGCATAGGTAGAAATTGCCTCTTCAATGCGTGATGACAGAGCAACACCCGTTGGTACTCGAGTACGAGAACCACCACCAACAAAGCCATCTGAACCCTGAATATCAATTCGTTGCGGGAAGTCAGCTGGGTTCCATGTGATAGAAAGTCTGGGTTTCTCTCCCTGAATCTGTACCGATTTCATATCGGTGATTGATGAATATGCGAGACGATTATTGAATGGCAGACTTATTGCACACCCCGAGAGCCCAACAGCCATAAAAACAATAACAGCAGAGCTTAAAAGCTTTTTCATCTTCAGTTCCTTGAGTGATAAATTGTTATAGAGTTATTTTTTAATATTCAGAGAGAGGTTAATTGCAGCCAAATCGATTGCAGTTCTTTGAAAAGTAATTTCCGTTTGCATCCCTGCCATGAACCGAATAGTTACCATTGCCGTAACTGGTTGTCGTACTATTCCAGGTGTTGCCATTAGCAGCAGTGCCGTGAGTTACCGTTTGATTACCGTATGAAGTACTACTTTGGCTCCAGTTATTGCCCGTACTCAGATTGCTACCCTGAACATTGGTTGTATTGCCAAAACGCTGTACGTGGTAAGTATTGCCAGAGTTATCATTGCAGGTCTGATATGCGTCAGAGCCAAAACACGCAGCCCATGAGGCGATAGGGAAAAACAGCAAAGCCAACGAGATCCTTTTCATTGAAAATACCTGTGTAAATATTTTGAAAATTCATCTTACGCTGATTGCATTTTCACTTCACTACTAAAATTTGGAGCCCACCCCGAAATCATTAAGCTTTCTTTATGGATTGGAAAGGCGGTAATATATGCGTTATTCTCTCTCTTAATGAGAGATGACTCAGGAAGTGTCAATAATGCGCTAGCGCTATATCGCATCAACATTCTTCAGGAACCTCTGATGATTCTAAAGATGCACCTATAGTTTATGGCAACATAAAATGAGAGGCATTTTTCGAATTCATTAATTTTTGATATTCATTTTAGAGGTGCCAGGTGGATGATGTTGTTATCTACCCGCAAAGATTGATATTTTCCTGAACAACATGATGCAATAACAGGGAGGTTTGATGAATACACTATCGCAAAACAAGTGGAGTTCAGCGGGCATGATTCTAGGCGCTGTAGCCCTGATGCTCAGCGCTTTTCACTTTACAGTTGGCCCTTTCACCTCACCAACGCAGACACTTGAACACATTGTTGCTGACAAAGTCTCTGCCGTTAAAACGGGCATTATTGCCGGTCTGAAAGGCGAAGCCCCCCCTGTTACTGACAGAAGATCCACGCCTGATATCGATGCCCTTCTCGACAATGCCGGAATTGGAATGGCAATCATTGCGCTGCTCTGTGCTTTTATCGGTGGTATTCGTAAAGAGAGCGCATGGAGTGTCAGTGGTGCCATGCTGTTTGGTGGCAGTACGCTAGCGTTCTACGCCTTCCTACTATATGTCGGGCTTATCTGTACGGTGCTGCTGATATTCCTGGTCGTTTCCTGGTTCGCTGGTCCACCGGTTTAGCGAGCATATTCTTCGAAACTAAAGCGAATATCCTCAGCGGTCAGCCCCGATTGCTGACGGAAGCCAGACATCGACAACGAATCAATGGCGCTTCCGCGCATGAATGAATCAGGCAAGGTATTTCCTTATCAGTCTGAAAGTCAAAGAGGATGTCTGTTACTGCAAATCACCCACCTTGCCGGGCGCGGTCACCCTGCATCCGATATTTTTAACACCATTTTTCCCGACCTCACCGTAAACCGCATTGCCATCACGTAAAATCTGAATGGCACCACCGTCCCCGCCGCCAGAAGGATGGGGGAAAGAAAGATAAATGCTCCCGCCTTTGCCTGGCTGGATTGAGAGGATCTCATAGGCGTGCTTTTCAGGGGTTAACTGGTCAAATGTCGCAACCGTACCCTCATCAACATACGTCACCGCCGTTACCTTAAGATACCCGGTAAAGGATTCAATTTTTCCACTTCCTTTACAGTTAATCCCGACAGTCTCAGAAATCCGTTTACCCGTTTTCTCTGCGGTCTTAATGTGTTTAATAAAGAAAGGTTAAGCCGCTGCCCCGGCACATCATTCACGCACATTGAATGGGAACTGCATAACAATCAGTATGAAATTTACGCAACGGGAGACTGTCATTTTACACGGAGCCGCTTATTCCTTTGCCGGGTGCCTACTGAACGCCAGTCACGCACGCTGACCAGCAATTTCCGGGAATGGCTGCCGCGCATAAACAGGATATTAAGGAAGGAAAAGAAAAAATATAGCTGATTCCAGACTCCCTATACTGTTCACCGAGACCTGGTGTATCCGGCAGTAATTTCGGATGATCCAGCACCCCGGCAATATCTGAGAAATCCACACCCTGCCTGTCAGCCACCGCCGGCAGGCAGCATGACAGCGACGCGCAGCAATATCCTCAATTTACGGTTGCAGGAACATATTTAAGAAGCGTAGAACTGTCAGTGTTTGATTTACTGACACAAACAGGGAGTGTTATGACAAACAAAGCCATTTACATGATTCATCGCCCCAGTCCTATGTTAGGTCGTTCGCCTCTACAGGGAGGTTTTTTCCCCTACAAACTTCCCGAAAAGTATATCGCAGCCCTTCAGAATGAACTTGACAGGTTAGACCCTGGATGGACAGTTTTCGCTGACGACACCGAGTCAGATATTAATTTACTGGCAGAACGAAATCCCACCCTTCTCGTTTGCGCTCCCGGTCTTCGGTATCAGTTTTACCATCAGGGATTCGACGAAGATAAAATCATCTGGTTGAGCGTACTGGAGTATGCGTCTGCTGATCCTGAATCCGTTATCAAGAAACTGAGACAACTTGCCTGTTACGGTTCATAACTGCACGGATACAAAGCTCCTCGCTCATAGCAGATCGTATCTGTATTCAGCCTTTATGTTAGCTTGCAGATTAAGAGGTATCTTTTTGTCGGGTTGTCCACATTCCGGGTGCATAGCCTCCCGTGAACCGGCAGGGCTGTAGAGTGATGGTTAATTATTGACCGGCACTATCGCAGATACTTCTGTATCAGCGCTGCCCCGTGATGAAGATGACGTGCCGTCACGCAGATGCAACTCACATCCAGAGCCAGTTTTTGTTGGCGATGGTCAAACTTGACTAACTAAATTTATGGTATAGCAAATGAGAAAAAAGCCGCCTTGCGGCGACCCTCTCGGCACGTCCCTGTGCGACCATCCGTTATTTGTACAGTTCTGCGGTCATGTGAACACGGTTATTGGTGTTCGCTTCGGTGATTTTGTACTGTGCACCCTGCTGTGCGGCCTGTGCAGCGATTTTCGCTTCTGCACCATCCAGGGTAGAAGCGGAAGCAGTGATGCTCTGCGCAAAGCTACCGAAAGAAACCAGTGACAGGGCGGCAACTGCAACGAAAGTTTTGATAGATTTCATGGTCATTTCCTCAGAAGTTTATTTAATCGGTGAGGCGTTGTGCCTCAATGTGAGAAAGAATAGACCTGTCGGCGGGGGAGTAAAAGCTGAGGGATTTGCTGAAAAAATTCAAAAAAATTGAATATATGTTTATCGGTAAACTGTTTCACCGTACTACCGCAATTCGCCTGACACGCCGGGTAACGACAGTCATGTCGTGCCGGTATGCAGTTGCGGCAATCATGGCATCATTTGCCGAACGCTGCTGGCACAGTGTATGGCCGTTTCCTTATCAAAAGCCAGTACGCGCCCGGTAAACTCACGCAACACCATTTGTGTAAACCACTGGCGAAGCATCGCCCCCTGGAACGTATCTTTCCTGAGGCCCGGAGAATACTTTGTTCAATCTCCATAATGGTGATCGCGGATATAAACATATCGCCCGCCTCAACCTTATCTGTCGAGTTTGAGACATGTTGATCTATCCTGGGTGTTCTTACCTTACGAAGTTCCGATATAACGCTAGTATCGAGCAAATGTCTCATGAAAAATCCACGTCCCTGAATCCGATATTCGCACGTTCTGGTTCAAATTCGATGTCAGCCACGCCAGGCATAACCAACGCGTCCTGGATATTACGGCGTGTGCCCGTTAGTGTTTTGTACTCTTCGAAAGTCAGCAGAACATGAAAGGGCCAGTTGACTGGCCCAACATTGATGCATGAGGAATATATAAAAGGCAGTATAAAACCAGAGGGATAACCTCTTATGACTCTGAAGGAAAAATAAAATAAGCTATCTGTTGATTTCAGCTGATTTTCCACCACGTATTACTACTTCTCCGTCAATTGGCTCTCCAGTGGTCGTAAAGATATCCGTCAGGAATTTTGCTTTCGTCGAAAGATAACGGAATGTCTGGTCATCTCCGTTATACTGTAGTTTTGCAGCCAGTAAGGAGCCCTGATAAATATAAGCTATTTTCCCCGGGGGACATTCATAGCTAATAGTCTCAGTTGTTTGCTTCGTATATTCCTCAGTAAAACTTAGACTGAAACCGACCTCAAAGCTCCCTTTAGCAAATACGATGCCCGCTTCAAAAGATGCTGTCGCAGACATTTCCTGCGTTGAGCTGAAAGTAAATCCTGTCATAACCGATTTAGCGTAACTGGAGGTAACGTCAGACTTTGTATTATTCAGGCTGCAAACAGTCTGGAGATCAGGACTGTAAAGTACGATGACATCCGCGCCATCTTCATCTTCATCAATAGGTAGGGATTGTTCATAGGTGTCTCTATTCGCAGGTGGTAGCTTAGTAAAGATAGTCACCACTTTATCCTTAACAGGAATTTCCTCCTCGATAGTCTCACCAGGTAACTCTTTTCCATTAACGAGATAATTATAATAATCCATGAAAATCATAGAATCGAATACAACTGCCCGCATGGTGATATTTAATGTCGTGTCATACTGGCTCGCCTTTTTCTTCTCCTTATAATCCTTAATAAAGAGTGTCCACTCGATGGCCAGAACGCCTATAGCATTGGCTTCTCCACTCTCTTCATCATAGCCATCAACGAGAAAAATGATTCGCCGCTGCTCTTTTTCATAGTCTGGGAGATTGCTGTCTTTCATCGGTGAGATAGCATTACTTAAAACGGATTTAATGGCATCTTTATCCAGCCCTTCAACCAGAATGGATGAGGCGTTTGTACCAACCTCTACAAACATCGACTTTACGGACTCAATCGATCCATATCGTTCTTGATAGGTTGATTTACCTTCGACACCATTAAATTTGTTTTTACCATCACCAAATTTCTCCTTTAACTTAGCGAAGTTATTCTTAGATATAATGGTTTCCAGTTCAATGCTATAGCCACTTCCTGACATGGTGGGTTCAAAATTACCTACACTTGAGTTCGTATATCTTTCAGTATACACATCCTCTAATGCAACCTCCCCTTCTTCTGCCTGCCTGAGAATTGTATATGCCTTACATTTCCCAGACTCAGGTAGCTTATCTGAAACCTCACTGATATAAGCAGGTAGTCTTTCCTTGTCCGCAAACTTACATGTCATCCCGATATTATCGAGCATTGATTTTAAGCCATCTGGTGTCACCGGGGTTGGTGTCGCAGCCTTAAGTGAAATTTTTATCTTTTTAACGGGGATAGCTTTTTGGCTTGTAGTTTCAGATTTGGCAGTCGCTTCAGACATAAATACTCTCCTAAGATTCAATTAAAAATCATAAGTATTATTCAGGAACTTTAGAGACTATCAGGTGATACCAGATTAATCTGGATGCGCGTTATTAGATTGTCAAGATTGCTTAATGATAAATTTAAAATGTGACTGATGAAAAAATAAAATTAAGAAACCAGAAAGTCTATTTAAATGATCTTGTTCAATGGCTTATAAATACAATTTCCAGATATCATTTTAATAATACCAAAAAATTTCAAAAGCGATTGTTAACAGTTCCATTCGTTTGCTTTCAGACATCATTTCTCTCATTACATACCTCTGAGTGGAGTGCAACATGATAAGTAAAGTGACTAACAATCAACGTGATAAAGATACCCCTTCTGATGTTGTGATTAAGCTTGAAACCCGACAACCAGACTCGGACCCTACGCTCGGGATCGCCGTTTCGCTAGCCAGTGTTGATGGCATCAGCATGAATAAGCTCGTGACGATTGAAGACTCAATCACCCATGGTTTTCAAAGTGGAGCAATTTCTAATACCCGAATCAGCTGGCCGAAAATTGTCGCTTATGAAGTAGGCTGTGACGCTGACTTTCATTTTCCCCTATACGATGGCTACGGCGGGCTGCCATTGAATATTGAATATCTGCTGCGTTCACTTGAACAAAAATATGGATCCGAAACTAACTGGTGGGAGATACCTCTGGCAGCGTTTGAGCTTCGGCATCAGATGTCCGAAATTGAAGATTACCGGGAGCGCGGCCCAGGATCACATGTGCCAGCAACCACCGGGATCATGCCTAAGGATGCGAAAAAGGCCGCCTCGTGGCGACCCTCTCGGCACTTCCCTGTGCGACCATCCGTTATTTATACAGTTCTGCGGTCATGTGAACACGGTTATTGGTGTTCGCTTCGGTGATTTTATACTGTGCACCCTGCTGTGCGGCCTGTGCAGCGATTTTGGCTTCTGCGCCATCCAGGGTGGAAGCGGAAGCAGTGATGCTCTGCGCAAAGCTGCCGAAAGAAATCAGTGACAGGGCCGCAACTGCAACGAAAGTTTTGATAGATTTCATGGTCATTCCCTCAGAAGTTTGTTTAATCGGTGAGGCGTTGTGCCTCGATGTGAGAGAGAATAGACCTGTCGACGGGTGAGTAAAAGCTGAGGGATTTGCTGAAAGAACTCAAAAAAATTGAATGAATGTTAACCAGCAAACTGCTTCATCGATCCAACACAACGCGTATGACACGTCGGTATTACTTCCCTGTCAGATGAGGTCAATGAAGCCATACTGCATTTACGTCAAAAAAGATGCCTGATATACCTCAGAAGAAAAACTCCGGATGCGTAAAGCGGGCCTGAAATGAGGGATATGCAGACCGCTTTTCGGGATGAAATCCCTGCTTTTTTCCACAGCGCAAACCACATGGCCATGCCCCACAGCACGGAAAAGCATACCGCGCTAAAGACGAATTCAATCACATAATGCTTCATAACACCTCCCTGATTTTATCTGTTGTTCCTGTCGGATGTTGACCACTTTCTAAAAGTCTCAGCCTGGTTCACCCAGCAAACGATGTCTGTAATATTTGCGGGCAACGTGAATGAGAATTTGACTATAAACAAAGCCGCCAATCGCTCCCATGACGATAACTCCGGGGAAACCCAATAATTTTGCGCCCGCGCCGGATAACAGTGCACAAAGTAGCAGCCCGACCCATGTTTCCCAGTGCCGAAAGGTTGAGGTATAGATATCGTTCCAGCGTTTGCCACACTCTTTTGAAGAAAGTTGTGATAGCTCGGGGATGCTTCTGAGTGACCAGTAGATTTTCATGCTGATGTCCTTATTGCGATGAATACAAACAGGAGAACATAAAAACGGGGCTTATAAAAGGCTTACACACTGTTGCGGTAACACCTGACATCGGACCAGCGGTCCTTATTGGCGATAAAATTAATGCCAATTGAGCACGTTGCTAACCCTGTGCAACCTTGACATCAGAATATTCATCTGGAAAACAGCGCAATCCAGCCTCACATGTCATGTTAATGCGTAAAGAAAGTGTAAGGTGTGGGAAAGTGTATAATTTAGTTGTATTGAAATATATTGTTTCATACCTACTCGTGCAGCCTATACAATACTAATCATATCAGGTTGATTTCACTGACCTCTGAAGGAAATTAAGCATGAATCGTGTCTTGAAATACTTTCCTTTTTAAGTTAAATACAAAAAAAATCCCTATCGGCAACGATGAAAATTAAAGATGCTTTTGCATCTGTTTCGACGAATATTCCCGATTGGCATTGAGGTTTTCCAACCTCTGGCTACGCAATTCTTTTTGGGATATTGGGTTAGGACTGTTCCTTGTGTTTTGGTGAAAAAAACAACACGACTATTTCTTCTCTGATACTAAAGATCTCAACAAACACGCCGATAACCTCTCCGGAAATAGATGCGACGTATCTCATCTGGTTTCAGAGAAGAGCGAACACTCCAGAAAATAGGTTTATCTGCACCTGTGAGATGTATCGCCACGGATTTGCCTTAACAGATGACAGTCAAATCCTGATTTAAAATTTTAACAGCAAAAGTGTCTATGGACAGCACACTCATTAAGCGCTGATCCATTCGACCATTTAAGGAAAAAAGATGTCGAATAAATTTAAACGTAGCACTACCTGTCTGCTTGTTTCTCTTTCCCTTCTGCTTGGTGGTTGTGCTAATACCGGAAGCTCCCTGCTCTCCAGCACCAAACCCGATCCCCGACTGACCAGTGGCGAACAATCCCAATTATTTAGCAGTTCAGCAGCCCAGGGCTGTGGCATGGGGGCTTTGGCGGGTGCAGGCATTGGTGCTCTGGCAGGGGCTCTGGCCGGAAATGGCAAAAAAGCGTTGGTGGGTGCCGCTGTGGGCGGTGCTGCCGGTTGTGCTGCCGGTGTAGCGACCAACTATTACCTGGACAGTCTGAAAAAAGATTACGCCACCACCGCCGATCGACTGCAAGCGATGGATAAAGACATCAATAAAGATACCGCAGATATCGCCAAAACTACCGCAGCGATGAAAGCGGTGATCAGTGATAACAGCGCGACCCTGACCCAAATTAGCATTCAGAAAGACAAAGCAGGCTTTGATAAAGCCAGTGCCAAAAAAGAACTGTCTCAGGTTGATGCCAATATCAGCGTCATGAAAGACAAAATTAAGAATATGAAAGAAAAAAGCGCTGCTTATAAGATCGCGTTGCAGGGACAAACCACCAGCACAGCGGCAGATAAAGCCAAGTTGAAACAACTGAACACCGAATATAGCGAACTCAATGGCCAGATTACCGCGCTGGAATCTGAAGCGAATGGCTTGTACAGCCAACGCCAGGCTATTTCATTAGGTTGATAATGACGGGCCGATATTATTATCGGCCCTGTTTAGATTTATTGCTGAACACATTTCGTTCAGCACGCTCAATTCATGGACGCCCTTATGAGAATTTATGTATTAGTCACTTCCCTGTTACTCGCCGGATGTGCCACATCTCCTCAGGATTGCGATTTGCACGCTCAGGATCCCAGCTTTCTCACCAAGTTAAGCTGCACAACTTCTGGCGGATATAGACAAAAAGTCGACGAGCAAGAGCGCCATGTGCTGCAAAGTCAGCGGGACAATAAAATTGCCCAACAAAATCTCGCGGATACCCAAATCAGGGAACAAGCCTCCAGCCAGAAATTGGCAGATGAACAATCCAGGTTGAAAGCGGCGCGATCTGATCTGGCTCAAACGCTGAAAAAGCTCAAATCGAGCAAAGCCAATAATCAGCAACGCCAGCAAGAAATTAAGCAACTGGAAGCGTTGCAGCGTCAGTCTCAGCAGGCCAACAGCGCAGATGAAGTCGCGGTCATTGAAAAGAAAATTGCCGCAGCCAAAGCACGCGTCGCCGAGCTTGAGCAAGCTAACGCACTTCAATAATGCGTCACCTGAGTGGCGGCATTTAATGCTCGCCACCTGGCCAATCAGCATCTGCTGCTAATAACGACAAACATGAATCCGGGCTATGCAACGATTAACAAGATCAGCGCAAATTGATGATGCCACCCTCGCCATTTATGAAGAAACGGTTGCGATTATTCACCGTTATCTTCCGCCTTCCCTCGCGCTGCTTTATGCCACTGCACGTCGAAGCGCCGAAGGGAATCTGGAGTGGTGGACAGCGCGACAAGGTCTTGCCACTCCGCTGTCAGCACTGAGCGACACCGAACAAATCGAAACTCAGCGTAAGCGTCAGCAGTATCAGGACACGGTCGCTGGCTTAATTGACCAGCTTACCGCGCGTGGGGAAACCCAACCGGCTCAGGCATTGCAAACGCTGCTCACCCATTCACAGGATCTGGATTGTTATCGCGTCGGTGGCGAGCCGGTATTAATCAATTGGGCCATCCCGGTACCGGCTCCCTTGACTCAGGTGCCACCACCAGCGAGGCGGTGGAGATTCCTGCCCTGGTTGCTGCTGGGATTATTGCTGCTGATTGCTCTCGCATGGTGGTGGTTCTGTTATCACCACCGCACCGATGCTGCCCTTCCGGTACAACACACGCCACCTGCGGCAGTTGGCGAAGCCTCGCCAAATAAGACCGAGTTAACGCAGGATAATCCCAGCGTCAGCCTCGCTAAAACAAACGACTTCGGCCGTATCAAAGTCAATCTGACCTGGCAGCAAGGTCAGAATCACCAACCGGTAGATCTGGATATTGCCGCGTTCATTAAATTGAAAAATGGCAGGAATACCGGTGTTGAGGCACTCAGTAAATACCTGGGTGACTATGAAAAAGCCCCCTTCATGCTGTTGCAAAAAGATCTGCGCGATGGCGGCAACAAAGATGGCGAATGGCTCTTCATCAACGGCAGCCAATGGCAGGAGATTGATGAGGTACTGATCTACAGCTTCATTTACGGCGGCGCGAATAACTGGCAGGGACTGGATGCCACGATCACGCTCTCTGTGCCGAATCAGCCACCTATCTCAACCACTTTGGTCAATAGCGGTGAACGCAATGAAGTTGCGGCAATCGCGCGAATAAAAAACGTCGATGGCGACCTCAAAGTTGAGCGGCTTAACAGCTTCTTCCCGGACCGGGAGTCACTGGCTAAGCACTATGGCTGGAATTTTGAATGGACGCCTGGCGCCAGCAAAAATTAGCCACCGTCATCTGACTTGCGTTAATTAACAGCCCTACAAGGTTTAGACAATGCGAAATTCGATTCAGGGACCACTGTTACGTACCGGAAACAACTCGTCTTTTAAGGCGCTGGGGGAGACGGGTTATCCGGTGTTTAAGATGGCCTTTCAACTCCGTGAAGCTATTTACCGTCTTGATGCCGGGCGCGATTTAGCCCGCCATCTTGCCATCCCGCAAAATGAGCAAGGTGGCGATCGTACAGATTGGTACAGCAGCTTTGCAGGCGATGTCATTCCCTGGCGCAGTGCCACGGAAAGCGAGCGCGCCTCTGCACGTCAGCAGTTCACCGGATTCCAGATGGCGGTTCAGGCGTTGAGTGAGCAGATGCTGAACGCTGAGAACAGCGGTGCAGGCGGCGATCGGCGGGTATTCGCTCAGTTATTAAAATCCGTCGTTAACTTCCCCGATGATGATTTTCTTTATCTGGTTAACGGCGTGCTGGTGATCACCTTCTGGGGTTTTGTCCATCCAACAGGTGAGCAGAGCAACCCGATGCACTGGCTGCAACCCAGCTCAGTACCCGAGCCAAAAGCCGTCGCCCCCCTCACCCAGCCACTGGCGCAAGCGGCTCCAACGGCTGTTCACACCGTTGAGACGGTGACACACACCCAACGGCGGAAATGGAACTGGCGATGGTTACTCTGGCTGCTGGTCGCCCTGCTGGCTCTGGCGCTAATCCTGGGATTACTGCGTGGCTGCGTTCCGTCGCTTTCCCTGCCGGGACTGCCGAAATTATCCGCTGAGAATAACCATAGCGAACCGGTCGGCAACCTGGACAACAGCCAAAACGTGGCGGTCAATCCTTCAGCCAACTCCGGCTCTCCTGTTGCGGGGAGTACGGATGCGACCAGCAGTGGAGCAGTGGCGAGCAGCGCTGAGGTGAATCAAACCGGTACAGGGGGTGTCGATGAGCCGCCGATGGCGGATACCTCCACATCAGATGCACCGGCGCTGCCGGACACCCGTGAGCTGCCAGCACCTGATTCCGCCGCGACAACTACACCACCCGTGATGCCAGAACCACAAAACGTTGAGCCGCAAAATCCTGCGGTCACGCCCAATAGCGTGCCCCCCGTCCAACCCGTGCAGGGTCAACCACTGACGCTTCCTGGTACGTTACCTGATGGACCTGCGCAGTTTCTGAACGGGCAGTGGCGAGTCAACGGCGGAATCCAGGACAAACTCACCGGCCGTCCGTTGCAGTTGCAATACAACTTCAAACAAGGCGAAGGCACCGTCAGCGTCCGTCAGTCCAATGGCGTCACCTGTACCGGTGCGGCTAAAGGCAATGTGCAACAAGGCGCGCTCAATATTACAAATCCTGAGCAGATGAAGTGTACCGATGACTCAAACTTTATTGGCCCAACCATAGAGTGCAAAGCGCCCGCGGCTGGTCACACCGATTGTGTCGGCAAGAATGAGGGAGATAAAACCTTCCCCATTCGTATGCTGCAAACCCATTCTTAACAGGGACGAATAGATTATGTTGCCTGAAATTGTTTCTTTTGATCGCCAGGTCACTCTGGTCGGCGACTCCGGAATTCAGTTTATGGATTTCGGTTTGACCTTCAAACGCCAGACTGCCGGGACGGGCGAATTTGTCAAACTCGCCAACGGCGTACTGACACGTCTGATTTACAACGAACCGCGTGATTACCATTTCTATCAGCCGACGCCAGACAAAATTGAGAAGGCGAAAAGCCAGTACGACATTCCTGTTGAGCAGAGCCTGAAACTGCTGGACAGCGTCTGGTTGCCGCTGCCCCTGTTCCGTTTTAGTTTGCCCAATATTTACCAGGAAGGCCCGCTGAACTGGGCGCGTTTTCGCCTTGTGAAACTGCCTGAAGTCGACCTGGATGGTCACACGCACCGCATGACGCTGGCGATTGATACCCGCATCATGGCTAAACAACAATCGGCTGCGGATCTTAGCCCTAATCATGAAGATGTGAATGCCGGTGCGACCTTTGCAGTAGCCACTGCCACTTACGCGCTCAACTGGTACTTAACCCAGGAGTGGGTCAAAGATTGGCTGGTCGATGTCTTTAATGAAGCCAGCAAAGGGCGGGATATTGACGATCGAGAGGAAGAGATCGCCCAGCAGTATCCGCTGGCGCACTACCTTAACCTGCTGTCCCTGATGGCAGAACCGCTTGAGGGCCTGCAAACCCAAACGGCAGCCTCTATCGCGATACCCCAGTTTAAAGTGATTGCCAATCGTGAAGTGAACGCCATTAAACCGATCCCGGTCGATCTGATTCTTGATGTGGGTAACTCCCGCACCTGCGGCATTTTGATTGAAGATCACGGGCAGTCAGGATCCGGCCTGATGCACAACTACGTGCTGAAGCTGCGCGACCTTAGCACACCTGAACATATCTATATCGACCCGTTTGAAAGTAAGGTGGAGTTCGCCCAGGCCTTTTTTGGCAAAGACCTTTATTCCGTGCGAAGCGGTCGCCACGATGCTTTCCAGTGGCCAACCATCGCCCGCATTGGGGGTGAAGCCAGTCGCTTAGCGTCACGCCGCCGGGGGAGCGAGGGTTCTACCGGGCTTTCCAGCCCTAAACGCTATCTCTGGGATGAGAAATTTTATGGTCAGGGCTGGCGCTTTAACGGCAGCTCATTGCAGGAAACCAATCCCCTTGCCACTGCCGCTCCTTTTGCCAATTTAATTAATGAGAAAGGCGATGCCCTGCATACCATCGAGGATGAGATGGATCGCATCCCGGTGTTCACACCACGCTATTCCCGCAGCTCACTGATGACCTTTATGTTGGCGGAAGTGTTAACGCAAGCCATCAGCCAGATCAACAGTCCCGAGCAACGTATTCGTGAAGGCCATGCCGGTCTTCCGCGTCAACTTCGCCACATCATCCTGACGGTCCCACCGGGTATGCCGATGGCGGAACGCTGCATTCTTGATGGAAGAATGCGTCAGGCCGTGGGCCTGGTATGGAAATCACTGCGCTGGCATGCGGGTGAGAATGATCCTTATATTGATGAGAAGGAAGAACACAGCAAGGGCAACATCAAGATCCCACTGCCAAAAATCCGTGTCGAGTGGGATGAAGCGTCCTGTGCTCAACTGGTGTACCTGTACACCGAGATCAATCAGAACTTCGCCGGTCATCCGGAAGTCTTTTTCAATACGCTTGGCCGCCCGGACCGTCAGGATCGGGAAACCCTCACCATTGCATCAATTGATATCGGCGGCGGCACAACAGACCTGGTTATCACCGATTACCGCCTGGATCGCAATGGCGTGACCGGCGGTGGCGCCAACGTGCATATCATCCCCCACCAGCGATTCCGCGATAGCTTCAAAATTGCCGGGGATGACATTCTGCTCGACGTTATTCAGTCGTACGTATTACCGGCTTTCGAGCTGGCGCTGCGTGAAGCGAATGTACGTTCGGTAGATACGTTGCTGTCCCAACTGTGCGGTTCACAAAATATCAGTGCCGCCGAAGCGGTTCTGCGCCAGCAACTGACCCTGCAAGTGTTTGTGCCACTGGCGCTGCACCTCCTTGCCCGCTATGAGCAATATGATCCGCAGAATGAGCAAACCTATCAGCTGATCAATCAGCGCGTCGGTGAATTACTGCCCGCGAACAGCATCAGTGACGAGGTTGATAGTTTTGTACGTCGTGAAGTGAAAAAGGCGGGAGGCATAGAGGATTTCAAACTCGCGGATATTGCCCTCAATATCACGCTGACGAAAATGCACACCGATATGTGCTCAGGCAAATTCAACATCGACAAAGTGCTGACCGCGCTGTGCGAAGTGTTGTCCTGTTACCAGTGTGACCTGCTGCTGCTGACCGGGCGACCGTCGCAGCTGCCAGGGATTCAGGCGATTGTCCGTCGCAACCTGCCGTTACCTCCAGGACGCATTCTGGCGTTGCATGGTTACCAGACCGGCACCTGGTATCCGTTCCATAAAAACGGTCATATTCACGATCCCAAAAGTACCGCCTCGGTGGGTGCGATGCTGTCGCAATTATGCGCGAACCACAGTATTCCCAACTTCCATTTCCGTATCTCGGCGTTGAAACCGTATTCCACCATTCGCCATATCGGCACCATAGATATGGATAACCTGATCCACGATGCCGACGTTATCTACCGTGATATCAAATCTGAAGACGGACAAATCATCCTGCCGGTGTTTATGAATGATGAGGGTGAAGCAACCACCGCAAGCATCGTGATGCGCGGCGACCTGCGCCTGGGTTATCGCCAGTTGGACGCAGAGCGCTGGTCTGCATCCCCCTTATATACGCTGCGGTTCACCGAGTCTGGGCGTGAAAATTTCTCTAAAGCGAAATCCATCGACAGCGGCTCTCCGTATCTCAAAGTCAGGTTGACGATTGATAAAGGTAAGGCTGCGCAAAAATTAGGGCTGATCAGCGATCGTCTGACCATTGCTGATGTCAGCAGCAACACCGACCGATCTTTCGGCAAGAAAGATGTCGAGCTGGAACTCAATACCATGCCCGATACAGGACTCATTGACAGCCGACACTGGCTCGATAGCGGGAGCGTAAAAAAATAATGAACAACGAACAAACTACTCTTCAACAAGGATGGGCGGCTATCGCCCGGGGCTGTCAGGATGCGCTGGGCTGGGTGGACAATGTCCGCACCGGCTCTCGTCGCCTGGACACAGAAGCCGACCAACTGAATCTGAGTTTGCTGCGTACCCGTAATCTGGCGAACAGCCTCTCTCAGGTTTCTGGCACGCCAATGACGGTAGGCTTCTTCGGCATCTCTCAGGCCGGTAAGTCTTATCTTATCTCTTCAGTAGCCGCAGGTAGCAATGGCGAACTGAAAGCACGCTATGGCACCCGGGTGGTGGACTTTATCAAAGAGGTCAATCCGGTTGGTGGAGGGAAAGAGGCGACCGGTCTGGTCACGCGCTTTACCCGATACGCGCCCGAAGCCCCGCAGGGCTATCCGGTTCCTTTGCGCCTGTTCAGTGAAATCGACCTGGCCAAGATCCTCGCCAATACCTGGTTCAATGACTTCAACCATGAAAATCTGACTTATCAGCTTGATGAAAACCACATCGAAGAACGCCTGCGACCTTTCCTGCAACGCGCAGGTCAGGCTGATGCCAACAATGGTGTCAGCAGGGAGGACGTTGTTGCCCTGTGGGATTACCTCAAAGATTCATTCAAAAAATCAGTAGAAAAGTTTGAGCATGCCTGGTGGCCGCAGGTGCTTAAAATCGCCCCCACCCTTACTCCCCATGAGCGTGCAGACCTTTTTTCTCTGCTGTGGGGAGAACAACCGGAACTCACTGAAACATACCGTTCCCTGGCCCATGTGCTGGCAAAACTTAACCACGCAAAAATGGTGTTTGCCCCATTAGAAACGCTTACCGAGCATAGCAACGGCAGCATTATGAATGTCGACAGCCTGAATCGCCTCGGTTCAAGCCAGGATCGCATGGTCGAGATACGTTTCTGGCAAGAGAACCAACAAACCGGTAGCGCCCACTTGTCACAAGCGGAGCTCGCGGCATTGACCGCGGAGCTCATTTTCCCGCTGGCAGAGGTCACGCCAAACAGCGTGATGGAACAGGTCGACTTACTCGACTTCCCCGGTTATCGCGGTCGCCTCAAACTTCTCGCCCTGAAAGATGCGGCTCAGTCGGGTAAAAATCCGGTATCGCAGCTGTTGCTACGCGGCAAAGTCGCCTATCTGTTTGAGCGCTACACCGATAATCAGGAGATGAATGCCCTGGTGGTCTGTGCCAGCTCGTCTAAACAAAGTGACGTCTCCGATGTGGGTCCGGTTCTCACCCGCTGGGTCGAGAAGACGCAAGGCAAAACGGCTGAAGAACGTGCCAGAAGTAAAGCTGGCCTGTTCTGGGCCATTACCATGTGCGATGTGCGCATCCAGGACAATCTGACGAAAACGGAGAGTCAGCTCAATGAAGCCTGGGAAGGCATGATACATATGACTCTGCTGGAACGTTTTGCCCAGTATGAGTGGTTGAAAGAGTGGTCACCGGGCAAACCCTTTGATAACTGTTTCCTGGTACGTAAACCAGGCATAGATACGCCGTTCCTGAAGCTTGAAAATGTCCCAGGGCAGGAGAGCCTGAAAGAGGTGGCGATTACCGATCGCTACCAGGACATCATCGACACTATGGGGCGCGCCTTTGTCACCCGTCAAAATGTCCAACGCCATGTTGCTGCACCCAATGAGGCATGGCAGGAGATGCTCAAGCTCAACGATGGCGGCGTTTCTCGCCTGACCGGGGCACTGCGTGGCGTCGCCCACCTGACGTTTAAATTAGATCGCCTGCGTGAGCAACTGAAACAATGTCGCATCGAAACCGCAGAAAAACGCCTTGGCCGCTGGTACCAGCATGACGGCGACGGCCAGTTAGAAAAAAAACAAGCCATTGCCAAAGAACTGTGGCAGGGCTTAACCGCCAGCCCGCAGAGTTTGGGGGAGATGATCAGTCGTTTAGATCTGCCTTCCCATGAGCTGAACAATATCTATCTGAGCATTCGCGATCAGGATCAAGTGCCGCAAGTCAGCGAGGTTGAGCGTCCGCAAAACACCTTTGCTGCGAATCCCTTTGGGAGCAACCCGTTTGGCAGCAATCCTTTCGGTCAGGATTCGGTCGAGGAACAACCCTCCGCGATTGCACCCACGCCAGAACGCATCGGTCAGGATGACGAATTCGCTCATCAGGCCTTTAAAGCCTGGGTCGCGCATTTGAGAGAACTGTCGCAGCAAACCACGTATTGGCAGCAACTGGGGCTGAACAGTGAAACCATCAATTTGTTGTGTGAAGAGTTGATTACCGCAGCCACACGTCTGGACCTGGAAGGTACGCTCAAGCGCGCGCTGGCAGGTCAGGAACAGGCGGGAACACGTCGGGAGCAGTTGCTGGCACGCCAGACGCAACGTGCTCAACTGGCGCTGCGAGACTTTATTGCCTGGTTTGGCTACCTCTCTTTGCCCGAAGCGCAAATCCCTGACAGCTACGTTGGCGAGAAAAAGAAAGTGTTTGCCCGCCAGGCCACGCTTGCCCGCGATGAATTGCCGCAACTGGCAGCGGTCGCGCCTCAACCGGGGATGGCCTATTTGGGCGACTGGCTCTCGGCATTAATGGCGCTCACGTTGAACAACGCCGGCCACAGCGCAACCAGTGATATCTCCATTGAACAAAATCAGCAACTGGGCCAGATCATCGGCCAAATGAAACAAGAGAACCCGTCATGCTAGCTAAAATTTTACCGTGCCAACCTTCAGAGCCGGGATTTGCACAATTGATGATTCGCCTGCGTGGCGAAGACGCCTTGCTGGCCAATCTGAACTTTACGTTGTGCAACAACGAGCAGAATTACTTACAGCCTGACGGCCACTGGAGCCCGGAGCCACACTGGTTTACCATCAATGGCGGGTATGCATTCAATAATGGCAGCGGCTTCCGTATCGGCCCGGACATCCTTGACCCCCTGCTGACCAGCCCCAGTCAGGTGCAAATTCAGGCTAAGTTGGCCTCCGGTAAAACCCTGATCACCACACTCCAGTTGGCACGCGATGAGTTGTTCTCTTCTGGTGCCCGTGGGCAAACCGCCCACTACGGTGGCAGTAGCGTGTTGGATACACCGGACACCGCACCTGAAACCGTTCCGGAGACTGAGGCCGAACCCACGCCTGATGAACCCATTCGCACACCCACAGCCGCGCGGCCCAAACGCAACACCTCTCTGGTTCCGATCATCATCGCCGTGCTGCTGGTGCTGCTGATTGCCGCCGGCGCGCTCTGGTGGTTTATGGGACGCGACAACGCCACGCCACCCGCGGCAGCGAAACAACCGGAAGCCCCGGTAGTGGCAGAGGCAGCCAAAGCAGATGCTAACGCGTGTTCACCCGCCAACCTGACAAGTCAGACCGAGCTTGATTTTGTCCAAAACTGCGTACAACAGAAGCTCGACAGTGACAAGTTGCTGGCCATCATTGAGGCAGCCAAACAGGCGAAGCAGTGCGGTGTGGCCCAGCGTCTGTACGCCCACAGTGCCCAGGGTGGTGATACCAGGATCGCGCTCGCCTATGCCGCTGAATATGATCCTCAGGGTCACCAGCCAAGCGAATGTTTCAAAACCCCGGACCCGGATACCGCTGCTTACTGGTATGAAACCGTGCTGCAAACCGATCCAGAAAATCAGAAAGCCAAACAACGCCTTGCGGAGCTGAGAAAATAATGACCAGACATTTTCTTCGGCTCGCCCTGCCGTTATGTTGCCTGCTTCTGACCAGCCAGGTGTTGGCAGCAGAGGGAGACAAACCTCTGCTACAGGAAGGCAAGAAAACCTTATTTCAAAGGGTTCTGACGACGCCAGGCTGCAAACTGGCAACGACGGCTGGCGATGATAAGGGCCAACTGCAACCCGCATTTAGCAGCTTTTATGTCTATCAAAAAGCGGATGTGAACGGCCAAAGCTGGGTCAAAGTGGGGCCAGATAGCTATGGCAAAACCATTGGCTGGTTACCCCAGTCCTGCACCGTTGACTGGAAAATGCAGCTGACCCTGGCCTTTACCAACCCGGCGAACCGCGACCGGTTAGTGTTCTTCAAAGACAAGAAAAGCCTGGATGATATTCTCTCTGCGCCGGACCCCGTCTCAATTGTTGCGCCGTTGCGCGCTCATCTCAAACGCGACGGCCATGCTGACGGTGTTTTAGCGCAAGAGCCGGAATACTTTGTTGATCTGCAAAAGCAGTTCTACCTGTTGCCGATCCTCAGTGGCGAAGAGATCATGACAGAGAGTGGGTTTTATACACGCTTACTGAACGTCGCTTCTGTCAGCAAGGCAGACCCCAACGCGAAACAGGCCGATGACGTTAATCAGCTTAAAGGCTTTAATGCCTCGGTCGTTTTCGTCATCGATTCCACCATCTCGATGGGTCCGTATATCGATCGCACCAAAGAAGCGGTCAACAAAATTTATGACAAGATTAAACAGGAACACTTGCAGGATCAGGTTAAGTTTGGTCTGGTTTCCTTCCGCTCCAACACCAAAGCCGTACCCGGCCTTGAGTTCACCTCGAAGATCTTTGCCGACCCCAACCAGGTGAAGGACGGCAATGATTTCCTGCAAAAAGTCGCGGGCCTGAAAGAAGCCAAAGTATCCAGCTCTTTGGTTGATGAAGATGCTTACTCCGGCGTTCTTTCTGCAATCGACAGCATCGACTGGACGCCTTTCGGCGCGCGTTACATCGTATTGATCACCGACGCGGGTGCCATTGATGGCAGCAACAAACTTTCGTCTACCGGGCTTGATGCGAAACAGCTGCGCCTGGAAGCCGGTAACAAGGGGATTGCGATTTATACCCTGCATCTGAAAACCCCGTCAGGCAAGAATGACCATGCGAAGGCGGAAGGCCAGTACCGCGACCTGTCTAACTTTGACAGCACGCAGTCCAATCTCTACCAATCCGTTGATGCCGGTGATCTGAAAACCTTCGGGCAACAGGTTGATACGTTGGCAGGTGCCATTACCGAGCAGGTCAAAGCGGCCTATATGGGCGATCCGGCCATCGGCAGCGCACTCTACTCTAAAGATGATGGCAAAAAGCAGACGCCCGAAGAGAAATTGCTGGGGGATACTGCCCTGATTGGTCATGCCATGCAGCTGGCCTGGCTGGGTAAAAAGAACGACACTCAGGCTCCGCTGGTGTTTAAGGCCTGGATCAGCGATCGCGATCTCATCAAGCAAAACATCCCCACCACTGACGTTCGTGTACTGCTGACCAAAGGGCAGCTGAGCGATTTAAGTGATGTGGTGAGCCAGATCCTGCAAGCCGCTAATGAAGGCATGATTTCGCCGAATAAAATGTTTGAGCGTCTACGTTCCGTTGCCGCCACTATGGGTGCCGACCCGAACCAGCTTAAGCAGCAGGATAACGCCAAAATCAACGATCTCGGCGTGTTAGGCGAATACCTGGCAGACCTGCCCTATCGGAGTGACGTGTTGAATCTTGATGAAGAGACCTGGAAAAGCTGGGATGGCTTGTCGCAGGAGAAATTCATCCGCACGCTTTCCACCAAGCTGCGTTATTACCAGAAATACAATGCCGATGTTGACCGCTGGGTGGAGCTGGCCAAAGGTAGCGATCCACGCGATCGCGTCTATCCGGTCCCACTGGAAATGATGCCCTGATGCTACACATAGACAACCTGTGTGTGGTGCGTGGTGAAGGGGATCACGCGCATCCTGTCTACCTGCCGCAGTTGAGGCTGCGGCCAGGCCAGGTCATGGCGGTGACCGGCGAAAGTGGCTGTGGCAAAAGCACCCTGCTGGAAGCGATTGGCTTGTTGTTACGCCCGGCCAGCATTGGGCGTTTTATGCTGGATGGCGAAACGCCGCTGGATGTGGCTTCCTTACTTACTCACAACCAGCAAGCCGAACTGGCTGAGATACGCGCGCGCCATCTGGGCTTTGTGCTGCAAAATGGCGGGCTGCTTCCCTTTCTCAGCGTGCTGGACAACATCCAGCTTCCGTGCCAGCTGCTGGGCAAGTCAGCGGATAAAGCGATGTTGAACAGGGTCGTTGATGCGCTGAAACTTGGACCTCTGCTACACAAACAGCCAGCGCAATTGTCATTTGGTGAAAGGCAGCGCACCGCCTTTGCTCGTGCCATTCTGCATCGTCCTGCATTGGTGCTGGCCGATGAGCCTACCGCGGCACTGGATCCCCACAATGCACAGCAACTTTTTCGCCTGTTTATCGACCTGGTTGCTCAGGAAGGCATGATGGCATTGGTTGTCTGCCATGACTGGCCACTGGTGCAACGTTTCAATTTACCCTGTTTAGTTGCCCGGCCTGGTTCTGGTGCATCTGACCTGTCAGGGGAACAATCCCAAAGGGGAAGCCACTTTGTCCTGTAACCGTATCCTGTTGCTGGGACGCCTGGCACTGAAAGACCTGTGGCACGACCGCATCATCTCTTTCTGTATTACGTCATCTCTGGTTGCGGTAATCGCCCCACTCCTGCTGCTGTTCGGCTTAAGGTTTGGCATTGTCAGCCAATTGCAGGACGAGCTTGCCAATGATCCGCGCAATCTCGAAATCAGAATGTTGAGCAGCGGCAGCTATGACCCGGAGTGGATAGCGCAGCTACGCCAACGTCCCGACGTGGGATTTGCTATTGGGCAGACGCGGTCGCTCAATACGCTGACCGACTTACAAGTGGACAGCACCCATTTCATTGAAAACGCCGAAGTAATTCCGACCGATATCGGTGATCCGCTATTGGGTCATCTCAAGATTCAGCAGGAAAATGAGGTGGTGTTAACCCAGGAAGCCGCACGGAAACTGGCGGTTAAGGTCGGTGATAACGTGACTCTGCGTGTCAGCCGTCAACTGGATCAACGCCAGGAATGGGGGCGACGCAGCCTGGTGGTGGTCGGCATTTTACCCGCCATCTATTTCAACCGCGCAGCAATCTTTACCCAGTCCTCCCTGCTGCTGATGCTTGAACATTTCAGAGACGGTTACGCGATCCCGGCGCTTGGCGTGAGCAGTGGGCAACCATTAAGTGACAAACCCACCCGCTATGCGCGTGCCAGATTGTATGCACGGAGCATCGATGACGTTGCCAGCCTTGAACGCGATCTGCGTGCACAACGCATCGAAACCTCGAGTCGTCTCGCCGACATTGAAAACGTGAAAAGCATCAACCGCGTGCTGGGGCTAATTTTCAATACCATTGCCGCCACCGCCCTGATTGGCTGTATCGCCTCTCTGATTGGCTCATTTATCGCCAACGTCGATCGCAAACGCAAACATATTGCCGTGCTGCGGCTTTTGGGGTTTACCGGCCCTGCCGTGGGAGCCTATGTCATTGTGCAAGGATGCCTGCTCAGCCTGCTGGCCTATATCGGGGGCTACGGCATCTATCTGATCGCCAGTCAGATTTTTAACCGGGCGCTTGCCGGTAGCCAGGCGACCGATCAGATGTTGTGCCGAATCACCTGGGCGCATAGCTTGTTGGCCATGACAATAACCGTTGTCGTGGCGGTAGTGGTTGCCAGTATCGGCGCTTATCGCGCCATTAATATTGAACCTGCGCAGAGTCTGCGCGAGGTGTGAATCCCCCCCCCTTTGAGTTATTTGATGATTAGCGGAGATTGTTTGTGACCTTAACGCCTTCCTCACTGCCTTACTGGTTAGTTCTTGGCTTGCTCGCCAATGTCTCTTCTGCGCTGGCGGAACCCTGGACAGAAAATAGCTGGAACCCGAAACCGGATAGCGAAGATATTATTCTGCCCATGCCCTGCGAAGGCTCAATGGCGTTTCGTCGCGTCGAAATCCCGATGACAGGGCCACTCGATGACCTGCCGATTACGCTGGGCCAGGACAATGGGGATTGGGGGGTGATCGAACACAGTTATCCCGCTTTTATTGCGGGCAGTTTTACCGACAAAAAAGCCAGGGGGCGCTATTACCTGATGGCGAAGTATGAACTGACCACCCTGCAATATCAGGCGTTGACCGAAGGCACCTGCCCTGTGCCATCTCGCAAGCTCAGTTTGCCGGTGACAGGGATCAGTTGGTTCGATGCCGTGAGTGCGGCTGATAAATACAATCAGTGGTTGCGCAGCCATGCTATGGATAAGTTGCCGCAGGAAGACGGTGATGCAGGCTTTTTACGCCTGCCGACAGAAGTAGAGTGGGAATTTGCCGCACGCGGTGGTCTGAAAGTGAATAGCGCCGAATTCCGCGACCAGCACTACCCGATGGACGATATGAAGAATTATGAGTGGTTCTCAGGTGCGCAATCTTCCAATGGCAGAGTGCAGCTTATTGGCCTGCTACAGCCCAATCCGCTGGGTTTGTATGACATGCTGGGCAATGTGTCAGAGATGATGTTCAATCCCTTTTACCTCAATAAGCTCAATCGTTTGCACGGCCAGGCTGGCGGCTTTGTGGTGCGGGGCGGTAACTTCCTCTCTGGCCCAACAGAAATTCGCAGCGCGACGCGTAAAGAGGTGAATTACTACGATCAGGCCACCCCTGCAAGCAGCAAAACGACCGGTCTGCGTCTGGTGCTGGTGGCACCAACCATCACCTCAACCGATAAAGTGAAACAGCTGGAAAAAAGCTGGGAAACACTTGGCGCGGATAGTCAGGCTAACGCTAAAAAAGACGATGACGCTAAAGACACGGTCAAAGCGCTGGGCAGCCTCGCATCAAAGGTTGATGACTCTGCCCTGAAGCAGAAATTGAAAGACCTGGAAAACCAGTTACGGGCCAGTAACCAGAAACAGCAGGAAGAGCGTGACCAGTCGATTCGCGCCAGCCTGAATTTAGGTTCCTTCCTCTGTACCAAATTGCAGGATGATGGCCGTTTCCTCGACTTCTTAAACCATAACTACGAACTGCTGTGTAAAAATAAAGACGCCAGCGACGCCAACTGCGCCATTCGCAAAACCAAGCTGGGCGAGCAGTCCGACAGACTCCAGCAGCTGACAGGCTATTACGCCAGTAGCCTGGTTGATGCCGCCACCCTGTATGGCAAAGAGGGCCTGCAACATGAAGTCACGGTGTTTGATCAAATGCTCACGCTGAACAAACGGCTTTCCGGGCTGAAGCCCTTCCTGGCCGCACACTGGCAGAATCAGCAGGCGTATCTGGCAAACGGCAAAATAGATACTGCGGGCTGGCTGGAAACCTGTAAACAGATCAACGCCCCTAAAGCTATCGCACAGGAGAAGTAACATGAACATGGGACGCTCAAGCAGACTTTTATTGGCAGCGGTATTACTCGGGTTGGGCTGGCAGTCGACCAGCCTTGCCGAAACACAGCGCTATATTAGTATTCGAAATACCGATAACGTGTGGATTCAAGGTGTTTGTTCGCTGGTATTCAGGCTGGATAATGGAGGTGCCGGAGAATTTAACGCACTGGCGCTAACCATCCAGCTGAAAGATAAAACAGGTCATCCCCTTGGCGAAGGCACGTTAAACGTGCCACCTTTTGGTGACAGTGACGCCACTCGCTCTGTAGACACCGCAACAGAGTTTGACTGCGAAGCTGTGCAAAACGCTGACTCAGTGAGCATTACTCAGGCCGAGGAATTATTGGGCAACAACACTAAAAAGTCTTTGCCCCTGTCCACGTTCGACCCGCAATACTATCAACCACTGAAAATAAGTATCAATTAGCCCTGAAGACCACGGGTGACAATTACGCTAACTGAAATCAGCACTAAAACACCTTGCGGTGACGCAAGGTGTTTTAGTGCAAGAATATGCTTTTGATTGTGTTGTCGCTGATACGGAGTTTAAGGGGCGACAGTACTGCAATTGTTGCTGTTGAGCTTCAGACCGAGGCGTCCAGCAGCCAGCTCATTTTCGGTGTGCGTGGCCGCAAAAATAAACCCTTTTTTCAGCAACCCGGTTGTATAGTATTTATTGTACATAAATGACCATATCAACATCATAAAGAAAGGGGCGATACCCATAGTAAGAAAGGCTAAAATAACCCAAACCACAAACACACCAATGAAGGTTAAAAAATCTTTTCGAAATAAAGCTGGAAAAGCACCGAATAAAAGTGTTGTCCATGAATATCCATAGAAACCAAAAACACTTTCACCCGTCTGAGGATTTTCCATCTTAATTTTAGTTGCCATGTGTAATCTCCATTTTTAAATAATTGATCTGACAAGATTTGACCAAATTTATCCTTTCCCAACCCAGAAAGTACGCATTGGTTGCCCTATTCACATCCATACAGGAACATGAGGATGCAGGATTTGCCTTACTTTGCGAATGGCAATCAACGCCTGGACTGTTATCGGCAGCGCCGAGTTTTTCTTTAGCTTTAATGACCAATCAGTTTGATAAAAACACCGCCGGTCATTCGTGTTACCTGGCAAAGCTGGGGAAAAGGACGCTGGCGTTCTCAGGGTCAGTGGAGCTACATGGTAAGGGATTCGGTCATCAGATGACCTCAGTAAGTCGGTGTCACCCGCCAGGCTTATCAGAAACGCCAGGCCAATAATAAGGCATAACTCAGTTGCTGCTTCTCCTGAGTCAGCGGGCTGTCCGCGGCGTCACCTTCCAGACGTTGAGCCATGACACGGGCCGATACCCGCCAGGATGAGGTCAGGTCATAATCGGCCCCGACTTCCCATCCCATCTTCTCCAGCCCTGCGCCTGCGTCATAACGGGCTAAACCACTACGTGATGATTGTTGCGCGGAGACACCATGTTGTGTCTGCATATAATCGCTATCCGCCCAGCTCAGGCTTGGGCCAGTAAAGAGTCGCAGATCCTGCCAGGGACGCCATGACAGATTGGCGTAGGTTGTCAGCAGAAACCCCTGCTGATTTCCCCCCACATCCTGTGAAAGGATCAATCCGGCGTTGAGGATATCATTGCGGTAAATTGCTGAAGTAAATGCGCGCGGCGAAGTTTTAATATCGCCCATGCCACGCAGATATTCGTCATCTGACTCATGCCGTGGCGAAAGATCTGCACCTGCTCCCAGGGCGAATGTCCAGTGTTCGGTTTTGGCAAACTGCCAACCGAACGCCGTCAGGGTATCGACGCCACCGATAAAAAACGGGCCGTAGTTCACTCTCACCGCAGGAAGAAAGGTTGTATCGTTCTTTTTGGCTCCTGAGTACTTCGGTTTTACACCGACGCCTCCACCAATAAATCCACTGAAGGCGTTATCTGACTCCTCAGCGAGGGCGGGTAAAGCTGCCGACAGAATTAACAACAGCAGAGCAGACTTCACGGGAATGGAAAGCATGGTACTTCATCCTTTTCGTTACAGGGCTGGCGCAAGTGTTGGCCTCCATTACAACAGCCGCCTGTAACGCCTCTTTTTACCTCAGGTAAAGTTATGTAACAGCGGTATGCGTACTCTGAAGCTGGCACCTCCGCCACCGCGATTAATGACACTTACCTCGCCATCGTGATATTCGCTAATCGAACGCACCAGTGCCAACCCTAAACCTGTGCCATTTTCTTTGCGGCTCAGGCGGAAGAACGGCTCGAAGATGCGTGCCATTTCTGATGTGGGAATGCCTGGACCACGATCATCGACAGTCAGCAACAAATTATCCAGATCGCTACGGTATAAACGCATAACCACTTCTTGACCCGCATAGCGTAAGGCGTTTTCAATCAGATTGCGCATTAAACGGCGTATCAGGCGGGCATCAACCTGAGCAACAATATGTTCAGCAACCAAATCGATTTCAGCCCTGGCACACTCTTCCGCAGCCAGTGCCGTGACATCGGTGGCAGTAAATTCACCTGCGATGACCTTTTGCGCCATTTCCAGCCGACTCAGGGTAAGTATCTCTTCAACCAACGTGTCCAGTTCAGCCACGCTGCGTTGCAATTCATGTTGCGCCTGAGAAGGTTCCCCCGCCAGCAGTGCTGAGGCCATTTGGATACGCATTAACGGTGAACGTAGTTCGTGTGACGCATTAGCCAACATGGTTTTCTGCGAGTGCACCAGCGTTTCGATTTGCGCGGCCGACCGGTTGAAGCTGGCGGCCAGTTGACTGACTTCATCTTTCCCCGTCACCGGCACGCGTGCGGCCAGGTTTCCCCTCCCCAAAGCTTCAACACTTTGTTGCAGGGATTCCAGACGCGCCGTTAGTCGGCGAATCACCGGAAAAGCTATCAACGCGACAGTGACCGCCAATGCCAGCTGCATGATGATAAACAACCACGGACGTTCCCTGCGGTCAGAGCTGAACTCAATAACCAGCAGCCGTTTATCCTGCAATTGCCAGACAAAACGTGTTCCATACCCGTCATCAAAGAACCCCCCTCTCCTGGCTTGTTTCGGTAAAGGAATCTCTGGCGAAAGCGGTCGGCTCAGCAACTGACCATTGGCATCAAATAGCGCGAAGCGCGCATGAGTACGCTGCATCCAGTCATCTATTGCAGCTGACTGCACACTTTTTTGCGCCGATGCAGGAGGCAGATTTTGCTCGACCAGCTCACTGAAGGTAGCAAATGCACTGAGATTACGGTTGTTATCGTCATTCCATAGCCAGAGGATAATGGTACAGAGTACGACCAACACGATGGCGCTTAGCACCGCAAAAAAGATCTGCAAATGCATGGGAAAATCTGCGATGCGTTTCATGGCATTAGCGTTCCGATAATGCAGAAAACACGTAACCCACTCCACGCACCGTGATAATGCGTTTTGGGGAGCGCGGATCGTCCTCAATCAACTGGCGGATACGCCCAATATGCACATCAATAGCGCGGTCAAAATTGTCATAGCTCTCCCCGCGTACCGTCTGCCATATTTGCTCGCGACTCAACACCCGTCCAGCCTGGCGAGCCAGTGAAACCAGCACATCGAATTGCAACGAGGTGAGCAGGCAGGGCTGTTGTCGTAGTGTGACGGTCCGTGCAGCAGTATCGATCTCCAGCTCACCCGACTGGATCACGCTGATGTCACCACGTTGGGACCCCCCTGGACGCAAACGGCGAAGTACGGCGCGCATACGCGCCAGCAATTCACGCGGCTCAAAGGGCTTCGGCAGATAATCATCAGCGCCAACCTCCAGCCCGATGATCCGGTCCGCCGGGTCGCCCCGTCCGGTGACCATAATAATTGCCGGGTCGTTGTGAGACTCAGCCCTTATCTGGCGACATAATGCCAGGCCATCGGCATCTCCGAGCATCAGATCCAATAATACGACATCAAAATCCTTCATTTTCATGCGGGACTGCGCGTCTGTTGAGCTGGCGCTATGAAGTACATCAAACTCATATTGCGCCAGGTAAGGCACGATCATTTGCGCCAGACGGGTATCATCCTCAATGAGCAAAACTGTCGTCATGTCTTTAATATTCCTGTCAAAACGAAGCGGAGACATTTACAAAAGACAGCAGGAAAGGAGATGAGTTTCAGAAATCACAGGTGCAGGATAAAATCCTTGTATGTCAGATAGCTCAACACGAGGTCGAGAAAAGCGCCTGACAACGAATCACCCGCAGAGCGCTTCAATCAGTGTGTTGCATCTATTGACTGCAAACCGGAATGAACAAGCCGTATCTTGATGAAGAAATCATTATAAAATCCCATTTACCCTTGCAACATGAATGTCCGACATTCGCTTTTAGCCGAGCGATACAGAGCGTAATGTGTAACCAGGCCACGGGAGGTTTGAATGCTCTACAGCTGCATGAATAATACAAAATGGAATGAGATCCGCCTGGCAATGGTTAATATGACATCTCCTCCTTTATGGAAAACCACCACTCTCAATGGTTTTGAATCCGCAGTTGATGGTGAGTGGTTTTACCATTTCAGTAAAGGTGGCTATTCGGATATCCGGCATCTGGATATTTTGACCAATTCAGTTGAGCAGCACGGGTTGGTTGGAGCCATTCTTAGGGCTATTCATCTCCCCGGAATTGAGACTTCAACCGGTTATAGAATCTTGGGTTACGCAGATTCGGCCTGTAAGGTGGCGTATCTTTAATCGGCAAAGGCATTATGCGGCCTTGTAACAAGGACGACATAAACTAATAAGAAATAAGAGACTAAAATGGTGAGTAATAGCATTTATTTCGAAAATAAATGTAGGAAATGGTTCTCTATAGCCGTGGCATGCCTCATCACAGGCGGCTGGTTCTGGTATACGTTGTGGGCGTCAAGCCTTTCCCATAACACCATTTTACAAAAGTCGGTTCCGGAATGGATTACGTATATTTCAATTGGCCTGTTCATTGGTGGCGTCTTCTTTTTGCATGCTTTGTATAAGCGTACTTTTAATAAGACATTAAAATATCTTTTTAATGCATTCATAGGTGGTTTTTGTCTGGGATTTGCTCTGAGCTTAAACTGTTATGATGTCTATGTTTATCTCTTCCCGGATAAAGTGATTGGCTATGAATCTGAATATGAAGTCGTCTTTCCGGGGCCGTCAAGAGGCAAGCATGGGCACTGTGAAGCTGGGATCTGGCTCAAGGATCAGAACACCTCCAGATGGATACAACTTTGTACAAGCAAAGAGTATTTGCACAGCCACCGCAAGCAAGGAATGACGGGAGTATGGGTAACAGCGCGTGTTAATAACATTGGAACTTACATCGTAAAATATGAGTTTATCTATATGTGAATCAGATAAGCAGAAATGTGTTCGTATCATTAGCAACAGCGAGCTGTATAGCTAAACTTGCCGATGGAGTCTTAGTGGATTACTGCTCCGGCGCGCAATATTTCGTCGATGATGCAGTGAGCTGGCTTCGCCGATGATACGAAGTAAAGCAGATGATAAGTTAAAAACACCAATTAAAGTCCACTGCACTTAATCCCTCTATGCAGATATAAATTTCAGTCTTATGTTGATAAGTAGCACCACATTCCAACACTTAAATTAGCCAGCAATATTTACGGCTAAGTACACCCCCCACACATAAGATGAATTAATAAACCACAGTAACTTTATGCCTACCCATGACACCTGGCAGATTTCTGCAATCCCGTGAATTGAAGGAAAAAAAGCCGCCACTCTCAGCTATCACTCGCCACACTTTCATGATAATTGTATTGAATAAGATTAATCTTAATTAATATAAAAAATATTCAATAATCAGGGTGAATGATGATGCGTTACGTTGAAAGGCTGCAACGGGCAGTGGGCTGGGTATTCACTTTTCTCATACTTTTCATATCCACGCTCACCTCCGCTTTTGCGCTCTCCACCGGTTGTACCGCACTCAACGCGCTGTCCGGTTCAACGTCACTGAATTACATAACAAATGCTTATCCTGCATCAGAGTTTGATGCTGGCGATACGCTATCGGTTTCCGTCACCGATAGCGGTGGCGCATATAATGGAGACCCATCTTCCTCCGATAGTTTTGGTATGACTGATTACGAGGAAACCTCATTCCAGAACTACTATGCCTCATCGTCAATCAGCAACTCTGCGCATACCGTGACGTTGAGTTATATGGCGGGAACCCTCTCAACCGATGGTGTTCGTCTGAGGCTGACCACATCACATGGTCAATTCAGCAATTTTGTTGTTACCTGCTCCGGTACGGCAGCAACTCCGTCCAGCGATGCAACATTGAGCAGCCTGGCACTTTCGGATGGTACACTTTCTCCCTCCTTCAGTGCCGGTACAACCAGCTATAGCGCATCCGTAGCCAACAGTGTCTCCACCATCACCGTTACCCCGACCACCACCGATTCCAATGCAACGGTCACGGTGAATGGCACCGCAGTGACATCAGGTTCTGCTTCTGCCGCCATCAGTCTGACAGCAGGTGCATCAACCGCCATTGCCATCGTTGTTACGGCCGAGGACGCCACAACCAAATCCTATACGCTGAATGTGACGCGAGCGGAAGCCGCTGTAGTGGCAAACAACAGTACCGCCACTGTCGCGGCGAACAGCGCAGATAACGTGATAACCCTCTCCACCAGTGGTGGCACAGCAACCTCTGTATCCGTTGCTTCGGCACCCGCACATGGCACAGCCACCGCGTCGGGAACCAGCATTACCTACACTCCGACCGCGGGATATTCTGGCAGCGACAGTTTCAGCTGGAACGCGACCAACAGCGCGGGAACATCGGCTAATGCCAGCGTGGACCTGACAGTCACGGCACCCACATTCACGTTCTCCCCTGCGGCCGGTGCGCTTCCCGCCGCCACGACAGACAGCGCATGGTCCCAGACATTAACGGCCACGGGCGGCACTGCCCCCTACAGCTGGAGCGCGACGGGATTGCCAACAGGGTTAACACTTAACAGCAGTACCGGTGTTATTTCTGGCACGCCGACTCAGACAGGAAGCTTCAGCATCCAGGTCACAGCAACGGACAGTAACAGTGCCAGCAGCACGGTTAACTACACTCTGAATGTCACCGCAGGTGGCACTGCGCCGGTTGCAAACGATGTCACAGCATCGGTGGATTCAGGCAGTAGCGACAACAGCATCACTCTGGCAATCGCCGGTGCAGTCACCGGCCTGCAAATTGTCCGTCAGGCCAGTCACGGCACGGCACTGGTTGCAGGCACCAGCATCCGCTACACCCCAGTAAGTGGCTATTCCGGTAGCGACAGTTTCACCTACAGTGCAACCAACACATACGGTACCTCCCAGGAAGCAACGGTATCGCTGACGGTGACGGCCACCAGCCTGACAATGTCACCTGCCAGCGGCACATTACCAACAGCGACGGCGGGAACCGCATACAGTCAGACCTTCAGCGTTTCAGGCGGCACGGCCCCTTACAGCTGGCAACTGAACGGGTCATTGCCCCAGGGACTGACTTTTGCGAATGGCGAGCTGAAAGGCACCCCAACTGCTGCGGGCAACGCTTCTTTTACCCTCATCGCAACTGACGCGAACGCGGCAACCGTGCAGTCAACCTATACGCTGACCGTTAACGCCGCTGTCCCTGTGGCTGCTGATCACAGCGCCTCGTTGTATGCCGGACAGTCAGTGAAGGTAAATCTGGTTGAGGGTGCCACCGGCGGGCCTTTCACCGGTGCGCGTTTGCTCGATCAACCACAAAGCAGCCTCGGTACAGCGACTATCCAGTCCTCGGGGGCAACGTATCAGCTACTGTTTACCGCTGCGGCTCAGGCGAGCGGTACCGTTGCACTTCGCTATGAACTGAGCAGCGCATCAGGCACTGCCCAGCCAGCAACCGTCACCCTGACCATTGCCGACCGGCCCAATCCGGCCAGCAATGCTGACGTGATTGGCCTGATCAGCGCACAGGTACAGGCAGCGCAGAACTTTGCCAAAGCACAGATCCGCAACTTTAACGATCGTCTGGAGCAGCTTCACAGCGGTGCCAGTCTCCCTTCCGGGCACAATGGCATCCATTTCTCCATGCCGACCAGTCGCTCCGAACGAGATACCGATAAAGACCTGTGGGCCAGCGCCTGGCAGCAACAGCGCCACTATCAGGATGACCGCGCACAACCGCAACCGCCAGCCACGCCTTTCGCCCGTCAGAGTGAGGACAGCCGCCTGTCATGGTGGACCGGTGGTTACATCGATTTTGGCAGTGATAAAGACGATGCCGTGCGTTTCAGCCATACCCTGGTGGGTATTACCACCGGCAGCGACTATCGGTTCACGCCATCCTTTACCGCAGGCATGGGGATTGGCTTTGGCCGCGACGTTAGCGACGTAGGCGACTCCGGTTCTCGGCAAAACGGACGCTCAATCAGCTCCGCCCTGTATGGCAGCTGGCACCCGGATGCGTTCTTTATTGATGGGTTGCTGGGTTATAGCAGTCTTGAGTTCGACAGCAAACGTTATGTGAGTGAGTCAGATGCATTTGCGCGTGGCAGCCGCTCCGGCCGTCAGTTTTTCAGTTCGCTGACATCAGGTTACGAGTTCCGGACTGCCAACAGCCTCATCTCACCCTATGCGCGCATTCAGTATTACCGTACCTGGCTTGATGGCTATGCCGAATCTGATGCTGGTGTATTCAACCTCGCCTACGCACCTCAGACGCTTGCACAGGTCGTGACGGGAGCCGGTCTGCGCGGCGAACACAGCGTGCCGACCCGTTGGGGCTTTGTGAAACTTCAGAGTCGTCTTGAGTATGCCAAACTGATGAATGACAACGGCAAAGCGCGCGTAGGCTATGCGGATGTGGGTAACGATACCTGGAGCATGTCGCTCTATCAGCAGAGCACCCAGACGCTGGCTCTGGGGTTCGGCATTGATTTTCTGCTCCCGCACGATATCACGCCAGGCATCGCCTACCAGGGCACACTCGGACTGGATGAGCAGCAGACACGTTCACAGATGATTATGGTGCGTGTGAATATCGGTTTCTGATTTACGCATAACATTTGCGTAGCGCTGCATACCCCTGCCCGGTGAATTCAGAGGCATGAAATCCAGGGCAGGATGTTATTGGAAATTTTACAGCGGAACTCTGTGTCAGAACTGCAGAGGGTCTCACCACGTCATCATGGAGAAGCCGGGCTCATGCCTCAGGATACTAAGCAACCACAGACTCAGATCGAAAAAGATCAGCAAGCCGCTCTTGAGGCTGTGTTACGTCTTAAACAAGAACTCGGGATGAAAACATCCGGTTCTTCCAAAGCCCCCAACACTGCGACATCGCATGAAGATGAAGCGATTGAATTAACACAACGAGAACTGAAGACGGAAATCGCCAGTAAGAAGCAATCTGTCGAACAGCGTGAAAAGGAAGCTAAAGACCGTCGTTCGCAGCTTTTGAATGCCGTCCGGGTGTCTGCACCGGAGATAAACAAACCCCTTGTTGAAACATTCGAACGTTTAAGTTTGGAAAAACAACAATTTGCTCAGAAGGAACTCGTCCGACTCTTTAAAAACGACGCGCAACTCCAAAGTGCGACTGATTTCTTTGACCTCAACCTGGCACAAAGAGAAGATCTGCTTGACCGAATCGGTTTCTATAAAGGACTCATAATTGATCACAGCCTGTCAAACCCGGTTGAAACAGGATTCAGGGAAGTTCTGAAGCGCCACGATTCTGCAAATCCGGGGCCTTGTAAAGTCGCCACCCTCCTCTACCGCAAACCTAACTTTTCGGGCTATTTCGAGAATTACTACACCTCATCGGAATCCCTGCATCAGGTCCAGAAAAATGGGGTTACGAATATCTCAACTTCACTCAATGTTGCGGCTGGAACGGTGGCCACCGTGGGTGTTGGCATATCGGGTGCCTACCATAACGCGGAGTCACAAAACGGCGGCGTTAAAGGGCAAACGATCTATACAACCGCAAACTTCTTTCTGCCTAAAGTTGAACTCTCATTCGATGAGTCTGAACCCTGCGCCAGTGATGAATTCGAATATGCCTGTAACCAGGCCCTGCTTAAAGGTGGGGTTGCCGAGTGCTTCAAAGAATTAGTGAAAGTACTGGGAAGTTTTGGCCACTTTGTTTCTACACAAACGCTCGTGGGTGGTCGGTTGTTTGCTACTGATGTAAAGGAGCTAACCGGTACCGAAAAGGATGCATCTATGACCACAAGCTTCGCGGCGAAGGTCAAAGTCGGTGTGGAGACATGGTCAGCATCGGTGGAAGCAGGCGTTTCGTCAGATTATGGCAGACAGACTGACACCCGCAGTAAGGATGTCGATGAAACGCAAACATACACCATTCATGCGGTCGGCGGCGAAGGTACTGTCGTCGAACAAGCCGGTCGATGGGCTGAATCCCTGTATGAATACCAAAGATGGGCGGCTGTGCAGCGTGAAAAACTCATCCCCAGTATTGAAGTATTGAGTGAGGAACTGAGCAAACGGGTATGGGACATGTTAAAACAGTATGTCTCAAGTAATACCACGTCGCACCTTACTGGCGAATGTAACGCCTACTTCCTCTTTTATGGTGCTTACCAGACTGAGGTGGGTTACCTCGCAAGACCTGATTATGTGATCATAAAAAATCTTGCCAGCCAGCATTGCCTCTCTCTCAAGGGCGAAACACCCCAGAATCCCGAATTATCAGCAAAACTCTTTGACTGGACACGTCAGCAGCTGTGGCGAGTAACGCCAGAAGGCCATCTCGTCAGTGCTATACCGATAAAAAGTGGATTCCCAGGCCATAAGAAGTCAGTAGAATTTGCCCTGAGCGTGCTTGAACCTGTTCCCTCTTCAGCACCTGTCCCGACCGTAAAGAAAGATAGTGGCAAAGACACTGATGAAATCCCGGCAGTGAAAATCGAACCGAAGAAAGAATCATTGTTGCCGGGCCTGAGTGAATTAGGCTCCTCTCCGTATCAAAGGTGGGAATTCACCGGTCGCGGAGAAATACACAATATCGCTTACGGCGCTGATTATGTCCTCTCCTTACCATTGAATGGTAAGCCTGAATTTCGCCTGCGCGGCAATACCCCATCAAGCACTGGCTTGTGGCGTGTTGATGAAGCAACACCCGACGACCTGAAAAATATTGATGCATACGAGTGTTATGGCAAGCTGGTTCATCCAACTGGCCTGGTGTTGTCGGTGGAAGGATGTGAAGACACGGGTTACAGCTTTGGGCGTTCAGAACAACGCAGAGTGCTCCTGCAACCCGACATTGGTGGACGACATCAACTGTGGAATCGCAAACAAGACGGGACGATAGTCTCGGCCATCCGTATTGGTAGCAATAATCCAGCACAATCATCCGATGTGTATCTCACCCTTGATCCACAGAAGAATGTGATCGCACGGGGGAAAAGTCTTTCCGCAGAGGCTCTCAAGTGTGATACCGATGACATGTTCTACACCGGAGAAGTGCCTGCGAATAAGTTTTATCTCTACGCTGCCGTCAGACAAGATGAGACAGGCCAACCCGTTAGTATGGACGCAAAGGATGCTCAAATTATCCGATATCATGATGTCACTGTCGGAATCGTTCCCGCCGGCTTCAGCTCTGTCACTCCTTCCGGGAATATGCAGACCTGTGAAAAGGTTAAAACCGTCGATAAAAGAGAACTGAAAGTTGACGGTTATTTAACCGGGATAGAGTTCATTCTCGAAAAACGTGGTAAGGACCGTAAATTGGTCAGTGGTGAATACCATCGACTTAAAATGAAAATTTCCGCTCAGAGGCTAAGTGGAAATGCGACAGAGGTCTGGGAGGACGAACCAGATAAAGATAAGGAAGATCGTGATTTCCTACATGACTATGGTGAAGTCTGTGTTGACGACCGTTTCCTGATTCTTCCCGAAGATCCTATATACGCCATCAGGTTGCGTGTCCACGAAAGTCCAAAAAAACACCTCGCCTTTGAGTATCAACTGGTTGATAAAGGCCCTTGGTTCGGTTTGGCAGGAATGAGTGAAAGTGCCAGGACACTGAATATTGATGAAATTAAAGTGCCAGTTGGTATGGATGCGGAAGCAGCGAATAAGACCAAAATTCGAGGTGTCGCTCTGGATTACGATCCGGCAGCCAGAACGCTAAGGCCGAAGGTTCTGCGTCGAATCACGGGATAATTCATGTTGATATCTTTTGGGTACTAACTCGTAACTCATTCCAGCAAAATCAGCGCTGATCGTTCCCTGGCGCTGAAACTTGCGTACTTATATAGTTCGGGAGAAATATGCGGTTCATAGAAAACACAGACCAATTTAGATATGAGAATGCTGAATTACAGCCTTTTCCCGAAAATTTGGATGATGATAAGAAAACGAATGGCTTTGCCCCTGCCGTAAGGGACCATTTTTTAAGTTTATTACCTCAGGTAACCATTAATGAAGAGGTTGATGTTATTCTGTGCCCTTGGTGCCTTGAATTCACCGGTCATCATGCAACTCAAGTCGATCACATTATCCCAAAGCAAATCTTCCTTCGATATCAGCTTTATAAAAACAGAAACAGGCTGCATGGCAACACCAATATTAAATTAGAACTCGAAAAATATCTTCATGACACTGACAACCTGATAATTTGTTGCAATAAATGCAATAATGAGAAAGGTGATGATTTCCCGAAAAAATCCACAATGGATGATGCAATAGAATTTCATCGTCCGGCACTGTCAGACCTGTCTCATCTTGAACGGAAAACCCAGCTGGCCTGGGAGATCATGTCAGTATATATGCCACAGGGAGACAAAAAACTCTTCAGCTATCTCGCGAAATGGAACGAGATGACGCTTTCTGAAGGGATTTTGACAAATAATTTATTGAATGAAGGAGAGAAGCAAATCCGTGCCTGGCGCGCGCCGGGATCAGGTATGCCATTCAAGGCACATCAGGTCTTCGAAGAGTTGGTAAACCATCAACTCAGAGCCGACTTAAATAACTGGACAGGCCGACTCTGCTTTTATTGCCTCGGTGTTTATCAGGATATGGCTTTTCAGATAGACCATATCGATTCCCGTTTGAAAGGACGTAACTGTCTAATAAATAATACAGATTACAACTTACTTGCAGTCTGCCGCGGATGTAACGGTGCAAAATCGGATAATATCATCACGGAAAGTTTTTTAGTTTCACGCATTGAAGAACGAATTGAGAGAGGATGGCCTGGAATTGAAAGCGCAGGTTGGCACCCGACGTTAAGCAAGGAGCAAACGATTCTCAGGGCGCATGAGATACAGAAAAAATTACTCAACCTCCATCTCTACAAGCGACCAACAGAAGGTGAAATCAATAAATTCATCAAAGAATCTGAAGTAGCGATAAGAGCAAGAAAAAACAAAAGTAAGACTATGGAAATAGAGGAGTAACGAAGAGGTAAAGCGCTTCGCTTAATACTCTGGTGATCAAAAAAAGATTATTCATAACCCCGGATGACTCAAGCATCTGGGGTTAACGCGTAGGGTTTTTGTTATGCGAAGTGGTTTTCATGCATGTAATTGATTAAAATCATGAAATTATTCTTTTGAAATGCATATGGAAGTGGCAGTCAATATGAAGGTTACAACACAACTATCCATACTCTCTGGAAATTGTGAATAACATCTTATTTTGTTATTGAATGCTTTTAAGAGACCGTGTCTTAAGTGTCAGTATAACATGCTAGCTTGCAATATTTAAAAGGCATAACTATCGAAAAATAACGGCCTCTAAAATATTAACCATCAATTTATAATCTCCGACACGTCAGAACTTGCACTAACGAAAAACACCGCTATCGTTAATTAACTAACGCTCAAAAAATTAAATGATCGTCCTGACATCGTTTTAAAATAGTTCCTGTCATACCCGGATCATCATAGTTCTTGAGATGTAGAAATTTTAGCCGAGCCGCTGCACAGGGCATATTATTCGATATTGAAGGCCTGGGTAACATAATAATGCATTGAATGCGGCGATGGCAGTACTTGCCAAGGCTACCGACAGTGAAATTGGCTGGTCTCTTTTCTAATGATTTACACGCGAATGCCTTTGCACATTTAACGCAAAATAATTTCCCGCATATGGGATATCAACTTACTAATAATTTTTTAGCTTTGGAGATCAATATGCCTGACGTTAATGATTTAATGTCCTGGACCAGAATGCAGATTGGTGAAGCTGAAAACCCTCTGGATAGCAACTCCGGCCCTAAAGTGGATCAGTATCTTAAAGCTGTTGGTGCCGATCCGGGGAAAGCCTGGTGCATGGCTTTTGTTTGTTGGTGCCATGAACAGGCAGGAATAGCCGGAGTTCCGATGACGACCAGCGTTAGAGATTTCTTCACGCAAGCACAACTACTGGGTAGACTGGTCCCAATAAACAATGTCAGGATCGGAGATATTGTATTGAGAGTTGATTATCCTACTCTCGGAAATGGCAAGAACTTAGGTGACCATGCAGGAATTTTTAGTGCCATAACCGATGATGGCATCCCCTTGTATATTTCTGGGAATACCATATCAACAACTGGCAATGTGGCCGACAATAGTGACTCTTATGTGGATGAACATCGTTTACGCTATTATAACTATGTTGCAAGATTTTGTTCATAGTCCTATCACATTCCCTGAGGGACTTTTATACGGCCCTCAGGCATTATTTCTCAATACATAGCGCTTAGACAAAGTTTATGTTCAGGTATTAACTTCTGCTACCCAGATCATGATCCTGCTTATTTCCGCTGACCAGCCGGGTTAACTCTACACAACGAATAATCCGATCCGCTTCCAGGGTAAATCGTGCCATCACCTCTATTTCACTTTTTGTTTCATCGCATTTTTCCACCTGCACGCGATGGTGAGTGAACACCGTATCTCTTTCAGCTACAACGCTTAACAGCACCACCTCCATTTGCCTCGTCAGCGTTTTTAGCAATGCCATATGGCTGACAAAGCCCGGATAATCCAGGCATTTTCCGTCAACCTGCTGTTGATAGCTTGCGGCGAAATACGCGGCGATCATTTTCTCATCATGGCGTGGATTGCTAACAATCTCCTGCAACGCATGAATGACGAGCTGACTTTGCTTATTCATATCCTGTCCTGCTTGATTAACACGGTTGTACCGACGCAGATTACCGGAAGCGCTGCGCGGTACAGTATCCGTAACAGGACAATGAATACCGATAACTGGCCATAACGTTCAGCCCAGGTCAGCCCCTCATCTTTTCTGCTCTGATTACGCCTGCCACGCTATCCAGATTAAGGTGCTGACCAAAATGCTCATCGATTTCAGTCTGGTGTGTTACTGCAATCACGGTACAGTCCGGCAGCCAGGTTTTAACAAGTTGCAGCATCTCCCGCGCCGACTGTGCATCCAGATTGCTGGTCGCTTCATCCAGCCACAAGATGTCCGGTTTCAACAGCAATGCGCGGGCAAATGCGAGTCGTTGTTTCTGACCGCCTGACAGTACCTGCTCCCAGTTGAGCTGCTTATCAAGCGCCCCACTCCACTCACCAAGACCGGTCTTAGTGAGATACCGCACCAGTTTTTCCGAGTCTGGATCGGCAGGCTGCGGATAGCAAAGAACATCCCGTAACGTCCCCTGTCCGATATAAGCGCGTTGTGGCAGCAAAAGACTTTTGCCCTGCTGGCTTTGCCAGTGCCCTTCAAACCAGGGCCAGACCCCGGACAGGGTTCTCAGCAATGTTGATTTCCCGATACCGCTTCTGCCGGAAAGTTTGCTCCAGCTTCCGGCAGGAAAACCGAATTGCATGTCTGACAACAGGGTTTTTCCCTGTGGAGTGGTAACCGTGAGTTTATCTACCTGTGTCATTTCACCCGACACACTGAGGTCCCGGTTGTTCTGGCACTCCGCGATTGCCTGGGAGAACTGCTCCAGACGCGAAATACTCGCCGACAATTCTACCAGGGCCTTATAAACACGGATGAACCAGCTCAGCGCCCCGTGAACCTGACCAAAAGCGGAACGTACCTGCATCAGACCACCCAGAGTGATCGTTTTTGCCATAAACAGGGGCAATGCAGCAAACACCGGCACAATCAGGCTGATACGAGTATAACCGGTGGTAAAGAAGCCAAGGTTACGCTCTCCGTTCATCAAGGCACGCCAGTTTTGTACGATGGCACCAAAGGCGCGATTCAGATGTTGCTTCTCCCAGGACTCCCCCTGATAAAGCGCGATTTGCTCCGCGTTATCATGCTTACGTAACAGGGCTGCACGAAAGTCAGCTTCGGCGCGTTGTTTCTGATAATTCAGGCCATGCAGCTTCTTGCCAATCAGATGGGTCACCAGACTGCCCACCAGCGTGTAAAGCAGCGCAACCCAGACCAGATAACCTCTAATCACCCACTCCTGCCCGAACAGGGTGAAGGTCTGAACGCCCGAGAGCTTCCACAGGATCCAGACAAACGAGAACAGCTGAGCACTGGTGATCAGGAACGACACCAACAGGCTGATGGTCTTATCAACGAAGAAGTTGATGTCTTCGGCAATACGCTGATCCGGGTTATCGACCTTTCCGGTGAGCGACATGTGGTAGTACGCCTGTTTCGCCAGCCAGCTGTCCACAAGCTGGGCCGTCAGCGATTTCCGCCAACGAATAATGAGCAGCCGGGTAAACCAATCCTGGTACACGAACACCCCGATATAAATCAGGATGAAGACACAATATTCCTTAACCAGGCTGTAGACCTTTGCACCATCAAACTCACCCAGCGCATCATAGAAGGATTTGCTCCAGTCGTTGATCAACACGTTCAGCCAGACGATCGATCCCCCCAGGCTCAGAATGACGGCCAGAATTAACCATGCACTCCAGCTCTGCTTGCCACCCCAGAACGCCCGGCTGAGTTGCCACACCGTGGCCAGTTTCTTCTTCATTATTTCGTCTCTTGCGGCAGAACCGTGTAAATCACCAGATTGTCCGGGTTGTAAATACGCGATGCGACCGCACGCACACCGTCTGTCGTGATGGCTTTATCCAGTGATGACACGCGGGAGAGATAGCCTGGATTATCATAATGGCGATAACTCAGTATCAGACGTCGCTGTAGGGTGTAGTAATCATGCTGCCGTGAGGTCTCTGCACGCTGGAACGAAGCCTTCATTTCCTGCACGGTGCGATCATTTATCTGGCTGTCAGCATTCTTAAACGCTTTTTTGGCGATCTGAACCAGTTCCGCAGCACGTTCAGGAGAGGTACTGAAACGCAGTTCGGTTTCAATACGGTTGGTTTTATCGTTGAGTACGGTTTCTAAACTCAGGCTGTAGATCCCACGGGCATCATCGCGCAAAACGTTCTTCAGATGACGGTTGACAAGATTTTTGGCGATGCTGACCTGGGCTGCCCGTTCCGGTGACCAGACTTCGTTGCTGAAACTCCACAACCTCACCTCGGCTTTCGGCTCTTTGTTGAGTTGACTACGTCGTTCTCGATGTCCGGGCAAAGCGAGATAAGGTTCGGCAGGCAATCCGGCTCCGCGTTTAATGCCCGCCAGATACCGTTCAACAGCCTGTCTGAGGGTGGCTTCGGGAAGATTGGCCATCACAAAGTAAGTCACCGGTGCCGCGCTGATTTTTTTCCACTGCGTTGTCAGTTGCTCAGAATTAAGGGCCGACAGCTGTGTTGCATCTGGCAGTTCAAGTGCCGGGCCGCCATAGCGCAATTCCGTCACCTCCATTTGGCGGAGTGCAAACAACGAACCTTCCTGCATAAGCCGTCGGCGCGCCAACATCATTACGCTGCTTTTCAGCGAGGCAGCATTCATATGATTATCAGTATGAAGTAGCTGATACGCGTGCAACAGGCTGTCCAATCGCTTGTAAGGTGCACTTCCGGTCACTTCCAGTGTGTCCGGTTGCTGACTGATATTCAGCCAAAGCTCCTGGTCCCGTTTCCATTGCACATAACCGTCATCGGTCCAGCCGGTCGGTGCACCAAATCCTGCCAGTTGTGCAGCCAGCTGTGCCTGCCAGGCGTTCAGCCCACGGCCCAGATAGCCCGCCTCGCTTTGTGCCTGGAACCATATGCGGTCTTTGGCCAACGGGGTTTTCATCCAGACCACGCGGTCGCCATTACTGAGCCGCCACTCCTGCACCGACTCTGTCGGGAAATTTTTCACGGATGTGCGTTTACCCGAGGTATCGTGTTCAGGTAACGGGACTGAGACCGATGTTTTTTCCTTCGCTACCGGAGTTAATGGCTCACCGGCGATCGTCGTCACCATCCGCTGAATTTCAGAAGGCAACGGCACACTGTAAACATACCTTCCCGGTACGCTGAACTGCACCAGTTGATCCGTGGCCTGTAACCACGTATTCAGGCGAGTGTTGATGTCGGCCATGTCGATGGTTTTAAGTTCTGCCACCGCCCGGACTCCGCGCTGTTGCGCGTCGGCATAAGGCTGGTTCTGCTGCCACGCAATAGCCAGGGTCTGCACCCACTCAGAGAAAGTCCGGTTTTCCGGTTTTTCTTCCAGCCGCTTTGCCGCATCGAGGATGTCGCTCTTCACCCGTGCAAAGTCATCGACACTCAGTCCATAACGCATTAAGCGTTCGCGTTCGCGAATCAACGTTGCCAGGCCCAGTTGAAAGTCACCCGGCATCACATCAACAAACAGGCCAAACGCGACGGTAGAGCGGCCGGTTTCGGATTTCCGCGCAACAATATTGCCAATGGAGTCTGGCAAGGCACTTTGCTGACGTTTGAGCTGACGGCTCAGCACAGTGAGGGTGATTTGGTTGATGAGGCGATCCCGATACCCTTCGGTACCCTGCATCTGTTTTTCATCAAAACGGTTTACCCACGAGACCTGGCTACCACCGCTTTCCGAGTCCTGTAGATGGATCACTCGAAACTGTTTTTTCAGCTGCTGGTTGTATTGGCTTTCCTGACGGACCGGCACGGCAATGGCGGGCAACCCGGCAAAATGTTTTGTAATCAGTGCCTTGACTTTCTCTGGTTCAAAATCGCCGATGATCAGGAGGCGCATATTGTCCGGGTGATACCAGCGCTGATAAAAGGCTTTCAACGTGGCTGCCGGGGTATGCTCAATCGACTCAACGTTCCCGATGGTTGGTCGGTCGGGATAAGGGGAATCCGCACGCAAGGCCGCGATGCGTTGCTGGTTCATGCGGGCTGCCACACCGAGTTTGCCACGCCACTCTTCGAGGATGACTTTACGTTCATCATCCAGATCAGGCTGCGTTATACGCGCATGTGCCGTCATCTGTGCCAGTGCCTGTAAGGCCAGATCTAACCCTTTTACACCATCAGGCGGGCTCATCATGAACTGCGTACGTTCGTAGTTGGTTACCGCGTTATAGTTAGCACCGCGTGACCATCCCTTCTTAGCCAGTGCCGCCGAAACGCCCTCAGGCCAGGCGTCACTGCCGCGAAAAACCAGATGTTCGACCATATGCGCCACGCCTGACTGCTCGTCAGTTTCATCAAGCGACCCGGCTTCTACGCTCAGACGAATATCAATACGCCCGGCATCTGATTTAATCGGTGCCAGAGTGTACTGAAGCCCATTATCCAGTACGCCTTCAGTCACCACCGGCAGCGTTGTTTTTGCGTCTTCACTCAGTACGGGCTGGGATAAGACCAGCAGAAAGAGTGCGACCCCTGCCAATCCTCTGCGTTTACACATTTTTCTTCCTTATTAGATCAGGTGCTGCGAGCGCGCAGCACAAATCCTCCGGCATTCCGCCGGAGGCAAAGTGGAGGGTTACCAGTTATAAGCGACACCAAACCAGAACTGCCGTCCGGTTTTGTAGGTCACTGTTTTGGAGGTAGAACCGGTGGTTTGCGTCGCTTCAATGACGTTATCAAGAACGTTCAGTACATCGAGCGTCAGCTCAATTGATTGATTCTGGAACGTGGGCTGAGACCAGGCGAAGCGCCAGTCGTAGGTGATGTAGTCTTTATATTTGGTTTTCTCATACAGACTGGCGCTGCCTTCGTAACTGCCGCAGGCGCTGTTGTCACCCGGACAAGCCACACTACTGATGCTGTAACCGGAGTAGCCTGCCGTGTACCCGAGATTCTGGCTCCAGTTAAGATTAACTGCCGGAAAGAAGGTATTGACGTTAATAAAGGCAGTCCACGGCGTGTTGAAGTCCAGCGCATCCATCTCACCTTTTTCCATCAACTTGCCGTTAAAGATCACCATATTCTCGTCAGAGGTGGACTGATCGTAATACGTCTGCGAGCTGGATTTATTTTTAACAATGCTGGCACCCAGTTCCCAGCTAATGTCGGCTACTGCGAAGTGATACGGACTGATTGGCTGCGCGGTCAGAGACCAGGTGTTACCTTCTGTTTTCGCGCTGTTCGTGAGGATGTAGTAGTTATTACCGTTCGTATCCGTGTATCTGTCACGACCAAACTGGTCACGTCCTTTACGGTTAACCCATTTCACGGTCCACACGGTATCCATCAGACGCTGAGAAATGCCGAGAGAGAGTTCATCGCTGTAAGGCGTTTTCAGATCGGAGATGTCGTAATCGTAGGTGCTGTATTTGGTAGTATCACCGACCCACGGGCTGTTGGCATCCGCACGGGTCTGGACAATATTGGCACTGATCCCTGAACGCAGTTTGTATGTCAGCAGGTTCTGACCGTAGTAACGGTTGGCACCACCAAACAGGCGGGTGCTGCGGTCACCAAACACATCCAGTGAGGTGGCAAAGCGTGGTGCAACAGTCAGGTTTTTCAGGAAGTCATCATACTGAAGTCGTACCCCAGGGGTAATTTCAAGTCGCTTGTAAAGCATACTGTCCTGAAGATAGAGCGCATAGTTGGTGTAGTTCCCCTCAACCGTGCGCGCCGGGTAGACCGTTCTGCTTTTGAAATATTGCTCACCATCAATACAAAAGTCATCACCTGCCTGGCAGACAACGCTGGTGTCTATCGTCGCGACTCCACGGCTCAACGCGGCATCACCAAAACGACGATATCTCGCCTGATAGAGATCGGTTTGCCAGCCTGCATCGAGTTGATGAGTGATCCCAAGAGCAGAGAATGGCGTGAACTCAGCATCTTGTTTGAGGGTCGTCGTCGTTTTATCGGTACCAAAGGTACCGTAGCCGCCCAGATTACCTAACTGAGTACTTGAACCTGAAGTACTCCCCCAGGTAATCGCATCCGAGGTAAAGTTTCTACTGTTATTAAAATGGTACCAGCTTTGATAAGTACTGGCTTCTTGTTCGATTTTGTTTTGTTCAAACTGATAACCTGCCAGACTGGTAATTTTACCCCACGGGGCAAAATGCTCCCATTCTAAATTGGCACGATAACCACCACCATTGTTAGTAAAGCCACCATTCTTTACATCAACTTTATAATAAGTTGACTTATGCGGCGCATACATTCCGGTCATGCGGAAAATATCACCATTATCCGCAAACCAGGTACCTTTTAATAAATAGGTTTCCGAAATTCGCTCCTGGTTAGTCCACATATCCAGGTTGGAATGGTACATCGGAATTTTTGATTCCTGACGGTTGTAGGAAAAGATCAAACCTGCACTGTCATTCAGGGGCTGATTAACACTGACAGAATAAAAGTTCTTGGTGAACTTAGGTTGATTAGCTTGCGAAGTCGCTTCCTCAAAACTTTCACGTTTTGACTCATCAATATGATAACGCGTCCAGCTATCTCGGGTGCTGCGCCAGGACACACGACCAGATGCCCGTTCAAGGTTGGCATCTTTAAGACGTGCATCCACCACTCCTCCGGTGAAATCACCGTATTTGGCAGCGACGTTGCTGTCAAAAACCTCGAGTTTGTCCACCAGCTCTGAGTTTATCCAGAATGATTGTGTACCACCCGATGGCAGGTCAATTGGGCTGTAACCATCTGGATCATCACTGAGGTCGCCGTTTTTGTTGCCGGGATTGACAGTGTTGTTGTTGGAAAGACCGTCAATCATAAAATTGTTGTTGTAAAACTTCTCGCCGTGAAATGAGACATTCTCGGGAGCAATTTCGCCAGGGTTATTACTGGAGTCTGTATTATTGGCGAATCGTACATTCGGATTATGTTTCAGTAACTCGGTGATGGTGCCATTACCCGTGGGATAACGCGCGATCTGTTCGGCGTTAATAACCTGCGTCCCCATCGTCTGACTGGTAGGTGCAGAACGAACAATAATCGTATCACCGGAATCATCTATCTGCTCAGCAGCTGATTCTTCTGTGGTGGTGTTTACGTCCTGAATTACGGTATTGGTGTCCGCTACCGTTGGCATAGCAAAAATGCTAAGCGGTATAATTATACAGCCTGTTATTTTCATGATTTTCCCAGAAGTGAAATTCAGTTTATGACCTGAATACGCCCATCTAACTTATAAATAACGGTAACAATCTGGTTTTTAACTTCACCAGTAATGTCATATCGCCAGCGTGTAATATCCCGCCGCAGATCGCTGCTAAATACACCCGCAGGATCTTCAGCCAGAATTTGAATATTTTTTATTGTTCCGGACGCGCTAATGTCAAACTGCACCTTCACTCTGCCCTCAACCCCCATAGAGCGGGCACGGGCGGGATAATTGACGCGACGGTTCAGCGCCCGCACCCTTGTCGTCGTTTCATTCCCTGCGCCCTTCGCAGCATGACCAGAAGTACTCTCTCCACCAGCAGCAACATTTCCACCGCTGCCAGCGTTAACAGGAGCGGAAGAAGAACTGGATAATGTTGTTTGTTGCGCAAGCTCAGTCTGCTGATGCTTATCGGGAGACGCTGGCAGCAAGATCGGTTTCACCACCGGGCGTGGTCTGGCCGGTTGGTTGTCAACCGTGGTCGCTTTTGTTACCGGTGGCTTCTGCGAGGTGACATTCTTCCTTTCAACAACAATATCTGCCTTGTCGACGACGACGGTTTTGGGCAATACCACTTGCTCTTCTGGCGATGAAAGCACAGGCGTCGCTACCGGCAGCATCGGCTGATTTAAATTTACGACTGAGATTTCATTTCCTGTCTTACCGGCCTCGTTAGTTAGCGGCAAGGGCGTATTTCGGAAACTCGCCAGTAACACCAACAGCAGGAGATGAACAGCAACAGAGGAGAAAACAGGGAATGTTTTGCGATACAAGGACCAGGGGGACTGAGTTAAAAATCCAGCCATCCCTGAAGACTTCGCAGAGGATCCAAATGTAAGCAAAACCCTTCCCCACCCTAAAATGTACGGCGTTTACACTTGCCTCAGACAGTTTTTAACCGGTGACTCAATGCCAGGATCCCCGATACGTCCCCAGTTGCACTATGGCAGATGAAAGTTGTAAAAATTTGATACGAACACTAACAATAATGAGAGTGATTTACAATTTCATTATCAATTAAGTGTGAAAATTTTCTGATTCTTACGATTTTTGGGCGTTAGCATGAGCGTCATGGAGCGCTATGCTCCGGACACCTGACGTTGTTCCACAGGTATACGATGGACGTGCTTTTGAGATATTTGGGTTGGTATCGCTCAGAACTGCCTGACTGGCGTCCCTGCCCACATAACGTGCAGGGAAAGCTGATGGTGGTCGAGCATCAGAAAACTAGTAAAAGTGAGTTTTGGAGTAAATGAGTATTCACCCAATCAGGATGGGTCACAGATGAAAAACAGGCACCTTTTATGGTGCTTTTTTGTCACTGATTCGTAGCGGCGCGATTTATCGCTCAACTGTCCAGTCTCCAGATGCGAAAAAGGCCGCCTTGCGGCGACCTCTTCCGGCACGTCCCTGTACGACCATCCGTTATTTGTACAGTTCTGCGGTCATGTGAACACGGTTATTGGTGTTCGCTTCAGTGATTTTATACTGCGCACCCTGCTGTGCGGCCTGTGCAGCAATTTTGGCTTCTGCACCGTCCAGCGTTGAAGAGGTGACAGAGATACTCTGCGCGAAGCTGGCTGC
>NZ_ASZC01000008.1 GCF_000468095.1 Pantoea sp. AS-PWVM4
CTGTACCAGAGGCTAATCGCGAAGGGCAAAGCCAGCAAGGCTGCGCTTGGAGCGGTGATGCGCAAGCTGGTTCATCAGTGCTTCGGGGTGCTGAAAACGCGGATGAAGTGGGATGAAAATTACGCAGCTACCGCTTGACGTTCAAGACGGTAGCTACGTAAGAAACATTATCCTTTCGGATAATGTTTTTTCTGCCACGCCAGCAGTTCAAACACGCCAAAGAAGAAAATCTTTAATTGTGTGGCGCGTCCCAGCTTGGGCGCTTCCTTCGGCTGCGTGGCGCGCAGCAACACCAGCTGCAAACCGTGCATGATGATCATAAAGAACAGCGCCACATGCACGAAATAGCGCAGCGGCGTTGGAAATGGCTGGACCAGATTTAACAGCAAAAAGGCCCAGACGCAGATCATTAATAAACGTCCCAGATTAAGCCACATCACACATCTCCTTGTTGGCGTTGATATAAACGATAAGCGACCTGGCCGGCAATTTTCTCACGATACAGATCCCAGCAGGCGGGAACCGGAGGGGCGCCATGCTCCACCTCACTTTCGACATAAATCAGCGCTTCGGCTGCCAGCCAACCGTTTTGCTCCAGCAGCGTCAGCGTCTCCTGCAACAATCCCTTACGGAATGGCGGATCGACAAACACCACATCAAAGGGCTCACCCGTCTGACTCAGCCATTGTAGCGTATTGGTCTGTATCACTTTGCCATTGCTGGCGCGCAGCGTTTGCAGATTTTGCGTCAATTGTTGTGCCACCGGGCGCTCCAGCTCCAACAGGGTGGCAGAGCCGGCAAAGCGCGACAGCGCTTCCAAACCGAGCGCACCGCTGCCAGCAAAGCAATCCAGGCAGCGTGCCTGCTGAATGTCCGGGGCTAGCCAGTTAAACAAGGTTTCGCGTACCCGGTCGGTGGTCGGGCGCAGGCCCGCGCTGTCGGGCACCGGCAATTTACGGCCGCGCCATTGACCGCCAATGATGCGGATCTGACCAGCAGCGCCGCTGCTGCGGGGGGATTTACTCATTTTGCTCACAACTCGTCATAATTTGTTGCGTAGTTTAACGGGCGTGGAAGGCAGAAGAAACGTAAAAAAGGGTGCTGTGGTGCGCTGGCTGGAAAGTGTTAGACTAGTGAGTTGGTATGGCGCGTGTAATTCACTGATTTTTACGCGGCTAAAGCCTTCAAATTGAATTTTTTATCCCCTGGGAACAGCGTGCTACCGGGAATAAGCCATCGAGGAGTGTGGTTACACAATGGCAAAAGAGAAAAAACGCGGCTTTTTTTCCTGGCTGGGCTTTGGCAAAGAAGAAGAGACGCAACAGCCTGCCGAAGAGCAGCAACAACCCGCTGAGGTGGCGCAGGAGCCAGCCGTTGAAGAGAGCGCGTTAGATCGCGCCGAAGCGCAGGCGGAAGAAACCGTTGCCGTCACCGAGCAGGTGGCAGAGCAGCCGGCTGAAGCGCCGGACGTTGTCGTCGCCGAAGAAGTCCTGCCAGAAACCCAGCAGCCACCTGAAGTTGAGCCGGTTGCCGAGGTCGAGCAGGACGAAGAAGACACCGCGCTGAGCGATGAAGAACTCGAAGCGCTGGCGCTGGCGGAAGAAGCGCCAGAAGCGGAACCCGAAGTCGAGCCGGAAGTCGCGCAGGATACCGTCAGCGATCTGCCGCTGGCCGCTGCGCCGTTGGTGGCGCAGGAGCAGGAACGTCCAACCAAAGAGGGCTTCTTTGCCCGTCTGAAACGTAGCCTGGTAAAAACGCGCGCTAATCTTGGTTCCGGGTTCATCAGCCTGTTCCGTGGCAAGAAAATCGATGACGATTTGTTTGAGGAACTGGAAGAGCAGCTGTTGATTGCTGACGTTGGTGTTGAAACCACGCGCCGCATCATCACCAATCTGACGCAGCAGGCAGACCGTAAACAACTACGGGATGCCGAAGCGCTGTATGGTTTGCTGAAAGCGGAAATGGCCGGAATTCTCGATAAAGTCGATGCTCCGCTGGATGTATCAGGCAAAACGCCGTTTGTCATCCTGATGGTTGGGGTCAACGGCGTTGGTAAAACCACCACTATCGGCAAGCTGGCGCGCCAGTATCAGGCCGAAGGCAAATCCGTGATGCTGGCGGCGGGCGATACCTTCCGTGCGGCTGCGGTTGAGCAGTTGCAGGTCTGGGGTCAGCGCAACAACATCCCGGTTATTGCCCAGCACACCGGTGCGGATTCCGCATCCGTGATCTTTGACGCCATTCAGGCGGCGAAAGCGCGTAATGTCGATGTGTTGATCGCCGATACCGCCGGACGTCTGCAAAACAAATCGCACCTGATGGAAGAGTTAAAGAAAATCACCCGCGTGATGAAGAAACTGGATGAAGATGCGCCGCATGAAGTGATGCTGACCATTGACGCCAGCACCGGGCAGAACGCCATCAGCCAGGCGAAACTGTTCCATGAAGCGGTGGGCCTGACTGGCATCACCCTGACAAAACTGGATGGCACTGCGAAAGGTGGTGTGATCTTCTCGGTTGCCGATCAGTTTGGCATTCCGATTCGTTATATCGGTGTCGGGGAAGGCATCGAGGATTTACGGCCGTTTAAGGCCGCAGACTTTATTGAGGCACTGTTTGCCCGAGAGGACTAATTGGGATGATTCGCTTTGAAGAGGTCAGTAAGGCATATCTGGGCGGACGTCAGGCGCTCCAGGGGGTGGATTTTCATCTGCGCCCCGGTGAAATGGCGTTTCTGACCGGCCACTCTGGCGCGGGGAAAAGTACCTTACTGAAGCTGATTTGTGGTATTGAGCGCCCGAGCGCCGGGAAAATCTGGTTCAGTGGGCACGACATCTCCCGGCTGCGGAATAGCGAAGTGCCTTTTTTGCGTCGTCAGATTGGCATGATCTTCCAGGATCACCATCTGCTGATGGACCGTTCGGTGTATGACAACGTGGCGATCCCGCTGATCATCTCGGGAGCCAGCGGTGAGGATATTCGTCGTCGCGTCTCTGCGGCACTGGATAAAGTGGGCCTGCTCGACAAAGCGAAAAGTTTCCCGATTCAGCTCTCTGGTGGTGAACAGCAGCGCGTCGGCATTGCGCGCGCGGTGGTGAATAAACCCGCCGTACTGCTGGCGGATGAACCGACCGGTAACCTTGATGAAGCGTTGTCGGAAGATATACTGCGCCTGTTTGAAGAGTTCAACCGCGTTGGTGTAACGGTGCTGATGGCTACCCATGATATGGGCCTGATTGCCCGTCGTAACTATCGCATGATGACGCTTAATCAGGGACGCCTGCACGGAGGCCATGATGGTCAATAAACGCAATAAGCGCACACCGGCGCCGAAAGCGAAACAGCCTTCAAAAAGCAAAGCGCTGAAGGGCGGCTGGCAGGAGCAGTGGCGCTATGCGCTGCGCGGCACGCTGTCTGATATGTGGCGTCAGCCGTTGGCGACGTTGCTGACGGTAATGGTGATTGCCATCTCGCTGACGCTGCCGAGCGTTTGCTATATGGTGTGGAAAAACGTCAGCCAGGCGGCAACCCAGTGGTATCCGGCTCCGCAGCTGACAGTGTATCTCTCCAAAACGCTGGATGACACCGCGGCGGAAAACGTCACCGCGCAGCTGAAGCAGTTGGACGGCGTGAAGAACGTAGACTATCTGACGCGGGAAGAGGCGCTGAACGAATTCCGCAACTGGTCCGGTTTTGGCGGCGCGATGGATATGCTGGAGCAGAATCCGTTGCCAGCTGTGGCGATTATCACGCCGAATCTGAATTTCCAGAGCGCCGATACACTGGCGAGCCTGCGTGATCGGGTGTCCAAAGTGCAGGGCGTCGATGAAGTGCGCATGGATGACAGTTGGTTTGCCCGTCTGGCGGCGTTGTCCGGGCTGGTAGGGCAAATTGCTGAGATCATTGGTCTGTTAATGGTTATCGCGGTATTCCTGGTGATTGGCAACAGCGTGCGTCTCAGCATCTTTGCGCGCCGCGATACCATTAACGTTCAGAAATTGCTGGGTGCGACTGACGGCTTTATCCTGCGCCCGTTCCTGTATGGCGGGGCGATGTTGGGTTTAAGTGGCGCGGTGTTATCGCTGATTTTGTCTGAAGTGCTGGTACTGCGTCTGCAATCGGTGGTCGCGCAGGTGGCGCAGGTATTCGGCACCAGCTTTGATCTGGAAGGATTTTCCTGGGATGAAGCGCTGCTGCTGTTGTTAATTGCTGCCATCATCGGCTGGATCGCTGCCTGGCTGGCAACGGTACAACATTTACGCCGATTTACGCCCCAGTAAACGCCTGACACATTTTTTTGGTATAATAGTCCTCTGCTGCCGACAATCGGGCGCAGAGGATTTTTTCTCCGCTTCCCTTCCTGTCATCTGTGTGTAAAATATTCACTGTTACGATGGAACTTGTGGATAACTTTGATCTCTAAGTTCGGGTAGCACAGATTGCTTTCGGATTTCCGGCGACGTTGACTTAATGTATCGTCTGCTCATGGGAACGTGCAGCAATATTCCACTGAATTTGTGAGGGTTTGAATGACCAAAGAAATGCAAACTTTAGCTATTGCTCCTCTTGGTAACCTGGAATCGTATATTCGGGCTGCCAACGTCTGGCCGATGCTGTCGGCAGAAGAGGAAAAAGCGCTGGCTGAACGGCTGCATTACCAGGGCGATCTGGATGCGGCTAAGACGCTGATCCTGTCTCATCTGCGCTTTGTTGTTCATATCGCTCGTAACTATTCCGGTTACGGCTTGCCACAGGCAGACCTGATTCAGGAAGGGAACATCGGCCTGATGAAGGCGGTGCGTCGCTTCAATCCTGAAGTGGGTGTGCGTCTGGTGTCGTTTGCCGTGCACTGGATTAAAGCTGAGATTCACGAATACGTGCTGCGTAACTGGCGTATTGTGAAGGTCGCTACCACTAAAGCGCAGCGTAAGCTGTTCTTTAACCTGCGTAAAACCAAGCAGCGTCTGGGCTGGTTTAACCAGGACGAAGTCGAGATGGTAGCGCGCGAGCTGGGCGTGAGCAGCAAAGATGTGCGTGAAATGGAATCGCGCATGGCGGCACAGGATATGACTTTCGACATGTCGTCTGACGACGAAAACGGCGAAAGCAAAACCATGGCCCCGGTGCTGTATCTCCAGGATAAAACGTCTGACTTTGCTGATGGCATTGAAGAGGACAACTGGGATGCACACGCCGCCGATAAACTGACCGACGCGATGCAGGGCCTGGACGAGCGTAGTCAGCACATCATCCGTGCGCGCTGGCTGGATGAAGAGAACAAAACCACCTTGCAGGAACTGGCCGACCAATACGGCGTTTCCGCAGAGCGTGTACGCCAGCTGGAAAAGAACGCCATGAAGAAATTACGTATGGCGATTGAAGCCTGATAAAGCACATAACCTGTAGCGGCGCGAGAAATCGCGCCGCTACGTTTTTATCGTGTCCAGCCATCACCCTGCGCGCGAAAGCCGCAAGCCTGCATAAACGCAGCACGAACGTCCTGTTCATCAGCGCCGTCATCGGCCACCCACCACTCAGCCAGCGCGCTGTTCTGCGCCAGCGTCTCCTCCAGCAAATATTTCCCCACGCCGCGACGACGCGTCACTTCCCGCACCTGAAGCTGGGTAATTTTTCCCTGCGCGCCCTGAATGGTCAGTTGCAGTGCCGCCAGCAGACGATCATTAAAGCGCGCGGCATACATCCGCTGCGTCTCGCTCAGCTGGGCTTCCAGCTGTGAAATATCGATTTCCGGCCAGACTTTGGTCAGGTCGATTCGATCCTGCGTCGTCAACGATGTTAAGCGCTGAATAGTGAGCTTCATTCCCCGTACCTGTACTAGTGCAAAGGGCATAGTGTAGCGAATTTAGACAGTCAGAGCGCTGTCACTTTTTTTTGATGAAAATAGGTCAAACAACAGCCTGTTTGCCAGGATGATAGTTGAACAGAGTGATGGTTGGTTAAATAGCCAGCATAATTAGCTGGCAAGTCGGCGAAAATACGGCCATAACAACCAGACGATTCTGCTGTTCAACCCAGCTATAACTGAATATGTCAGTTGATTTACAGAAGAAACTTCCTGTTTAATAACCTGAAAAATAAAGCCTTATTACCAATAAATGCCAGAAAAGTGCGCTAACTCATTATTCCAGAATCAGTTTTCCTCTTTCACTGGCAGAAAATAATCCAACTCACAACAGACACGACACAACAGATGGGGAAGTTCGCATGAAAATGAGTAAAGGACGCGCATTATTGGCGGGCTGCGTAGCGCTGGCGATGAGCCATGCGGCGCTGGCAAAAGACATCAAAATTGCCATCGTCGGCGCAGCAACCGGTCCGGTAGCCCAATACGGCGACATGCAATTTACCGGTGCGGCACAGGCCATTAAAGACATCAATGCCAAAGGCGGTGTCAACGGCGATAAACTGGTTGGCGTGGAATATGACGATGCCTGCGACCCGAAACAAGCGGTAGCGGTTGCCAACAAAGTCGTGAACGATGGCATCAAATACGTTATCGGTCACCTCTGCTCCTCTTCTACCCAGCCAGCGTCTGACATCTATAACGACGAAGGCGTGCTGATGATCACCCCGGCAGCGACCGCACCGGAACTGACCGCGCGTGGTTATGCTGACGTGATGCGCACCACCGGCCTCGACTCCGATCAGGGCCCGACGGCGGCAAACTACATCCTCGATACCATCAAACCAAAACGTATCGCTGTGGTGCATGACAAGCAGCAATACGGCCAGGGTCTGGCGGAGTCGGTGCAGAAAACCCTGAAAGCCAAAGGCGGCAACGTGGTGCTGTTCGAAGGTATCACCGCTGGCGATAAAGATTTCTCCACCCTGATTGCGCGTCTGAAGAAAGACAACGTCGACTTCGTTTACTACGGTGGTTACTACCCGGAGCTGGGTCAGATTCTGCGCCAGGCAAAAGCCGCAGGCCTGAACGCGGGCTTTATGGGACCGGAAGGGGTGGGCAACGCCTCACTGTCTAACATTGCTGGTGATGCATCTGAAGGTCTGTACGTGACCCTGCCGAAGCGTTATGACCAGCTGCCGGACAACAAAGCGATTGTTGACGCCATCAAAGCCAACACCGCACCGAACCGCAAAGATCCGACCGGTCCGTTCGTCTGGACCACCTATGCCGCGATTCAGTCGCTGGTGGCCGGTATCGAGCGCAGCAAGAGCGACGAGCCTGATGCGATCGCCAAGAACCTGAAAGAAGGCGCACCGGTTCCGACCGTGATGGGCAACCTGAGCTGGGACCAGAAAGGTGACCTGAAAGGCTTCGAATTCGGCATCTTCAAATGGCATAAAGACGGCTCATCAACCGCGATCAAGTAATCGTTGCATCCAGCACGATCGCAGGGGCGGCCTTCAGGCCGCCCTTAATCAAACCGGTTAATTTACCGCCAGTCGCGGTAACGATTTACCATCACGGACGTGTTTCTAAGGTACTTGTTATGTCCGAGCAGTTCCTCTATTTCCTCCAGCAGATGTTCAACGGAGTGACCCTGGGCAGCACCTACGCGCTGATCGCCATTGGGTACACGATGGTTTACGGCATTATCGGTATGATCAACTTCGCCCACGGCGAGGTGTACATGATCGGTAGCTATGTCTCCTTTATCGTCATCGCCGCGCTAATGATGATGGGCATCGACACCACCTGGCTGATGATTGCCGCCGGTTTTGTCATGGCGATCATTATCTCCAGCGCCTACGGCTGGAGTATCGAACGTGTGGCGTATAAGCCGGTGCGTTCCTCCAAGCGCCTGATCGCGCTGATCTCCGCCATCGGGATGTCGATCTTCCTGCAAAACTACGTCAGCCTGACGCAAGGTTCGCGCGATCTCGCGCTGCCGAGCTTGATCACCGGGCAATGGACCTTGGGTGAAAGCAACGGTTTTGCCGCCACGCTCTCCACCATGCAGTTGATGATTTGGGTTGTGACCTTTATCGCCATGTTGGCACTGACGGTATTTATCCGTTATTCACGTATGGGGCGCGCCTGCCGTGCCTGTGCAGAAGACCTGAAAATGGCCAGCCTGCTGGGTATCAATACCGATCGCGTGATTTCACTGACCTTTGTGATTGGTGCGGCGATGGCGGCAGTGGCTGGCGTACTGCTGGGGCAGTTCTACGGTTCCATCAACCCGTTTATCGGCTTTATGGCCGGGATGAAAGCCTTCACTGCCGCAGTACTGGGCGGGATCGGCAGCATTCCGGGGGCGATGATCGGTGGTCTGGTGCTGGGCATTGCCGAAGCATTGACCTCGGCCTATCTCTCTACCGAATATAAAGACGTGGTCTCCTTTGCGTTGCTGATTGTCGTGCTGCTGGTGATGCCAACCGGCATCCTTGGCCGTCCGGAGGTGGAAAAAGTATGAAGCGCCTCGGACTGGTTAACGCCGTTATCTCTACGGTGATGTTGCTGGTGCTTGCCACCTTCTTTATGGGTATGCGCCTTGATCTTGATGGCACCAAACTGGTGGTATCCAACGCCGGAACGGTGCGCTGGAACTGGATTTTTGTCGGTTGCGGCGTGGTATTCCTGTTCCAGTTGCTGCGTCCGTTATTCCACGGCAAATTCAAACGCAGCGGCAATGGCCTGGTGCTGCCGGGCTTTGATGGTTCAACGCCGAAGCAGAAGCTGGTGATGGTGTTGATGATCGTGGCTGCGGTGATCTGGCCGTTCCTGGTTTCGCGCGGTAGCGTGGATATCGCCACCCTGACGCTGATCTACGTGATGTTGGGCCTCGGCCTTAACGTGGTGGTGGGCTTGTCGGGCCTGCTGGTGCTGGGCTACGGCGGCTTCTATGCCATCGGTGCCTATACCTTCGCCTTGCTGAACCACTACTACGGTTTTGGCTTCTGGCAGAGCCTGCCGCTGGCGGGTCTGGTGGCCGGGGCGTTTGGCTTACTGCTCGGTTTCCCGGTGCTGCGTCTGCGTGGTGACTATCTGGCGATTGTCACCCTCGGCTTTGGCGAAATCGTCCGTATCCTGCTGCTGAACAACACCTCGATTACCGGCGGTCCAAACGGTATCGCGCAGATCCCGAAACCGACCCTCTTCGGCCTGGAGTTTGGTCGCAAGGTCAGCGAGGGCGGCTGGGGCACCTTCCACGAGGTGTTCGGCATGAAATACGATCCCAATGACCGCGTGATTTTCCTCTACCTGGTGGCGCTGCTGCTGGTAGTGCTGACGCTGATTATCATCAACCGCCTGCTGCGTATGCCGCTGGGCCGTGCCTGGGAAGCGTTGCGCGAAGATGAAATCGCCTGCCGTTCTCTTGGTCTTAGCCCGACGCGTATCAAGCTGACGGCGTTTACCATCAGCGCGGCCTTTGCCGGTTTTGCCGGTACGCTGTTTGCTGCGCGCCAGGGCTTTGTCAGCCCGGAATCCTTCACCTTTGTCGAGTCGGCGTTTGTGTTGGCGATTGTGGTGCTGGGGGGCATGGGCTCGCAGTTTGCGGTGATCCTCGCCGCCGTGTTGCTGGTGGTATCGCGTGAGCTGATGCGTGATCTCAACGAATACAGCATGCTGGTACTGGGTGGCTTAATGGTGCTGATGATGATTTGGCGACCGCAGGGGCTGCTGCCGATGAAGCGTCCGCAGCTGAAACTGAAACAGGGTAAAGCAGGAGAGCAGGCATGAGTCAGCCTTTATTAGCCGTAGAAGGCCTGATGATGCGTTTTGGTGGCCTGCTGGCAGTCAACAACGTGGCGCTGGAACTGCGTGAGCAGGAAATCGTTTCGTTGATTGGTCCAAACGGCGCGGGTAAAACCACGGTGTTCAACTGCCTGACCGGTTTCTACAAACCCACTGGCGGCAGCATCAAACTGCGCGATCAAAATCTGGCCGGCTTACCGGGGCAGAAAATTGCACGGATGGGCATTGTGCGTACCTTCCAGCATGTGCGCCTGTTTCGTGAGATGACGGTGATTGAAAACCTGCTGGTGGCGCAACATCAGCATCTGAAAAGCGGCGTATTCTCCGGGTTATTCAAAACCCCGGCGTTCCGCAAAGGCGAAAGCGAAGCACTGGATCGCGCCGCCACCTGGCTGGAGCGTATCGGCCTGCTGGAGCTGGCGAACCGTCAGGCGGGTAACCTTGCTTATGGTCAGCAACGTCGTCTGGAGATCGCGCGCTGTATGGTCACGCGCCCGGAAATCCTGATGCTGGATGAACCGGCGGCCGGTCTGAACCCGAAAGAAACGCACGAACTGGACGAACTGATTGCCGAACTGCGCGGTACGCATAAGGTGTCGGTGTTGTTGATCGAACATGATATGAAGCTGGTGATGGGCATTTCTGACCGTATTTACGTGGTCAATCAGGGAACGCCGCTGGCCAACGGCACGCCGGAAGAGATTCGTAATAACCCGGACGTGATCCGTGCCTATTTAGGAGAGGCGTAATATGGCCAACCCAATGTTAACCATTGAAAACGTCAGCGCCCATTACGGTAAAATCCAGGCGCTGCATAACGTCAGCCTGTATATCAATCAGGGCGAAATTGTCACCCTGATTGGTGCCAACGGTGCAGGCAAAACTACGCTGCTCGGTACGCTGTGTGGCGAGCCGCGTGCAACCGCAGGCACCATTACGTTTGATGGCAAAACCATTACCGATTGGCAAACCGCACGCATCATGCGTGAGGCGATCGCCATTGTCCCGGAAGGGCGTCGGGTGTTTTCGCGCATGACGGTGGAAGAGAATCTGGCGATGGGGGGCTTCTTTGCCAGCCGTAGCCAGTATCAGGAGCGTATTGAGCGCGTCTATGATCTGTTCCCGCGTCTTGCGGAGCGTAAGGTGCAACGTGCCGGTACCATGTCCGGTGGTGAGCAGCAGATGCTGGCGATTGGCCGTGCGCTGATGAGCCAGCCGCGTCTGCTGTTGCTGGACGAGCCATCGCTCGGCCTGGCACCGATTATCATTCAGCAGATTTTCGACACCATCGAGCAACTGCGTAAAGAAGGGATGACCATCTTCCTTGTCGAGCAGAACGCCAACCAGGCGCTGAAACTGGCCGACCGTGGCTACGTGCTGGAGAACGGGCATGTGGTGCTGGAGGATACTGGCGAAGCGCTGTTGTCCAACGAGGCCGTAAGAAGCGCCTATTTAGGTGCCTGAGTGCCCTCACCCTAACCCTCTCCCGCGAGCGGGAGAGGGAATCGATCGAGCCAAACTTATATATTGCACGTCTCCTTCTCCCGCTTGCGGGAGAAGGTCGGAATGAGGGCAACAAGCTGCACTCAGCCTTGTCACATTCCCGTCATTAACCTGTTATTTTTCCGTCATTTTCCCGTGTCATGTTACTTCGCGAACAAAAAATGCGTGATTTCGCGCGTACCTACATGCACAGGAAAACATTATGTCCGCTTTTACGCTTCGTCCCCGCCTGATGAGTGCCCTGCTCGGTCTGATGCTCAGTGGTCATGCACTGGCTGCCACCGAAATTCCTTTCTGGCACTCTATGGAAGGCGAGTTAGGCAAAGAAGTTGATTCTCTGGCACAACGTTTTAACCAGGCTCACCCAGACTACAAAATCGTCCCGGTCTACAAAGGCAACTATGAACAAAGCCTGGCGGCGGGGATTGCCGCTGTGCGTACCGGTAAAGCACCGGCCATTTTGCAGGTGTATGAAGTGGGTACTGCCACCATGATGGCGTCCAAAGCCATTGTGCCGGTGCATCAGGTGTTCCAGGATGCCGGAATCGCCTTTGATGAAAAACAGTTCGTCCCCACTGTCGCAGGTTACTACAGCGATTCCAGCGGCCATTTAATCTCTCAGCCGTTCAACAGCTCCACCCCGGTGCTGTACTACAACAAAGACGCCTTCAAAAAAGCCGGTCTGAACCCGGATCAGCCACCAAAAACCTGGCAGGAACTGGCAAAAGACGCCGATGCGCTGCGTAAAGCGGGCCTGACCTGCGGTTACGCCAGCGGCTGGCAGGGCTGGATTCAGATTGAAAACTTCAGCGCCTGGCACGGCTTGCCGGTGGCGACCAAAAACAACGGTTTTGACGGTACAGACGCTGAGCTGGAGTTCAACAAGCCGGTGCAGGTTCGTCATATCCAGATGCTGGAAGACATGAACAAGAAGGGTGATTTCACCTACTTTGGCCGTAAAGATGAATCCACCGCGAAGTTCTACAACGGCGATTGCGGCATCACCACCGCGTCTTCCGGTTCACTGGCGGATATCAAACACTACGCCAAATTCAACTTTGGTGTCGGCATGATGCCGTATGACGCAACCGTGCCGAATGCACCGCAGAATGCCATCATCGGTGGTGCCAGCCTGTGGGTGATGAAGGGCAAAGATGCCAACACTTACAAAGGTGTGGCGGAGTTTATGCAGTTCCTGGCGCAACCGGCAATCGCCGCCGAGTGGCACCAGAAAACCGGTTATCTGCCAATCACCACCGCAGCGTACGAGCTGACCAAACAGCAGGGCTTCTACGACAAGAACCCGGGTGCCGATATCGCGACGCGCCAGATGCTGAACAAAGATCCGCTGCCGTTCACCAAAGGGATGCGTCTGGGCAATATGCCGCAGATTCGCACCATCGTGGACGAGGAGCTGGAAAGCGTGTGGACCGGCAAACAATCGCCGCAGGCAGCGCTGGATAACTCAGTTAAACGCGGAAACGAACTGCTGCGCCGTTTTGAGCAGCAGGTGAAGTAACCCGCCGTAATGGGGCAGGCCGCGTGTCTGCCCCGATCTTTTTGCCTGAACGAGTCCGTTATGTCCTCATCATCACGCCCGGTTTTCCGCTCCCGTTTGTTGCCCTATCTTCTGGTACTGCCACAGCTGGTGATCACCGCCATCTTCTTTCTGTGGCCAGCCGGTGAAGCGCTGTGGTACTCACTGCAAAGCCTTGATCCCTTTGGTATCTCCAGCACTTTTGTTGGACTGGATAACTTCAGACGGCTGTTCAGTGATGAGTACTACCTGGCCTCTTTCTGGACCACCATTGAATTCAGCGCGCTGGTCACGGTGTGCGGCATGTTGTTTTCCCTGCTGCTGGCGGCGCTGGTGGATTATGTGGTGCGGCTGAAAAAACTCTACCAAACCTTGCTACTGCTGCCGTATGCGGTGGCCCCGGTGGTCGCGGCAGTGCTGTGGATGTTCCTGTTTAACCCCGGACTCGGCCTGTTCAGCCATCTCCTTAACCAGATCGGTTACAACTGGAACTACGCGCAAAACAGCGGCCAGGCGATGTTCCTGATCGTGCTGGCATCGATCTGGCAGCAGATGAGCTACAACTTCCTGTTTTTCTTTGCGGCGCTGCAATCGATCCCCAAATCGCTGGTGGAAGCAGCGGCGATTGACGGTGCCGGGCCGGTGCGGCGCTTCTTTAACCTGTCGCTGCCGTTGATCACCCCAGTGAGTTTCTTCCTGCTGGTGGTCAACCTGGTCTATGCCTTCTTCGACACCTTCCCGGTGATCGATGCCGCCACTGGCGGTGGGCCGGTACAGGCGACCACCACGCTTATCTACAAAATTTATCGCGAAGGGTTTACCGGGCTGGATCTCTCCTCGTCGGCAGCGCAATCGGTGGTGCTGATGTTGCTGGTGATTGGCCTCACTATCCTGCAATTCCGCTTTGTCGAGCGTAAGGTGCAATACCAATGATTGAGAACCGACGCGGGCTGGATATCTTCAGCCACACGCTGCTGGTGCTGGGCGTACTGACGATCCTGTTTCCGCTGTATGTCGCCTTTGTCGCGGCAACGCTGGACAACAACGCGGTCTATCAGGTACCGATGACGCTGATCCCCGGCACCCACCTGTGGGACAACATCGCGCGCATCTGGACTCAGGGCGTTAACGGCAGTGGCCCGGCGTTTGGCCTGATGCTGTTCAACAGCCTGGTGATGGCGCTGAGTATCACCGTGGGCAAAATCGCCGTCTCGATGCTGTCGGCATTTGCGCTGGTGTGGTTTCGCTTTCCGCTGCGCTCGCTGTTTTTCTGGCTGATTTTCATCACCCTGATGCTGCCGGTGGAAGTGCGTATCTTCCCGACGGTGGAGGTGATTGCGACGCTGCATATGCTCGACAGCTACAGCGGTCTGACGTTGCCGCTGATGGCCTCGGCCACCGCCACCTTCCTGTTTCGCCAGTTCTTTATGTCGCTACCGGATGAGTTGATTGAAGCGGCACGCATCGACGGTGCCAGTCCACTGCGCTTCTTCTGGGACATCGTGTTGCCGCTGTCGAAAACCAATCTGGCCGCGCTGTTTGTCATTACCTTCATCTACGGCTGGAACCAGTATCTGTGGCCGCTGCTGATCATCAATGATGCCAGCCTCGGCACAGCCGTGGCCGGGGTGAGAAGTATGATCAATACCAGCGGCGGTCCGACGCAGTGGAATGAAGTGATGGCGGCAATGTTATTAACCCTGATCCCACCGGTGGTGGTGGTTTTAGTCATGCAGCGTGCCTTTGTGCGTGGCCTGGTGGAGAGTGAGAAATAAAATGGCAGGCGTAACCCTTCAGACCGTCACCAAATCGTATGACGGCAAAAATCAGATCATTCAGCCGCTGAATATCACCATCAACGATGGCGAGTTTATGGTGATGGTTGGGCCTTCCGGCTGCGGTAAATCCACGCTGCTGCGTATGGTGGCCGGGCTGGAGCGCGTCAGCTCTGGCGATATCTATATTGACGACCAACGTGTTACCGATCTGGAGCCGAAAGATCGTGGTATCGCGATGGTGTTCCAGAACTACGCGCTCTACCCACATATGACGGTAGAAGAGAACATGGCCTATGGCCTGAAAATCCGTGGTATGGGCAAAGAACAGATTCGCCAGCGCGTACTGGAAGCGGCGCGTAGCCTCGAACTGAATCATCTGCTGACCCGTCGCCCGCGTGAGTTATCCGGCGGTCAACGCCAGCGTGTGGCGATGGGGCGCGCCATCGTGCGTGAACCGGCGGTGTTCCTGTTTGATGAACCGTTGTCAAACCTTGATGCCCGCCTGCGCGTGCAGATGCGGCTGGAGCTGCAACAGCTGCACCGTCGCCTGCAAACCACCAGCCTGTACGTGACGCATGACCAGGTTGAGGCGATGACGCTGGCACAGCGCGTGATGGTAATGAACAAAGGCATTGTCGAGCAGGTGGGCACGCCGGTTGAGGTGTACGAACGCCCGGCCAGCCAGTTTGTCGCCGCTTTTATCGGCGCACCGGCGATGAACCTGCTGCCGGGGCAGATCAACAGCGACGGCACCCGTTTTACCCTCGATGCCCTGCACGCGCTGCCGCTGGCGGAAAGCAAGGCGAAGTGGGCCAATCGGCCACTGACGCTGGGCATTCGCCCTGAGCATATCCAGCTAACAAGCCGAGAGGCGGGGGGGATTCCGTTGGTGGTGGAGACACTGGAAATGCTCGGTGCTGATAATCTGGCGCATGGTCGTATCGGTGAGGCGCGATTGGTGGTACGTTTGCCGCACAGCGAACGCCCGCCGGCGGGCAGCAGCCTATGGCTGCATTTGCCGTCGGAGGCGTTACATTTCTTCGATTCAACTCATGGAAAGCGTCTGGAATGAGTAAGCACAACTGGCCGTATCCGCACATCGTCGCCCATCGTGGCGGCGGTAAACTGGCCCCGGAAAACACCCTCGCCGCCATTGATGTGGGGGCGCATTATCACCACCAAATGATTGAGTTTGACGCCAAACTCTCAGACGATCGCCAGATTTTCCTGCTGCACGATGACACCCTCGATCGCACCAGCAACGGCTGGGGCGTGGCGGGCGATTTGCCGTGGGATAAGCTGGCGCAACTGGATGCCGGTAGCTGGTTCAGCAACAAATTTGCCGGTGAGCCGCTGGCGCTGCTGAGCGACGTGGCCGCGCGCTGCCGTCAGCATCAGATGATGGCGAATATTGAGATCAAACCGACCACTGGCAAAGAGGTGGAGACGGGGCGCGATGTGGCGTTAGCCGCGCGTGAATTGTGGCAGGGGCAAACTGCGCCGCTGCTCTCTTCCTTCTCGTATCAGGCGCTGGAAGCCGCCATGCAGGCGGTGCCAGAGCTGCCGCGCGGCTTGCTGCTGGATAGCTGGCATGATGACTGGCAAGCGCTGACCTCAAGCCTGGATTGCGTCTCCATTCACCTCAACCACAAATTGCTGAATGCCGAGCGCACCGTGCAGTTGAAAGCGGCAGGTCTGCATATCCTGGTTTACACCGTGAATCAGCCCGAGCGGGCGCGCGAGCTGCTGGGGTGGGGCGTCGATGCGATCTGTACCGACCGCATCGACATTATTGGTCCCGACTTCCGTTAATTGGTCTTCTGCTGGCCCGGCTGCGTTTTGATGATGCGCTGCTGGGCGCTATCGCGATGTTCCTGCATTTTGCGCTGTAAATCCTGTTTCTGCTGTTGCTGATCCTGTTGCAGCTTCAGTTTCTCCTGCTGCTGCTGGATTTGCATCTGCGTCTGCATCCGTTGCTGGCTTGGGTTGTAGCCCGGTTTAAAGGGTTCGTTGGTGTTATTCAGCATATTCGCCATGCTGCTTAACGGCAGCAGGGCAGCGAAAACAATCAGCCATTTTTTCATGATCACTCCTCCATTAATGCCGCGGTGCTGTGTGTCTGGCGTAACCGCAGCAACCATAAGTTTATGCGATATTAAAAAGGGCCAATCCAGGAGTGCACCTAATTTGAGTTAGCTGCTAATCTTTTTCAGTGTTTGTAAACACTTGCGTCAATGTAAACAATTATAAACAACTGAAAAGGATGGTAGTGGCATGCGGATACAAGGCAGTGTACGCCAGCTCGGCTGGGCGTTGTTGATGAGTTTTACCGTGGTGCAGGGGGGACAGGCGGCACCAAACAGCGCACCTCCCGTCTCTTACGGCGTGGATAGCGATACCTTCCATCCGGTGAAGGCGAAACATGGCATGGTGGCCTCGGTGGATGCGACCGCCACTGACGTGGGCGTGGAGATTCTCAAACAGGGTGGCAATGCGGTGGATGCCGCGGTTGCGGTCGGCTTCGCGCTGGCGGTGACCCATCCACAGGCCGGAAACCTCGGTGGCGGCGGATTTATGTTGCTGCGTACCGCCTCCGGGCAGACCACCGCCATCGATTTCCGCGAAATGGCTCCGGCGCGTGCCTCGCGCGATATGTTTCTTGATAAACAAGGCAACGCCGACAGTAAGTTATCACTCACTTCCCATCTGGCATCGGGTACGCCAGGCACGGTGGCGGGTTTTGCGCTGGCCGCTCATAAATATGGCACGCTGCCGTTAAGCACCTTGCTGGCCCCGGCAATCAAACTGGCGCGGAACGGCATCATTGTTAACGATGCGCTGGCGGATGACCTCGCCACCTATGGCAAAGAAAACCTGATCAATCACGACAACAGCCGGGCCATTTTCTACAAAGCCGACGGCCAGCCTTATCAGAAGGGCGATCGTCTGGTGCAGAAAAACCTCGCGCACAGCCTGCAACTGATTGCGCAGCAGGGGCCGGATGCCTTCTACAAAGGCAAAATTGCCGACGAAATTGCCGGTGAGATGGCACAACATGGTGGTCTGATTGGCAAAGCTGATTTGGCAGCCTATCGCGCCGTTGAGCGCAAACCGGTCAGCGGCAGCTATCGCGGCTATCAGGTCTTCTCAATGCCACCGCCGTCATCAGGCGGCATTCATATCATCGAAATCCTTAATATCCTGGAAAACTTCGATTTGGCGAAGATGGGCTTTGGTAGCGCCGATGCGATGCAGGTGATGGCCGAGGCAGAAAAATACGCCTATGCCGACCGCTCGGAATATCTCGGTGACCCGGATTTTGTGAAGGTGCCGCAGCAGGCGTTGACCAGCAAAGCTTACGCGAAATCGCTGGCGCAGCAGATTGATGTCAACAAGGCGCGCCCGTCGAGCGAAATCAAACCGGGCAAGCTGGAGCCGTACGAGAGCAATCAAACTACCCATTTCTCCGTGGTGGATAAGGACGGCAATGCGGTGGCGGTGACCTACACGCTGAATACCTACTTCGGTAGCGGCATTGTGGCCGGGCAGAGCGGTATCCTGATGAACAACGAGATGGATGACTTCTCCGCTAAACCGGGGACACCGAACGTCTATGGTCTGGTTGGTGGTGAAGCCAATGCGGTACAACCTGCCAAGCGTCCACTGTCGTCGATGTCACCGACCATTGTGGTGAAGGATGGCAAAACCTGGCTGGTGACCGGTAGCCCTGGCGGCAGCCGCATTATCACCACGGTGTTGCAGATGGTGGTCAACAGCATCGATTTTGGTATGAATGTGGCCGAGGCGACCAATGCGCCACGTTTCCATCATCAGTGGCTGCCGGATCAGCTGCGTGTGGAGAAGGGCTTTAGCCCGGATACCTTGCGTTTGCTGGAGAGCAAAGGTCAGCATGTGAAGGTGCTCCCGGCGATGGGCAGTACCCAGAGCATTATGATTGGGCCGGATGGCACGCGTTATGGTGCATCCGATCCGCGTTCGGTGGATGATTTAAGCGCGGGTTATTAATGATTTTTGCGTGATAAATCACGCCGCTACAGCCATCTTTGGTCTGTAGCGGCGCGATTCATCGCGCGGTTTTTAGCTTTACCCTTTCAACCGCGCCATATAATGGGTATCCACCAGCGCGCCGTTCCGCATCGCATAACGGCGCGCGGTGCCCTCAATCTCAAACCCAAACTTCTGATACAACCCAATCGCGGCTTTATTGTCGGCAAACACCGTCAGCTCAATGCGCGTCACCTGCAACCAGTTGTCGCACAGGTCCACCATCGCCGCCATCAACGCGGAACCGACGCCACGGCGGTGAAACGCCGGATCAACCCCCATCCCGATAGTCGCGGTATGACGACGGCGCATTGCCTCCAGCACGCTGACGGTGAGTTGTCCCACCACCTGTCCATCAATGCACGCCACCAGTCGTTGCTCACCCGGACGAATGTTTTGCAGTCGCTCCTGCCACAGCGCAGGCGATTGCAAGGGGAGATGCAGGGTATCCGCCTGGGTTTCAGCGTGACTGTAAAGCTGAAACAGTACGGCGGCGTCATCAGGCGTGGTATGACGGACAGTGATCAGACTCATGGTGCGGCTCCTTATGCAAAATGAAAAAATCCCCTTTAACATCAAGGATTTTTTATCGCTGGTCAATTGGAAATAATTCTCAAAAGGACTTTACAGACGCGAATGATAATGATTATTATTGCGATGCGGTCCCGGGACGTCCTCCTGACAAACCGGGAAAGCACGACATTGCTCACATTGCTTCCAGTGTTTCTTAGCCAGCTCGGGTGCTGGCTTTTTTTTTGTCTTTTTCTCCGACATTTGGCAACGATCCCGCTTCCCGCGCCCCGTTTACAATCGCATGACAATTTAATGATAGACTCAGCGTATCTCTGACCTCAGGCGCTTACGATGAAGAAAAAAAGACCGGTACTACAGGACGTTGCCGATCGCGTCGGCATCACCAAAATGACCGTCAGCCGCTACCTGCGTAATCCAGAGCAGGTCTCCGCTGCGCTGCGTGACAAAATCGCCATTGCGCTGGACGAGTTGGGTTATATCCCCAATCGTGCGCCCGATATGCTGTCAAACGCCACCAGCCGGGCGATTGGGGTGCTGCTGCCTTCGCTGACCAACCAGGTATTTGCTGACGTGCTGCGCGGGATTGAAACCGTCACCGATGAGGCGGGGTATCAGACGCTGGTGGGGCACTTCGGCTATAACGCACAGAAAGAGGAATTGCAGCTGCGTTCGCTGCTGGGCTGGAACATCGATGGGGTGATCCTGACGGAACGCACCCATACGCCGGGTACGCTGCGTATGCTCGAAGTGGCAGGCATCCCGGTAATCGAAATGATGGACTCGGTTTCACCTTGCCTCGATATGGCTGTGGGCTTTAACAACGTCGAAGCGGCGCGTCAGATGACCCATGCTATCCTGAAAAAAGGCCATCGCCACACCGTCTACCTCGGTGCGCGCCTTGATGAACGTACCCTCCAGAAACAGCAGGGCTACGAGCAGGCGATGCGTGAAGCCGGGTTAACACCGCACAGCGTGATGATGGAAGATGCCTCGTCCTTCAGTGCCGGAGCCTTGTTGCTGCGTGAGGCGCAACGATGCTATCCGCAAACCGACAGCTTGTTCTGTACCAACGATGACCTTGCAGTCGGGGCGATGTTCGAATGCCAACGTCAGGGATTGCGCGTCCCGGAGCAAATGGCGATTGCCGGTTTCCACGGTCACGATATCACCCAGGTGGTTAACCCGCGTCTCGCGACGGTGCTGACCCCGCGCGAACGCATGGGACGGGAATCGGCGGCGATGCTGCTGGCGCGAATTGGCGGCGATCGTTCCGTCACCGTGCCACTGGATGTCGGGTTTGAAATTGCCGAAGGCGGCAGCATCTGATTCTGGCGATTTTTTGAGTCAGTTCACACTTTCGTGCTTTTCCCGGTAAAAGGGTTGCCAGCCTGTGACCGGGTACCGACAATGATGATCGAATTTGTTATCGGTAACATTGGCAGATTAACTGCCGGAGCGCAAAACAATGACAACGCCATCCCCGTCGCACCATGTTTTTATCCTGATGGGTGTGTCCGGCAGCGGAAAGTCTGCCGTCGCCAATCAGGTTTCACACCAACTCAACACCGCCTTTCTTGACGGTGATTTCCTGCATCCGCGCAGCAACATTATGAAAATGGCCGAAGGCCATCCGCTGGATGACAACGATCGTCGCCCGTGGTTGCAGGCGCTGAACGATGCCGCTTTTGCCATGCAACGTACCCAGGAAGTCTCCATCATTGTCTGTTCGGCACTGAAAAAGTCCTACCGCGACATCCTGCGTCAAGGCAACCACAACCTGAAATTTGTCTATTTGAAAGGCGATTTCGAAACCATCGAATCCCGCCTGAAAGCCCGCAAAGGCCACTTCTTCAAACCACAGATGCTGGTGACGCAGTTTGCCACGCTGGAAGAACCCGGCGCGAACGAACCCGATGTACTGGTGGTTGATATTAATCATTCACTGGATGAGGTAGTTGCGGCCACGGTTGCGACCATCAAGGGAGCAATCAACAAGGGTTAGTCATGAGTACCGCAACGCTGGTGTTAACCGCAGCAGGCTCTGTCCTGCTGCTGCTGTTTTTGGTGATGAAAGCGCGTATGCACGCCTTTGTCGCCCTGATGTTAGTCTCCATTGGTGCCGGGTTGTTCTCCGGTATGCCGCTCGACAAAATTGCTGACACCATGCAGAAAGGCATGGGCGGTACGCTCGGTTTCCTGGCGATTGTGGTGGCGCTGGGCGCGATGTTCGGCAAAATCCTGCATGAAACCGGCGCGGTCGATCAGATTGCTATCCGCATGCTGAAAACCTTCGGGGAAAGCCGCGCGCATTACGCGATGGGCATTGCCGGGTTAATCTGCGCGCTGCCGCTGTTTTTTGAGGTGGCGGTGGTGTTGCTGATCAGCATCGCATTTGCCGTGGCGCGCCGCACCGGCGATAACCTGGTGAAACTGGTGATCCCGTTGTTTGCCGGGGTCGCTGCTTCCGCAGCGTTTCTGCTGCCGGGACCGGCTCCGATGTTGCTGGCGTCACAAATGCAAGCTGATTTTGGCTGGATGATTTTGCTGGGCCTGTGCGCAGCGATCCCTGGCATGATTATCGCCGGACCGCTGTTTGGCAACCTGATTGCTAAACGCGTCACCTTCAGCGCCCCGCCGGAAGACAATCAACCGGATGTGGAAGAGGGCAAACTGCCGTCGTTTCGCTTCAGTCTGGCGCTGATCCTGTTCCCGCTGCTGTTGGTGGGGCTGAAAACCATCGGTGCGCGCTTCACTACGCCGGATTCACGTCTGTATGAGTGGCTGGAGTTTATTGGTCACCCCTTCACCGCGATTCTGCTGGCCTGTCTGGTGGCGATTTATGGCCTGGCGTACCGTCAGGGCATGGATAAAGAGAAGGTGATGCAGGTCTGCGGCAGCGCGCTGCAACCGGCGGGGATTATCCTGCTGGTGATCGGTGCGGGTGGGGTGTTTAAACAGGTGCTGGTGGATTCCGGCGTCGGTCCGGTACTGGGCCACGCGTTGATTGGCGCGGGTCTGCCGATTGCGCTGGCTTGTTTTATCCTCTCCGGTGCGGTGCGGGTGATTCAGGGTTCAGCCACGGTCGCCTGCCTGACGACGGTTGGCCTGGTGATGCCGGTGATCGAACCGCTGCACTACAGCGGCGCGCAACTGGCGGCGCTGTCGATTTGTATCGGCGGTGGCTCCATCATAATCAGCCACGTCAATGACGCTGGTTTCTGGCTGTTTGGCCGCTTTACCGGCGCGACGGAAGGTGAAACCCTGAAAACCTGGACGCTGATGGAAACTATCCTCGGCACCACCGGGGCGATTGTCGGGATGATTGCTTTTACCTTATTGTCATAACAACCCAGCGCAATAAATTGCGCCGCTACCAGCCGCAGAGGTCGGTAACGGCGCGATTTATCGCGCGGTTTTTTCCCGCATCGCGCATGGAACTGCGCCGCTACCAGCCGCAGAGGTCGGTAACGGCGCGATTTATCGCGCGGTTTTTTCCCGCATCGCGCATGGAACTGCGCCGCTACCAGTCGCAAAGGTCGGTAGCGGCGCGATTTATCGCGCGGTTTTTTCCCGCATCGCGTATGGAACTGCGCCGCTACCAGTCGCAAAGGTCGGTAGCGGCGCGATTTATCGCGCGGTTTTTTCCCGCATCGCGTATGGAGCTGCGCCGCTACCAGTCGCAAAGGTCGGTAGCGGCGCGATTTATCGCGTGGTTTTTCCCGCATCGCGTATGGAACTGCGCCGCTACCAGTCGCAAAGGTCGGTAGCGGCGCGATTTATCGCGCGGGTTTACTCATCATCCCTGTCGTCATCCGGCTGTTCCAGCACCGTGTAGGCTACGGCGCAGAACAGCGAATTCAGACGCTTCATATCTCCCAGTAATCCCAGATGCAGCGAGCTGGTTTCGATACTTTGCACGTTCTGGCGATGCAGACGCTCAACATGGGCATGGGAAAAACGTCGAATCAGAATACGGAAACGATGTTTGGAACGGCGCAGACGTTTGGCGCTGGCGACATCGTGGGATAAAAACACCGACAGGCTCAGGCGCAGGTTATTCAGCAACTGCTCCTGCAATGTCTCCAGCTCCTCCAGCCCCTCCGGTGAGAAGGCACGGCGTGCGGCCAGCGCTTTATCGGCCACATCAGCACTCATGCGTTCGATAATGTCGCCCGCCTGTTCCAGGTTAAGCGCCATTTCGATGATCTCCGCCCAGCGGCGCGAATCCTCTTCCGCCAGATCCTCCTTTTGCATACGTGCCAGATAGAGTTTGATGGCGGTGTACAACACATCAACATCATCATCCAGCCGTCGCACCGCGCGTTCCTCACGTAGCTCGCCGTGCACCACCTTGCTGAAGGTTTCGACCATCTGCTCAACCACATCGCCAATGCGTAACGTCTCACGCGCCGCATTGACCAGCGCCAGCGCGGGGGTATCCAGCGCGCTGCTGTCGAGGTGTTTCGGTTTCAGCACGGTATCGGTTTCTGCGTCATCGCTAATCATCCGGCGGCACAGGCGGGCCATCGGATCGGCGAAGGGGACCATCACGATGCAGCGGATCAGGTTGTAGAACACATGGAAGAAAATGACCAACTCTTCGTCGTTAACTGGCAGCTTATCCAATACGTCTGCCACGGTATTAACGAACGGCAAAATCACGATGCTACCGATAAGTTTAAACAGCAGGCTGCCAAGTGCGACACGTTTGCCGGCGGCATTGGAGCCGCTGGCGTTAATCATCGCCAGCAGGCCGCTGCCAAGATTGGCACCAATCACCAGACAAAGCGCGACTTTGAAGGAGATCACCCCGGTGGCGGTCAGGGTGGCGGTAATCAACACCGCCGCCAGACTGGAATAACTGATGATGGCGAACACCGCGCCAATCAGGGCATCCAGCATCACATCACCGGTCAGCGTGGAAAAGATGACCTGTACGCCCGCTGCCTGGGTAATCGGGCGCGCGGCGGCGACAATCAGTTGCAGCGCCAGCAGGATCAGACCGAGGCCGATGCTGGCTCGTCCCAGTTGACCGAGACGGGTTTGTTTTCGACCGAGGAAAAAGATCACGCCAAACAGGATAAACAGCGGCGACAACCACGAAAGATCGAAGGTCAGGATACGTGCCATGACGGCCGTACCGACGTCAGCACCCAGCACCACCACCAGGGCGGGTGTCAGGCTGACAAGATTCTGCGCGACGAAAGAGGTGACCAGCATGGTGGTGGCGTTGCTGCTTTGCACCAACGCGGTGACGCCAATCCCGGCGAGAAACGCCATCGGCTTTTTCTCGACGCTGCGGCTAAGTACCCGACGCAGATCGGCACCATACACACGCATAATGCCGGTACGAACAATGTGTGTGCCCCACACCAACAGGGCCACGGCAGATAACAGGTTTAACAGGGTTAACACGTAAGCTGGCTCCTTTACCGTCAGGCTTTAAAGCAGGTTGCCAGCCTGACGGAGAGCGCAACCTGTACAAGATATCGTCACGTTGCGTTGCTAATTTTTCCTGTAATTTAAGCGACCTGGCGCAACGTCGACATCTCTAACTGTAGCCCAATCTGCATCCCGGCGGGGTGTAAATCTGCCACGCTACGGTTCAGAACATCGACCGAAAGTTCCACATTGTGCGCCAGCACACGATAACGGATCACGTTACCCAGCAGGCTGTGGCTGATAATGGTGGCCGCAATACCTGACTCTGGCGCACCCATCAGAATCGATTCCGGGCGAATCGCCACCTGACCGGTGAACGTCTGGCCGGTTAACTGCGTTGCCTGCTCGGCACTCAACAGGTTGTAGTTACCGATAAACCCGGCGGCAAACAGATCGGCCGGTTGAGTATATAGCGCTTCGGCATTGCCGTTTTGCACGATTTTTCCACGATTCATCAACACGATGCGATCTGACAGTGTCAGCGCTTCTTCCTGGTCGTGCGTCACGAAGATGGTGGTGAGCTTCAGTTCCTGCTGGATATTGCGGATTTGCTCGCGCAGATGGCGGCGAATACGGGCATCAAGCGCCGACAGCGGTTCATCCAGCAGCAGCAGACGTGGACGCGTCACCAGCGAGCGTGCCAGCGCCACGCGCTGGCACTGGCCGCCTGACAGTTGGTGGGGATAGCGGCGGGCGAAGTCGGTCAGTTCCACCAGCGCCAGCGCTTCCATCACCCGGCTTTGGATTTCACTTGCCGCCAGTTTTTGCATCTTCAGGCCGAAGGCGACGTTCTTTTCTACCGTCATATTCGGGAACAGGGCATAGCTCTGAAACACCATGCCGATGGTACGTTTCTGCGGCGGCAACGGCACGATATCCTGGCCCTGCAACAGAATTTGCCCGCTGTCGACCGAGGTCAGCCCGGCGATGCAGCGCAGCAGCGTTGATTTACCACAGCCGCTTGGACCGAGCAGAGTGACGAACTCGCCCTCGTCGGCGCTGAAATCGATATTTTCGAAAATGGTGGTCGGGCCGTAGCTTTTATTCAGCTTTGTAACGTTCAGGTAACTCATGGTCAGCCTCGTTCAGGATTGAGGGCATTCGCCAGCCAGGTGACCAGCAGGACGACAACAAAATAGGAGATCACCAGCGCGCTGGTGAAATGGCCGCTGCCGTTGCGCATGTTGTAGAGGTAAACCTGCAAGGTTTCATAGCGGGTGCCGACCAGCAGGTTAGCGAATACAAACTCACCTATCAGGAAAGAGAAGGAGAGCAGCACGGCGATAAACACCCCTTTGCGCAGGTTCGGCAGCACCACAAACAGCGCTGCCTGCCAGGTGCTGGCACCCAGCAGATGCGCGGCATCAATCAACTCTTTCAGGTTGATGGCCTGCATATTGTTGGAGATGGCACGATAGATAAACGGCAGCGCGATGGTGAAATAACAGCCAATCAGAATCCACGGCGTGCCGGTGAGCATCAGCGGTGATGAGGAGTAAAGCTGCAACAAGCCGACCGATGACACTACCGGCGGTACGGCGAACGGCATCAGAATCAGCACGTTCATAACCGAGTCCAGCTTCGGAAAGTAGTAAGCGATCACAAACATCGCAGGCAGCACCAGCACTAACGAGAACAACAGCGCACCAAAGCAAATCAACAGCGAATGGCCGAGCGCCGTCAGGAAACGACTGTCGCTCCACAGTTCAAAGAACCATTTCAGCGTGTAGCCCTGCGGCAGAATGGTGTTGCTCCAGTCGGAGGAGAGCGCATACAACAGCGTTGCCAGCAGCGGAGCCGCCAGAATCACCAGCAGCAGCCAGACAATCAGGCGATGGTAAAGTTTTTCGACGCGAGACATGGGCCGCTCCTCAGGACGGTTTGGCGTTGAGATAACTGCGGCGCACCAGATACTGCTGCACCACGGTAATCACCGCCATCAACAGCACCAACAGCATCGCCAGCGCGCCGCCGGTATTAGGATCCAGCGAAATATCACCCGATACCAGGGCGGCGATACGTACCGGCACCACGTTAAAGTTGCCAGTGGTGAGCGCATAAATGGTGGCGTAAGCACCAAGGGCGTTGGCGAGCAGAATCACGAAGGTGCCGAGCAGGGCCGGGAACAAAATCGGTAGCCCGATATGCCACCAGTAGCGCCAGCGGCTGGCACCGAGCAACGCGGCGGATTCCTGCCAGTCCTGACGCAAGCCATCAAAAGCCGGGTAGAGCAGCAGAATGCCGAGCGGGATCTGGAACCAGGTGTAGACAATCACCATGCCGTCGCGCGAGAACAGTTTGAAGCTTTCCAGCAAATTGTAATGGCGCAGCAGCAACGTCAGGCAGCCGTTCAGTCCGAGTAAAATGACAAAGGCAAACGCCAGCGGCACGCCGGCGAAGTTGCTGGTCATATTGGTAAACGACATCAAAAAGCGCTGAAAGCGTCCACTGCCCATCTGATGCAGCGAGTATCCGGCGACCAGCGCGATTAACAGGCCATAAATGCTCGACCAGATCGAGATATCCAGCGACAGGCGAAAAGCCTGTAAATAGAACGGCGAGGTCAGGATATCGCTGTAGTTATCCAGTCCCCAGCTTTCGTTCATGTCGCTCCAGAAGCTGTTGATGGCGATCCACAGCAAAGGGGCGAGCTGGAATGCCACCCAGAACAGGGCGAACGGCAGCAACAGCAGTAGCGCCAGGCCCTTACCCTTCATGACGCGGCTCCGCCAGCAGGTCACGGCATACCGGTTTATCATGCTCGACGCCCAACAGGGTGCAGACGATGCCGCACAACTCGGTCTGTTGTGGTTGCAGATCCGGCTGTTTTGAGAAGCCTTCACCAAACACAAACAGCGGCACGTTGGTTTCCTCCGGCAGAATCCCGCCGTGAGAGCGATCGTCGTTCATGCCGTGGTCGGCGGTGACAATCACCTGGTAACCGGCAGCCAACCAGCCTGGCATCCAGTGCGACAGATAACCATCCGCCATGCGCGCACGGTTGCGATACTGTGGTGACGACAGGCTATGTTTGTGCCCGGCATCGTCAATATTCATCGGGTGGATCAGCATAAAGTCCGGGTCGTGGCGCAGACGCAGGCTTTCGGCATCTTCAAACAGGTGGGAATCCGGGTAGCCGTCGTCCCAGTAAAAGTGCCCATATTGAATGGGCAGGTCAGGCGCGACCGTATGCCGGTCGCGCGCTGCGTTAAACGGGGTCTGATTATACAGCTCACTCACCCAGTGGTACGCCGCAGCCGCAGTGGTTAAACCGGCGGCGCGGGCATAATGGAAGATGCTGCGCTCTTTGCTCAACCGACTGACGCCATTATGAATGATGCCGCTACGCACCGGCGGGATGCCGGTGAGAATACATTCGTATAGCGGCCGCGACAGCGACGGCAACTCGCAGGTCAGGGTGTAATATTGGCCATTGCCCTGCGCGCATTCGGCAAACAGGTAACCCATTGCGTGCTGTGCCACCTGATTGCTCAGCCCATCCAGTACCACCAGGATTGTTTTCATCCCCTTCTCCTTACTGCTGCATATTGATGATCACGTTCTCCTGCCACAGACGCGGCAGTGCTTTTGACGATTTATCCCAGGCAGCCTGGTCTTTGATCGGTCGGGCATTTTTGTACTCAGATTCCGGCAGCAGTTTGGCCTGCACGTCAGCTGGCAGCGTGAGGTATTTGGCACGAATCGGGCGTGCGTAACCTTTTGCCAGGTTAGTCTGACCGGCATCAGAGAAGATATATTCGCGCGCCAGTTTGGCGGCGTTCGGGTGTTTGGCGTATTTGTTGATGATGGTGGTGTAGCCAGACGTCACGGAACCGTCGGATGGGATCACCACTTCATAGCGGTTTTTGTCGATCTGATCGCGGTAGTTCAGACCGTTGAAGTCCCACACTACAGCAACCTGGATTTCGCCTTTCTCAATGTTGGCAATTACCGGATCGGTCACGCCGAGACGGCTCTGTTTGGCGAGGTCAGCAAAGAAGTTCAGTGCCGGTTTCAGGTTCTTCTCGTCACCGCCCAGCGCGTAGTTAGCCGCCAGAACACCGTTGGCAGCCTGAGCAGCCACACCGACGTCACCGATAGTGACCACATACTTACCTTTTTTCAGATCGGCCCAGCTATGCGGGACATCTTTCACCTGCTGCTTGTCGACGAGGAACGCGATGGTGCCGGTATAGGCCAGCATCCAGTTGCCTTCTTTATCTTTCGCCCAGTCCGGCACCTGATCCCAGTGCGTCGGCTTGTAGGGCTGTGCCAGACCTTTCGCTACCGCGACCGGGCCAAAAGCGGCACCCACGTCGCCGATATCGGCGCTGGCATTCTCTTTTTCTGCGGCAAATTTAGCCAGCTCCTGCGCCGATGACATATCGGTATCGCTGTGCTTCAGGCCATATTTGCTACTGATGTCATTCCAGGTATCTTTCCAGTTGGCCCAGCTATCTGGCATACCGACGCTGTTGATTTGACCTTCACTGCGCGCGGCTTTTTCCAACGCGGCGAGGTCGTTGTCGGCGGCTTGCGCGGCTGGCAACGCAAGCAGTACGGCACTGGCTACTACAGAGGCGATTAACGCTTTCATCTCAGTTGCTCCCGGTGTAAGTTGAGGGACATCTTGGTCTAGTCCAGCAAGAACCGAGCCAATTTAGCTGTTGCAGATGAAGGTTTTATGACTAAGGCGGTAAAATGTGGTGTAGAGCGCCGATCCACACAGATGTTCGGAAGGCATTGAGACCAGGTTTACGTTGTCATTAGAATGTCATCGAACTGTCATAGTGCAGCTTCGCCCCAAAATGAGGCTTTAAAGATGTTGTCGAAAACGGCAGATGTCATCGCAGCCGCGCTGCACAGTCGGATTGACGCAGGCGAGTTCACCAGCGGGCGCTTGCCTGCGGAACGCAGCCTGAGCGAACAATATTCCACCACGCGTATTACCTTGCGTGAAGCGCTGGGATCGCTGGAGGCACAGGGTGTTATTTACCGTGAATTGCGCCGCGGTTGGTTTCTCGCCCCGCCGCGATTGGTGTACAACCCGTTGCACCACAGCCATTTCCACGCGATGGCTGCCCAACAGGGGCGGATTGCCAGCACTGAGGTGATTGAAGCGCGTAAAGCGCCGGTGCACTCCTCGGTGGCGCATCAACTGCAACTGGCTGAAGGCGATGAGGTTTACCTGATTCGCCGTCTGCGCCGCATTGATGGGCGCGCGGTGCTGTATGTGGAGCACTATCTTAACCCACACTATTTTCCGGGCCTGCTTGACGAGGACCTCACCCGCTCCCTGACTGACCTGTATAACCACCGCTATGGCATTCGTTACGGCGGCGCGCGTTTTACTATCCTGCCGGGGCCATTACCCGCTCATGCCGCGCCAGCATTAAATGTTGCCAGCGGCACGCCAGGATTGCTGATTACCCGCACCAACCGTGATCAGCACAAACGTGTCATCGACTGCGACTGTGAGTACTGGCGCTATGATGCGCTGTGCGTGGATGTGGATGTCTGACCATATTGTGATTTTGATCACACTACCGCATGATAGCGCCAGAGATAACTCGTTTTATTAAGGCGCAAAAATGACTGAAAAATCAGCGGCGGGGCAACTGATTGCCACGGCTCTGCAATGGGTATTGAACCTGGGATTGGTGATCCTGGCGATCATTCTGGTGGTATTCCTGGGTAAGGAAACCATTCATCTGGCCAACGTGCTGTTTAGCACCGGCGAACAGGCGTCGTCATTTCTGCTGATCGAAGGGATTGTGATCTACTTTCTCTATTTCGAATTTATCGCGTTGATTGTGAAGTATTTCCAGTCTGGCTATCACTTCCCATTGCGCTATTTCGTCTATATCGGCATCACTGCGATCATTCGGTTGATTATCGTCGACCATAAAAACCCGTTCGATACGCTGTGCTACTCCGCCGCCATTCTGATTCTGGTGGTGACGCTGTGGCTCGCGAACAGCAACAGATTGAAACGCGAGTAATTTCACGTCCGTAGCGGCGCGATTTATCGCGCGGGCTTTTCCTTCAGCGCGCACGAAATTGCGCGATAAATCGCGCCGCTACGCATCCCTTAGTTACCCATTAACATTTGCCACAAAAACTCCTCCACTAACGCCATCTTGAATGCAATCTGCCCTTTCTCTGGCGCGTTACCGTGTCCGGCCTCGGTTTCTTCATATAACCAAACCTGCTGATGTCCTTGTTGCTGCATCCGCGCCACCATTTTACGGGCGTGCGCCGGACTCACGCGATCATCCCGGGTTCCGGTGGTAAACAGGGTGGGAGGATAGGTTTTATCGGCCTGAACCTTGTCGAAGGGGGAATAGTTTTTCAGCCATTGCCACTCTTCCGGTTTGTCCGGATCGCCATATTCCGCAATCCAGGATGCGCCTGCCAGCCAGCGATGATAGTTCGCCATATCCAGCAGCGGAACTTCGCAGACCAACGCGCCGAAGTATGCGGGGTAGTCCGTCAACATATTGCCAATCAGCAATCCGCCATTGCTGCCGCCGCGTGCGGCAAGACGTGCCGGGCAGGTGACATTGCGCGCGACAAGGTCGGCAGCGACAGCAGCAAAATCCTCATAAGCCCGGTGACGATGCTCTTTTAACGCTGCCTGGTGCCACTGCGGGCCATACTCACCTCCGCCGCGAATATTTGCCACAACGTAAACGCCGCCTTTTTGCAACCATGTCGCCCCTGGCGCGCCCAGATAGGAGGGCGTCAGCGAGACTTCAAAGCCGCCGTAGCCATTAAGTAACGTCGGATGATCGCCGTTCAACGTCAGATTTTTGGCGCTAACCTGGAAATAGGGAATAGGGGTGCCATCCAGCGATAGCGCAAAATGTTGCGTCACTGCAAAGTCTGTGGCGTCGAAGCTGGCCGGATCCTGCTTCACCTCTACGCGCGTTTGTCGATCAAAGTCACCGTAGCTCAGACGTCGCGGCTGTAAAAAACCGTGGCTGATGAGTGCGTAGCGGTTGTTCTCATTATCCAGCGCATGCGCGAATACATTGGTGGCATCATTGAGGCTGATCTCTTCAACCGTCTGCCACTCTCCTTCTGCCAGTGCCATCACGCTGACGCTTTCCACCACGTCGCGGATCTTATCGATCAACAGATAATCACGCGTGGCAGAGTAGCTATTCAATGTGGTGTGCGCATCTGGCGTAAACAGGGTGGTGAAGTGGCGTTTTCCCTGTTGAAAATCGTCCAGGTTAATCGCCAGTAACGCGCCTGCCGGGTAGACCTCATCCGCTATCTGCCAGCGGCTGGTCAGGGTAACCAGCAGCCACTCTTTGAAAAAACCGGCAGTGGCATCATCCGGGATGGCAATGTGTTCCAGCTGGCCCTGATCTTTCAGTAACCAGGTTTGATGACGGTAAAAATCGATCCCGCGATACACCAACTCTTTCTCATAACCCGGAGTATGAATACGCCAGGCAGAAACTGAGAGATCGTTGACCTCACCTGCGTAAATCAACGGGGCGGATTCAGGGGACGTGCCGCGCTGCCAGCGCCGGACACAGCGTGGATAGCCGGAAGAGGTCAAGGTTTCGCCCCCCGCATCCAGGCTGAGTAAAAGGGTGTTTTCATCTACCCAACTCACCCGGCTTTTGCTGACAGGGAGAAAAAAGCCGTCGTTGATAAAGGTCTTACTGACCAGATCAAACTCGCGTATCTCACAGGCATCGCCGCCGCTGGAGAGGTAAATCAGCGCACGCGCGTAGTCGGGGTAGAGTGGCTGTGCGCCATGAAAACTCCAGTGGCTGTTTTCCTGTTGGTTGAGTTGATCCAAATCCAGCACGGTTTCCCACTCGGGTTCGGCGCTCTGATAGGAGACCGCGTTAGTACGCCGCCAGATACCGCGCGGATGTTCCTCATCCTGCCAGAAGTTATACAGGCTCTCGCGATAGTGGGTAACCCAGGGAATGTTGGACTTGTCATTCAGCCAATGCAGCGTCGCTTGCTGGGCCTGTTGGAAACGGCTGCCCTGAGCGAATTGAGCAGTGGTAAGGCTGTTTTGTGTGGCGACCCAGCTGAGTGCCTGGTCGTTTAGGGGTTGCTCCAGTGCGTTTAACAGATCCTGATGTTGTTCTGGCGTCATGACATCTCCTTAGTAGCCTGGTGAACTGAAACAAGCATAGCGGTTTTGCATTGAATTAACTTACAACGCATTTCCGGCAACGCTTCGTTATTCGCGCTGCGGCGGTGGTGCGTTACACTGGGCGCACTTTTTTCTGTGGAGAGTTTTTATGTCTCAGGATGCGCTGGCGCAATTGCGCGCGCTACACTGGCTGCCTGCTTCTTCCCCGCTGCTAACCGCACCCTTGCTCGACTGGCTAATGGAAGAAGACTCGATGACACGACGCTTTGAGCAGCATTGCCAGCAAGTCACGGTGCAACTGGTACGTGAAGCCTTTATTGATGCCGGTGAACTGCAAGAGGAAGGGGATTTGCTACCCGCAGATCAGCGCTTCTGGCTGCGAGAAATTTTGTTATGCGGCGATGGTGTGCCCTGGCTGGCTGGCCGCACCCTGGTGCCGGAAAGCACGCTTAATGGCCCTGAGCAGATGCTACAGCAGCTTGGTACACGCCCACTCGGGCGCTATCTGTTTGCCGACTCTACCCTGACGCGAGATTTTATCGATCCGGGTCAGGTCGGTGCGCTGTGGGGACGGCGTTCCCGTTTACGCCTCTCCGGCAAACCGCTGTTGTTAACTGAACTGTTTTTACCGGCGTCGCCACTTTATCGCGCGCTGGATTAAGGATAAGGATTGTGCAAAAGACCCTGGGAATAAATAAATTACAGGCCTACAGCCGCCTGATGCGCATTGATAAACCGATTGGCACGCTGCTGCTGCTGTGGCCAACGCTGTGGGCGCTGTGGTTATCTGGCATGGCGATTCCTCCACTCCCGGTGCTGCTGGTGTTTGTGTTGGGTGTCATTGTGATGCGTGCTGCGGGTTGCGTCATTAATGACTACGCCGACCGTAAAGTCGATGGACATGTGAAACGTACCGCTGCACGCCCGCTGGCGAGTGGGCTGGTGACGGAAAAAGAAGCGAAGCTGCTGTTTGTGGGCTTAGCGCTGCTGGCGTTTTTGCTGGTGCTGACCATGAATCGCATGACGATTATGTTGTCAGTGGTGGGGCTGGCGCTGGCCTGGGTTTATCCCTTCATGAAGCGTTATACCCATCTGCCACAGGTGGTGCTGGGCGCTGCTTTTGGCTGGGCCATTCCCATGGGTTGGGCGGCAGTTAGTGAGTCCTTACCTTTAGTCTGCTGGCTGGTGTTTATTGCCAACCTGTGCTGGACGGTCGCGTACGATACACAATACGCTATGGTGGATCGGGACGATGATTTAAAGATAGGCGTGAAATCGACGGCCATTCTGTTTGGTCGCTATGACAAGTTGATCATCGGCTTGTTGCAGCTGGCAACGCTGGGTCTGATGGTGCTGGTGGGGATGCTGCTGAATCTGAATGGCGCGTTTTACTGGTCGCTGCTGTTAGCGGCAGGCTTGTTTGTCCATCAGCAGAAGTTGATTGCTCAACGCGAGCGCGAACCCTGCTTCCAGGCATTCCTGAATAACAACTACGTTGGTCTGGTGCTGTTTATCGGTATTCTGTTGAATACTCAGCCGTTTATCGATTTGCTGTAGCAGCGCGATTTTTCGTGCGATTGTTGAAGTAAAAAAGCCGTCATCCAGTGGATGACGGCTTTTTCATTAGCACCTTAATCGTGAGCGACTGCACTCTCGATGGTCAGACGCACATCGCTGGTCACCAACTCGGCCAGCATTTGCCACATGGCCTGTGTCTGCTCTGGATCGGCATCGCCACCGTCGCTGATATAGCTTTCATCGCGCAGGGTCAGCACCAGCGCGGTGAACACCGCTTTATCAAAGAACTCAGGGGCATTGATGCCGTGCAGCACCGACAAACGCTGTGCCAGTGTACGGCTCTCTTTTTCCAGCGTGCCACGGCTGATAGTGGGTTTCGCACTGAGAATCGAGAAGGTGATGGCAAAACGCTGGAGCGTTTCACGGATACCCGCCGCCAGTAGCTGTAGCGTGCGATAGCGCGCGGTGGTCATTTGTACCTGACCGTTTTGTTGCGTGATCAGACCCTGACGCGCCATCTCGTTACACAGCGATTGAATCAGCTCAGGCAACTCATTGTTGCTCCAGCGCAGGAACAGTTCACTCTTCAGCATCGGATAGACCAGCGCGACCTGACGCAACAATTCAGCTTCACTGATTTCACGATGCTGCTGCACAATCGCGGCAATCAGCGACGGCATCACCAGCATGTGTTGAATGTTGTTGCGATAGTAGGTCATCAACACCGCCTGTTCACGCGGCAGGATGATGATGTCACCGATATTATCCTGCTCAGTCTCGAACTTATTCATGCCCATCGCGTGATCCAGCAGGGCTTCAGCGCTGAGATTCGGCACCGTGGCTTCCGGTGAGTAGGGCACATTGCGCAGCAATTGGGTGTAGCACTCCAGTTGCTCAATGAGCTGCTCGCGGGTCAGCGAACGCTGACGAGAAGCCAGTAGCGCGGTGACGCACAGGTTCATGGCATTGGCGGCACCCGCATCGTTAATCCGCACCATCAGGCGGTTGGCGATGTCATTCACTGCGGGGTTCATCCACGTCTGACGCTGAGGTTCGATCGGATCAATCGCCTCGCGCCATTCCGGCACATGTTTGTTCAGATAGTTCACCAGCGGCAGGGGTTCACCGAAGTTCACATAACCCTGGCCAAGATTGCGCAGCTTACGCAGGCCGCGCACCATCTGCATAAAGCCTTCTTTCTCTTTCGCTGCACCACGCAGTTCTTTGGCATAGGTGCCGACTTCCATCACATGTTCGTAGCCAATATAAATCGGCACGAAGGTGATAGGACGGCTACCGCCGCGCAGCAATGCCTGCAACGTCATCGACAGCGTGCCGGTTTTTGGTTCCAGCAAGCGGCCAGTACGTGAGCGCCCGCCTTCCACAAAGTATTCAACCGAATAGCCGCGATTAAACAACTCGCCCAGATATTCACGGAAGACCGTAGAGTAAAGCTTGTTACCCTTGAAGGTACGGCGAATAAAGAACGCGCCAAGGCGACGGAAAATCGGCCCGGCGGGCCAGAAATTCAGGTTGATACCTGCGGCGATGTGCGGCGGCACCAGTCCCTGATGGTAGAGAACGTAGGAAAGCAGCAAGTAATCCATGTGGCTACGATGGCAGGGGACATAAACGATCTCATGTCCATCCTGTGCCAACTGGCGCACACGCTCGCCACCATTCACGTTGATCCCCTGATAGAGACGACTCCACATCCAACCCATCACGCGATCGGTGACGCGGATAGCTTCATACGAGAAGTCGGCAGCAATCTCTTCCATCAATTCGACGGCGTTTTGCTGTGCTTTCTCGTGGGAAATCTTTTTGCTGCGCGCCTCATCTTCCACCGCTTTTTCAATCGCTTTCGATTGCAGCAGCTTATTAAACAGATCCTGACGGGCGGGCAAGCGCGGGCCAATCGCAGCCAGACGCTGGCGGGCAAAGTGGATCCGTGCCACGCGTGCCAGTTTCTGGGCTATCGACTTATCCGTACCGTGTTCGGTCGCCATCTGGCGCAGTGAAACGGTCGGCGAAAAGCGCACAAAACTATCGCGACCATGCCAGAGAATGGCGAAGAATTTCTGCACACCGTTCAGAATACGCAGGTGAGGGGTGGATTCCCCCTGAACTTCACGTCCTGGTGCACGTCCAAACATCACCGATACTGGCAGCATCTGTACATCCAGTTCCGGGTTGCTGCGGTGCAGATCAAGGTAGTCATGAAACAGCTTTACGGACTCCAGGTTCGGCACGAAATACGGGAAAACACGCGGTCCATCGTGGATAAACACATGTCGCGGCAACAATGAGCCGTCAATTTCCAGCGGTGCGAGCGGATCGGGCAGATCGTGTTTCAGACACTGCGAACGCAGTGTGAGGAGATCGGCCTTGGAGTCATAAGGCAGTACATACAGGATAGGCCGCGTCGGATCCAGTCCATGCTCGGACACGGGATCGGCGGGAATAGCCTTACTCTTTACCAAAATGGAGAGTGGTAAATTCAATAATTTATAATAAAGTTTACGCCAACCTGACATAGACAACTTCAAGCCTCTTGTTAGCAAAGCGCGGCAAGCATACCAGAATGCGCCGCGAAAATCTGTGGCTGCACCACTCCGGCTGCCCAGACATTGACGTCAAAACGAGTAAAGGGTTCAACGACATGGCAAATAACGTCACCGGTTTTCTCAGGATAGTGAAAGCAGCCGGTTATTCCTGGCAGGGATTGCGCGCTGCCTGGACACATGAAGCAGCGTTTCGCCAGGAAGCCATTGCCGCATTAGTGGCAATTATAGTGGCGTGCTGGCTGGATGTTGATGCTATTTCCCGCGTACTCATGATTGGTTCCGTGGTGCTGGTGATCATTGTGGAGATCCTGAATAGCGCCATTGAAGCCGTGGTCGACCGCATTGGTCAGGAACGCCATCCGCTGGCTGGACGCGCGAAAGACATGGGATCGGCCGCTGTGTTGCTGGCTATTTTACTGGCGCTGTTTGTCTGGATCGCGCTGCTTTGGTCACATTTGCGATAAGGATTCCGGATTCATCAACTCGCTGATTTTTCCCTCAGTTTTGGTTTCCATTTCACCAATACCTGTATATACTCACAGCGACTGTATAAACAACCAGGGGGCGGGATGAAAGCGTTAACCAGCAGGCAGCAACAGGTCTATGATCTGATTCGCGACCATATTAACCAGACGGGCATGCCGCCAACGCGTGCGGAAATTGCTTCGCAGCTGGGCTTCCGCTCACCTAATGCGGCAGAAGAACACCTGAAAGCATTAGCGCGTAAAGGCGTTATTGAGATCGTTTCCGGCGCTTCGCGCGGCATTCGTTTATTAATGGAAGAAGAAGCCAGTGAGGGGCTGCCATTGGTTGGCCGTGTCGCTGCGGGTGAACCTTTGCTGGCGCAGGAGCACATTGAAGCGCACTACCAGGTCGATGCTAACCTGTTCAAACCCAGCGCTGATTTCCTGCTGCGTGTCAGCGGCATGTCGATGAAAGATATCGGCATTATGGATGGCGATCTGCTGGCGGTACACAAAACACAGGAAGTGCGTAACGGCCAGGTTGTCGTCGCACGTATCGATGACGAAGTCACGGTGAAGCGCTGGAAAAAGCAGGGCGCAATTGTGCAATTGCTGCCGGAAAACAGCGACTTCCAGCCGATTGTTGTCGATACCCGCGAACAATCCCTGACGGTCGAAGGGCTGGCGGTAGGTATTGTGCGCAACGGCGAGTGGCTCTGATACCTTGATTCCCCCCGCTACGGCAGCCTTCTGTGCTGCCGTGGTTTTATTCTCTGACAAGACGGTAGTGCAGCAAACCGGGACGGGCTGATGCAGCTGTTTTCCTCCTCTGACAAAGCACTCTGGCGGCTGGCGCTGCCTATGATTCTCTCCAATATCACTGTTCCGCTACTTGGCGTGGTTGATACCGCCGTCATTGGTCATCTCGATAGTCCCATTTATCTCGGCGGTGTGGCGGTTGGCACCACGGCGACCAGTTTCATCTTTATGTTGCTGCTGTTTTTACGTATGAGCACCACCGGGCTGACTGCTCAGGCATTTGGTGCTGGCAACAAAAAGGCACTGGCTCGGGCGCTTACCCAGCCTTTACTCATTGCCCTGGTGGCCGGTGTGCTGTTTATTTTGCTGCGCACGCCAGTCAGTAATCTGGCAGCGGTGCTGATGGGTGGCAGCCAGGAGGTCCAACAGCAGGCGCAATTGTTCATTCAGATTCGCTGGCTGAGCGCTCCCGCCACGCTGGCAAACCTGGTTATCCTCGGTTGGTTGTTGGGGGTGCAATATGCGCGTGCGCCAGTGGTGCTACTGGTGGTGGGGAATTTGGTCAATATCCTGTTGGATCTGGCGTTTGTGTTGGGGCTGCATTGGGGCGTAGCAGGTGCCGCAGCAGCAACGGCACTGGCTGAATATACGACCCTTGCCGTCGGATTATGGATGGTGGCGCGTGTATTGAAGCTGCGCGGAATTGATTTGGCGATGCTGCGGGAGAGTTGGCGCGGTGATGCTGCTCGTCTGTTTCGCCTCAATCGCGACATTATGCTGCGCTCCTTCCTGCTACAAATCTGCTTTGCTTCCCTGACGATACTCGGTGCACGTATTGGCCCGGATGTGGTAGCAGTCAATGCGGTGCTGTTGATGTTTCTGACTTTCACCGCGTATGCACAGGATGGCTTTGCTTATGCGGTTGAAGCGTGTTCTGGTGAAGCCGTCGGTGCCAAAGATCGCAGCCGGCTATTGCTCATCTGGCATGCTGCCTGCCGTCAGGCGGGGTTGGTCGCGCTGCTGTTTGCGGCGATTTATGCGTTATTTGGCACCCATATCGTGGCCCTGCTGACTTCACTGGAAGCATTACGCGATGCGGCCGATCGCTATCTGCTATGGCAGGTGGTGATGCCGTTAGTGGGCGTGTGGTGCTACCTGTTGGATGGCATGTTTATCGGGGCAACGCGCGGCCGGGAAATGCGTAACAGCATGGCGCTGGCGGCGCTCGGTTATGGCCTGTCATTACTGACGCTTCCCTGGTTAGGTAATCATGGATTGTGGCTGGCGGTGACGGTGTTTCTGGCCGTGCGTGGAATAACGCTCTGGTGGGTCTGGCGTCGTCACTGGCGTCATGACAGCTGGTTTACAAACAGTTAACTATGATGCTTTGAATACAGAATAATCCGTAAGTGTGCTAACCATTCCGCAATGTCTACTATAATTATCCTTATCAGCGCGAATGAGTAGCGCTTTATGTTGGTTTTACCCGCTGAGCGTTGGGTATTCCACCACTATCACTCGACATAACATGGAGAAAGGTTATGAACAAAGACGAAGTGAGCGGAAACTGGAAACAATTCAAAGGGAAAGTGAAAGAAAAATGGGGCAAGCTGACGGATGACGATATGACGGTCATTGAAGGGAAACGCGATCAGCTTGTCGGGAAAATTCAGGAACGCTACGGCTACGCAAAAGATCAGGCCGAGCGAGAAGTTAAAGACTGGGAAAGTCACAACAAGGATTATCGCTGGTAACGGACCCGTTTAAGGACGATGCTCCTGCCCTCCGATCGTGATGATCGGGCTGGCACAGGGATGTGCCATCTATCCTTTTTTACCCCGCTTCTTACTTTCCACCTGATGATCGTGCTCACAGCTTTCGTGATGCGTACAGGCTTCTACTTCAACACAATTTTCACACAGACCGTGTGCTTCTATGACGCTGTGTCGCAAGGAAAAACCGGCCTGTTCGGCCAGGCCTGCAATGATCTTTTCCACGCCATGCGCGTGCTTTTCACTGACTGCGGCACAACGATCGCACACCAGCATGACTGAGGTATGTGCCGGTTCATCGAAATGATGGCAAACCACGTAGCTGTTATTGGACTCCACACGATGGATGAAACCCTGCTCCAGCAGGAAGTCCAGTGCACGGTAAATAGTGGGGGGTTTTGCCTGGGGCTCACTGACACGCAACTGATCCAGCAAATCATAGGCGCTGATCGATCCATTCTGCTCTGCCATCAGGCGCAGCACCTCGGCGCGTTGTGAGGTCAGACGTACACCGCGTTGCAGACAGAGTGTCTCCGCCTGAGTAAGCAGTTGGTCGGGCGACAGATTTGACATAAGCGTTCTCCAGGTTGCGAGTGATGTTATTTTATCACACAAATTTTTACGCTGCTGTGATTGCTTTTTCTTCTTAACTCTCTCAGTAAAATTTCATTTTTTCATCGGGTTAGCCGCGCAATTTTCCGCAGACTCTTCTCACCCTGCCATCATTGATTCTGCTTGCTCTGACCTCATTACGGAGGCTTATCATTTTTTGCTTTGCAACTCACCGACTTAGCGACTAAGGTTCAAAAGGTCTTAAGTAATATCTGGTCTTAATTTAAGTGCCGTTTATTTTTTTGCATAAATACACGACAGATTGACGCATCAGTAGTCAATTCTGCGAATAGCAGTGCTATTTCCTTTCATTTCACAGCAATAAATCGTTAGCCCAGGTTCACAATAAGGGGCTGGTAAATTGTTTCGTCGATGACGTGGTCACGACTTTTAAAGGTGATGGCAGGCAAATGGTGAAGACATTATTCAGACGCAAAAGTGTTGGTTATATTGTTGTTTTGAATGCAGTATTTCTTTCCTCTTCGGCCCTGGCCGCAGGTACCTGGTACGACGCTCGTAACGATGCAATGGGGGGGACAGGGGTCGCTTCTTCCACCTGGAGTTCTGCGGTACTGGCAAACCCGGCTTTGATGACCAAAGCAAAACCTGATGATGACGTGAGTATTATTTTCCCTTCAGCTGGGATACAGGTTACTGATAAAGACAAACTGATTAATCGTGTTGATGACATCACGGACACCGTCGACCGTTATCAGAACGTGATTGATAACTTAACCTTCCAGGACTACCTCAACGGCTATCCAGAACTTAAAGCCGCGGCGGGTGATATGGCAAACCAGTTGCGCGATCTGCGTGGCAACAAAGCAGACGGCTCAGCAGGCGTTGCGCTGGCTGTTACGGTGCCCAATGAAACGCTGCCCTTCGCGTTTGTCACCAAAGCCTACGGTACTGCACACATCCGTGCGAACGTGTCACAAAGCGATATTGATTATCTGCAAGGGGTTGCGGATGGCACTGTCATTCCAGTGCCGGGTGATGAGGATAAGTTGACCTCCAGCGCCAACGGTCTGGCGGCGTTAGTGACCGATTACGGTATTGCTATGGCGCATCAGTTCAGCATTGCCGGGCATCCTGTCTCTGTAGGGATTACGCCGAAACTGCAAAAAACCTGGCTGTATAACTACACCGCCAGCGTGTACAACTACGATAAAAGCGATATCAACAACAGCCGCTACCGCAGCTCAGATACCGGTTTTAACGTTGATGCAGGTATCGCAACGGACTTTGCCGATAACTGGACGTTCGGCCTGACTGGCCAGAACCTGATTTCACGCGATATCGATACCAAAGAAGTGAATGGCTACCGTGATACGTACCAAATCCGTCCACTGGTCACCACCGGTCTGGCCTGGAACTATGGTGCCTTCACACTGACTGGCGATGTCGATTTGACACAAACCAAGCGTTTTAAATCGGAAGACAGCAGTCAATATGTTGGAGTCGGTGGGGAATATCGTGTACTGGACTGGCTGCAATTGCGGGCTGGTTATCGTGCGGATATGAAGTCAAATGACGCCAACGTGTTCACCGCCGGTTTTGGTGTGTCACCGTTTAACAATACCGTGCACCTTGATTTGGCCGGTTCGGTTGGCGACGACAATACCTGGGGTGCGATGTTGCAGCTCGGCTTTAATTTCTGATGTCTCTGCTTCATCCTGACGGGCGGCTGTGTCGCCCGTCAATCCTGTGATATCATTGCGCAGAATCTCATCACTTAACCCCGGATTTACTGCGTTTCATGACCGATACCTTCTCTTCGCAACGTTTTTCTATTGCCCCAATGCTCGACTGGACCGATCGTCACTGTCGTTATTTTCACCGTCAGCTGAGTGGTGACACGCTGCTTTACACCGAAATGGTGACAACCGGCGCGATCATTCATGGCAAGGGTGATTATCTGGCTTTTAGCGAGGATGAACATCCGGTTGCGCTGCAACTGGGTGGCAGCGATCCAGCAGCCCTGGCGCAGTGCGCGCAACTGGCGGAAGCGCGTGGTTACGATGAGATCAACCTTAATGTCGGCTGCCCGTCCGATCGCGTGCAGAATGGCCGTTTTGGTGCCTGTCTGATGGGAGAAGCGGCGCTGGTGGCGGATTGCATTAAAGCGATGCGTGACGTGGTAAGCATTCCGGTGACGGTGAAAACCCGTATCGGTATTGACGATCAGGATAGCTACGCCTTCTTGTGCGATTTCGTTGGCACTGTCGCACAGCAGGGTGGCTGCGACACGTTTATCATCCACGCCCGTAAAGCCTGGTTGTCGGGTCTTAGCCCAAAAGAGAACCGCGAGATCCCCCCGCTTGATTATCCGCGCGTCTATCAACTGAAACGTGATTTCCCCCATCTGACTATGGCGATCAATGGGGGGATCAAAACGCTGGAAGAGGCGAAAATCCACCTGCAACATATGGATGGCGTGATGATGGGGCGTGAAGCCTATCAGAATCCGGGCATTCTGACGCAGGTTGACCGTGAGTTGTTTGGTCGTGATACGCCAGCCGTAGATCCCGTGGCCGTGGTACGTAGCATGTATCCGTATATCGAGGCGGAACTGGCGAAAGGGACTTACCTTGGTCACGTCACGCGCCATATGTTGGGCCTGTTCCAGGGCATTCCGGGCGCACGCCAGTGGCGACGTTATCTTAGCGAAAATGCCCACAAACCGGGCGCTGATGTTCGCGTGCTGGAAGCGGCGCTGGCGCTGGTGGCGGATAAAATTCCCCTGGAAGCCTGATTTTTTTCTCCGTAGCGGCGCGATTTATCGCGCAATTTCGTGCGCGTTGCAGGAAAAAAACGCGCAATTTCGTGCGCGTTGCAGGAAAAAAACGCGCGATTAATCGCGCCGCTACGGGGATGGTTCTACGGTTTTATTCACACCAAAATTTGGTGAATTTCACTATTCCCGCCATATGCCCTGAATAATACTTATAATAATTTCAACGTCTTAGTAAGGTTTGCGAGTTGGCACGCATCTTGTAATGCACTTCCTGTAACCTACACAGGAGAACCTTCGTGGAAATATTATTTGTTATCGGCTTTTTTCTCATGCTGTTGCTGACCGGTGTGTCGCTGCTGGGCGTGATTGCCGCGCTGATTGTTGCAACGGTGCTGATGTTCCTCGGCGGGTTGTTTGCACTTGTTATTAAATTGTTGCCGTGGCTGGTGTTGGCGGTGGTGGCTGTCTGGGTGTATCGCGCTTTTACCACGCCGCAGGGTGAAGTGAAGCTGAATCGACTGAAAAGAAAAATCAGTAAGTTAGAGAGAAACGGCTGGCGCTAAATGCGGAGGCGATCACAGAGTTGGCAATGCTTAGTCCAAATCTGCAATTAAACATATTTTTTACTTATGTTTTCTGTCAGGATGTTTGCCGTTGAGTCGAAACAAATTCATCGCCGCTGTCCCTACACCAGCGCGAACTATAAAAAAGAAAAAGGGGCTTCCTACGGGAAGCCCCGTTTGCTTTATGGCGTCAGGGAATCAGCAGACTTGAGCCTTGCGTCGCGCGGCTTTCCAGCACCTTATGCGCCTGAGCCGCATCGCGTAACGCGAATTTCTGCTGTTCCGGCACATTGATTTTAATCGCATGGCTGGCAATCAGTGAAAACAGCTCAGCACTGGCGTGGTCGAGTTCTTCGCGGTTGGTGATATAACCAAACAATGAAGGACGGGTGACAAACAGCGACCCCTTCTTGTTCAGAATGCCCAAATCGACACCGGTGACCGGACCGGACGCATTACCAAAACTCACCATCAGACCGTGGCGACGCAGACTATCCAGTGACGCTTCCCAGGTATCTTTACCTACTGAGTCATACACCACAGCCACTTTTTTGCCGTTGGTCAGTTCACTCACCCGTTGCGCAATATTCTCGTCGCGATAGTTAATGGTGGCCCATGCGCCCGCCTCTTTGGCGATTTGCGCTTTTTCAGCGGAGCCTACGGTACCAATCAGGTGCGCGCCCAGCGCTTTCGCCCACTGGCAGGCAATCAGACCGACACCGCCCGCTGCGGCATGGAACAGGAATGTCTCATCCGCTTTGACCTTATAAGTCTGACGCAACAGATATTGTACGGTCAGGCCCTTCAGGAACGAGGCGGCTCCCTGCTCGAAGCTGATGCGTTCAGGCAGAATCACCAGACGATCTTCATGCACATTGTGCAACTCGCTGTACGCACCGAGCGCCGACTGGCAATACACCACGCGATCGCCCACTTTAAAGCGTGTAACGGCAGAACCGACTTTTTTCACTACGCCTGCCGCTTCCGTACCCAGACCAGAAGGTTTCGCTGCCACCGGATACAATCCGCTACGTACATAGGTATCGATATAGTTAATACCGATTGCCCGATTTTCCACCTGGACTTCATGTTCAGCGGGGTCGGCAAGTTCAAAATCCACCCATTGCAGTACTTCAGGGCCGCCATGTTCGTTGAACTGAATACGCTTTGCCATTCTGACTCCTGTGATTGTTCATCCTGTGACGTTATACTTGCCCGTCACTCTAAAGATCGGTAATGCATTCACTATGGCAGGAAATAAACCCACCAACAAATCGAACGAAACCCGCGACCGTCAACTGGAGGGCGTGAAAATGCCGCCGCATTCCATTGAGGCGGAGCAGTCGGTACTCGGTGGGTTGATGCTGGATAACGAGCGCTGGGATAACGTCTCCGAACGCGTAGTCGCTGAGGATTTCTTCAACCGCTCGCACCGGCTAATCTTCTCCGAAATGCAAAGTTTGCTGGAAGCCGGACAGCCTATCGACCTGATTACGCTGTCGGAATCGTTGGAAACGCGTGGCGAGCTGGAAATGGCGGGGGGCTTTGCCTATCTCGCCGAACTGGCAAAAAACACCCCGAGCGCGGCCAACATTGGTGCCTATGCTGACATCGTGCGCGAGCGTGCGGTGGTACGCGAAATGATCTCAGTGGCGAATCAAATCGCCGATGCCGGTTACGATCCGCAGGGGCGCAGCAGTGAAGATCTGCTCGATTTCGCGGAATCCAACGTCTTCAAGATCGCCGAGCAGCGCGCCAACAAAGATGAAGGCCCGAGGAATATCGAGCAAATCCTCGAAGCCACGGTATCGCGTATTGAATCGCTGGTTTCTACGCCGCACGATGGCGTCACCGGGGTGGACACCGGTTATCAGGATCTGAACAAAAAAACCGCCGGTTTGCAGGGTTCTGATCTGATTATCGTTGCGGCACGTCCATCGATGGGTAAAACCACCTTCGCCATGAACTTGTGCGAAAACGCCGCCATGCTGCAAGAAAAGCCGGTCCTGATTTTCAGTCTGGAAATGCCCAGCGAACAGATCATGATGCGTATGCTGGCGTCATTATCACGCGTGGATCAGACGCGTATCCGTACCGGTCAGCTGGAGGATGAGGACTGGGCACGTATCTCCGCTACTATGGGCATCCTGCTTGAGAAGAAGAACATGTACATCGATGATTCTTCCGGTCTGACGCCGACGGAGGTGCGTTCGCGCGCGCGCCGTATCTATCGTGAAAACGATGGTCTGAGCATGATCATGATCGACTACCTGCAATTGATGCGTGTGCCCTCACTGTCGGATAACCGTACGCTGGAAATCGCCGAAATATCACGCTCGCTCAAGGCGTTGGCGAAAGAACTGAATGTGCCGGTGGTGGCGTTGTCGCAGTTGAACCGCTCGCTGGAACAACGTGCCGATAAACGCCCGGTGAACTCGGATCTGCGTGAATCTGGCTCGATCGAACAGGATGCGGACCTGATCATGTTTATTTATCGTGATGAGGTTTATCACGAAAACAGCGATCTGAAAGGCATTGCTGAGATCATCATCGGTAAACAGCGTAACGGACCGATCGGCACAGTACGTTTGACCTTTAATGGTCACTGGTCGCGTTTTGATAACTACGCAGGCCCACAATACGACGACGAATAATCCTCTCCTCCCCTCTGCATGCACGATCTGTGCATGCATTTCACGTCATTGGAAAATAGTGTTGGACAACCCCGCCTTTAATCAGGTTATCTGTAGCAAAGCGCCCCCATTTACGCTCTGGAAGCAGCATGACTCAGGTAGACGATTACGACCTTAAAATATTGACATTATTACAATCTAACGGCCGCCTCACCAACCAGGAACTCAGTGATTTAGTGGGCCTTTCGGCGTCTCAATGTTCACGCCGACGCATCAATCTTGAACAGGCAAACCTGATTCTCGGTTATCACGCCCGCTTGTCGCCCGATGCCATCGGCCTCGGCATGGTGGGATTGATTGAGGTGCGGCTGATTAACCACACCCCTGATTATGAAGAGAGTTTTCACCGTATGGTGGAACAGGAAACGGCCATCGTGGATGCGTTTAAAACCACGGGTGATGCGGATTATTTGCTGAAAGTTGCGGTAGCGGATCTGGCTTCACTCAGTGCCTTAATCAGCCAACTGGTGGGGGGGCATCAAAGTGTCGCCCATGTCAAAACCTCGGTGGTTTTGAGCCGTTTAAAAGAGAACGGTTTGATGATAATTTCTGAGCACAAAACGCGCCAAAAAAGTGCGTAATGTGCTAGTCTGGTGCAATTATTGCCGATTAAATGCAAAAAACGCGCACCAGATAACAGATTTGTGCATGGATTACTGATTTAGCCTCTGAGCCATGCACAAAAACCTGCAATAAAGCGCCTTAGTTATCAATTGGATAATCATTGGCACCCATCGGCGGCGACACGACGTCGCCGATGTGGTGCGTTTTTTGCATTTGAACCGCATCAATTGCAATGAGATAAATCCATGGATAACGTTGTTGAACCTACCAAGATTCCCCACTCCCGTATCGAAGATGCCCTGGCGATAGTGCTTGGCACGCTGATGGTTTCTTTCGGCGTGATCATGCTGAAGCAAGCGGGAGCGTTGACCGGCAGTTCCGCCGGTATAGCCTTCTTAATTAGCTATCTGACGCCACTTTCCTTCGGCAGCGCCTTTTTCCTGATTAACCTGCCATTTTACTGGCTGGCGGTGCGTCGTATGGGCTGGGAATTTACCCTGAAAACATTCTGCGCCGTGGGCCTGGTGTCACTGTTTACCCACCTGCACCCGTTGTTCATCCATTTTTCCTCATTAAATCCGTTTTATGCGACATTGTTCGGTAACGTGGTAATGGGGATTGGGTTTATAGTGTTGTTTCGTCACAAAGCCAGTCTGGGCGGCGTCAATATTCTGGCGCTCTGGTTGCAGGACCGCATCGGCCTGCGCGCTGGAAAACTGCAAATGGCGGTCGATACCTGCGTGGTGTTGGCTTCGTTGTTTGTCGTATCCGTACCCATGCTGCTTGCCTCGATAGCGGGCGCGGTGATCCTGAATCTGATCATCGCCATGAATCACCGCCCAGGCCGTTACAGGGTTTGACGATGCATCGTTACCTGACTTTTTTGACCAATCATGGAGATCTGCACCGTGTTTCAAAACGTTGATGCCTATGCCGGCGATCCGATTCTGTCGCTGATGGAAACCTTCAAACAGGACCAGCGCGCGAATAAAGTGAATCTGAGCATCGGCCTCTATTACAACGAGCAGGGCATCATTCCTCAGCTGCAGGCGGTTGCCGCAGCGGAAGAGCGCCTGCAAGCGGCACCGCATCAGGCTTCGCTTTATCTGCCGATGGAAGGTTTTGGTCCTTACCGTAACGCCATCGCACCATTGCTGTTCGGTCGCGAGCACCCGATGCTGAAGGCGGGCCGCATTGCCTCCATCCAGACGCTGGGTGGGTCAGGTGCGCTGAAAGTCGGTGCGGATTTCCTCAAACGTTACTTCCCGAACTCCAACGTTTGGGTCAGCGATCCTACCTGGGAAAACCACATTGCGATCTTCAACGGTGCCGGTTTTGAAGTCAGCACTTACCCGTGGTACGACGCAGAAACCAACGGTGTGAAATTCGATGCCTTTATTGCTGCGCTGAAAACCCTGCCGAAGCAAAGCATCGTGCTGCTGCATCCGTGCTGCCATAACCCAACCGGTGCGGATTTGACTGATGCACAGTGGGACCAGACCGTTGAGGTGCTGAAAGCACAGGAACTGATCCCGTTCCTCGATATCGCTTATCAGGGCTTTGGCGCCGGTATGAACGAAGACGCCTATGCGATTCGTGGCGTGGCGGCTGCGGGTCTGCCAGCGCTGGTCAGCAACTCGTTCTCCAAAATCTTCTCACTTTATGGTGAGCGCGTCGGTGGACTCTCCATCGTTTGCGATAGCGCAGAAGAAGCAGGCCGTGTGCTGGGTCAGTTGAAAGCAACGGTGCGCCGTAACTACTCCAGCCCGCCGAACTTCGGTGCTCAGGTGGTTTCCTGTGTTCTGAACGATGAAGCGCTGCTGAACAACTGGTTGGCGGAAGTAGAAGCGATGCGTCTGCGTATTATCGAAATGCGTCAGGCACTGGTTGCGGTACTGCGTGAGAAGCTGCCGGGCCAGAACTTCGATTATCTGCTGAAACAGCGTGGCATGTTCAGCTACACCGGTCTGAGCGCGCAGCAGGTCGATCGTCTGCGTGACGAGTTCGGTGTCTACCTGATTGCCAGCGGTCGTATGTGTGTGGCGGGACTTAATAGCCGCAACGTACATCAGGTAGCTGAAGCCTTTGCTGCGGTGATGTAATCCATGATGAAGCCGCCAGCTTGATGCTGGCGGTTTTTTTTCGTCCAATTTCAGGCCGTTTTTTCCTTTACCTTTCGCCGTCATGCTGCACACTTAAACGGTGTGTTTAATTCAGGATTCAGGCATGTGGCACCAACAAACCTTAACGCTTAGCGCCAAACCACGCGGTTTTCATCTGGTCACCGACGAGATCGTCGGACAGCTACGCGCCCTGTCGGATGTGCGTATTGGTCAGCTGCATTTGTTGCTACAGCACACCTCCGCCTCACTGACCCTCAATGAAAATTGCGATCCCACGGTACGCAGCGACATGGAGCAACATTTTCTGCGTCATGTGCCAGAAAATGCCCCTTATCAACACGATTATGAAGGTGCAGATGATATGCCCGCGCACATTAAGTCATCGCTACTCGGCGTATCCTTGTTGTTACCGATTAGCCGTGGGCGGCTGATGTTGGGGACGTGGCAGGGGATCTGGCTCGGTGAACATCGGGTTCACGGCGGCGCGCGGCGCATTGTCGCCACCTTACAAGGGGAGTAAATATGAACACTTCGGATTTACTGACATATTGCATGAGCAAGCCGGGCGCAGAGCAGAGTGTGCACAGTGACTGGAAAGCTACGCAGATCAAAAGCGAGGGGATTTTATTTGCGATGGTGCATGAGGTAAAAGGGCGTCCGGCGGTTTCGTTGAAAGCCACCCCGGCACTGGCCGATTTATTGCGTGAAGAACATAGTGATGTGTTTCCTAGCGAGCATCTGAACAAGTCCCACTGGAGCACCCTGTGGCTGGACGGTTCGCTGAAAGATTCGCAGATTTACTACCTGGTGGATGCTTCCTGGCAACAGGCTGACGCCACACGCGCGGCGGGCGTCAGCCATGATGAGGATTAAGCGGCAGCTTCCTCACGTAGGGTGTTGATATCAATTACAAAACGGTATTTCACGTCGCTTTTCAGCATACGCTCATAGGCTTCGTTGATTTGGTTCATGGCGATCAGTTCGATATCGGAAGTGATACCGTGCTTGCCGCAGAAATCCAGCATTTCCTGGGTTTCAGCGATACCGCCAATCAGCGAGCCAGCGATGCTGCGACGTTTGAAGATCAGGTTAAACACCTGCGGTGCCGGGTGATCGTGCTCCGGTGCACCCACCAGCGTCATGTTGCCATCGCGCTTCAGCAGGGCAATAAACGGGTTGAGATCGTGCTGCGCCGCCACGGTGTTCAGGATGAAGTCAAAGCTGTTGAGGTGCTGGGCCATCTGATCCGCGTCCTTCGAGATCACCACTTCGTCAGCGCCAAGGCGTTTGCCGTCTTCAATTTTTGACGGTGACGTGGTGAACAGCACCACATGTGCTCCCATGGCATGCGCCAGCTTCACACCCATATGACCGAGGCCACCAAGGCCGACGATACCGACTTTCTGGCCCGGACCCACGTTCCAGTGACGCAGCGGTGAGTAGGTGGTGATACCGGCACACAGCAGCGGTGCAACACCTGCCAGGTCGAGGTTTTCCGGTACACGCAGCACAAAGCTTTCATCCACAACCATGCTGGTGGAGTAGCCGCCATAGGTGATGGCTTTGGTTTCGCGATCTTCACCGTTGTAGGTGCCAACAAAACCGTTTTCACAGTACTGCTCCAGACCTTCCTGGCAGCTCGGACAGCTACGGCAGGAGTCGACCATACAGCCCACGCCGACCAGATCACCCACTTTGTATTTATGAGTGTGTGCGCCTACCGCCGTCACGCGGCCAACGATTTCATGGCCTGGTACGACCGGGAAAATGGTGTTTTTCCATTCGTTACGCGCAGTATGAAGGTCAGAGTGGCAGACGCCGCAGTACAACACTTCAATCTGCACATCATGAGCGCGCAGCTCGCGAGGCTTATAGTCGAACGGAGCGAGTTTAGATTTCGCGTCCTGTGCGGCATAGGCATGCGTAATATTCATGGTGTCTCCAGTTAAGATGTGTCGTGAGTTTTTGCGGGGATCCCCTCCGCAAACGGAAGGGATAAAGGCGCTTGAGTACGCCAAAAAGGAACTGTGTAAGGATAGTCACCTGATGGGAAAGCGTATATGCCTGAAGATGTCTGATTCTTGCCTGTTTCTGCATTTCTCTGCGGGATCTGGCAGAAAGAATCAGGCCCGCAATCGCGGGCCTGAGGGAGAAATTACTTTTTTAACATTGGTTTAAGGAAGCGTGCCGTATGTGATTTTTCGCATTCCGCCACGGTTTCTGGCGTACCTGCCACCAGGATTTCGCCGCCGCCGCTGCCGCCTTCGGGGCCGAGATCGACGATCCAGTCAGCCGTTTTGATCACGTCGAGGTTGTGCTCAATCACCACGATGGTGTTGCCCTGATCGCGCAACTGATGCAGCACTTCCAGCAGTTGCTGGATATCAGCAAAGTGCAGGCCCGTGGTCGGCTCATCAAGGATGTACAACGTCTGGCCGGTACCGCGTTTCGACAGCTCTCGCGCCAGCTTCACGCGCTGCGCTTCACCGCCGGACAGCGTGGTGGCAGACTGGCCGAGGCGGATATAGGACAAGCCCACGTCCATCAGGGTTTGCAGCTTACGCGCCAGCGCAGGCACCGCATCAAAGAAGTCACGCGCTTCTTCGATGGTCATCTCCAGCACTTCATGGATGCTTTTGCCTTTGTATTTAATCTCCAGCGTTTCACGGTTATAACGTTTGCCTTTGCACTGATCGCAGGGGACGTAAATATCCGGCAGGAAGTGCATTTCAACTTTGATCACCCCATCGCCCTGGCAGGCTTCACAACGTCCACCACGCACGTTAAAGCTGAAGCGGCCTGGATTATAGCCACGCGAGCGCGACTCCGGCACACCGGCAAACAGTTCGCGCACCGGGGTGAAGATGCCGGTATAGGTCGCGGGGTTGGAACGCGGTGTACGACCGATCGGGCTTTGATCGATATCGATCACTTTGTCGAAATGTTCCAGACCGGCGATCTCGCGATAGGGTGCCGGTTCACCGCTGGTGGCACCGTTTAACTGGCGCTGAGCAATCGGGAACAGGGTATCGTTAATCAGTGTCGATTTACCGGAACCAGATACGCCGGTGATGCAGGTAAACAGACCGACCGGCACCGTCAGGGTCACGTCTTTCAGGTTGTTGCCGCGCGCCCCGGTCAACTTCAGCACCTTGGCGGGATCGCCTTTAACGCGTTCTTTCGGCACGGCAATTTCACGTTTGCCGCTCAGGTACTGGCCGGTAAGAGAATCTTCATGCGCCATGATGGCGTTGACGTCACCTTCCGCCACCACCTGGCCGCCATGCACCCCGGCGCCGGGGCCGATATCGATGATATGGTCGGCGGCACGAATCGCATCTTCATCGTGCTCCACCACAATCACCGTATTGCCGAGGTCACGCAGATGAATCAGCGTACTCAGCAGACGTTCGTTGTCGCGCTGATGCAGACCAATCGACGGTTCATCCAGTACGTACATCACCCCCACCAGACCCGCACCGATCTGGCTCGCCAGACGGATACGCTGTGCTTCACCGCCGGACAACGTCTCAGCAGAGCGCGACATGGAAAGATAATTCAGCCCGACGTTGACGAGGAAGCTCAGACGATCGCCAATCTCTTTCAGGACTTTTTCTGCAATTTTGGCGCGCTGGCCGCTCAGTTTGAGATCGCGGAAGAAATCCATTGCGTGGCCGATGCTCATGTCAGAGATGGTCGGCAGGTTGGTGTTTTCCACAAAGACGTGGCGCGCTTCACGGCGCAGACGGGTGCCCTCACAGCTGGCGCAGGCGCGGTTGCTGATAAATTTCGCCAGCTCCTCGCGCACCGCATTGGATTCCGTCTCTTTATAGCGGCGCTCCATATTGTGCAGCACGCCTTCAAACGGATGGCGGCGCACTGAGGTATCGCCACGGTCGTTGATGTATTTGAATTCGATGCTTTCTTTGCCAGAACCGTACAGAATCACCTGCTGTGCTTTGTCGCTCAGGCTGTTAAACGGTGCTTCGACATCGAAATCCAGATGCTCAGACAGCGAACGCAGCATCTGGAAATAGTAGAAATTACGGCGATCCCAGCCGCGAATCGCACCACCCGCCAGCGACAGCTCCGGGTTTTGTACTACACGATCGGGATCGAAATATTGCTGCACACCGAGGCCGTCACAGGTTGGACAGGCACCCGCCGGGTTATTGAACGAGAACAGACGCGGTTCGAGTTCGCGCATGCTGTAGCCGCACACCGGGCAGGCAAAGTTGGCGGAGAACAGCATCTCTTCGGCGCTGTTGTCGTCCATATCCGCGACAATCGCCGTGCCACCGCTTAATTCCAACGCGGTTTCGAACGATTCGGCTAAACGTGTCGCGAGGTCGTCACGGACGCGGAAGCGGTCAATCACCACCTCGATAGTATGCTTCTTCTGGAGTTCCAGCTTTGGCGGATCGGAGAGATCACAGACTTCACCATCGATACGGGCGCGGATATACCCTTGCGAGGCAAGGTTCTCCAGCGTTTTGGTGTGCTCGCCTTTACGATCCTTCACCACCGGAGCCAGCAACATCAGGCGACGGCCTTCTTCCTGTGCCAGCACCTGATCGACCATCTGGCTAACGGTTTGCGCCGCCAGGGTGACGTCATGATCCGGGCAGCGCGGCTCGCCAACACGGGCAAACAGCAGACGCAGATAGTCGTGGATTTCGGTAATGGTGCCGACCGTCGAGCGCGGGTTATGGGACGTGGATTTTTGCTCAATAGAGATGGCGGGCGAGAGACCTTCGATATGGTCAACGTCCGGTTTCTCCATTAAGGAAAGAAACTGGCGCGCATAGGCAGAGAGCGACTCCACATAGCGACGCTGACCTTCCGCGTACAGCGTATCAAACGCCAGAGAGGATTTACCGGAGCCTGACAGGCCGGTTACCACAATGAGTTTGTCGCGAGGGATGATCAGGTTGATGTTTTTCAAATTATGGGTGCGGGCACCACGAACTTCGATCTTATCCATTCACCTTTCCCGGATTAGCAGCACTCGCCGCGCCTTGCCGACAGCGGCCAGAAGAAACGCGTATTATGGCATAAAAAATAAACTGAATAAATATCCAGTATTTTGCGTTTTGATTGTGTATTCTGGAAGCCAGCTCGAAAGTGGGAACCGCGATCCAGACGTGCTAGAATTGATCGTTTAGTATTGACGCATTAACTCATCGGGAGACAGCAACATGGCCAGTCGTGGCGTTAACAAAGTGATTCTTGTCGGGAATCTGGGTCAGGATCCGGAAGTACGTTATATGCCAAATGGTGGCGCAGTTGCCAACATTACGCTGGCTACGTCAGAAAGCTGGCGTGACAAACAAACCGGTGAAAACAAAGAGATCACCGAATGGCACCGCGTGGTGCTGTTTGGCAAACTGGCGGAAGTGGCCGGTGAATACCTGCGTAAAGGTTCACAGGTCTACATCGAAGGCCAGCTGCGCACCCGTAAATGGCAGGACCAGGGCGGCCAGGATCGTTACACCACCGAGATCGTGGTAAACGTGGGCGGCACCATGCAGATGCTGGGTGGTCGTCAGCAGGGCGCCAGCACCGGCGGAGCACCGATGGGTGGCCAGGGTGGCGGCAACAACAACGGCTGGGGGCAACCACAGCAGCCGCAGGGCGGCAACCAGTTCAGCGGCGGTGCGCAGCAGCGTCCACAGCAGCAGAGCGCACCGGCGAACAACGAACCGCCGATGGATTTTGACGACGATATTCCGTTCTAAGATCGGAACACATTCAGACAGATTTTCGAAAGAGGCCGCAGGGCCTCTTTTTTATTTCATGCATTGCCATGCCAGGGACATTCAGTTGGCCGCTATCTTCTGATGCTGTGCTTCTGTGTTGCTCTTTTTTCTTAACCGATAGCTGACGGCCAGCACCAGCAGCCAAACGGGGATCAGCCAGACTGAAATCTCGATGCCAGGCGTCATAAACATAATCACCAGAATTCCGGCCAGGAACAGCAGACACAGGATATTGGTCAGAGGGTAGCCCAGGCTGGGGAAATGGGTTTTCTGTTTGGTGATACGCATGGCGCGGCGGAATTTCAGATGGGTGATACTGATCATCGCCCAGTTGATGACGAGTGCAGAGACCACCAGCGACATCAGCAGCTCGAAGGCTTTGCCCGGCATGAGGTAGTTAAGCAGCACACACAACGCAGTAACCAGCGCCGAGACGCTGAGGGCGTTAAAAGGAATACCGCGCCGATTAACTTTTAACAATGAGGCGGGAGCGTTCCCCTGTTTCGCCAGACCAAACAACATGCGGCTGTTGCTGAACACACAGCTGTTATAAACAGAAAGCGCAGCAGAAAGCACGACGGCGTTGAGCAACGTCGCGACCAGATTACTGTCAAGTGCGTGGAAAATCAGGACGAACGGACTACCCCCTTCCACCACTTTCTGCCACGGGTAGAGCGACAGCAACACCGCCAGCGCGCCAACATAGAATAGCAGGATGCGATAGATAACCTGGTTTGTGGCTTTCGGAATGCTTTTCTGCGGATTGTCGGCCTCGGCGGCAGTAATGCCGATCAGCTCCAGACCGCCGAATGAGAACATGATTACGGCCATTGCCATCACCAGTCCCTTGATTCCGTTAGGGAAGAACCCTCCATGCTGCCACAGATTTGCGACGCTCGCCTCGGGACCTCCGTGCCCGCTGGCGAGCAGCCAGGCACCAAAACCGATCATGCCGACAATCGCCGCGACTTTGATGATTGAAAACCAGAATTCGACCTCGCCATAAATTTTCACGTTGGTCATATTGATGGCATTGATCACGACAAAGAACACCCCGGCGGACACCCAGGTCGGGATTTCCGGCCACCAGTATTGGACGTAAATACCGACCGCGGTCAGCTCTGCCATGCTGACCAGTACGTAAAGCACCCAATAATTCCATCCTGCTACGAAGCCCGCAAAATTGCCCCAGTATTGGTTGGCAAAATGGCTAAACGAGCCAGCAACCGGTTCGTGAACCACCATCTCGCCGAGCTGGCGCATAATAAAGAAGGCGATCACGCCGGCAATCGCATAGCCCAGCAGGACCGACGGACCTGCCATTTTTATGGTTTGCGCAATGCCAAGAAACAGCCCGGTACCGATTGCGCCTCCCAGCGCAATCAGTTGAATATGGCGATTTTTCAAGCCTCTGTGCAGCTGACTTTCTGACTGGTGGTTGCCCATGTCTACTCCCGCAGGTATCAATATTTATCTACATGGGATTAGCAATTCCTGGGCCAGTGGGGGGATGCTTTGCGGAAAGTGATACTTAACGTCATGATAAAAAAGAATAATTATTTTATGGGTAAATTCACAGTCCGTGCATTAATTGCACAAAAATTAATTGATTTGTGCTTTTAGAGTAAATTCGTGCAAGTAGTGAGCGTTAAAAGTCTTTTTTATGACTGACGTGAACCAAAAAGGTGCATGGTGGCGTGCAAGTTAGCCCCCCGGATTGAATGCTGGCTTTAACCTTTTGCCACATTCCTCCCGGCGTGGCACAAAAAGCCGTTCATCTCCACGGCGGCTTCGCCATCCTGTCAGGCCTAACACAATGGCGCAGAAGGAGCGTGAGTGAACCTCAATCGCCGTACATTTTTGCTGGCGCTGGGCGCGCTGGGCGTAGCGCGCAATGTTCAGGCTTTTACGGCTGAAGATCCGTTGCCACTGGAGCGGGTGGTCGTTTCGCCGTGGATGGCGAATCAGGTGGCGTTAACCCGCGGTAATCTGCTGTTTCTTGGCCTGCCACGCTATGCCAAAGATAAACCGACACCTTCCCTGGCGCGACGCGAGGCGGATGGCAGTTTGCGACCTTTCCCTGGCAATGGCTGGAATGAGTGGCAGCCGGGTAAAGATGGGCGCAATGCGTTTGTTTACCTCAACTCGGTACATATTTTTGCTGATGATACGGTGTGGTGTGTTGATCAGGGGGCGCTCAGTGCCGGCGTTTTTTCAGCAAAAGATGCGGTGCCACAACCCGGCGCGCAAAAGTTGGTGCAGTTGGATGCACATAGCGGCGAAATCCTGCAAATTCTGCGGTTTGACGAACGCATCCTGCCGCCAGGCGCACAGATGAACGACCTGCGTTTTCACGGCAACGCGTTGTACATTACCGATTCCGGTCTGGGTGGCATCATTGTACACGACATGGTCAGTGGCAAAACGCTGCGTCGTTTGTCGGCTACCCCGGTGGTGAAGGCGTCGGATAAAGCGCCACCGGCGATGTTGTCTGGCATCAAAGGCAGCAAAACCTTCCATCCGCCCAATAGCGATATGATTGAAATCACCGCCGACGGTAACTGGCTTTACTGGGCCGCACCAACCGGGCCGCTTTATCGCGTGGAAACCCGTTGGCTGCAAAGTGATCTGCCTGATGAAGACATCCTGCCCCATGTTGAGCAGGTGTATGACAACAACTTCTCGGGGGGCTGCTGCATGGATTCGGCGGGTAATGTGTACTTCTCGGAAACCGTTACCCACAACATTCGGGTGTTGGCACCGTCCGGTGAAACGCGCGTCATTGCCAGTGATGTGCGGTTGTTACGGCCAGACGGCACGTTTATCAGCGCCGATCGTCAGCTTTATATTCCGGTTAAACAGCCGCTGGCAGCGCAACCAGGCGCGGCTGCGCATTTTGCCATTTATAAGCTGGCGTTGCCCGATCAGTTTCAGGGCCTCAACCTGGGCGGTCCGATTACGGGTTAACCGTCTCTGGCTGCCAGATAGCCAGCAGCTCTGCGGTCGGTCGTACCTGCACCGGGTTGCCCGGCAGGATCAGATCGGCCCAGACTTCATTATGTTGGTTGATCAGTTGCTGCGCGGTTGCCCAGGTACGATCGGCTGTGGTGTGCGCGTCGGCGGCGACGGTGATGCGATAACCCAGGCTGGCACCCACTTTGAGGGTGGTATCGACGCAATAATCAGTCGCACAACCACAGATGACAAAAGACGAAATGTCTTGCTGTTCCAGCTGCGCCGCCAGCTCGGTCTGCCAGAAGCCGTCACAGGCAGTTTTATTGACGTAAAGGGCGTGAGCCGGTTGGTGTAGCTCAGGCACAATCTGCCAGGCTTCGCTGTTCAGCTCCAGACCCGGACCGACGTGCTGGATAAAAATGACCTGGTCAGCGGCGGCAATGAGCTGATTAATCCGCGCGCAACGTCCTGCCCGATCGAAACGCGGCGTTGCCAGCACACCGTTTTGCATGTCCACCACCATCACTACCTTGCTTCCCATGATCGCCTCCTGTTATATGCCTGGGCGTCAGTGTCGCGCTGAACTTCCTCACAGGCAAAACAAATCTGTTTTGCATTTTGCCCGTCTTACGGGGCATGCTGGTGATCTTCTTTACGATGGAGGTGTGTCGTGTCAGTGGTTCCTGCAATCTTCCCGTGCGAGCGTGACCGCGCGCAATTCCAGCAATTTTCCGAGCTGCCGGGCATTGAATTGTATCAGGCGCATATCTCCCGTTATGCCTTTGAGCCGCACACCCATGAAGCGTTTGGCATTGGCACCATCGAGTCGGGTGCACAACGCTTCCGCTATCGTGGCACCCACTACACCGCTCCCGAGCATTCGTTGGTGATGATGAATCCGGATGAGCTTCACACCGGCGAATCCGCCTGTGAAGAGGGCTGGCGTTACCGCATGATTTACATCCATCCGGATGAGATGGACAGGCTGACCGGCGATCGCAACTGGTGGTTCAGTGAAGCGCTGCGCACCGATGCTCGTCTGGCGCAGCCGTTTTCGCTGCGGCTGGCGGCTTTGTGGCAGGCTGAAACCGCGCTGGAACGCGAGGGATTGTTGGTGGAGTTGCTGGAGTTGATGCGTCCATTGGCGCATCGCGGGCAATCCCGACCGGTGGAAGGAGCGCACCGTTTTGATCTGGTGAAAACGTATCTGCGAGAAAATCTCGCTGAACCGGTCAGGCTGGATGAACTGGCCGCGCTGGCGGGATTGTCGCCGTGGCATTTCCTGCGCAGTTTCCGCCAGCAGTTTCATGTCACACCGCATCAGATGCTGATGGCATTCCGGCTTTATGACGCCAAGTTGCGGCTGGCACAGGGCGAAAGTGCGGCCTCGGTTGCGGCAGCCGTTGGCTTAACCGATCAGGCACATCTGACGCGTGCCTTTGCGCATCGCTATGGCATCACCCCTGGCCGTTATCAAAAACAGGTCTGGCCCGCACGCTAACCGCAATCTGCTACAAGCTTTTGCTGCTGCGTTCCGCCACACTGCGCCGGAATATCTTAATCAGGAAAAGATTATGTTGGCTGGAGTTCTGTTTGCGCTGGCGGCGGGATTGATGTGGGGGCTGATCTTTGTCGGGCCGCTGCTGGTGCCGGATTATCCCGGCACGTTGCAATCCGCCGGGCGCTATGTCGCTTTTGGTTTGATCGCCTTGCCGCTTGCCTGGCTGGATCGTCGTCGCTTGCGTCAACTGGCGCGCCAGGACTGGATTGAGGCGTTAAAGCTGTCGCTGGTGGGCAATCTGATGTATTACGCCTTTCTCGCCACCGCCATTCAGCGTACCGGCGCACCGGTAGCAACCATGATTATTGGCACCTTACCGGTGGTGATGTCGGTCACGGCTAACCTGTGTTACGGACATCTGGAAGGGCGATTGCCCTGGCGACGGTTGATGCCTGCCTTGCTGATCATTGCCCTGGGGTTGGTATGCGTCAATGCTGCGGAGTTGCAGGCACAGGGAGCAACGCTGGACTGGCCGCGCTATCTCTCCGGCCTGCTGTTGGCGGTGATGGCGGTGGGCTGTTGGACCTGGTACCCGCTACGTAATGCGCGTTGGCTGCGTAACCATCCGCAGCATAAACCCGGCAGTTGGGCGACTGCGCAAGGCCTGGTGACGTTACCCCTGGCAGTGGTGTTTTATCTGCTGGTGTGCGGACAGATCCACTGGCAACAACCTGATTTCGCGTTACCTTTTGGCCCGCAGCCCGAGGTTTTCCTGCTGCTGATGCTGGCGATAGGGTTGCTGTGCTCATGGCTCGGAACGCTGTGCTGGAATGCGGCCAGCCAGCGCCTGCCCACGGTCATTATGGGGCCGTTAATTGTGTTCGAAACCCTGTCTGGCTTGTTCTGGACTTTCCTGTGGCGACAAAGCTGGCCGCCGTTGCTGACCGCCATCGGTATCTGCTGTTTGATTATTGGCGTCATCTCGGCAATGCGTATCAAGCCGCAGCCGGTGGTAACTTCACTGGAAATTTAAGCGTAAAACGATGCCAGCCACGGGTGCTGGCATCCTGATTTGCCCCTGATTTTAAGATTATGACCAGCCAGAAATCCTGCCACTTTTGCCTTATCTGTTCTTAAGCCATACCGCGTTATAACCATTTCCTGGGCCACCAGGCAGGTTTTCAGCGCGAAACGTCATATCTGACGCCAGGCTGGCAGGAACGAGTGGATAAAATTCTCCCTGTTCTGGGGGGGAGACGCGGTGATTCACGGGCAAAATGGGCCGTTTTGGCGGCTGAATGGCCGCTAAACAGGCATTAAACAACCGGGCCAGGTCTCTTTTTATTGCGCTCTGGCACTGAAAACCCCCTGCCGGAACCATCATTTCCTCAAGGTGTTGCTGTCTGGTTGAGACTCTTCCGCCGTGCATGTGACCGAGATTGGTTAAGTGCGGCGATGAATAGTGACGTGATATTAACTCATCCGGTATGGCTAATTGCGTTATTGTTTAGCGATGATAACGTTTCTCTTCAGGCTGATTCCTGGCATGAATACGCCATCGGCACATGGAACTGCGGATAATATGATCACCCCCAGATAACGATAGATCCACTTAAAAGAAGAGTTGGTGTGAGAGGGATTCTGGTCTGTTGTTCATCAATGCTAAACAAAAATACCTGTTTCTGGCGCAGAGTATTAATGTTGATAAAGTAATAATGAAAGCCCCAATCTCACCTGAATGAGATTGGGAGGGACGTAAATAGCTTGAAACGCGAGACTTTTGCTGATGTGAATCAATTTTACCGCAAAAAAAGAAGTAATTTCGTGATGTTATTCATCAGGAAATAATGGTGCGAATTGTTATGTCACGAACGCCGAATTAAATGATCTTCATCTCTTCTGGTAAGAACAAATCTCAGCATTAAGTCAAATAACAACGGCCTTAATGTTGTTAGCGATTTTCTGTACCTGACGGGTAGTGGTAAACGCTGCGGCTAATATCCAGCAAGCGGCAACTGCGACGTGTGCCTATGTCGAAGGTGGTTTGCAGAAAGTTAACAGCCTGGCGTTTTTCATTGGTGGTGAAGAAATTTTTCAGCACGCTTTGCAGCATCTCCTTATCAGAGCTGAGTGTCTGCAACTCGCGGGTGAGTGTTTGAAGTTTGTCTTCTAACTCTTTGATTTTTCTTCCCTCCTCAGAAGAGAGTCCAGAGAATTTTTTCTTCCAGCTATAGAAAGTGGCTTCGGAAATGCCAAGCTCCTCACAAATCTCCCTGACTTTCACTCCTGTTTCAGAAGCTTTAATGGCATTTGTGATTTGCTCTTCGCTATATCGTGACTTTCTCATAAATGCTATTACCTTTCTTATCAATTAGTGGATGAGAATTACTGTATTAATATCTGGTACTGCAAAAACACTATTAATGCAGTATTAAAGTGCGCGATTAGAATTGCGAGGGTTAAATTAAGATATTTAGAATAAATATCATCATGGGATAAGTCTTATTTTATTCTGATTGCCATTGAACGCCTTCCTGGTGTTGGGTTTTTGATATAGATTCATTTCATCCCAAATGCGGAAAAATTATACATTCATCGGAAAAACGGCATAACCTGCTTGCAAAAACGCCAGGATATGCCAGTAGCTTTTTGGTCAATACTTTGACTGAAATCGGTTACATCCACAGGGTTTCGCGCCGGATTTAATCAGAATTATCCTGAATTCATTGTCTGAATCCTGACGCGAGTCCTCTTTTTCGGACCAGCATGGTTTGAAGATATTAATTTAAGTCAGGCCCAATTAGCGCTTGTTTAATTCTTTCAAGGACGTTGTACCGAAAGTAGTTGCAGTAAGTAATACTAAGGACGAGTTGATGAAATTAAGCGTAATGTCAAATGCCGCCTGGATGATGTCTGAGAAGATCGTCTCGGTTTTCGGCGTCATATTTGTGACTTCCTATGTGGCAAAATCCTTCGGCCCGACGGTGTTCGGCCAAATGGCGTTTTCCACCTCATTGTTCTCTATGGTGCAGACCGTAGCGATGTTTGGCACCGAAACGATACTGTTCAAAACCATCAGCAAAAGTGAGCCAAAAGGTGTGCGCCTGATGAACGTGGCACGCACGCTGCGATTTGCGCTCCTGGTATTGACCTCGGTGCCGGTGTTGATTTGGGTCTGGTACAACATGCAGGAAAACTTTCTTGCGTTTGCGCTGGCTTCGTTCATCGCTTCGGTATTTGTTACCCAGGACACGTTCAGTGTGTATAACAACGCGCGTCTGGCTTCACGGCTCAATACCATTGCCAACTCAATCGGTCTGCTGCTGGGTTTTTCACTCAGTTTCGCCATTGCCTGGTTCCGGCTCAACCCCATCTGGCTGACCTTATCAATTGTGGTGGTGACGTTGGTTCCCTACGCCATCAAACGCTACAACTTCTACCGTGAAAACCAGGAGCAGGCACCTGCACGCAGCAAACGCGGCGCTTATCTGCGTTATCTGCTGTATGCCGGTTTGCCGTTGGCGATCTCCAGCATTTTTATTTCGGTACAGGTGAAAACTGCGCAGATGTTTCTGGTGGGTATCGCCTCGGCGCGTGAGCTTGGCTTGTTCGCCGCCGCCAACACCATATCGGCCTCATGGACCTTCATTCCATTGGCCATTATCACCTCCAGCTTTTCAGAGATTTTCAGGGAGCGCGGCAGCGTTGCTATCAAGCTGACGGCGCGCCTGAACGGTTATGTTTTGGGTGTTTCATTGCTCTTGTTACTTGTCATCGCCTTATACGGCGAAAAAATCATCATCGCTTTGTATGGTCACGAATACACGCAGTCAGGAAGTCTGATTACCGTGTTGTCGATAGCGTCCAGCTTCTCCGCAATGGGAACCGTGGCGTACCGCTACATGGTCAAGGAAGGAGGGTTTAACTATCTGCTCAGAAAAATTATCTGCTTGATGGCGATCAGCCTGCCGCTCTCGTGGTGGCTTATTCAGGGCTACGGCATCATGGGGGCCGCCTGGAGCGTCTTCATTACTGAACTTCTGTCCCTTACGGTGATGAATTACTTCTTCAGAAATGGCGCCATTTTTAAGATTCAAGTTTCCTCGCTCAACTACAAAACCTACAAATGAGGTTAGATATGCTCAAGTTGAAAGATGAACTCAGACGAAGTGTGCGGTATTTCATCAAAAAAATGCCCTGGGCTTACCAGGACCGTCTGTACTACTTCCGTAGGTTTCGTCGGTTACCCAATTTGCGTCAGCCCAAGGTGTTCAATGAGAAGGTGCTGTATCGCAAGTTTGTCTATGGCGATTACCAGAACTATGGTCGCCTGTCGGATAAATACTCGGTGCGAGATTACGTTGCCGAGAAGGTGGGCAGCGAATATCTGATCCCGCTGGTGTATGAAACCAGCGATCCTCATTCACTGCATACCCTGTCGAGCTGGAAAAATACGGTCATCAAACCGAACCACGGTTCGAATATGGTCGAAATCCTGTTGGAAGAGCCAGATGCGCTGAAGAAACAGCAGATCATCAGTAAATGCCAAACCTGGTTGAAAAAAGACTATGCGGATGAAGCGCGCGAGATTCACTACCGCTATATCAAACCGCGCATTCTGGTAGAAAAATACATTGGTGATGGGAAAAACGCGCCCATTGATTACAAGTTCCATATGTTTAATAAACGTGATGGCAACTTTGAATATGTGCTTCAGGTGATTTACAACCGATGTAGACCGTTGTTATCCATGAACTTTTACGTTAACAATTTAGACGAGGCGTATCACAAGATTCGCGATACCGGCCTGGATATCTCGCCGCAAATGGCCGCGTTACAGCACGCGTTAGTCTTGAGCAAGAAGCTGGCAAGTGATTTCGATTATGTGCGCGTTGACTGGTATATCCACGAGCAGCAGGTTTTCTTTGGTGAGCTGACCTTTACGCCTGGCGCGGGGATGGTCACCGGGCTGGATCGTGGACTTAATCAGATGATGGGTGATATGTGGATTCAGGACCGTCTTGGTGCACAGACACCCGACGGAACGGTGGAGGATGTCAACATCCCGGCCGTATTGAAGAAAATTTGAAATCACACAGCAAAATAAAAAACCCCGCAACGCGGGGTTTTTTATGGGTAGCGATTAAGGCATTGGCCAGTCAGCAGGCGTCTGGCTCATCACCTCAACAAAGGCATTTTTGGAGATTTCCATAAAGTTATGCAGATTCTCCATACTGAGGGTGATCCCCATCAGGCCAGTGACAAACCAGCAGGACATACCCAGGCCGATTCCGCCGCACATCAGCGCCATCACATGGTGGCTGTTCTGACGAAAACGAATTTTCAGGGTGCTGGCGAAAAACATCATTACTGCGCTCAGCAATTCCCAGCGCATAACGATAAGACTGGTGGTTAAAGTAGCCATCTGCAACGAACCTCTATGAATCAGTAACATCCCTGACATTCATCGGACATCACTGGCGGCAGAGAAGGAAGGTCAGGGAGGCCCTTCAGGCCGTCGAACTACGCATTAAACTGTGACTTGGGTCACATTATATCATCCGATTTGAAAGTTTGAACAAAATTTATACCTGGTATGGTAGAAAAAAATTTATCGATGCAGGCAGAGGATTCGCGCGATAAATCGCGCCGCAACGACAGCATGCGGCTATTTATGGCGTAGCCACGGATTTATCGCGCACGTATCGGCAGCGTGCGATGATTTATAACGTTGCCACGGATTTGTAGCGGCGCGATTTATCGCGCACGTATCGACAGCGTGCGATGATTTATAACGTTGCCACGGATTTGTAGCGGGCGCGATTTATCGCGCACGTATAGACAGGGCAGGGAGCGCCCGCGCGGGGCGCGCAGGCAAGGTTAGCGAACCGGGCAGCACTCGCCGGTAGTACGCTGGGTAAAGCTGGCCATATTCTCGTTGCAATCAAAGCTCACCAGACGTGGGCGCTGAATCATCGCCTGGCGACGCATGGTATGGCGATACGCGGTGGGCGTTTGCGAGAACTGACGGCGAAACACGCGGGAAAAGGTTTGCTGTGAGTCGTAGCCGTACTGCATAGCGATATCAAATACCGGACGTTGTGTCTGACGCAGAGCCTCAGCGGCCAGCGTTAAGCGGCGTTCGCGGATATAACCGCCCAGCGTTTGTTTCGTCACGGTGCGGAACATACGTTGCAGGTGCCATTTGGAATAACCTGATTTCGCCGCTACTTCATCAATCGACAGGGTTTTATCCAGATTCTGATCGATCCAGTGAGTCAGTGAATGAATGATTTCCTCTTGCATCATAACCACATCCTTCTGAGTAGAGATTCGAAGTTTCAATGGGGAGCGAGTATAATTCCTCAAGTTAACTTGAGGTAAAGAGTGAAATGAAAAAAGAACGCAACTACCCGAAACCGGTGCTGACGCCGGGTGAAGTGGCGAAGCGCAGCGGTGTGGCGGTGTCGGCTTTGCACTTTTACGAAACCAAAGGATTGATCTCCAGTACGCGTAACAACGGCAACCAACGGCGTTACAGCCGTGATGTGCTACGCCGCGTGGCGATCATTAAAATTGCGCAGCGCATCGGTATTCCCCTCGCCACGGTCAGCGACAGTCTGATGCATGTGCCGGCTAACAAGCGCATGTCGACCCAGGAATGGGATGCGCTGACGCAGCACTGGCGTGAGGAACTGGATAAACGCATCGAAACCCTGACGCGGCTGCGTAACGATCTTGATGGCTGTATCGGCTGTGGTTGTCTGTCAATGCGTGACTGTCCATTGCGTAACCCTGGCGACCGTTTGGGCGAGCAAGGTTCGGGGGCGGTTTTGCTCGATCCGCAACAGGACGAGCAGAAACGCTGAGGCGACATCATCTATACTTGCTGGTCCAACCATTGGTCAGGAAGCCATGATGATCACCGTTCACCATCTTGAAAATTCGCGTTCACATCGGGTGCTGTGGCTGCTGGAAGAGCTGTCAGTGCCTTATCAGATCAAACGTTACCAACGTGAAGGCACCCTGCTGGCGCCCGAGTCGTTGAAGAAAGTCCATCCGTTGGGGAAATCTCCGGTGATCACCGATGGCAATCGCGTGATCGCGGAATCCGGCGCAATCCTTGAGTATCTGGCCGACAAATATGACGCCGAATATCGATTAAAGCTGTCCGATGAAGATGCGCAAATTGCGGCGCGTTACTGGCTGCATTACGCCGAGGGGTCGTTGATGCCCCTGCTGGTGATGAAACTGGTGTTCGGGCAGTTGAGTAAAAAACCGGTGCCCTGGCTGTTGCGCCCGGCCGGTAAGGCTCTGAGCGCCGGGATCCAGAAAGCCTGGCTGAACAAGCAGTTGAAATTACATGGGGATGTGATTGAACAGCACCTGAGTCAGCACCCTTACTTCGCCGGCAATCGTTTTAGCATCGCTGATATTCAGATGAGTTTTCCGCTGCTGGCGATGCGTGCGCGTACCGGCCTGCGTGATATGCCTGCCAGTCAGCACTGGCTGGAAGGGCTGGAACAACGCGCCGCCTGGCAGCGGGCGATTGAGCAGGGTGGCCCGATCAATTTCAGCCAATAATCATGTTGCGCAACCCGGCTATCATTTGGTTGCGCAACAAAAGTGCGCATAAAAATTCCTATAATTTCCAGTCTGTTCCACTGAAACTCGCGCACGTCGGGGCAGCGGAACACCGTTGCATTTCTGTTATGCAATGAGGATTATCCTGTATCGATGCAGATTAGCAGTTGAAAATCTCAGGCCAATCACCGGATAATCGTTTGCCTTTTTTCTGAGTTCCCCCTTTTACGACCAGAAATACGCGACTACGTAAACGTTTGCGTTGTTTCTCCGTTGGAGAAACGTGCACCAGGATGGCAGGCAAACATCAGTCGTGTGGCCACTCACAACAGCAAAAATTCAGAGGATTAATTATGTCTGGCGAATCTCGCCCGGCCAGTGGAAAACTGGACGGCTGGTTCAATATTTCAGCACGCGGCAGTAGCGTGCGTCAGGAAGTGCTGGCGGGCTTAACCACCTTCCTGGCGATGGTCTACTCCGTCATCGTGGTACCGGGTATGCTCGGCAAAGCGGGCTTCTCACCGACCGCGGTATTCGTCGCTACCTGCCTGGTGGCGAGTTTCGGTTCGATCATCATGGGGTTGTGGGCCAACCTGCCGATGGCGATTGGCTGCGCTATCTCGCTGACGGCGTTTACCGCCTTTAGCCTGGTGCTGGGTCAGCACATCAGCGTGCCGGTAGCGCTTGGTGCGGTGTTCCTGATGGGGCTGCTGTTCACCCTGATTTCGGTGACCGGCATCCGAGCATGGATTCTGCGCAACCTGCCAATGGGCGTAGCGCATGGTACCGGCATCGGTATTGGCCTGTTTCTGTTGCTGATCGCGGCTGACAGCGTTGGCCTGGTGGTGAAAAACCCGGCGGCGGGTTTGCCGGTTGAACTGGGCCACTTCGCCTCCTTCCCGGTGATTATGGCGCTGGTGGGTCTGGCGGCGATCTTCGGACTGGAGAAACGCCGTGTCCCTGGCGGCATTTTGCTGACCATTGTGGCGATCTCGATTGTCGGACTGATTTTTGATCCGGCAGTGAAATATCAGGGGCTGTTTGCCATGCCGAGCCTGAAAGATGCCAGCGGTCAGTCGCTGGTGTTCAGCCTCGATATCATGGGCGCGCTCAAACCCGCGGTGCTGCCGACGGTGCTGGCGCTGGTGATGACGGCGGTGTTTGATGCTACCGGCACCATCCGGGCGGTGGCCGGCCAGGCTAATCTGCTGGATAAAGACGGCCAGATCATCAATGGTGGCCGCGCCCTGACCACCGACTCTGTCAGCAGCCTGTTTGCCGGTCTGGTGGGCGCTTCCCCGGCGGCGGTCTATATCGAATCGGCGGCCGGTACGGCGGCGGGCGGTAAAACCGGTCTGACGGCGGTGGTAGTGGGTCTGTTGTTCATGGTGATTCTGTTTATGTCGCCGCTGGCGTATCTGGTGCCGGCGTATGCTACTGCTCCGGCGCTGATGTATGTCGGTCTGCTGATGCTCAGCAACGTGGCGAAAATCGATTTCAATGATTTCGTTGATGCCATGTCCGGCCTGCTGACGGCGGTGTTTATCGTGCTGACCTGCAACATCGTCACCGGCATTATGCTCGGCTTTGCGGCGTTGGTGATTGGTCGCCTGTTTGCCGGTGAGTGGCGCAAGCTGAATATCGGTACGGTGGTGATTGCTGTGGCGTTGGTGGCTTTCTACGCCGGTGGCTGGGCCATCTGACCTGAAATTTTCCTGAAATCCGAATTATTCGCTTTCCTTGTACTGCCGCACGTCGGGTTTTCCCGTCGTGCGGCGTTTTGTTTTACACTTTCCTGCGCAACAAACATCGCTTTAACGAAAATGATTCGCCTAAGGAAAGCATGGAAATCTTCTTTACCATTCTCATCATGACACTGGTTGTGTCACTCTCTGGTGTTGCGGCACGTATCTTGCCGTTTCAAATCCCGCTGCCGTTGGTGCAGATCGCGGCCGGTGCAATGCTTGCCTGGCCGACCTTTGGTCTGCATGTCGATTTTGATCCCGAACTGTTTCTGGTGCTGTTTATTCCGCCCTTGCTGTTCGCCGACGGCTGGAAAACACCGATTAACGAATTTCTGCATCACGGTCGTGAGATCATCGGACTGGCGCTGGTACTGGTGCTGATCACCGTGGTGGGTATCGGCTATCTGATTTACTGGCTGGTGCCGGGTATCCCGCTGATTCCGGCCTTTGCGCTGGCGGCGGTACTGTCACCGACCGATGCGGTGGCGCTCTCCGGTATCGTTGGGGAAGGGCGCATCCCGAAAAAAATTATGTCGATTGTGCAGGGCGAAGCCCTGATGAACGACGCATCCGGCCTGGTGTCTCTCAAGTTTGCTGTCGCCGTGGCGATGGGCACTATGGTCTTCACCTGGGGCGGTGCCAGCGTCGAGTTCCTCAAAGTGGCGGTCGGCGGCCTGGTAGCCGGGGTCGCGGTTTGCTGGCTGTATGGCCGCTCGCTGCGTCTGCTGAGCCGCTGGAGCGGTGACGATCCGGCAACGCAGACGGTGTTATTGCTGCTGCTGCCGTTTGCCTCCTATCTGATTGCGGAACACCTGGGTGTCTCCGGGATCCTCGCGGCAGTGGCGGCCGGTATGACCATCACCCGTTCCGGTATCATCCGCCAGGCTCCGCTGGCGATGCGTTTACGCGCCAACAGCGTGTGGCAGATGCTGGAATTTGTCTTTAACGGCATGGTGTTCCTGATGCTTGGCCTGCAACTGCCGGACATTATTGAAACCTCGGTGGCACAGGCCAACGCCGATCCCAATGTCGAGCTGTGGATGCTGTTCACCGACATCGTGTTGGTGTATGCCGCGCTGATGGTGGTGCGTTTTGGCTGGCTGTGGATGATGAAACGCGCCAGCCTGCGTTTCCTCAAGAAAAAGCCGCTGGAATTTGCCAGCTACTCGCTGCGCGAACTGCTGATTGCCTCGTTTGCCGGGGTGCGCGGGGCGATTACCCTTGCCGGTGTGCTGTCAATTCCGCTGTTCCTCAGCAACGGTGACCCGTTCCCGGCGCGCTACGAGTTGGTATTCCTCTCTACCGGCGTGATCCTGTTTTCGCTGCTGGTTGGTGTGGTGCTGTTACCGATCCTGTTGCGCGGCATGGAGAGCACCGATAAAGCAGGCCATCGACGCGAAATTCAAAGCGCGCGTGCCGCGATGGCCAGCGTGGCGATCGAAAGCCTGCAAAAGATGGAAGCCCGGCTGGAAAAAGACACCGAAGAAAACATCGATCCGGAGCTGTTGAAAGAGGTCAGCCTGCGGGTGATTGGCAATCTGCGCCGTCGCGTGGTTGGGAAAGAGGAGCTGGAGCAGGCGCTGTTTGCGGAGAACCTTGAACGCCGCTTCCGTCTGACGGCGATCCGCGCCGAGCGCGCCGAGGTGTATCACCTGCGCGCCACCCAGCAAATCTCCAACGAAACCATGCAGAAATTGTTGCGCGATCTCGACCTGCTGGAAGCCTTGCTGATCGAGAAAGAAGAGTAACCGCTGCGCCGCGAATCAGACTGAGATTCGCGGCGCATTATCCGGCCAGTGCTCACGACAGCAGGCAATCCACGCCTGAGCGCTACGTGACAAATAACTGCCTTCGCGCCAGATCAATCCCAGGCTCCACTTCAGCTCTGATTCCAGCGGCAGCCACAGCAGTGATTGCTTATCGAGCCGTTGGCAAATCGGTTCCGGCAGGATCGCCAACCCCATTTCCGCCTGCACCATCGCGGCGAGGAAGTCCCATTGACCGCTGCGCACCGCGATATTTGCCGTCAACCCAAGACGATGAAAGGCCTTCATTAACTGGCGATTGAGCGAAAATTCTTCGTTGAAAATCAGCAACGGATGTTCCGCCAGCTCACCCAGCCCCAGATGGGTACGATTGAGCCAGGGCGCGGTGCGCGGCAGCAAAACGCATAACGGATGGTGCATCAACTCCAGCGTATTCAGTGGCAAATCGGCGTCGACCGGCAGCGCCGTCAGCGCGATATCGAGGCTGCCATCCAGCACCGCCTGCTGCACCGTCAGGCCGCCGAACTCGGCGATTTTCAGTTCCACACCGGGATAACGGCGGCGGAAGGCAGAGATGGAACCGGCAATTTGCATCCCCACCATTGGCGGAATGCCCAGCCGCAGCTCGCCGGTCTTCAGTTGGGTGATGTCACCGATCTCAGCTTCCAGTTGGTGAAACTCCTGCAAAATCGCCAGCCCGCGCTGATAAACCGCCTGGCCGCTATCGGTAAGATGCAGCTTGCGACCGTCGCGCAGCAGCAGCGTGCAGCCCAGCTCCTCTTCCAGTTGGCGCAGCATTTTACTGATGGTGGGCTGTGTGACGTAAAGCTTCTGCGCGGCACGGGTGAAGCTTTGTTGGCGCACCACTTCGGTAAAGTAGCGCAGGGCGCGGACGTCCATAGAAGTATTCCTGATTGGCATAGTTTGAATAATATTAATTCATTTTTTTCACACTCTGCCTGCGTTTTATACTGAACACCTGATTTATTTACGGGGGAGTGAGGAAAATGGCGTTCGCATTGAGTCCGCGCAGAACGGACATCCTGCAACGTATTTTCGTCCCGCTACAGCTGGTGCTGTACGTGGGATTGTTTATCGCCAGCGATAAACTGGTGGGTTGGCTGCATTTGCCGCTGCCTGCCAATGTCGTCGGCATGTTGCTGTTGTTGGTGTTGATTATGACGCGCGTGATACCGCTGCGTTGGGTGAAGGCGGGTGCTAACTGGCTGCTGGCCGAGATGTTGTTGTTCTTTGTCCCGGCGGTGGTGGCGGTGGTGAACTACAGCGATTTGTTGCGCAGCGAGGGTTGGCGCATCTGTCTGGTGATTGGCATCAGCACCCTGTTGGTGTTGGCGGCGACCTCGCTGGTGGTTGATCGCGTTTACCGTTTTGAAATGGCGCGTGCAGCGCGTAAGCAGGCGCATCATGAATGATCTGATCATTAGCCTGCTTTGTCTGGCGCTGACGCTGCTGGTTTATTACCTCAACAAACGTTTGTACCAACGCTGGCGCACTTTGCTGCTGATGCCGTTGGTGATGACGCCGCTGGTGTTGGTGGTACTGCTGCTGATTACCCATGTGAGCTGGAAAGATTATATCGCCGAAAGCCACTGGCTGCTGTGGCTGCTTGGCCCGGCAACGCTGGCCTTTGCGGTGCCAGTGTATGAAAACCAGGAGATTATCAAACGCCACTGGTTATCGCTCAGTTTGGGGGTGGCGACCGCGACTCTGGTGTCGGTGTGCAGCTCGGTGTGGCTGGCGCGTTTGCTTACTCTGCCGGAATCTATTCAGCGCAGCCTGGCCGTGCGCTCCATCACCACGCCGTTTGCACTGGCGGCGGCGAAACCGATTGGCGGTCAGCCGGATCTGGTGGCGCTGTTTGTGGTGATCACCGGGGTGTTTGGCATGGCGGTAGGGGATTTTCTGTTCCTGCGTATCGCGATCAAACAGGGTGTGGCGAAGGGGGCCGGTTTCGGCGCGGCCTCGCACGGTGCCGGTACGGCGCGCGCTTACCAGATAGGTCAGCAGGAAGGGGTGGTTTCCAGCCTGGTGATGATGCTTTCTGGTGTGGTGACGGTGATCCTTGCCCCCTTGCTGGGGCATCTGATGTGGCAGGCGTAATCTGCCAAATTAACGGCCCGCAAGGGCCGTTTTGCCTGTTGCTGTCATTCCTGTTTACGTAAAGCTTGCCAAATAAAGTTGTTTCCTGCCGCCTGGCTGTTTACCCTTTCCGCCGAATTGATTGTCCTTCATGGAGTGGAATTACATGTTAAAGCAACTTGTTACAGGAAGCGTACTGGGTCTGGCTCTGCTGAGCAGCGGCGCGCAGGCGATTGAGGGCAGTGTTGACGTGGGTGAACACACCACCAACCTCAACCTTGGCCTCGGTACCAACTCACCGGGTCTGTTCCTTAATGGCAACTGGCTGCGCAGCGATCATGACGGCAGCACTTACGGTTTGGGTCTGGGTTACAACGTTGATTTTGGTAACCTGCGTCTGGCTCCGACGGCGAAAGCGCTGTTTACCCACCCGGAAGATGGTAAAGACGGATTTGCCGTGGCAGTGGGTGCGGGTGCGCAGTACAACTTCAATAGCATGTGGGGCCTGTATGGTGGCTACTACTATGCACCGGAATCCTTCTCTGATCATCTCGACAGCTACCAGGAAGTGTCTGGCGGCCTGAGCTTCACCCCGATCTCGCTGTTGAACGTACGTGTGGGTTATCAGTATATCGAGCTGAACAACAAAGGCAGCCGTAAAGACAACGTGCTGGCCGATGGCCCGTATGTTGGGGCGTCACTGCGTTTTTAATAGGGTCATCTGCGGTTAGAGTCATCTGCGCGCTGTGACCCTCACCCCGGCCCTCTGCGGTTAGAGTCCTCTGCGCGCTGTGACCCTCACCCCGGCCCTCTCCCATGAGGGAGAGGGAGGTGTGCGATATGCCAGTTTTGCAAGGACCATTCCCTCTCCCACAAGTGGGAGAGGGAGGGGTACCATATATTCCCTCTCCCACTTGTGGGAGAGGGTTAGGGTGAGGGCGTCTCAGTGCGCTTTCCCCTGCGAAATACCCACGCCGGTTTGAGAACGAATAAACTGTCCACGGAAGCGTTGACGTTCAATGGCCCCCTGTTCCGAATGATCGGTAATGGAAAACAGCCAGGTGCCGATAAACGCGGCCAGTATTGAGAACAACGCCGGATACTCATACGGATAGATCGGCGCGGCATGCCCTAATACCTGCACCCAGATGGTGGGTCCAAGAATCATCAGCACCACCGCCGTCAGCAAGCCCAGCCAGCCTCCAATCATTGCGCCGCGTGTGGTCAGCTTCGACCAGTACATCGACAGCAAAATAATCGGGAAGTTACAGCTGGCCGCGATAGAGAACGCCAGGCCGACCATAAAGGCGATATTCTGCTTCTCAAACAAAATCCCCAACGCAATCGCTACGATGCCAAGCACCAGCACCGTGACTTTCGAGACATGCAGTTCCTCGCGTTCGGTGGCCTTGCCTTTGCGGATCACGCTGGCATACAGGTCATGAGAAACCGCAGAAGCCCCCGCCAGCGTTAACCCGGCCACCACCGCCAGAATGGTGGCGAATGCCACAGCAGAGATAAAGCCAAGGAACAGGCTGCCACCCACTGCATCCGCCAGATGGACTGCCGCCATATTGGTGCCGCCAATCAGCGCGCCGCTGGCATCTTTAAAGGCGGGATTGGCCCCTACCAGCAAGATCGCGCCGAAGCCGATAATAAAGGTCAGGAAGTAGAAATAGCCCATAAAGCCGGTGGCCCAAAACACGCTTTTACGCGCCTCACGAGCATCGGCCACCGTAAAGAAGCGCATCAGGATATGTGGCAATCCGGCAGTACCAAACATCAGGGCCAGTCCGAGCGACAGCGCTGAAATCGGATCTTTCACCAACCCACCAGGCTGCATAATGGCTGAGCCTTTCGGGTGTACTGCCATCGCTTCAGTAAACAGCGTGTTGAAGCTGAAACCTGCGGTTTTCATCACCATGACAGCCATAAAGGTGGCACCGAACAGCAGCAGCACCGCTTTGATAATCTGCACCCAGGTGGTCGCCAGCATGCCGCCGAACAGCACATACATCACCATCAGGATGCCCACCAGAATGACCGCGACATGGTAATTGAGGCCGAACAGGAGCTGAATCAGCTTACCGGCACCAACCATCTGCGCAATCAGATACAGCGCCACCACCACCAGTGAACCACAGGCGGAGAGGGTGCGAATGGGTTTTTGCTCCAGACGATAGGAGGCCACGTCAGCAAAGGTATAGCGACCAAGGTTGCGTAAACGCTCGGCAATCAGAAACAGGATCATCGGCCAGCCCACCAGAAAGCCGAGCGAATAGATCAGTCCGTCATAGCCGGAGGTGTAAACCAGGGCGGAGATGCCGAGAAACGAGGCTGCGGACATATAATCGCCTGCCATCGCCAGCCCGTTCTGAAAACCGGTGATATTGCCGCCTGCGGTGTAGTAATCGCTGCGAGAACGGGTACGTTTGGAAGCCCAATACGTAATCCCGAGGGTCGCGGCGACGAACACCACAAACATAATAATGGCGCCGTAATTGATGGGTTGTTTCTGCACCGCACCGGTAATGGCATCGGCGGCAAAGGCGCTGATGGGGGCGGCGGCGAGGAACAGTGGGAGCAGACGCTTCATGATTTCACCTCGCGCAGAATCTGTTGGGTCAGACGATCAAATTCACCGTTGGCACGCCAGACATAAATTCCCGTCAGCACAAAAGAGATCACAATCAGGCCGACGCCGATGGGGATACCTCGCGTGACGTTAGTGCCGGGATGGAGCGGCGTACCGAGCCAGGCGGGGGCGAAGGCGATCAGCAGGATAAAACCGACATATAACACCAGCATGATCAGGCTGAGCACCAGCGCAAAGGACTGGCGTTTATGCACCAGCTCCTGAAAGCGCGGATTGCTCTCGATTTGTTGCCACACAGCTTCCTGTTGGTTTACGGCTTCGTTCATCACAGTTTCTCCAGAGGCAAGGCAGGCAGTAACCTCACCGAAAAGTGATGTTAACTGACTGAATGTTATAATTATTTAGTAAATGCGATGTTGACGAGTACGACGGAGGGCAGGGTTGACGATGCGGAGCCTGTGGGGACAGGCTGAACCGCATTGCCGGGTTATATTCGTAGCGGCGCGATTTATCGCGCTTTTAATCAGTACAGTGCGCGATAAATTGCGCCGCTACGTATTTATCAGATGACTATTTACGGCATTTTTATCGACTGTTTCTCTTCCAGTAATTTTTCTACCACGCCTGGATCGGCCAGCGTCGAAGTATCGCCCAGATTACTGGTATCACCGGTGGCAATCTTACGCAGGATACGGCGCATGATTTTGCCGGAGCGGGTTTTCGGCAGCGAGTCGGTCCAGTGCAGCACGTCCGGGGTGGCAATCGGGCCAATCTCTTTACGCACCCAGTTACGTACTTCGGTGTAGAGCTCTGGCGACGGCTCCTCGCCGTGATTCAGCGTAATGTAAGCATAGATCGCCTGACCTTTAATGCTGTGTGGAATCCCCACCACCGCCGCTTCAGCAATCTTCGGATGTGACACCAGCGCTGATTCAATTTCTGCGGTGCCGAGGCGGTGACCGGAGACGTTCAGCACGTCATCAACACGCCCGGTGATCCAGTAGTAACCATCTTCATCCCGGCGTGCGCCGTCACCGCTGAAGTAACGGTGCTTGAAGGTGGAGAAGTAGGTCTGCTCGAAACGTTCATGATCGCCAAACAAGGTACGTGCCTGGCCCGGCCATGAATCAACAATTACCAGGTTGCCTTCCGTCGCGCCTTCCAGGGTATTACCTTCGTTATCGACCAGCGCCGGTTGCACACCGAAGAACGGTTTAGTGGCGGAACCTGCTTTCAACTCGATAGCGCCCGGCAGTGGGGTGATCATGAAACCACCGGTTTCGGTCTGCCACCAGGTATCGACAATCGGGCAGCGGCCATCACCAATCTTGTTGTAGTACCACTCCCAGGCTTCCGGGTTAATCGGCTCACCCACCGAACCCATAATGCGCAGGCTGCTGCGGTTAGTCCCTTCAATCGCCTTGTCGCCTTCGGCCATCAGCGCGCGAATCGCGGTGGGGGCGGTGTAGAGCAGGGTCACTTTGTGTTTATCGACCACTTCCGCCATGCGGCTCGGCTTCGGCCAGTTCGGCACACCTTCAAACATCAGCGTGGTAGCACCACACGCCAGTGGACCATAAATCAGATAGCTGTGTCCGGTAACCCAGCCGACATCGGCGGTGCACCAGTAAACGTCTTCCGGATGATAATCAAAAACATACTTAAAGGTGGTAGCGGCATACACCAGGTAGCCCCCGGTGGTATGCAGCACACCTTTTGGCTTACCGGTAGAGCCGGAGGTATAGAGAATAAACAGCGGATCTTCGGCATTCATCGCTACCGCTTGATGCTGGTCGCTGGCACCTGCCATCAGGTCATGCCACCACAGGTCACGGCCTTCACGCCAGCCGGTATCTTTACCGGTGCGTTGGAATACCACCACGTTCTTCACGCTGGTGACATTCGGGTTATTCAGGGCATCATCCACGTTTTTCTTCAGCGCAATGCTGCGTCCGGCGCGAATGCCTTCATCGGAGGTAATCACCAATTTGGCGTTTGAATCGATGATGCGTCCGGCGACGGCCTCTGGTGAGAAACCGCCAAAAATCACCGAATGCACCGCTCCGATGCGCGCGCAGGCCAGCATGGCAATCGCGGCTTCCGGCACCATTGGCATATAGATGGCGACCACATCGCCTTTCTTCACACCCAGGCTGCTGAGCACGTTGGCAAAACGACACACCTCAGCGTGCAACTGACGGAAAGTCAGGGTCTTGCTTTCGTTGGCGTCATCACCTTCCCAGATGATGGCAGGATGGTCGCCACGGGTTTGCAGGTGACGATCAAGGCAGTTGGCCGCGAGGTTGAGCGTGCCATCTTCATACCAGCGAATGGCGATATTACCCGGCGCAAAGGAGGTGTTCTTCACTTTGCTATAGGGAGTAATCCAGTCGAGAATTTTGCCTTGCTCGCCCCAAAAGGTTTCGGGATCGTCAACCGACTGTTGGTACATCGCTGCATATTGCTCTGCATTAATCAGGGCGTTCTCGGCAATCGCAGCTGGAACGGGATGCTTGTGAATTTGGCTCATGGCTGACCTCCTTGAAGATGTTAATCATATGTCAATCAATGGTTAATTGAAGCCCGGCCCTGCGGCTTTGTTTCGGTTTTGCAGACTGGATCACGGCCTAAGCCTGTGGGTATTCGTTTGGCAAATATCATGGAATCATCAGGCGCAGCAGGTGCTAACTCTGAGAAATTTCTGAACAAAATATCAGCAAACGCGCCCGACTGCTTTTTACGCGATTTTGCATAGCTATGCGGAAAATTATCGAATTAAAACTTTTCATAACAGCGGGTTATGGTTTTCTCCCCGGATCAGCATTTTATGCTACAGCGCAGGATAAGAATTAAGCGAACCCGCCAGGGGTTGCATTTACCGTAGTGAAAATGGTACTTATCTCGCCCCTGGCAAGCCAGTATCCACTCAGGCTGCATCACAGGACGCGTGCAAAATGTGCGCAAGGTAGTATCGGATGCAGTCCATAATAACCCTCTATTTTATCGGGCTTTTGCTCACTTCCCTGTGTGTTTCGTCTTCTGCTCCTTCGCAGCAGAGCAAAGGGGTTTTAACTGAGGAAAGTAACGCGTTATGAAAGGTTTTAAACTCAGCCTCGCCTGGCAGATATTGATTGCGCTGATTCTGGGCGTCGTGGTCGGTACGGTGTTGCATAATCAACCGGACGATCGTGAATGGTTAATCACCAATATTCTCAGCCCGGCGGGCGACATCTTCATTCATCTGATTAAGATGATTGTGGTGCCGATTGTGGTTTCGTCATTGATTGTCGGCATTGCTGGCGTGGGCGATGCGAAAAAACTCGGACGTATTGGCGTCAAAACCATTGTCTATTTTGAAGTGATCACCACCATTGCCATTGTGGTCGGCATCACGCTGGCCAACGTATTCCAACCCGGCAGCGGCATTGATATGTCAACGCTGGCAACGGTGGACATCTCTAAATACGAAGCCACAACGCAGGCGGTGCAGGGTGCACCGCACAGCCTGGTCACCACCATTTTGTCACTGATCCCGCAGAACATTTTTGCCTCGCTGGTGAAGGGTGACATGCTGCCGATTATCTTCTTCTCGGTGCTGTTTGGTCTGGGGCTGTCGTCTCTGCCTGCGGAACATCGCGATCCGCTGGTGGGGCTGTTCCGTTCGGTGTCTGAAACCATGTTTAAAGTGACGCATATGATCATGCGTTACGCACCGGTCGGCGTATTTGCGTTGATTGCCGTCACCATTGCTAACTTCGGCTTCGCCTCACTGTGGCCGCTCGCTAAGCTGGTGTTGCTGGTGTATGTGGCGATTTTGTTTTTCGCCTTTGTGGTGCTGGGGGCGGTGGCGCGCTTCTGCAAACTGCGTATCACCACCCTGATGCGCATTCTGAAAGATGAACTGATTCTGGCTTACTCCACCTCCAGCTCAGAAACCGTGTTGCCACGCATCATGCAGAAGATGGAAGCCTATGGCGCGCCGAAGGCTATCACCAGCTTTGTGGTGCCAACCGGTTATTCGTTCAACCTTGACGGCTCAACGCTGTACCAGAGCATTGCGGCGATCTTCATTGCTCAGTTGTATGGCATTGACCTGTCGCTGACCGATGAAATCATCCTGGTGCTGACGTTGATGGTGACCTCGAAAGGGATTGCAGGCGTCCCGGGTGTCTCTTTCGTGGTGCTGCTGGCAACGCTGGGGAGTGTCGGGATTCCGTTGGAAGGTCTGGCGTTTATTGCCGGTGTTGACCGTATTATGGATATGGCGCGTACCGCGTTGAACGTGATCGGTAACGCGCTGGCGGTACTGGTGATCGCCCGTTGGGAAAACCAGTTCGACACCGAACAAGCCGCCGCTTACGAGCTTAAGTTACGTACGCAAAACGCTGCGTAACCTGCCTCTCATAAACCCGCCATCTGGCGGGTTTTTTTATTCCTGCGCCGGGCAAAACGGAAAAATTTCCCTTTCCACCAGGTGAATTAACAATTCAGTTTGATATATAGTTTCAAGAATAAATTATTCTCTTAGCGGAACCTGTATGAAAATCGATCTCAGCCAGATGATTACTGAGGGGCGTAACCCGGCCAGCCAACAGATTGATGAGCTGTCGACGGAAGCGATGCTGCGCGTTATCAATGACGAAGATAAGAAAGTGGCGCTGGCGGTAGAAGCGATTGTGCCGCAGATTGCCGAGGTGGTGGATGCCATCACCGCCGCCTTCAGTCAGGGTGGTCGTCTCATCTATTGCGGAGCGGGTACCTCAGGTCGTCTCGGGATCCTCGATGCCAGTGAATGCCCACCTACCTTTGGCACCCCGCGCAGCCAGGTGGTAGGGCTGATCGCCGGAGGTCACACCGCAATTTTGCAGGCGGTGGAAAATGCCGAGGATAATTATGAGCAAGGTGCGCAGGATCTGCGTGATATCCAGTTCAGCAGCAAAGATGTGTTGGTAGGCATCGCCGCCAGCGGTCGCACGCCTTACGTGCTGGGTGCCCTCGATTACGCCAAACAGGTGGGAGCCTTTAGCGCCGCCTTAACCTGCAACCCGAACAGCGCGATGGCGCAGGTGGCCGATGTGGCGCTGACCCCAGTGGTGGGGCCGGAAGTGGTCACCGGTTCTTCGCGTATGAAAGCGGGCACAGCGCAAAAGCTGGTACTGAATATGTTGACCACCGGCGCGATGATCCGTAGCGGCAAGGTGTACGGCAACCTGATGGTGGATGTCGAAGCGACTAACCAGAAGCTGGTACAGCGGCAGATTAATATCGTTAAACAGGCAACCGAATGCGATGACGCAACTGCGCAGCAGGCGCTGGCGGCCTGTCAGGGACACTGCAAAACTGCGATTGTGATGGTACTCGCCGGGTTGCCGGCGGCAGAAGCACAAGCGCTGCTCAGCCACAACAATGGCTTTATTCGCCAGGCATTGCGCGAGGTGCCGTTGCGTTAATGGAAGGGGGCCAGCGTTACTATGCTGGCACCCGATCATTGCAACGTGGTGTGGATATCGACCCAGCTGTCAGCCGGAATGTCGGTGTAGTCACCGAGGGCGGCGGTTATGGTGTCCTCAGAACCGTTCAGGGTGTATTTCAGCGCCCTGACACCAATCACAATCGTGTTGTAAGAATCAGACTCGATAGTCGCCGCCAGGTTCTGGATGCCTGCTCCGCCTGCAATCACCGGATTACTGATTTTCCATAAAGATTTTTTCGTGACGATTGATGTGCCGATGATCTTATATTTTCCCGTCGCTTCTTTTGTCGCGGTCAACTTGCCGGACTGCGCGTAACCTCGATTAACCGCGCTAAAGTCATCGTTCTGTTTAAACGCATCCTGCACCGGTGATCGGGTCGCGGCGGCTATGGAGTCAGAGATGCGGATCACTGCCCCGGATGTTTTCACCACACGGCCATCATTAAGGGGGATGTAGGTATTTGAGGTTAAAGAATTTTCTTCCTCAACATACACAATACCTTCAGGCTCTCTGTTCAGCGGTCCATCGCCCGCTTGATGAAGAACGACTTTCTCTTCCCCTGAATTTCCTGCCTCGGCATAGCGAAGTGGAATGAAGGTCGCACCTTCGTTACGGGCGGCAATTTTGGCGTAGACCGTTAACGTATTGTCCGACTTGTTGTAGACGTAGCCAAATTGCGTCAGGTTTGCGGTGTCGTGTCGGTAGTCCGAGGGATCGCGTAAGTTAGTGATACGCAAGACATGCTTCACCGTCGCGGCATTGAGCGATGAGACAAAAATATCATTGCATTGAATCAGATAGGTATAGATTGACTCTGCCAGGGTTCCCCCGGAGATAAAAAATCCGGTGAAGTTCGGGCCTGAATTTCTTACACCGGTTTTCAGGGTGAATAACGTTACCCAACTGGGTTGGCTGAGCCAGGTTGTGGACTGCACATTTCCCTTCCTCAACGGCGCGATTAAATCCTTATCCGTTAAGGCACGCGGAGCAACCACGCCCGATCCCGCATAGGGAGTGCCGTAGTCGGTATATTGCCCCGGTCCGGCAATATACATGTCAGCTGAACCGTCGGCTTTGGGCAGAAAGATTAACGAGGAATGCAGCGTGTCATCTTCGGCACCGGAGAAGGGTAAGCGCAATATGCTGCCATTCCAGCCAGCGATACCTTGTCCATAGGGTTCACTGAACGGGATGGCCACTCTGGCCGCCGTGGGTTTTCCCTCTTTCGTGGCATACGTCTGGAGACGCCCACGTTCATCAATAATTAACGCCCCCCGGTTATCTGGCCCGCCAAACGTTAAGCCAGCGATCCCTTTAGGGTCCGACACGCCTTGTACGATATCAAACTGCCCGCGTTGCCTGACCCGGTCAAACACCGACGTTGTTCCACTGCCCGCCACTTGCTTGCCTTCGCCGGTAAAGAAACCGCCAACCAGTTCGAATCCATTCTCTTTGCCAATCTCAGTACGTAATGTGTCTGGCGCTGCCGTCGCGGGTAAGGGAGGGGGATTTATCCTGACATCACTGGAGTTGGATGCAGAACTGCGGTTTGAGAACAACGCCAGTAATGTCGAAGGCACAATCCAGTTCAAAAGACGTCTTCTTGATAGAGTCATGATGTCTCACCGTCTGTTTATTATTACAACGCCGTCGGGTGCTGCTGCCAGCCAATGTTGTTGCCAGCGTTTCCCCATATATCCAGGCCGGTATTGGTTGTCCCGGTTTTAAGGGCGGGTGAATCGCTGGCGAGTTGCAGGATATTTTTTGCTTCTTTCATACCCGCCGGCGGCACGAGGGGGAGGGTAAAGCGGAATTTAGGATCGACATATCGCAGCTCGCTGGTGGAAACACCCGCCAGGGCGGCGGGAGCGGCGGATGACCAGGCTTCAGAGTAAAAGATGCAGTTTTTGAAGGCGTATTTGGTCAGCAACGTGCCAAATTCGGACACTTCCGCAGGGCTGATCAGATTGGAATTGTCACGGTGTTTCCAGTAAAAAATACAATTCTCCAGCGTCATGGCAAGGGCGGCTGGATTGTCCTCTTTGCGTGGGTTGCAGAAAAGAACATGGTCATTGGCCTGAGAAACGGTGTCAATAAACAGGCAATTTCGCACGACATTGTTATAGCAATACCAAAAACAACAGGCTTTCTTCCAGTAAATATCCTCGCTGCGTTGTGTTCGCGCGACGCCATCGTTATAGGAAACAATGTATTCAATCACGTTATTCACACAACCCAGGCCCAGGGTATGGTAGAGCGTATAGATGTCATCATTGAGCGGCTTATAACCGTTAGCATGATACCAACTGTTGGAGAAGGGACCCTGAACGAACATAAACGGTTTGGCATTATTGGTCAGATAACCCCAACGTAACAGGCAATGATTGCAGTGATAATCCAAATCTAACGCATAGCGATCGGGCGCGGCTGGTCCGGACCCATGCACCTCAAAATTCTGCCCGGTGGCGTAAGCGCACATGGTCATCCACAGCGGGACATCCGCACGGGCGGTGGTCCATGCATGGGGATCTTTTATCGGGTTATACACATTGGTACGGTAGGACGAGTAATAAATATTATCCCAGCCAGATTCCCATTCATCTCCACGAACATCACGGTTTTTATTTTTACTGGCCGCACCAGACAATAAGACACCGTAATTAACAATGTTGGTGAAAGAAACATCAAGAATACGTACCCCATAGCTTTTTCTTTGATCACCATAATAGGTATCAGGCTCTGAAAGATGGGGGTTGCCACGAATGAATATGCCGCAATTAATGTTATCGCCATAGATATCATGAATAAAAACTTTGTGGGCGATGTTTGTTTTGTCTTTAACGGTCAGGTGGATACATGCCACTTCTTTGGCGGGAGCGGAACCTGCTATCGCGGCCGGATCACCAATAAAGTTAATATGGTGAATTTCCAGATTGCAAATCCCATTGGCATCCCCTCTGAGCGTACCATACAAATAGCCACCGGTATGTTGTTCACCAGGGGGAGAGGAAAGCTGTAACGAGTTGATATTAAAGTTCTGGAAAAGGGTATCAGTGTGACGTGTGGCAGCGTCTTTAGGATACCAAATCGGGTAAGCACCCTCACCATAGGATGTCAGAACACTCTGCGTGCCAGAACGATTTAAGAAAAAAGCCATTACATTCTGGCTGATATAGGACCAGTAGAAATGTGTGCCACGTTTAATTGATACGGTGACAGGATGGCTAACTCCGGATGAAATTACCTCATCCATCGTGCGATAAGGTTTTTCCAGGCTCCCGTTACCCGGAACCGTCGCTGAAGGATCAACATAGATAAACTTCATTCTGGGATACCTTTCAGGCTACACGCACCGCGTCTGATTGAAACTTACGAGTTTTAATAAAAGGTTTCTGTGCGACCACGTAGTGGTCATCAGCAATATTGGTCATGACAATGGCCCCTGCGCCGATCATGACATTGTGGCCAATTTCAATATCATCACCGAGGATGCAGGAGTTAACGCCCATAGAAACATTATCACCAATGATAAAATGTTTAGGGTACGGCAACCTATTCCCTCCGACGGTGCAGCATTGTCGAATATTGAAGTTTTTTCCAATCACGCAACCGCTGTTAATGATGACGGAGTAAGCATGCCAGATAACAAATCCATGACCGATCCTGGTCCGATAGGAGATCTCCACGCCAAACATAAACTCGTTAAAGAACTTATGCAGAATAACAAAAGCCAGCGTGATGGGATAAAACACCCGCACCCGTTTAGCATGTAAAGAAGCCAGGCGGTACAGCAGTACAACCAGCTTGGATTTGATGCCAGGATTCATTTTAATTTCAGATAATGTCAGTTTGAGGCTACGAATGATGTTCGTCATGATTCACCTTACGCCGGATAGTCATTAATCCTGTTCACAGCGATATCCTGTAAGAACAAAATTTTATTATTTAAAAATAAGTATGATGGGATGAAAAGTAAAAAATTAAATTTTGGCTCTGTCTACACGATACAGAAGCTCAAGAAATTTTTCTGGTGCGACGCGGGTAGATACCCTAACAAGAAAAGCCGCAAGGTTGTTAACTACCGAAGCCGTTTTCAATTTGCGTTTCAAATTAAAAAGAGAGACTTCACTTTTGATGTAGTTCAAACCCCTGCGTTTCTTTAACATGCCAGAGCCTGCCCGCACGTTCAACAGAATATCTGTTAAATTATGTGTTGTGTAATTTTCTGCGATTATTCTTAACCACAGATTGTAATCCTCCATAAATAGATGATGTTGATAACCTCCAACGTGATCTACTACGGATTTTCTAAACACGACACTCATATGATTAAACGGATTTTTGAACCGTGAGAAATGTTTAATGTCAGCATGCAGTTCAGGTAAGCGTTTAAGTCGATGTTGACCTTCTTCATCAAATTCAATCACTGCGGAACCCAACAAGGCCACATCATTGTTTTCGGACATAAACGTCATTTGGCGCTGGAAACGGTGCGGCAGGCATATATCGTCGGTATCCATTCGGGCAATATATTCATATGAGCAATGTTTCATCCCTTCAGCCAGTGCTAATCCCAGGCCAATATTTGTTTCCAGTTGCACCCGGTGGATGGGGAGTTTATCTTCCCAACGTGAAACCACCTTTTCCAGTAAGGGTCCAACAGGTCCATCCATAACCAGAATTATTTCGGTTGGCTGAAGAGTTTGCTGTTCCAGACTACGAAAACAACTATCCAGGTTTTCAGCACTTTCTTTGTAATATAGGGACATCAACACGGAAAAATGTTGTTGTAACATAAGTCACCTTTTGCTGTGTGTAGAATAATTTAGATTTTTTGGTAAAGTTCGCTGTAGCTAAGTGCCATTTTTTTGGCTGAGTAATTTTTTAAATAATTATTTTTGGCGTTATCCGCCAGACTGGCTTTTTCATCGGACAGGTAGTACTCGTTGAGGCAGCAGATCAAACCATGCGTGGTTTTGTTAAATAAATATCCGCTTTTTTGTTCAAAGGCGTTATGTACCTCTTGATGAGGTTCGATATCTGAACAGATAAAGGTCTTTCCTGAAGCCATCGCCTCAATCAGTGCTAATGGCAGCCCTTCGGCATGAGACGCTGAGATAAAACAATCAAAATCTTTATACACCGCATGCGGCTGGTCGGTACTGCCATGAAAAATGATTTTCTCATTGTTGAATTTTTGGCGCAGAAACGTTTCATCGCTACCTTCTCCAATAATATGCAGCTTTGCCATTTTTCCCTGGCACCAGCCACTGAAGGCTTCAAGAATTTGCTGAACATTCTTTCTTTTGTTTAGTACACCTAGATAAAAATAGTGGACCTCATTGTCATGATTCTGATGTTGTGGTGGGCGCGGCTGCTCAACCCCATTGGGAATGGCGGTGACGTTATGCATCGCATGGTAATTGACGCAATGTTTCATCACCGCATAAGAACAGGCGACTTTATGAAAGTGGCGAATCATATAACGCCCGACCAGGCCTTCGAGCATGCCTTTAACGAATCCCTTGGTCTGGACAAAATCCACTTCGAAATAGTTATGTATCGTGGTGACTTGTGGTACAGAGGGGAACGATAAATAGTTAAATATATCCGAGACGGTACAGTGGCTATGAATAACCGAAAAGCCACCTTTACGGATAAATCTCAGTATCTGTACTATGGCGGTACGTTTGAAGACGGTGATTTTAGCCCGCGTGGCGAATTCCTCTTCCCTTTCACCGCCATTCAGCGCCAGAACTTCAATATCATAAAACGCAGGCAGGTTTTTGATGATGTTAAGGCATACGTTAACCGGTCCCGCATTTTTCAAACTTGGGACAATAAAAAGGATTTTATTTTTCATTTTTTGGGTCTTTTAATAGGGTAGTAAGGTTATCTGTGTTTTATCCAGTAGCCGTCATAATCAATATCATTGAGATATTTCTCAAAGTCCTGTTCACTGTAATTAAGAAGGAAAACCGGGCTGGTCCAGGCATATGACCAGAGTCCTCCCATCGTTAACGTTCTGCGTTGGGTATAAATATTGATAATCAGCAAGCTAAGTAACGCAAATACGACAAGATAGTTTCTGAGTAGCAGGCGAAATTTTGCCGAGTCAACTCCGGTTGAGAACAAATAAACATAACAAATGCGGATCGCCAGCAAGTATTGTGCAATGTTGAGATAACGCCCCATTGCGGTATATGAGACAGACATGATGAAACAGCAGGGAATGAAGAGGTTTAAAAACCGATCAAAACCTTTCACCTCTCCTTTGCTGAAAAGATAGAAAACGAAAGAAGCCAATCCGAGTGAACGGGTAATAATGGCGACCATAATGGTGTTGCTGTCATTGGGCGTTGCGCTAAAGCTACCATCAACATAACCCCCCATAGCATAGTCACCAATGCCCATAAACCCGATGCTGGGCAGAATTGAACGCAGTGCCACAGAACTCAGCAGCCAGAAGAAGATGCTTAACGGTAAGACAAATTTCTTTTCAACTTTAAAGAACAGGCTTGCCACGAAGACAAGAGAGACAAACACCATCGAAAAGTGCATCAGCAATGCAAGCAGCACAAATACACCGCAGCGCAGTTTGCTTCTGCTGAAGTAACAGGTAACGGCATAAATCATAAACACCAGTGCCGTACCGTAGCGGATACCCAGCACGAGGTTCAAAATATTCAGCGCCGAAAAAACCGTAAAATAGGTGAGGGCCAATCTGGTTGATGAAACCTCTCTGTTTTCTCTTCCCGAACTGTCTATCAATGTCACATTACGGAATGCAGCGAGTAACAAGTAACACATCACGCCACCGTAAAATGCCGGGATAAAAAAGAACGGAATATTCAGCAGCTGGAAAATCCAGCCATTAACATAAAGCAGGATATCGGTATGGGCACTGGCAATATCAGAAAAATGCGTACCTGGACCATAAGCATGGATTTCCAGATAGCGCCTGTAGAGATCCCCTAATGGCGGTATCTTGATCAGCAGAAAGAAATAGAACATCGACATCACCAGAAAGGGCAGTCGGTTCATCCCTTTTTTATCCAGAGATAAAAAGGAAAGTATCAACCCACCTATTGGAATGGTCATGCTCATTGCTAAGCTCAGCGGCATTAGCTTATTCATTCTCATCATCATAAGCGGACCTTTAGTGATTGTTTCTGAATGCTAATAAGCTTTCTGATTTTATGTCTGGCAAGGATCAGAAAATTATCAATGCTGGGGTGGTAGAAGAATTCTCTGAGATTAATTTCATCCTTTCTGTTCAGCTTGTCCTGAAAATAGAGCGAGTTCAGGTGCTGACGGCTCAGAGAAGGTTTATGTGTCGTAATAAATTTTTGATAACCCTGCCATGCCTTGCTGCCAGTGGTAATACGTGGGCGATCATCTTCAATATTAACGACATAGCTGGCGTCATCAATTCTGTAACATGAACCATACTGCATGATCATGCGATACCAGAGGTCATAATCTTGCCAGGCAGGAAAGTTGATATCAAAGCCACCAATGTTTTTCATCATGCGGGTTTCGATGAATACCTGGTTACCCACCCAATTTTTAAATCCCATCATATTTAGTGTGATGTCACCGACATAACTCTTCCATTTTTTCTCAATGTGACGATTTTTGAAGATCATGTTGGCGCAAAGAAATGATTTATTCAGTCTCTGGCTGGCAGTGACAAAATTCGCGATTCTGCTATGCAGAAAATAGTCGTCATCATCCAGGCCAGTAATAAATTCACCTTTGGCGATGGCAATGCAACGATTACGCGCATAACAGGCTCCCATCGGGACATCATTTCTAAGATAGATAATGCGGCCATCCCGTTTTTTCATCTCCGCAATCACCATTTGGGTATTATCAGACGAACCATCATCACAAATAATAATTTCCAGGTTCGTATAGGTCTGGTTTTGAACCGATGCTATGGCACGTTTAACCAGTGACGAGCGATTGTGGGTTGGAATATAAATCGTCACTAAAGGTTGTGCTGCGTACTTAGCATTCATAATGCTGATCTCCTGGGGAATATAATGGACATTCCACTTCGTGTGAAATGTTAAAGTTAATTAAGTGCGTAGCTACGCGTGAATAATTATTTTATCCTTGCCTGGCGGACTCATAAGTATATTGGATATTGCTGTAACGGTAATATCCATAGGAACGAAGTTTGGTCCCATTCAGAATACATCCATTAATATGAATACCGTTGCGTTCAAAACGACGCTGACTGATTTCAACTTCCTTGAGGGTATTTTTTTCGCAGCGTACTACCAGCATGGTCGTTCCGGCGTAGGCACCAATAATCTCCGCGTCCGTAACGGCCAGCACCGGGGGCGTGTCTACCACCACTAAATCGTAATTTTTCTCAGCCCAGCGCATCAGATCACCAAACCGTCGGCTCATCAGGAGTTCGGTAAAACCCTGGTCAAGGGTGCCACGACCAATAAAGTGCAGATCATCGCTGATGGTTATTGGCTGGATTGATTCAATGGGGTACTTCGCCGCCAGAATATTTGATAATCCTGCTTTTGCCTTAACATTGAAAATATGATGCGCGGTACCTCTTCTTAAATCGGCATCAATCAGCAGCACTTTCTTCCCTGTTTGCGCCATCACCGCACTGAAATTGGTGCTGATGAAGGTTTTCCCCACACTGGCGCTGGCGCCTGAAATCATCAGAATGTTGTTACGTGCTTCCAGCATGGAAAAATGTATATTGGTTCTCAAACTACGCAACGCTTCAATCGCCAGATCCGTGGGGTTTTCCCGCAGAAGAAAGGCTTTTGCCATTTTGTAGATGTTCTTCTTATTACTTTTTTCCAGCCAGGGTGAAAACGGAATGCTGGAATAAACGGTCATTCCCTGTTCTTCTAATTCCTCTGATGTTTCCACCGCTTTATCCAGTACAAATCGGATAAAAATCACATTTATCGACACTAAAAGGCCAAGCAACAAGCCTTGAATAATGATGAGGTATTTATTCGGTGAAACCGGTTCAGGATCATCAAGCGGATGGTCAAGCACGCGCGCATTACCTATCGCACTGGATACGGCGATGTTCAGTTCCTGTTGTCTGCTCAGCAAGTGCATATAAAGTGCTTGTCCGGAATCAACATCACGGGTCAGGCGTAATATTTCCTGCTGCACGGCGGGCATCGCCGCTATCTTCTCTTTCAACCCATCTCTTGCTGCCAGCAGCGTCTGGCGTTTATCCAGCAGCGTTTTATACATCGGATGATCTTTGGTATAGAGCTGTGAGATGTCAGCTTCGTTGATGGTCAACTCATTGAGTTGATTATCAATATCTACCGACTGGTCAAGCACCGATTGCGCTTCCAGCGGCAGATCGACGGTGCCGTTTTTTTCTCTGGCAGCATTCAGCTTATCTTCATTACGGTCTAACTCACTGCGCACTTCGGGGAGCTGCTGGTTCAAATACACCAGGCTGCGACTATCCTGCGCAACCTGCTCGCTAATATTCTGGTGAAGATAATGTGAGGCGATATTATCCAGCACCCGCATGGTTTCGTGTTGATCTTCTCCGGTCAATGTCAGTCTGATCATGCTGCTATTGATATCCGGGTCCTGCGCGCTCAGCTGATGTTGAAGCTTGTTGATTGCGTTCAGTCTGGAGAGATAAGTCGCAGTGAATTGCGTCCCCGGCAGCGCGTTGATGCTGGCAACCAGGATTTGCATGCCTGCGTGCGCAAAAACTTTGCCGGTTTCAGCCACAAAGGAGGCATTGCCCCAGTTAATCTGATAATGGCGGCTATCCAGCACCGTTAATGTCACCTGCTCGCTGTTGTCGTCAGTGGTGCCGGGTAAAAAAAGTTGGCTGACGTCAATTTCACCCGAAGATTTTCCTGTCAACGTTGCCAACGCTGAACCAATAATCGGCATGTGCTTCGGCTCAACCACCACCTGCAAATTAAGGTCGTCCACCGTTGCACCGAGGATATGGCGTGATTGCAGTAATTTCACATCGATAGCTGACACCGGTTTGCCATCAGGCAGCGGCGTACTGTTCTGATTAGCCAGAATAGCGTTGGCGCGTTGCGGCTCTAACTGAATCAGTGCATTGGCCTGATAGATGACGGGCGTCAACAACGTATAGACCCACGCCATCAGCATAAAACTGACGGTGATAACCAGTATCAAATAGCGGGAGTCGAGCAGTTCCGCGAAGAGTCGACTGGTATCGACCCCCTCTTCGTCATCCATTAGCATGTTTACAACCGGTTTCATGGCCATGGTTTTTATCCTGTTATCTTTGTACAGAAGTTACAGGCATAGCCCGCGCCAGATGATCGACGGAGAGAGACGACACTCAGATTGAATGTGTATGCGCTGCTGTAAAGTAGTCATATAAAATAAATCCAAAAAAATAAAAAATGGGCTATTGGTTTTACGTTCTTGATACAAGGATTTTAAAAATTAAAAATGTCCCGGAAAATTTTCTGTCGTAAGTGTTATTGTTTTCTTTCATCCATATCAATAGCGAAAACGACTCATTTTTACCGATAAGAAACTATCGCGCAGTTTGTCCAGCGCGCGCCATTTACTGGTTATCCCTTGCGACTGCACCAGGGCATAATTAAGTGAGTTAACAACCTGTATGGCAATATTGATTTTCTCCGTTTTCAACAAGTCGAGTCGACTAAAAAATCCCGTATCACAACCGTTTAATGCAAACTGGCTGTCGAATACGCCCATATTTCTTGCTGAAAATTTCTCGATTAATGAGCGATAGATCACCAGACCTAACCCCAATGATTTAACCGTGCTCTCGGTGTTGATGTTGAAACCGTCGGCGGCTTTACACACCGCTTCATTAATAATTGGATAATAAACCCGGCCATCGACACGCCCACGAATACTCGGGATTTGTAAGTCCACCCCTTGCTTATGGTAGCGATCCAGACGTTTTATATATTCTTTGTTCAGAACACTGTCATCATCGCAAAAGATAAAGCGGTCATAGCTTGCATTTTTGCTGATAACATTGTTGCAGACTTCGCCCAATGGCAGATCACCAATTGACTCTTTAATGTCGATATTATTGACACAAAAGCCCAGGGTATGAATGAAGTCTTTATCAAATCGCAGCGGATTCGGTCCCCGATTGATGATCAGGAGATCGGTATCGGCACAAGATTTATTCATCATGCCATTAAGAACGCGTGAGTCTTTATAATTTTTACCGCTTAAAATTACAACGAAGATTGTTTTACGCATAGGAAAACCTTTAACCATTGAGTTTAGCGTTTAAAAACACCCTGATTACACAGTGGGCATTTTCATTGACTCAGTCTTGTTATCCTTTTTTTCATCTGCATAGGCGTAATTATATTGACTATATCCATAGACATAATAATTGCTTGCCTTATTGAGCACGCTATTAAGAATGCATCCTTTGATTTCCACCCCCACATGTTCGAAGCGTTTGATACTGACCTGCACTTCTTTGATGGTGTTGACCTCAAATCGCGCAACCAGCATGGACGTGCCTGCATAGCGTCCAATGATTGCGGCATCGGTGACTGCCAGAATCGGCGCAGTATCAACAATCACCAGATCATAATTATTCGATGCCCAGGTTAATAAAGCTTCAAATCTCTTATGCGAGAGCAATTCTGCCGGGTTCGGTGGAATGCTTCCGTGTGATATAAAATCGAAGCCAATTCCAGGGACTTTCTTATCTAAGTCAACCACGTTGACCTGACCAGAGATAATGTCTGACAACCCTTTATTCCCACGATGATTAAACAGCTTATGGGCATAGCCTTTACGCATATCGGCGTCAATAAATAACACCCTCTGACCTGACTGAGCGACCACCGCCGCTAAGTTGCTGGCAATAAATGTCTTACCGACGTTTTGCGTGGCGCCAGAGATCATTAACACGTTGTTTCTGGCTTGCAGCATCGCAAAGTAAAGGCTGGTGCGCAGACTGCGCAATGCCTCAATCGCCAGGTCAGCAGGGTTTTCAATTGCCAGGAATTTGCTCCCCACAACCGACTTTTTGCTACCGAAGCGTTTCACGCCTTGATTCTGCTTATTCAACCATTCGGACACCGGCACATTGGCATACACACTCACCCCGATGTGCTCCAGTTGCTCAGCTGATGCAATTGTCCGACGCAATAACATCTTCCCGGCAACCAGTATCAGCGAGAAAATAAATCCGGCGACCAGGGCCGTCACCACCATATTTGTTCTTTGCGGCAGAACAGGAGACGGCTGCGTCACCGCGGTGTCAATAATATGCACATTGCCGATGATGCTGGATCTCGCCACGCCCAGCTCTTGCTTACGGTTAAGTAGCTGCATGTAAATAGCACGTCCGGAGTCCACATCGCGGCTCAGACGTTCAACTTGCTGCTGGGTGGCCGGCATCGTGGAAATACGCTTGTTCAGATCGTCGCGCTCCTGTAATAACGTCTGGCGCTTGTCCAGCAACGTTTTATAGGTCGGGTGATCTTTGGTATATAACTGTGAAATTTCAGATTCACGAAACGTCAGTTCATTCAGCTGACTATCCACATTCACCACTTGATCAAGCACGGCTTTCGCCTCCAGAGACAAATCCACCGAGTCTACCTGGCGACGGTAAAGATTCATTTTGTCTTCTGCTGCATCGAGATCACTGCGTACCTGTGGTAATTGCTGATGCAGAAAATCGAGACTGTTAGTATCCTCAGCCCGTTGCCGGGCAACGTTCTGTTCTAAATAGTTCTCACTGATTACATTCAGGATCGATGCGGCTCTGACTTTGTCATCACTGCTCAATGTCAGCAGCAGGATCCCGGTTTTCTTGCCCTGATCCTCGACATCAAAGTTATCCAGCAGACTGGCAATAGCCGCCTGGCGTGAAATATATTTCACGGTGAATTTCGTCCCCGGTTGGGCATGCATGCTATCGACATTCAGTAACATGCCATCGCGGGTGATCGGGCTACCGACGTTGCCATAGAACTGGACATTGCCGTTCTCGACAAGGAAACGCTCGTTATCCACAACGGTTAAGGTAATGCGCGGCGGGGTTTCATCTGTACGTGGCAGATACAACTGACTGATGCTGAGTTTTCCCGGCACCTCTCCCGTCAACCTTGCCCATCCACGGCCAAACAGCGGAAAATATTGCTGGCTAATGACAGCCTGTAAGTTCAAATCATTAACGGTCTTGCCGAGGATCATGCGCGATTGCAGCAATGCGATCTCGGGCGCGGAGACGGGCTCGGTATCCGGCAGCATTGGGCTGATGTTATTCAGCAACGCATTCCCCTGCTTTTGCTCAATCTGAATCATCGCATTCGCCTGATAAACCGGCGTGACGAACAGTGCATAAACAATCGCAAACAGGGTAACGGCACTGGTCACCGCGATAATCAATTTACGATGATCCAGCAGCCCACCGTAAATGCGCCCCAAATCGATCTCTTCTGATTTGGCGGTGACGATTTTATGTTTGATAGTGGTTGTCATGCCATGATTCCCGTGAAATCCACCAGTGGGCCTTGCAGCCCAACAATTACCGGCCTGAGCAATAAATTGATAAACAGCATCAAAAGCTCCGCGATAGCAGTACATCATTACTGCCAGTACGGTATGGATATTTTCAATTTCGTCTTATCTGCCAGTGGTACGTCCCTGTTGGAGAACCATGCTGTTGTTGCAGTGGTTAAATAAATAAATTTTAATTGCTCGCTTTTTCTCTATTTATTAATGGCCCTGAATGACGCTAAGCGAACAGAATATTATTTAATAATAATCCCTTAATATCCATCATGTTACATAAAAATGGCCTATGGTGTGTGTCTGTAGCCATAAATCGCTAACTTAACGTAAAAATGTGATGCGTCGTTATTATTTTTTTGATGAATGTAAATCTTAATTTGGTCTTTAAGCAGTTAAAAAACAGCTGCTGCCCGGGTGAGTTTCTTACAAGAAAACATCTTTGTCATGCTTAGTAATATCTTCCAATTGGGGGCAAAGGAATATAGCTAATTTCCTAAAATGCGCGTGGCTTAGATTGAATGACAATCTCATCTAAGATTTTGGCTATTCATTTTAGATTGGCATATTATTTCTGCTAAAGAATAAAAATATTACCAGGCGATATAGTTAAATTAATAAGCTGCCGTTTTTATTGAGATGATTTTTTTCCTGCGTGCGTGGTCTTAGGATTTTAGCCATTTGGTCGGAAGGCATTAAAAGCACTTTCCCACGGCAGTATTGCACTCCGCACGGCGGTTTCGTTTGTTGGGAGTTCAGTAATTATCTTATAGAAATTGTGATGCAGAGGTGTTAGGCCGTGTTTTAACAGGAACTTAAAGCCAGGGGTGGCAGAGGCCAGGTAACATGACCAGCTATAACCAGTGATCTGAACCTGAATGATTAACCTGACGACTGAGTCTGTTTATCGGGTTCAGGGTTATTCGCTATTCCTGACTGGACCGGAAAATAATGTTTTTTGCCGGGAGCAGAAAAACATAAAGGGGAGTGGCACTGGAACTACGCGATTTATCGTCCGTCTTTCTGGCGAGGGTGGCTGTCGATATCAGCGCGTGGCCAGAAGGGGAAGCTGATTTTTATGGTAAAACATTGATTTTATTTACTCTAAATGAAATTTTATTGATTTATCCCTCTGCTAAAGCGCACCGCAGCGTTTCTCCCCCGTGGGGTCTGGCTTTAAAATTATAAAGCCACGCTAAAGTAAGGACCATTGCCTGCCGAAAATATAAAAAAGCGTTATCAATACTTCACCCTCTGCGGGCCTTGCAAGGACTGACTCATGCGTAACAACCAGCCCATCACTCAGCGCGAATACGTCTTCGACGATCATGCCACATTGATGTCCACCACCGATCTCAACAGCTATATCACCTACGCCAACGACGCTTTTATTGAAGTCAGCGGGTTTAGCCCGGAAGAGGTCAATGGTCAGCCACATAATATGGTGCGCCACCCGGATATGCCGCCGGAAGCCTTTGCGGATATGTGGGCAACGTTAAAGCAGGGAGAACCCTGGACTGCGCTGGTGAAAAACCGCCGCAAAAATGGCGATCATTATTGGGTGCGTGCCAATGCCATTCCGGTGGTGCGTGAGGGGCAGGTTCAGGGTTATATGTCGGTACGTACCAAACCGACATCCGAGGAGATCCGCCAGACAGAAGCGCTGTATCGTGATTTCCGCGAAGGGCGTGCCAAAGGGCGGCGCTTCCATAAGGGTTTGATTGTGAGCCGGTTCAGTACGGTGCTGAAAACCCTGCCACTGCGTTGGCGGATTCGTTCCACCCTCGCGGCGTTGTTGCCGCTATCGGCGTTGAGTGTCTGGCTACTCGGGATGGCCCCGCTGGCCATCGGTTGTTTTACCGGCGGCATGGCAGTGTTGCTGCTGCTGGCTTGTTTGTGGCTGGAACAACAGATTTCCCGCCCGATAGAACGCATGTGCCGTCAGGCATTGAGCGTGGCGACCGGTGCCAGTCATAAAGTGGAGCAGATGGATCGGGTAGATGAAATCGGCGTCACGTTGCGTGCCATCGGCCAATTGGGGTTGATGTTCCGCTGGTTAGTGGATGATGTCAGCGGTCAGGCGATTAATGTACTGAGCGCCAGCGACGCCATTGCGCGCAGTAACGATGAATTGAGCCGTCGCACCGAACAGGCTGCGGCTAACGTGCAGCAAACTGCCGCCACCATGAACGAGATGACTGCGACGGTAAAAAGTAATACCGAGACTGCCAGCGAGGTGAATAACCTCTCCGTCAACACCAGCCAGTCGGCGGTGAAGGGCGGCCAGGTGGTTCAGGAGATGGTGGGGATGATGGCTGAAATAGCGGACAGTTCGAAGCGTATCGCCAATATCACCAGCGTGATTGATAGCATTGCCTTCCAGACCAACATCCTCGCCCTGAACGCCGCAGTGGAAGCGGCCCGTGCCGGTGAACAGGGGAAAGGGTTTGCCGTGGTAGCCGGTGAGGTGCGTAATCTGGCACAGCGTAGTGCCACCGCAGCCAGTGAGATTAAAAATCTGGTGGAAACCAGCGCCAGCCGCGTGCAGTCGGGAAGTGCGCACGCTGATGCTGCCGGGCGCACCATGCAGGACATCGTCGAACAGGTGCAGCACGTTACCACGCTTATCGCGCAAATCAGTGCCGCCACCGCAGAGCAATCCACCGCGCTGAGTGAAGTGAGCGGGGCGGTAGAAGATCTTGACGATATTACCCATCAGAACGCAGCGCGGGTGCAGGAGGGGGCGGAAGCCTCGGGCCGTATGGCACGTCAGGCGAACCGCCTGGTGGAAGCGATTAGCGTGTTCCGTTAGACATCGGGCAGCATCTCCCGTCGGGCGCGCAAAGCGCCTGGCGGTTGTCCGACAATCCGTTTAAATGCCCGGCTGAAGGCCGCCAGCGAACCGTAACCCAGATGAAAGGCGACGCTTTCCATCGCCTCGCCCTCGTTGACGATGCGCTGCACCGCCAGCCGCATACGCAGTTCGGTGAGGTAGCGCAGGGGCGTCATTCCGGTCGCCGACTGAAAGCGTGCAGCAAACACCGAGCGTGAACTGCCGGATTCACGCGCCAGTCGTTCGACAGTCCAGTTTTCCCCCGGCGCACGATGCATGGCGGCCATCGCCAGGCTGAGACGTGGATCGCGCAACGCCTGCACCAGGCCGCTGCCCTTACCACAGCCATTCTCCACCCAACCACGCACAATCTGCGCCGCCACCACATCCGCCAGCCGGGACAAAATCCCGGCAAAACCCGCCTGGCGCTGGCGCGTTTCCCGCTCCATCGCGTCGAGAATGGGCTGGATTTCCGGGTATTGCGCCAACAGCGTGCTGACCAGCATCACATCCGGCATGGTGTGGACCAGTGGCTGCATGCCGCCCAACTCAAACGCCATGCAGGCACTGAACAGCACGACATCGGTGTTGTCCACGCACTCCCCTTCAGCGCCGTCAATGGCACACACGCTGGCGCAGATCGGTTTACTGTTAAAGGTACTGATCGGTTCGCACTCTACCTCTTCGCTGGAGATCAGCGCATGCGGTCGGCCATGTGGGATCAGCAAAGCGTCACCCGCCTGAAGGGGATAGATCGTCCCGGAGGCAGAACGGATCAACAGCGATCCACGCCCGACAAAATGCAGTTGCGCCCGACCCGGCGCGTCGTCATAACGCAGACCAAACGGGGCGTTAAGGGCGATACGTTGGTATTTGACGCCATACAGGCGCATGCCCATCAGCAGTTCGCTGGTCAGATCTTCATAGCGGCTCATACGATTCCAGACGAATTATCAAAAAACAAAGTTTTTGTATCATAGATCGTCTTGCTGTTGCTCACTATGCTCACATTTTAATTTTTTGTGATGGGGATCGCAGATGAGCCTGAATAGTGATGTCGTCGAACAGAGTTTGCCGGTAGAGAAACCGGCCTGGGGGGCGGTATTTGCCATGGCTTTCGGCGTATTCGGCCTGATTACCGCCGAATTTTTGCCGGTAAGCCTGCTCACGCCGATTGCCGATGCATTGCAGGTCAGCGAAGGGCAGGCCGGACAGACGGTGACGGTCACTGCGCTGGTGGCGCTGCTGACCAGCCTGGTGATCGGCAATATCACCCGCCGTCTCGATCGCCGGATGGTGATGCTGGCGTTTACCCTGCTGCTGATTGCCTCGGCGTTGCTGGTGGCGTTTGCTCAGGACCTTACCATGATCCTGCTGGCACGCGTGCTGTTGGGGATGGCGATTGGCGGCTTCTGGACGTTATCAACCGCCATCACCATGCGTCTGGTGCCAGGTGAGCAGGTGCCGCGTGCATTGTCGATTGTGTTTAGCGGAATTTCACTGGCGACCATTATCGCGGCCCCGTTGGGTAGCTACCTGGGTGGGCTGATTGGCTGGCGTAATATCTTCCTGCTGACCGGAGCGTTGGGGGTACTGGCGCTATTCTGGCAGTTCTTTACCCTGCCTGCTATGCCGCCGGAGAACAAGGCGCGTAGCGGTGGCGTGCTCGACCTGCTGCGTCGTAGCGTGATGCGCTGGGGCATGTTGGCGGTGATCATGATGTTTACCGGTCACTTCGCCTTCTTTACCTATCTGCGTCCGTTCCTCGAAAGCGCGGCCCAGCTCAACGTCAACCAACTGTCGCTGGTGTTGCTGGCGTTTGGCGTAGCAAACTTTTTTGGCACATCGCTGGCGGGTTATCTGGTGACGCGCAGCGTGTCGTTGACGTTGAGTGGCATGGCGCTGGTGATGAGTGTCACCGCGTTGGTGCTGGTGAGTTTTGGCGGCGTGTCCTGGCTGGTGGGGGCGGGTGTCGCGCTCTGGGGCCTGGCGTTTGGCTCGATGCCGACCGGCTGGTCCACCTGGATTTCACGCGCTGTGCCGGATGATGCCGAATCCGGGGGCGGATTACTGGTCGCCACCATCCAACTGGCGATTACCGTCGGTGCTGCCGCCGGTGGCTGGATGTTTGATTTACAGGGAGCTGGCGGCGTGTTCCTCTCCAGCGGTGTACTGATGCTGCTGGCGGCGATCACCATTTTCACCCGCGTGCGCCATCACGGTTAGGTAATGAAAACCACGCGATACATCGCGTCGCTACAAACTGCACCTGTCTGTAGCGGCACGATGTATCGCGCACGTTAACCTTCACCAATCACAGCGATAAATCCTGCCTTTTAACCAAAAGGCAGATTATTAACACTCTGCATAAAAGCTAATCATATCGTGCTTTTTACATTCAGTTTATTTGAATGATATCCGCAAATCTCTCCGCTTTTTGTTGATCAATTTCCCGCCTATTATATCTCTCAACAAGGCTATGATGCCTTACCTAATCAAACGTT
>NZ_ASZC01000009.1 GCF_000468095.1 Pantoea sp. AS-PWVM4
AAGCTGGTGCTTCATATAAAGTGACCGAAGCCAACTTCAACAACGGCGTGCACATGACCGCTGAACTGACCAAATAAGTCGGTTAACAATCTGTGCTGACAGGGCGCCTCCGGGCGCCCTGGCCGCGTTTAAGCAGATAAAATCCTGTCACTTTCCCTCGCAAATGATTACTATTCGCAAAAACTAATATCCTTCGTCGGCCCGCCTCGGGCTGCTTTTAACTATCTGGTTGCAATGTCGGGCTTTCATTCACTGCCGTGAGGCGGTGGTTTTGCTATGGAGAAGTCATGAAAGCGAATAAAACTGTGCAGTGGGTGCTGCGTCCACTATTTCTGGCAACGGCTCTGTTCTCTGGCTCTGCTGCTCTGGCAGCTGATGCGCAGGAACTGAATCAGCCGATTTCTAAAGGTGCGTATGAACTGGCGTTCAGCAACAGCGATAACGCGCTGTTCCTCGCGACGTCACAAAATGCTACCAATGAAAAAGGCGGCACTGTCTATCGTCTCGACCCGCAAAATCTGGCGGTGAAGCAGACCATCGACACCGATCTGAAAGCCTTCGGTGCCACCATCAATACCAAAACCAATACCCTGTATATCGGTAATACCGTGAATGCGGCGGTGACGGCTATTGATGCCAGCACTGGCAAGGTGCTGAACACGTTGGTGCTGGATGCGCGCAAACGCAGTGAAGATGTGCGCCCGCTGCAACCGCGTGAGCTGGTGGCCGATGCGGCAACCGACCGCGTGTATATCACCGGCCTCGGACCGCAAAGCGTGGTATGGGTGGTGGATGGCAAAACCTTGCAGTTAGTCAGCACCGTGCCGAACACCGGCAAAATGGGGACCGGTCTGGCGCTGGATTCCGCGGCACAGAAACTCTACGTCACCAACGGTGATGGCGAGCTGGTCACCATCAATACCCGTCTGAATGCGATTGAAAAACGTCAGAAAATTGATGCGGAGAAGGATCACTTCTTCCTGAATATCGCGCTGGATACCAAAGGCCATCGCGCCTTCCTCAGCGACTCCAAACAGCCGCAGGTGCTGGTGCTGGATACCCGCACTCAGCAGGTCATCCACAAGATCGATGTACCGGAATCTCTGGCGGTGCTGTTTAACGCTGACCGTGACGAACTATATGTGACGCACCGTAAAGCAGGCGAGATCAGCATCATCGACGGCAGCAGCTACAAGGTGAAACGCACCGTGAAAGCACCGGGCCTGCCGAACAGCCTGGCGCTGTCTGCTGACGGCAAAACGCTGTTTGTCAGCATCAAGCAGCCGGGTTCCCGTAAAGAGCCACCGAAAAATCCGGACAGCGTGCTGCGTATCGCACTGTAATCAGAACCCGTAGCGGCGCGATTTCGTGCGCGATTCAGGAAAAATCCGCGCGATAAATCGCGCCGCTACGGATGTTATTCAGACTCCGCTGCTTCGCGCATCATCTCTTCGTGCGGGATATCCTGCAAAATCTGCTCAAAACTGCGCAGACGTTTGTAGATCGACATCAGCTCAACCAGCGTTGACCATGAGGTGATCAGATACTGGAAAGATGAACGTACCTGGTCAAACACGTTGGTGATTTGGTTGAGTAAACCGAGCGTGATGGTGCCCGCGACAATCGACGGAAACAGCAAAAACAGCCCGAACACATTATCCACCTGCAAGTAGAGAATGCGGGTAATGTTGAAGTACAGATAGTGGAAGTAGAGGCGGAAATAGTTGAAACGCACGCGACTAAACAGCTCGGTTACGGTTGGCGGCGAGGCGCGCGAGGCGTCATCTTCGCCGTAGACCAGTTCCTTACGATAGGCGGCTTCCACTCGTTGGTTACGGAACTCCAGACCTGGCAGCTTAATCCCCACCAGTGCCAGCAGGCCGGTGCCGAAAATTGACCACAACACGGCGGCGATCACCAGCGCATAAGGGATATTGCCCAACAGCGGAATATCTTTCACATGATGTGACAGGGCGATCAGCACCGGCAGGAAGGCAATCAGCGTCATGATCGCCTGAATAAAACTCACCCCCCAGTCTTCCAGTGTGCTGGCGAAGCGCATGGTATCTTCCTGCACACGCTGTGCGGCACCTTCTACATGACGCAGGCGCTGCCAGTTGTGCATGTAGTAGTTGTTCATCGCGGTACGCCAGCGGAACACCCAGTGGCTGATAAAGAATGAGTTCATCACGCCAATCACCACGGCGATTAACGCAATGCCTAAAAAGGCGATAACCTGCTGGTAAAACTCACCGATCTGCACCGAACCCGCTTTAGTTAACGCTTTCTGGATCAAATCGTAAAACGGACCGTACCAGGCATTCACCGCCACGCCGACCTGTACGCCAAACCAGGTGACAAAGATGATCAGCGCGGAACCCCACACCGACCAGCGTTGCCACGGGTGGTTATCGACGATGCGCCAGGCAATGGCAAACAGCGCCACCACCAGCCAGTAATAGCCGTAAAACCACAGTTGGCTGGCGGCGATAAAACGCAACGCATTATCGGGCAAAGGTTTACTCATCGCTGCGGCGATGTTGGGCCACATTGCCGGTAAATCGCTGGCGAAGCCAAACCAGGCAAAAATCGCCATCAAACTCCAGATGGCAGCCGAGCTGAAAAACAGCGCTGGCCGGGGAAAATAGGACTTAAACATAGACACTCCGCTGTGATCAGATCCCTTTATACCGTTTTGGGGACTTAACTGTCTGTAGGCTGTTGTATCAGACAATGACAATGTCGCGCCTGCGGTGTAAAGCAGCTGCGCAAAATGTTAATTAATTTGTGCGAATTTGTTTCCTTCCGCTAAATCTTTGTCAGCATCGGTGTTACACTGCGCGCAATGTTACCGGTAACGGTGGCGCTGTATCCTTAAGCCCGCACATAAAAATCATTACAACGCAATTAGTTAACCTTTCATGCCACATTATATGCGGCACTGAGGCAATGTCATGTCAGAACACAAAAATGGTCACACGCGCAGGGACTTTCTGCTGAGAACCATCACTCTGGCGCCAGCAATGGCGGTTGGAACCACAGCGATGGGCGCACTGGTTGCGCCAATGGCTGCCGGTGCAGCAGAGCAACAGGGTGCGCCGCAAAAAGCGCGCGATTATCAGCCCACCTGGTTCACCGCCGAAGAGTTCGCGTTGATTACCGCCGCAGTGGCGCGGCTGATCCCCAACGATGAACGGGGTCCAGGCGCGCTGGAAGCCGGGGTGCCGGAGTTTATCGATCGCCAGATGAACACCCCGTACGCCACCGGCAGCAACTGGTATATGCAGGGGCCGTTCAACCCCGATCTGCCAAAAGAGCTGGGTTATCAGCTCTCGCTGGTGCCGCAGCAGATCTACCGTCTCGGTCTGGCGGAAGCCGATAACTGGAGCAAACAGCAGCACGGCAAAGTGTTTGCTGAGCTGAGCGGTGAGCAGCAGGACGCGCTGCTGAGCGACTTCGAAAGCGGCAAAGCGGCGTTCACGCAGCTTCCGGCCAAAACCTTCTTCTCCTTCCTGTTGCAGAACACCCGCGAGGGTTACTTCAGCGATCCCATCCACGGTGGTAATCAGGGCATGGTGGGCTGGCAGCTGATCGGCTTCCCGGGTGCCCGTGCTGACTATATGGATTGGGTAGAACGCGGTGAACGCTATCCGTTCCCGTCGGTGGATATTCGCGGGGAGAGGGCGTAAGCATGGCAAATGAACTGAAGAAAGTGGATGCGGTAGTGGTGGGTTTCGGCTGGGCCGGTGCGATCATGGCGAAAGAGCTGACCGAAGCCGGATTGAACGTGGTAGCGCTGGAGCGTGGCCCACACCGCGACACCTATCCGGATGGCGCGTATCCGCAATCCATTGATGAACTGACCTATAACATCCGTAAAAAGCTGTTCCAGGATCTGTCGAAAAGCACCGTCACCATTCGTCACGATGCCTCACAAACGGCGGTGCCGTATCGCCAACTGGCGGCGTTCCTGCCGGGCACCGGTACCGGCGGCGCTGGCCTGCACTGGTCCGGCGTGCATTTCCGTGTCGATCCGGTCGAGTTGAATCTGCGCAGCCATTACGAAGCGCGTTACGGTAAAAAATTCATTCCGGAAGGCATGACGATTCAGGACTTCGGCGTCAGCTACAACGAGCTGGAACCGTTCTTCGATCAGGCCGAGAAGGTGTTTGGCACTTCCGGCAGCGCCTGGACCATCAAAGGTAAGCTGGTGGGTAAAGAGAAAGGTGGCAACCCATACGCGCCCGATCGTTCCAGCGACTTCCCGTTACCGGCGCAGAAGCGTACTTACTCCGCACAGTTGTTTGCTCAGGCGGCAGAAGCGGTGGGATATCACCCCTATGATATGCCGTCGGCCAACACTTCTGGCCCGTACACCAACACCTACGGCGCGCAAATGGGGCCGTGTAACTTCTGCGGTTATTGCAGCGGCTATGCCTGTTACATGTACTCCAAGGCTTCGCCCAACGTGAACATCTTGCCTGCGCTGCGTCAGGAGCCGAAGTTTGAGCTGCGCAACAACGCTTACGTGCTGCGCGTCAATCTGACTGACGACAAAAAACGCGCCACCGGCGTGACATACCTCGATGGTCAGGGACGTGAAGTGGTGCAACCCGCTGATCTGGTGATCCTGTCGGCGTTCCAGTTCCATAACGTGCATCTGATGCTGCTGTCCGGTATCGGCCAGCCGTACAACCCCATCACCAACGAAGGCACGGTAGGCCGTAACTTTGCTTATCAGAACATCTCGACGCTGAAAGCGCTGTTCGACAAGAACACCACCACCAACCCGTTTATCGGTGCCGGTGGCGCAGGGGTGGCGGTGGATGATTTCAACGCCGACAACTTCGACCACGGTCCGTATGGTTTCGTTGGCGGTTCGCCGTTCTGGGTTAACCAGGCGGGCACCAAACCGGTTTCGGGTCTGCCGACGCCGCAAGGCACTCCGACCTGGGGCAGCAAGTGGAAAGCGGCGGTGGCGGATACCTATAACCATCACATCTCGATGGATGCCCACGGTGCGCACCAGTCGTATCGCGCCAACTACCTCGATCTCGATCCTAACTACAAAGATGCCTACGGCCAGCCGTTGCTGCGTATGACCTTTGACTGGCAGGACAACGACATCAAGATGGCGCAGTTTATGATCGGCAAAATGCGCAAAATCACCGAAGCGATGAACCCGAAGATGATCATCGGCGGCGCGAAAGGGCCGGGTAGCCACTTTGACACCACCGTGTATCAGACCACGCATATGAGCGGCGGCGCGATCATGGGTGAAGATCCGAAAACCAGCGCAGTGAACCGTTATTTGCAGAGCTGGGATGTGCCGAACGTCTTTGTCCCGGGCGCATCTGCGTTCCCGCAGGGACTGGGGTACAACCCGACCGGAATGGTGGCAGCGTTGACTTACTGGTCAGCTAAAGCCATCCGTGAACAGTATCTGAAAAACCCCGGTCCACTGGTGCAGGCATAAGGAATTCATTGATGTTTAAAAACATTTTGGCCCTGGTGCTGGGCACGCTGTCGTTCGCCGCGCTGGCGGATGATCAGGCAAATGATGCCCTGGTAAAACGGGGTGAATATCTGGCGCGTGCCGGTGACTGCGTGGCTTGTCACAGCGTGAAAGGTGGCCAGCCTTTTGCCGGTGGTCTGCCGATGGCGACCCCGATTGGCACCATTTACTCCACCAATATCACCCCGGATAAAACCAGCGGGATTGGTGACTACAGCTATGACGATTTCCAGAAAGCGGTGCGTCATGGTGTGGCGAAAAACGGTGACACGCTGTATCCGGCGATGCCGTATCCGTCTTACGCGGTGGTGAGCGATGAAGATATGCAGGCGCTCTATGCCTACTTTATGCACGGTGTGGCACCGGTCGCGCAGGCCAATAAAGACAGCGACATTCCGTGGCCACTGTCGATGCGTTGGCCACTGGCTATCTGGCGTGGCATGTTTGCGCCGGATGTGAAAGCGTTCCAGCCTGCCGCGCAGGAAGATCCGCAGCTGGCGCGTGGGCGTTATCTGGTGGAAGGGTTGGGTCACTGTGGTGCCTGCCATACGCCGCGTAGCATCACCATGCAGGAGAAGGCGCTGAGTAATGATGATGCCCACGATTATCTCTCCGGCAGCAGCGCACCGATTGACGGCTGGACGGCCAGCAACCTGCGTGGTGACAATCGCGACGGTTTAGGCCGCTGGAGCGAGGACGACCTGCGTCAGTTCCTGCGCTATGGTCGCAACGATCACACTGCGGCTTTTGGCGGCATGACCGATGTGGTTGAGCACAGCCTGCAATATCTGAGCGATGAGGATATCGCGGCGATTGCCCGTTACCTGAAGTCGCTGGGGGCGAAAGATGCCAACCAGGCGGTGTTTAAGCAGGATGACACCGTCGCGCAGGCGTTGTGGAAAGGGGATGACAGCCAGCCTGGCGCGTCGGTGTATGTCGACAGCTGTGCGGCCTGCCATAAAACGGACGGTAGCGGCTATCAACGTTTCTTCCCGGCGTTGCGGGGCAACCCGGTGGTATTGGCGCAAGATCCCACTTCGCTGATCCATATCGTGCTGACGGGCGGAACGCTGCCGGGCGTGCAGGGTGCGCCAACGGCGATCACCATGCCGGCATTCGGCTGGCGTCTCAACGACCAACAGGTGGCGGATGTGGTGAACTTTATTCGCGGCAGTTGGGGGAATGGTGCCAAAGCCACGGTGACGGCGAAGGATGTTGCGTCATTACGGAAGGATGAGACGGTGCAGGCTCATCAGGGTAATGCGGATATTAAGGTGCTGGAGCAGCAGTAGCAGCGAAGGTGCTGATTTCGTTCGCCATAGGCACCGGCAGTTGCAGCTCGCCGGTGCGGCGACCGAGCAAAGGGTGCCTGGCCGCACCCTTTGCAATCCCGGGCCTCGCGCCAGCCTCTTTTTTGCGCGATAAATCGCGCCGCTACCACTCAACGCCGCCTTTCGCCGCATCCATGCGGCTCATCCAGGCGGCATTCATTCGCTCAGCGAGTCCGGATGGCGTCCCACCCTCGCTGCACGCCTTTTACTTCTCTGTAAAATCATCACTGCTGTCTGCGCGATAAATCGCGCCGCTACGGGTAACGTGCTGCCATTTGTAGCGGCGCGATTTATCGCGCAATGAAGAGAGCACTTGGCTTACAAGCGGTGAGGTGGGCGGCACCCGCAGCGCCGAGCGCAGAGGGAAGGCCAGGGCGAGCCGCATGGATGCGGCGAGAGAGCGGAATGAGCCAGGGATGGCGAATCCGCGCGGTCCGGGTGGCCTGAGTGATAAGCGAGGGGACAGCGCGATGCGCTGCGCGAGGATGCCGCAGGGCGCGGATTGTTAAGGCCCGCGCCCTCGGGCCTTAACCCGTCCGCCTGCACGTTACAACTGAAACTCCCTAATGCCTGGCGGGCGGAACCTTCTCGGTGTCAGCCCGCTGCTGCCAGCGATTAAATATTCTCCAAATCAATCCCACGCGTCTTCGGACCGTAAATCCCCACCGACAGCATCACCATCAACATACTCAACACGATAAAGGCAATCACCCCTTCGCTTCCGGCATATTGCAGAATCATGCCAATCAGAATGCTACTGAACGCGGTTGACAGGCGGCTGAAGGAGTAGCAAAAACCCACCGCGCGGGCGCGAATGTGCGTCGGGAAAATCTCAGTCTGATAAGCGTGGTAACTGAAGGTCAGCCAGGCGTTGCTGTAGGTAATCAGGAAGCCACAGATAATCATCAACACCGGGTTGGTCATAAAGGCGAACAGGGTACCGAACACCACCGTCATCAACGACGACAGAACAATCTGCCACTTGTTCTCCAGCTTATCGGCGTAGCGGCTGCAAATCAGCGAACCCAGCGGGTACGCCAGGGTAATGAAAAACGCATACAACAGGCTGTGAGTCACCGTGGCCCCTTTGCCGGACAGCAGCGCTGGCAGCCAGTTGCCAAAGCCAAAGAAACCAATCGCCTGGAAGAAGTTCATCACCACCAGCATCAGGGTACGCTTACGATACGCCGGCGCCCAAATCTCACTGAAACGGCCTTTCTTCGGCAGTTGGGCCGCCGCATCGCTGTCGGAAAAGTCTTCCCCCGGCGCAATGCCGCAACGTTGTTCCATTGCACTCAGGACGCGATGCGCTTCCTGATGCCGTCCCTGTTGTGCCAGCCAGCGCGCCGATTCCGGCAGGTTCTTACGAATAAACCAGATCACCAGCGAGCAGAGTGCGCCAGCAATCACCACCCAACGCCAGCCTTCCAGACCGAGAATGGTTTGCGGCACCAGCCACCACGACATCAGCGCCACCGCCGGAACCGAAAGAAACTGAATAAAGAACGAGAAGGCGAAAGCGCGGCTACGCAGCTGGGTCGGCACCCACTCGGAAAGATAGGTATCGATGGTCACCAGCTCAATGCCGAGGCCAATCCCCACCAGAAAGCGGCACAGGATAATCATCTCGGCGCTCTGCTGGAACGCCATCAGCAGCGAAAATGCACCGTACCATGCCAGTGCACACATAAAGGTCAGGCGGCGGCCAAAGCGGTCTGCGTAGGGCGCGAGCAGGCTGGCACCGACAAACAGGCCAAGGAACGTGGCCGAGGCAAAAGCGGCCTGATCGGCAATGCCGAACACGCCCGCGCTACCGGTGTGGAACACGCCCGCCGCCAGTAGCCCGGAGCTGATATAGCCGGTTTCGAACAGATCGTAGAGTTCAAAGAAGCCGCCCAGTGCCAGCAGCGTAATAAAACGCCACAGGCCAGCGGAAGAGGGGAGCGCATCAATGCGTCCAGCTAAGGTGCGGCGATCCGCAGCGATAAAATCGCCAGCCATCCCTGTGGTGCAGGCTGTTGTCATTTTTGTGTGAACCTCGGTATGACGGTGTTTGCAAAACTCGCGAACGGCGGAGATTGGTTTTAAAAATAATTAACCGTTAGCAAGCGAAGGAATAGCAGAATAATCAATTACGCACAGGTTGCCGAGAGGTGAGGCGGTGAGATTTTAGCAACGTACGTTGCAAATCACGTAAGTGTGATCGCCGTCCCTGGCGATGCGATTAATGCAGGCTGGGATAGACGCCCGGACCGATCGGTAAACCGAGTGCGTACCAGACCACCAGCAACACAATCCAGGTGGCGAAGAACACCAGCGGATAGGGGAAGATCAGCACATAATAGGTGCCAAGTTGCGCATCTTTCTGGTAGCGCTGGAGGAAACCCAGGAACAGCGGCAGGAACGGTGACATCGGGGCCAGCGGCAGCACTGCCGAGTCAGCGATACGGAATATCATCTGCGCAAAGGCCGGGTGGAAGCCGAGCAGCATAAACATCGGCACAAACACCGGGGCGAGAATCGACCAGATGGCGGAACCGCTGGCGATAAACATACACAGGAACGCCGACAGGAACATCAGGCCAAGAAACGCCGGTGCGCCGCTGATACCGGCACTTTCCAGCATATCCGTCAGGCCAATCGCCATAAACTTACCCATGTTGCTCCAGTTGAAGAAGGCGACGAACTGTGACAGCGGAAACACCATCACAATAAAGCCCGCCATACTCTTCATCGGATCAACCAGCAGTTGCGGAATATCATCCGCGCGGCGGATCTGTTTGGTCACCGCGCCATAGGCAATCGCCACCACAAAGAAGAACAGGATGATGATCGGCACAATGCCCTGAATAAACGGCGACGGGATAATGCCGCCGGTTTTCGGGTTACGCAGTGGCGCGTGTTCCGGCACCACCAGCAGCGCCATCAGCGCGATAAACACCAGCGCGGCGATACCTGCGGCTCGCAGGCCGCGGTTTTCCAGTGCGGTTAGTGGCGGCAGACGATCCTGGTGGCCACCGTTCCAGGCGGGCAGACGCGGCTCGATAAACTTGTCGGTCAGCACCGCTCCGGCAATGGTCAGCACCACCACCGATGAAGCCATAAAGAACCAGTTATCGATCACGCTGACGTGCACCGTGTCGCTCACCGCTTTGGCGGCCTCGGTGCTGATACCCGACAGCAGCACATCGGTGGTGACAATCAGCAGGTTAGCGGTAAACCCGGACGCCACACCGGCGATCGCCGCCAGCAAACCCGCTACCGGATGACGTCCCACGGCGAGGAAGATCAGCGCGCCGAGCGGCGGCATCACCACCAGCGCGGCATCGGAGGAGATGTGGCTGAAGAAGGCAATAAACAACACCATATAGCTGGCGTAGCGACGGCTAACGCGTGACGCCATCTTGACCATCAGCGATTGCAGCAGACCGACCTTTTCTGCCAGACCGGCACCAATCACCAATGCCAGAATCGAACCCAGCGGGGTAAAACTGCTGAAGTTCTTGATGATATTGGGCAGGATCCACTGCAACCCGGCTACGCTCAGCAGGTTATTGACCCGCACCAGCTCACCGTTGGTCGGATTTTTCACCGCCAGATCCAGACCGCTGATGATGGCCGTCGCAACCATCAGCACCACAATCAAATAGACGAACAATAAAAAAGGATTCGGTATTTTGTTACCGACCCGCTCAATCCAGCTAAACAGCTTCCCTGGGCTGCGATTCTCCGTGGTGACTTCCATCGGCATTTCCTCGTCTCGTTATGTTGTATTTGCGTAAAAATTTTATTGTTTTGGGTACGACTGCCCGCGCCTGCATGGGCGCGGGTTTATTATCAGGATGCCAGTTTTGACGGTTTTACCCCTGGCGGAATCGGGCATTGATAGGGTTGCTCGCTGCGTACGCGGATAAACTCGTCGCGGCAGCGTGCCAGAGCGGCATCATCGGTCAACAGGGTCAGTGCCGTGGCGGCCAGGACTTTTGCCGCCAGGCACATACCTTTGTGGGCGATAGCGGTGCGACCCTGCGCCACCAGTTGCCAGGTATGCAGCGGTGTACCGAAGGCAAAACACGGCGCGAAGCACTGCGCGGTGGGTGTCACCCAACTGACATCGCCCACATCGGTGGAGCCATACAGCAGCTCACGCGTTACTGCATACGGGGCAACGTCATCCATCAGCACTTTGTCCCCCAGCGCCTCGCTCCAGGCAACTCCGGCTTCACCGCCGGTGCGTGCCGCGTTGAGTCGGGCGTTGCGCAGATCGTCTTTGGTTAAGGTGGCGCGGATCTGCGTCGCAAAGGCCCGCTCTTCGTCGTTGTAATCCGGCAGGCCAAACTGATGCAGATAACCCTCCATCACCGCTTCCAGCGCGCGGTTGGGAACGTAGTTGGAGCAGGCTTTATCGAAGCGCACCGTCATTTGTGTGTCGGTCATCAGCGCTGCGCCTTTGGCGATATTGATCACTCGCTGATAAATATCCTGAGCCTGGTCGAGTTGCGGCGCGCGAATCAGGTACAACACTTCGGCATCAGCCTGTACCACGTTGGGAGAGACGCCGCCGGTGTTGGTGACGGCATAATGGACGCGCGCTTCCTGCACGATATGTTCACGCAGAAAGTTCGCGCCGGTATTCATCAGCGTGACGGCGTCGAGGGCGCTGCGCCCCAGATGTGGTGAGTTGGCCGCGTGCGCTGCCACCCCTTTGAAGTGGAACGCCGCCTGGATATTGGCAAGGGTGCTGAGGTTAAACATGCCGCTGAAACCTTCCGGGTGCCAGGTCACTGCCGCATCAACATCGTCAAACAACCCTTCGCGCACCATATAGGTTTTGCCGGAACCGCCTTCTTCGCCGGGGCAACCGTAAAAACGCAGCGTGCCGCGCTGGCCGTGCTCTGCCCACCAGGCCTTAATGGCGAAGGCGGCCGCCAGACCTGCCGTACCTAACAGGTTGTGACCGCAACCGTGGCCGTTACCGTTCTCCACCAGCGGCTGCGGCTCAGCGCAGGCCGCTTTCTGGCTCAGACCGGCCAGGGCATCGAACTCACCCAGAATGGCGATCACCGGTTTACCGCTGCCGATGCTGGCGATAAACGCCGTTTCGATCCCCCCCACGCCGCGCTCGACGCTGAAGCCTTCCTGCTCCAGTGCATCGGCCAGTAACGCCGAGGATTGCGTCTCTTCAAAACGGGTTTCTGGCACATCCCAGATGGCGTCGCTGATGGCGCTGAAGCGCGCCTGATGTTGATTGATGTAGTGATCGATAAACTCAGGATGGCTCATGACTGGACTCCGAACTGTGCCCCGTTCAGTGCCAGCGTGGCGAGGGTTTGTACCGCCACCGCCATGATGTCTTCATCGAAATCGAACTTCGCGTTGTGGTGGCCTGCCGCCAGCTCGCAGCCGAAAATCACGTAGGATGCCTGACCGCCACGCTGCTGCACGCGCTCCAGCATATAGGTGGCATCTTCGGAACCGGCGGCCTGCTTTTTGGTGTCGATGACCGAGTCGAACAGCCCCAGCGCTTCTGCCTGCTGGTGGATAAACGCGACCCACGGTTGGCTTGGGGTGCAGCTACGTGCGCCGCCCATCAGTTTGACGTCGGATTCAACGCCGTACATCGCTGCGGCACCGGCAATCACACGCAGCGCCTGCTGATAAATATCGTCGTTCACCTGGTTACTGACGCCGCGCGTCTCAACCTTCATCAGCGCAGTGTCGGCCACCACGTTGCGGCCGGTCCCAGCCTGCAACACGCCGACGTTAACACGCGCCACGCCGCCGCTGTGTTGCGGCAGGTTGTGCAGCGCCAGCGTGGCCTGCGCAGCGGCCAGCAGGGCGTTGCGTCCCTCTTCCGGGCGACCACCCGCATGGGCTCCCACCCCGGTGAATTGCACATCGAGTTTGGTGGTGGCGAGGAAGCTGTCGCTGCCGCAAACGATTTCGCCGGCAGGCACGCCGGTGCCGAGATGGATGGCGGTGAACAGATCCACATCGTCCACTACGCCCGCTGCCACCATCGCTTTTGCACCACGCACGCCCTCTTCGGCGGGCTGGAAAATCAGTTTGATGGTGCCGCTCAGTTGGTCTTTCATCGCCATCAACACGTTGGCGAGGCCAAGGCCGATGGTGGTATGACCGTCATGACCGCAGGCGTGCATCATGCCTGCATTGCAGGAGGCAAAGCCTTCGCGCTGCGGCAGATGATCGGCGGCGGTGCTTTCATTGAGGTCGAGCGCGTCCATATCGACGCGGAAGCCCATCACCGGGCCAGGGCGACCGGTTGCCAGGGTGGCAACAATGCCACAGAAGCCGCCGGAGAAATGGCTGAGCCACTGCGGCAGCGCCCCCTGCTCCAGGGCGCGCGCTTCCTGTGCCGCCAGCACTGCGGCTGAAGGCAGCCCCATACGTGCATCGGCATCCACCACTTCACGGCCCAGTTGCAGTTGATAACCAAGACGATGCAGCTCCTCGGCAACCAGGGTGGCGGTACGAAATTCCAGCCAGCCCGACTCAGCAAACTGATGCAGGTCGCGTCGCCAGCTTTGCATTTGTGGGACCAGGGCGCTGACGCGGTCGGAAAGGGTTTTCATCGGCATATCCTTTATGTTGGTTTTTTATGCATTGTCTCGAATCTACACAATGGTATTGGCGTGCATAAGATGCGAATATCTTGTGCCTGATAAACAACGGTTATCACCGAGTAACTATGCCTGCTAACTTAAAATTGCATCAGCTCCGCGCCTTTGTTGATGTGGCCCGCCAGGGCAGCATCCGCGCTGCCAGCCGTCTGTCAGGTGTATCGCAGCCTGCGCTGACTAAGTCGATCCAGGAACTGGAATTGGTACTCGGCGCGCGTTTATTTGAACGACGCCATCAGGGCGTTACCCTGACCGATATTGGTGATAACTTTTTTCGGCATGCCAGCCTGGTGCTGGAAGAACTGCGCGTCGCGCAGGAAGATATTCAGCAGCGACTGGGGCTGGCGGGCGGCAGGGTGAATATTGGCGTCGGCGGCAGCATCGCGCGTACCGTGATGCCGCAGGTGATCAATCATTTTCACCGCGAATATCCGCTGGTAAAGGTGCGTATCGTCGAAGGCCAACTGGTGGCGATGGTACATGAACTGCGCCAGGGGGAGCTGGATTTCACCATCAACACCTACGACCAAAGCCATCTGGATCAGGAACTGACCTACGAACGACTGATGGAGCGAGATTATCAGGTGGTGGTGCGCAAGGGGCATCCGATGGCTCATGCGCGCTCGCTGGCAGAGTTGCAGCATTGTGACTGGACCATGCCAACGCCGCAGGGCAGCTATTATCGGCTGCTGCACGATATGTTTGGCGAGCGCGGCATGGCACCGAAAATCGTCGTCACCTGCGAAACCTTTATGGCCTGCACCAGCCTGGTGGCAAAGACCGATTTCGTTAGCATTATCTCGCGAGATGTGATTGAAGACCCCACCCACGGCGGCCAGCTGGTGGCGCTGGAGCTGGATGATCCGTTACCCAAGGCAAACTTTTATCTGATTCAGCGTAAGGACACGGCGTTGACGCCGATGAGCGCCTATATGGCGCAGCTGTTCCGGCGCTATTGTCAACAAAGGTAAGTGTGCGGCCCGGCTCGCGTCCTGTTTGGCTGGCAGCCACTACACTTGGCATCGGGCGTTCACTCTGGAGAACCGACCATGCAAATTACCCCTTATTTGTTTTATGACGGCCGCTGCGAAGAGGCCATCGCATTCTACCTTGAGGCGACTGACGGCGAGTTGCTGTTTAAAATGACCTTTGGCGATATGCCGGAGACGGAATCCACAGAAGGTTGTCCCTCCGGGATGACCTTTCCGCCGGAACATATCATGCACGCGCACCTGCGCATCGGGCAGGGCGAAATTATGTTGAGTGACGGGAATCGTGAGGCGCACTACAACGGCTTTGCGGTGAGTCTCTCCACGCCGGATGAAGTGCAGGGCAAGCGATGGTTTGATGCGTTGTCTGCCGGCGGGCAGGTGACAAAAAGCTGGGAGCCGACGTTCTGGGCGAATGGTTTTGGCATGTTCACCGATAAGTTCGGTGTGCCGTGGATGGTGAATGCTTACAAACCAAGAATTTAGTCACCGATGTTAACCCGTAGCGGCGCGATTTATCGCGCAATTCGGCGCTGTGCCGGAAAACATTGCGCGATAAATCGCGCCGCTACGGATGAAGGTGGCGTTAGCTAAGTTAGAAGTTATAACCCACAACCAGGTAGTAACCCCAGCCGGTTGATTTCACTTCAAACGGACCATTGCCGAAGTTCAGCTCCTGGCCATCAGCCCACTGTCCACCGTTGTGGAAATAACGCGCCACGGTAGAAACATGCCAGTGGTCGTAGTTCAGCGACAGAATGTGGCTGGATGCAATCGAGTTGCTGGTACGTGATGGACCGGTTTCGTCACGCAGATCGGAACCCCAGTCGAAGTTGGTGAAGCCGATATAGCTCAGCTTACCGCCCCACAGATCGGTAATCGGCACAAAGTATTTCACCTTGAAGCGATAGCCATCCCAGCTGTTTTCGTTGGCGGCACCGTAGTTCTGCCACTGGTATTTCGCGTACACGTTCAGCGACAGGCCCACATCGGAATGGGTGTCGATATCGGTGCCCAGACCCATATACCAGGTGTTCTGGCGCTGCGACGCGTTGCGGCCCATGTCGTAGATGTAGTTGTTGGCGAAGTACCACTCTTTAAACGGACCAAACGCCAGGCTGGTGCCGGTCAGCTTATCGATGGAGAAACGTGGCTCAATTTCCATGAACAGCGGCGAACCGTGGTCGAAAATACCGTTAGCGTTGCTGTTGCCCAGACCGAAGAAGTTGGTCAGGTCGGCGTAGCCGTAGAAATCAAACCAGTCCTTTTTGGCAAAGGCTTCGTATTCCAGATACACGTCGTTATTAAACTGTGGTCCGAAACGGGTGTGATAACTGCCCACCACGTTGACGCTCTGATGCCACCAGTCGGAAAGGTATTGCGGGTTGCTGTCTGCTGCTTGGGTCGCGCCGGTCCAGCTGCTGGCCAGTAAGGCCCCTGCTATCAATGCTTTATATTTCATTATCGTTAACCACATGCTCGTGATCGTCGCAAAAATGCGCGATCGGTGTCAGTCGATCCCAGGGGTGGGCGGTGAATTGTTTTAAGCCGGTCTGAGCCGCCGGTTTTTAAAGCTCGCGTAGGGTGCCTGTATCAGTCCGATAGAAAATAGATTTTGATCACGTTTGTCAAAAAGTGTTGCAATTACATTCACCAAAAATGTGAGTTATGTCACATAAATGTCATGGATCGAACGGCACCCCGCAACCGTTTACGTTGTCGCCTTCATCGCAGAACAACCTGAATGGGTAAATGCGTAGCGGCGCGATTTATCGCGCGTCTTTTTGCCTGTAGCGGCGCGATTTATCGCGCATCTTTTTGCAAGGAGGGGCACAGCACAAAAAAACAGCGCGATAAATCGCGCCGCTACGTATGAGGAGCTGGAATAAACAGCGCGATAAATCGCGCCGTTACGGATGAGGGACAGCTATTAAGGGAGGGTAACTCGCACCTGCAAGCCGCAAATCTGACCCTGCGGATTGAGGCAGTTCGACAGTGCCACCTGCATACGGTGTTTTTGCGCCACGCTGCGAACAATCGACAGCCCAAGGCCGCTACCCTGGGCCTGCACATCAGGCGAGCGAGTGAAGCGGTCAAACGCGCGTTCGATAAAGCCTTCCGGCATACCCGGCCCGTTATCAACAATATCTACCACGGTGTGATTGCCGACGCGATGCAGCAGCACATCCACCAGGCTGCCTTCGGGGGTGTGCAGCATGGCATTACCGATCAGGTTGTCAAACAGGCTGCGTAAATCGGAACGGCTGGCCTGGATACGGTAGTGGGCAGTGCCGTTAAAACCGATATCAATCCCGCGCTTATCGGCCACCACCATCAGCTGCTCGATACTCTCCTTCAGCAGGTCTTCCAGCTCAATATTTTCTACCGTGGCGACCACCGACTGATCTTCCTGGCGCGAGATGTTCAGCAGCTGTGTCACCAGATGGCGGGTACGGGTCACGCCCGCTTCCAGTTGATCAAACTGACGGCTGGCCTCGCCCGGTTGAATATGCTGGCGTAGGTTCTCCAGCTGCAACGTCACGGCGGTGACCGGCGTGCGCAGTTCGTGGGCGGCATCTTCGAGGAACTGGCGCTGTGACGACCAGGCAGCACGCAGTTTATCCAGTAGCGAGTTATAGGCGGCAACCAGCGGCAGGATCTCGTCCGGTAAGCCATCCGGGGGGACGCTGTCGGGATGCAACATCTCCTGGGCGGCAATCTGACGCGAGGCCACGCGTAAGTCGCGCGTAATGGCGCGCACCACCAGCCAGATCACCAGCAGCGAGAGCGGCATCATTAAAATCAACGGGATAATGGCTGACAGTGCGCGCTTCACCATTACGCTTTTCATATAGCCGATGTTGTAGAGCACCTGAATGGCAGCGATTTCACTGCCGGGTTCACCGGGGCGATTGAAGACACGCCAGTCGCAGTCTTCACAATCTCCGATCTTAACGTCACTCCAGCCTTTTTTACTCTGCAATGGCGCATTCAACTCCGGCCAGGAACTGGCGCGCAGCTGCTGATTGTCATCCCACAATTGCACCACATAGGCGCTTTTGAGTTTATCGGCGTTGAGCATCAGCGGCATCAGGGCGGGAATGCGTTTGCTGCTGGCCCAGGCATCGGCGATTTTTGCCAGCTGATCGTCCTTCATAGTGCCGATCATGTCGCCGTAGCAGCTGTAAAAATAGGAGGTGACACCACCGATCATCGCCAGATGCATCAGCAACAGGGTGGTCAGCAATTTATTACGCAGGGAACGCATAAACGTAAAGGGTTTCATATTGCAGGGACTCGCCACCCCAGGCCGCGCACGTTGCGAATCACTTCGTTATCCAGCTTGCGGCGCATGCCATGAATTAAGACATCAACCGCATTGCTGGTGACTTCTTCGCCCCAGCCGTAGATGCGGTTTTCCAGTTGTTCGCGTGAAAGAATGGCGCCCGGACGCTCCAGCAGCGCATAAAGCAGGGCGTATTCACGCGCGGTAAGTTGCTCACGCTGCCCTTTATACAGCACTTCACGCGTCATCATATCGAGCTGCACGTCGCCGCTGCCTAACAGGGAATCCGCCGCACCGTGACGACGTCGGGTAATCGCTCGCATTCGCGCCAGGACCTCTTGTAAATCAAAGGGTTTTAGCAGGTAATCATCGGCACCGCTGTCGAGTCCCTGAACACGCTGGGCCACGGTATCACGCGCGGTCAGCACCAGCACCGGCGTCATATCGCCACGGGTACGGGCGCGGCGTAGTACATGGATGCCATCTTCCCGCGGTAAGCCCAGGTCGAGTAACACGCAGCTGTAGCCGCCTTCAGTCCAGGCATTGGTGGCAAACACGCCATCCCGTACCCAGTCCACCGACCAGCCAGCGGCCTCCAGCGCCTGCTGCAAGTTCGCGCCAATCATCTCATCATCTTCAACCAGCAGCACACGCATGATGCCCTCCCAAATGTATGAACAAAGTGTAGCGCTGGAAAATTAGCGCAGAATTACACCCGTTTTCCCCTTGCTAATTCTGCGCTAATTTTCCGCTAATTAAGGGATAAATTTAACGCGCTAAAGTGGCTTTACTGGACATCACGTCGTATCAGGAGGAGCCATGAATCAGAGTCAATTTATCCGCAGTTTGCTGGACTGGATAGAAGACAACTTAGGACACGATTTGCATCTGGATGAAGTCGCACGCCGTTCCGGGTATTCCCGCTGGCATCTGCAACGTCTGTTTCGTCAGCACACCGGATTTTCACTGGCTGAGTACATTCGCCAGCGCCGGTTGACCGAATCGGCGTTGACGTTACTGAACAGTGATGAGGCGATCCTGCAAGTGGCGATGAGCTACGGCTTCGACACGCAGCAGGCTTACACCCGCACCTTTAAAAACTACTTCCGCGTCACACCGGGTCAGCTGCGTCGTCAGCGCCGTGTCGAACCGGATCGTCTGTTATTTCCGCTGGCGGTGGCCAGTTGAGTCGCCAACCTGATTTCCCGTTGCCATGTGGGCGCGGGAAATCAGGTGCTATTCCGCACCAATCCTTTTAAGCTGCTGTTCTCCCTTACTCTGCCGGTTATGGACAATGGACAACAGCGACAATCTCACCGCCATGATGCTGTTTGCGCGCGTGGTTGAACGGCAAAGTTTTAGCGAAGCAGCCCGCACCCTCGGTGTATCAAAATCCTATGTCAGCCGTGAAATTGCCCGGCTGGAAGTACGCCTCGGCATCAAATTATTGCAGCGTACCACGCGTAAAGTGGCATTGACGGAACTTGGCCAGGCCTATTATCCCTTTTGCATCCGCCTGATGGATGAGATGCATCGCGCTGATGCCTTTGTCCAACAGGTGCATCAACTGCCGACCGGCAACGTGCGTTTGCAGGCACCGGTGACCTTTGGCTGCCAGTGTGTGGTGCCGACGTTAAACCGCTTTATTCGTCGCCATATCCATATCAATGTTGATCTTGAACTGACCGATCGTGTCAGTGAAGACCTTTCGAACCTCGCGGATGTGGCGATCGTCATTCGCGCGCGTGCACCAGAAACCCCTGATTATCGCGAATTGAGCACCATTGACTGGGGCTTGTACGCCGCGCCTGATTATCTGGCCGCGCATCCGGTTATCGATCATCCCGAAAAGCTCATGCGCCACGATTTGTTGTTGTTCCACGGCCCTGCCCACACCGCTGCGCTACCGTTTCGCCGTGATAAGCAGCGGCTGGCGTTGGATGTTCGTAGTCGCTTCCGTGCCAATAACAGCATGGCATTGCTGAATGCGGCGCTGGCAGGCACCGGTATTGCCTATCTACCGGCTTATATGACGCGTGAAGCGTTGGCGCAGGGGGATATCGTGCAGGTGCTGCCGGAGTGGCAAATGGATCGCCTGCACAGTTATCTGCTGCTGAAAACGCAGCCAGAACCCTCCTCGCCAGTGACGTTATTGTGCGATGCGCTGATCACCGCATTGGGTGAGAACTGATTGTTGCATTTTGGCAACAATAGCGCGCTGCGTGGCAAATATCCCGGTCGCTCTGTTATCGACAAGATGCCGCTGTTAGCCTGAATGTCAGCTTAAAACAGGGATATCATCATGCAGCAACCTCCAACGGCGTTAGCGCCTGAACAGCAACACTGGCGGCGAAATTTGTTCGTCTGCGTACTCGGTTCCTTCAGCACCATCGTGGCGATGACGCTTCTGCTGCCATTTTTGCCGTTGTATGTACAGCAACTCGGGGTGCAGGAACCGGCAGCGATTGCACGCTGGTCGGGGGCGGCCTATGGCGCTACCTTCCTCAGCGCTGCGCTGACTGCGCCGCTGTGGGGCAAGCTGGCGGATCGCTATGGTCGCAAACTGATGCTGATCCGCGCCAGCCTGGGGATGGCGATTGCCATGTCATTGATTGGTATGGCAACCGCGCCCTGGCAACTGGTGGCGTTGCGTCTGCTGGCTGGTTTGCTCGGCGGCTACGCATCCGGCTCCACCATCCTGGTGGCGGCACAAACGCCGAAAGAGCAGACCGGCTGGGCGCTGGGTATGCTGTCGTCCGGTATTATGGCGGGTAATGTGGTGGGGCCGTTACTGGGCGGCGTGCTGCCGCCGTTGATCGGCATTCGTCATACCTTTTGGCTGACCGGTGCGGTGATTTTTCTCGCTTTTCTCGCCACCACTTTTTTGCTGAAAGAAGCGCCGCGTCAGACGAAAAAGGCGGTGCAGAGCAGCAGCGCCGATGAGAAAGCGGTGAACCTGCCGGTGGTACGTTTGATGTGGTTATCCGGCATGTTATTGATTTTCGCCAATATGTCGATTGAACCGATTATCACGCTGTATGTCGGGCAGTTTGTCAGCGGTGACCACGCGATTACCGTCACCGCCGGCCTGGTGATGGCAGCCGCTGCACTCGGCAGCATTCTTTCTGCACCACGTCTCGGACGGCTGGCCGACCGTATCGGTCATGGCCGGGTACTGATTTATGGTTTGATTGCATGCGCGTTGCTGCTGATTCCTCAGGCGTTTATTACCGCAGCCTGGCAACTGGTGGTGCTGCGTTTTCTGATGGGGATGGCTTTGGGTGGGCTGATGCCGTGCGTCACGGCGTTGATTCGCCACAATGTGCCGCAAACCCAGGTGGGGAAAATGCTGGGATACTCAACGTCGGCGCAGTATGTCGGTCAGGTGAGCGGCCCGTTGTTTGGCGGCTTTGTCGGTGGGGCTTTCGGTATGCGGCCAGTGTTTCTGGCAACCTGCGTGATTATGGCGTTGTGTGCGGTGTTGAATGCGCGGGTGCTGCGGAAGCATTGATTCGTAACGGCGCGATTCATCGCGCGCCTTTAAAACTGCGCGATAAATCGCGCCGCTACGGTTTTGAATGCATAAAACAGGCGGACTGAGTCCGCCTGTTTTATTTACGCTATTTATTGTCCGGCAGTGCGTAGGCAATCACATAATCGCCCAGCTTGGTGCCAAACGAACCGTGACCACCGGCAGCGATGACAACATACTGCTTGCCATCCATTTCGTAGGTCATCGGCGTTGCCTGGCCGCCTGCTGGCAGACGTGCCTGCCACAGCATTTCACCGGTGTTGGTACTGAAGGCACGCAGGTAGTTATCTGCGGTCGCACCGATGAAGAATACGTTACCGGCTGTGGTGATCGGGCCGCCGAGCATCGGCATACCCATCTTGAACGGCAGCGGAACCGGCGCGCTATCGCGAACCGTACCAATGCGTTTTTTCCACACGGTTTCGTTGGTTTTCAGGTCAACGGCAGAGACATAGCCCCACGCCGGTTGTTTACACGGCAGACCAAACGGTGACAGGAACGCGTTCAGCTCCACGCCATACGGTACACCGTACTGCGGCTGGATACCGGTTTCGGTGCCAGAACCCCCTTCCGCGCCTTTCGGCGGCTCGATCGGGTTGCCCGGACCGCGCGGAATCAGTTTGGAGACGAACGGCAGGGCCATCGGGTTAGCGATAGCGATCTGGCGATGCGGATCGACCGCAATACCGCCCCATTCGAACATACCGAGGTTACCCGGGAACACCAGCGTACCCTGCTCAGACGGCGGGGTGAACGGACCGTCATAGCGCAGACGCTTGAAGATCACGCGGCACACCAGCTGGTCGTACATGGTCGCGCCCCACATATCCTTATCAGTCAGATTCTGCTTCGGACGGAAGGTCAGTTCTGAATAAGGCTGAGTCGGAGAAACGTGGTCACCTTTCGCTGCGCCCTGCGGAACCGGGGTTTCCGGTGCCGGAACAACTGGCTTACCGGTGCGACGATCCAGCACAAAGATGTTACCGGTTTTCGCCGGAGCATAAATCACCGGTACGGTGTTGCCATCTTTGTCAGTGATATCGGCCAGCGTCGGCTGTGACGGCAGGTCCATATCCCACAGATCGTGATGCACGGTCTGATACGACCACACCAGCTTACCGGTGGTGGCGTTCAGCGCCAGTACGCTGCTCGCATAGCGCTCCTGTTCTGGTGTGCGGTTACCGCCCCAGATATCCGGGGTAGACACGCCCATCGGCAGGTAAACGATATCCAGTTTCGGATCGTACACCGCCGGCGCCCAGGAGTTCGGCGAGTTCATGGTGAAGGTATGTTCATCATCAGGAATCGCGTTCGGATCTTTCGCGCCCGGATCGAACACCCACAGCAGTTTACCGGTATTGACGTCAAAGCCACGGATGGCACCAGACGGCTCACGGGTTGAGTAGTTATCCGTCACCGCACCGGCAATCACAATGGTGGTATCGGTGATGATCGGTGGTGAAGTCGGCTCATACTGGCCTGGGGTCAGCACCGGCTGTTTGTGTTGCAGATCCAGCTCGCCGTTGTTGCCGAAAGCAGCACAACGCTCACCGGTTTCCGCATCCAGCGCGAACAGACGACCATCGTTTACCGGCAGGTAAATGCGGCGTGAGCACAGCGCAGGCTGGGTGCCAGACGCATCAGCAGCGGCCGGAACTTCGTGGTAAGAAACGCCACGACAGGTTACGTGCTGGAAGGTCGGGTTCGGCTTCAAGCCTGGATCAAATTTCCACTTCTGCTTACCGGTTTTCGCATCCAGTGCAAACAGGATTTGGTGCGGTGAGCAGAGATACAGGGTGTCGCGGATTTTAATCGGGGTCACTTCATCAGTGATTTCACCCGGATCGTTTGGCGTCTTCAGGTCACCCGTCTGGAACTGCCAGGCAACTTGCAGATTTTTCACGTTATCTGCGTTGATCTGCTTCAGCGGTGAGAAGCGGGTGCCTTGCTGGTCACGCGCGTAAGCAGGCCAGTCGCCATCGGCGATGTTGCTCAGCGGTTGTGCCTGCGGGGCATTGGCTTCGGTGGCAGGCAGAGTGCCATTCAGCTCTTGCGGATCGTGGAATACTGCCCACGCCAGCACCAGCGCACTGGCAACCAGGGCGATGCCCATAATGCCCAGCGCACCTTTTCCGGCGTTGTTGAGTTTGCGATACACAAACGGCAACACCAGCCAGACGCCAAAAATCACCAGCACGTCAGTACGCGGTGCCAGCGCCCAGAAGTCGAAACCGACTTCCCATACGCCCCACACCAACGTAGCCAGCAGCAGCAAGGCGTACAACACCAATGCTGAACCGCTACGACGCCACAGCAGAATAGCGGTGATTAACATAACCACACCGCCAATTACGTAGTACCAGGAACCTCCAATGGCGGCTAACCACGCGCCGCCAATCAGCATAAACGCCCCTGTCAGCAGTGCGAACAGCACTGTCAGGAAACGAATTACGCCAAAAGATGAGGAATTTTTCCCCATAATGTTGACCTCTTTTTTCGCCATAAGACTAAAGGAAACAACGCGTTGCGCCGAATCCCGATATAAGGTACGAGGTGATGTAAATGTCCACTCTGGAACGCTTCCGTGACGCCTGATGATCCCTTTGCGTTAAATTTTATCTTAAAAACGTTAACAGGTTTGATCTTTTTCAGCGCTTTGGACTTCGGAATGGGGAATGACACAACATTTTATAAGGGTATTACCGGTAACATGCCCGAATTGATCGGGCTGTTTTTGCTGAGCGCGCTATTTTGTGTAACCGCTTACACTTCAAATAAATCGCTGCTGGTGCGTTGTTCCTGCCAGCCACTGATATGTAATCGAGCATAGCACTCATCCGTCAGTGTTAAAGTCGGGGTGCGTAATATCACCTCTGCTTCTCTTTCCCGGAAGGAAGAGAGGAGAAAGGGAAAGCTGAACTTGAGATAATTTTCGTTGAAAAAAACATGGGTCAGCACAATGCCGCTGAAGGGAAATGCCTCAATATTTCGCCACTGGGTTCCCGGTGTCGCTACATCATAGAGCCAGAAACTAAAATCCTGTGCCAGGGACTTTAGGGCGGGACCATTCTGCTGCAACGCCTCATAGTTAATGGCCAGTCGGACATTGTCTGATCGCAGGCAGGAATAATTTTCTGGTGTCTGTAATAAATCCGTAAGCCTATTTCCCTGTAATGGGGTAATTATTAACGCTGTTTCATCAAAAAATTGGTTATGTAAGGAAACTATGTTGCGATCGTTAAGTGATGCATGACTATTCTGCCCAGAATTTATAAGGGGTGATGAATAGCAAGCGCCGGTTATCCTGCCATCGAAGCGGCGGATACGCTCAGTAACATAAGGGTTGTATGAACTGTTTTCCATTTATCTCTATAAATATATTAATTAACTGGAAGGGTTTATTTATAATAAAAATGGTGCGACTGCTGCTGTGAACAGTTTTCTAATATAAAACGTTTCCTTTGTGAAGATCACCTTTTTTATCTGTCTCTGCTAAAGAGATATTAGGTATTATTAATACATTAATTAACGTCTTATTGCCCCTCTCTGGTGGTTTACGCTATTTCCTCAATAAAAAAATAAGCCTGCTAATATTCAGAGCTCTATGCTTAGATTTTTTTTATATAACCAACTGTTTTTAAAGAGCACGCCTTGCCGTTGCCTGAGCCGCCAAAATCCCGCACTCTGTCGCCTGAAAAAGATAAGGAAAACCTCAGCGAGGTTTTTTCATAAGGCTTGTGCAACGACACTGGCCGGAACTGCAATTCAGGATGGGATAAATATGGGTTCACTGACATCAGCAGCGGATGGCTCGCTGCTGCGGTACAGGTCGTTTGTTGCTTTCTGGCTGGCGCGCACCTGTTCCTCATTTGGTTTTCAGATGTTTTCCGTTGCCGTCAGCTGGCAAATCTACTCGCTGACCAACAGCGCGATGGCGTTGGGGATGATTGGCCTGATGCAGTTTCTGCCATCGGTGCTGTTGGCGTTACCAGCCGGACATCTGGCCGATCAGTTCGACCGGCGGCGAATTGTGCTGCTGGGACAACTGGTCGAGTGGGGAGCGCTGCTGGCTTTAGTGGCGCTGACGTTATTCAACTGGGCAGATAAAACCGCTATCTGGAGCCTGGTATTTCTGATTGCCGTCGCTAAGGCGCTGGAGTGGCCGGCATTATCCTCGATGCTGCCTGCGCTGGTGCCGCCACAGATTCTGGCTCGCGCAACGGCGGCTAACGCGGTCGGTGGACAGGCCGCGGTGATCATTGGGCCTACGCTCGGTGGGTTGCTGTACGTGGCTGGACCGGATGTGGTGTACGGTGTTTCGGCGTTGTTTTATTTGTTCTCACTGCTGCTGGTCAGCCGTATCCGCTATGAACGCCCGCCGCAAACGCGCCTGCCAATGAACCTCACCAACTTGTTTGCCGGTGTGCATTTCATCCGTGAACGCAAAGATGTGCTGGGGGTGATTTCACTCGATCTGTTTGCGGTTCTGCTGGGCGGGGCGACCGCGCTGCTGCCTATTTTCGCCAAAGACATTCTGCACACCGGTCCCTGGGGGTTGGGGATGTTACGTGGCGCGCCGTCAGTCGGGGCGCTGGTGGTCGGTGTATGGCTCAGTCGTCACAAACTGGAAAAGCACGTCGGGATGATCATGTTTGGCGCGGTGGCCGGTTTTGGGGTGGCGACGCTTATCTTCGCGCTTTCCAGCCAGTTGTGGCTGTCGCTGCTGGCGCTGGCCGCGCTTGGGGCGTTTGATATGGTCAGCATGGTGATTCGCGGCGCGTTGGTTCAGTTGGATACCCCGGACGATATGCGGGGGCGCGTCAACGCGGTGAACGCCATCTTTATTAATACCTCCAACCAGCTGGGTGAATTTGAGTCCGGGATGCTGGCGGCGTGGCTGGGTGCAGTGCCTGCTGCGGCGCTCGGCGGTATTGGTACGCTGGTGGTGGTGGCGCTCTGGATGACTCTTTTCCCGCATCTGCGGAAACGTCAGCGGCTGGAGAACGATCCGGTGGTGCCGCAGGCAACAAAAACCGGCCAACAGGCCGGTTAAGGGTATTGCCAGTCCGAACTGCCATGACAAAGCTCGCGATCAGGGGGCTGGGATCGCGAGCAGTGGCCGTCAGACGGCCGCTGTTTTCCCCAGGCTGGCATCAAATTTTTTCCAGCTTTCTGTCATATCCACCACGGTTTTCGATTTTCGCGCTTCGTCGATTTTTATCGCGGTGAGTCCCGCTTCCAGCGCGTCCACCACCGTGACCTTCAGCGGCGTTCCCTTTTTAATGTGTTTCACGATTTCTTCGGCCATCAGGGCATCTGCGCCATAGTGGCCATCGTAAGCGTTGCCGCTGTAGACGGTATCCACTTCACGTTCGCCAGTTCGGGCGTTGTGCACACGGAAGTAGTTACGTACAAAGTCGCCCTCAGCCATGCCATCGGTGCCCATGACGCAGAAACGACGGAACTCATCCGGCACGTTAAGGTTGGCGTGGAAGGCGAGGGTAGCGCCACCGGCGTATTCAATCAGCGCTGTCTGGTAGTCAACGATATCGGCGTCGCTGTCGAACACCGCATCGGTGCTTGACCAGCCGCTCGGCTTGACGTGATACAACTCGGAATCTGCCGTCACGGCACCTTGCGGCGCGTGTTGCGGGGTAAAGGATTTACGGCCACCAAAGCTGGCGACGCGCACTGGACGTTCACCCATCAATCCCTGATACAGATCGATATCGTGGCAGCATTTTTCCAGAATGTAGGGACCGGCGTATTTTTCCAGACGACGCCAGTCACGCTGGAAGAAGGCACCGTGGTACGGCTTGATATGTTCGGTGGCTTCGATGGAGGTGATTTCTCCGAGACGGTTGTCATCACGCGCTGCCAGCAGATCGTGGTACAGCGGCGAGTAGCGCAGCACCAGGCCGACCAGAATGCGTTCATGCCCGTATTGCTGCACCAGCTGCGCCATCGCCATAGTCTGTTCTTCATTGATCACCACCGGCTTCTCAGTGAAGACGGTATAACCCGCGGCGAGTCCCTGACGGATATGCTCAAGATGCATAAAGTTCGGTGAACCGACCAGCAGCAGATCAAAGCCGCCATGACTCAGCAGGGCGTCGATGCTGTCGAATGCTTTGCCGGGATCGATGCCGAAGGTGTGAAGATTAGGTAAACCCGCCGGAGCCGGATCGACATAACCCACGACGGAGAACTCTGTATCGGCTTTGCTGAACTCTTTCACCACATGGGAAAGACGAAAGCCAAGACCAATAATGCCCACTTTCATGTTGTACCCCTGAAGCCCGTTGCCTGTTAGCCGCCCGACCCATCAGGCTGCTGATAATATGACCGCTAACTTATTACGGCAGAAAAACTAATGTCAATGGATATCCTGGTGCAAGAAATGTGTGTTTTTATTATTTGTATGATTTTAATCATTTTTATTTGGTGTTGTGGCTTCCATATTTATTTGTTATTGCGATTTAAGTTTTTTTACCCTATCTTTCGCACATCTATAAAGAGTCATTCCGTGCGGAGCAAAGCAGGAGGAAGCGCGTGCAGTCACTGATGCTGGGTATTGATGGTGGTGGTACGCACTGTCGTGGACGTCTCACCGACGCTCAGGGACAGCTGCTGGCGGAAGCGCGCGGTGGGCCTGCTAACGTCTGGTCGCAGTTTGAGGCGGCCATTGATGCGATTGATCGGGTGATTGACGATCTCTTCACCCAGGCGGCCTTACCGGCGACGGCGCGGGCGCAAACGGTGCTGGTGGCGGGGCTGGCGGGTGCCAATGTTGCCTCGGTGAAAGCCCGGCTGGAGAGCTGGCAGCCGGTTTGTCAGGCCCGCTATCTCTTCACCGATGTCGAAATCGCCTGTGCCGGTGCGCATCATGGTGCGCCGGGGGCGGTGTTTATCACCGGCACCGGTAGCCAGGGGGCAGCCTGGGATGGCAGGCAATTTACGCTGCTCGGCGGCTGGGGTTTTGCCCTGTCCGATGCCGGATCGGGCGCGGTGCTGGGCCAACGCGCACTCAGGCTGGCGCTGTTGGCACACGAAGGCATTGTGCCACCTTCTGCGCTGACGCAACGCATCATGGCGCATTATCACGACAGCCCGGAACAGATGCTAATCTGGTCACGTCATGCCACACCGGCTGACTGGGGACGGGTGGTGCCGGACGTTTTCGCTGCCGCGCAGGCGGGAGATGTGCATGGCACGGCGTTGATTCAGCAAACCGCAGCGGATATTGCGCAGATGGTGCAGCCGCTGCTGGCGCGTAGTCACGGTAATCTGGCGCTGATGGGGGGCTTAGCCGCCCCGATTCAGCCCTGGCTCCCGGCGGAGATCGCCGCGTTGCTGGTGCCGCCGCAGGGGGATGCGCTGAGTGGCGCGATCCGGCTCGCCACGCAGTTTAGCCTGAGCCAACCCGCATAACCTTTTCATTCTGCTGATAAAGAGAACCATGATCGCTCCGAACGTAACCGCCCGAATTCTGCGGCTGATTGTCGAAAATGCGCCGATCAGCCAGTCCGATCTGAAAGTGCGCAGCGGCTTGAGTATGTCAACGGTTTCGCAGGCCACCAATCGCCTGCTGACGCGGGGCATTGTGCAGGAGCTGGGGTTGCGACGCGTTTCGATGGGGCGTCCAAAAACCCTGCTCGGTCTTAATCCTGACCACGCCAGCGTGGTGGGTATCCAGCTCAACGCCGAACGCAATTTGATCGTGCTGACCGACCTTGGTGGCAACATTATTGGCGAGCAGCAGATGCCTTCCGGTGCGATGACGCCCAAGCAACTGGGCGATGCGCTGGCTAAGTTCTTGCGTGGTGTCGAGGGCAAGAAAGTGGGGGCGATTGGCCTGGCGCTTTCCGGATTGGTGGATGCCAGCAACGGCTACTGCGTGCGCTCCCGCGTGCTGGACTGGGACAACGTGCCGATTGCCCGCCTGCTGGAGGAACGTTTCTCGCTGCCGGTATTTATCGAAAACGACGCCAACGCGTTAGCGATGGCGGCGCTGGTTTTTGGTCAGCTCGGCCATGCCCAGTCGGCGATTATCGCCACCTTTGGCAAAGGCATTGGCGCAGGGATTCTGCTCGATCGCCAGCTATATCGGGGCCGCCACGGCAAAGCGGGGGAAATTGGCAATGCCCTGCTGGGCGACGGCTCCGAACGCCTGTTGGAGGATGTCGCCTCATCGCAGGCGATCCTGCAACGGGTGGCTGCCACGTTGAAAGATGAGGTGCCGCAGGCGTTGCGTGACCTCGATATGCGTCCGACACCCGAGGTGCTGAGTGCGCTGGCGGAAGCCGGGCATCAGTTGGGGATGTCACTGGCGAACCTGTCAATTGCCTACGACCCGGATGTGGTTTATCTGGCGATGGAGCCGCAGATGGCGTCGCGTATCCTGCTGGACCATATCACCCAAAGCTTCCAGAACTATCGCCTGAAATTGACGCCGCATATGACGCCGTTGCAGTTCCTGACCGAGTCTAATCGGATGTGGGCGCAGGGCGCGGCGGGTTTTGCGGTGAATAAGTTGCTGGATTTGCTGGCCGCGCAGGCGGATGAAGAGATCGCGTCTTAAAACGGGTTTCGCTCGCTCTGAGGTGGTTTCGTTCGCTTTAGGCTGATGTAGTTTCAGCTCGCCGGTGCGGCGTCCTCTGCACTGCCGGGCCTCGCGCCAGCCTCTTTTTTGCGCGATAAATCGCGCCGCTACAACTCAACGCCGCCTTCATGCGGCTCATCCCCACTGCATGACTTGTGCTTTTTGGTGATTTAATCATTGCTGTCTGCGCGATAAATCAACGTGCTGCCATTTGTAGCGGCGCGATTTATCGCGCAATGAAGAGAGCACCTGGCTTTCAGGCGATGGGGCGGGCGGAACCTTCTCGGAGTCAGCCCGCACCAGCAGCCAGAACACATTCACCGCAACCGCATCCCCTGCTCATCAAACAACAAACAACTCCCCGCATCCAATTGATAACGCATCAGTTCGCCAATCTCATGATGAGTCGCATGGCGCTCCTCAATCACCAGCAGACGCTCCTGCCCGACATCCAGATAAAGATAATTGGTATGTCCCAGCATCTCGCTGAACGACAGCGGTGCACTAAAACTCAACGGCGCGTTGGCATCTGGGGCGAGCTGAAAATGCTCAGGCCGCACCCCCAGCGTCACTTTCTGCCCTTCGTGGCAGGTCGCCGCCAGCTTCAGGGTTAACGCCTGAATCCCCAGCGATGGCACGCGTAGCTGCACCTGACCGGGGGCCAACGCCGCCACTTCGGCCGGCAAGAAGTTCATTTTCGGTGAGCCGATAAACCCGGCGACAAACAGGTTATCCGGGTCGCGGTACAACTCCAGGGGTGCGCCAACCTGCTCAATCTGCCCCTTACGCAGCACCACGATACGGTCAGCCAGCGTCATCGCTTCTAACTGGTCATGGGTAACGTAAATCATGGTATTGCCGAGTGAAGCGTGCAGGCGGGCGATCTCAATACGCATCTGCAAACGCAATTCGGCATCGAGGTTCGACAGCGGTTCATCAAACAGGAAAATGCGCGGATGGCGAATAATGGCGCGGCCTATTGCCACGCGTTGACGCTGCCCGCCGGACAGAGCACGCGGCAGTCGATCCAGCAATTCCGTTAAATGCAGACGCTCGGCGGTCTGGCGTATCGCCTGTTCAATCTCCGCTTTCGGGCGCTTCATCACCTCCAGCGGATAAGCGAGGTTGCCGCGTACCGTCATGTTCGGGTAGAGCGCGTAGGACTGAAACACCATCGCAATGCCACGCTCGGTGGCGGGCTGGTGCGTCATATCCGCTCCCTCAATCAGCAACTTGCCGTCGCTGATCTCCTCCAGCCCGGCAATCATGCGTAACAGCGTCGATTTACCGCAGCCGGAAGGGCCAACAAACACCACAAACTCGCCGCTGTTGATGGTGAGATCGATACCGTGAATCACGTTCACGTTCTCATAGGATTTCTTAACGCTTTGCAGATGCAGGCTGGTCATGCTGTGTCTCGCTTAAAGTAACTGGCCCATATAGATGGCGTTGCTGCGCACGATAGGCGTGAAGCCAAGGCGCTGATAAAAACCGCACACCTGCTCGTTTTGCAGGCTGACGCCAAGATGTACGCCGGAAACGCCGGCCTGACGCAGCAGCGTCAACAATTGCTCGATCAGCTTACGTCCCCAACCGCCTTGCTGTGCCACAGGCAACAGATTGATATGCAGATGTGCAGGCCACTGGCTTACCAGTTGCTCGGCGGCGGCATCCGGCTGGCGGATGGCATCCAGCACTTTGCTGTCGAGTGGTGCGCTGGCGGGAGTGGCGCGATATTGCGTCTGCAACATCGGCCACCACTGTTGATTGAGGATGGCCTCAAACGTGCGGGTATCCGGCACCGCTACGGCGTAGCCCACCACCTCGCCGTGCTGCTCCAGCACCAGAGCAAACTCAGGGACGAAGCGCGCGTAAGGGATCACAAAGCGCAGGCCAGGCAGGGCGGGATCGGAATAAAGCGCCGTCGCATCCTTTCCCGCATTGGCGGTTTCTAAGCAAATACGCGAGAGCGCGGGAAAATCCGCCTCGGTGGCGTGACGAATAACACCTTCAGCCGTCATGGTGGAGCCTCTGTGGTCAGGAGATGAACAGTTTTTACGGTAATGAAAGCTGACTTAGTTTTCAAGGTGTAATAATTGCGTCATCCCGCAAAGCGGCACAGAAGCATAACCGCAGCGCATGACTGATGCGATGACAGTCGCGCTAAAATGCGCTGGTTGGTCCTTGCTGCGCGGGCCTTGTACCCATTCCCCTTCGTTTCTTTGTCATAACTATACGATTTTCATATGCTCTATCAGTGGCTTAATGGCTGGCAAAATCACGAGTGATTTATGCTGGTCATCATTGCCGACAGGCTGATTACCGCCAATTTTTGCTGAATTAAGCAGCATTCTCTGCTGATCGACGAGCCTTTCTTCTCACTTTTTGCACTGCATCACAGAGCAAAAATTCCGCGCTGCACAGGTTTGACTTTCTTTTGTTCATAAAGTAAGTATGGATAAGCGCGATATTTCTGCTGAATCAACCTGCGGGATCTGCGGGTGTCGAGATGAAGGGATGCCAGTCATCTGTTGGAGAAACCGAGCATTATGTGTGAGTCAACCGTACGTTCGCAGTACTTCCATCGCTCTCTGCGCACCCTGTCTCGTCTGGTTTCCGCTGGGGTACTGCTCGGCGCATCGATGGCGCAGGCCGCCAGCGTGACCCTTAACGAATGGGACATTTATAACTATCCACAGCAGACCGAAGCGGTGGATCAGGCGATTAAAGCGTTCCAGCAAAAAAATCCGGGCATTGTCATCCAGCGTTCCGTGCACTCCTTTGAAGATACCCGCATCCCGCTCAAACTGGCGCTGACCGCCGGTGATGGCCCACAGATTGCGCAGGTCAACCAGGGCGGCGGCGATATGGGATCGCTGGTCAAAGACAAATTACTCTGGCCGCTGGATGATTACGCCAAAACCTACGGCTGGACCACGCGCTTCCCGGATTCGATTCTGAAACGCAACCGTTGGTCTGATACCCAGGATTTCGGTAGCGGCAAGTTGTACGGCGTTGCCAGCCTCGGTGAAATGGTTGGTCTGTACTACAACAAAGCGTTGCTGGATAAAGCCGGCATTGCGGTGCCAAAAACCCTGCCGGAGCTGGAACAGGCAATGGAAAAACTGAAAGCGCAGGGCACCGCGCCGATGATGCTGGGTTTGCTGGACGGCAATATGGGGCAGCAACTGCTCAGTACCCTTTGGGAAGCGCAGATCGAAAGCAGCGATCGCAAAAAACTGGATGACCTGATTTACGATGTCGGCGGCACCTTCAAAGATGACAAGTTAGTCAAAGCCGCCAACATGATGAAAAGCTGGAATGACAAAGGGTATTTCTTCCCAGGTTTCCAGGGGATTGGTCATGACGATGCTGCCACGCTGTTCCAGAACGGTCAGGCGGCCTTCCTGGTGAGCGGCACCTGGTATCTCGGTCAGTTCAAAGACAACAAAGATATTCACTTCGCGGCAATGCCGATGGGCGAGGGCGTGCAGCATGCGTTAATGGTCGGGGGCACAGACCTGGCGTTCTCCATCACCAGCACGGCGAAAAGCAAAGAACAGCAGGATGCCGCAGCGAAGTTTATCGACTACATCGTGTCGGATGAGATGGCTAACCGCTGGCTGAAAGTCGGCTTCCTGCCTGCCAGTGCCAGCAAAAATGCGCAGATCCCGTCGGATAACCCGCTGCTGGCGGAAACGTATCAGGTGTGGGTGACGCTTAATGAACACGATGGCCTGGGCCATTACGTTGACTGGGCGACACCGACCATGAACGCCGAGCTGAACCAGAACGTGCAGCTGCTGCTGGCGGGACGTCAAACCGCTGACCAGATGGTCACCAACTTCGACAACAACTATCAACGTTACCTGAAAACCCTTAAGCACTGATAAATCCGGTCCGGCAGCGATGCCGGACCGCAGACAGGCCCGCAAGCGAGTACGGTTATGCTGAACAAATCTGCCTGGCGCAATGCGCTCTATCTCCTGCCCGCGGTGCTGGTATACGCGGTCTTTCTGTTGCTGCCGCTGCTGGCGTCGCTGGGCATCAGTTTTACCGAGTGGGACGGCACCTCGATGCCGATCTTTACCGGCATCAGCAACTATATGCGTATGTTCAGCGACCCGGTGTTTTGGGTGGCGCTGGGCAACAACGCGCTGTTGATGTTGTTCTACACTCTGCTGCCGATTGGTGTTGGGCTGCTGCTGTGCAGCTTCCTGTATGAAACGCGCAGCAACAAGGAGCGCAGTCTGCTGCGTATCTTCTTCTTTCTGCCTTATATCATGCCGATGGCGGTACTCGGCGTGGTGTGGCGTTGGCTGTACAACCCGGCATTTGGTCCGATTGACCAGTTCCTGCGCGCCATCGGATTGCCGCAGTTGGCGATCTCCTGGTTAGGCGACTTCACCTGGGCGCTCCCCGCAGTCGGCTTTGTCGCCACCTGGTACTTCTTTGGTTTTTGTCTGGTGCTGTTTATGGCTGGCCTGCAACGGATGGATCCGTCATTGCTGGAAGCAGCGGATCTGGATGGCTCCTCGCGGCGGCAGAAATTTATGCGCATCACGCTGCCGTCACTGCGCCCGGAGCTGCGCATTGCCTTGCTGCTGACGGTGATCGCCAGCCTGAAAGCCTTCGACCTGGTCTATGTGATGACGCAGGGCGGGCCGGGCACCGCCACTATGGTGACCAACATCTTTATGTATAAGCAGGGCTTCGACCTGCACTACTTTGGCTACGCCTCGGCAGTGGCGGTATTCAGTATGATGATTGTGTTGTTGATCAACGCGTTAATTCACTTTGTTATTCGGGAGCGTCACTGATGCGTGGCACGCCAGTTGTTTCTCGTGCGCTTATCTGGATCGTCGCGCTGATGACCATCCTGCCATTTCTGATGGCGCTGATGACCTCATTCAAAACCCAGATGGAGCTGTTCCAGGGGGTGTTTACCCTGCCATCTTCGCTCAACTTTAAAAACTACGTCACCGCCTGGCAGCAGGGCCATTTCAACGTTTACTTTATGAACTCGGTTTTGGTGGTGATCCCGGTGGTGATTAGCAGCATCCTGCTGGGCATTCTGGCCGGGTTTGGTTTCGCCTGGTTGAAGATTCCGGGCAAAAAAGTGGTGGCGGCGATGCTGGGGCTGGGGATGGTGCTGCCAAGTGAGGCCTTTATCATTCCGCTGTACCACGAGTTGCGCTGGATGGGGCTGACCAATACTTATCTGGCGCTGATCCTGCCGCAGATTGCGCTGTCGCTGCCGTTCACCACCCTGATGATCGCCACGGCGCTGCAACAGGTGCCGCGCGAGTTGGTGGAGGCTTCAGTCATGGATGGCGCGTCACGGCGCAAAATTTTGTGGGGCATTCTGGTGCCTGCCATCTGGCCGACGCTGTCCACCCTGGCGCTGCTGCTGTTTATCTGGACGTGGAACGAATTCCTGATCCCACTGATTCTGGTTAACAAAGACGAGCTGCGTACCCTGCCGATTGGCATGATGTTCTTCCAGAATAAAAACACCATCGATATCCCGGTATTGATGGCTGGCGCGATGATTGTGATCCTGCCGCTGGTGGCGGTGTTCCTCATCTTTCAGCGCAAATTTATCAGTGGCGTGACCGAAGGCGCGGTGAAATAAGCGCCTTGTCCATCAGCGAAAGGTTTTCGCGCCATGCGCATGCTGCTATGGCCTTACGCTGCAACTCAGGAGAACCGCATGCACCTTTCACTGGCTGATTTTCACCCCGTCGCTGACGGCGAAACCCTCGATACTGATTGTTTTCAACGTGCGCTGGATCAGCTGGCGCAGCAGGGCGGCGGGACGCTGACGGTGCCAGCGGGCCGCTATCGCCTCGGCACCCTCACGCTGGGTTCCCATCTCAACCTGCATCTGGCGGCGGGGGCCACCTTGCTGGCAAGCCAAAGTGTCGAGGATTATCAACGCTGTCTGGCGCAGAGTCAGGCCGAGCTGTCGCAGCATGTGCTGTTGTATGCGGTCGGCCAGCGCAATATCAGCATCAGCGGTAAAGGGGTGATTGATGGCGATGGTGAAGCCTGGTTTGCCGCCGAGAAGGATGAGCAGGGTTATCGACTGCCACGTCCTCAGCGCCCACGGATTATCGTGTTTGAAGATTGTGAGCAGGTGACGCTGCGGGAGTTCACCATTGTGCAGGCACCGATGTGGACGGTTCATCTGGTGAGCTGCCGCCATGTGCATATCGAACACCTGACGATTGATAACGCCATGACCATGCCCAACACCGATGCGCTGGATATTGATAGCTGCGAAGCGGTGTTTGTCAGCAACTGCTACCTGAGTGCGGCAGATGACGCCATTTGCATCAAAACCACGCAAAAACCCGCCCCTCTGCGGCGTGCGGCGCGGCAGATTATGATCAGCAATTGCCAACTGCGTTCTTACAGTTGTGCGTTCAAGATCGGCACGGAAACCTTTGATGATGTGGAAGATGTCACCGTCAGCGGCTGCACCATTTTCGACTCCAATCGGGCGATTGGCCTGTTGTCGCGCGATGGCGGCAGTTTCCGCCGCCTGTTATTCAGCAATCTGACGCTGGCCTGCCACCTTGCGCCACCCTGCCACTGGGGCAAAGCCGATGCGCTGTTTGTTTCGGTACGCGCCCGCGATCCGGCGATCGTGCCGGGCGTTATCGAACAACTGCAATTCAGCAACGTCAGTGGCGTGATGGAAGGGGCCATCAATCTGCATAGCGAGGTGGCAGGGCAGATCCGCGAGGTGATGCTGAGCAACGTGCAGTTGCGTCAGGTGGCCGCTGAAGGACAGGGATATTACGATGTGCGCCCGCCGTGTAATCCTGAATCACCAACGGGGATGGGACTGGATAATGCCTACAAGCTGGACAGCCAGACCGGGCAGGCGTTTGGGGTTGCGGCTTATCCACATGGTCTGCCGGGCCTGTATGCGCGCGGGGTGGAGAACCTGCAATTGCATAACGTCACCATTGTGCGCCCACAGCCATTGCCGACCGGCTGGCATAGCGAAACGGTGCAGATTTTGCCGTAAGGCGATGGACACTTTGCGCGATAAATCGCGCCGCTACGATAACATCATGAAATTACACCGCGACGTTAACATCGCGCCCTGCTGTAGCGGCGCGATTTATCGCGCGGTTTTTTCGATTACAGCGCGGCGGCAATCGCTGCGCCCAGCTCCTCGGTTGATGCCTTGCCGCCCAGGTCGCGCGTCAGGCTGGTGCCCGCCGCCAGCGTGCGTTCAATGGCATCCAGCACCGCTGCACCGGCTTCGGCATAGCCCAAATGTTCCAGCATCATTGCGCCACACCAAATCTGTCCAATCGGGTTGGCGACGCCTTTGCCCGCAATATCCGGCGCGGAGCCGTGTACCGGTTCGAACAGACTCGGGAATTTCCCTTCCGGGTTGATATTGGCTGAAGGCGCAATGCCGATGGTGCCGGTACAGGCCGGGCCGAGATCCGACAGGATATCGCCAAACAGGTTGCTCGCCACCACCACATCGAACCAGTCCGGGTGCAGCACGAAGTTAGCGGTCAGGATATCGATATGATATTTATCGACTTTAATCTCCGGGTAGCTGGCTGACATGGCTTCCACGCGGCTGTCCCAGTACGGCATGGTGATGGCGATACCGTTGGATTTTGTGGCCGAGGTCAGGTGTTTTTTCGGTCGTTTCTGCGCCAGCTCGTAGGCAAATTTCAGAATACGATCGACGCCGGTACGGGTCATCACCGTCTCCTGAATCACCACTTCACGCTCGGTGCCAGGGAACATGGTGCCGCCGACGCTGGAATATTCGCCTTCAGTGTTTTCACGCACCACGTAGAAATCGATATCGCCCGGTTGACGGTTTGCCAGCGGCGCTTTGACACCCGGCATCAGACGCACCGGACGCAGGTTGACGTATTGATCGAACTCGCGGCGGAACTGCAACAGCGATCCCCACAGCGAGACATGATCCGGTACCACATCCGGCCAGCCTACGGCACCGAAGTAGATCGCATCAAAGGTTTGCAGGGTAGCGAACCAGTCATCCGGCAACATCTTGCCATGCTGCTGCCAGTACTCGGCGCTGGCGAAATCAAACCATTGCCACTCCAGCGGAATATTGAATTTTTTTGCTGCCGCGTCCATTACACGGATGCCTTCTGGCATCACTTCCTTACCAATGCCATCGCCAGGGATGACGGCGATTTTAAATGTTTTGCCGCTCATAGGGTTTCTCGCAGGTTGCTGTTGATGTTCTGCCCGCAGTATAACTTTGCATCATGGGGAAATAATTAGCCTGAGCAGCAAGCCAATGTTGAATAAAAGTAGAGAATCGCGCACCTCCACCGACGACCTGGCGTTTTTCGTGCGTATCGCCACCCTTGGCAGCCTGACGGCGGCAGCGCGTGAGCTGGGACTCTCGTTACCGGCGGTGAGCAAACGCCTGAGCCAGTTGGAGCAGCGGCTGGGGGTGCAGTTGCTACGTCGTACCACCCGGCGGCTGGAACTGACGCCGGAAGGAAAACGCTACCTGGAGGGTGCGCGTCCACTGCTGGATCAACTGGCGGAGCTGGAGGAGTCGGTCAGCAGCCAGACGGCGGTGTTGCGCGGCTCATTGAATATCAATGCGTCATTCGGCTTTGGTCGCCGCCATGTTGCGCCGCTGGTGTCGCGCTTTGCGGCGTTGCACCCGGAATTGTCACTCAGCCTGCAACTCAGCAGCCAGCCGTTAAGTTTCCTTGATGCGCACATCGATATCGATATCCGTGTCGGTGAGCCGCCGGATGCTCGCTTGATGGCACGCAAGCTTCGGACCAATCCGCGCGTGCTGTGCTGTGCCCCAGCTTACGCGGCGCGTTGTGGCCTGCCCGACAGCGTGGCGGCGCTGGCGCAGCATAACTGCATTTTGCTGCGTCAGTACGAAAGCGATTTTGCCCTGTGGCGGCTGACGGATGGCAGGCAGCAGCTGACGCAAAAGGTGCGCGGAACCCTGGTCACCAACGACGGTGAAGTGGCGATGCAACTGGCGCAGGACGGGCATGGCATTCTGCTGCGTTCATGGTGGGATGCGCAGCACAGCATTAACAGCGGCGAGCTGCTGCATGTATTGCCCGACTGGAGTGCGCCAGACGGCGATATCTTTGCCGTCTGGCAGCCCCAGCGCCAACTGCCTGCACGTATTAGCGCCTTTGTGGAGTTTTTGCAGCAGACGCTATAAAGGCACATTCCGTAGCGGCGCGATAAATGAAGTGAACCCCGAAAGTTGGATAGAGCAAATGACCGATATGATTATTTTCAATCAATATTGAGTGTTTGTGAGCACGATCAAACAAATCATTGTCCTTATCGCCTATAAATTGCCACTTCGCTGCGTGATCTCATTCTTTATTGACTGAAATAAATCACAAGGCGCAATGGATGGCGTTCGGTGCAAAGACACCACAAAGAGAAAAATGCCATCGCTATAACGGCGTGCGTGAAGCCCAGCGCCTGCCACGACCCTACGTTATCGATGAGGCTGAAATGAAACAATTCTCTACAGAAGGGATGGTGATTATTGTCGGGATTGTGATCGCATATATCCTGTTTACCACCTGGCTGACCTGGCGTTTGCGCAGTAAAAACACCGGTGATTTTATGGCTGGCTCGCGCGCCATGCCGGCGTTTATCGTCGGGGTGATGCTGATGTCAGAATATATTGGTGCTAAATCCACCATCGGCACCGCCCAGGCCGCCTTTGAGGATGGTTTTGCTGCCTCCTGGTCGGTAATCGGTGCGGCGATAGGCTTCCCGCTGTTTGGTATGCTGCTGGTCAAACGTATTTATAACACCGGGAAAATCACCATTTCCGGGGCGATTGCCGAACGTTACGGTAACTCGACCAAAAACATCATCTCACTGATCATGATTTACGCGCTGCTGCTGGTGAACGTGGGTAACTACGTCAGCGGCGCAGCGGCCATTTCCACGGTGCTGAACCTCAATCTCACTACCGCTGCGTTTATCACGGCGGTGGTCAGTACCTTCTATTTTGTCTTTGGCGGCATGAAAGGCATCGCTTGGGTGACGCTGCTGCATAGCGGCCTGAAATACATCGGTATTATGGTGATTCTCGGCGTGGCGCTGCATATGACCGGTGGTGTCAGCCCGATGATCAAACAGATGCCACATTTCTACTGGACCTGGGATGGTAACGTCGGGGCCAGCACCATTTTTGCCTGGCTGATCGGCACCATCGGTTCCATCTTCTGTACCCAGTTTGTAATTCAGGCGATTGCTTCCACCAAAAACGCCGCGTCGGCGAAGCGCGCCACCTGGGTTGCCTTCTTCTTTTGTATGCCGATTGCCATCGCCATCGCGCTGATCGGCGTGGCGGCAAAATTCCTGCATCCTGATATCAAGAGCCTGTATGCGCTGCCGGTGTTTTTACAGGATATGAGCCCGTGGCTGGCAGGCATTGTCACCACCTCGCTGGTGGCATCGATTTTCGTCAGTGTCAGTACCGTCGCGCTGGCTATTGCCTCGCTGGTGGTGAAAGATTTTTATGTTCCGTACCGCAATCCGACCCCGGAGCGTGAATTTCGTATGACGCGCTGGTTGTCGCTGGTGATTGGTTTCCTGCCGCTGATCTTCGTTTTGTTCGTGCCTGAAGTGCTGAAGCTGTCGTTTTTCACCCGTGCCATCCGTCTGTCGATCTCGGTGGTCGCTATCATCGCGTTCTACCTGCCATTCTTTAAAAGTACACGCGGGGCGAATGCCGGGCTGATTGCCGCCTGTGTGGTGACGTCGGTGTGGTATTTGTTGGGAGATCCCTTTGGTATCAACAACATGTATGTAGCACTGCTGACCCCGGCGCTTGTGATGGTGATTGACCGCCTGATCCCGTCGCGCCAGACGCAAGACAAAAATGCCCCGAAACGAACCATGCAAAACAGTGGAGCCTGATATGACCGACTTAACCCTTACCGTCGAACGTAACGGTAACCTTCATCCGCACGCGCAGGACGCGCAGCAGCTCACCGCGATGCTGCCTTCGGTCTGTCCACAGAACCATGCTGCTAATCTGCTGCCGCTGCCGAATGGCGACCTGCTGTGCGTCTGGTTTGGCGGCACGCAGGAAGGGATCGCGGATATCTCGGTCTGGTGTTCACGGCTGACGAAAGGCAGCGATCAATGGAGCGAGGCGGAGAAGTTGTCGGACGATCCGACGCGATCGGAACAAAATCCGGTGCTGTTTCTCGATCCGCAACAGGTGCTGTGGCTGTTGTGGACTGCACAGAAGTCCGGCAATCAGGACACCGCGATTGTGCGCTATCGCCAGTCACGCGATTTTGGCCGTAGCTGGAGCGCCATCGATACCTTGCTTGATCAACCCGGGACCTTTATCCGCCAGCCGATCGTGGTACTGCCGAATGGCAACTGGCTGCTGCCGGTGTTCTATTGCCGTACCCAGCCGGGAGTGAAATGGGTCGGTAACGATGATGTCAGCGCGGTGAAAATCTCCAGCGATCAGGGCAAAAGCTGGCGCGATGTGGCCGTGCCGGACAGCCTCGGCTGCGTGCATATGAATATCACCCTGTTGCAGGATGGTAGCCTGCTGGCGTTGTATCGCAGCCGCTGGGCAGATCACATCTATCAAAGCCGTTCTCATGACGGTGGCGAAAGCTGGAGTGCGCCGCAGGCGACGGAACTGCCAAATAATAACTCCTCGATTCAGGTCACCACGCTGCACAACGGCCATCTGGCGCTGGTGTTTAACGCCATGAGCGCCAAAGACGCCAGCGAGCGCCGCCTGTCGTTGTATGACGAAATCGACGATGAGGAGGAGGGGGACGTCGCAGTGGCGGCGGAGCCGGTGGTGCACAGTGGCCGCACCGCATTCTGGGGTGCGCCGCGTGCGCCGATGACGCTGGCGATCTCGGCGGATGACGGGCGGAGCTGGCCCTGGCAGCGCAACCTCGATGAGGGCGATGGCTACTGCATGACCAACAACTCCCAGCAGAAATTAAACCGTGAGTTCTCCTACCCCAGCATTAAGCAGAGCGAGGACGGTGCGCTGCATATTGCTTACACGTATTTCCGTCAGGCGATTAAGTACGTGCGCGTTGATGAATCCTGGGTTGTCTCATGAGCCGCCATGCGCTGGTGACCGGTGTCAGCTCCGGGATAGGTGCGGCGATTGCCGACCATCTGTTGCAGCAGGGCTGGCAGGTGACCGGCTTCAGCCGCAGCGAGGTGAAAAAAGATCATCCGGCTTTTACCTCGGTCAGCGTCGATTTGTTTGACGCTGTGCGACTGAAGCAGGCGCTGGCGATGTTGCCCGGCGTGAATGCGCTGGTGCATGCCGCAGGGATGATGGCGGCTGCGCCCTTGGGGGCGCTGGATGAAGAAGCCAGCAGCAGGCTGTGGTATCTGCATGTGCAGGCGGCACAAATCATGGCCAATGCGTTGCAGCCCGGCATGCAACGGGGCGATCGTATCCTGCTGATTGGCAGTCGTACCTCACGCGGCGCAGCAGGGCGCAGCCAGTACGTCAGTACCAAGGCGGCGATGGTCGGCATGGCTCGGAGCTGGGCCGCCGAGCTGGCGTCTCAGGGGATTACGGTGAATGTGATTGCGCCAGGTGCCACCGAGACGCCAATGCTGCTGCAACCTGGCCGCGCCAGCTCACCGCCAAAACTGCCGCCGATAGGGCGCTATATCAAGCCGGAGGAAGTGGCGGCGTTGGCCGGATTTGTGCTGTCGCCCGCCGCAGATGCCATCACCGGGCAGGAGCTGGTGATATGTGGCGGGGCGTCCCTGTCATAACCGAAACGTAGCGGCGCGATTTATCGCGCAATATCGTCCGCGTTGTATGAAAAAATCGCGCCGCTACAATCGCCGACGTAATGATGCCAGGTCCACCTGCCACTGATTCAGCTTGTTGTACAACGCGGTGCGCGAAATCCCCAGCAGCTGCGCCGACTGGCGCAGATTGCCCTGCTGCTCCGCCACTACCTGCAACACATGTTGGCGCTCATTTTCCTGCAATGAAGGCAACTGCACGGTCGGCTGATGGCGCTGTACCATTTCATCCGGCAGATCTTGTCTGCCAATCTCCAGTCCCTCACACAGATTCACCATGCGTTCGACCAGATTCTCCAGTTCACGCACGTTGCCCGGCCAATGCCACGCCTGCAAGCAGCGCATTGCATCCGGCGACACCTGGGGCGCGATGCGTTTCAGGCGCGCGCACAGTGCCAGAATAAAGGTATTCACCAGGCCAGGAATGTCCTCCTGGCGCTCGCGCAACGGGGGGATCTCCAGTGACACCACGTTGAGGCGATAGTAGAGATCGCGGCGAAACGCGCCTTTTTCCACGGCATCCAGCAAATTACAGTGGGTGGCGGCGATAATCCGCACATTGACCTTCAGCGGATTGGCAGCCCCGATACGCATCACCTCGCTCTCCTGCAATACGCGCAGCAGGCTGGTCTGCGCCTCCAGCGGCATCTCTCCAATCTCGTCCAGAAACAGCGTACCGCCATCGGCCAGCTCAAATTTGCCTGGCGATCCGCCGCGCCGTGAACCGGTAAAGGCACCATCGACATAACCAAACAGTTCGCTTTGCACCAGGTCACGCGGTAGCGCACCGCAGTTAAGGGCGATGAACGCTTCCTGCTGGCGCGGGCTGGCGTTGTGAATCGCCTGCGCAAACAACTCCTTGCCGGTACCGCTCTCACCGGTCAACAACACGGTACTGTCGGTGCGGCTGCTGGCGCGTGCTTTCTGAATCGCCTGCATCACGCGTGGCGCATGGCCGCGAATCATCTCAAAGGTGTAACTGGCGCTGACTCCCATCACTCGGCGGGTAATGGCGCGGATACGCTGGTTCTCGCGCAGTGATAACACGCGTCCCCCATCCGGTGCGGGCATCAGCGAAATCAGGCAAGGGATCGACTGCACGCCATCGGGCATAAATTGCAGCTCGCGGTCGTTGCAGAATGGCATGGTCAGCAGCGATGCTCCCTGCGGCTGCAACAACACATCGATCGGCCCGGCATCAGGATCCAACCCGCTAAAGATCTGTCGGGCGTAACGGTTCAGGGTTTTGATCCGACCGTGGCGATCGCAGACGATCACTCCTTCATTCAGGGTTTCAAGGATCGACTGCTGCTCGGCCAGCAGACGGCGCAGCATCAACTGTTGCCCGACCGCTTCTGCCGCCGCCTGCACCGTACCCAACGTGTGTGCATTGAAGTTATCGGGGGTGGCGGTCAGCGTCAGCACGCCAATCAACTGACCGCTGGCATCACGCACCGGAGCGGCAGCGCATTGTCGATGGCGTTTACGCAGATCGAATTTCCAGTTCTCACCGCTCAGTACATACACCAGCCGTTGTTCAATCAGGCAGCGAGCCGTGCAATTGGTGCCCAGTACCTCTTCACGCAGAATGCTGCCGACAGGTGTCATATCTGCGCCACAGAAATGCAGCGTCACACCCTGCGCATCGGTCAGGTTGATATGCCCATCCGGGTTATAGGCCAGCAGGTTCTCCATAATGCTGCGCGCAACCAGGATCAACTCGGCGTTGTGTTCGAGAATCGCGGCCAGCTCCTCAGCGGGCGGGGCGATATAGGTAAAATCCTCCGGATCGGTACCGCGCTGCTGCGAGCGTTGCCACGACTGCAAAATGCTGCGCCGCATCCAGCCCGGTTGCTCACCGCGCTGAAAGCTGTGCCAGCCCTGCCACAACAAATTATCCCACTCGCCGACTTCCGCGCCGCCTGGCAGGCTGAAGATCGGATCGCTTTCATCTTTAAACGGCAAGCGGTCGCTCAGAGATCGCATAACGCACTCCGGTGATGGATGGAATGTCCATTTTATTTACATGTGAAGTTGACATGTAAATTTTGTTGCCAGTTTGTGAGCTGTATCTGTGTGGTGTCTCACACATTTCGCCGATTTCCACCTGGCATTGGCTTTGCAATAACCCCGGTACAGGCCGCATCCATTCGGGATGCCTCCAAAATAACAAGGAGTTAGCAATGAGTCTTGATTCCAAACCTGTACGCGTTGGCTTGATTGGTGCCGGTCGCATGGGTAGCTTCCACGCGGAAAACCTGGCGTACCGGGTACCGGGAGCGACGCTGGCCGCCATCGCCGATCCCCAGCCCGGCGCGGCGGAACGGTTGGCGCAGCAACTGGGGGTGGCGAAAGCCTTTAGTGACCTGCACGCGTTGTTGCAGGACCCGGAGATTGATGCGGTGGCGATTGCCGCGCCAGCACGTACCCATGCCGAATGGGTGATTGCAGCGGCGCAGGCGGGCAAGCATGTGTTTTGCGAGAAACCGATGGCGGTGACGCTGGATGAAGCCGACCGTGCCATTGCCGCAGCGAAAAGTGCCGGTGTGGTGTTGCAGGTGGGATTCAACCGTCGTTTTGACTCAGGGTTTGCGGCGGCCATCGCCGCGGTGGAAGCCGGAGAGAATGGCGTCACCCAACTCAGCCGTTCGGTGACGCGTGACCCGGCGTTGCGCGATCCTGCCCCGATCCCGCCGTGGACCATCTTCCTCGAGACGTTGATTCACGATTTCGACACCCTGCTGCACTTCAATCCGCATGCAAAGCCGGTACAGGTCTATGCGTTGGCTGATGCGCTGGTGCGGCCGGATTTTAAAGATAAAGGCTTACTGGATACCTCAGTGGTGACGATTCGTTTCGACAATGGGGCGATTGCTACCGCCGAAGCCAACTTCCAGGCGGTATACGGCTATGACGTGCGGGGCGAAGTATTTGGCAGCAAAGGGATGTTGCAGGCCGGGCACATCAATGCCAACCACTGCGTGCGTTATCACGCGGGTGGCATCGCGATTGATACCTCACGGCTGGACTCCGACCTGCTGCGTGAAGCCTATGTGGCAGAGATGACGGAATTCGCGCGTTGCATTCGTACCGGCGCAACCCCGCGTGCCACCGGTGAAGATGCACGCAACGCACTGGAAATCGCGCTGGCCTGTATTGAGTCCGTGCAACGCAACCAACCGATCACGCTGGGAGGTCGCTAATGGCGAGCTATCAACTTTCTGTCTGCGCCGAGATGGTGTTTCTCGATCTGCCGTTTATTGAACGCGTTAAACGTATTCATGCGTTGGGTTTTGGCGTCGAAATCTGGGGCTGGGCCAATAAGGATATTGACGCGCTGGCGGCTACCGGGGCGCGTTTTACTTCCATGACCGGCTATCTGACCGGCAACCTGACCGACGATGATGCCATCGCTGAGTTGTTACAAAGTGCCGAAGCCTCGCTGGCGGTGGCGGCGCGGCTTAACTGTCCGGGACTGAACCTGCACGGCACCGGGCTGGATGACCAGGGGCTGCCGGTAAAACCGGTAGAGGTGGTGACTGGCGCGATGTGGCTGAAAGCCGCTGACACGCTACGCAAAGTCGCCCAACTCGGCGAACGGGCAGGACGCGTGTTCACGCTGGAGAACCTTAATCTGCCGGTTGACCATCCCGGTACGCCGTTTGCCCTGGCCGCCGATACCCTGGCGCTGGTGGAGGCGGTGAACAGTCCGGCGTTGAAGATGAATCTCGACCTGTATCACGCGCAGATTGGCGAAGGCAATCTGATCGAACTGATCCGTCGTGCTGGCCCGGCGATTGGTGAGATTCAGGTGGCCGATGTGCCGGGGCGTCAGCAGCCGGGCACCGGGGAAATCAACTATCGCGCCATTGCCCGCACGCTGCACGAGATCGGCTATCAGGGCACGGTGGCGATGGAGGGATGGGCCAGTGGCGACAGCGCTGCCGCGCTGGCACAGTTCCGCGATCACTTCAGTTTATAAGCGTTACCCTGCCGGGTATTTGCCTGTTGCCCGGCGTTAAAACACAACAATAAAATCTCAACCCTACAGGAAACTATCATGAAAATCAGAAGCTTATTTATCCTGCTCTGTTCGTTGTTGTTCAGCCTGAGTGTTAGTGCAAAGACCTTCACCGTCGGTGTGGCCCTGGCTAACTTCGACCTCAATTTTGTGTCCATTTTACGCACCCAGATGGAAGCCGAACTGAAGGCTAATCAGCTCAAGGGTCAGTTTGTGGATGCCAAAGGCGATGTGGCGCTCCAGGTGCAGCAGGTGGACGATTTTATCAACCAGGGGGTGGACGCGATTATCCTCAATCCGGTGGATACCCAGGGGGTGCTGCCGATGATCACCGCCGCGAAGAATGCCGGTATTCCGCTGATCTTCGTTAACCGTAAGCCGGAGGTGAAGCTGCCTGCGGATATGGCCTACGTCGGTTCAGATTCTGCGCTGGGCGGAGAAATGCAGATGGAGGCGCTGGCGAAAAAGATGAATTACAAAGGCAACGTGGCGATTCTGATGGGCGCGCTGTCGAACGAGGAAGCGCGTGAGCGTACCAGGGCGGTAGAAGCGGTGATCGCCAAATACAAAGATATGAAGGTGGTCGAGAAGCAAAGTGCGAAGTGGCAGCGCAATGAAGCGGTGGATGTGGTGTCGAGTTGGCTGCTTAACCAGCGTCCGATTGATGCCATCGCTGCGAACAACGATGAGATGGCCATTGGCGCGATTATGGCGCTGAATCAGGCGAAGAATGAAAAGATCCTCGTTGCGGGTATTGATGGCACACCGGACGGGCAGCAGTTCGTGAAGAACGGCAAGATGGTGCTGACGATTTTCCAGGATGCTAAAGGGCAGGCAACCGGGGCGGTGCAGGTGACCAAAGCGTTGCTGGATAAGCAAAAAGTGCAGGTTTACAACTGGGTGCCTTATAAAACCATTACGCCGGAAAATTACACGCAGTTTGTGGCGGCGAATTAATATTGCGCGATAAATCGCGCCGCTACGGTTCTTGCTGGCTTGTAGCGGCGCAATTATTGCGCTGTGACGAATAATCAGCGTTACGTTTACTCGCCAATCGTTAATACGTATGATTCTCATTCTTTTTATAACTCCCTGATGGAGCTAAGAATGAAATCCTTGTTCAATCCGCGTATCGCGGGCGTGGCGCTGGCAGTAGTGACGGCGCTCAGCCTGACGGCCTGCCAGGCACCGGCAAAAAAAGCCGCTGCCCCGGTCGTCGCCCCACAACCGGTTGCCAGCAATGTGCAGCAGCGCGTACTGGCGGAAGGCCTGTATGAGATGGCGTATGTTCCTGGCAGCACTGCTTCGCTGTATGTCGCCAGTGCCCAGAGTTTTAAAGGCGTCAACGGTGGGGTGATCTACCGTCTTGATCCGGCCACGCTGAAAACCCTCGGCGAAACCCATACCGACCTGAAAAACTTCGGCATGACGATGGAGCCGGACGGCAGCCTGCTGTACGTCACCAATACGCTGGATGGCGGGATTTCAAAAGTTGATGCGCAAAGCGGCAAGGTGTTGCAGCGTCTGAAGTTTGGCCTGATCAATGACAAAGGCTTCCCGACGGGCGCGCGTGAAATCATGCTGCATGATGGCCTGCTGTATATCGGCGGAGTCGCCGATCCGGGCCTGATCTGGGTGGTGGATGCCAAAACCTTTAAGCTGAAAACCACCATTAAAAATGCCGGGAAGTGGGTCACCGGTCTGCTTTACTCCTCAGTGACCAATCGTATCTATGCGGCCAACGGCAGTGGCGAGATCCTGGTGATCAACCCGCGTAATCACAAGATCGAACAGCGCTGGACGCCGGGCGACGACAAAACCTACCTGCTGCTGAATCTGGCGGAAGATCCGGCCACCGGCCGCCTGTTTGTCACTGACAACTCTAAAGCGAAAACCACGCTGGTGTTTGATGAGCATACTGGCAAGGTGATCAAGCGTATCGACGGTGACGCGCTGGGTATTAAGTTCAATGCCAAACGCAATGAGATCTACATCAGCCAGCGTGAATCGGGCAAAGTGCTGCAACTCGATGCCACCAGCTATGCGGTGAAAAATAGCTGGACGCTGCCGACTCATCCCAACAGCTTGCTGGTATCGCCGGATGGTCAGACGTTATTCGTGACGGTGAAGCAGGGATTCAACAAAGATCATTCTGCGAAAGGACCGGATAGCGTGGTGCGTATCCCGTTGAATTGACAGGTAAAGGGCGGTGGTGACACCGCCCTCAATGAATAAGCGCGATAAATCGCGCCGCTACGCTGTGACGCCCTGCACCAGCAACACGCGATAATTCGCACCTTTCAGACGATGTTCTTTCGCTTCCTGGTAGGCCGGGCTGTAATACCAGCCTTTTGCCGCATCAATATCCGGGAACTCCAGCACCACCACGCCCTCGGCTTGTGGACCTTCCAGCGTTTCCAGCGCGCCGTAAAAGGCGAGCGGATTAATCGGATGATCACCGCGTGCTTCCCCCGCTTTCTGCGCGTAGGTGGCCATTTCGTTGTCGTTCAGGGTTTCATCGCGGATAAAAATCACATATGCGCTCACGGTTACTCTCCTCGCGCCTGGCGTTTGTCTTCGGTGTTGGTATCAAAATCGGAGGCATCATGGCGTTCCAGCAACTGATCTTCCGGCGCGGCACCAAAGGCGCGGTTCACCTTACGGCCACGGATGACCGCCGGACGCTGCGCAATCTCTTTCGCCCAGCGCACCACATTTTTATATGACTGCACATCCAGGAACTCAGCACCGTCGTATTGATTGTTCAGTATCAGGTTGCCGTACCACGGCCAGGTGGCGATATCGGCGATGCTGTATTCGTCGCCGCCCAGATAGCGGTGATCTGCCAGCTGACGATCCAGCACGTCGAGCTGACGTTTCGCTTCGAGGGTAAAGCGGTTGATGGCGTATTCGATTTTTTCCGGCGCGTAGAAATAGAAATGGCCAAAACCGCCGCCAAGGTAGGGGGCTGAACCCTGCAACCAGAACAACCAGTTCAGCGCTTCGGTGCGGCCCGCCACATCTTTCGGCAGGAAGTGACCAAATTTATCCGCCAGATACAGCAGGATGTTGCCGGACTCAAACACGCGCAGCGGCGGGTTAACCGAGTGGTCGCGCAGTGCCGGGATTTTAGAGTTAGGGTTGACCTCAACGAAGCCGCTGGAGAATTGATCGCCCTCGCCGATGCGAATCAACCAGGCGTCGTATTCGGCTTCTTTCACGCCGAGCGCCAACAGTTCTTCCAGCAGGATGGTAATTTTCTGGCCGTTTGGCGTGCCCAGCGAATAAAGCTGAAGCGGATGTTTGCCGACCGGCAGGGTCTTCTCATGCGTCGGCCCGGCAGTCGGACGGTTGGTTTTCGCGCCGTTGCCTTTGGCTTCCGGGTCCCAGGTCCAGACTTTTGCGGGCTGATACTGATGTTCCGACATAGTGATTTCGCCTTGTTGTGGTTGCATTTTTTGCTGCCACTGAGTGTAGCAGCCGCAGTCACAGGCGATTTAACCGCGCTGGCGGTGAGAGGCAAAGTCCGGTGTTGAGGTGGGGTTGGTGCGTGCTGATACCCTCACCCCGGCCCTCTCCCATGAGGGAGAGGGAGAAGTGCCATATGCTCGAACGGTTCCCATGAGGGAGAGGGAGAAGTGCCATATGCTCGATCGGTTCCCTCTCCCGCTTGCGGGAGAGGGGTAGGGTGAGGGTAACAAAGCGCACCTAACTCAAAGCAACTCGCGTTCAATCAGCTCGCGGGTTTCCACCGCCTGGTACTTCATTTTTTCCGGATAACCAAACAACGCTGCCGAGATAATCGATTCACCGCCGACCTTAAAAGTACGTTTGGCAAAATCCATCTCGCGTAACGCTTCGAACAGCGCATCGAAATTGACTTCACCTTCACCCACGCCGACATGCTGGTGGATGGTGGCATCAACCCCCGGCGGGTTGACGATATAGCGGCAATGTTTGGTGTGGTTCATGGTGTCGGCAATCAACATATGCGACAGATCGTCACCGGCATAATGCAGCATGCTTTTCACATCGCCTTTGCCTTTGTCGTAGAAAAAGGTATGCGGCGCGCTGTAGATATACTTCACGTTATCGCTGCGGAATGATTTCACGATATCAGCGGTTTCGTTGCTCTCCTCGCAGAAATCCCACGGGTGGGCCTGGATTTCCACGCGAATGCCTTCGCGTTCGATAATGGGCAGCAGATCCTCCATCGAACGGTAGAACATCTCTTCGCAAATCTCCGGTTCATTGGGATTGCCGGACAGCTCGGTATTGATCACCGGCACGCCCATTTCCACGGCGATCTCGATCATCCGCTTCCAGTTCTTCACCGCCGCCTGACGGCGGGCTTCGTCCGGGCCAGACCAGCGATACACCACGATAAACGAGGAGATCTCCACACCGGTGGAGCGCAGCGCGTTCTTATATTCGGTGATGATTTCGCGGCTGGCTTTCGGGTGTTTATAGAACGGGTTAATTTGTGGATGGGGCGACTGTTCGATGTATTTGTAGCCCCATTCCGCCACCTGCTGCACCATGCGGGTGATCCCCAGGTCGCGGATTACATCCACGTCAAAAGCGATTTTCATTGTTTTCTCCTGCGCGTTAAGCCGGTTGCTTTAACGCTTTGCTGAAGCAAATCCACCCCTCACCACAAGCGTTGTCAGGCAGAATAATTATCAAACATTTATTCCGAAAAGTAGGTTTCTTGGTAATTTTCGTTTCGTTTTTGCGATGGTGGTCAAATTTATGAGGGATTCTCTATCAGAACTTACGATTATATGACGATTTTTGGCGCGAATTATTCGCAAATTTGATGTCATCCGGCTATCATTTTTTGATAATTTTCTATCGCGGATATCTTGTATGAGTAAAATCACCATGAATGCGATTGCCGCCGCTGCGGGTGTCGGCGTTGCGACGGTTGATCGCGTGCTTAACCGTCGTGCGCCGGTGCGCGCCGCCACCGAGCAGAAGGTGCTGGAAGCGGCGGGGCGTCTGGGGTATCGCGCTGACCTGATGCCGTTACTCAGCAGCCGGGCTTTAACGCCTGCTGTCGCGTTGCGTATGGGGTTTATTCTGCTGGCAAAAAATTATTCGTTTTATCAGTCGCTCACTGACGCGTTGCGTCAGCAGACACAGCCGTTACATCCCGCCGGTAGCGAAGCACAATTTTGCTGGCACGATATTGACGATGTGGATGCGGTGGTGGCCTCGCTGCATACGCTGGCGCAACAGGTGGATGTCATCGGGCTGGTGGCGCTTGACCATCCGCTGATTCGCCGGGCGATCGAAACGGTATCGCGTCAGGGCGTGCGGGTATATGCGTTGTTTTCCAACTTCTCCCCCTGTGGTCATGCCGGTTATTTCGGGCTGGATAACCAGAAGGCCGGACGCACCGCAGGTTGGATGGCGACGCATCTGTTGCATCAGCCGGGACCGGTAGGGGTGCTGGTGGGGGACCACCGTTTTACCTGCCAGGAGAGTTGCGAAATCAGTTTCCGTTCTTACCTGCGCGAGCAGGACAACGCGCGTCAGGTGCTGGAACCACTCAAAACCCATGAGTCGATTGACGGGGGTTATCTGGCAACGCGTCGTTTGTTGGATGAACATGCCGATCTGGCGCTGATTTTTGCGCCGTGCGGCGGGATTGAAGGGGTCATTCGCGCGCTGCGTGAGCAACCGCAGCGTCGCGTGGCGCTGATTTGTCATGGCCCGGTCAGCGACGGCGATCTGGCATTGATTGATGGCACCATCACGGTGATGCTGCGTCATCGTATTGAGGGTCTGGCAACTACCCTGGTACAAACCCTGCAACAGCATCAGGCGGATGGCAGCGAGCATTTTATGCAGGTCACGCTGCCGTTCGATATTGTCACACGGGAGAATTTGTAAAAACGCGCGATAACCGCTGCTTAGGCGTAGCAGCGCGATTTATTGCGCCGAATGATAGATAATCTATCATTTAAATGATAATTAATAACTTGATCGCTATCAAAAAATGAAAGTTTCATGCTTGTTGTGGATGAAATTTTTATTTGATACTTGCTGCATCAATCACAGCAAGGAACGATCATGACTATCCATATCGCCAATGCGCCCTGTAGCTGGGGCGTCGATGATCCGAAAAATCCTTTCCTGCCGCCGTGGCAAAAAGTCCTGAGCGAAGCGGCACAAGCCGGGTATCGCAGCATTGAGCTGGGGCCGTGGAGCTATTTGCCGGTGGAGGCCAGCGAGCTACGCCAGCAACTGGAACATTACGGGCTGTCGCTGGTAGCGGGCACAATTTTCGACGATCTGGTCAGTGCAGCCAATTTCCCGGCGATGGTGGAACTGACCCACAATATCTGCCGCAATCTCTCCCTGGTGCCGACGGCTGAGAAAACCCATGCGCAGAACGCGCCGGCTCCCTATCTGGTGATAATCGATTTTGGTAATCCGCAGCGCGCGAAATATGCCGGTCAGTCGGATAAAGCGCCACGCCTGTCCCCGGAAGACTGGCAACGCATGATGCAGCACATCACCACCCTGAGTGAGATCGCCTGGAATGAATATGGCGTACGCGCGGTGATCCATCCTCATGCCGGAGGCTGCATTGAATTCGCCGATGAACTGGAACAGTTGGTGCAGGATATCCCGCACGAGGTGGCGGGTTTGTGTCTCGATACTGGCCATCTGTACTACTCAGGCATGGACCCGATTCCCTACCTCAATCGCTACTGGGATCGCATCGATTATCTGCACTTCAAAGACGTGAACGAGGCGGTATGGCGCGATGTTATCGCTCGCGGCATCGACTTCTTTGCTGCCTGTGCCGAAGGGGTGATGTGTCCGATTGGCAAAGGGGCGATTGACTATCCGGCGGTGCGCGCCTTCCTTGCGGAACGCGATTATCAGGGCTGGATCACCATCGAACAGGAACGCGATCCGCGCCATGCTGACACCAGCCTGCGCGACGTCACAGCCAGCCTGCACTATCTGCAATCAGTCGGATTCTGAGGACAACATCATGATTAACGGTACAAAAGCTCTCGATCGTTCACTGCGCTGGGGTATGGTCGGCGGCGGTGGCACCAGCCAGATTGGTTACATTCACCGTTCTGCCGCGCTGCGCGACGGCAATTTTGTCTTACAGGCTGGGGCGTTTGATATCGACGCCGCGCGGGGCCGGGCCTTTGGCACAACGCTGGGGGTGGCGGAAGATCGCTGCTATGCCGATTACGAGACGATGTTTGCTGCTGAAGCGGCACGCGCCGACGGCATTGAAGCGGTGTCCATCGCTACGCCTAATAACACCCACTTTGCTATCTGCCGGGCGGCGCTCAATGCCGGGCTGCATGTGGTGTGTGAAAAGCCGCTGTGCTTCACCGCTGCCGAGGCCGACGAGCTGGAAAGACTTTGCGCTGAGAAGAAAAAAATCATCGGTGTGACCTACGGTTACGCCGGACATCAGTTGATTCATCAGGCGCGGGAGATGATCGCCGAAGGGCTGCTGGGGGAGATTCGCATCATCAATATGCAGTTTGCTCACGGCTTTCATAACGAGGCCGTGGAGCTGCAAAATGCCAGCACCAAATGGCGCGTCGATCCCCGCTTTGTTGGCCCCAGCTATGTGCTGGGCGATTTGGCGACGCATCCGTTGTTTATCGCCGAAACTATGGTGCCGAAGCTGAAAGTTAAACGCCTGCTGTGTAGCCGCCAGAGTTTCGTCAAAAGTCGGGCACCGCTGGAAGATAACGCCTTTGTGATGATGGAGTATGACAACGGCGCGGTAGGCACCATGTGGGCGTCGGCGGTGAACTGTGGTTCGATGCACGGCCAGAAAGTGCGCGTGATTGGTGAAAAGGCCAGCCTCGAGTGGTGGGATGAACAACCGAACCAGCTACGTTATGAAGTGCAGGGGCAGCCGGTGCAGATTCTGGAGCGCGGTATGGGGTATTTGCACAGCCGCGCTGTAGAGGAAGATCGTATTGGCGGGGGGCATCCTGAAGGGCTGTTTGAAGCCTGGTCCAATCTCTATCGTCGCTTTGCGCTGGCAATGGATGCTACCGATCGCGATGATCACGCATTCCTGGGCGACTTCTGGTATCCCGATGTACATGCCGGGCTGATGGGGGTGCGCTGGGTGGAGCAATGCGTGCAATCCGCCGACGCCGGTGCGGTGTGGGTGGATTGCTGATTTTCCGTAGCGGCGCGATTTATCGCGCCCTTTAATCAATGCGAGCGCAAATCGCTCAGGAAGCGTTGTGCGCGCGGGTGCTGCGGCTGGGTGAAGAACTTGTCCGGCGTGGCCTTTTCCAGAATCTGCCCCTGATCCATAAACCAGATGGTATCCGCCACTTCACGGGCAAAGTTCATCTCGTGGGTGACGCACATCATTGTCATCCCCTCCTGGGCCAGGCCGCGCATCACCGATAGCACCTCACCCACCATTTCGGGATCGAGTGCTGATGTCGGTTCATCAAACAGCATCACCGGTGGCTTCATCGCCAACGCACGGGCAATCGCCACGCGTTGTTGCTGACCGCCGGAAAGCTGCGCCGGATAAGCATCCGCCTTGTGCGACAGGCCAACTCGTTCCAGCAGTTCCCCCGCTTGCTGACGTGCCTCTGAACGCTTCACGCCCAGTACCTTCATCGGTGACATCATAATGTTCTCGGCCACGGAAACGTGGGGGAACAGGTTGAAGCTCTGGAACACAAAACCGATACGCGTGCGCAGCTGATTCAGGCGCGTGCTGCTGCCGTGGATATCGATACCGTCAAACACAATCTGGCCACCTTCAATTGGCTCCAGGCGGTTAACGGTGCGGATCAGTGTCGATTTACCGGAACCGGAGGGGCCACAGACCACCACCACTTCGCCGGGATTGATCTCGGCACTCAGGTCAGTCAGCGCCTGATACGCGCCGTACCATTTGTTGACCTGATTAAACAGAATCATCGGTCTCATAGCGGTTCCTTATTGCGATTGGGTTTTAGTCATCATCACCGCCGGTGCTACCGTGGGCGTCTCCACCGGTGACTGACGACGTTTCTGCGCAAGGCGCGCTTCGAGTTTGTTGGCGAGCCACGTCAGGCTGAAGCAGATGATGTAGTAGCTCAGTGCCACGATGGCGAACACCTGGAAAGGTTTGGTCAGTAACTGGTTGCTGACCTGGTTGGCCGCAAATGTCAGCTCCGGCACGTTAATCACGTAGCCGAGGGTGCTGTCCTTGATGATCGAAACCAGTTGGCTTACCAGACTTGGCAGGGTGTTAAACAACGCCTGCGGCAGGATCACCAGACGCAGGGTCTTGATGTGGCCCATGCCTAATGCACGCGCTGCTTCGTACTGGCCGTGCGGTAACGCCTGAATGCCGCCACGCACGATCTCGGCGATATAGGCGCTCTCATAAATCACCAGCGTACACAGCATGGTGGAGAAGCCGCTGATGTTGTGACCAATCAACAGCGGTACGCAGAAGTAGGTCCAGAACACCACCATCATCAGCGGGATGCCGCGCAGCAGATAGACCCAGCAGGTGGCGGGCCAGCTCAGCCAGCGCCACGGCGACAGACGCGCCAACCCCAGCAACACGCCCACTGGGAAGGCCAGCAATACCGCCAGCAGCGAGATCACCAGGGTACAGAGCACCCCGCCCAGTGGCCCGTTCGGGTACTGGCCCATTAACAGCAGCATGCCGTTGTCATGCAAAATGGTGAACATCTCAAACATCGCCATTACCTCGCATAGACGCGTTGAAAGCGGCGGGCCAGTAGCGCGCCAAGGCCCATCAGCATCAGGGAGAAGAACAGATAGCCAACGGTTGCCACAAAATAGGACTCGAAGGTGCGGAAGGTCTGGTTTTCAATATCGCGGGTGACATAGGTCAGTTCCGCCACACCAATCACCATCGCCAGGCTGGTGTTTTTGAACAGCAGCACCGTATGGTTAATCAGCGCCGGTAGCGCGTTACGAATCCCCTGTGGCAGGATCACCGACCACATGGCGCGCACATAACCCATCCCCAGCGCACGCGCCGCTTCGTTCTGTCCATCCGGGATAGCGCGCAGACCGCTGCGAATATCTTCCGAGAAGTACGCCGCCTGACACAGGCCCAGCGCCACCAGTGAAAACAGAAATTCGGCGTTGAGGTTGTTAATCCACATTTGCAGCGCTTCCGGCAGCAGCGTCGGAATGGCGAAATACCACATCATTAACTGAATCAGCGTCGGGACATTGCGGTGATAAGAAACATAGGCCTTCACCAGTCCGACCGCGATGCGTTGATCGGTCAGGCGGATCACCACCAGCAGCATGGCGAGGATCATCGCCAACAGCCAGGCACCCAACGCCAGTTCAAGAGTGACCACCGTTCCGTCAACGATCATCTGGCCGAAGTGGCCGGTTATCACACTGCTGAAATCGAGTGCCATAGTGTTACCTCATTACTCGGCGCGATCGCCCGGTCGCATGGTGGAAAGGCCGCCCGGTACCTGCAACGTCGGGGTGATTTCGATATTGCCGATATTCACCGCCACCGGCGCAGAGAGGGCAAAGGCTACGCAGTCGGCGATATCTTTCGCCTGCGGCAGTTCAAAGCCATCGATAAAGCGACGGCGCGCTTCTTCGTGATCGCCAGAGACGTTGCCGAAAATATCGGTGGCGACGCGGCCCGGACAGATCTCGGTGATACGCACACGTTTGCCATAGCAGTCGACGCGCAGCTGACGCGACAGGGCATGGACCCCGGCTTTGGTGGCGTGGTACACCGAGTTGCCGCCAAAGTTGTAAATTGCGGCGATGGAGGTGATGTTGAACACATGACCACGGTCGCGTGCCACCATGCCCGGCACCAGCAGCCGGCACAGGTGCAGCACGGCGCGCAGGTTGACATCCACCTGGGTTTCAATCACGTTTTCGTCAGCGTCGAGGATGGAACCCGGATGCGACAGCCCGGCGTTGTTCACCAGAATGTCGATTTGCAGGTCCTGGCACAGGGCGGTCAGTGCGCTGAGATCGCTGACATCCACCGCGTGTGGGATACAGCCGGTACGTTCGGCCAGCGCCGCCAGTTGTTCTTTGCGGCGTGCCACGGCATGAACGGTAATGCCTTCCTGGCACAGACGCTCAACAATGGCTTCACCCATCCCGGCGGATGCGCCAGTGACCAGTGCGGTTTTGTAATCTGAAAATGGCATTTGCCTCTCCTGTCATCGCCGGGCCTGGGGCAGCGGCGCGTTTCTGATCTTTTTCTGACTTTATGCAGTTATGTTCAATGGGGATAAGACATAAAAATTTTGAGGCAATAAGCGACCCTTATAACCGCGCTTATTCCTGGTTATGATCATGAATTATCAGTATTTCTTCTTCGTATTCTACCGGTGAGCCGTCGTTGATTACCACGTTTTGTACCGTGCCGTTTACCGGGCTGATGACCGGTAAATAGAGCGGGCCAACCTGCACCAATGCGAGCACATCATCGGGTTTGACGACCTGTCCGGGCTGGACAAAATCCTGCTGACTTAGCGGATGGCGTAACCGCAGCGTACCGGGCATGGGGGCGCCGACTGGGCGCAGCGCGATCGGCGGTGCGGGAACCGGTTGAGGCGCAGAGGGGGGCACAGCGGCAAAGGTCATTTTTACCGACCACGCCTTGCCGCCCAACGTGAGGTGGCTCAGCCCGGCGGTTTGCATTTTGCGCGCGACGGCACGCAGCGTCGGCAGCGGTATTGCAGTTTTTTCCATAGGGTTCCCGTCAAAGAAAGCCCGCCGGAGCGGGCAGCTAACGCAGTCAATCTAGCGCGTTCGTCAGACGGGCAGTAAGAGGGTTTCGCTTTGCGGTAATAAGCGAGGCTTATCCCACCAGCGTCAGGGGATGGTTTTCCACGTTGCGCCGTGACATCAGCGACAACAGAATCGATTTCACGGCTTCTGCCGGTTGCGACAGCGGCAGATGATCGGACATGCAGAACGACAACGAGGCTTGTACATCTGGCTCGACAATCTTCGCCATCCACGAGTCTGAGGTTTTCAACATCGCCCGCGCGGCGGATTCGGGCATGATGGTGGCACCCAGACCGGCAGTCAGTGCGGCGTTAAGCGTGGTTTGTGATTCGATCTCGCACTTAACACGATATTGCAGGTTATTCTGCACAAAGGCATCGTCCAGCACCTTACGCATGATGTTATAGATGCGCGGCAGGAACAGATCGTACTGCGCCACTTCTGCCAGACGGATCTCTTTCATCGGTTTCGCCAGGCTGAACGGACAGACGAAGCACAGATCTTCCTTCATCAGCGGCATAAAACGCAGGCCGTGGATATTGCGATGGTCATAGATCACCGCCATGTCCATGCGACCGTTCATGATCAGCTCGCTCAACGTGGTGCCGAAGTTCTCGTTGAAATAAAGCACGATACCGGGATGCTGCTGCTGCACTTCCATCATCAGCGGCAGGGCGAGATTTTGCGCTGCCGTGCCGGGCGCAAGGCCGACTGAGACGCTGCCGCTGAGCGACGCCCCGACACGATCAATCGCACTTTGCGCCTGTTCGCACTGGCGCAAAATGGACTGGGCGTGAGAATAGAGCGTTTTACCCGCTTCGGTAGGGGTGACGCCGCGCTTGGTGCGGATCAGCAATTGTTGGTTCACTTCCCCTTCCAGCGTTGCCAGCTGCTGGCTCAGGGCGGGCTGGGCGATATGCAAAATATCGGCGGCCTGCGTCAGACTGCCGACATCGACAATCTTGACGAAGTATTTAAGACGGCGAAGATTCATGGTCACTCCCTCCAACGGAACGCATATCAGCATCAAGCAAAGTTGATGCCAGAATAAGGTTTAGTGATTGAACTCAGGCAGGAGGGTACGGCGCACATGCCTCCTAAGGCTTTTGCTGAGTTGACTTACTGCCTGCTCAACAAATGTTCAGACAGGATGTTTTGCACAATTTTGGTGCATTTTCCCATTAGCGTTACCGATGGCTGACGGGAGCAATGCGCCACGATGGCGCGCGCAGCGGCTTGAAAGTAACAGTTTTTTAACATATCTGGCGCGCGCGCTGCGTGACCCGCCGCGCATTTCCGGGCAATGCGCTGACTTTGCTGCAAAAGTGTGCAGCCGGTCCTGTCATCGTTTTGTGTTATATCACCACAACAAAGCACTATTAGCGGTGGTTGTGGGCGAAAACCTATGCTCAGAGAACTTTGCTGGCCGCGCGCGTTTTGGCGTGCCGCGCCGTTTCTGCTGACACTGAGAGAGGGAAGTGTTCCCCATGCCCGAGATAGCCGATCGACTAAAGAATGTGACTGTTTCCGCCTCCGTCGCCATGACCCAAAAAGCACGCGATCTCGCGGCGCAGGGAATTGATGTGGTGGCACTTTCCACCGGAGAACCCGATTTTCCAACGCCGGATCACGCCATTGAGGCGGCTTATGCGGCGGCGCGCGCGGGGGATACCCGTTATCCACCCACCGATGGCACGCCAGCCCTGCGTAAAGCGATCCAGCTGAAATTTAAACGTGATAACCAGCTGGATTATGACGTCAGCCAGATCCTTACGGCTGGCGGTGCCAAGCAGATCATCTTCAACGCCATTCTGGCGACCATCAATCCGGGCGACGAAGTGGTGATCCCGACGCCGTCATGGATCAGCTATGCCGATATCGTGAAATTTGCCGGTGGTATCCCGGTGCCGCTGCCGTGCGCCCAGGAGAATGGTTTTAAACCGCTTCCGGCGCAGCTGGAAGCGGCGATCACCGATAAAACCAAATGGCTGCTGCTCAACTATCCCAGTAACCCGACCGGTTCAGTGGCGAGCAAAGCAGAGTTGCAGGCGTTGGGAGAAGTGCTGTTGCGTCACCCGCAGGTGTGGATCATGACGGATGATATCTACGAACATCTGATTTATGACGACGTGCGTTTTTATACCCTGGCGCAGGTTGAACCGCGTCTGTATGAACGGGTGCTGACGGTGAATGGCGTGTCAAAAGCGTACTCAATGACCGGCTGGCGTCTCGGCTTTTGCGGCGGCCCGGCTCCGTTGATCAAGGCGATGAGCAACGTTAATACCCAGAACAGTGGTGGCGTGACCACCCTGACTCAGGCCGCCGCAGTTGCGGTGCTGGAAGGCCCACAGGATCTGTTGCAGGAACGTGCACGTATCTACCGCGAACGTCGCGATTACGTGCTGGAACGCCTGACCTCAATTGATGGTCTGCGCTGCCATAAGCCACAAGGCGCGTTTTATCTGTTCGTCAATATCGCGGGTTATATCGGTAAAGTCAGCGCGGGTGGCCGTCAGATCAACAACGATGCCGATTTCGTACTGGCATTGATTGAGGAGCAACATGTGGTGACGGTGCAGGGGGCGGCTTACGGCATGAGTCCGTTTATCCGTCTGTCTTACGCCACCAGCATGGAACGTTTGCAGACGGGTTGTGATCGTATTGCGGCGTTTTGTGCCGGTTGCCGGTAAGGATTGCCTTAACCCTCACCCTAACCCTCTCCCGCAAGCGGGAGAGGGGACCGACCGAGCAAATCTTGCATCCTTCTCCCGCTTGCGGGAGGGGGTACATATAGCACTCTCTCCCTTCTCCCTCTCCCGCTTGCGGGAGAGGGGCGGGGTGAGGGTATCAGGCCAGCACTTCAGTCGCCGGAGCCACCTGATGACCACTGGCTTCGATCTCGCTGCGCACGATGGTGGCGAGCGCCAGTGAACCGGGTGTATCGCTGTGGACCAGAATTGAGCGGGCGCGTACCGCGATCTCTTCACCTTCAAGAGTGGTGACAGTGCCGCGTTGCAGAAACTGGCGCACACGGGCGCGCAGCGCGCTTTCTTCTTTAATCACCGAACCGGCGATACCACGCGGCACCAGACGCCCCTGGGCATCGTAAGCGCGGTCGGCGAGGAACAGCGTGAGGGTTTTCAGACCGGCGGCCTGCGCAGCGCGTTCAATAATGGTATCCGGCTGGGCGAAGATAATCAGCGAGCTATCAATACGCGCCACCAGCTCCATCACTTGCTGCGCCAGCGCGGCGTCACGGTTAACGATATTGCCCATCGCTGCGTGGAAGCTGAAATGGGCAACCTGAGTGCCTTCGGCACGGGCAATCGCCATCAATGCACCCAGCTGATACGCCACCTGCTGGCAAATTTCGTCAGCGGAAAAAGGCAGTTCACGGCGGCCAAACCCCTGGCGATCCGGCAGGCCCGGATGTGCACCAATCCCCACGCCATGCTGCTTCGCCAGACGGACCATGTTGGTCATGATCGTGGGATCACCGGCATGAAAACCGCAGGCAATATTGGCGGATGACACCACCTGCATCAGTGCGGCGTCATCACACAGTTGATAAACGCCGAAGCCTTCTCCCATATCGGAATTGACATCAATCTTCATCGTTTTGGTTCCTTGCCAGGGTTAAACGCCCACGGCCTTGCGCAGCGGCAGGCAGCTCAGACGCAGCCGGGTGAGCCAGCGCGTCACTTCTTGTTCGATGGTGATGGCTTCACGCGCATCACTTTTTACCAACTGAATGGACTGGCCGGGCAGTACCTGACCGAGTCGCCACAGATCCTGCTCGATCACCCCGGCGATCTTGGGATAACCACCGGCGGTGTTGGCATCGCTTAACTGGATGATCGGCTCACCGGCCGGAGGCACCTGTACGATTCCGGGGATCAGGCCATAGGATCGCATCTCCACCGTGTGTGACGGGAAGATCGGATCTCCTGCCAGCCGGTAACCGGTGCGGTTGCTTTGGTTGGAAACTTGCCAGGATTGCTGCCAGAAACGCGTGGCGTCTTCAGCAAACAATGCGTACTCGCCGGAGGGAATGGCGCGTAGCTGGATCTCGCCGGCGTTATTACGCGGGAACCAGGTACCCAGCGCGCTTTCCGGAGGTTCGATACCGATACCCGCCTGTGGTAATGTCGGGCCAGTTGTCGGGCCAAGGGGTAACTGGTCGCCACGCTGCAATGCCCGGCCATGATGACCACCGAAGGCACCGCGCAGCGCGGTACTGCGCGAATCCAGTACCACGGGCACATCGATACCACCGGCAATGCACAGATAACCACGGGCGCCGCTGCGTGGGTAGCGCAGCTCGAGCACCTGACCGGCGCGAACACCGCAACCCCACCAGGGCGGCAGAGGGCTGCCATCCAGCGTGGCGCGACAGTCAGCGCCGGTCACGGCGATGCTGGTATCCTGCAAAAAGCGCACGCGAAATGGAAACAGTTGCACTTCAATCGCGGCGGCATTTTCCTCGTTACCGAGCAGCAGGTTGCCTGCCCGCAACGCCAGTGGGTCCATCACGCCGCTCACCGACACGCCCATATGGCGATAGTTGAAACGGCCTAAATCCTGCACCGTATTGAGCGCACCGCTTTGTTCAATCTCAATCACAGTTCAATCCTCTGCGGCAGAAAGCGAATGCGATCGCCAGGGGCCATCAACGCCGGTGAGTCCGCCAGGGGATCAAACACCTCCAGTTCGGCATAGCCAATCGCGTTCCAGCCATTCGGGCCGGTCAGCGCCGAGACGCCTGCCTGCGCGCCGCCAATGGTGACGGTGCCTTTCAGCATGCTGAGCGACGGTACTTTTTTGCGTGGCGTTGCCAGCTGCGGGTCCAGTCCATGCAGATACCCAAAGCCCGGCGCGCTGCCGAGGGCGAATACCGTGTATTCGCTTTGATGATGACGACGTACCACTTCGCGCGCGCTGAAACCGGTATGTCGGCAAACGGCATCGAGATCGATCGCGTGTTCGCCACCGTAATCCACCGGAATCTCAATCAGTTTGCCCTGCGGATGGATGGCCTGCGCCTGTTCCCAGGCGGCATGCAGTCGGGCGCGCACCGCAGTCTCGTCGGGGGGAATCTGGCGAAACAGCACCAGCAGATTGGTGACCCCAGGGATCAGTGATTCAACGTCTTCGCCACTGGCGAGCAATCGTGCCAGCGACCAGACGCGACGTTGTGAGGGCAAATCAAAACCGCCCGGTGCTTCCACCAGCCAGGCGCGTGCGCCAATGGTGGAGAGGGTAATGGTAGAGGAGCAAGCCAGCGCGGATGCGCTGGCGGGCTTGATATCAGATGGCGACATCACGGGCATGGTTATTCCAGCGGTTCAAATTTCAGACTGGAGAGCGGCTGAACGCGCTCCTCACGCACCATTTTGTATTCGGTCTTTGGCCCAATCCAGGTGTCCCAGATTTTGTCGATGGTGCCGTCATCGTCCATCGCTTTCAGGCCGCTGTTGACGCTGGCTAACAACGCTGGCTCGTCACGTTTCATGCCGACACCAATCGGTTCCAGCGCCATCGGTTCTTTGATCATCGCCAGATCGATACCGTCTTTTTTCGCCTGGGTGATCATCTTGATACCGGTCATGGTGTTGGTAACAAAGCCCAATGCTTTGTTCTGTTCCACCGCGAGGAAAGCCGAGGCGGTGTCCTGGAAGGTCACGGCTCGTGCGCCTTTCAGGTGGATGGATTGTTCTGAGGTGGTGCCTTTGGTGGCGCTGATGCGCTTACCTTTAAAGTAACTCAGCGGCTTGTCGGCCAGCGGCGCTTTCACCAGCAGCATCTCTTTGGCGACATAGTACGGATCGCTGAACTGGATCTGGTTGCCACGGGTTTTGGTGTAGGCAAGGTTAGCGATCAGGACATCGGCGCGGCCAGTGGCGATCACTGCGATACGCGCTTCCACGGAAGTCGGCACCAGAGTGACTTTGACCCCCATCTGTTTTGCCAGCGCGTTGCACAGGTCAACGTCCATGCCAGCCAACTGGCGAGTTTGCGGATCCGGCGAGGAGAAGGGTGGCACGTCGGAATAGACTGCGCACTTAAGTTCGCCGCTCGACTTAATGTTTGCCATCAGGTCAGCATGGGCGGAAGAGATAGCCAGCAGCGGCAGCAGCGCCAGCCCGATGGTGGTACGTCTTTTCATGGTCATGTGATTCCCCTCGGTAATCCGTCAATATTCGCGTTTCCTGGACTATATCGGCTTTGTTTTGCGGCGAATAAGAGGGAAACCCTGTCGCGCGATAGCGAAATGCTATGACGGTGGACGATAAGTTATTGCTATTCAGGCAGAGCAAAATAGTGTTATCGCGGCCCTCTGTCTCTCCATAAGGTATGCGCGTTGTCCTCTCGGCAATCAAGCCGGTTGCGAGTGGTAGAGAGAGAATAGGGTCAAAGCAATGAATGCCAGATTAGGCGTAGTTCTGAAGATAATGGCGGCGTTGTGTTCAACGCTGATGTTGGCGTGTGTCAAAGGGTTGAACGGCACCATACCCACCGGGGAAGTGATTTTTTTCCGCAGTTTTGTCGCGCTGTTTCCACTGCTGATATGGTTGAAAATTCAGGGGAACGTGCTGGAAAACCTGAAAACCCGCAATCTGTTCGGTCATCTGATTCGGGGCTTTTCCGGCACCGGTGGCATGTACTTTAATTATCTGGCGTTGGTGTATATCTCGCTGGCGGATGCCACTGCACTGAGCTACGCCGCGCCGCTGTTTACCGTGATCATGGCGGCGGTGCTGCTGAAAGAGCGGGTCAGGGCATCGCGCTGGCTGGCGGTGATGGTCGGCCTGTCCGGCATTTTGATCATGCTGTCGTCCAAACTGACGCTGTTCTCCGCCAGTGCCGCTCATGCCAGCGCGGGTATCGGCGTGTTGTGCGCGCTGGTGGCTGCGGTCTGCACCGCCACCTCCAACGTGCAAATTCGTTTTCTGAATGGCATCGAAAAACCCGGCGCGATTGTGTTCTATTTTTCACTGATGACCACGGTGATCGGCCTTGCCACTATCGTGTTTGGCTGGACCATACCCAGTGGCACGCAACTGCTGCTGCTGGTTGGTTGCGGGCTGTTTGGCGGTCTGGCACAGATTCTGGTCACGCTCAGCCTGCGTTACGCGGATGCTTCGCTGCTGGCCCCGTTTGATTACACCACCCTGGTATGGTCGATGGTGGTAGGTTACCTGTTCCTTAATAGCCTGCCTGGTCCCACCACGCTGTTTGGCGCATCGATTGTGGCGCTGGCCGGGATTTTTGCCGTGTGGCGTGAGCAACGGCAGCGGAAGTTGGCGCTGGTGTAAAAACGCGCCGCATCCTGGCGGCGCGATTCCTGTTAACGATAAATATCGTCAATAATCTCCACCTTCTTACTGCGTAACGTCTCATCCAGCCAGCCACGTTCCAGTGAGCCGGTTTTCGCCAGCTCAAAGTTGCGCTCATCCACCTGTAAATACGCCAGCGCATCTTCCAGGATACGTGCGGCATCCTGGCGTGGGATCACAATCACGCCATCGGCATCACCGAGGATGATATCGCCCGGAGAGACATGGATTTTGCCGCAGGCGATCGGCACGTTGATCTCACCCGGTCCGTCTTTAAAGGGGCCACCCGGCGTGACTCCGGCTGCGTAGATCGGGAAATCCATGCGTGATAATCCGTCGATGTCGCGCACCGGGCCATCCAGCACAATCCCTTCCATGCCGCGCTGCTTCGCATAGGTCGCCATGACTTCACCCATCAGCGACTGGCTGCGATCGCCTTCGTTCGACAGAATAATCACATCGTTGCGCCCGGCGATATCCAGCGCTTTGTGCAGCATCAGGTTGTCGCCTGAACGGGCTTTCACCGTCACTGCCAGACCACACATAATCGGTTGTTGTGGGGCCGTTTTCAGGCTGATCTCCGCTGACAGGGCGGGCAGGCGGCTCATACAATCCGCGACCACGGCAGCTGGCAGGGTGCGGAAGGTTTCCAGCAGCGGTTCAGCATCAGCCGGGCGACGTAAATAAATGCGGTTTCCTGCGGTCATGTTATCTCCTTTCAGGGTTTGCCTGAGTTAAGCGGGGTAAGATGCTGGGCGGCACGTTCTTCACGGGTGAACGCGCCAGCAAGTGGGGTGCCATCGACGGTGTCGTAGTGACGCAGCGCCTGCGGTTTTAACCAGCGCTGCACGCGCGACGGCATATCAAAGCCAATCAACAACATCACCACGAAGGTCAGGCCAAACGACAGGCCGCCAAGCGCGCTACCCAGAGAGGCATGCTGCGCGATGAGCGCGCCCAGCACCGGCGCGAGTGCACCGCCGAGTGAGCCGATGTTGTAGATAAAGCTGAGGTTGGCTGCGCGCTGTTCGGTATCGAAGTAGCCGCTGATCATCTTCGCCAGCAGGCCGCCGACGCCCTGGCTGAACAGTTGTTGCAGGAAGATCAGCAGGCACAGTAACCAGACGCTGGAGCCGTTGAGCATAAATACCGGGATGATGATCATCTGGGCGATCAGCAGGCTCAGTACATAGGTTTTGCGCGTACCGATGCGATCGGCGGCGATCCCCGCCACGCAGCAGCCAAGGCCCATGCCGAAGCGGCTAAAGGAGAACACCAGCGCGACCACTTCTGGCGAGTAGTGCAACTCGGTTTTCAGGTAAGTAGGCAGCAGCGCGTGGATCGGCCAGCCGTAAAGAAACACGCAGACGATAGTGACGGTGAGCATCAGGCTGGTGGGCCAGCGCTCGCCGCCGCTCTGCACCAGAAAACGGATAAAGATTGCCGCGATGATCACCGCCAGCACGCCGGTCACCACCCCGGAGGTCTGGTGGTCGAAGCAGAAGTAAAGCGACACGGCGGCGGCCAATCCCAGCAGCAGGTTGAGGGTGTTACGTAAGCGGTTTGGCCCACGAAACAGCGTGTCGATCATGGTTTCTGCCGGTTTGGCAGCTTTGGCTTTGGCCGCAGCCCACTCTTCGGCTTCCGGAATGGCGCGGCGCAGCCACAGGGCATAAAACACCGGGATAATGCCGAGGTAAAACAGCGAGCGCCAACCCCACAGCGGAACCACCCAGCTATACGCCAGCACCGACAAAATAGCCCCCGCAGAAAAGCCGGAATTGAGGAAGGCGCTGGCTTTATTGCGCATATCTTTCGGCCAGGTTTCGATGGCATAGGCTGAACTGGTGCCATATTCACCGGCCATGCCGATTCCGACCAACACGCGGGCAATAAACATCCAGGTATAATTGGGTGCGATACCGCAGGCGAACGTGCCACCGGCAAATAATATAATGCTGGTGATCATCGCACTTTTACGGCCATATTTATCGCCCATAGCACCGAGTGCCAATCCACCAAACCAACGCAAAATAAATGCGGCAGAAATTAATGCCGCCGCTTCCGCCGTGGTGACATTAAATTCCGCCATTATTTCGGTCAGGACTAAGGTAATAATGACGAAGTCAAAACCGTCCAGCATATAACCCATCCATGCGGCCCAGAATGCCTTCCATTGCTGGCGATTCAGCCGTTTATACCAGGGTAATAGCGTCGTTTCTTCAGGCATGGCTGACTCCTGATGTTATTTATAGGGTAAGGGAAATAAGGGGCGTGCGGGCACGTCCGGTTCAGGGTGTTTATTTTTCTGTTTGATGAAGCCTACCGGATAAATAGCGTGTTACGGATGTTGTGTTACGGCTAACGGTGGAGTGATCACGAAATAAAAATCAGGGTTGATTTAACTCAATGATAAATAAATTTATTGGATTTTATTATGGGGGAATAAATTTATTGTATGGTCCTCTGCTATCATCAGTGAAAAGAAACGGAGCCGGGTCACATTTATCCCGATTTCAGCTTGCCGTGTGATGCCAGGCATTTATGATGGAGCGGATTGTTACTGTGTTCCTCCACACAGGCAAAACCTGACAGCTCGCTTCGCGGGAGGTCAGGTTTTTTCGTTTTCAGGGTGCCAAATGAAGATTGCGAAAATACTTAATAATAATGTGGCCATCGTGCTGGGCGAGCAGGGCCAGGAACAGGTGGTGATGGGACGCGGGTTAGCGTTCAACAAGCGCATTGGCGATCCGTTGGATGCGCAGTTGATCGAAAAAGTGTTTGCGTTGCAAAACCATACGCTGACCAATCGCCTGAGCGAGCTGCTGTCGGAGATCCCGATCGAGGTGATCACCACCACCGAATTGATCATCGCGCGTGCCAGGGAGCAACTGGGATCGAAATTGCATGAAAGTCTGTCGATCGCGCTATGCGATCACTGCAACTTCGCGATTGAACGACATCGGCAAAATTTGCCGATCCGCAATGTGTTGATCTGGGAGATCAAAACGCTCTATCCCAACGAGTACGCGCTGGGGCTGGAGGCACTGGCGATCATTGAGAAACGCCTCGGTGAACGTCTGCCAGAGGATGAGGCCGGTTTTATCGCCATGCATCTGGTGAATGCCCAGCTTGATAACGATATGTCGGATGTCGCGCATATCACGCGATTTATGCAGGATATTTTGCAGATTGTGAAGTATCGCCTGCAACTCGATTATCGCGTTGAAAGCCTGAGTTATAACCGCTTTGTTAACCATCTGAAATTTTTTGCGCAACGTATGCTGGGTAAACGCGGCGTGTGCAGCGAGGATGAATCGCTCCATGATGTGGTGCGCGACAAGTATCCGGAAGCGTACCAGTGCACCATCAAGGTTGATCAGCATATTCAGCAGAAATACCACTATGCCTTGTCGAATGAGGAGCGGATGTTTCTCACCATCCATATCGAGCGGGTGCGTAAAGAGACACGGGCGTTGCAAATCGGGGACGATGAAGCCTGATCCGTAGCGGCGCGATTTATCACGCGTCTTTTAAAACAGGCGCGATAAATCGCGCCGCTACGAGGTGCTTTACTTCAGTGAAGCACCGTGGCTGCCAATCACTTCCTGATACCAGAAGAAACTTTTCTTACGTGAGCGCACCAGCGTACCGTTGCCGTTATCATCGCGATCGACGTAGATAAAGCCGTAGCGTTTGGAGAACTCTGCTTTTGAAGCGCTGACCAGATCGATCGGTCCCCAGCAGGTGTAGCCCATCACTTCCACGCCGTCCTCAATCGCTTCACGCACCTGCACCAGATGGTCATTGAGATACTGAATGCGGTAGTCGTCGTTGATGCTGCCATCGGCTTCGACCTTGTCTTTCGCGCCAAGACCGTTCTCCACGATAAACAGGGGTTTCTGGTAGCGGTCGTACAGCAGGTTCATCAGGATACGCAGCCCTTCCGGGTCAATCTGCCATCCCCAGTCGGAACTGGCGAGATGCGGGTTTGGCACCATCGACAGAATGTTGCCGCGCGCTTTCTGATTCTCTTCTTCATTGGTGGTGACGCAACCGGTCATGTAGTAGCTGAAGGAGATGTAATCGATGGTGTTTTGCAGGTCGCGTTTGTCCTGATCGGTAATGTTGATCTGGATCTGACGGTCGGCAAAGAAGCGTTTCATATAGGCCGGATAGTAGCCACGTACCTGCACATCACCGAAGAACAGCCATTCACGGTTCTGCTGCATGGTTTCCATCACATCCGCCGGGCGGCAGCTGAGCGGGTAGAGCAGCGCGCCGAGCAGCATGTTACCGATTTTGCCGTCTTTAACGATTTCATGGCAGGCTTTGACCGCACGGCCACTGGCGACCAGTTGATGATGGATGGCCTGATAAATCGCCTGCTGGTCACTCTCTTCCGGCAGACCGACGCCGGTAAAGGGCGCGTGCAGCGACATATTGATTTCATTGAACGTCAGCCACAGTTTCACCTTGTGCTGGAAACGGGTGAATACCGCGCGTGCGTAACGCTCGAAGCAGTCGATAGTGGTGCGGCTGCCCCAGCCGCCGTATTTTTTGATCAGCCCGTACGGCATTTCATAATGCGACAGCGTGACCAGCGGCTGAATGTTGTATTTCGCCATCTCGTCGAACAGGCGATCGTAAAAGGCCAGCCCTTCTTCGTTTGGCTCGGCTTCGTCGCCCTGTGGGAAGATGCGCGTCCATGCAATTGAAGTACGCAGCACGGTGAAGCCCATTTCGGCGAACAGTTTGATGTCTTCCGGGAAGCGGTGGTAGAAATCAATCGCGGTGTCTTTGATACCGAAATCACCGGCGTGGCGTTCAACGCGATCGCCAAAAATGCCTTTCGGTTGCAGATCGGAGGTGGATAACCCTTTGCCACCGGTCTGATACGCGCCTTCTACCTGGTTGGCGGCTACGGCACCGCCCCATAAAAATCCATCCGGGAAACGTAAGGTCATCTTGTAACTCCTCAATTATTTCACCGCACTGAGCAACGGCGCACAGGCCGTTACCGTTGACGGTTGCAGGGATAAAACATCAATAAATTCATCGCTGTTGCTGACCACCACCGGGGTGGTGAGATCGTATCCGGCCGCCTGAATGGCGCTCAGGTCGAACTCCAGCAGCAGATCGCCCACTTTCACCACATCATCGACGGCGACGTGTGGCGTGAAAAATTTGCCGTCCAGTTTGACGGTGTCGAGACCGACATGAATCAAGACTTCCGCACCGTCGTCTGCGGTCAATCCAATGGCGTGGTGGGTGCGGAAAAATGATGACACCACACCATCAATCGGCGACACCACGCGGCCATTATCCGGCACAATTGCCACACCTTTGCCCAGCAGGCCGCTGGCGAAGGTTTCATCTTTGATCGAATCCAGCGCCATTACCTTGCCCGAGATCGGGCTAAACACGGTTTGCTTGCGTACCGGCGAGGCGTCGCCTGCCGCAGTCGGGGCGGTTTCCACTACCGGGGCGGGAGTGGGCAGGCCAAACAGCCAGGTGGCGACGGTGGCGAACAGCAATGCCACGATGGCACCGGCAAAAGAGGCGTAGACGCTGGCGTCGATGCCGCTGGGCGGCACCACCTGAATAAAGGTGAAGATGCTGGGGAAACCAAACGAATAAATGGTGGTATGCCAGAAACCAAGTATTGCGGCACCCAGTGCGCCACCGATGCAGCCAAAGATAAAGGGACGACGGTTGGGCAAGGTGATGCCGTACACCGCCGGTTCGGTGATGCCGAAGATGCTGGCGCTAAAGGCAGAACCGGCCATCGCCTTCACTTTGGCTTCATGGGTACGCAGCATCACGCCGAGGGTGGCGCCAGCCTGGCCGAGCACTGCTGGCATCAGCAGCGGCAGCAGGGTGTCGTGGCCGAAGTTAGTGAGGTTATTCAGCATGATCGGTACCAGCCCCCAGTGCAGACCGAAGATCACGCACACCTGCCAGATGGCCCCCATCACCGCACCGGCGATGGTCGGGCTGAGGCTGTAAATCCACAGATACCCCTCCGCCAGCATGCGGCTCAGCCAGGTGGCAGCCGGACCGATGGCGAGGAAGGTCAGGGGCACGGTGATAATCAGGCACAGCAGCGGGGTGGTGAAGTTACGCACCGCGCCAGGGGAACGCGGATGTACCACCCGTTCAACCAGGCTGGCAACCCAGGAGGCAAAGATAATCGGGATCACGGATGAGCTGTAGTTGATGATCTCCAGCGGGATACCGAAAAAGCGTAGATTCTCTCCCTGCTGCTGCTGTTCCAGCGCGGTGAGGATCAGCGGATGGACCAGCGCAGCGGCGATAGCCATGCCGACAAACGGGTTGCCGCCAAATTTTTTGCTGGCGCTGTAGCCAAGCAGGATCGGCAGGAAATAAAACAGGCCATCGCTGGAGACAAACAGCAGCTTGTAGCTGCCGCTCTCCTGATGCATGACGCCCAGCACCAGCGCCAGCGCCAGCAGTCCTTTGATAATACCGGAGGCGATCATCACGCCGATAAACGGGGTGAAGATGCCGGAAACCAGATCGATAAAGCGGGCGAACAGCGTTTGTTTGGGGGCATCGGCACGGTCGCTGTTGTCGTTTTCCAACCCGTGACGACTGGCTACCTGCTGATATACCTCGCCAACGTGGTTGCCAATCACCACCTGATACTGGCCGCCGCTCTCCACCACCATGATGATGCCGGGATTATTCTTCAACGCCGCGGTCTGGGCTTTACCCGGCTGCTTGAGTTTAAAGCGTAAGCGTGTGGCGCAGTGGATCACGCTGATGATGTTGGCTTTACCGCCGACACCTTCGACAATTTCGTCGGCCAGTTCCTGATATGGCATACCTACTCCCGCTGATAATCGCTGTTGTTCTCGGGTTGTCCCGGATTGGAGGCAAAAAAAAACCTAAATCACACCGCGCTCGAAAACTGAATGCGGTGCGATTTAGGTTTTGCCTGATTTGCAGTAACAATCCTGAATCGCGCCCATCTTCAGCAATCAACGGCAGGCTGGCAAGAGGGGAAAGGGAGAAAGTGTGAGCCGAGTCAAAAATCCCGCTGTTACGGGGCGGGCGGAGGGGCAGTGGTTTGCCCCGCCAGGGCTTCTTCGTTCTGCATCAGGGCGAAAAACGACTCCAGTTCACGCAGCATCATTGAGGCGGCAATCGATAGCTGACGCTGCGGGGCGACGCACAGCGACAGGGTAAACGGCTTCAGCATGCCATCTATCAGCGGGATAAATTTCAGTTCACCACGGCGGTATTCATCCACAATATCCAGCCAACACATCAGGCTGATGCCCACGTCATCGCGAACCAGCGAACGCAGCATATGGATATTGTTGGTGCGGCCTACCTCATTCAGGGTGATGCCGGAGCTGTTGATCAGGGCCTCAAGCGGCTCTGCCAGCATCAGGGGGGCGGCGGGAACGATAAACGGCCAGGATTCACAATGGCTGAAGCGGATAGTTTCCAGCTTGGCCAGCGGGTGTTGGCTGCTGACCACAATACCCAGGCGTAAATCCGCAAACGACTTCACCAGCAGCTCGCGCGAGCTTTGTGGATTGAGCATGATGCCAAAATCGGCGTCGCCATTGGTCAGCGCGTTAGCGATATGGATGTTGCTCATGGTGGTGAGCGTAAAGGAGATACCGGGATACTCGGTGCGAATGCGTTGCAGAATGGCCGAGAAAAAGCCGCGGTTGATGGCATCAATGGTGGCGATATGCACATGACCGTGACGCAGGCCGCGCAGATCATCGAGCTGGGTACAGACGCGACCAAACTCACGCTGCCAGTTCCTGGCGGCGTTCAGCAAAATTTCCCCGGCTGCGGTCATACGTAATCCTGATGGATGACGTTCAAACAGCGGCATATCCAGCTGCTGTTCCACCCGCAAAATCTGTCGATCGATGGAGGATGCCGAGACATGCAGCGTCTCGGAAGCCTTGCGCAGTGAACCCTGGCGGGCCACCTCGGTGAAGTAGATCAGAAACCGGGAGAAGGCGAACATAGCGGGTGCTCTCTTTTTTGCAACGCATCGTGCGAATTAAACAGATGGACGCTTACACACAGGCAAAATAATAATCGCAATCACGATAAAAACAAGACTACGCGCGGCCTCCCGGCTGATGACGTGTCCGTCGTATGCAGGATTATTATGAAGCAGGCAGAGAATCTGGCTGTCACCGTCATCGCAAAGCAGTTCAACGGTGCTGGCAATGTATTACTGACCCTGGCGTCTGCCAGCGGCCACCCACTACCGGTGTTTACCCCCGGTGCCCATATTGATGTGACCATTCCCGACTGTGGCAAGCGGCAGTATTCGCTGTGCTCGGCCGCCGGGGAGGCACACTATCAAGTTTGCGTCCGTCTCGATCAGGCATCGGGCGGCGGCTCTCGCTGGCTACACCATCAGGTGCAGACGGGGACGCGTTTAACCATCTCCGCACCACGCAACCATTTTCCGCTGCCGGAAGCGCCGCGTACATTGCTGTTTGCGGCGGGTATCGGGCTGACACCGTTGCTGGTGATGGCTGAGCACCTGGCGGCGCAGAATGCCGAGTTCACGCTGCATCTGTTTCTTAAACGTCACGATGAGCTGCCGTTTAGTGCGCGTCTGGACCAGCTTGGCTCGCGGGTGGTGCTGCATTACAGCAGCGAGGGCGATAGCCTGCGCCAGCGAGTACCAGAAGACCTCAAAGTAGCGCACAACAGCGTGCTGGTGAGCTGTGGACCGGCGGGTTTTATGGAGCATCTGCATCAACTGGCGCAGCAACATGGCTGGGGTGACGATCAACTGCATAGCGAAAAATTTAAACCTGATGTCACCACGCAATCGATTGCTGGCGACGTGTTCACGGTAGAAATCGCCTCCAGCGGTGCGCGCCACACCATCAATGCCGATGAAAGCATTGCTGAAGTGCTGGAGCGTGCAGGGATCGACATCGAACTCTCCTGCGAGCAGGGCATGTGCGGAGCCTGTATTACCGGCGTGCTGAGCGGTGAGCCGGATCATCGCGATGAAGTGTTGAGTAAGAAAGAGCGCGCGGCGAATGACTGCATCGTGCTGTGCTGCTCACGCGCCCGTTCCCCGTTACTGGTACTTGACCTGTGAACGCGTATCCAGGCGCGACAGGCGCGCGTTTACCCCGCTGGCTGCTCCCGCAGGACTGGCCGATGCATGGCGATCATCCAGTGCTGGCGACGCTACATTTTCGCGAAGATGGCACCCATATCGAGCCAGATCGTGACGTTAGCGGCTATCTGGCGCTGAACGGCGCGCTGGTGCTGCCGCCGTTGATTGAACCTCACGCCCATCTCGATAAAACCTTCACCGTGCAGCGCAGCCCGGCGTTGCAACCGGGCCTGCTGGCGGCGATTGCTGCGATGCATCAGGACCGGGCGCGCTGGAGCGCGGACGATCTGCGCCAACGCGCCCGTCAGGCGCTGAACTGGGCGGTGGAGGCTGGCGTGGGCCTGCTGCGTACCCATATCGACTGGTTCTCAGCCGATGCGCCACTGGCGTGGCAGATTGTGGGCGAATTGCAGCATCCGCTGTGCACCCTCGAACGCGTGGCGCTGGCCCCGCTGACCTTTTTTGCCGATGCCGACCAGGCGGAACATATTGCCGCCCAGGTCGCTGCCAGCGGTGCGCTGCTTGGCGGTTTTATTCACAGCAGCAACTGGGATGCGCAGGCATTTACCCATCTGTTGCAGGCGGCAGAACGCTGGCGGCTGGATATTGATCTGCATATCGACGAAGAACTGAGCCACGACGCACAAGGGTTGCGCTGGCTGGCGCGTTATTTGCAACACCATCCGTTCAGCGGACGTATTACCTGTAGCCACGGTTGTGCGCTGGCGCAGCAGGAGGACGGCGAGGCGATCCTTGATGTGCTGGCGCAACACCGCGTCACCCTGATTGCGCTGCCGCTGACCAACCTGTTGTTACAGGACGCGGTGCCGGGACGCACCCCGCGCCAGCGCGGTTTAACCCTGATTAAAGAGGCGCAAACGCGTGGTATGCCGGTGTTGCTGGGAGCGGATAACGTGCAGGACGCGTTCTGTCCGGTCGGCAGCTACGACCCACTCGATACGCTGTTTAGCGGGTTACTGAGTGCGCAACTGGGCGCGGCTTTTGATGAAGCATCGGCCCTGATTTGCCAGCGTGCGGCGTTACATGACGGTGCAACTCTGCTGGCTAACGATTTTGTCATTTTCCCTGCTGCCGAAGCGGCAAGCTGGCCACTGCGCAGCCGTCACCGCTATCGGTTGAAACAGGGGATCTGTTATGGAGAGTCCACCAATGACGCTTGAAGCTGGGGCGGGTAAACCGCTGGCGAAGTATGCCGCGTGGCGACGCGCGGGCGATTTTATCTTTCTCTCCGGCATCATCCCGGTGAATCCGCAAACCGCGCTGATTGTGCGTGGTTACGACGATATCCCCGCCGAGGCGCAGCAACTGTTGGGGCGTACCGGCGAGTTTTCCACCGATATCAAAGAAGGGCCAATTCTGGCGCAGAGCTGGTACGTGCTGGAGAGCATCCGCACCACCATCGAGAGCGCAGGCGGCCAGATGAGCGATGTGATCAAACTGGTGCAGTACTTCCGCAATCTGGACCACTTTCCTCACTACAGTCGGGTGCGCAAGTTGTTTTACCCCGATACGCCACCGGTTTCTACCGTGGTACAGGTTAGCGAAATGCTGCCCAGTCCGGATGTCTTAATTGAAGTTGAAGCGACGGCGTGGTTGCCGCAATAACACGAGGAAGCGAGATGTTACATGGTTATATTCCGGCAAACCGCTTTTTGCCGTATCTGAGCTGGACCGATATCGCCACGCTGGAAGACAAAGCCAACACGGTGATCGTACTGCCGACCGGGGCGATTGAGCAGCATGGCCCGCATCTGCCGTGCGCGGTGGACAGCGTGATCTCCTCCGGGGTAGTCGGTCATGCACTGGCGCGTTTACCGGCAGAAATCCCCGCCTACGCCATTCCGCCCATCACCTATGGTAAATCGGATGAGCATCTGCATTTCCCCGGCACCCTGACGCTGACCGGTGAGACGCTGCTGCATACCATTCTGGAGATTGGCGAATCGCTGTACCGCGCCGGTTTCCGTAAGTTCCTGATGGTAAACGGTCATGGCGGTCAACCGCAGCCATTGCAGATGGCGATGCGTGAACTGCGTCTGCGCCACGGCGACATGATCATCATCATGCAGGACACTTTCAAAGTACCGAACTGCGCCGAAAGTTTTATGGACGAGAAAGAGCGTCAGATGGCGATGCACGCCGGTCATGCCGAAACCGCCCTGATGCTGGCGCTGGCACCCGATACGGTGCAGATGGAGAAAGCCGTCGCCAACTATCCACCGGCGTTCCCGTGCCCGACACTCTCCAGCACCCGCCCGATGGCGGCCTGGGCTTCGTATGATTTCGGCCCCAGCGGCGTGATTGGCGATCCGTTGCCTTCCACTCCAGAGCAGGGCGCGGCGATCCTTGAGTCGCTGGCTATCAGTTGGGCGCAGGTGATCACCGAAGTGCACCAAATGACCTGGGTAACCCGTGCCGAACCGGCTTGGGGCAAAGGGCAGTGGCAGGGCAAAGTTTTAGACCAAAACGACGCAGCATCATTATTACAACCGCGCTAATTCGGGGATCGGCTATGAAAAAAACATTGAGCATTGTCGCCGCGCTTGCTGTGGCACTGTCGGCACCAGGTATGGCCGCCGAGAAATTTACCTTTATGACCAACTGGTATGCTCAGGCCGAGCATGGCGGTTTTTATCAGGCTCAGGCGCAAAATCTGTACCGCGATGCCGGGCTGGATGTCACCATTAAAATGGGCGGCCCGCAGGTGCACACCATGCAGCTGATGGCTGCTGGTCAGGCTGACTGCATCATCAGCGATAACATGCAGGCGCTGGAGTCCTGGCAGCAGGGCGTGGAAGCGGTGCCGGTTGCCACCACCTTCCAGCACTCGGCGATTGTGTTTATTACCCACCCGGATGTGAAAAGTCAGGCTGATTTGCAGGGTAAAACTTTCCTGTTAGCCGCAGAAGCTTATACCTCGTACTGGCCGTGGGCGCAGAGCGCACTCAACCTGAAAAACGCGCGTGTACGTCCTTATACCTTTAGCGTGCAGCCATTCCTCGCGGATAAAACGCTGGTGCAGCAGGGCTACGTGACCTCCGAACCGTTCGCGGTGCAGAAGGCCGGTGCACAGGCCAATGTTTACCCCATCAGCGACTGGGGCTACCCGCCGTATGGCAACAGCATCGTTTGTATGAAATCGACCATCGAAAAACGTCCGCAGGCGGTTGCAGCCTTCGTCAAAGCCTCAATGCAGGGCTGGAAAAACTACCTGGAGAATCCGGCTGCGGGCAATGTGCTGATTAAGAAAGAAAACCCGCAGATGACCGACGATCAGATTGCCTTCAGCATCGCGCAGATGAAGAAGTATCAGATGCTGACCGGCGGCGATGCGCAGACCGGGGGTATCGGCATCATGACCGTACCGCGCCTGAAGCAGACCTGGCAACTGCTGGTGGACAACAAGCTGATCGACCCGGCGAAAGTACCGTTTGACGGCAGCTACACCCTGAAATTCATTCAAGACGTGAAGGTTATGCCATGAATGCCGCCAGCCGACTGACCCTGATGAGCAATGATGCGCAAGCGGTGCCGCTACATGCGGCCGCTCCGGCGATTGAAGTGCTCTCCGCTGAGAAAATTTACCCGAACGGTACGCGTGCCTTGCTGCCGGTAGACCTGACGATTCGCCAGGGCGAATTTGTCTCGCTGCTCGGTCCGTCTGGCTGTGGCAAAAGTACCTTGCTGAAAATGATCGCCGGGCTGATTGAGCCGAGCGATGGCAAGTTGATGCTGTTTCGGCGCGATCGCCGGGAAAAACAGCGCGATCTGCCGTTATCGTTCGTGTTTCAGGAGGCGACGCTGATGCCGTGGAGCAGCGTGCACAAGAATGTGCGCCTGCCGCTCGACTTAGCCGGCGTGCCGCGTGCCGAAGCCGACACTCGCGTGCGGGAGATCCTTGAACTGGTCGGTCTGGGGCAGTTTGGTCATGTGCTGCCGCGCGAGTTGTCCGGCGGTATGCAGATGCGTGTGTCGATTGCGCGTGGTCTGGTGACGCGGCCCAAGGTGTTGCTGATGGATGAACCCTTCGGTGCACTGGATGAGATCACCCGTAACAAGCTGGACAGCGACCTGCTGCAACTGTGGCAGGAGCAGAAGCTGACGGTGGTGTTTGTCACTCACTCGATTCAGGAAGCGGTGTTCCTGTCGCAGCGGGTGATCATGATGGCCGCCAGACCCGGGCGCGTGGTGGATGATATCAGCATTGATGCGCCGTTCCCGCGCGATGATGAGTTCCGTGTCAGCCAGCAGTTTACGCAGTATGCACAGCAGTTGCAGCGCGGTCTGTTTGCCGCCAGTCAGGAGAGCAAATAATGAAGAAGCCCTTAGCCGCGCAGCGTAAGTTTCAGCAGTGGCTGTTCCCGGCGCTGTTCGCCATCGTACTGTTGTTGCTGTGGCAGTTTCTGGTCACCACGCTGAAGGTGCCCGCCTTTCTGGTGCCGTCGCCGGTGGTAGTGGCGCAGAGCCTGATGCAGAACTTCCCGACGCTGTTTATGTCCTTGCTTTACACCCTGAAGATCACCGTGATCTCCTTTGTGGTGGCGATTGTGATTGGCTCCATCGTGGCGTTTTTGCTGGTGCAGAACCGCTTTATCGAAAGCGCGTTGTTTCCTTACATCGTGTTTTTACAGGTAACGCCGATTGTGGCGATTGCGCCGCTGATCATCATCTGGGTGAAAGACACCACCATGTCGCTGGTGGTGTGTGCCACGCTGATGGCGGTATTTCCCATTATCTCCAACACCACCCAGGGACTGCGTAGCGTCTCGCCGGGGTTGCTGAGTTATTTCAAACTGAACCATGCGTCGCGTTTGCAGATTCTGCTGCGCCTGCGCATTCCCTCGGCGTTGCCGTACTTCTTTGGCGCGCTGCGTATCTCCAGCGGCTTGTCGCTGATTGGCGCGGTGGTGGCGGAGTTTGTTGCTGGCACCGGTGGCACCGATACCGGGCTGGCATACCAGATTTTGCAGGCCGGTTATCAGCTCAATATTCCGCTGATGTTTGCCGCGCTGCTGCTGATTTCTCTGGCGGGTTTCCTGCTGTTTGCCCTGATGTCGTGGCTGACGCGCCGCGTATTGGCGGCCTGGCATGAGAGCGAACTTAGCCCGACCTGATACCTCAACTACAGGAAAGAAAGATGTCTGATTCCGATCGTCAGTCTGCACTGGCGGCGCTGGTTGCGGCGTTGCCTGAACTTGACTGGATTAAAGAAGCGCCGAAGGTCAAACGCCTGTCGCGCGATTTTCACTGGTTCAGCCCGGTGCTGAAACCGCAACTGGAAGAGAAGTTCGCCGAGCTGGCGGTGCGCCCGCGTGATGAGCAGGAGCTGGCGGCGGTGGTGGCGGCCTGTACTGCCCGCCGCATCCCGCTGAATCTGCGGGGTGGTGGCACCGGCAACTACGGTCAGCTGATTCCGCTTAACGGTGGGTTGATGGTCGATATGACCAAACTCAACGCCGTGGTGAGCATGGGGCAGGGCACGGTCTGTGCGCAGGCCGGGATTCGCCTCGGTGATCTGGAAGCCCATACCCGGCCGCTCGGTTGGGAGCTGCGTTGTATGCCGTCCACCTGGAAGCTGGCGACTCTTGGCGGTCTGTTTGGCGGCGGTTTTGGTGGCGTGGGTTCCATCAACTATGGCCCGCTGGCAGCACCTGGCAATGTGTTGTCGGTGAAGCTGATGACCATGGAAGAGACGCCGCGCATCCTGACGCTTCAGGCACCGGATGCCTTGCTGCTGCACCACGCTTACGGCAGTAACGGCATCGTGCTGGAAATCGAGCTGGCGCTGGCTCCGCGTCATGACTGGATCGAACGTCTCGACACCTTTACCAGTTTTCCGGCGGCGATGGCCTTTGCTGATGCCCTGGCAAAATCGCCGGGGCTGGTGAAGCGTCAGGTGGCGGTGATGGCTGCGCCGGTACTGGATTACTTCACCGATCTCGCTGACGCGGAGGTGGCGGGACAACACGGCGTGATTTCGGTGGTCGGCGTGGAGAGCGACCGTCTGCTGCCATCATTGCTGACGCAGCATGGTGGCCGCAGCGCGTTGCATTTTGCCGAGGGTGAGAACCACGGCCATTCGCTGATTGAATATTGCTGGAACCACACCACGCTTCAGGCGCTGAAAGTGGATAAAACCCTGACCTATCTGCAAACCGCCTATGCAGCGGAAAATTACCATCAGCAGGCGTTGGCGATGGAAGCGCAATTATCAGATGAAGTGATGTCGCATATTGAATTTCTGCGCGATATGAACGGCACCTTAACCTGTAGCGGCTTGCCGCTGGTGCGTTTTAGCGATGAAGATCGCCTGAATGGTATTATGCAAATTTACCGTGATAACGGTGTGAAAATAAATAACCCGCACGTTATTCATATTGAAGATGGTAAACAGGGCATGGTGCGGGCGGATGTTGTTGCTATGAAACGCGCCTGCGATCCGTATAATTTACTTAATCCCGGCAAATTACGTGGCTGGGAAGTGCGCGATACATTGCCGGATGTGAAAATAACCGGTGTAAATAATTAATCAATAATAAAACTTTTTTACCGTAAAGCGAGCCACCACCGCACATTTATTGTGCGGGTGGCCATGCTTTGCTCTTTTAAAAAGTGACGAGGCTTGGGACTATGCAATTAAAAACACTGAGTGGTGCGTGTCTTGCTGCGCTGTTTTTCCCGCTTGCTCCGGCTGCACTGGCGGCAACACAGAGCAATATCAGCGATTGTCAGTACGGTGCGAGTGGCGTAAATAGTTTTACCGATATCTTCACCTGTGGCACCGTGAGCGGTAGTTTGCGTACGCTGTATTATTCGACGCATAACGCCTATTTCTCCAAAGGGTTTAATCAGGATACCGTGAGCTACGGTGGCAGCATCAAGTATGAAACCGCGCCGTTTTATGGTTTTCGTGCTGGCGTCAGCGGTATTTTCCTGCGTGGTATCGATCATCCGGATGAAGCAAATACCATCAGCGATATTGGCGATAATCAAACCAACGTCGGTGAGGCTTATTTAAGCTGGCAGCAGGATGATTTTAAAATAACGGCCGGTGATCAACGAATCAATATTCCTTTTGTCGGTGATTACGACTGGCGTATTACGCCAATTCTGTTCCGTGGCGTTGATGCGAATTACGGCGACAGCACCAATTATCTGCATGCCACTAAAGTCTGGCGTTATAAACCGTGGGGTGACGATCAGTTCCTTAATACCACGGCGTATACCGATGTTGATGAACGCACCAACGGCATGTGGGCGTTGGGCGGTGGTCGCGGCACGCAGTGGGACGGTAAAAAACTCACCGGCCAGTTGTGGTATCAGGAGTACGCCGATTACACCCGTCTGGTGTATGGCGAGAGTCATTTGCAATGGCAGGATACGCTGTTCCAGCCGGACCTGGGCGTGCAGTTTATTCGTGGCACCAGCCTTGGCAAAGCGCTCGCCGGTGAAGTCAACAGTACCTCTTACGGTGCTCAACTGGCGCTGACCTTTACCCCAGCCCTGAGCTGGAAACTGGGTTATGACCACATTGCCGCCAGCGGCAATAGCTGGAACAACGGCTCGCTGGTTACCCCATACGCGCACAACACCTCGTCCGGTCCTTACTTTGCGCAGCCGTTCTTTACCAGTACCCAGGATCTCGGCAGCGGCAACGCCTATATGACCAACCTGAACTATGTAATGAATGAAAACCTGTCGCTCGGGACGCAGTATTCATTTATGGATCTGAAACCGTCACCGGCGTCGGCCAGCATCAACCAGTCGGAATATCTGGTGTATTTCACCTGGAGTTTCAGTGGCGTGCTGAAGGGCCTGAGCCTGACCGATTTCGCCGGGGTGCAGACATCCCCGCTGTATGATTCTCACTTCTGGCAGAACCGTTTGAGCCTGCAATACGATTTTTAAATCCTCGGGGGGCTTTGCGGCCTCCCGTTTTATCTTCGTAACGGCGCGATAAATCGCGCCGTTACGTCAGGGTTGTTACCTGAAACTAATATCTCAACCTCCCCACCATTTTGGCTGTCACCACCAAACTGCCCGCCATTACAGCTGCTTCATCACTTTCTGACTCATGTAGATCAGCCAAAAAACCGGCTGCCCACCCGTGGCAATCCTGACGGTGGATGCCTTTCATCAACCGTGCATGGCGATTCTGACGTTCACTGAGCGGAATTCGCAACGCGGTATGGATGGCGTCGGCGATGGCATCCGGGTCATAAGGATTGACGATCAACGCGCCATCCATATGTTCCGACGCCCCGGCAAACTGCGACAGGATCAGCACGCCAGGGTTGGCCGGATCCTGCACCGCAACATACATCTTTGCCATCAGGCTCATACCTGCCATCAGTGGCGTCACCAGCGCGACGCGGGATGCGCGATAAATGCCTGCCTGCTCCTCACGGCTGTATGATTTGGTCAGATAACTGACGGGGCACCACTCCCGCGTGCCATGTACGCCGTTCATCTCGCCACAGATGCTCTCGAGGTCATGGCTTAACCCGGCGGTGCGTGGCGCATAACCGGCCAATGGCGAGGCCAGTTGTAACAACATCATGTTGCCGACGTAATCCGGATGGTTGCGTAGCAGGACCTCAACAGCGCTGATGCGGTAAGGCAGACCGGCGCTATCGTCGAGGTGCCCTCCGCTGAGGATCGTGTTTTGCGGCAGCGTGGCGCGACACTGTTCTTCCATATAACTGCAACTGTTGCTGGCTAACAGGCAGTGCGCATCTTCCAGATCGATCCCGACCGGATAGACACCGGTTCTGAGCAGGTGACCGTGAATGCGAAACAGCGTGCCACCGAGACGTTCGCAACGAAATGCGCTCTCCACCCACAGCAGAAAGTTGTTCATGTCCTGGCTGGTCTGAAAACCAATCAGATCGCAACACAGCAACGACTCAGCCAGCCATTGCCAGTCCGGGATGGCGGTAAATCCCTGACCGGCGGGAAACGGTTGATGGAAGAACAGGCCGATACGGTTGGTCAAACCGGCGTCACGCATCAGCCTGACGCTGGGTATCAGGTGATAGTCCTGGATCCAGATGACATCGTCGGGCATCGCGTATTCGGCAATCGCTCGGGCGTACGCCTCATTGAATTTCCGATATTGACTCAGGTCATCCTGACTGAAGCGCGCCAGATCCGGGCGTTGATGGAACATCGGCCACAGACCCTGGTGAACATAGTTTTGGTAACCCTGTTCCCGTTCACCTCGGGTGAGCGGAAAGGTGAGGGTGTCAAATTTATGCCCCTGGCGGAAGGTCAGGGGACGTGGCATATCTGCTGCGAGGGCCTGAGTTTTGCCATCCCAGCTTACCCAAAGCCCACCGTTGCGCGACAGAATGCTTTCATACAGGGCGGATAACGTCGAAGCCCGGGACAGATTGTGCGAAACCAGAATTAAGCCTGACATAGCATTTTCCCTTTGATCACGATGAAAATCGTTCCATTTGATTTAAGCCATCGGCATATAAAAAAGGCGTAAAAAGATGGCGGGCGGATATAAAAATCAGGCAAAAACGGGAGGTTGTGCGCGTTACTCTCCGCATCAGCGGCAGGGGCAGCAGCTATAATATGCTCATTCGCTTTGCTGTCCGTAACCCCCCGTGAAAGGATGCCTCTCTTATGGCTTCAACTAAGCAGTCTCTCCCGGCAGGTATGCTGGCAGCGGCCGGTATCGTGTTTGGTGATATCGGCACCAGCCCGTTGTATACGCTGCGCGAATGCCTTTCGATATTACCCAACGGCGGCATGACCTCTACTGCCGTGATGGGGTTTCTCTCGCTGATTTTTTGGGCGCTGACGCTGATCGTCACCGTGAAATACGTCTGCTTTGTGATGCGTGCCGATCACGACGGAGAGGGTGGGATTCTGACGTTGATGTCTCTGGCTCGTCAGCATGTTACCGGTCGTGCCGGGCATTTTATCGTGTTGGCCGGGTTGATTGGTGGCGCATTCTTTTATGGTGATGGCGTGATCACACCGGCCATTTCGGTGTTGTCGGCGATTGAAGGGATCGAAGTGGTGGCACCCGCACTGGACCATGTGATTGTGCCGCTGTCGGTGGTCATCCTGACCTTACTGTTTATTATTCAAAAACATGGCACCGAGCGGGTCAGTCTGGTGTTTGGCCCGGTGATGCTGGTGTGGTTTCTCACCCTCGCTGCGCTGGGTATCCGTGGGATTGTGATGCATCCGGGTGTGCTGCAAGCGCTGAACCCCTGGTACGCGCTGGAGTTTCTTAACAGCCACAAAGCGCTGTCGTTCGCGGCGTTAGGTATGGTGGTGTTGGCCGTGACCGGGGCCGAAGCGTTGTATGCGGATATGGGACATCTGGGGAAAGCGCCGATTCGGTTGGCATGGCTGATTATTGCGATGCCAGCGTTGGTGCTGAACTACTTTGGTCAGGGAGCGCTGGTGCTGACGGATGCGGATGCTGTGCGCAATCCTTTTTACCTGCTGGCACCAGGCTGGGCGCAGATTCCGCTGATTGTCCTTGCCACGCTATCGACCGTGATTGCGGCGCAGTCGGTGATCTCTGGCGTCTATACCCTGACGCATCAGGCGATTCGCCAGGGATTTCTGCCGCCGGTACGTATTGTCTACACCTCATCGACCGAGTCCGGGCAAATCTATATTCCGGTGGTTAACTGGCTGCTGTTTGCCGCCGTGACCGTCATTATTATCTCTTTCCGCCAATCTTCTGCGCTGTCGTCGGCGTATGGCATCGTGGTGACCGGCACTATGGTGCTGACGGCCTGTCTGGCAAGCGTGGTGGCGTTCAAAAATTGGCGCTGGCCGTTGCCCCTGGCGGTGGTGTTCCTTGTGTGTATGTTGACCATTGATGTCCCGCTGTTTAGCGCTAATTTGATGAAACTGCTCTCCGGCGGTTGGGTGCCGGTTCTGCTGGCGATGACGATGCTGGTGTTGATGCTGATCTGGAGTAGTGAGCGCTCACTGCTGATTCGCCGACTGGCAGATGACCCGGTGGGACTGAAGGCGATGATCAGTTCGCTGGAGGCCGCACCGCCGATGAGGGTCGGTGGCACCGCGATCTTTCTCGCGCGCAAGGAGTATGAAATCCCGCAGGCGCTGCTGCATAACCTCAAACATAACCGCGTGTTGCATCAACGCACCGTACTTTTACATATCCGCACCATCGACACGCCCAGGGTGCATAACCAGAAGCGCATCAGCATGCAGCAACTTTCCCCCTCATTTTGGCAGGTGACGGCTTCCTATGGCTGGCATGAGGTGCCCTCAATGCAGGAGATTTTGCATTTGTGCGGCCTGGAAGGCTTTGGTTGCTCGCTACAGGAAGCCTCGTTCTTTACTTCCCACGACACGCTGGTGATGAAAAAGCGTCGCGGGTTGGCACGGGCGAAGGGGGCGATTTTCCATTTCTTCCAGCGCAATGCGTTGCGTGCTCATGAACAATTTATGATCCCTGCCAACAGGGTGATTGAGTTAGGCGGGCAGAGGGAGTTTTGATATGAAGAGACAAAGACGTTCTGGCAGAAAGGTTTTTTAAATGAAATCTCAGATTATTCTTTAATAATGCCTTTAATAAAGGCAGGACACTTCAGAAAGGTGAATGTGTGAGGTTTACATTCTGCCAAAATTGTATTTCACTTGAATCCGCTGGAGTGGCAGTTAATGACATGGAGATGTTGCTGTGAGAACTGAACCGTTGACAGAGAAAACCGGACATTTAGCATGGTGTGCATTGGTGGCTCTGCATGTTGCCAGACTGGATGGATTAGTAGGTTCGGTATCGCAGGAAAATATTTTTCTGATTCGCTGGCTCTCCACGGCACTGAAACAACATCGTTTCCCCCGTGAGGTCGCGCCGGATATTCACTGGTTACTGAAACAGGGGCGAACTCTTGGCGCAAGGTCTGAATTGCGCGATAAGCTTGAATATCTCTGGCGTACCTGCAATGGCGTATTACTGGAGCAAAATGACCTGTTCAGACTGACCTATGCCATTGAAACGGCTAAGCAGATGGATTTTACCTTTCATCATCTCAATGATCGGGAATGGTCCGGGCGTAATAGGTTCAGCGCTAATCCGGTGATGGATGCGATTTATTTGTCACGTAGCTCGCTGGATGTCTCATTTAATGAAGACGGCAAGCAAATTGCGCCTTTAATGGTGCGGCTGACAGGAAACACGGCACGACTGGAAAATATCCTTAATCGTTACGGATGGTGCACAGAAAACTGTGCTGATCACCAGATACCTTCTCTTTATCGGTTAGTGGTGCATAGGCCATTGAATCAATAATTCGCTAATTATATTTTCATATGATTGATACCGCATTAACGCGATAAATCGCGCCGCTACGAATGGGTGTAAATACGATTGCTTTCCGTAACCTCCTAAAAGACCAACCTAGACAGTTCATCAATCCTGGCCGGATATTCATTCCACGCAAACTAAACTAAGGTATAGTCATGACTGCTTTGGTCATTCGTGGAAATGTTATGGCAATCTTTCACCTGTTACATCTGCGCGAAATGCTACGAATGCTGTTCGTTATTTTATGCGTGATTTTGAAACATTTTACCCATCGCAGTTTATGTTCGAAAATCGTGCTGGCTTGTCTCATCTATGTGGCCCAGGCGCTGCTATGGTGGCCTTAGTTCACCGGGTTGACTGTCACCAACCTCAACCGTAATGGATGAGCTAATCGTGCGCTGGGGTAAAAAAAGGGTTCATGTGAAGCATGAACCCTTTTTCATGACAACTCACCCACGACAGGCCGGATATTTTATCGTCAGAAAATAAAGGATCGGTTGGTAAATTATAAATGTTACTCATTGGTTATTTTTGTTGTTAATTATCGACTGAAAGGTTATTGATATGACCATTATGATAATGCGGATATCGTTTTTTTTGTGAATTTTATGTTCCTTTATATTGATTAAACGTTATCGTACACATTGGAAATTATTATTATCCCGAAGCGGTTCGAATTTTTATAAACATCCTTATTAGTCATTTTTTGGTTAACGCTGAAAAATCACAATCGCGTTAACTTGTTGATTTAAATTATTATTTTGTGATTATTTGCGTATTTTTTATTGCCGAATCAGCCGCAATTTGACTTAGAATAGTCAACTGTTTCAATGTTTGATTTTCTTTTGGTTACAGTTGGTTGGTTGATTGGTTCATTTTTTGTTTCTTGTGAATGAATATAAGATCTCTTGCAACAGAAAAACGATTTACCCACATTTTTCTTGACAATATGCGGGTGGGGGGGAATATACTGACCCTCATTCGGACTACACAGCTCCTATATTGTGCTTTATCGAAAATATAAGCGTCTCGAAACCTGGATCATCTCAAATAAGCAAATTTCAGGTCTTAACGGTAATTAGCTTACCGTCGAGTACTGTTGCGCTTATTTTTAAGCTTCGTCGGCAATTGCCTGGTTGTAAGCATGGCCAACTGGCCAGGCTCAACATGCCATGTACATGCTGGCGGATATTATCCTGTTTCTAATGTGTTTAGCAGGGATATGTGCTAACCAGGATGTTTTGGCGTGTAGACTAATCCGATGGTGCGACACCTTTTTCTACACTCCCCGTTCTGACTCTTACCACTTCACCTGCCATGTAAGGGGAAGAGCGTTCGGTTGTCGCTGGCTAATCTGGTCACTTAATAGAAAAGAAGATAGTCATGTTAAGTAACGATCTCACATCGCTGATTACGCGAATCGACTTCGCGTTAATCTCATCAGTACATATCATTTACCCACCACTGACCATTGGTCTGGCTGCGCTGCTGTTCATTTCTGAACTGATGTGGGTCAGAAAAAATGATGAAAAGTGGTACCGCTTGTGTCGTTTTTTCGAAAAGCTGTTCATCGTCAACTTCGGAGCCGGTGTGGCAACGGGTGTTACGATGGAAATGGCTTTTGGTATCCTGTATGGCCGCTTTTCTCAAGCTGCCGGGCCATTCTTTGGCCAGGTGTTGGGATATGAGACCATCACCGCCTTTATGTATGAAGCCGGTTTTATCGGACTGATGATTTTTGGCTGGGGCAAGATCAGCCGTGGGATGCATCTTTTCGCGACTTTCAACGTCGCCCTCTCCTCAACGCTTTCAGCGATGTGGATTCTGGTCGCTAACTCCTGGATGCAGACGCCAACCGGTGTCGAATACAAGAATGGCATCTTTCATGTGACCGATTGGGTAGCCGCGCTCCTCAATCCGAATGTCAAAAGCGCGTTTCCTCACATGTTGCTGGCCAGCTTCGAGCTGTCGCTCTGCTTCGTGGTCGCGACCTGTGCCTGGTTCGTACTGAAACGCCGCAATGTGGAGCTTTTCCTGCGACCGCTGAAATATGCGCTGGTGTTGCTGGCCGTGGTTTCTGCTGCACAAATCTATATGGGTGATGTGCTGGGCGAGAATACTCTCGAAAACAAACCTGCGGCACTGGCAGCGATGGAAGGGCACTACGACACCTATGATGCAGCAGGTAACGTCAACAGCGCCTGGCATATCATCGGTTGGCCGAATGCCGAAGGAAATGGGCTGGCCTGGTCGATTTCCATCCCGCATGCACTCAGCCTGATTGAAACCAAAACCTGGAATGGCCCGGTGAAAGGCCTGAACAGCTTCCCGAAAGACGAACAGCCGCCTGTGGTGCTGCCTTTCTATGCGTTCCGCGCGATGGCCGGAGCGGGTGGTGCAATCCTGCTGGTCAGTCTGTGGGGTATCTGGCTGATGGCGCGCCGTCGTATGACGGTGGAACTGGCCCCACGTAATACGTTGTTCCTGTTTATCGCGGTTGTGATGGTGGTGCTGCCTTATATCGCGGTAATCGCAGGTTGGTGGACGCGTGAAATTGGTCGTCAGCCGTGGATTGTTAACGGACTGATGCGTACTGAGGACGGTATGAGCGCGATGACGCTTGGCCTGGCAATCTTCTGGCTGGTTGGCTTTGCCATCTTCGAGTCAGCGGTGGTTGCCGGTACGATCTGGTTCCTGGCAAAAGTTGTTCGTCAGGGTCCTGATTTGACCAGCAAGCTGCCGGGTGAAGGCCATGAGCATATCGGCCAGCTCGACCTGCCGCCAGGCGGTCATGCTGACCATCCTGAATACGTAAGACCGGTCTGACGCGGAGAAGAAACCCATGGATATGCTTACTCATACCCAGCAATTTCTGACGATTGCCTGGTGGCTGGCTTTTGGCGTCAGCGTGTTGTTATACATTGCGCTGGATGGCGCAGACCTTGGGGCGGGGATTTTCTCGCTCTTCGTAAGAGATCATGACGAACGCGGCGCAATTATGGCGGCGATGGCCGGCACCTGGGATGCCAACGAAACCTGGCTGATTGTGGCCGGGGGGATCATGTTTGGTACTTTCCCGTTCGTTTACGGTTCGGCTTTTAGCTACCTGATGGTGCCGATGGCGCTGGTGTTATGGGGCATTATGTCCCGTGCGGTGGCACTGGAGTTCCGTCACCTGGCGTCGCCGTTCTGGCAGCGCTTCTCAGACGGGGTGTTTGGTGTCGCCAGTCTGACCGTGACCTTCTTTGGCGGCATGTGTGTCGGTGCCGTATTGCAGGGATTTGCGCTGGATACCCCGGCGCAGGGCGTGCCGCATTATGCGGGCGGGGCGTTTAACTTTATTTCGCCTTTCTCCATCTGGACCGGCATTTCCTCCTGCGTTGCCATGACCTTCTCCGGTGTGCTGTTTGTGCGTGCGCGTTTTGAAAAGTCAGAGCCTATTCGTCAGGATGCTGCCCGCTGGACTGCTACCATTTTCTGGTTAGCGATTGCTGCGGTAGTGATCACCTGGGTGTGGAGCGCGGCGATTTTTGACTGGGCGCGTGCGAAGTGGTTTGGCCCGCACTTCTGGATTTGGGGCCTGTTTGGTCTTATCGCGCTGTTCTGCATTGAGCAGGTGCGTCGTGACACCCTGAAAGACAAAGATTTTGCGGCGATTATGTGGTTCAACGGTGCGGCGCTGATTCTGGGCTTTGGTATGTTGATTACCATGTTCCCGTGGATCGTACCGAATACCTGGACCATCTGGGCCGGTGCCAGCCCGCAGGTTTCCCTGATCACCTTCACCCTGACAATGGGTGGGTTTGTACCAGTCATGATTATGTATAACTGGTACCAGATTTGGGTCTTCCGGGGACGCATCTCCAAACTGGTTGGTTACGGACACTAAACGCATCATGTCGGCTCGTCCTCCCCTTAGTGGCGCAGCCGCTCGCCTGGCGGAACGTTGGCTCTCCAGCCAGCGTCGCCAGGCAGGCGCGCTTTTCTCCCTGTCCGTCACCATGGCAACGCTGAATGCCATCATGATGATTGTCCAGTGCTGGCTGCTGGCATGGTTGATCGACCGGGTTGTCATCGGCGGCAAAGGATTGACCGAACTGTTCCCCGAACTTTGGCTATTGCCTGTTGTGATGATCCTGCGTGCAGGTCTGGACATGCTGCGCCAGGGCTTCGCTTTCGAGAGCGCCGCGCGCATTCGACAGACGTTGCGGGGAACGTTACTGGAACGTATCGCGGCACTGGGTCCAACATGGAGCCAGCAACAGCGCACCGGCAGCATCGCCAGTTCGCTGGGTGAAGGTGTCGAAGCGATCGAAACCTATTTCTCCGCCTTTCTTCCGCAAAAAATCATCATCGGTATCGTGCCTCTGGCGATCCTGGTGGCGCTGTTCCCCGCCGATTGGGTTTCCGGGCTGATTATGTTGATAACGGCCCCCCTGGTTCCGTTATTTATGATCCTGGTCGGCAAGGGTGCCGAAAAAATGAACCTCCGGCAGTGGCATAAGCTCAGCCTGATGAGTGCGCATTTCTTCGATGTGATTTCTGGCCTGACAACCCTGCGCCAATCCAATGCGGCCCGCAGACAGGCGCAGATCATTGCGGTGATTTCCGAAAACTACCGTCAGACGACGATGAAGGTGCTGCGCGTGGCGTTTCTGTCCTCGCTGGTGCTGGAATTTTTTGCCACCATCAGTACCGCGATGGTGGCGGTCTATGTCGGCTTCCGTCTGTATTACGGTGAACTGGCCTTCCTGCCAGGTTTGTTCGCGCTGCTGCTTGCCCCTGAGTTCTTTCGTCCTCTGCGCGATCTGGGGGCACATTATCACGCCCGTATGGATGCGCTGGGCGCGACCGAAGGGCTGTTAGCTATCCTGAATACCGAGCCGCCTGCAACGGCACCCAACACGGTGACACCGGTTGGTGCGCCGCAGGAGATTCGTGTTGAAGGGGTGAGTTATCAGCATCAGGAAGGCGGCGGCATTGAGGACATCTCCTTTACGCTGCGCCGGGGTGAAACGCTGGCTATTGTTGGCTCGAGTGGTGCAGGCAAAACCACCCTTGCCAGGCTGCTGTTGCGCTTTATTACCCCGGCAAATGGGCGGATTCTGATTGATGGACAGGATCTCTCCGGGTTGGATTTACCCACCTGGCAAAAGCAAATCGGCTGGCTGCCACAGCGGCCTACGCTGTTTGCCGGTTCGATAGCCGATAATATTTGCCTCGCACATCCCGAAGCCGGGAACAACGAACTGTATGCGGCTGCGCGACTGGCTCAGGCTGCGCCCTTTATCGACGCGTTACCCACCAGCTACGCCACCCAGGTTGGCGATGGCGGCCAGGGCCTTTCTGGTGGTCAAATCCAGCGCGTGGCGATGGCGCGAGCCGTGCTGACCGCGCCACCGGTGCTCATCCTCGATGAGCCGACGGCGGCGCTGGACAGCCACACGGCGCGGCAGATGATGGTCGCGTTGGCCGAGGCGCTGCCCGATTCAGCTCGGTTAGTGATTACTCACGATACCGACGTGGCGGCGATGGCCGACAAGGTTTTGGTGCTGGCGCAGGGCAGGGTGATCGAGTCAGGCAAGCCCCGGGATCTGCTGCAAAGTGGCGGTGTGTTTGCCGAGCTTGAACGGCTTCAGAAAGGAGCAACCGCATGAACGACTTACGTCATCTCTTAAGGCTGGCGCGTCCCTGGCGGTGGCGGATGGCGCTCGGTATCGGTCTGTCTGTCGTCGTCATCCTGTCTAACGTCACGCTGCTGGCGCTGTCGGGTTGGTTTATCGCGTCGATGGCGCTGGCCGGTGTCGGGGCACTGACGCTGGAGTTCTTCACACCGGCTGCCGCTATTCGTGGCCTGGCGGTGTTGCGTACCTTCGCTCGCTACCTTGAGCGCCTGGTGACGCACGATGCAACGTTACGGCTGCTGTCAGTGCTGCGTGTCTGGTTTTATCAACGTCTTGAGCCGCTGGCTCCCGCCCGTTTACAGGGTTTCCGTGACGGTGATGTGCTGGCGCGTCTGAGAGCCGATATTGATAGCCTCGACAATTTTTACCTGAGAATTCTGGCTCCGGCGATTGCCGGGCTGATCTCATCGGTCGCCATCCTGGGCGTGCTTTTTTGGTTCTCTCCGGGTGTCGCCGTTATTGATGGCGTGATGCTGTTGCTCGCGGGGGTGATTGTGCCGCTGGCGGTAGCGTCCCGCACTCGGGCAAGTGGTCATGCGGTCGCGGGATTACGTGCGGCGATTCAGGCTGCGTCGACCGATCTGATTCGCGGCCTTGGCGAGTTACAAGTGGCGGGGGCTGTTGCCCGACAGGCCGGACATTTGTCCCTGCTGTCACAAAAGTTGATTGCTGCGCAACGTCAGCAGGCGTGGACCGGGGCGTCAGGTAGCGCATTGTCGGCCCTGGCAGGCCAGTTGGGTATGTTTTGTGCCTTTATCCTGCTGGTCGGTGCGGGACATGCCGGCGGTATCGCCGGCAATGACATCGTCATGTTGTTATTTGCGGTACTTGCCAGCACGGAAGCGGTGGCGGCATTGCCCACGGCATTTGCCGCGCTGGGCGTCACTCGCGAAGCGGCGCGGCGGATTTTTTCCATGGCGGAACTTACCCCGGCCGTGGTCTTGCCCAAGCGCAGTGAAATGCCTGCAACCTTCGATCTGACCTTTTCCGCGGTCACCATGCGTTATGCACCAGAACAACCCGTTGTGTTGGACTCACTCAGCTTTCGGGTTGCGCAAGGTCAGTGCCTGGCGTTGCTGGGGCCCAGTGGGGCAGGTAAAACCACGATTCTTAACCTGATACAGGGTTTTTGGGATTGTGATAAAGGCGAGGTGTTGATTGGTGGTCATGCGGTAAAAAGCTTATCGGATGAGGTACTGCGCCAGATTATCTCGGTGGTTGGACAAAAAACGTATCTGTTTAATGCCTCCATCCGGGACAACCTGCGGCTGGTATCCCCTGATGCGGATGATGCAGCCTTATGGCAGGCTCTCACTCAGGCGTCACTGGCAGAGGAAGTTCGTGCTTTTCCTGCGGGGTTGGATACGTTGGTCGGGGAACTCGGTACCCGGCTTTCCGGTGGTCAGGCACGCAGGATCGCCATCGCCAGAGCCTTTCTGTCGCATGCTCCCGTCATCTTATTAGATGAACCGACAGAAGGATTAGATGCCACCAATACCGACATGGTACTGAATGCGCTAAAAGAATTGGTGAAAGGAAAAACGACGTTATTGGTGACACACCAAATTCAGCCATTAATTCTGGCAGACAGTCGGCTGGTGCTGGAAGGTTAATAAAATAGAAGGTCTGTTATGAGAAGGTTATTTTCCATAACAGACCTTTTTTTATCCATGCGAATATCGCAGAAAATTTCTTTTATCTCTCGCCAATACGTTATGTCTTATTGTTTCTTTTGTCAGTTGCATGGTGGGTGAAATACCCGAGATATTTAAAGAATAATTTTATCTTTTAAAATTCTTTTGAATTTCCCGCACTTTAAGACGACAGGCATCCACGACCCAGGCCGAGAAGTTCTGGCTGTTTTCACTGTTCATGCTTTCTTCAATCTGGTCGAGCAGCGTATGAGAGAAGCGGATGTGTTTGCGACGGGTTTTGGAATTTGTCATTTTGTCCATATTTGTCCCCTGTAAAATTATCAAAATCTATAAAGGTGGCTGAAAGGTAGAATAATATTTCTCTCAGGCGGTTTCTGTAGAAAAGCGATCAGCAGGTGAACTTTGATACTTTTCTGAACCGTATAATTTTCCTGATGTGAAATACCAGATTACCAGAAAATGGGTGACTCCGTAGTTATTTCAATGCGCGGATATTGGGATTATTCCCAGCGAGATGTTGAGTCATGAATATTACGGAAGCGATAATAATGCTATAAAAATTTTCAGAATATGGGTACTGAAAGGAAGGGCATTTCATTTACAAAGCGTTAGTTAATGTAAAAACGACCGGAAGCCAAAAAGCAAAAACCCAGCCATTGGCTGGGTTCTCTGAATTTTGGTGCCCGAACCCGGAATCGAACCAGGGACACGGGGATTTTCAATCCCCTGCTCTACCGACTGAGCTATTCGGGCAACGGGGCGCATTAAACCCTAATGGCTCACGGTCGTCAACGGCTTTCGCGAAAAAACCGCGGGAAACGTGATTGATTGCCTGCTTTTCATGCAGAACCGCCAAAATGACTACGCGAGCGCTCCATTTTTACGGCACAGCGCGATGCTAAGCACATCTTCTGCCAGACGGCGCGCCATCGCAACATCCTGCACGTTGCGCTTCACCAGCAGCTTGCTCAGGCAACCCTCCAGAATCAATTCCATCTGATCTGCCACCATTGTCGGGTTATCCAGCTCAAGATTAACCAGAATATCGTGGGTAAATTGCCAGGAGGCGCGTTTTTGCTGTTCTGCCAGTTGATGGACGGGTTGATCCGGCTGCGGATAGAAGCTACAGGCGGCAATAAACAGGCAACCGGGGAAGCGACCTTTGCTGACATGTTCCGCCAGTACCTCATAGCGCGCCAGCAGCTTCTCTGCGCCGCTCAGACGTTCGTTGAGTTGAATCTGGCGCCGCCAGCTATCAATCTGCTGGCCGTGATAGCGCAGGGCGTCATACAGCAGGGCATCGCGGTCCGGCCAGAAGCGTTCCAGCTGTTGGGGTGCCAGTTCGCTGTCTCCAGCCAGTTGTTGCAGGGACGTGGTGGCGGCGAGGCCGCGTTGTTCAAGCACATTCAACGCATGCTCGAGTATCTGTTCACGTTGCAAGTGACTCTCCTCTGGTATGCGGCCCGTCCGGCAATCGGACGGGGTGTGTCTTGCTCCAGTGTCGTTTAACGCGGCAGATTGTGCAAATGCGCGCGGAATTCGTCGGCGTTAAGGAAACCGGTCACGCGCGAGTCAGGAATCTCTTTACCTTGCGCGTCGAAGAACAGAATGGTCGGCAGGCCCAGTACCTGTAAATGCTGCAACAGGGCGTTATCCTGAGCGTTGTTGGCGGTGACGTTCGCCTGCAACAGTTGCACCTGGCTCAGGGCGCTGCGCACCTGTGCGTCGCTGAAGGTGTACTTCTCAAACTCTTTGCAGGCGACGCACCAGTCGGCGTACAGGTCGACCATAGTCATGCGCCCCTGTGCCTGTTGCAGCGCCGTATCGAGCTGCTGGCTGCTGGCAATGGGTTGGAAGGGCAGATGGGCGACGGTTTGCACCGGGTTATCGACACCAAACGCCCAGTCCTGCAATGGACGCGCCGCTACCACCGCAGCCACCAACATCACCACCTGTACCACACGTCCTTTGCCCTGTAGCCCCAGGCTAAGGCGAAACGCCCAGGCAAAGAACGCCACGCCGAGCAGGCTCCACAGGCGCATGCCCCAAAGATCGCCTATTACGCGTTCCAACAGGAAAACCGGCAGTGCGAGGATCACAAAACCAAAACCCTCTTTGACGCTATGCATCCACGGGCCGCTTTTCGGCAGCAGTTTGTTGCCGAACAGCGTCACGGCAATCAGTGGCAAACCCATACCAAAAGCGTACAGCCACAGGGTACCCGCACCGACCAGCAGATTGCCGCTCTGGGCGATATACAACAGGATCGCGCTGAGCGGCGCGGTGGTGCAGGGGGAGCAGATCAAACCCGCCAGCGCACCCATCGCAAATACGCCTGGCAACGATCCTCCCTGATGGCGGTTACTCCACAGCGTCAGACGTGTTTGCAGACTGGCGGGCAGTTGCAGGGTGAACAGGCCAAACATCGACAGCGCCAGAGCGATGAACAGCACCGAGAGGCCAATCAATACATAGGGATGCTGCAACGCCGCCTGAAAGCGTAACCCCGCAGCCGCAACCACCACGCCAAGCAAGGTGTAGGTCAGCGCCATACCCTGTACGTAGACCATCGCCAGCGCGAACAGACGACCGAGGGAAAAGCGTCGCGGGCCGCCAAGGATAATGCTGGAGATCAGCGGATACATCGGCAGTACACAGGGGGTAAAGGCAACACCAATGCCAATCAGCAACGCCCACAACGGCGAGAACGGAAGCGGGGTGCTGCGGTTGTCCGGTTGAGCGCTTACCGCGGGCGCGGCGTTATTAGTGGCGACGGCGTTAAGTGGGACGGCGCGGGTTTCGGGTGGATAACAAAAGCCCGCGGCGGCACAGCCCTGATAGGTTACCGTCAGAGTGGCCCCTTGATCGGCCTGATGGATGATGACCGGCAGTTGTAAATCCTGCGGATAGATTTCACTTTTACCGTAGAACTCATCCTCGTGCGCTTGTCCTGGCGGCAATGCCAGCGGCGCTATTTGCGCTTTTTGCGGCGTAACCTGGATTTTCTGGCGATAAAGGTAATAGCCGGATTTCACTTTCCAGCTCAACGTTAATTGATTGCCTTGCTGGCTAAAATCGAAGCCGAAAGCCTGGTCAACCGGTACGAAGCGGCTGTTGTTATTGGGCGAAAAGATTGATGCCTGAGCCGACAGGCTGATAAACAGCGCCAGGCAGAGGCCGATCAGGCGAGAGATGCGTGCAGCCATGACAAGTATTCACTGTCTCCATGTTGTACCGGCAACGCCAGTAGTTCCGGCACATCATAAGGATGCGCCGCTTTAAGCAGATCCATTAGCGCCTGCTGATGTTGTGTATCGCTTTTCAGTAACATCTGGACTTCACTGGACTGCTCCAGTTTTCCTTCCCAGACATAAAACGATGTGGCACCGGGCAGTAGCGTAACGCAGGCGGCCAGTTTCGCGGCCAGCGCACTGGCGGCCAGTTGCTCGGCACAAGTCTGGTCCGGGGCAGTGCACAACACAATAACTGCTGAATGGGTGTGCATCAGAAGGCTCCGCTGACGAAAGGGGTGATGATAACACGACCAGATAAACGCAGGGTTTACAGGTTGTAACCAGGCTACAGGATCAGGCCACCCAGCAGGAAACCAAACAGCACCGACAGCACAATCGCCAGCACGCCGGGTACCATAAACGAATGATTAAACACATACTTACCGATGCGTGTTGAGCCAGTGTCGTCCATCTCTACCGCCGCCAACAACGTCGGGTAGGTAGGCAGTACAAACAGGGCGGAAACCGCAGCGAATGAGGCAATTGCCGCATGGGGTGATACGCCCAGCAATAGCGCCGCGGGCATTAGCGCTTTGGTGGTCGCGGCTTGTGAATAGAGCAGGGTGGCAGCAAAGAACAGCACCAGCGCCAGCAACCACGGGTAGCTTTGCAGCATATCCCCGGCCAGCGTCTGGATCGCGCCAAGATGCGCTTTAACAAAGGTATCCCCTAACCAGGCCACACCCATGACGCAGATACAGGCGCTCATGCCGGACTTGAAGGTACTGGCGCTGAGAATTTCACCGGTATCGATTTTGCAGGTCAGGCAGATAAGCGTCGCGATGGTGAGCATAAACACCACGATGGCTTCGTTGCGTGGCAACACCGGGTTGGCGATCAAACCGACGCTATCGCTGATCGCGGTGGCATACAACACCACCGCCGCAATGCCGACGAGGAACAGCGCCACCGAGCGTTTCGCCCCGGGTTTGAGGTCAAATACCTGCGCACCGCGCAGTGTCACTTCGCCTTTTGCCAGCCGCGCCTGGTAGATTTCATCGTCTTTCAGTTCTTTACCAAGGAAATTGGTCACGATGGCGGCACAGAAGATCGCCAGCATCGTCGAGGGTAATGCCACGCCGAGCAGGGCCAGATAACTGACGCCGCGCGGTTCCAGCAGCGAGGCAAAAAACACCACCGCAGCGGAGATCGGTGAGGCGGTGATGGCAATTTGCGACGCCACGACGGCGATGGAGAGCGGGCGTGAAGGCCGCACACCTTGTTCTTTGGCGACTTCGGCGATCACCGGCAGAGTGGAAAAAGCGGTATGGCCAGTACCGGCCAGCAATGTCATTACATAAGTGATCAGGGGGGCGAGGAAGGTGACGTAACGTGGATGGCGGCGCAGCAAGCGTTCAGCGAGACTGACGAGATAATCCATACCGCCCGCCACTTGCATGGCCGCAATGGCGGCGATCACCGCCATGATGATTTCAATCACATCAAAAGGAATCGCGCCCGGTTTCATGCCGCAAAATAGCGTCAGGACCAGCACACCCAGCCCACCGGCAAAACCAATGCCGATGCCGCCCAGACGGGCACCCAACCAGATCGCCAGCAACACGATCATTAATTCAACCACGACCATCTTTTCACTCCCTGAAACGCGACATTCCTTAGTTGTAGTCGCCAAAAAAAAACACGCCCGCATTCTATACGGGCGTGCTTGCGACAACGTGATCCAGAACGGGTTATTGTTCGTTTTCGTCGGTGTAGCGTTTGGCTTTGTAGGCCGGGAACATCAGGTTCTGAATGGAGAAGATGTCGTCCAGCTCGGCTTCGGTCAGCAGGCCACGCTCCAACACCACTTCACGTACGCTCTTGCCGGTTTCGGCACAAATCTTACCGACGATGTCACCGTTGTGGTGACCAATGTACGGGTTGAGATAGGTGACGATACCGATCGAGTTGAACACGTAGGCTTCACACACCGCTTTGTTGGCGGTGATGCCGTTGACGCATTTCTCCAGCAGGTTGTAGCAGGCGTTAGTCAGGATGCTGATGGATTCAAACAGCGCCTGGCCGATTACCGGCTCCATCACGTTGAGCTGCAACTGCCCGGCTTCGGCGGCCATCGTCACCGTAGTGTCGTTGCCGATGACCTTGAAGCACACCTGGTTCACCACTTCCGGCACCACCGGGTTAACTTTGGCGGGCATGATGGAAGAACCTGCCTGCAATTCCGGCAGGTTGATCTCGTTCAGACCTGCGCGTGGACCTGAGGAGAGCAGGCGCAGGTCGTTACAGATTTTCGACAGTTTCACCGCCAGGCGTTTCAGCGATGAATGCACCATCACGTAGGCACCGCAGTCGGAAGTGGCTTCAATCAGGTCTTCGGCCGGGACCACCGGCAGGTTGCTGACTTCAGCCAGACGTTGTACCGCCAGATGTTGGTAGCCGTCCGGCGTGTTGAGACGCGTACCAATCGCGGTCGCACCGAGGTTCACTTCCAGCAGCAGTTCTGCGGTGCGCAGAATGCTACGCGTCTCCTCGTTCAACAACACGTTGAAGGCGTGGAATTCCTGACCAAGTGTCATTGGTACCGCATCCTGCAACTGGGTGCGGCCCATCTTCAGGATGTTCTCGAATTCCACTGCTTTGCGCTGGAAGCCTTCACCCAGTTGATTGATGGCGTCGATCAGTTTGAGAATCGAGGTATAAACGGCGATACGGAAGCCGGTGGGATAAGCGTCATTGGTGGACTGACACTTGTTCACATGGTCGTTCGGGTTGAGGTATTGATATTCACCTTTGTGGTGACCCATCAGCTCCAGACCGATGTTAGCCAGCACTTCGTTGGTGTTCATGTTGACCGAGGTACCCGCGCCGCCCTGATAGACGTCAACCGGGAATTGATCCATGCACTTACCGTTGTTCAGTACCTCATCACAGGCCTGAATAATGGTGTTAGCAATATTGCGGGGAATTGTTTGCAGCTCTTTGTTTGCCAGGGCGGCTGCTTTCTTCACCATCACCATACCGCGAACGAATTCAGGTATGTCGCTGATTTTGCTATTACTAATATAGAAGTTCTCAATCGCACGCAGAGTGTGAACACCATAGTAGGCGTCGGCCGGAACTTCACGCATGCCTAACAGGTCTTCTTCGATACGAATGTTGTTCGCCATGATTACCTTCTTATTATGGCTGCTGAGTGGCTGCCGGACGCACTCTGAGGCGATCAGAGGAGGGCGGCGAGTCACATGCAGGTGATGCAATTATATTGTCGTGGAATACCAGCGCCGACATTTTATCCATCTTCGGTCTGGCGAGCACGATCATATTCTGTCATTACAGAAAAGCCTGTGCACAGATCACTTTACGGGCTTTTGCTGGCGCTACGCTAATAACGATATGTGATGTTTCTCACAATTTTAAGTCAGCCGGAAAAATTTGGCAGGATCGGTTGAAATCACTCCCCGGAATGACCATCTCTTTCATTACGGTCCCTTTGACCATCCCATTCTGCTGTCTGGCCTGAAGCGAGGCAGCCACAACTCACAGGAGATATCGGTGCGCTGGTTACCGTTTGTGATTTTTTTTGTTCTGGCCTGGATTGAAATCACGCTTTTCATCAAGGTCGCGCATGTGCTGGGCGTTCTGCTCACCATGCTGCTGGTGATTTTCACCTCATGTATTGGTGTCTCGCTGGTGAAAAATCAGGGCGTAAGAAACTTCATGCTGATGCAGGAGAAAATGGCGCGTAATGAAAGCCCGGCGGCAGAGATGATCAAAAGCGTTTCGCTGATCATCTCCGGTTTTTTGCTGCTGCTTCCCGGCTTTTTTACCGATTTTCTTGGACTGTTGTTGTTGCTGCCACCGGTGCAAAAGCACCTGACGCTGAAGCTGATGCCGCATCTGCGCGTCTGGCGTGGGCCGGGAGCAGGTCCGGACAGTGGCTTTACCGTTGATGGCGAATACGAGCGCAAAAATAACGATCGTATCGGTCACGACAAAGACCAGTGATTTTCTCAAGGCGGCGTGAGCCGCCTTTTTGCTGGGTTTTTCGTCGTCTGTTACAAAAACGAAAATTTTTTCTGTTTTCCCCCTTGAAAGCCTTCTTATTAGCCCTAATCTCTTCCACCACGAGGCCGGAAGCCATGAAGCCCGGCGTTCAACCCCTAAAACTGAATGATTGGACTTTCTAAAGGAGAGCTATCACATGTCAATTCGTCCGTTACATGATCGCGTGATCGTCAAGCGTAAAGAAGTTGAAGCAAAATCAGCTGGCGGCATCGTTCTGACCGGTTCTGCGGCAGGCAAATCTACTCGCGGCGAAGTGGTTGCAGTAGGTAAAGGCCGTATCCTGGAAAACGGCAACATCCTGCCACTGGACGTTAAAGTGGGCGACGTGGTGATTTTCAACGAAGGTTACGGCGCAAAAACTGAGAAGATCGACAACGAAGAAGTTCTGATCATCTCTGAAAACGACATTCTGGCGATTGTCGAAGCGTAATTTTTACGCGTAATTCACTGAACGAAACGAATTTAAGGGATATTTGAAATGGCAGCTAAAGACGTAAAATTCGGTAATGACGCACGCGTAAAAATGTTGCGTGGCGTGAACGTACTGGCAGATGCAGTAAAAGTTACCCTGGGCCCGAAAGGCCGTAACGTGGTTCTGGATAAATCTTTTGGTGCACCGACCATCACTAAAGATGGTGTTTCTGTAGCGCGTGAAATCGAGCTGGAAGACAAGTTCGAAAACATGGGTGCGCAGATGGTGAAAGAAGTGGCCTCTAAAGCGAACGACGCAGCAGGCGACGGCACCACCACCGCAACCGTACTGGCACAGGCTATCGTTAACGAAGGTCTGAAAGCTGTTGCGGCTGGCATGAACCCGATGGACCTGAAGCGCGGTATCGACAAAGCCGTTGTCGCCGCTGTTGAACAGCTGAAAGCGCTGTCAGTTCCGTGCTCTGACTCTAAAGCTATTGCTCAGGTTGGTACCATTTCTGCCAACTCCGATGAAAGCGTCGGTACCCTGATCGCTCAGGCGATGGAAAAAGTGGGTAAAGAAGGCGTTATCACCGTTGAAGAAGGTACCGGTCTGCAAGACGAGCTGGACGTAGTTGAAGGTATGCAGTTTGACCGCGGTTACCTCTCTCCGTACTTCATCAACAAGCCGGAAACCGGTGCTGTTGAGCTGGAAAGCCCGTTCATCCTGCTGGCTGACAAGAAAATCTCTAACATCCGCGAAATGCTGCCGGTGCTGGAAGCCGTTGCTAAAGCTGGCAAACCGCTGCTGATCATCGCAGAAGACGTGGAAGGCGAAGCGCTGGCGACGCTGGTGGTTAACACCATGCGCGGTATCGTGAAAGTGGCTGCGGTTAAAGCACCGGGCTTCGGCGACCGTCGTAAAGCGATGCTTCAGGATATCGCTATCCTGACTGGCGGTACCGTTATCTCTGAAGAGATCGGTATGGAGCTGGAAAAAGCAGCTCTGGAAGACCTGGGCCAGGCAAAACGCGTCGTAATCAACAAAGACACCACCACCATCATCGACGGTGTGGGCGACGAAGGTGCTATCTCTGGTCGTGTGACCCAGATTCGTCAGCAGATCGAAGAAGCGACCTCTGACTACGACAAAGAAAAACTGCAGGAGCGCGTAGCGAAACTGGCAGGCGGCGTGGCCGTACTGAAAGTTGGCGCAGCAACTGAAGTTGAAATGAAAGAGAAGAAAGCCCGCGTTGAAGATGCCCTGCACGCAACCCGTGCTGCGGTAGAAGAAGGCGTGGTTGCTGGTGGTGGCGTGGCGCTGGTGCGTGTTGCTGCGAAACTGACTGAGCTGAAAGGCCAGAACGAAGATCAGAACGTCGGTATCAAAGTTGCGCTGCGCGCAATGGAAGCACCGCTGCGTCAGATCGTATCTAACGCCGGTGAAGAACCGTCTGTGGTTGCCAACAACGTGAAAGCGGGCGACGGTAACTACGGTTACAACGCGCAGACTGAAGAATACGGCAACATGATCGACTTCGGTATCCTGGATCCGACCAAAGTAACCCGTTCTGCTTTGCAGTACGCGGCTTCTGTGGCTGGCCTGATGATCACCACCGAATGTATGGTCACTGACCTGCCGAAAGGCGATGCACCTGACTTAGGTGCTGGCGCTGGCGGCATGGGTGGCATGGGCGGTATGGGCGGCATGATGTAATCGCCGTTGACTGCTTAAGTCATCTGAGAACCCCTGATCGGCAACGGTCAGGGGTTTTTCTTTTGCTGGCGAAAGGGTATAAGTAAGGGCGCAATACTTCGGCTTCGCGGGTTAGGGCAATGAATGTTCAGAAAAAATATGCGCTTTTCTGCTACGCTGCCGCCCGACACTGATGATAATAAATGGGGAATACAATGCGGATTAACCTCTTGCTCGGACTGGCAGTCGGTAGCTTACTGCTGGCGGGTTGCAGCAGCTCAAATCAACTGAGTGCTGGCGGCGAGCGCGTAACTTTCGTCGATCAGCAACCGGGCAGCGAATGTCAGCTTCTGGGAAATGTCACCGGTTCACAGAGTAACTGGTTGAGTGGTTCCGGCGGTGAAGGCAGTTCACTGCGCGGCGCGGCCAACGATCTGCGCAACCGTGCGGCAGAAATGGGCGGCAACACCATTTATGGCGCGACCAGCCCGACGCAGAACCTGCTGTCTGCGTTTGCCCCGCTCGACAGCAAAATGACCGGCCAGGTTTATAAGTGCCCATAACGGCATAGTATCCCGTAGCGGCGCGATTTATCGCGCAGGTTTTTTCCGGCAAAGCGCACGAGATTGTGCGATAAATCGCGCCGCTATGGTTGGTTGTTATCTATTCCTGTCGTAACTGCAAATCGAGTGGTGTTTTACTCGGTTCTCCGCCGATTTCTCGTGCCAGCTTCGGCACCATATATCCCGACACCATCGTCAGCAATTCGCGCACCAGCGCACGCGCTTCATCGTCCGGGACAAAGAAGTGCGCTGCGCCTTGCACCTTATCCAGTACGTGCAGGTAATAAGGCAGAATGCCAGCATCAAAGAGCGCGTTGCTGAGATCGGCCAGCTGTTCCGCATTATCGTTAACGCCGCGCAGCAGCACGCTCTGGTTCAGCAGCGTGACACCTGCTCGCTTCAGCATTTGCATACCGTAGCGCAATTCCTCATCGATCTCCTGCGCATGGTTGATATGGCTCACCAGCAGCACCTGCAAACGGGTATTCGCCAGTAGCTGGCACAATCCCTCGGTGATGCGGGCCGGAATCACCACTGGCAGACGACTGTGAATGCGTAGACGTTTCAGATGCGGGATTCTCTCCAGCGCTGCAATCAACCATGCCAGCTCATGATCTTTCGCCATCAGCGGATCACCACCGGAGAAAATAATCTCGTCCAGTTCGGGGTGATCGGCAATGTAGTCAATGGCGGCCTGCCAGTTACGCTTATTGCCCTGATTGTCCTGATAAGGGAAGTGACGACGGAAGCAGTAGCGGCAATTGACGGCACAGCCGCCTTTTACCAACAACAGCGCGCGGTTTCTATACTTATGCAGTAAACCCGGCACCACGCTGCTTTGTTCATCCAGCGGGTCGGTGCTGTAACCGGGCGCATCATTGAATTCCTGACGGCTGGTTAACACTTGCAACAGTAGCGGGTCCTGCGCATCACCGATTTTCATGCGCTGAATGAACGCTCGCGGCACGCGCAGGGCAAAAAGTCGCCTTGCTTCAGTGCCTTCAGCCAATTCGGCATGGTGCTCGAGAGCTAAAAGTTGCAGTAATTCAGCGGGATCGGTGACAACATCAGCAAGTTGCTGCAACCAATCTTCTCTGGAAGGGGGATTTAGGGTTACAATGTGTGCCATTTTTTTGGCTATTACCAGTTCAATATTTACAGAGGGCCTTTATGGCGACTTATCTTAGCAACGATTTTCGTTCCGGTCTTAAAATCATGTTCGAAGGCGAACCGTATGCCATCGAATCAAGTGAATTCGTTAAGCCGGGTAAAGGCCAGGCGTTTGCACGCGTAAAAATGCGTCGTCTGCTGACCGGTTCTCGCGTTGAGAAAACCTTCAAATCAACTGACTCTGCCGAAGGCGCAGACGTGGTTGATATGACCCTGCAATACTCATACAACGACGGTGACTTCTTCTACTTCATGCACCCGGAAAGCTTCGAGCAGTATCAGGTTGAAGCTAAGGTGCTGGACGACGTGCAGAAGTGGTTGCAGGATAACGCCGATTGTATCGTTACCCTGTGGAACAACAAAGCCATTGCTGTTCAGCCGCCGAACTTCATCGAAGCTGAAGTTATCGAAACCGATCCAGGCCTGAAGGGTGATACCGCAGGTACGGGTGGTAAGCCGGCTACGCTGGCAACTGGCGCCGTAGTTAAAGTGCCGTTGTTCGTGCAGATTGGCGAAGTGGTAAAAGTGGATACCCGCTCTGGCGAATACGTTTCTCGCGTAAAATAATCGTCAAATCAGGCGCATCCTTCGATGCGCCTTTTTTCTAAGTGAGTTCAGAATAATGAAAAAGCTGGCAAAATTCGTCGCCTTTGCGTTGCTGGTCTCCTCGGCATTGAGTGCCTGCAACACCTTCCACGGCTTCGGTGAAGATGTCTCCCATTTGGGTGGCGCAATTTCACGAGCGGCCAAGTAAGCGCCTACACATCTCCTTTTTCTGTGCCCGACACCGCAGCGTTGCGTTTAGGGACTATGCTTTAAAAGCTGTACTTTTACTGCAACCAAAAAGGATATTGTTATGTTAAAGAAAAGTATTGTCGCGATTTTCTCGGTACTGGTGCTTTCCTCTCTGCTTTCTGCCTGCAACACCACCCGTGGTGTAGGGGAAGATGTAGAAGCAGGTGGCAAGGCGATTCAACGCAGCACGCAGTAATGTGTGACCGGTGCGGAACACGTTTCGTACCGGCTTTTCTCATATCCCGACTTTATCCCAAACATTCCCTTCTCCTGTCGTTGCTGCTGTTAAACCGCCTGACCCTATGGTGATATTGGGGCTGTAAGCGTGGCAGCGTTGTCTGTCATCGCCAATACGGGTAGACTTCCACCCCTTATCTGTATAAGGAGTCATCAACATGAGCGAAACGGCAAGCTGGCAGCCGAGCGCACCCATTGCCAATTTGTTGAAACGTGCCGCTATCATGGCGGAAATCAGACGTTTCTTTGCCGATCGCGGCGTGCTGGAGGTCGATACCCCGGCGATGAGCCAGGCGACTATCACTGACATCCATCTGGTGCCTTTCCAGACGCGTTTTGTTGGCCCAGGTGCTAGCGAAGGTCGCGATCTCTGGCTGATGACCAGCCCGGAATACCATATGAAACGCCTGCTGGCAGCGGGCAGCGGTCCGATTTATCAGCTGGGCCGGAGCTTCCGCAATGAGGAAGCCGGACGCCATCACAACCCTGAATTCACCATGCTGGAGTGGTATCGTCCCCATTACGATATGTACCGGCTGATGAATGAGGTTGATGATCTGCTGCAACAAGTGCTGGAGTGCGATAGCGCGGAGTCCCTTTCGTACCAGCAGGCATTTATTCGTCATCTGGAGCTGGACCCGTTATCTGCTGATAAAGCGCAACTGCGCGAAGCGGCGGAGAAGTTGGGCGATGGCGAGCTGGCGCGTGATGAAGACGATCGCGACACCTTATTGCAACTGCTGTTTATGCTGGGTGTTGAACCTAAGATTGGCATCGATAAGCCAACCTTCGTTTATCACTTCCCGGCCAGCCAGGCGGCTCTGGCAGAGATCAGTACCGAAGATCACCGCGTCGCGGAGCGTTTTGAGGTGTATTACAAAGGGGTCGAGTTGGCGAACGGTTTCCGTGAGTTAACCGACAGCCGTGAACAACGTCAGCGTTTTGAGCAGGATAACCGCCGTCGCGCGGCGCGTGGACTGCCACAGCATCCGATCGATACCAACCTGCTGGATGCGTTGAAGCACGGGATGCCGGCCTGTTCAGGCGTGGCGTTGGGCGTGGACCGTTTGATTATGCTGGCGCTGAAAGCCAACTCGTTGAGCGAAGTGATCGCTTTCCCGGTCGACCGCTGCTAGTAGACGATCCGTAGCGGCGCGATTTATCGCGTAATGTCGTGCGCAACGCCGAAATAAACGCGCGATAAATCGCACCGCTACAACCATCAATTACCGCTTTGCGGGAATTCCTCGATAGTCACCGGCAGACTCATCTTCTGCTCGTTGCGCAGCACCTGCACATCAATCACGGATCCGGGGCGAATCTCCGCTACCTGGTCCATAGTTTCCTGTGCGGAAACCGCCGGTTTACCATTGACGCTAAGCAGGACATCGTTAGCCTGAATCCCGGCACGATCGGCGGGACCACCCGGCGTCACTTCGCTGACAATGATGCCCTGCACGCGATCCAGGCTGCTGCCCTGACCATGTAACGGCGGCAGTTCACGCCCGGTAATGCCGATATATCCACGGATCACCCGACCATCACGAATCAGTTTATCCATGATTTTAGTCGCCAGCGCCGTTGGAATGGCAAAACCAATGCCTTCCGGCGTCTCGCCATCGTTGCTTTTATCAAACGTCAGGGTGTTGATCCCCATCAGTTCGCCCAGCGAGTTGATCAGTGCGCCACCTGAGTTGCCCTGGTTGATCGAGGCATCGGTTTGCAGGAAGTTCTGGCGGCCGGAAGAACTGAGGCCGACGCGGCCGGTGGCGCTAATGATGCCCTGCGTCACGGTCTGTCCGAGGTTGTAAGGGTTGCCGATAGCCATCACCACGTCGCCAATGTGGGGCACGCGTTTAGCGTTAATCGGGATCACCGGCAGATTGGTGGCACTGATTTTCAGCACCGCCAGGTCGGTCATGGCATCGGAACCGACCAGCGTCGCTTCAAAGAAACGGCCATCCTGTAACGCGACGATAATCTGGTCAGCGTTATTGATGACGTGTTTGTTGGTAAGAATGTAGCCTTTTCCGTTCATGATCACGCCGGAACCCAGCGTGGTGATACCGCGATTGTTGTTGCCATGCGCGCTACGGTTATAGACGTTGACCACCGCAGGCACAGCACGACGCACACCCTGGTTAAAGCTGAAGGGTGCTTCATCATTGCTGCTGTCATGTTCAATCAGGGCACTGGTGCCCATGCGGAGTGTAGGGATCGCTGCCAGCAAAATGCCCGCAACGATCAGGCCCATCACCACAGAACGCAAAAGTTTAAGAAACATGGTGTTAGTTTAAGCCGGATAAGATCGCAGGGCAGAATAACATGAGAAAGACGGACAAACACCTGCTTGTCCGTCTGTTGAGATGATTATCGCAAGAGCAGGTAGATACTTTCGTCGCCGCGCACTACATTCAACGCCAGCACAGGCGGTTTTGTCTCCAGCACTTTGCGCATTTCCGCCAGGCTTTCCACCCGGTTACGGTTCACGCCAACGATCACATCATCTTTTTGCAGACCAACCTGTTCCGCGGGTGTGCCTTTTTCGATGGTGTCGACTTTCACGCCTTTATCACCGGTCTTGGTGGTGCCATCACTGAGGGTGGCGCCCTGGAGGGCCGGGGAGAGAAGCTGAGCGCTGGCGGTGGTTTGCGCGCTCTGATCCAGCGTGACGTTGACGCTGATTGGCTTACCGTCACGCAGCAGCCCCAATTTGACTTGCTGACCCGGTGGCGTGGTGCCGATTTTTACCCGCAATTCGGCAAAGCTGGTAATCGGTTTGTCATTCACGGAAGTGATAATATCGCCCGCCTTGATCCCGGCTTTCTCCGCCGCTGACTTTGGCAGCACTTCAGAAACGAATGCGCCGCGTTGTGCATCAACATTGAAGGCTTTCGCCATGTCGGCGGTCATTTCCGTGCCTTTAATGCCCAACTGTCCACGTTTGACTTCGCCAAACTGAATCAGCTGCTGAGCCAGGTTCATCGCCATATTGCTGGGAATGGCAAAGCCGATACCGATATTGCCGCCGCTGGAGGCCAGAATCGCGGTGTTGATACCGATCAGCTCGCCATTCAGGTTAACCAACGCACCACCGGAGTTGCCCCGGTTAATCGCGGCATCGGTCTGAATAAAGTTTTCCAACCCTTCCAGATTCAGGCCGCTACGGCCCAACGCTGAAATAATGCCCGAGGTGGCGGTTTGACCAAGGCCAAACGGGTTACCAATGGCGACCGCGAAATCACCGACTTTGAGGGTGTCGGAATCGGCGATTTTTACCTGCGTCAGGTTTTTCGCGCCCTGTACCTGAATCAACGCAATATCCGTCTGCTCGTCATGGCCGATCAGTTTGGCGTCATATTCGCTGCCGTCGCTCAGTTGAACGCTGATTTTGTCTGCGCCGTTGACGACATGGTTATTGGTCAGGATATAGCCTTTCGCGGCGTCGATAATGACACCCGAACCCAGGCCTTCAAAAGGCTGTGGTTGATTTTGTCCCGGCATCTGGCCAAAGAAGCGTTTCAGCGGTTCAGGTAAATCCTGACCCTGAGCCGCGGTTTCGGTGCCCTCTACGTGGACGCTGACCACGGCAGGCAACACTTTTTCCAGCATCGGTGCCAGGCTCGGCAGTGGCTGTCCCTGGATTTGCGCCGGGAGAGTCGCCAGTGCAGCCGGGGTGGCGGCCAGACTCATCCCAATGCTCAAGGCTAATGCGCTTAACAGTCGTGCTTGTTTTTTCATTGCTACAACGCTCTCGCTGCGAAAAGGGGATTAAAAAAGTGTGACAGTTGTTTGGGGTAAGGGTTCGACAAACAAAAAGGGCACAGCGTTGCTGTGCCCCAAAAGATTAATTACGCGGTGCGCGATCGCCGCCACGTAACAGGCCGGATGCGCCTTCGGAGTAATCACGCGGGATCTGCACCGGTGCCTGATCGTTATCCGCTTCGGCTTCCGTTAGCTGGTAAGCAAACGGGTTTTTCTCGCCCGGCAGATTTGGCAACAGGTCGTTAGAACCTTTCGCCATATGCTGATACAGCTGGCGGTAATCACGCGCCATGTTATCCAGCAATTCTGCACTGCGTGCAAAATGGTTGGTCAGCTCTTCACGATAATCCGCCAGCTCTGCTTTGGATTTTTCCAGTTCGTACTGCATGGTGCGCTGTTCGCGCAGTTTCTTGTTGCCAAAACGCATTGCGACTGCGCCGACAATAATGCCAATCACTAAACCAATCAGCCCGTATTCCCAGGTCATAATGACTCCCGTGTAATTTCCGTTGCTTCGTAGGGCATTGCTTCTGCTTCAACTTCAATAACAGCCACTATACCCGTTAATCGATTGGAAGTGGAACTCTGGAGCGGCATCGCTTAGTGTAGAGCGGCCTAATTTTCGACAACCGACTTGTGAATCGGACTTTTTCAGGGACTCTGAGAGAACCATGCAAACCTCATCTCCGCTTGCGCGCTATGAGCAAGCGCTGTCACAGGGTGAATTTCGCCCGGATGACGTACAACGGGAAGCGATTACCCGCTTAGATGCCATTCAGCAAGGATTGGTCGCGCGCCAGCAAACCACGCCGCCAGCCAGTAAAGGCTTGTTTGGTCGTCTTTCTAAGCTGATGAATAAAGAAAAAAGCAGTAAAGAAGCGCCGGTGCGCGGCCTGTATATGTGGGGCGGGGTAGGACGCGGCAAAACCTGGGTGATGGACCTGTTTTTTCAGTCTATTCCTGGCGATCGCAAATTACGCCTGCACTTTCACCGTTTCATGCTGCGTGTCCATGAAGAATTGACGCAATTGCAGGGGCACAGTGACCCGCTGTTGATTGTTGCCGATCGCTTCAAGGCTGAAACCGACATTCTGTGCTTTGACGAATTTTTTGTTTCCGATATCACCGACGCCATGCTGCTCGGCACCTTGATGGAAGCGCTGTTTGAACGGGGTATTGCGCTGGTCGCTACCTCGAACATCCCACCCGATGATCTCTACCGCAACGGTTTGCAACGTGCGCGCTTTCTGCCGGCGATTGAGCAAATTAAGCGTCATTGTGACGTGATGAACGTTGATGCGGGAATCGATTATCGTCTGCGTACCCTGACGTCGGCGCATTTGTGGAGCTTCCCGCTCAACGACGAGACGCATGCGGAAATGGAGCGCATGTTCCGTGCCCTGTCGGGTAAACCGCGCAGTGACGCGCCAGTGCTGGAGATTAACCATCGTCAGATGCCGACGCTGGGGGTACAGGATGGCGTGTTGGCGATTGATTTCCTGACGCTCTGTGGCGAAGGACGCAGCCAGCATGACTATATCGAGCTGTCGCGCCGCTTCCACAGCGTTTTGCTGTATGATGTGCCGGTGATGATTTACAAGACGGAAGACCAGGCACGCCGCTTCCTCGCGTTGGTGGATGAGTTCTACGAACGTCATGTGAAACTGGTGGTGGCGGCTGAAACCTCGTTGTTTGAGATTTATCAGGGCACGCGTTTGAAGTTTGAATATCAACGCTGCCTGTCGCGTTTGCAGGAGATGCAGAGCGAAGAATACCTGCGCCTGCCGCATTTACCCTGATGCAACGCAAAAAACCTGACGTGGGGCGTAAAAAGGTTCGATCTTTGTGGTCGACTTCTCTATAATCTTGCGACCCCACGTTACGGCAAAGGTTTTTCTTCCCAGGAACCTTTGTGATCCGGTAACTCTACCTGAGGGGGTGGGCTTGCTGGGCGAAATGGTCGTGTGAGCCTCAATCGTTAACTTGGCGTTTGGGATTTCACCAACGTGTAACTTTATTTGGGTAAGCTTTTCAATGAAAACTTTTACAGCTAAACCAGAAACCGTCCAACGTGACTGGTATGTTGTTGACGCAACTGGCAAAACCTTGGGTCGCCTGGCGACTGAACTGGCGCGCCGTCTGCGTGGTAAGCACAAAGCGGAATACACTCCGCACGTTGATACCGGTGATTACATCATCGTTCTGAACGCAGAAAAAGTTGCTGTAACTGGCAACAAGCGTAACGACAAGATTTACTATCACCACACTGGTCACATCGGTGGTATCAAGCAGGCGACCTTCGAAGAGATGATTGCCCGCCGTCCTGAGCGTGTGATTGAAATCGCGGTTAAAGGCATGCTGCCGAAAGGCCCGCTGGGTCGTGCTATGTACCGTAAACTGAAAGTTTACGCAGGCAACGAGCACAACCATGCGGCGCAGCAACCGCAAGTTCTTGACATTTAATCGGGATTACAGGCAATGGCTGAAACTCAAAACTACGGCACTGGTCGCCGCAAAAGCTCATCCGCTCGCGTCTTTATCAAGCCGGGTAGCGGTAACATCGTAATTAACCAGCGCTCTCTGGAGCAGTACTTCGGTCGCGAGACTGCACGCATGGTCGTGCGTCAGCCGCTGGAGCTGGTTGATCTGGTTGGTAAACTGGACCTGTACATCACCGTTAAAGGTGGTGGTATCTCTGGTCAGGCAGGTGCGATCCGTCACGGTATCACCCGCGCTCTGATGGAGTACGACGAGTCTCTGCGTTCTGAACTGCGTAAAGCGGGCTTCGTTACCCGTGATGCGCGTCAGGTTGAACGTAAGAAAGTCGGTCTGCGTAAAGCACGCCGTCGTCCGCAGTTCTCCAAACGTTAATTGTTGCTGCTTCGGCAGTGTCAGTTGGCACAAAAAACCCGCTTCGGCGGGTTTTTTGCTTTTTCCGGACAGGAATTGCCGCCACAAAAACGCGAGCTTTGCCCGCATTTTGCCTGCAAATCACTTTCCACGCCCCACAAGCTGCTTAAAATCTGGTAAACTGACTGTCACTTTGCGCCCGCGAGCCGGAGCGTTGTGGATGTTTTTTCCGCCAGGATGGGCGAAAAATGCCGCAAACGCTGGCTGTGTGCGAATCTGATAAGCAGGTGAGTCGCCGTGTGGTTGGCTATTCGCAGTATTTTTTTGTGAACAAACTTGGAGGTTTTCATGGCTGTCGCTGCCAACAAACGTTCGGTAATGACGCTGTTTTCTGGTCCGACTGACATTTTCAGCCATCAGGTACGTATTGTACTGGCTGAGAAGGGCGTCAGCGTGGAGATCGAGCAGGTTGAAACGGATAACCTGCCGCAGGATCTGATTGACCTCAACCCGTACCGCACAGTACCAACGCTGGTAGATCGTGAACTGACGCTGTATGAATCTCGCATCATCATGGAATACCTTGATGAGCGTTTCCCGCATCCGCCGCTGATGCCTGTCTATCCGGTTGCCCGTGGTGAAAGCCGCCTGATGATGCACCGCATTGAGCAGGATTGGTACAGCCTGATGCGTATCATTGAAACCCGCACCGGTGCAGAAGCCGATGCCGCGCGTAAACAACTGCGTGAAGAGCTGCTGGCGATTGCACCGCTGTTCTCACGTACGCCGTTCTTTATGAGCGAAGAGTTCAGCCTGGTTGATTGCTATCTGGCGCCGCTGCTGTGGCGTTTGCCGTCTATGGGTGTTGAGCTGGCTGGCGCAGGTTCTAAAGAGCTGAAAGGCTACATGACCCGCGTATTTGAACGTGACTCTTTCCTCGCTTCACTGACCGAAGCAGAACGTGAAATGCGCCTTCAAGCCCGGGGCTAATCTATGGAAATGTCGCAACTAACGGCCCGTCGTCCCTACCTGCTGCGTGCGTTCTATGACTGGTTGCTTGATAACCAGTTAACGCCGCATTTGGTGGTCGACATTAATCTGCCTGGCGTGCAGGTGCCGCTGGAGTACGCGCGTGATGGTCAGATTGTGCTGAACATCGCTCCGCGTGCGGTAGGTAACCTGGAGCTGGGCAACGATCATGTCCAGTTCAACGCCCGCTTCGGTGGCGTGCCGCGTCAGGTCTCAGTACCGATGGCGGCGATTCTGGCTATCTACGCCCGTGAAAACGGCGCTGGCACCATGTTCGAACCAGAACCGGCCTATGAACTGGCTGCGCAGGATGAACTGGAAGGTCAGGAAGAAACCATGATGTCGGTGATTGATGGCGATCGTCCTGATGATTCGACTGACGATGAAACTCCGCCAGATGATGAGCCGCCGCCGCGTGGTGGTCGACCTTCACTGCGTGTGGTGAAATAAAAAACGGGCCAGATGGCCCGTTTTTTTATGCCTGCGTCTTAGTAGACGTCACGCAGATAGCGTTTATCTTTCTTCAACTGATCGACATAAGCTGCCGCACGTTCGCTGGACAGACCGCCAAACTGGCGTACCACTTCATACAGCGCCGCATCGACATCTTTCGCCATGCGTGATGCATCACCACACACGTAGAAGTAAGCACCGTCCTGCAACCAGGCATAAAGCTCAGCACCTTTCTCCAGCATACGATTCTGCACGTAAATCTTCTCTTCCTGATCGCGCGAGAACGCCAGATCAAGGTGAGTCAGCAGACCGCTTTGTTGCCACTCGTTCAGCTCATCCTGGTAGATGTAATCGTGTTCCTGATGCTGGTCACCAAAGAACAACCAGTTTTTGCCTTCGGCACCGGTGGCCTGGCGCTCCTGCAAGAAGGCACGGAACGGTGCAATACCGGTACCCGGCCCCACCATGATCAGCGGTGCCTTATTGTTGGCAGGGACGCGGAACGCTTTATTGGGCGAAATAAAGATTGCCGGTTTTTCGCCGCGACGTACACGCTCAGCCAGATAGGTAGAGCAGACACCGTTACGGGCGCGGCCACCACTGTGGTAACGCACTGAAGCGATGGTCAGATGCACCTGATTCGGATGGGCTTTCGAGCTGGAGGAGATGGAGTAAGCACGGTGTTGCAGCGGGCGCAGCATCGCGACAAATTCCGGCACCGAAAGGCTGCGCGTCAACTCCAGTTGCAGCAGGTCCAGCGTATCTTTGCCCCACAGCCACACGCCGAGGGTATCTTTGTCGTCGTGTTGCAGGACGTGGCGCAATTCCTGGTTAGTGGTGTTCTGGCCGACCCACTCAATCAGTTTGCGCGACGGCTCAGAGATTTCAAACTGGTAAGTCAGCAAATCGCCAAGATTACGCTCGAAGCCCGGCACTGGGGTTTCATAGTCTGCATTCAACTGGGTCAGCAGCAGCGTCACCAGCGCAGGGTCATTCACTGGGATTACGCCCAGTGCGTCGCCTGCTTCGTACTTTAGCCCGCTGTCCGTCAGGTCAAACTCGAAGTGACGGATATCTTTGCCGGACTGCTCGCCAGAAAGACGTTTGTTGGTCACCAATGCCGCAGCATAAGGATTCTGTTTGTTGCTGCCCGGAATGACCGGTGCTTCCGGTGCGCTTTCCAGCACCGTACCGCTGCTGCCCGCGCTGGCGGCAAACTGCGGCATGGCTCCACCGATCCATGTACTGGATGGCTCTTCGTAATCGATATCGCAGTCAATACGATCAACCACACGCTTCGCACCCAACTGTTCGAGGCGCATATCGATGAATTTACCGGCCTGGCAGAAACCGTCATAGCCGGTGTCGCCGATCGCCAGTACGGCGAAGTGCATCTGCTCCAGACGCGGCGCGGTGCTGGCAGAAATGGCCTGCCAGAACAGCTGAGCGTTGTCCGGCATTTCACCTTCACCGTAGGTGGAGGTGACGATCAGCACATGACGCATGGTGGCGAAGAGATCGATATCCACCTCACCCAACGCCTGCACCACAGGCACCAGGCCTTTGGCACGCGCGGCTTTCGCTGCGGTCTGGGCCAACGCTTCCGCGTTGCCCGTCTGTGAACCGAACAGGATATGCAGTTGGGTTGTCGTTGCAGCACCGGCCGCAGGGGCGGCCTGCTGCTTATCTTCTAACACCAACAGGCGTGAGTGGAGACCAGCGAGAAAACCCGCCAGCCAGTATTTCTGATCACCGTTAAACGGTGCATCTTCAGGAATGTAAGGAATCTTCATGGGTACTTTTACTCAATCCCGTTCATATTCAGTCAGTAATACACAAATCTGTTGATTCAGCTATCAGGATAATTTTCCGACAGCCGCCGCGATTTCTGGCAATGCCGCACGGGCAAACAACTCTTCAAAATCAGGCAGATGACCCAGCACCTCACGGTTACAGGCATCCTGATAGATGATCCAGCCATAGGTAGCCAGGCTGTCCATCGAACGGATGTTGCGTTGCGTCAGCGCGGCTTTGTAATCCGACATACGTTTGGACGCGATCAGGCTCGCCAGTTCATCATCGTTGTAGTTCTCGATAGCAGAGCGTGCATGACGTTGCAGCTTGCTTACCAGCGAGAAATCTTCTGTCATCAGCAGGTTACGTACCGCTTTCTCAACCGCCGGGTCTTCCACTGAAGTGCCTTTCGGCAGCTTGCTCAGTGCCAACTGCTGCGCGAAGCTCAGCACGGTATAGTTATTGAGCAGCACGAACATTTCAAGCGTATCGGTAGCACCGTAAGCCGGTACCGCGCCATCAGCGATGGTTTTGCCCGCACGCCAGGCTGATTTGAACTTCGCGACCTGATGCGCAGCCAGCGAGGTTGACAGTTCTTCCAGCAGATCCTTACGCGATTTCGCCTTCAGAATCTCACCACCGTCCTGATAGAGCAACAGCGAACGTGGCATGACATACACAAAGTGGTGGCACTCGGTTTCCCAGTTTGCCAGCAACCATGCGGCACGCGGTGAGTTAGTGGCTTCCAGATGCCAGTTCAGCATGGTCAGCACCGCTTGTTTGTGCACTTTCGCCATTTCGTCTTCATCAGCGATGGAGCCAAACAGCACCGAGTCTCCGGCGGCGTGTGCCGCCAGTGAGCCGTACGGGTCGTACTGGTAGGCAAAGCCGCCGCTCATGCCATTACCAAAGCCTTTACCGAAAGTACCGAGGTTGAGAATGGCACCGTTGGTCATGTATTCACAGCAGAAGTCACCCACGCCTTCAACCACGGCGGTTGCGCCAGAGTTACGTACGGCGAAACGGTCACCCGCCTGGCCTTGTACGAACAGACGTCCACCGGTGGCACCAAACAGGGCAAAGTTACCGATAAGCACGTTACCGTCGCTATCCTGTGCGCCGCCGCCCGGTGACATCACCACCAACTCGCCGCCACACTGACCTTTACCGACGCCATCGTTACAGGTGCCGTAGTGCTTCATCTGCATACCGTCGTTGCAGAATGCACCGAACGACTGACCGGCAGAGCCGGAGGTTTGGATCTGCACGGTGGCCGGTGCCAGGTAGTGGCGGCCACGGTCATCTTTCAGCACCGCCGGGATAGCGGCTTTTTGTTCGGCTGACAGTTCATGGTTCAGCATACGTTCGATATCAATGGCCAACTGACCACCGACGCTCTTGTTACGGTTGTTCAGCGTGATGCCTGCGCCAAGCGCGATCTCACGACTGCCTTTCGCGACCAGCTGATCTTTCAGCTCTTCAACCCAGCCGTTGTCCAGTTCGAAATCTTTTTCCAGATAGACGGGTTTAGCGATTTTCTGCTCTGGTACGACGGTCAGCATGGCGCGCAGGTCCAGTTTGCCGACTTCCAGCGGGTGATCCATCAGGTGCAGCAGATCTGAACGGCCGCGTGCTTCACGCAGTGAACGCAGGCCGAGGCGTGCGAGGAACTCACGTACTTCCTGTGCCACGTTGATGAAGTACTGGGCCAACTGACGCGGATCGCCATCAAAGGCTTCGGCGTTGGTCGTCAGACCGGCCGGGCATTTGACGTTACAGTTTTTCGCCATTACGCATTTCAGCATCATCAGCGCGGTCGTACCGAACTCGAAGCTGTCGCCACCGAGCAGGGCGGATTTGATCACGTCGCTGCCGGTTTGCTGCGCGCCAGAGCAACGCAGTTGTACTTTGTCACGCAGGCCGTTGGCACACAGCGCCTGATGCACCTCGGCGATGCCGATTTCCGCCACGCGGCCGGTGTATTTCAGGCTGGTAACCGATGCCGCACCAGTACCACCGGTGTTACCGGCGACGTTAATGACGTCAGCACCGGCTTTCGCTACGCCAACCGCGATGGTGCCGATACCTTCGGAAGACACCAGTTTAACGATGACGCGCACGCGTGCGGCTTTACAGTCGTGAATCAGCTGTGCCAAATCTTCGATAGAATAAGTGTCGTGATGCGGCGGTGGAGAAACCAGCTCCACACCCGGCGTACCGCCGCGTGCTGCGGCAATTTCTACCGTAACTTTCGGTGCCGGTAACTGACCGCCTTCGCCTGGTTTTGCCCCCTGGCCAATTTTGATCTCCAGCTCTTCCAGCATCGGATCGGCGAGGTAAGCCGCCCAGACGCCGAAGCGACCAGATGCCAACTGCTTGATGCGTGAGGCGCGGATGGTGCCGTGACGTGAATAGTGTTCACCACCTTCACCGCAGTTACTCATCCCGCCCACCATGTTGGTGCCGTGTGCGACGGCTTCATGCGCCGGGGCGACCAGTGCGCCGTGGCTCATCGCGCCAGAGGCAAAGGTACGGGTGATTTCGTGTGCAGGCTGAATCTCTTCCAGCGGCAGCGAAGGCAGCGCGGTGAAGATGCGTGACAGGTAGTCAGCCGCTTTACCGTAAGCGGTGACACTCAGCGCGCCATTCACGACTTCGCTTTTTTCGATTTCATCGGCAAAACGGGTTTTCAGCGCACGCGCCAGCGCAGCCAGACGCTCGCTTTCTGGTTTCAGACCGGCAATGGCATCAACCAGACGCAGCGTAAACTGGTTCAGGCTGCCATTAACCGCTTCGCATTGCAGACCACGGGTGGCGAAGCCATTGTTCACCAGCGAGTAGCGGCCCAGTTTGCGACCAAACTCTGCTTCGCTGTCGACGTGGGTCAAATCACATGGCAGCGCGAGGATATCACGCAGCGCCGCCGGACGACGTTTACGCTCGGCATACATCAGGCTGGAGAACTGGCGGTAATCCGGCGTGATAGTAAAGCTGTCGATGACATCATTCGGGATACGTTCGAAGCTGCTGTCTTTGAACGCTTCCGCTTTGATGTTGAACGCATTGTCCAGTTTCGCCAGCGTCATCAGACGGATAAAGTTGTCCTCTTCGCGGGCTTTATCCGCGAAGCGAATCGGCTGTTCCGTCATATCAATAAAGGTACGGACAGCGATGGTGCCATAGGAATGACCGGCACCCTCGGCGCGCTCTTTAAACAGGCCGAGTAACGGGACTTCCGCTTCACCCTGGATTTTCAGCGCGCTTTGATGCCAGTCCACCGCCATCTGGGCGATAGCCGGGAAGCCTGCGCCGCCAACCGGGGTTTTAATGTTCGGGAAATATTTCTTCAGCACCGGGTCTTCGGTATCGAGGAAGTTCGGTTCGAAGAATTCACCACAGCTGTAGCTTTCCACGGTACACAGGCCCACTTTGCCCATGGTTTTCATCAGCGCTTTTTCTGCGGCTTTGGCATAGCGTTTAAAGGCTTTGTTGCCTTCTTCACCTTCGCCGAATTTCTCTTCAGCACGCATTTGCACGCCGAGCGGATAAATAGCGGAGGCACCGAAGCCGAGTGCTGCGGCAATGTGGTGAGAAGAGATGCTCTGACCACTTTCGACCACCAGCGAGACATCCAGACGCAGGCCTTCCTGCACCAGACGCTGGTTGATGGCGGATACCATCAACAACATCGGGATCGCCGCATGGGTAGAGGAGATATGGCGGTCAGTCAGCACCGCGATTCCGCCCTGCTGACGAGCAAAGTCCACGACCTTCTGAGCCAGATCGTCGATGGCTTTTTCCAGTGCGGCAGCGTTGGCTGCACGGCTGACGATATCTTTACCGATTACCGGCTCGTACAGCATCTCAAAACGCTGATAAGGCGCAACTTTCTGCTCACGCAGACGCAGCATATCAAGGTGCGTCAGGATAGGCGTCGGAACGATGATCTGTTGGCCTTTGCTGCGGCCCAGATGCGGTTTGGCACCCAGAGCCACGCGCAGCGTCATGCCATCCGCTTCACGGATTGAATCGAGCGGTGGGTTCGTCACCTGCGCAAAGCGCTGCGAGAAGTAGTGCGCCATGCCGCCTTCATGATCGGACAAGCCGTTGATGGCATTGCCGTAACCCATCGCAGAGATTTTCTCAGCGCCGGTTTGCAGCATCGGGTCCATCATGAATTTGAAGCTTTCCTGGTTGTAGTAGTAGGCCACAAAACGCTGATAGGTTTTGAGGTCGCCACCATAACGCAGCGGTGAACCCAGTTTCTCTGCCGGGATCTCCGGCAGTTCATTCAGGTCGACACGCGCCGCGCTCAGCAGGGCAGGGTAATCTTTCTCAGTCGCCAGTTTTTCCAGTGCTTCTACGGTGGTGTAGGAGCGTTTTTCACGGTGATCGTAATACAGCATGCCGCCCGCTTCGATACGGCCACGACGCAGTACGCTTTCTGGCGGGAAGGCAATCTGGCCCGCTTCCGACATGGCACCGATATATTCAGCCGTTTCCACAGAACGCAGAGGACGCAGGCCGAGGCGGTCCAGACGTGCGCCGATCACTTCGCCGTTACCGAAGATCAGTGCTGCCGGGCCATCGTTCTTCTCTTCATACAATGAGAAGTATTCCAGCATGGCGCGCACTTCAGTGGAGAGCGAGGTGTCGTTCTCCCATGCTGGCGGCATCATGGAGACGACGGCATTGATCAGGTCGAGATTATCTTCCATCAGGCGGCTGTGGATGCTCTGGTCGAGACGTGAGCTGTCTGACTGGCCTTTCGGACGCACAATTTTTTTGCCGCGTGCCAGCGCCAGCGCTGATTCGGCAATGCGGTTTTTACGGTCTGTGTTCAATTCACCGTTATGCGCCATCAGACGGAACGGTTGCGCCATCGTGGTGTGCGGGTCGGTGTTGGTGGAGAAACGGGTATGGAAGAACAACCCACGCACCTGATGGTCCGGGTCGGTCAAATCTTTGAAGTATGGGATCACTTCGTTGGAATTCAGGCGTGCTTTAAATACCTGAGTGCGCGAGGAGAGCGACAGCGGATACAGACCGCCAAATTCGCTTTCAGTAAAGGCCTGCGCTTCAATGTCCAGCAGCGCACGATAGATGCGTTGCTCAAATTCGTTCTGGCTGGTGATGTCCTGTGGCGCAGCAAACACCCACTGCACAATCGGCAGCTGGAATTGCAGGGCGGCCGGGCGCGTTACGCTACCGTCCAGTGGCATGTCGCGTTTTACCAGCACCGGGAAGTTATAGGCGGCCAGCGTTTCTTCCACCAGACGCTCGGCGTTGGCACGCAGTTCGGCATCTTTCGGAACGAAGAAGTTACCCACGCCAAAACGGCCCGCTTCCAGCGGCTGACCGGTGATTTTCCGGAAGAAGTGCAGAGAAAGGTCGACGTTGACGCCTGCGCCATCGCCCACGCCTTCAGCTGACATCCCGCCACGGTGCGGCACGGTGCACAGCGCACTGTGTGCCATTTGCAGGATCTCATGAGTCTGCTCGCCGTCCTTACGGGTAATGAAACCTACACCACAGCTATCACTGCCCGCTGTTGGATCATACAAGCCATAGGGATTAGGTTTTTGAGTGGACATTGAGGTCTCCTTAAACTGCTTTTGACATTACCTGCATTATTTCAAGTACAGAGCACTGCTGAGTCAGCTCACAGGCGCTGTATCAATTTCTGCTCCGCTCGGCAATGAGCGGGCGTCGCAACACCGAGCAATTCCTCTCAAGACATAGTATGGACGTCCTTGATGAGCTGCTCTTTAATCCGGGTCTCTTAACTGGAGATAACTTGCATCTAGAGGGAGTCTTCTTGCTGCATAGATATGCCGAGACACTGGCCCGACAGGAAAGCATCCAGCGGAATTCCAACTTATCGGGAAAGCGTACTCAGGTCAAATAGCCAGCTTTATTGAGGGTAATATGCTTTTTTGTCGCTTAAGTTTATGATTTTTATTATTAATTTGGTGAAAAAGTTGACAGTGTACCCCCGCGTAATCCCGCAGGAAGTGTGAGCCGTCTCACTGTGGTGCAGCCATCAAATCTCTGCACCATGCTGGGGAAGGAAATGTTTTCAGCATAAAATGCTGTTTGGACCACTTCGTGCACAGGATGTATCTGTTTTTCTTATGGCGTCATATTTGAATCAGACCAGGGGTCGTCATTAGTAAAATTAATCATCAGAGGCGTGCTTAAAACAGCGCTTAAGTTGAATGGATATGCAAAAAGGAACAGCAACCATCGGACGATATGGCTGCCAGGGTATTGATTCGCACGAGGTGCTGAGAAATGGGCCGCAAAAGCGCGGCCCTCCAGATTATTCAGTTGGCGGAATTAGTCAAGCGCTTTCAGCATAATGGCGGGAACGTCGGCGAAATAGTCCGGCAATGCACCATAACGGGGCATAACCTCAGCGATTGGGTATGGGCAACCAGCGCGGAGCGCGGATAATTGCGCTATCATGAGCCAGATTTCGTTCAGGGAGCGGGTAATGAAACAGATTCGTCTTTTAGCGCAGTACTACGTTGATTTAATGGTCAAACTGGGACTGGTACGCTTTTCGCTACTGTTGGCTTCGGCACTGGTGGTGCTGGCGATGGTGGTCCAGATGGCCGTCACTATGGTCCTGCGCGGTCATGTTGAGAGCATTGATGTGGTGCGTTCGGTGTTCTTTGGTCTGCTGATTACCCCCTGGGCGGTCTATTTCCTCTCGGTCGTGGTTGATCAACTGGAAGAGTCGCGTCAGCGTCTCTCCCGCCTGGTGGATAAGCTGGAGGAGATGCGCACGCGCGATCTTGAGCTGAATCAGCAGATGAAAGAAACCATTACCCAGCTCAACCAGGAGATTGCCGACCGTATTAAAGCCGAACAGGCGCGTGAGCAGGTGATGGATAAACTGCGCGAAGAGATGGCCCGGCGTGAGCAGGCGCAGATTGAACTGGAGCAGCAATCCTCCTTCCTGCGATCATTCCTTGATGCGTCACCGGATCTGGTGTTCTACCGCAATATCGACAAGCAATTCTCCGGGTGTAACCGGGCGATGGAGCTGCTGACCGGATTGAGTGAGAAACAGCTGATTGGCCTGACGCCGCGCGATATTTACGACGAAGATGCCGCAACCAAGGTGCTGGAAACGGATGAAAAAGTATTCCGGCACAATGTCTCCCTGACTTACGAACAGTGGCTGCAATATCCCGATGGGCGTAAAGCCTGTTTCGAAATCCGTAAAGTGCCTTATTACGACCGCGTTGGGAAACGCAGTGGCCTGATGGGCTTTGGACGTGATATTACCGAGCGTAAGCGCTATCAGGACGCGCTGGAGAACGCCAGCCGTGAGAAAACCACCTTTATCTCAACTATCAGCCACGAGCTGCGTACGCCGCTTAACGGCATTGTTGGCCTGAGCCGCATTCTGTTGGATACCGACCTCAATCAGGAGCAGTTGAAGTACCTGAAAACCATTCACGTCTCCGCCATCACCCTGGGCAACATCTTTAATGATGTGATTGAGGTGGACAAAATCGAGCGACGTAAAGTGCAACTCGATAACCAACCGCTCGACTTTACCGGCTTCCTGGCGGACCTGGAAAACCTCTCTGGTCTGCTGGCACAGCCGAAAGGGCTAAAGTTTGTCATGTCGCCTGAACTGCCGTTGCCCCATAAAATTTCGGCGGATGGCACCCGACTGCGGCAGATCCTGTGGAATCTGATTGGTAACGCGGTGAAATTTACCCAGCAGGGCGAGATCGTGGTACGCGTTGCCTATCACCAGGATGAGACGCTGCATTTTGAGGTGGAAGACTCCGGCATGGGGATCCCACAAGAGGAACAGGACAAAATCTTCGCCATGTATTATCAGGTGAAAGATCAGCATGGTGGTAAACCCGCCACGGGCACGGGGATTGGACTGGCAGTATCACGTCGTCTGGCACAGGCGATGGGCGGCGATATCACGGTACGTAGTGTTCAGGGGCAGGGTTCCTGCTTCACCGTCGAGATCAAGGCACCACGGGTCGCGGAAGAGGTTGAGGACGACAATCTGGACGATGCGATGCCACTGCCGGCGTTGCATGTCCTGTTGGTTGAGGATATTGAACTGAACGTGATTGTGGCGCGTTCGGTGCTGGAGAAGCTCGGTTGTAGCGTGGAGGTGGCGATGACCGGCACCGCCGCGCTGGAGATGTTCGACCCGCAGGAGTTTGATTTGGTGCTGCTGGATATCCAGTTACCGGATATGACCGGCCTTGATGTGTCGCGTGCCATTCATCAGCGACATGCCGGAGAGATGCTGCCACCGTTAGTGGCTCTGACCGCCAACGTGCTGAAAGATAAAAAAGAGTATCTGGATGCCGGGATGGATGATGTGCTGAGCAAACCACTGGCCGTCCCTGCACTGACCGCGATGATCAAAAAGTTCTGGGATTATCAGGCGGAAACCGACGCCCCGATGGCTGAACCGTCAGAGGAGAAAAACCGGACGCTGCTGGATGTGCCCATGCTGGAACAGTATATCGAGCTGGTGGGGCCTGGGTTGATTACGCAAAGTCTGACGATGTTTGAAAAGATGATGCCAGGCTACCTCGACGTGCTTGACTCGAACATGATGGCGCGCGACCAGAAAGGCATTGCCGAAGAGGGTCACAAAATCAAAGGTGCAGCGGGTTCGGTCGGTTTGCTGCATCTGCAAAAGCTGGCTAAACAGATCCAGTCACCCGAATTGCCTGCGTGGTGGGACAACGTTCAGGAGTGGATCGACGAATTAAAACAAGAATGGCAGCATGACGTGAATGTCTTACGTGAATGGGTTGCAGCGCGGGAAAAGTAACAAGGACCAGAAAAAAATGACCCCAGTCGAAACCGGGGTGCGCGAATACTGCGCCAACACCAGGGAAAATGGCGCTGCTGCTATTATTTGAGGTCTATCCTGAGCAACAGCGTGGTATTGGTTAACGCTTCAAAACCACCTTAGCAAATTCGTCACCACTTGTGACAAGATTCATTAAATTGTGTGATGTTGAGCAGCGTTTAAATACAGAAAACATTAATTTGCTGACACAGTCAAGCAAGGAATCAATTTCTTTGACTCATTGCATTAATTTTGACCAGTCGTTCTGTTTTTGGTCGGGTTTTAACTCGCTGAAGTGACGTAAAAACCCGGCAAGTGCGACGAAAGTCGCCTGGTCAGGAAAAATTCGCTTTTTTTCGTAGTAAATGCATGAAATATGGCATGAAACACGGTTGGTAGCGCGGGTTATCCAAAACGTTTTGGAAACCATCGATAGAAAGTTCCAGATTCAGGTTTTAACGATGGATGTAAACCAAAAAGTAGACAAATTGCTTAACCAGAATTCGAAGATAGCGCAAAGCCCTTGCGGATAATTTACACATTTTTTTCGGAATGCTCTCAATAATCAATGAGAGGGATCAACCACTGTGAAATTTCAATGTTAAGTATCGTGAACCAATTTGCGTGATCTGGATCACATTCAATGAAGTGTCTGTCAGCAACTTTTTCGATGAGTATTTAAGCATGGAACCGATTCCTTCATAGCGGAAGTGCTTGATGTATTTGGCTCTATTAAAGGAACGATGGTTGCGCAGGCAATGAATTTGTTTGATAAATCAACTGGTCAGGCAGCGATTCTTCGTATTCGACTATCATCGAATGCTATGGTGACCTTGGTGATTGATTAATACAGGGAACAGGTAAGAGATAATTTGATGGCTAAGAATAAAGGGAAACTTTGGCAACGTGTAAAAGTGTGGATCGCAAAATTTCTTCTCGCCTGGCTGGGTATTTGGCTGGCAGGGATTTTGCTATTTTCCTTCTTGCCGGTGCCTTTTTCCGCAGTGATGGTTGAACGACAGCTGGGTGCCTGGCTGCACGGCAATTTTGACTATGTGGCGCATTCGGATTGGGTCAGCATGGATGAGATCTCACCGTGGATGGCGCTGGCGGTCATTGCCTCTGAAGATCAAAAATTTCCAGAACACTGGGGATTTGACGTTGCCGCGATTCAGTCGGTGCTGGATAACGAGGGTGATGAACGGATGCGTGGTGCTTCGACGCTATCGCAACAAACCGCGAAAAACCTGTTTTTGTGGGATGGACGCAGTTGGGTTCGTAAAGGGCTGGAAGCGGGATTGACGGTAGGAATCGAAACGGTCTGGACCAAGCGACGCATTCTTACGGTCTATCTGAATATCGCCGAATTTGGCAACGGTGTGTTTGGGGTAGAAGAGGCATCCCAGCGCTATTTTCACAAACCCGCCAGTCGCCTGACTATGGCAGAAGCGGCGCTGCTGGCGGCGGTATTGCCTAATCCGATCCGTTTTCGCGCCGACGCCCCTTCAGGTTACATCCGTCAGAGACAGCAATGGATTATGCGCCAGATGCGGCAACTGGGTGGGGAAGGTTTCCTTAACCGCTACAAATTGCACTGAAGCGGTTAATCCTCATCAAAACCGGCTTCAAACAATTCAATTACCGCTGCCAGCGCCTGGGTTTCTTCCGGGCCGCTGGCTTCAATCTCAATATGGCCGCCTTTGGCGGAATCCAGCATCAGCAGCGCAATTACGCTGCTGGCTTCCGCTTCCGTTCCTGCTTCATTACGCAGCAGCACTTCTGCGTCGAAACTTTGCACCAGTTCAAACAACTTCATCGCCGGGCGCGCATGCATGCCCAATTTATTACGAATCTCAACGGTTTGCTTCACGGTCATGATTTGCGTTTTTCCAGGGTGCGATGACGGGATTGCACATTTTTACCGCGCGAACGGAAATAGTCGGCCAGTTGTTCAGCGATATAGACCGAACGATGCTTACCACCGGTACAACCGATTGCGACAGTGAGATAGCTACGATTATTGGTTTCCAGCATGGGGAGCCACAATTCAAGGTAGCTGCGTGTCTGATAGATAAAGTTGTGCACTTCAGTATGCCGGTCAAGGAACGCGGCCACCGGGCGATCAAGGCCGGTCATCGGACGCAGTTTTGGGTCCCAGTGTGGGTTAGGCAGAAAACGCACATCAAACACATAATCGGCATCAATCGGAATGCCATGCTTGAAGCCAAAGGATTCAAACACCATCGTCAGCTCGCGTTCGCGTTTACCCAGCAGACGGGTGCGAAGCATTTCAGCCAACTCATGCACCGACATCTCGGAGGTATCAATGATCAGGTCAGCCCGTGAACGCAGTGGTTCAAGCAGGTCGCTCTCCTCATCAATCGCGCTTTCCAGTGACAAATTCTTACTGGAGAGTGGATGCAGGCGACGTGTGTCGCTGTAGCGACGGATCAGCGTGTTGCGATCGGCGTCGAGGAACAGCAACTGTGGCGAAAACGAGTCCGGCAGGTTGTTAAGCGCGGTTTCGAAAATCTCTGGTGATTCCGGCATATTGCGCACGTCGATACTGACGGCAGCAGAGATGTTGCGTTCGCTTAAGGTATTGGCCAGTTCTGGCAGCAATACCACTGGCAGGTTATCGACACAGTAAAACCCCATGTCCTCAAGCGCACGCAACGCGACTGATTTTCCTGAGCCTGACCGACCGCTAACGATCATCAGCACCATCACATTTCTCCCGTTTTAAACCGGCGCATTGGCCGGTAAAAGTATCTGTCGCTTAAGGGTGGTCTTCCTGCGCTTCTGTGATAATGGCATAGAGTTCTTCATCGCTCTGCGCAGCGCGCAGACGGCGACAGACGGTTTTATCTGCCAGACGTTTTGCCACCAGCGATAATGTATGCAGATGGGTTTTACACTGGTCTGCGGGCACCAGTAGCGCAAACAGCAGGTCCACAGGCTGGTTATCCACCGCGTCAAAAGCGATAGGTTGATCGAGGCTAATGAACACGCCTACGGCGCGCAGCGTGTCCTCCTCCAGTTTGCCATGTGGAATGGCAATACCATTGCCAATACCGGTACTGCCCATGCGTTCACGGGTGAGGATCGCTTCGAAAAGCGTCTGGTGAGGCAGATTGAGCTGTTTGGCTGCCAGTTCGCTGATTATTTCCAGCGCACGTTTTTTACTCTGGCAGTGTACGCCGCTGCGGGTGCAGTCCAGCGTAAGGACCGAGCTCAATTCCAGTGTCAGATCGTTGTTCATCATCGTTTCACTTGCGAGTTCACATAGCCGCGAGGATCACCCACTTTACCCCTTATCACGGGAAAAATGCAGTGTCTCCTGTTGGCGCTTGCGCAGATGACAAAACGGGGCGGTCAGCCCGCCCCATTCTGTGCTCTGAGTACCGAACCTATCAGTACTCTGCAAGCGTGAAGGTTAGTGTTTTTTCAGTTTATCTTTATGTTTGGTCAACTGACGGGAAAGCTTGTCGATCAATCCGTCAATCGCCGCGTACATGTCTTCCGCTTCCGATGTCGCGTGCAATTCACCGCCGTTCACATGCAGTGTTGCATCAGCAATCTGCGTTACCTTTTCCACTTTCAGAACAATATAGACCTGATTAATCCGATCAAAATAGTGTTCCAGTTTGGCAAATTTGCTATTTACAAATTCGCGCAGCGGCTCGGTAATCTCTACATTCAGTCCGGTAAGGTTTATTTGCATAGGTCTTCCTTCTCAATACATTCAAACCAGCTGCTTGCGCTGATTCGAGGGCGGGATGGACAAAGACTCGCGATACTTAGCAACCGTACGGCGGGCCACCATGATGCCCTGTTCAGATAACATGGAGGTCAGTTTGCTGTCGCTCAAGGGTTTTGCGGGATTTTCCGCAGAGATCAATTTTTTCACCAACGCACGAATTGCCGTCGAGGAGGCTTCGCCGCCACCTTCGGTATTCACATGACTGGAGAAAAAATATTTCAGTTCAAAGATGCCACGCGGGCTATGCAAGTACTTCTGCGTGGTAACACGGGAAATGGTGGATTCATGCATATCCACGGCCTGGGCGATATCCGCCAGCACCATCGGACGCATGTACTCCTCGCCCTGTTCAAAAAACGCCTGCTGCTGCTCGACAATACAACGAGTCACTTTCAGCAGCGTGTCGTTACGGCTCTCCAGGCTCTTAATCAGCCATTTGGCTTCCTGTAAATTGCTGCGGATAAACTGGCTGTCGCTGTCATTACGCGCCGCACCGCCCATCGCAGCGTAGTGCTGATTAATTTTGAGACGCGGTACGCTGTCGGCATTTAGCTCAACTGTCCAGCGGGTGCCGACCTTACGTACCAGTACATCCGGGATGACATACTCAGGTTCGCTGGTGTTGACCGACTGACCTGGACGCGGATCAAGCGACTGAATCAGCAACATTGCCTCTTTCAGCACATCTTCTTTCAGACGCGTCATGCGCATCAGGCTACGGAAATCGTGATTGGCCAGCAGATCAAGATGATCGCTCACAATCAACCGTGCTTCCGCCAGCATCGGCGTATCGGCGGCATATTGGGACAGCTGCACCAGCAGACAATCACGCAAATCGCGTGCGCCAACGCCGACCGGATCAAAACGCTGTACGCGTTTCAATACCGCTTCCACTTCTTCCAGCGTCAGTTCTTCATCACCGATGCTGTCGCAAATATCCTGGAGCGTCACGGTGAGATAACCGGTGTCGTCAATGGCATCGACAATCGAAGTCGCAATGGCGCGGTCGGTATCGGTGAACGGTGTCAGCTCAACCTGCCACATCAGATAATCCTGCAACGACTGCGTGGTTTCGCCCTGATAGACCGGCAGCTCATCATCCTGGTAATCGGTACCCGTACCGGAAGGCGTTCCGGCGGTGTAGATTTCATCCCAGGTTGCATCGAGCGGCAGCTCTTCCGGCATGTCCTTCTGTTCCAGCGCCTCGCGGGTGTCGAGGGCTTCGCTTTCCTGATATTCGCGTGCGTCTACTTCTTCATGGAGTTCTGATTGTTCGAGCAATGGGTTGCTTTCCAGCGCCAGTTGTAATTCCTGCTGGAGTTCAAGCGTAGAGAGTTGCAGCAAGCGAATTGCCTGCTGCAACTGGGGTGTCATCGCCAGCTGTTGGCTGAGCCTGAGTTGCAAACCTTGCTTCATAATCCGGATTGAATTTCCTAAGCAAACGTCGGAGGTTCCGACACCTTATCAGAGTCTGAACTCTTCGCCCAAATAAACACGCTTAACCTGCTCATCTGCAAGTATTTCATCGGGTGTGCCGTGAGCAATCAGATGCCCCTGGCTGACGATGTAAGCGCGTTCACAAACGGCAAGGGTTTCGCGTACGTTGTGGTCGGTAATCAGCACACCCAACCCACTGTCGCGCAGATGTTCAATGATCTTCTTGATATCAATGACGGAAATCGGGTCAACACCGGCAAAAGGCTCATCCAGCAGGATAAACTTAGGATTGGCAGCCAGCGCGCGGGCAATCTCGACACGACGGCGTTCACCGCCGGAGAGTGCCTGGCCCATGCTGTCACGCAGGTGTTCGATGTGGAACTCTTCCATCAGTTCGTTGGCTCGATCCTGACGCTGCTCTTCGCTGAGATCGTCACGGATCTGTAATACGGCCATCAGGTTGTCGTAAACGCTGAGGCGACGGAAAATCGAGGCTTCCTGCGGCAGATAACCAATGCCGCGACGCGCACGCGCATGCAGCGGCAGAATGCTGATGTCTTCATCATCAATCACAATACGACCGGCATCGCGCGGCACAATTCCGACCACCATGTAGAAGGTGGTGGTTTTACCGGCCCCGTTGGGGCCAAGCAATCCGACAATTTCACCGGATTTAACTTGCAGGCTAACGTCTTCTACCACGCGGCGGCCTTTGTAGGCTTTCGCCAGGTTTTCAGCGATCAGTGTGGCCATAGAAATTAGTTACTCTTCTTTTGGCTCTGGGATGAACCGTTTTTGTCCTGCAACTGCGACGGCACCAGCACGGTGGTCACGCGTTTGCTCTGGCCCTGACTGTAGGCCTGCATTTTCTGTTCTTTCACCAGATAGGTGATGCGATCGCCTTTGATATTGCTATCCAACTGTTCAATGTAGGCGTTACCCGTCAGCTCAACAAAGTCATTCGCCAGTTCATAGTGCAATTTGGCCGCATGACCCTGTACCGGCTTACCGTTGTCCTGCATCTGATAAAAGGTTGCCGGGTTGCCCCAGGCATCAACGATGGTTTTTTTGCTGTCACCACCCGGGCGAGTGACGACGACTTTGTCGGCGGTGATCTTGATTGATCCCTGAGTCACGATGACGTTGCCGGTAAAGGTAGCGACATTGCCTTGCAGATCCAGCGACTGATTCTCTGAATCGATATTCACGGGTTTGTCAGAATCCCCGGTTAATGCCAGAGCGGGCAAGCTGGTGGCTAACAGGGCGCTGACCAGCAGTAATTTAAGGCTGTTGTTTTTCATTTTGGATTTCATAGGAGGATTTGACCTTTTCAATCAACTGGGCATTTTTCGTCCGTAAGTTGCCGCGCATCTTCATGCCAGTAGAGTTAAAACTGCGGCCATAAAGGGTGACCTGATCGTCTGAGGTAACATCCTGGGTGACGAGATTGACCACCGCATTATCGGTTTTAATGCGTTCCAGCTCCGAATCCTGCGTCAGGGTGTTCACTTCAACGTGGCCGTAAAGATAAAGCATACGATCTTTGGTGAGCTTTGCCTTATCGGCGCGCACAGACCAGGTCGGAATTTTATTCACGTCGTAAGTGGTCATCACCGGATTATCGAACCAGCTCAGTTCATCGGCAGCAAAGTAGGTCACTTTATCCGAAATCAGTTTGTAGGCCAGCGCACCGTCTGGATTGTACACCACGGTGTGAGAAGTCGAACTGGTGTAAGTCGGCTCCTGGTCGTTGGTGGTAACCGGCGCTTTGCTCTCATCCTGGTTGGTAAGATTCCAGCCAATCAGCACCAGAGCGATTAGGGCCAGAATCAGCGTTATCCAACGCCTGCTTTTACTCATACTGATTGCCCTTTGGCATCCTCAAATTTGTTCTGCGCCATTAAGATCAGATCGCAAAGTTCACGTACCGCACCGCGGCCACCGGCAATGCGGGTGACGTAATGCGCGCGCGGCAACAGAATCGGGTGCGCATCGGCGACCGCTACGCTCAGACCCACGCGGGCCATTACCGGCCAGTCGATCAGGTCATCACCGATATACGCCACCTGTTCCGCAGATAATGACAGTTTATCCAGGAGTTCGCGCCAGGCCAAAAGCTTATCCGATTGTCCCTGGTAAAGATGCGTAATGCCGAGGGTTTTGCAGCGATCTTCCATCAGTTTGGCATTGCGGCCGGTAATGATAGCCACTTCAATGCCGGAGGTCAGCAGGCAACGAATGCCATAGCCATCGCGCACGTTGAAAGCTTTCAGTTCTTCGCCGCTGTTGCCCATATAAATCAGGCCGTCTGACATTACGCCGTCCACATCACAAATCAGCAGGCGGATCTGCGCTGCGCGCGCCATCACTTCTGCGCTCACCGGACCATAGCAGGTCTCGATTGCAGCTGTTTCAACACTCATGTTCTTTTCCTGTTCAGACAACGCCAGCGCGCAGCATGTCATGCATATGTACCACACCGAGCAGGCGATCGTCATCGGCCACCAGCAGCGCAGTGATGTTTTTGTTTTGCATCAGATTAAGGGCGTCAACGGCCAGCAGGTTGGGACGTACGCGAATACCGCCGCGTGTCATCACATCTTTGATGCTGGCTGACTGGAAATCGATACCCATATCAAACACCCGACGCAAGTCACCGTCGGTAAAGATGCCTTCGATTTTCATCAGGTCATCAACGATCACCGTCAGGCCGAGATTTTTACGCGTGATCTCCAGCAACGCATCACGCAGTGAGGCATCCCGAGAGACATGCGGGATCTCGTCGCCGCTGTGCATGATGTCGCTGACATGTAGCAGCAGTTTACGTCCGAGAGCTCCACCGGGATGGGACAGTGCAAAATCTTCCTGGGTAAAGCCACGCGCTTCCAGCAGCGCGACGGCCAGCGCATCGCCCATCACCAGCGTTGCGGTGGTGCTGGTGGTTGGGGCCAGCCCAAGAGGACAGGCTTCCTGTGGCACTTTGACGCACAGATGCACATCGGCGGCACGTCCCATCGCGCTGTCGGCACGGCTGGTGATACAAATCAGCTGGACTTTCTGTCGCTTAAGAACCGGGATTAGCGCGAGGATTTCGTTGGATTCGCCGCTATTAGAAATGGCCACCACCACATCATCGGTGCTGACCATGCCAAGGTCGCCGTGGCTGGCTTCCGCCGGATGAACAAAGAACGCTGGCGTTCCGGTGCTGGCGAACGTGGCGGCGATTTTTTTGCCGATATGTCCGGACTTGCCCATACCCATCACCACCACTTTGCCCCGACAGGCAAAGATCATTTCGCAGGCGCGGGAGAAATCGTCATTGATATATTGATCGAGTTGCTCAAGTCCTTCGCGCTCAATGCGCAGCACCGCTTTGCCCGCCTGTTGAAAGTCAAAATCCAGTCGCTGATGTGACATGCTCAGTCTGTCCTTATTAACTTGGGGTAAACATGGGGCTAAGCCACAGCCAGCACACCCACACGATAAATCCAGCTAACAACAAGGTGCCTGCTGCCCGGCCAATTCGGCGTCGCGGTTGCAGGCACAGCAGGGCGAACAACACGCTAACCCCCAACATGACCCAGTAATCCCGGGCAAACGCGTGGGGATCAATACTGCCCGGATGAATCAGCGCAGGCAGGCCCAGTACGATAGCCAGATTATAAATGTTGGCACCGATCAGGTTGCCGATGGCGATATCGTCCTCGCCTTTCATGGCCCCGGCAATCACAGTCGCCAGCTCTGGCAGGCTGGTACCTACCGAGATCAGCGTCAGGCCCATCACCAGTTCACTCACCCCGAAATAGTCGGCAAAGACCGTCGCGTTATCGATCACCATCCGGGTCGACATAGGCAGGATCAGCAACGCCACAGCAAGCCACAGGAAGGCCACGGTATTACCGGTTTCATCGCGTGGTAGCTCGGCTAATTGTTCGCGCGTCAGGGTGTCATTGTTCTCGCGTTCGGCACGGCGCGCGATGCGGATCACCACCAACAGATAAACCAGCGCAATCAGCAACAAAGCCACACCATCGAGGCGGCTAAGATGATTATCAAACAACATGATGCCGCTCAGCAGTGAGACCAGCAGCATTAACGGGAGTTCGCGACGAATCAGATTGGAGTGGACGGTTAAGGGGTGCAGCAGCGCAGCGCCGCCCAGGATTAGCAAAATATTGGTGATGTTCGAACCCAGAGCTGTGCCTACTGCTAAATCCATCTGCCCATGTTGCGCGGCGGAGAAAGAGACGATCAATTCTGGAAGCGAAGTGCCGATGCTGACCACCGTCATACCGATGATTAATGGCGGGATGCCAAAGGATCGACTGAGGATCGCGGCACTGAAAACTAATCGGTCAGCACCGTAAGCCAGTAAAATCAATCCAATGAACAGCAGGGCAGTGGCTACGAACATGAAAAATCCTTGATGGCCGGGGGTGTCGGCACACCTTGACCGACGGGTAAAAACATTAGCGCATTGAAACAGGCGCTGATTTTGACTGTCTGAGAGGCAAAAGTAAATTTTAAGGCGGTTTTCGCCACACCGGGTGGGTAAGTTTCTGTAAAACTCTCGTGCATTGCGGCCTTACAGGCTACCATCCCCGGACACGATAACGCCCGATCCCCATTAAGAGGTAAAGATGATCCAGCAACAAGCGAATCTGGTTGAGGTTCGTGGCGTGAGCTTTTCGCGCGGAGATCGCACCATCTTCGACGACATATCCTTAACGGTACCGGCGGGCAAAGTCACCGCCATCATGGGGCCGTCAGGTATTGGTAAAACCACATTACTTCGTCTGATTGGTGGTCAGCTGCAACCGGATAAAGGTGAAATCTGGTTTCACGATGAGAACATTCCCTCATTGTCGCGCAGCAGATTGTATGAAGTGCGTAAAAAAATGAGCATGTTGTTCCAGTCGGGGGCACTTTTTACCGATCTTAGCGTCTTTGACAATGTCGCCTGGCCGTTGCGTGAGCATACGCAATTACCGCCGGAGCTGCTACACAGCACGGTGATGATGAAGCTGGAGGCGGTGGGGCTGCGCGGCGCGGCACAACTCAAACCGGCGGAACTGTCGGGCGGTATGGCACGGCGTGCTGCGCTGGCGCGCGCGATTGCGCTGGAGCCGGATCTGATCATGTTTGATGAACCCTTTGTTGGTCAGGATCCGATCACTATGGGTGTGCTGGTAAAATTGATTGATGAGTTAAACCATTCGCTGGGCGTAACCTGCATTGTGGTTTCGCACGATGTGCCAGAGGTCTTGAGCATTGCGGATCATGCCTATATTGTTGCCGGGCAAAAAGTTATTGCTCAGGGAAGTGCGCCTGAATTGCGACAAAACGCAGATCCACGCGTGCGCCAGTTTATTGAGGGGCATGCGGATGGCCCGGTGCCGTTCCGCTTTCCGGCCGGGGATTATCTGGCTGATTTGACCCAAGCAGGGAGAACCTAAACTGATGTTGTTACAGGCGCTGGCGTCACTTGGACGTCAGGGGATAAACACCTGTGCGGCGTTTGGTCGCGCAGGAATGATGTTGTTTCATGCGCTGGTGGGTAAACCGGCGTTTCGCAAACACGCGCCATTGCTGATTAAGCAACTCTACAGCGTGGGCGTCATGTCACTGCTGATCATCATGGTTTCCGGGTTGTTTATCGGTATGGTGCTGGGATTGCAGGGCTATCTGGTTCTCACCACCTACAGCGCGGAAACCAGCCTTGGCATGTTGGTGGCGCTGTCGCTGCTGCGTGAACTTGGCCCGGTGGTCACCGCCTTGTTGTTTGCCGGGCGTGCAGGATCGGCGTTGACGGCGGAAATTGGCCTGATGAAGGCGACTGAGCAGCTCTCCAGCATGGAGATGATGGCAGTCGACCCGCTGCGCCGCGTGGTGTCACCGCGTTTCTGGGCCGGTTTTATCAGCATGCCGCTGCTGGCGTTGATTTTTACGGCTGTGGGGATTGCGGGCGGCGCGTTGGTGGGCGTCAGCTGGAAGGGGATCGATCCAGGGTTCTTCTGGTCCGCGATGCAAAATGCCGTGGATTTCCGTACTGATGTCATCAACTGCATTATCAAAAGCGCAGTCTTCGCCATTACGGTAACCTGGATTGCGCTGTTCAATGGCTATGATGCCATCCCGACCTCGGAAGGGATCAGTCGGGCGACGACGCGTACCGTGGTGCACGCTTCACTGGCGGTACTCGGATTGGATTTTGTGCTGACAGCACTGATGTTTGGGAAATGATGCAATGCAAAGCAAGAAAAACGAAATTTGGGTAGGCGTCTTCATGCTGCTGGCTCTGCTGGCAATGCTGTTTCTCAGCCTGCGTGTTGCTGACCTGAAGTCGCTGGGGACTGAACCTACATGGAAGCTGTATGCCACGTTCGATAATATCGGCGGCCTGAAAGTCAGCTCGCCGGTCAAGATTGGCGGCGTGGTGATTGGTCGAGTGACCGAAATCTCTCTGGATGATAAAACCCTATCGCCGCGCGTGACGATGGCGATCAGCGATCAATACGCTGACAAAATACCGGACACCAGTTCACTGGCGATCCGCACCCAGGGATTACTGGGTGAACAGTTCCTGGCGTTGAATCTGGGCTTTGATGACCCGGATCTCGGATCAGCGATGCTGAAAGATGGCGGTACGCTGCGTGATACCAAATCGGCGCTGGTGCTGGAAGATTTAATTGGCCAGTTCTTGTATAAGAGCGGCGACAATAAAAACGATAATAAACAACAGGGTGCTGAGAGCGCACCCGCAGTAACGGAATAATCCCAAGAGGTACAACACGATGTTAAAACGTTTACTGATGATTGCCATGCTGGCCATCGTTCCCCTGGCCGCTACGGCCGCGGACCAGAGCAATCCCTATAAACTGATGGATGAAGCGGCGGCGAAAACCTTTACTCGCCTGAAAAACGAACAGCCGAAGATCAAGCAGGACCCGAACTACCTGCGCGATATCGTGCGCCAGGAATTGCTGCCGTATGTCCAGATCAAATACGCCGGTGCATTGGTGCTGGGCCGTTACTATCGTGATGCGACCCCTGCGCAGCGTGATGCTTACTTTGCCGCTTTTGGTGATTATCTGGCGCAGGCTTACGGTCAGGCTCTGGCCCTGTATCACGGTCAGACTTACCAAATCCAACCGGAACAGCCGATTGGCGATGCCAATATCGTGGCAATTCGTGTCACGATTATTGATCCTAATGGTCGCCCGCCGGTTCGCCTTGATTTCCAGTGGCGTAAGAACACCCGCACCGGTGACTGGCAAGCCTATGACATGGTGGCTGAAGGCATCAGTATGATCACCACCAAACAGAATGAGTGGGGCGATCTGCTGCGCACCAAAGGTATTGATGGTCTGACCGCGCAGTTGAAAGCCTCAGCAGCGCAGCCTATCTCTCTGGATAAGCAGCAATAATGAGCGAACCATTACGCTGGCAGCGCACTGGCAGCACACTGGCCCTGAGCGGCAAACTGGACCGTGATACGCTTCTTGCCTTGTGGCATCAGCGTGAAACGGCTATGGCAGGCATCGATACCATTGATGTGGCAGCGCTGGATCGTGTTGATTCGGCAGGTCTGGCGTTGTTGGTGCATTTACGTGAAATCGTACGTGCGCAGGGCAGCACGCCATGCTTTAGCGGTATTACTGAGAAACTCCAGTCACTGATTACGCTTTATAACCTCCAGCAGATAATTGTTTCTGCGGAACAAACCGCCTAATCATTATCCACATCTATAAAGCCCCTGATGCTTTCAGGGGCTTTTGCGTATTTAAGAGTCAGGAACTTTCCTCTAAGATGTCTGGCTTATTCTTATTAACTTGAAGCAAAGAGCGATGGAAAATAGTGAAGTTCAGGCTGTGCTGATGCAGGCGCTGCCGTTAGACGAAGTACATGTCCTCAGCAACGATGGCAGCCACTTTCAGGTGATTGCCGTCGGTGAGATGTTTGGCGAGCTGAGCCGGGTTAAAAAGCAGCAGGCGGTTTATGCGCCTCTGATGGAATATATTGCGGATAATCGCATTCATGCGGTTTCTATTAAAACTTATACCCCTGCCGAGTGGGCGCGCGATCGGAAACTTAACGGTTTCTAAGCGCACAAGCCTGCTCAGGCGGGCTTGTTGGGATGGATATTGAGAACCATGTTAATGGACAAATTTCGTGTGCAAGGCCCGACCCGTTTGAGTGGTGAAGTCACCATCTCCGGGGCGAAAAACGCTGCGCTACCTATTCTGTTTGCAGCGCTGTTGGCTGAAGAGCCAGTAGAGATTCAGAATGTGCCGAAACTGCGTGACATCGACACCACCATGAAGCTGCTGAGTCAGCTGGGTGCGAAAGTTGAACGCAATGGTTCGGTACACGTTGATGCGCGCGAAGTTAATGTCTTCTGTGCGCCTTACGATCTGGTTAAAACCATGCGAGCCTCCATTTGGGCGCTGGGGCCGCTGGTTGCGCGCTTTGGTCAGGGACAAGTGTCACTGCCGGGCGGCTGCGCGATTGGTGCACGTCCGGTTGATCTGCACATTACCGGCCTTGAGCAGCTGGGTGCGGAGATCAAACTGGAAGAGGGCTATGTCAAAGCCTCGGTTGATGGTCGTCTGAAAGGCGCGCATATCGTGATGGACAAAGTGAGCGTGGGTGCCACCGTGACCATTATGAGCGCAGCGACCCTGGCGACCGGTACCACTATCATTGAAAACGCCGCGCGTGAACCGGAAATTGTCGATACGGCAAACTTCCTCAACACCCTGGGTGCGAAAATCAGTGGCGCAGGTACTGATAAAATCACCATCGAAGGCGTAGAACGCCTGGGTGGCGGCGTGTATCGCGTACTGCCAGACCGTATCGAAACCGGTACTTTCCTGGTGGCGGCGGCTATCTCGCGTGGCAAAGTGCTGTGCCACAATACCCAGCCTGATACGCTGGATGCCGTACTGGCTAAACTGCGTGATGCCGGTGCGGATATCGAAACCGGTGAAGACTGGATCAGCCTTGATATGCATGGTAAGCGTCCGAAAGCGGTCAATGTACGCACTGCTCCGCATCCGGGCTTCCCGACTGACATGCAGGCGCAGTTCACGCTGCTTAACCTGGTGGCAGAAGGTACTGGTGTGATCACCGAGACGATCTTCGAAAACCGCTTTATGCACATCCCTGAGCTGATCCGCATGGGTGCGCACGCGGAAATCGAAAGCAACACGGCGATCTGTCATGGCGTTGAAACTCTTTCTGGTGCTCAGGTGATGGCGACTGACTTACGTGCGTCGGCCAGCCTGGTATTGGCAGGTTGCATTGCGGAAGGCACCACGTTGGTTGATCGCATTTACCATATCGATCGTGGTTATGAGCATATCGAAGATAAGCTGAAAGCGATGGGTGCGAATATCGAACGCGTCAGCGGCGAATAACGATCTTATCGGCTTGAAATAAAGAAACCAGTCGCATGATGCGGCTGGTTTTTTTTTGTCAGAGATCCGGGCAAGAGGCTTCAGGATCTACAGGCAATTCGGGATCTTTTTCAGCGGGCAGGCGTACTTTGCGATCGCGTAAGCGACGTGTCTTAGGATCATAATACCGGCTCGGCCAGATCTCTGAGGGATGAATATTGAGTGCTCCGGCAATCAACCATTCACCTTTCGGCCAGGGGCGAACGATTGCATTGGCCAGCGTTGATGAGCTCAGACCTGACTGTCGTGACAATTCCGCCATTGTCATCCCCTTTTTTCTCAGGCGGGCGATAATGTCAGCCGAATGCCAGTCTTTTCTCCTTATGCGCATAAACTTCTACTCCTTGTCCATGTTGCCATCTAATCCAACGGGAGAATATGCCTTTCCTTCGCAAAGGTAGCTGGAAAGTTACAGATATTTATAGCAAAAAGATTCCAGAAATTTCCAGTAAGTTTCAAGTAATGATCAATAACTGCGTGATATTTCGCAAAAGTTTTGCAAACGATGTAAAAGGATGGAGCAGAAGTGAGAGCGAGAAGGGGCCAGAAACGGCCCCATAGAGATTAAAAATCGCGTTGGACGGACATATGGGCCAGGGCCTCAAGTGCGCTACGCCACGGCGTTTCCGGCAGGATTTTCAGCGCAGCGATCGCTTTATCAGCCTCTTCTTCCGCGCGTTGGCGCGTCCACGCCAGCGAGCCGCATTGTTGCATCGCTTCCAGAACGGGTTCCAGCAGATGGCGGCCATTACCCTCTTCAATGGCGCGACGAATCATCTGCGCCTGCTCAGGCGTGCCGTGGTGCATGGCATGCAGCAAGGGCAGCGTCGGTTTCCCTTCACTCAGGTCATCACCGGTATTTTTGCCCAGCGTCTCACCGTCGGCGCTGTAGTCCAGTAAATCGTCAATTAACTGGAAAGCGGTGCCAATATAGCGACCATAATCCTGGAGCGCTTTTTCTTGTGGCGGGGTGGCTTCAGCGAGAATGGCGGACGCTTGCGAAGCAGCTTCAAACAGACGGGCGGTTTTGCTGTAAATCACCCGCATGTAATTCTCTTCAGTGATATCCGGATCGTTGACGTTCATCAGCTGTAACACTTCGCCCTCGGCGATCACGTTTACCGCTTCAGACATCAGTGCAAGGATCTTCAGGGATCCCATGCTGGTCATCATCTGGAAAGCACGGGTGTAGATAAAATCACCGACCAGCACGCTGGCAGCGTTGCCAAAGGCGGCATTGGCCGTCGCTTTGCCACGACGCATATCGGATTCATCCACCACATCGTCATGCAGCAGCGTGGCGGTGTGGATAAATTCGATCAGCGCCGCATTGGTGATATGTTGCGAACCCTGGTAATTCAGTGCGCGTGCTGACAGCACCGCAATCATCGGGCGAATACGTTTTCCGCCGCCGCTGATGATGTAATAACCCAACTGGTTAATCAGCGAGACATCTGAATTCAGCTGGTCGAGGATGGTCTGGTTGACGGCCGCCATGTCCTGCGCGGTTAATTCATTAATCTGTTCTAAGTTCATTCGTCTGTTCAGCTATGACTCGTTTCTCGGCATGGTAAGCGCTTTTACCCAGCGTGAGTTCAGGTAATCTGTTACTGATTGTACTTGAAAAATCGCCTCGATAAACGTTTGCATTCATCCTGCGCTTTTTTTCTGCAAGAGAGTGCAAAGTGCACTTGTCTTCTGCTGGAGATTTGCGTAGAATTCGCGCCCTATTGTGAATATTTATAGCGCCGCCTGATAAACAAAAAGGCATGCGCAGAAGCGGAGTTTTATATGTACGCGGTTTTCCAAAGTGGTGGTAAACAACACCGAGTAAGCGAAGGTCAGACCGTTCGCCTGGAAAAGCTGGACATCGCAACCGGTGAAACCATCGAGTTCGACCAGGTTCTGATGATTGCAAATGGCGAAGACGTGAAAATCGGCGCGCCACTGGTTTCAGGCGGCGTGATCAAAGCAGAAGTTGTTGCTCATGGTCGTGGCGAGAAAATTAAAATCGTTAAGTTTCGTCGTCGTAAGCACTACCGTAAGCAGCAGGGCCACCGTCAGTGGTTCACTGATGTGAAAATCACTGGCATCAGCGCCTAAGAGGAGATCTGACAAATGGCACATAAAAAGGCTGGTGGCTCGACTCGTAACGGTCGTGACTCCAATGCAAAACGTCTGGGTGTTAAACGTTTCGGTGGCGAATCTGTTCTGGCAGGTAGCATCATCGTTCGTCAGCGTGGTACCAAATTCCACGCTGGTAACAACGTAGGTTGTGGTCGTGACCACACCCTGTTTGCTACCGCAGACGGCAAAGTTAAATTCGAAGTTAAAGGTCCGAACAACCGTAAATACATCAGCATCGTTGCTGAGTAAGGTTGTCGTGACGCAGACGGTTAACGTCTGAACGAACGAATGAAAGGCCCCGCAGCTTTGCGGGGCTTTTTACATTCTGCTGCGGAGCGCGCGTAAGCCTGCATCCTGACGCAGATTGCTGTACAATTTATGTACACAAGGCATTGCCCATCCTGTATTATCCGCCGCCGGTCAGCGCAGAAGACCCTGGCGGACCCGTTCGCAGTTGGGAACCCGCTGAGAACGTTAGTGTGACGGAGAAAGAAAATGAAGTTTGTTGATGAAGCGACGATCCTGGTGGTCGCGGGTGATGGCGGTAATGGTTGCGTCAGCTTCCGCCGCGAAAAATACATTCCGAAAGGTGGTCCGGACGGTGGTGACGGCGGCGATGGCGGCGACGTTTACCTGCTGGCGGATGAAAACCTGAATACCCTGATCGATTATCGTTTCGAAAAATCTTTCCGTGCTGAGCGTGGCCAGAATGGCCAGAGCCGTGACTGTACCGGCAAACGTGGTAAAGACATCATCGTCAAAGTCCCTGTAGGGACGCGTGTCATTGACCAGGGCACCGGTGAAACGCTGGGCGATATGACCCGCCACGAGCAGAAGTTGATGGTCGCCAAAGGCGGCTGGCATGGTCTGGGCAATACCCGTTTTAAATCCTCTGTGAACCGTACTCCGCGCCAGAAAACGATGGGTACGCCGGGTGAAAAGCGTGACCTGCAACTGGAGCTGATGCTGCTGGCTGACGTCGGTATGCTTGGTTTGCCGAATGCAGGTAAATCGACCTTTATTCGTGCTGTTTCTGCCGCGAAGCCAAAAGTTGCTGATTATCCGTTTACCACCCTGGTGCCAAGCCTCGGCGTGGTGCGTATGGACAGCGAAAAAAGCTTTGTGGTCGCCGACATTCCGGGCCTGATTGAAGGTGCTGCGGAAGGTGCGGGCCTGGGTATTCGCTTCCTGAAACACCTTGAACGCTGCCGCGTATTGTTGCACCTGATCGACATCGCGCCGATTGACGAGTCTGATCCGGTAGAAAACGCGCGCATCATCCTCGGCGAGCTGGAAAAGTACAGCGATAAACTGTATCAGAAGCCGCGCTGGCTGGTGTTCAACAAAACTGACCTGCTGAGCCGTGAAGAAGCGGAAAGCCGTGCTAAAGCGATTGCAGAAGCGCTGGGCTGGGAAAATAAATACTATCTGATTTCCGCTGCCAGCCGTGATGGCGTCAACGACCTGTGTTGGGACGTGATGAGTTTCATCATCGCGAACCCGAAAGAAGTCGAAGAAGAAGCGAAAGAGCCGGAGAAAGTTGCCTTCATGTGGGATGATTACCACCGTGAAGCGATGGAAAACGCGCAGGAAGTGGAAGAAGACGAAGACTGGGATGACGACTGGGATGAAGATGACGACGAGGGCGTCGAAATCATTTACCAGCGTTAATTGATCCAGCAAAAAGCGGCCAGATGGCCGCTTTTTTGTTGCCGATGCGTAGCGGCGCGATTTATCGCGCAATACCCAACACGATGCCGGAAACACCCGCGCGATAAATCGCGCCGCTTGTATCTTGAAGTTGTAACTGGTTAGCTACCCGTTACACGAAACGGAGGCAGCTTGTCGCGCCGCTTAAGACTCGATCTTGTGCCGTAGCT
>NZ_ASZC01000010.1 GCF_000468095.1 Pantoea sp. AS-PWVM4
GCGACTCCACACAGCGGGGGTGATTAGCTCAGTTGGTAGAGCATCTCCCTTACAAGGAGGGGGTCGGCGGTTCGAGCCCGTCATCACCCACCACTCTTAAGGTGGCCCGCAGTGAACAAGAGATAAGATATGGGTGATTAGCTCAGTTGGTAGAGCATCTCCCTTACAAGGAGGGGGTCGGCGGTTCGAGCCCGTCATCACCCACCATATCTTAGTCTGATGACAATCTTGTTAAGTAGTACCGAAGTGGGTGATTAGCTCAGTTGGTAGAGCATCTCCCTTACAAGGAGGGGGTCGGCGGTTCGAGCCCGTCATCACCCACCACTTCGGGTCGTTAGCTCAGTCGGTAGAGCAGTTGACTTTTAATCAATTGGTCGCAGGTTCGAATCCTGCACGACCCACCATTATGTAGAAAGGCGCCCTAAAGGCGCCTTTTTGCTATGCGCGTTTTACAGATTCCTTTCACAACCTTAACGCTTTGAACCCTCATGTGATTTTATCCCCTTGCCGATAACGACTGTGAACTATTGCAAGGAGAAAACCATGAGTACCATTTCCAGTGTGTCCAGTAGTACCACCAGTGCCAGCAGTAGCGGCAACACGTCGCAAATCGCCAGCCTGAATAAACAAATTCAGAGCCTGACCAAAGAACTCAAAGATCTGTCCAGTGATGACACCCTCACAGATGAACAAAAATCTGAACAGGAGCAGTTACTGGAGTCGCAGATTCAGATGATTGAAGCGCAGATTGCGCAAATCGAGCAGCAAGCGGCTGAAAAAGCGCAACAACAGCAGGAGCAGCAGCAAAAACAGGAAACCTCCAGCACCACGGCAAAAGCTGATGGTATCAACCGCCCGACGGATACCAATAAGATCAACGTTTACGTTTAAAACGCCGGTTTAAGAGAACGTTGTTGCGTCAGCAGCGCTGCCTGCTGACGCACTTCCTGCCAGATCGCCTCTGCTGCGGGCGTCAACGATCGGTTTCGGCGTTTAATCAGCATCAGGCTACGGTTTATTTCCGGGTAAAGACGTCGCACCGTCAGTTTGCGCCCGGACGGTAAGGGCAACGCCAGCGCCGGAAGAATGCTGATGCCAATCCCTGCTTCAACCATCGGATATAGCGTTGCCGGATGCCCTATCTCCTGCACCACGTTGAGCGAGATCCCCTGCTGGTGTAGCGCGGCGTCAATGAGCAAACGGCTACCCGAAGCGTAGTCCTGAAGCACCATAGTACGCCCATCCAGCATTGACCACTGTGGCTGAAGCGCCTGTGCCAGGACATCATCTTCCCGACACAGCAATAAAAAGGGTTCATCCATAATGGTCTGGTAGTCAAAATCGCTATCACGCAATGGCCCGATGATGATGCCGAAGTCTACCTCCGCGTTACGCACGCTTTGCAGTACCCACTGCTGCGCGCGGTCATGCAAGATCACACGAATATCGGGATAGCGTTGTTGGCTGCTGGCAAGACATTGCGGCATCAGATGCGCAGAAGGCGTCTGGCTGGCCGCCACCCGCACCGTACCGCTACGCTGTTCACCGTAGCTACGGACATCCAGCACCGTGGTGTTAAGTTCTTCCAGCAGATGCTCCAGGCGCGTGGCCAGCTGCTGTCCCGCCCCAGTCAGCAGCACCTCGCGCGTGGTGCGATCCAGCAAACGCACCCCCATTTCCGCTTCCAGTTCTTTAATGCTGTGGCTGACCGCCGACTGGCTCAGACCAATGACCTGCCCGGCCAGGCTGAAGCTGCCGTGTTTTGCCACAGCGACGAAAGTGCGCAACTGGCGCAGCGTGTAATTCATCGATATCACTCATAGATTAATGCAATAAATCAATTTTATTTCTAAACCCGATTGGCGCACAATCAGCAACATCAAATTTTAATTAACCGGATTGTAACAATGGGATTTTTACGCCTCGACCCGATGATGGTCAAACTCATCATCACCGTGCTGCTGGCCAGCTTCTTACCGGCCAAAGGCGGGTTTGTCGACTTCTTTGAATGGCTAACCACCGCTGCCATCGCCCTGCTGTTCTTTATGCACGGTGCCAAGCTGTCACGCGAAAAAATCATCGCCGGTAGCAGCCACTGGCGACTGCATTTATGGATTATGTGCAGCACCTTCGTGCTGTTCCCGATCCTTGGCCTGCTGCTGGTGTGGTGGCATCCGGTTGATGTAGGCGCTGAAATCTATACCGGTTTTCTTTACCTTTGCATTCTGCCTGCAACCGTGCAGTCGGCAATCGCCTTTACCTCTATGGCCGGAGGCAACGTGGCGGCGGCGGTATGTAGCGCTTCAGCATCCAGCTTGCTCGGCGTATTTGTTTCGCCGTTGCTGGTGAATCTGGTGATGAATGTGCACAGCGATGGTCCGAGCAACGGGCTGGAGCAGATTGGCAAAATCATGTTGCAGTTGCTGGTGCCTTTTGTGCTCGGTCATATTTCACGTCGCTGGATTGGCGGCTGGGTGGAGAAGCATCGCAGCCTGATTGGTAAAACCGACCAGACCTCCATTCTGTTGGTGGTTTATTCCGCCTTTAGTGAAGCGGTAGTCAACGGCATCTGGCACCGCGTGGGCGTGGATACGCTGCTGTGGATTCTGGCCGGTAGCCTGCTGCTGCTGGCTGTGGTGTTGTTGATCAACCTTGGCGCATCACGCCTGTTTGGCTTCAAGCGTCCCGATGAAATTACCGTGTTGTTCTGTGGTTCGAAAAAGAGCCTGGCCAACGGCGTGCCGATGGCCAATATCCTGTTCCCGGCCAGCAGCGTGGGGATTATCGTGCTGCCGCTGATGATCTTCCATCAGGTGCAGTTGATGGTGTGTTCTTTCATTGCCCAACGTTATAAAACCAGCAATGCGAAACGGCTGGCGCAGCAGCAACAGGTTGAAGTGCAGAAATCCTGATTCGTAGCCGCGCGATTTATCGCGCGGGTTGTAAAAAAACGGCGCGATAAACCGTGTCGCGTTACATCATGTACGTTTCAGCGGCTTCACCAAACCCTGTAACCCTTCAATCTTAATCGCCAGGGTGAGCTGCATCAGCTCACCCAGTTTACCGGCGGGAAACTCACCGCTGCGGGCAAACCACAGCAGATACTCCTCCGGCAAATCAATCAACACCCTGCCTTTGTATTTACCAAACGGCATTGGCGTGTTGGCAATCTCAATCAGCTGCTGCTTTTCCATATCAGGCTCCGAGCAGGCGAATCATCTCTGCTTCGTCGATCACCGCAATGCCCAGCTCCTGTGCTTTCGCCAGTTTGGAACCGGCGGCTTCACCGGCAATCAGCAAATCGGTTTTCTTTGATACGCTGCCACTGACTTTGGCACCCAGGGCCGTCAGACGCGCTTTGGCATCATCACGGTTCATCTGCGACAGCGAACCGGTTAATACCACGGTTTTACCGGCAAACAGGCTATCGATCTCTGCTGCATTTACCACCTCAACCTGCGGCCAGTGCACACCCATTTCCACGGTCAGTTCGCGAATCACCTCACGGTTGCTCTCTTCATCCATAAAGTTGCGTACATGGCTGGCAACCACTTTGCCGACATCCTGCACCGCTATCAGCGCATCGAGGTCGGCATCCATCACTTTTTCCAGCTCACCAAAATGATTGGCAAGGTTAGCCGCGGTGGCCTCCCCGACTTCACGAATGCCAAGGGCATAGAGGAAACGCGGTAGCGTGGTGAGTTTGGCTTTCTCCAGCGCATCGACCACATTCTGCGCCGATTTCGGCCCCATACGGTCCAGCCCGGTGAGCTTACCGGCGGTCAGGCGAAACAGGTCGGCAGGCGTTTTGACGTACTCCTTTTCCACCAGTTGATCGATGATTTTGTCACCCATCCCCTCGACATCCAGCGCGCGGCGCGACACAAAATGCTTGAGCGCCTCTTTACGTTGCGCACCGCAAATCAGGCCACCGGTACAACGCGTCACCGCTTCGCCTTCCACACGCTCCACATCAGAGCCGCACACCGGGCAGTGGCTGGGGAACACAATCTCACGCGTGTCTTCCGGGCGTTCCGATTCCACAACATTCACCACCTGCGGGATCACATCCCCGGCACGACGAATCACGACTTTGTCACCAATGCGCAGCCCCAGACGGGCAATTTCATCGGCGTTATGCAACGTGGCGTTGCTGACCACTACGCCGGCCACCTGCACCGGCTCCAGACGGGCAACTGGCGTGATGGCACCGGTACGGCCCACCTGGAACTCCACGTCACGCACCACGGTCATCTGCTCCTGCGCCGGGAATTTAAACGCAACAGCCCAACGCGGTGCGCGGGCGACAAAGCCCAGTTGTTCCTGTAATGCCAGCGAATCAACCTTGATCACCACACCATCGATATCGAACCCCAGCGTTGGGCGCGCCTCTTCAACCTCGCGATAAAACGCCAACACTTCATCGGCATTATTGGCCAGACGGATACGGTTGCTGACCGGTAAACCCCAGGCCTTAAATTGTTGCAGACGGCCGAGGTGGCTGGCAGGCATCTCACCGCCCTCCAGCAGGCCAAGGCCGTAGCAGAAGAACGTGAGTGGGCGCTTCGCGGTGATGCGCGGATCGAGCTGACGCAGCGAACCCGCAGCGGCGTTACGTGGGTTGGCGAAAACTTTCCCCCCGGTACGGCGCGCTTCTTCATTCAATTTTTCGAAGCCACTTTCCGTCATAAACACTTCGCCACGTACTTCAACGCGCGCCGGGATATTGTCGCCGAGAAGGCGGAGCGGAATCGCGTGAATGGTGCGTACGTTGGCGGTGATATTTTCTCCGGTGGTGCCGTCGCCGCGCGTGGCAGCGCGCGCCAGCAGGCCATCTTCATACAGCAGGCTCACCGCTAGGCCATCCAGCTTGAGTTCGCAGCAGTACGTCAGGTCATCACTGCTTTTCAGACGATCCTGAACACGTTTGTTAAAGGCGAGGAAACCGGCTTCATCGAAGGTGTTATCCAGCGACAACATAGGGACTTCATGACGCACTTGATCAAACGAAGGTAATGGCGAGCCACCAACACGTTGAGTGGGCGAATCAGAAGTAATAAATTCAGGATGAGCTTCTTCAAGCTCTCGAAGTTCTTCTCTCAGCTTGTCATATTCACTATCCGGGATTACCGGATCATCATCTACGTAATAAAGCTTGTCATGATGTTGAATCAACACCCTTAAATCATAAATTCGTCTTTCAAATGGTGTTTTCATAACTAAGCCCTGCAAGATAAAAAACCCCCGACGGGCGGGGGTTATGTGTATACACTCAATACTTGCACGGGTTATCAGCCGATAACCTCGCGAATACGTGCTTTATAAGTTTCCAGCTTTTGTGGCGTCATCATTCGACGCTCATCATCCAACACGACGCCGCCGACATCATCAGCGATACGCTGTGCGGATTGCAGCATCAGTTTAAAGTTCTGGTTCGCATCGCCGTACGACGGCACCATCATAAAGATGGATACGCCTGGCGTGCTGAAATCACCCATTTCATCCGGATTGAACGAACCGGGTTTTACCATATTCGCCAGGCTGAACAGCACCGGACCGCTGCCGGCCGGACTCAGATGGCGATGGAAAATATTCATTTCGCCAAACTGGAAGCCTGCCTGCAAAATCCCCTGCAACAGCGCTTCACCATTCAGCACGCCGCCAGCATGAGCCGCAACGTGCAGTACCAGCACGGCTTCTTTTTTGCTGCCCGCAGCGGCTGGCTGCGGTTGTTCTTCGTGGGCAACGGGCGTCTCTTCTTCCGGCTCAGGCTGTTGGGCCACGACCGGTGCGGCGCTAACCAGCGGGTCGTTATCCAGCAACGGATCTGCCTGAATCAGTTGCGGCTGTGGTTGCGGTTGCACAACAGGTTTTACCACTGGAGGAACAGGCGGTACGGGTTGCTGGCGCACTTCCGGCTCCGCATCAAACAGCGGATCGCGTGCAACTGAAGGTTCCTGACGCGGTGCAGGCTGACGAACAGGTTCAGGCGCACGCGGCGCACTGACCGGCTTTTCTGAATAGCCGCCCAGCTCAGGTTCATCATGCGTATCGCGACGAACCCGTACTTCGCCGACGCCTTCATCATCGTCGCCCAGCAGATCATCATCCGCTTCTTCGCGTTGTTTCAGACGTTTGTGCGGGCGATCGCGAAACACGGAGGAGCGCTCTTTACGGCTGGTCCACAGTCCGTGAAGTAGCAGCGCTATTATGGCGATCGCGCCAACAACGATTAATATCAGACGCAAATCCTGCATCATTGTATTCTCTGTTGTTCCAATACCTTGCCACCACGGCAAACTTTATCCCCTAACTGTATTTGCCCTGCTACACAAGTGCAAGTCTGTGCAGTATTTTCTGACAAATAAGATAGCTCCCCCACGCTTTTTTGCTGTTTTTTCGTGCAAAGCGACCCTGTTGCCGATAAAAAGCCAGGTTATGATGTTCGCGCCCGTACACATTGGAGAAAGGCTTGTTATGCCCGTTGAGAAATCGGTCTCATCTTTGAATGGTATTCATTACTTCGCCGAGGGATGGAAGCTGGTGCGTCTGCCCGGCATTCGTCGCTATGTTATCATCCCGCTGCTGGTCAATATCCTGCTGTTGGGGGGGGCCTTTATTTGGCTCTTCCACCGCCTCGGCCAGTGGATTCCCCAGCTAATGGCACACATCCCCGATTGGCTGCAATGGTTGAGTTACCTGCTCTGGCCGTTGTCGGTGATTTCGATTGTGCTGGTGTTCAGTTACTTCTTTTCCACCATCGCGAACCTGATTGCGGCCCCCTTTTGCGGACTGCTGGCAGAACAACTGGAAGGACGTCTGACCGGTAAACCCTTGCCCGATAGTGGCTGGGTAGCCATGTTCAAAGACATTCCCCGCATCATGAAGCGTGAAATGCAGAAGCTGGGCTACTATTTGCCCCGCGCGCTTGGGTTATTGCTGCTGTACTTTATTCCGGGTTTCGGGCAAACGGTGGCCCCGGTTTTATGGTTTTTGTTCAGCGCCTGGATGCTCTCAATCCAATATTGCGATTATCCGTTTGATAACCATAAAGTGAGTTTTCAACAGATGCGCCATGCGTTACGTCGCCATAAAAGCGCCAATATGCAATTTGGGGCGCTGGTCAGCCTGTTTACCATGATCCCTATCCTCAATCTGGCCATCATGCCCGTTGCCGTGTGTGGTGCCACCGCCATGTGGGTCGATCGCTATCGCCAGCACAATGGCCGTCATTAAACCATCAAAAAGGCTTATGCTTTTTTGCATGGGGCTTATGGTCAAGGGCTATATAGATATACGATTTCTTTCCTTCCGCACACGGGCAGAAAAGGTATGCTCTGAGGGTTCCCAATATTTCATACAGTTAAGGACGAGCTATGAGTAAGATCTATGAAGACAACTCGCTGACAATTGGTCATACGCCGCTGGTTCGACTGAACCGCATCGGTAACGGCCGCATTCTGGCGAAGGTCGAGTCCCGTAACCCGAGCTTCAGCGTCAAATGCCGTATCGGTGCCAATATGATTTGGGACGCAGAAAAACGCGGTATCCTGAAAAAAGGCGTAGAACTGGTTGAGCCGACCAGCGGCAATACCGGTATTGCCCTGGCTTACGTTGCGGCTGCTCGCGGTTACAAGCTAACGCTGACCATGCCGGAAACCATGTCGATCGAACGTCGTAAACTCCTTAAAGCACTGGGTGCCAACCTGGTGCTGACCGAAGGCGCGAAAGGCATGAAAGGTGCCATCGCCAAAGCTGAAGAAATTGTGGCCAGTGACCCGGACAAATATGTGTTGTTGCAGCAGTTCAGCAATCCGGCAAACCCAGAAATTCACGAAAAAACCACTGGCCCGGAAATCTGGGAAGACACCGACGGCGATGTTGACGTATTCATTGCCGGTGTCGGTACTGGCGGTACGCTGACTGGCGTCAGTCGCTACATCAAAAACACCAAAGGCAAGAAAGACCTGATCACCGTCGCGGTAGAGCCAACCGACTCGCCGGTTATCGCCCAGGCACTCGCAGGCGAAGAGATTAAACCTGGCCCGCACAAAATCCAGGGTATCGGTGCTGGTTTTATCCCGGGCAACCTTGACCTGAAGCTGATTGACCGTGTGGTCGCCATCACCAATGACGAAGCGATCAGCACCGCACGTCTTCTGATGGAAGAGGAAGGCATTCTCGCCGGTATCTCTTCAGGTGCTGCGGTCGCCGCTGCACTTAAGTTGCAGGAAGATGAAGCCTTCGCCAATAAGAACATCGTGGTGATTCTGCCCTCCTCTGGCGAGCGTTATCTCAGTACCGCGCTGTTTGCCGATCTGTTCACTGAAAAAGAGCTGCAACAGTGACCGGTCAAAGTCTGAAATGACGAAAAAAGCACCCAAATGGGTGCTTTTTTGTGGCTCAGATCTCACTTTTACCACCTGGCAGATTGCTTTCAGTGACGTGGGTCTGGTATTTAAGCAACCAATTATTTCGATGCCTGAAATTAATCGGGCTTTGAAGTGGATCAAGCTGAATCGATTTACTGATTTGGCGATACGGCGAATCACGGCATAATGAGCAGATGGAGCGATCATCTCTGCTTTTGATCCTTCCGCTGGATATGACGCTCACATCGCATGCGCATTTTTTTGGTTAGCGTGATGCCATCCAGTGCACCTACACAGGCTAAAGTTACGGCTCCAGGCTAGACTTTAGATCCATAACACCAAACCTGATAAAGTTGGGGAAATAGAATGTTCCAGCAAGAAGTTACCATTACCGCACCTAACGGCCTCCACACTCGTCCTGCAGCTCAGTTCGTTAAAGAAGCCAAGGCTTTCCAGTCAGAAATCACTGTGACCTCGAATGGCAAATCCGCCAGCGCGAAAAGCCTGTTCAAACTGCAGACACTGGGTCTGACTCAGGGTACGGTTGTTACGCTGTCTGCCGAAGGTGAAGATGAGCAGCAAGCGGTTGAACACCTGGTAAAACTGATGGCTGAGCTGGAGTAATCCACTCAGTTTGTGACTAAACCGACTCCTTTGCCCCATTGAGTGCAAACATCTTGATCGCGGACAACTTGTCCGCGTTATTGCTTCCGTAGATTACACGTCCGCGACAATGGCAATGCATTGGGTCAACGAGCCATCGTGATTAAAAGGTAGGGTTATGATTTCAGGCATTTTAGCATCACCGGGTATCGCCTTCGGCAAAGCACTGCTGCTGAAGGAAGATGAGATCGTCATCAACCGTAAAAAAATTTCTGACGATCAGGTTGAGCAGGAAGTACAGCGCTTCCTCGACGGACGCAGCAAGGCTGCTACCCAGCTCGAAGCCATCAAAGTTAAAGCCGGTGAAACCTTCGGTGAAGAGAAAGCGGCGATCTTTGAAGGTCACATCATGCTGCTGGAAGACGAAGAGCTGGAGCAGGAAATCATCGACCTGATCAAAAAAGATCACGCGACTGCTGACGCTGCTGCCCATTCGGTTATTGATGGCCAGGCGAAAGCCCTGGAAGAGCTGGACGATGAATACCTGAAAGAACGCGCCGCTGACGTGCGTGACATCGGTAAACGCCTGCTGCAAAACATCCTCGGCCTGCATATCGTCGATCTCAGCGCTATCGAAGACGAATCCATTCTGGTGGCAAAAGATTTGACGCCGTCAGAAACTGCACAGCTGAACCTGAAAAAGGTGCTGGGCTTTATCACCGATCTCGGTGGCCGTACCTCGCATACCTCCATCATGGCGCGTTCACTTGAACTGCCAGCGATTGTCGGTACCGGTAACGTGACCGCGACTGTTAACAACGGTGATTTCCTGATTCTGGATGGCGTAAACAACAAAGTTTATGTCAACCCGACCCCTGACGTACTGGAAGAGCTGAAAGCCATCCAGACGCAATATCTGTCAGAAAAACATGAACTGGCGAAACTGAAAGATCTGCCGGCAATCACGCTGGATGGCCATCAGGTTGAAGTCTGCGCCAACATCGGTACGGTACGTGACGTCGCCGGTGCCGAGCGTAACGGTGCGGAAGGCGTGGGCCTGTATCGTACTGAGTTCCTGTTTATGGACCGCGATTCACTGCCGACCGAAGAAGAACAGTTCCAGGCCTACAAAGCCGTTGCGGAAGCCATGGGCTCACAAGCGGTTATCGTGCGTACTATGGACATCGGCGGTGACAAAGACCTGCCGTACATGAACCTGCCGAAAGAAGAGAACCCGTTCCTCGGCTGGCGTGCGATTCGTATCGCAATGGACCGCAAAGAGATTCTGCATGCTCAGCTGCGTGCCATTCTGCGTGCCTCGAAGTTCGGCAAACTGCGTATCATGTTCCCGATGATCATTTCTGTGGAAGAAGTTCGCTTCCTGAAAGCTGAACTGGAAACCCTGAAAGCGCAACTGCGTGAAGAAGGCAAACCCTTTGATGAGACCATTGAAGTGGGCATTATGGTGGAAACACCGGCTTCAGCGGTTATTGCTCGTCATCTGGCAAAAGAAGTCGACTTCTTCAGTATTGGGACAAACGACCTGACGCAGTATACTCTGGCGGTCGATCGTGGTAATGATTTGATTTCTCACCTCTATAACCCAATGTCGCCTTCCGTTCTGGGCCTCATCAAGCAAGTGATCGATGCATCACATGCCGAAGGGAAATGGACCGGCATGTGTGGTGAGCTGGCTGGTGATGAACGTGCTACACTACTGTTACTGGGAATGGGGCTGGACGAATTCAGCATGAGTGCCATTTCAATCCCAAGCATCAAGAAAATTATCCGTAATACCAATTTTGAAGATGCGAAGGCATTGGCGGAGCAGGCTCTGGCTCAACCCACAGCGGAAGATTTGATGACGCTGGTTAACAAGTTCATCAAAGAAAAAACACTCTGCTGATACGCGAGACGCTGGCCCCAAATTACTGCTTAGGAGAAGATCATGGGTTTGTTTTCTAAACTTTTTGGCGATAAAACAGAGAGCGCATCAGGGACTATTGAAATTGTAGCGCCTCTGTCAGGCGAAATCGTGAATATTGAAGACGTACCAGATGTGGTATTCGCGGAGAAAATTGTCGGTGACGGTATTGCGATCAAACCGACCGGCAACAAAATGGTTGCCCCGGTTGACGGCACCATCGGTAAAATTTTCGAAACCAACCACGCATTTTCAATCGAGTCTGACAACGGCATCGAGCTGTTTGTCCACTTCGGTATCGACACGGTTGAACTGAAAGGTGAAGGCTTCAAACGTATCGCTGAAGAAGGCCAGAAAGTGAAAAAAGGCGACGTGGTGATCGAGTTTGATCTGCCGCTGCTGGAAGAGAAAGCAAAATCCACGCTGACGCCGGTTGTGATTTCGAACATGGACGAGATCAAAGACCTGATCAAACTCTCTGGTCCGGTCACTGTGGGCGAGACCCCGGTGATTCGTATCAAGAAGTAATTCGCAGTCTGGATAGTAAAACGGCACCCAATGGGTGCCGTTTTTGTTTCCACGATAATCTAGTCCTGCTTCCAGCGTGGTAGCCTGATCGTCAGCTCCAGGCCACCTTCCGGACGATTTACCGCCTGGACTTCGCCATGATGTGCCAGCACTACCTTCCGCACAATCGACAGTCCCAGCCCATAGCCTTTGCCCATCAGCGGCGAATTGACGCGCACAAAGGGGTCAAAAATGCTGGAAAGCTTTTCGTCATCGACTCCCGGTCCCTGATCGCGCACACGAATCGCCAGCCACTGGTTTTCCGCCTGCAAGCGCACCTGAATATGTTGCCCCTTGTGAGAGAAACGCAGCGCGTTGCGCAGCACATTCTCCACACCACGACGTATCAACTCAGCATTGCCATGTACGGTGTAATCCGCATTTTCATCGACCTGAAAATCAACCTTCACCCCCGGAATCTGCGCCTCGTAACGGACGTCCGTCACTATCGCATGCAGCAAACCGGTCAGGTCGAAGTACTGTTCACCCGGCATACTCTCGTGCTCAGCACGCGAGAGCGTCAACAGTTCACCAATCATCTTGTCCAGGCGACGCGCTTCTTCGTCGATACGATTAAGCGAGGATTCGACACTTTCCGGCGTCTGGCGCGCCAGACCGGTGGCCAGCTGAAGACGGGCTAACGGCGAACGCAGCTCATGGGAGATATCATGCAGCAGCTCCTCACGCGCTTTGACCAGCGTATCCAGCCGTTCCACCATCGCATCAAAATCCTGCGCGACGCTGGAAAGCTCGTCATGGCGTTTGCGCATTACCGGATAGAGCCGCACGCTCAAGTCACCACTACTGACGCGGGCAAAGCCCTCACGGAGCTGACGCATCGGACGCGTCAGGTTCCAGGCCAACAACAGGCTAAACAGCAAACCGAGCGCCCCCGCAAAGGTGAACATCGGTTCCGGGATATTCAGGATGCGGCGAGGACCACCCACACCCATTGAACTATCTTCCCGCAGTGCTTTGACGTCGTAACGCAGTTCATACTCTTTAGCATCAGCCCCTTTTACCCAACGTACAATCACATCCGGGAAGGGACCGTGGAACGGCTCGTTAAAGCCTGATGGCGGCAATACTTCCGGTGGCGCATTCACCGTAGCGACGGGTTTGCTGTGCTGGATCACCGAGAAAAACTGGCGATCGTTCGGTTCCCAGTCAGCCATCATGTCGTCGAGTGCACTCGGCCCACCGCGCTCAAGCACTGAGACGGCGGAAGCCATCTGTAAATTCACAATACGACGGATCGCCACGATTTCTGGCGGTTCATGGCGGTTACCGGAAAGCGAAAAACCGAGCCACAGCAGCTGACTGATAATCACAAATACAATCCAGAAGCCCAGCAGGATCTTCCAGAACATGCGGCCACGGTAGCTGTGCTTCATCGAATGCGATAACCAATACTGCGCACAGTTTCGATATTGACGTTGTCAGCAGTTAACGCTGCCAGTTTCTGGCGAATATTGCTGATATGCACATCGACGCTGCGATCGTAGGCTTCACGCGGACGCCCCAGCCCTTTTTCCGACAGTTCATCTTTCGATACCACACGATCGGGGGCGCGCATCAGCAGGTCGAGCAAGTTAAATTCCGAAGCGGTGAGATCAAACGCCTTACCCTGCCATTCGGTGATACGGGTGGCAGGATTGAGGCTTAAATCCCCCCAACGCAGTATCTCTTTTTTGTCCGGCAGCGGGGCCTGATCTTCAAAACGACGCAGCACAGCACGCAGGCGCGCGACCAGTTCACGGGGATAGCAAGGTTTTGGGACATAATCGTCAGCGCCCATTTCAAGACCGATGACGCGATCGATGTTGTCACCTTTGGCGGTCAGCATGATCACTGGCAGACGGCTGTTCTGGCGTACCTGACGCAGCACATCAATTCCACTCATATCCGGCAGCATGATATCGAGGATCATGGCGGTGTAATTGCCTGAAAGCGCACCTTCAACCCCGGCACTTCCGGTTAAAACCAGTTGTGCATCAAAGCCTTCAGCAATCAGGTATTGGCTCAGCATAGTACCAAGCTCTAAATCGTCATCAACAAGCAGAATTTTCATCTTTATCTCTCGTACAAAATTGCCGCTATTTTGTCCTGAGTTCGTCCTGAGCGCAGCCGGTTTTACTCGATCCTTACAGTGACGATACTCCGTAGCGACGCGATTTATCGCGCGAATTTAAAACACAGGAAAACAGCGCGATAAATCGCGCCGTTACGCATTTTTACAAGAGGATAGTTTAGTGGAAAACACCGGTGGAGAGATAACGGTCGCCGCGATCGCAAATAATCGCCACCACCACACTGCCTGGTTGCGCTGCGGCAACACGTAATGCGCCTGCCACCGCCCCACCGGAGCTGACACCGCAGAAGATGCCTTCGCGTCGCGCCAGCGCACGCATGGTTTCTTCGGCTTCCTGCTGAGACATATCCATCACCTCATCCACCAATTCCGGACGGAAAATCCCCGGCAGATAGGCACTCGGCCAGCGGCGGATACCGGGAATGCTGCTACCTTCCTGCGGTTGTAAGCCAATGATTTTCACCGCAGGAGCAAACTCACGCAGGTAACGTCCCACGCCGGTAATGGTACCGGTGGTGCCCATGCTGGAGACAAAATGCGTCATACGTTGCTGACTCTGCTGCCAGATTTCCGGGCCGGTGGTCAGGTAGTGGCCGAGTGGGTTATCCGGGTTGTTGAACTGATCCAGTACCCTCCCCTCTCCACGCGCCGCCATCTCCTGCGCCAAATCGCGTGCCCCTTCCATGCCCTGCTCACGCGTTACCAGCACCAGTTCAGCCCCGTAGGCAAGCATCGCATCCTGGCGTTCCTGGCTCATGTTATCTGGCATCAGCAAACGCAGACGATAGCCTTTCATCGCCGCAATCATCGCCAGCGCGATGCCGGTGTTGCCACTGGTGGCTTCAATCAACGTATCGCCCGGTTTAATCTCGCCACGCAATTCCGCCTGGTGAATCATCGACCAGGCCGCGCGATCTTTTACCGATCCCGCCGGATTGTTACCTTCCAGTTTTAACCAGATTTCGCTGCCGTTGTCAGGCGTCAGGCGCTGCAACTTAATCAACGGCGTGTTGCCGATGGTATTTTCCAGTGTGGTCACGGTCAGATTCCCGGCGTAGAAAGAGGGGCAAAGAAATCGGGCGGGAAAATCCCGCCCGAAGGAGTGTCAAAAATATCAGGCGCTCTCGGCAAAGGCAACCGCGCGCAGCGGCGTTGTTCCCTGGTAAAGTCGTGCCTGTTGCAGGCCAACAAACAGGCGTTCACCGCGAATCGGTGCGGTTTGCTCGCCATCAAACACCAGGGTGAAGGGTTCGCTTTGCCAGCCACTGGGCTGCACCACCAACTGCCAGAAGTGACCACGCGGGCTGACTTCCAGCACCTGCACCGGCAACGGGGTTTCCAGGCTGCTCTGGCGCGAGACATCAATCTCCCACGGACGCAGGAACAACTCGACCTTGCCCTGGTGGGCAGGCGTGTAGCCCAGCGGCCAGCGATGCGCGGCGACATGGAACTGCGAGCCGTGCACTTCACCGTCGAAGCGATTTACTTCACCGAGGAACTCCAGCACGAAGCGGGTGGCAGGATCGCGCCACACGTCATCCGGTGTCCCCACCTGTTCAATGTTACCCTGACTCATCACCACCACCCGGTCAGCGACTTCCATCGCCTCTTCCTGGTCATGGGTGACGAATACACTGGTGAATTTTAACTCTTCATGCAACTGACGCAGCCAGCGGCGCAGTTCTTTACGCACCTGTGCATCCAGCGCGCCGAAGGGTTCATCCAGCAGCAAAATCTGCGGTTCCACTGCCAGCGCACGCGCCAGCGCAACACGCTGTTTCTGGCCGCCCGACAGTTGTGCCGGGAAACGGTTAGCAAGGTGTGCCAGTTGCACCATCTCCAACAAGCGGGTCACCCGTTGTTTGATTTCGGCGCTGGAAGGACGCTCACGACGCGGCAACACCGTCAGACCAAAGGCGATGTTGTCGAACACCGTCATATGGCGGAACAGCGCATAATGCTGGAAGACAAAACCGACCTGACGATCGCGAGCATGAATGCGGCTGACGTCTTTGCCATGAAAATAGATCTGCCCGCTGTTCTGATGCTCCAGTCCGGCGATAATCCGCAGCAGCGTGGTTTTACCGGAACCGGATGGCCCCAGCAGCGCCACCATCTGGCCGGAAGGAATATCCAGAGAGATATCGTTCAGCACCGGGGTACGGCCAAACGCTTTGTTAATTTGTTTAATCTCAATGCTCATGATTTTCCTCCTGTTGGCGTTTCTGCTGATGCTCTAAACGCCACTGCAGCACGCTTTTCAGAAACAGTGTCACTATCGCCATCAGGGTCAGCAGCGCGGCGGCGGTAAACGCGCCGACGGTGTTGTAATCCTGATGCAGTAATTCAACCTGAAGCGGCAACGTATAGGTTTCGCCGCGAATCGATCCCGACACCACCGAGACCGCACCAAATTCGCCGATGGTACGCGCGTTGGTCAGTACCACGCCGTACAGCAGCGCCCAGCGGATGTTGGGCAACGTTACGCGGCGAAACATCTGCCAGCCGGATGCGCCAAGCAACACCGCCGCCTCGTCTTCATTGCTGCCCTGGCTCAGCATCACCGGCACCAGCTCACGCACCACAAACGGACAGGTGACGAAAACGGTCGCCAGCACCATACCGGGCCAGGCAAACATAATCTGGATATTGTGCGCATCCAGCCAGCCACCAGCCGGACCGTTAATGCCCCAGAACAACAGATACATCAAGCCTGCCACCACCGGTGACACGGCAAACGGGATATCAAACAACGTGAGCAACAGCTGGCGACCAGGAAAGTTAAAACGCGTCACCAGCCACGCCAGCAGCGTACCGAACACCAGGTTTACCGGCACGGTAATCAACGCCACCATCACCGTCAGCCAGATGGCATGCAGCATGTCGCCATCTTTCAGATTGCTGATGACGCCGCCCAGCCCCTGGCCCAATGCCTCCCAAAAGATGGAGATCATCGGCACCACCAACAACAGCAGCGAAACCAGCGCGCCAATGCCAATCAGCAGCCATTTGCCCCAGTTAATCGGTGAACGGTCAACACGATTGATTTGCGAAATCTCTGCCATCAGTGGCCTCCTAAACGACGGCCAAAGCGGCTTTGCAGGGTATTAATGGCGAACAGCAGCAGCAGCGATGCGGCAAGGATCACCGAGGCAATCGCACTGGCGGCCGGGTAATCAAACTCCTGCAAACGCACGAAAATCATCAGCGAGGTGACTTCGGTCTTCCACGCGATGTTACCGGCGATAAAGATCACCGCGCCAAACTCGCCGAGGCTGCGGGTAAAAGACAACGCGGTCCCGGCCAGCAACGCCGGTGCGACTTCCGGCAGCACCACGCGACGGAAGCTCTGCCACGGTGTGGCCCCGAGCGTTTCTGCCGCTTCTTCATATTCCGGGCCTAACTCTTCCAGCACCGGCTGCACGGTACGCACCACAAACGGAATGCTGGTGAAGGCCATCGCCACTGCGATACCAAGCCAGGTGTAAGAAACTTTGATGTCAAACTGCGCCAGCCATTGCCCATACCAGCCGTTGACCGAAAACAACCCGGCCAGCGTCAGACCGGCGACAGCGGTAGGCAGCGCAAACGGTAAATCCATCAGGCCATCAAGCAACGTGCGGCCAGGGAAGCGATAACGGGTCAGGATCCACGCCATCAACATGCCAAACACCGCATTGAAGATGGAGGCAACACCGGCAGACAACAGCGTCACCTTGTAAGCCGCCACCAGTTGCGGACTGGTGATCACTTCCCAATACTGCGCCAGCGTCATCTTTGACAACTGCATCAGCAGCGCGCTGATCGGCAGCAGCAGGATCAGGCAGGTAAACAGCAGGCTGGTGCCCAGGCTGAGACCGAATCCGGGCAGCACCCGTTTTTGCGTTGAGGCAAACATCAACCGCGCCCCGCTGCCAGCAGTTTGTCCAGCTCAGCGCCAGACGCGAAATGGGTTTTCATCACGTTATCCCAGCCGCCGAACGCCTCGTCTACGTTGAATAACGCCGTCTGCGGGAAGCGATTTTTCTGCTCCGCCATCAGCTGCGGGTTGTTTACGCGATAGTAGAAGCTGGTGATAATTTTCTGTGCTTCCGGGCTATAGAGAAAATTCAGGTAGGCTTTCGCTGCATCGGCGGTGCCATTGTGCTCAACATTTTTGTCCACCCAGGCCACCGGGAACTCGGCGAGGATGTTGGTTTTGGGCACAATCACTTCATAACCGTCTTTGGCGTACTGGTTACGGATGTTGTTCACTTCAGATTCAAAGCTAATCAACACATCTCCCAGACCACGCTCGGCGAAGGTGGTGGTCGCACCGCGACCGCCGGTATCAAACACTTCGACGTTCTTCAGGAATTTAGTCATAAAGGCTGCGGTTTTGGCCTGATCTTTACCATCAGCCTGATCCGCCGCGCCCCACGCTGCCAGATAGGTATAACGGCCATTACCGGAGGTTTTGGGATTGGGGAACACCAGCTTCACATCATCGCGCGCCAGGTCAGCCCAGTCGTGAATGTTCTTTGGATTGCCCTTGCGCACCAGAAACGCCATGGTGGAATAGAACGGTGAGCTGTTATTCGGCAGACGAGTTTTCCAGTCCGCGGGGATCAGATTGCCTTTATCATGCAGCACCTGCACGTCCGTCACCTGATTGTAAGTCACCACATCTGCACGCAATCCTTGCAGGATCGCCAGCGCCTGTTTTGAAGAACCGGCATGAGATTGTTTAATGGTCAGCTTGTCACCCGGATGGCTGGCATCCCACTGCTGCTCAAACGGCGCATTCAGCGCAACAAACAACTCGCGCGAGACGTCATAAGAGCTGTTGAGCAGTTCTGTCGCCTGCACAGCACCCGCCATTGCCAGCGAAAGCGCGATACCGCCAACCAACTTTTTCAAAACGGGAAGTGTCATGCTGCACCCAGAGATATGGAGTTACGGCTGATGCCATTAGATGTTGTCAGTGTATTTATAACTCAGGGGAAACCAGTAACGGTTTTATATATCGTTTGCTGATTTCAAAGTCTAAAAAGGCATAAGACGGCGGGGAAGAATATGCGGCTGGCGGGATTGGGCACGGACGGCAGCGTGGCCGTCCGTAGCAGAGTTACAGCGCCTGCAATGCGTCGAGGGACGGTGCAAAATAGTAGCTGCCGGTCACTGGTTTGGTGAAACGCAGCATGGCGTCCATTTTGCCGTCGCGCTCGCCAAACATACTCAGCAGCTGCTGTTCGATGTTATACAGACGATTGCAGTAGGCGATAAAAAACAGGCCGTGGGTGCCGCTGGCGGTGCCGTAAGGCAGGCTCTGACGCAAAATCTTCAGCCCTTTTCCCTCTTCTTTGAGATCGACACGGCTGAGATGCGACGTCGCCGGGCGCGCCTCACCCGGTATCTCTTCATTTTCCACTTTGGTACGCCCAAACACCGCTTCCTGCTTCTCAACCGCCATGCGGTTCCACAGCTTCAGGTTATGTTCCCAACGCTGAGTGAAGACGTAACTGCCCCCAGCATCCGGGCCATCGGCGATAATCGCCACCTGCTGACGCTGTTCGCCCTGGGGGTTCTCGGTGCCATCGATGAAGCCTGAGAGATCGCGCTCCTCCACCCAGCGGAAGCCGTGCGTCTCTTCTTCAACGCTAACGGCGTCAGCAAAAGCCACCAGGGCCGCCTGGGCCAGGGAGAAGTTAACGTCATGGCGTAGCGACTGAATATGGATCAGCAAATCATGCTGGGTTGCGGGCGCAATGCCCTTACCCAGTTCGCGAAAGGCTTTCAGCTCCGGCGCGCTATCCGTCCCGTGCAAATCGCGCCACAGCGTGTCGCCAAAGGCGATAACCGCGCCCAGACCCGCATCGGTGAATTGTTGTTGCAGTGATTCGAGGTGTTGCAGAAAGGTTTTGCTGCCCAGACGCAGCGCATCGAGATCGCCCGTGACACGAGCTTCCAGCCAAATGGCGAAACGGCGGTGTTCCAGCAGGATCCCGCTCTGAAATTGAGACATCGACATGCTCTCCGGCGATGGGGGTTAAACGACGTTTTTTTCGCCCGTATCATACCGGAAAGCGGCGGTGATAGCCCGTATCACCGCACTTTTTTCAGGGTTACCGTTGCCAGACGATCTGACTGATTTTCCAGTTTTTCAGAGTATCGTCTGACGGCATCAGACCTTCAGGCCCGTGCCATTCACCGCTGTAGATGTAAGCGATGTGCTGGCTGTTGGGTGCCCGGCACTCAACATCACGGCTATCCAGGCCCGGCACCATTTTGCAGTTATCGAAAGCTTTGCTGAATTTCGCGCTGAACAGGTCACCGATTTTGCTGCCATCGGCACTTTTTGCGTTGCTATCCACGACTTCGATACGCTCCACGCTGCTTTGGCCGTGAATCACCATTTTGACCTTGCCATCATCCAACGCCTGCCAGAACTCCACCACCTGGCCGTTCTGGGTGCGCATGCCCTGGCGCAATTTGTAATCCCCATCCAGGGCTTTATCGATGGCAGTTTGCGTCATCGCGGTGCTGCTGGAAAGGCCTGCTACCCCCTGCTCCGTCACGGTAAGCGAACCACCAAACCAGTTCAGCGGATTCAGCGCTGACCAATGATAACTGAGCGGGTTGTACCAGTGGCTTTCATCAGCCTGGGAAGAGGAACCCGAACTGGCACATCCTGCCAGCACCAGAGCCGTCGCCAGCAGCGCGGGACGAACAACATTCATGAAAACTCCTTGATCTTCTTTGCCGGTTGGCGTGCCTGTTGGAGTCGCAAAGCGACAAAAAGTTTATTCGTGATGCTGATGTTCGGGCAAAAAACAGTCACGCAGGCGGCGATGGGTTTGCAGCCAATATAACGCCAGCAGGTCAAACAACGTCAGCAACAGCGGAAATGGCGAGTCAGGCATCTCGCCCTGCCACAGATTAACCCCCTGCCACAGCAGGTTAATCAGTAGCGACAGACTCAACACCCAGCGCCAGCTTTGCCACACCCGAGGCCAACGCTGGCGATAACCGGTGAGTAATAAACCGATGGCCGACGGAACACCCAGCGCCAGACCGAGCCAGAAACTTTGCCGGTCCGGATAAAACAGCGCCAACAGGTCATTGCCCTGCTGACGTGAAGCGCCAGCCATCACCAGCAGCAGCCAGGTGCGCGCCTGCAATAACAGGATCAACCAGAAAAGAAACGGCAGCCGTAGCTGCCCTTTCGCATCATATTCTTCGGGTGGATATTTCAGCGTGACCACTTAATACTCGCGATCTTCAATCAACCGTTTACCAAACAGCAGCGAGTCCACCGGTTCGTAATCGAGCTTTTCATAGAACGCCACCACCTGATCGTTCTCTTCACGTACCATCAGATGAATTTTCGGGCAGCCACGCGCAATCAGTTTCTTTTCCAGACGGTTCATCAGCGCATTGGCAAAGCCGCGTCCCTGATAATCCGGGTGGACCGCCAGATAGTATGCGGCACCACGATGACCATCGTAGCCGCCCATCAGCGTCCCCACCACCTCGCCACCAACTTCGGCTATCAGGAAGAGATCCGGGTCATGGTTCATTTTGCGTTCGATGTCCAACTCCGGGTCATTCCACGGGCGCAACAGATCGCAACGCTCCCAGAGCGTGATCACTTCTTCAAAATCTTCCTGGCGGAAAGAACGGATTTCCATCGGCGTTACCCTACAGTTGGCCACAATTCGCTGATTATCACGCATTCTTTGCCGGGTGCAAACCTTGCACCGCTCAGTGGCGGAAAAAAGCGGCAAATTTTCTGTTAGCGACCTGAAATACAAAGTAAAGCCCTGAAATAGTTGTGAGGTCGCACGCGACAGGGTGTTACGCTATAACACTTCGCAGGTTTACCTGTCAGGGATTCATTGATGAAAAAGATTTCACTGCTCAAACGCTTAACCAATCGCCGTCAGCTGCTGCTGTCCGGACTGGCGCTGGCGGTGCTGTCACCGCGTCTGGTCCAGGCCAAAGAAGAGAGCGCGGATTTACGCATGCTGCCACGCCACAGCAAACCTGCGCCCCCAGCCCGCAGCGGCAAACGTATTGTGATGATCGACCCTGGTCACGGCGGCATCGATTCCGGTGCGGTTGGCGAGCAAGGTTCCGAAGAGAAGCATATCGTGCTGGATATCGCCAACAACGTACGTCAGTTGTTGCAGGATCATCCGAAGGTGGAAGTGCGTCTGACACGCGACACTGACTACTTTATTCCGCTCTATCAGCGCGTTGAAATCGCCCATCAGCACGGTGCAAATCTGTTTATGTCTATTCACGCCGATGGTTATACCAGCCCGGATGCCAATGGCGCGTCAGTGTTCGCCTTGTCGAATCGTGGAGCCAGCAGTGCGATGGCGCGTTATATGTCGCAAAAAGAGAACGATGCCGACAAAGTTGGTGGTGCCGAAGTGGCGGCGAAGGATCAGTATCTGAACCAGATCCTGTTCGACCTGGTGCAGACCGACACCATTCGTAACAGCCTGACGCTGGGTAAACATGTGCTGGATCAGATTCGCCCGGTGCATCATCTGCACAGCCAGCACACCGAACAGGCCGCGTTTGCGGTACTGAAGTCGCCATCCATTCCTTCGGTGTTGGTGGAGACCTCGTTTATCACCAACCCACACGAAGAGCAGTTGCTCGGCACCCCGGCGTTCCGCCGTAAAATCGCCAGCGCAATTGCCGATGGCATCGTCAATTACTTTGATGAGTACGATCGTCGTCAGGCTTAGGTATAATCGCGGCAAATTTCCGGAACGAGTGACTCATGAGCAATCCCGATATTTCCCGCGTTAAAGCCTTTTTGCTGGCGCTCCAGGATGACATTTGCGCCCAACTGGCGGCGGAAGATGGTAAAGCAGACTTCGCTGAAGATAACTGGCAGCGGCCCGGCGGTGGTGGCGGACGCAGCCGCGTACTGCGCAACGGCGCGGTGTTTGAGCAGGCTGGCGTTAACTTCTCCCACGTTCATGGCGACCAGATGCCCGCTTCCGCGACCGCGCATCGTCCGGAGCTGGCTGGCCGCAGTTTCGAAGCGATGGGCGTATCGCTGGTGATCCATCCGGAAAACCCGTACATACCGACCAGCCACGCCAACGTGCGTTTCTTTATTGCAGAGAAGCCGGGAGCCGATCCGGTGTGGTGGTTTGGTGGCGGTTTCGACCTCACCCCGTATTACGGTTTTGAAGAAGATGCCATGCACTGGCATCAGACAGCCTTTGAGTTGTGCCAGCCGTTTGGCGAGGACGTCTATCCACGTTTTAAAAAATGGTGCGACGACTATTTCTATATCAAGCATCGTGAGGAACAGCGTGGCATTGGCGGTTTGTTCTTCGACGATCTCAACACCCCCGATTTTGACCACTGCTTCGACTTTACCCAGGCGGTAGGCAATGGTTTTCTGCAAGCCTATCGTCCGATTGTGGCGAAACGCAAAGCGCTGCCGTGGGGCGAGCGCGAGCGCCAGTTCCAGTTATACCGCCGTGGTCGCTATGTCGAGTTCAACCTGGTGTGGGATCGCGGCACCCTGTTTGGTCTGCAAACCGGTGGACGAACCGAATCGATCCTGATGTCGATGCCCCCGCTGGTGCGCTGGGAATATGATTATCAACCGGAAGCGGGAACGCCAGAAGCGGCGTTGTACCGCGATTTTCTGCCGGTGAAAGATTGGCTGAGTATCGCGTCCAGATAATGGCCATTTCGTAGCGGCGCGATTTATCGCGCGCGTTTTAAACCTGCGCGATAAATCGCGCCGCTACGATCTCACAACGGCTCGGTCTGCGCCTCCACCACCGCCAGCGCCACCATATTGACGATGCGTCGCACCGAAGCGATACGTGTTAATACATGCACCGGTTTGCTGATACCCATTAACACCGGCCCAACCGTCACCCCCTCCGAACAGGAGACGCGCAGCAGGTTGTAGCTGATACGCGCCGCTTCAACATTTGGCATAATTAACAGATTGGCGGTGCCTTTTAACGGGCTGTCCGGCATCAATTCCCGGCGGATATTTTCCACCAGCGCCGCATCGCCGTGCATTTCTCCGTCAATCTCCAGTTCCGGCGCACGCTGCTGAATCAATGCCAGCGCTTCACGCATCTTGCGCGCGCCCGGCGCATTCGAGGTGCCAAAGCTGGAGTGTGACAGCAGCGCCACACGCGGTTCGATACCAAAGCGTCGCACCGTCTCCGCAGCCATCAAGGTAATATCTGCCAGTTGCTCTGGTGTCGGATCTTCGTTGACGTAGGTGTCGGTAATAAAGGTGTTGCCGCTCGGCAGCAGCAGCGCGTTCATCGCCCCGGCGACGCGTACATCAGGACGGAAGCCAAACACCTTCTCAATCACTTCGTAATGTTCATGATAATCGCCAACGGTGCCGCAAATCATCGCATCGGCTTCACCACGATGGACCATGATCGCCCCAATCAGGGTGGGATTGCCTATCACCGCACGCTGTGCCATCTCCGGCGTAACGCCACGCCGTTTCATAATCTGGTAATACTCGCTCCAGTAGGCTTTAAAACGCGGGTCGGATTCGTTGTTCACCACCTCAAAATCTTTTCCGGCTTCGATTTTCAGTCCCTGCTTTTGCAGGCGCATGGCGATTACGTTAGGACGACCGATCAGAATGGGTTTCGCCAGTCCGAGCGTCACCAGTTCCTGAGTGGCATGCAGCACCCGCACTTCTTCTCCTTCCGCCAGCACCACCCGTTTCGGCTCTTTGCGTGCCTGCGAGAAAATCGGTTTCATAAACAGGTTGGTTTTATAGACAAACTCGGTGAGTTTCTCGCGATAGGCATCGAAGTCCTCAATCGGTCGCGTGGCGACGCCAGATTTCATCGCGGCTTGCGCCACCGCAGGCGCAATCTGCACAATCAGACGCGGATCAAAAGGTTTCGGGATCAGATATTCCGGGCCAAAACTCAGATCCTGGTCATCATAGGCCGACGCCACCACATCGCTTTGCTCCGCCTGCGCCAGCGCCGCAATGGCGTGCACCGCCGCCAGTTTCATCTCTTCGTTGATCGCGGTAGCCCCCACATCCAGAGCGCCACGGAAGATAAACGGGAAACACAGCACGTTATTGACCTGATTAGGGAAATCCGAGCGTCCGGTGCAGATGATGGCATCGGGCCGCACCGCCTTGGCTAATGGCGGCATGATTTCAGGTTCCGGGTTTGCCAGCGCCAGAATCAGGGGATCTTTTGCCATCTGGCTGACCATTTCCGGCGTCAGCACCTGCGGCCCGGAGCAGCCAAGAAAAATATCCGCGCCAGCAATCACCTCCTCCAACGTGCGTTTGCCGTTGTCCTCGATGGCATACAGCGCTTTGGTTTCTGCCATCTCGGCATCACGACCACGCCAAATCACGCCTTTGGAATCACAGGCTACGATGTTGTGACGCTGCATCCCCAGCGCTACCAGCAGGTTCAGACAGGCGATGGCTGAAGCGCCCGCACCCGAGACCACCAGCCGCACATCGGAGATGGCTTTTTTCACAATCTGCAATCCGTTCAGCACCGCAGCGGTACAGATAATGGCGGTGCCGTGCTGATCGTCGTGGAACACCGGGATTTTCATACGTTCGCGCAGCTTCTGCTCGATGTAGAAGCACTCCGGCGCTTTGATATCTTCAAGGTTAATGCCGCCAAAAGTCGGTTCCAGCGCGGCAATCACCTCAATCAGTTTATCCGGGTCGTGTTCGTCGATTTCGATATCGAACACGTCTATCCCGGCAAACTTCTTAAACAACACGCCCTTGCCCTCCATCACCGGCTTCCCCGCCAGTGCGCCGATATTGCCGAGGCCAAGCACCGCAGTGCCGTTAGAGATCACCGCCACCAGGTTGCCGCGTGCGGTGTATTTATGTGCCGCCAGAGGGTCCACGGCAATCTCAAGGCACGGGGCTGCCACGCCGGGTGAATAGGCCAGGGCCAGGTCACGCTGCGTCGCCAGCGGCTTGGTGGGTGACACCTGAATTTTTCCGGGGGTGGGATACTGGTGAAAATCGAGAGCGCTTTGCTTCAGTTGATCGTCCATTGGGCATCCTGTTGCGCGGAGAAAGAGCGTTCAGTATAGAAATCAACCGCCCAAAAGAGGGTGAAGGCGCTCAAAGAATACGCGGTTTACAAGGGCACAGATTGCCACAGCCAGATCAACGCCCCGGTCACAGACTGCTATGCTTAGTGGTGGTAAAACGCGCAGCTGTCATCTCAGGCTGGCCCCTAATCACAAGCGCGCACAGTGGGCGCCCCAGCGTCACAATCAGAGAAAACGCATTTTCTTCACCTGACGTCTGTAGCAATGTGTTGGACCGGTACTCACCTGGAAATGGCGTAATAAGGCCAAAGCTGCCTGAGGTTTTCTATTTGCCATAATGATTGCTAATCAAGGAGTTAAGCGATGAACCAGCTCGATGCATTAAAACAGTTCACCACCGTGGTGGCGGACAGTGGCGATATTGAATCCATTCGCCAATACCACCCGGAAGACGCCACGACCAACCCCTCATTAATCCTCAAAGCCGCCGGACTTGACGCCTACAAACACCTGATTGATGACGCCATCGACTACGCAAAAAAACAGGGCGGCAGTAAAGAAACGCAGATCATCAACGCCAGCGACAAAGTGGCGATCAACCTCGGTATGGAAATTCTGAAAAGCGTACCAGGCCGTGTCTCGACCGAAGTGGATGCGCGCCTCTCTTTCGATCGGGGCATGTGTGTTACCAAAGCCGAAAAACTGGTGCGGTTGTACGAAGAGAACGGCATTGACCGTTCGCGTATCCTGATCAAACTGGCGTCAACCTGGGAAGGCATCCGCGCTGCCGAGGAGCTGGAGAAAAACGGCATCCATTGCAACCTGACGCTGCTGTTCTCCTTCGCTCAGGCCCGCGCCTGCGCCGAAGCGGGTGTGTTCCTGATCTCCCCGTTCGTTGGTCGTATTTATGACTGGTACAACAGCCGTAAACCGCTCGATCCGTATGTGGCAGATGAAGATCCGGGCGTGAAATCCGTGCGTCGCATCTACGATTATTACAAAAAGCATCGCTACAACACCGTCATCATGGGTGCCAGCTTCCGTAAAGTGGAGCAGATTCTGGCGCTGGCGGGTTGTGACCGACTGACCATCTCGCCAAATCTGCTGGAAGAACTGGCCAACAGCGATACGCCAGTGGAACGTAAGCTGGAACCGTCAACCGAAGGCTTCCATCAGCCTGCGCCGCTGTCTGAAGCGGAGTTCCGCTGGGAACATAATCAGGATCCGATGGCGGTAGAAAAACTGTCCGATGGGATCCGTCAGTTTGCCATTGACCAGCAAAAACTGGAGGACGTGCTGGCTGCTCGTCTCTGACCGACCACCACCTCATGCCGGACGGGCGTCTTGCCCGTCCTTTTTGCCAAATCACAAGGGAGAACCCTATGTCTTCACGCAGAGAGTTGGCTAATGCGATTCGTGCCCTGAGCATGGACGCCGTACAAAAAGCAAATTCCGGCCATCCGGGTGCCCCGATGGGCATGGCGGATATCGCCGAAGTGCTGTGGCGCGATTTTCTCAAACATAACCCGACCAACCCACACTGGCCCGACCGCGACCGTTTCATTCTCTCCAACGGCCATGCCTCGATGCTGCTTTACAGCCTGCTGCATCTCACCGGTTATGACCTGCCGATGGAGGAATTGAAAAACTTCCGTCAGCTACATTCGAAAACGCCGGGACACCCGGAGCTGGGTTATACCGCAGGGGTTGAAACCACCACCGGACCACTCGGTCAGGGGCTGGCGAATGCCGTGGGGATGGCGATTTCCGAACGCACGCTGGCGGCACAATTTAACCAGCCGGGGCATGAGATCGTCGACCATTACACCTACGTGTTTATGGGTGACGGCTGCCTGATGGAAGGGATCTCTCATGAAGCCTGCTCGCTGGCGGGTACCCTTGGACTTGGCAAGCTGATCGGTTTTTACGATCACAACGGCATTTCCATCGACGGTGAAACTGAAGGCTGGTTTACCGACGATACCCACAAACGCTTTGAAGCCTACAACTGGCATGTGATTGGCGACATTGACGGCCATGATCCGACCGCCGTCAGCAACGCCATCAAAGAGGCGCAGGGCGTCACCGACAAACCCTCGCTGATTATCTGTCGCACCATCATTGGCTTTGGCTCGCCCAATAAAGCCGGTAAAGAGGAGTCGCACGGTGCCGCGCTCGGCGAAGCGGAAGTGGCGCTGGCGCGTAAACAACTGGGCTGGAACTCTCCAGCGTTTGAGATCCCAAAAGAGATTTATCAGCAGTGGGATGCTAAAGAAGCCGGGGCCGCGCGCGAAAAAGCCTGGGACGAAAAACTGGCGGCCTATACATCGGCGCATCCCGAACTGGCGAAAGAGTTCACACGTCGCCTGAGCGGTGAGTTACCCGCTAACTGGCAAAGCGAGGTTCAGGCGTTTGTTGAACAACTCCAGGCAAATCCACAGAAAATTGCCAGCCGTAAAGCATCGCAAAATACCCTCGAAGTGTTTGGCAAGCTGTTACCTGAATTCCTTGGGGGATCTGCCGATCTGGCCCCCAGCAATCTCACTATCTGGTC
>NZ_ASZC01000011.1 GCF_000468095.1 Pantoea sp. AS-PWVM4
GGAAGGCGGCGGTGGAACGTCAGCACGGCCCAACCGCGCTGATTCTGTCGCGTCAGAATTTACTGCAACCGGAACGCAACCCTGCGCAGGTTGCAGATATCGCGCGGGGTGGTTATGTGTTGCAGGATTGCGACGGCACGCCGGAAGCGATCATCATCGCCACCGGTTCGGAAATCGAAATCGCTCTTGGTGCAGCGGATAAACTGACGGCGGATGGTCATCGTATCCGCGTGGTATCCCTGCCCTGCACCGACGTGTTCGATAAACAGGAGGCGGCTTATCGTGAATCGGTGCTGCCTTCTGGCGTTAAAGCACGCGTGGCGGTGGAAGCCGGGATTACCGATTACTGGTTCAAGTATGTTGGCCTTGACGGATCCATCGTCGGCATGACCACCTTTGGTGAGTCGGCACCAGCCGGTAAACTGTTCCCGGAATTTGGCTTTACCGTGGAAAATATCGTCAGCCATACCGAAGCCTTACTCAAGCCGCACTAATTGACCCGGCCCCCGCTGTGGGGCCGTTTTTGATCACAGCCTGAAACAGAAAAAAATCTTACTTGACCTCTTTCCGCCCCTCGCAAACTGATTACTATAAGACGTTCCTTTAATTAGCCTGGCGGACGCTTTCCCGTTGAAAAAACGTACACCCTTTTTACTGAGCTTACTGGTTTCGCTGCTTCCGTTAAAAAGCATGGCGCAGGCGTCTCCAGACCCCTTGCTCGCTTCGCAGATCGTTGATCGTTACGCTGAACATATCTTTTACGGCAGCGGTGCCGTTGGCATGGCACTGGTGGCGATTGATGGCAACCAGCGTGTTTTCGCCAGCTTCGGCGAAACCAGCCCCGGCAATAACACCCGGCCACAGCAAGACTCGGTGATTCGTATTGCCTCGCTCAGCAAGCTGATGACTAGCGAAGTGATGGTGAAAATGGCGGAGCGTGGTCAGATTCGTCTCGACGATCCTTTAAGCAAATACGCACCATCGGGCGTGCGTGTGCCAAACTTCAACGGCCAACCGATTCGCCTGATTAATCTTTCGACCCATACCAGTGGTCTGCCGCGTGAGCAGCCCGGTGGCAAACCGCATCGTCCGGTGTTTGTCTGGCCAACCCGAAGTGATCGCTGGCAGTGGCTGTCGCGTGCTGCGCTGAAAGCGGCACCAGGTACCAATGCAGCCTACTCCAACCTCGGTTATGACCTGCTGGGCGATGCGCTGGCGAAAGCAAGCGGTCAACCCTATCCAGCCCTGTTCCAGCAGTTGATCACCCGCCCACTGGGGATGAAGGACACCACCTATACCCCCTCGCCAGATCAATGCAAGCGTCTGATGATTGCTGAAAAAGGTGCCAGTCCGTGTAACAACACCCTCGCAGCGATTGGCAGCGGCGGCGTCTATTCAACGCCGGACGATATGGGCCGCTGGATGCAACAGTTCCTCAACTCTGCGGTCAACAAACGCACGCCGCAAATCGATCGTTTGCAAACGTTGATTTATCGCCGTGACCAGTTGAATAAAGTGGAAGGGATGGATGTCCCCGGACGTGCCGATGCGCTGGGTATGGGCTGGGTCTATATGGGGCCGAAAAACGGTCGCCCAGGCATTATTCAGAAAACCGGTGGTGCGGGTGGGTTCATTACCTATATGGCGATGATACCGCAGCAAAATGTCGGGGTGTTTGTGGTGGTGACGCGCTCGCCGTTAACCCGCTTTACGCCGATGAGCGATGGCGTCAATGATCTGCTGGCCGAACTGGTGGGTAACCAGAATGGCTCACCGATGATGGTACAGGCAATCCGTTAACGCGATTACGGTGCCGTCTCCGACTGGCTGACCCACAAGGTTGGCCAGTCATCGCTGCTGTGCCAGGCATCACAGGTCTTCTCTTCCGCATACTCCGCCAGCACAAATTCATTGCCATCAAACTGCCAGCGCGTAGCGATGCCGCAATCCCCCAGGCCACGCCCCTTGCTAAAGGTATAAAGGAAGCCGCTGCTGGCATCGTATTCGGCATTCACCAGCTCCAGTTGATTATCACTGCGTGACGCTGGTGTGAAGGGTAAGGTCAGCGTCAGACCGCGCGCCACATAGGGTTGACTACGTGTAACTTCAAAGGCCAGATCAATCACGTTATACGCCCCGGTTTCACAGCTCACCAGCAGCAACGCTTTATCGTCGGTGAGCGGCGCGACGCTCACTTCACGCCGCATCGGATCGAGTGAACAACTGTCGGTATTGATGCGCCAGGTACCATAGTCGATCAACCCACTGGCTTCGTCATGGGTGAGTGGCGCAGGCTGCGGCAAAGGCGCAGGCAACCGGGGTAACGCTGGCTGCGGCGGTACATCCCATACCACCCGATCGCCGCGCTTTATCCAGGCACTCAAACCGTTCACCCTGCCCTGCACCTCATCCATCAGCAGCAACGCCGCTTTCATCCCGTGCAATGAAACGGCTGCTTTGGCCTGCCAGGTGAGCTGGAGGGTATCCGCGTCCAGCGTTTGTGCCAGAAACTCATCAATAGCGATAGGATTGCTGGTGGCGAGATGATGCGGTTCCACACTCCAGTGTTTGAGATCGGGTTTCAGCAGACGCTGATCGAGCAACAGATTGTCCTGTAAGGACGCACCGGGAAGTTCACCAGTGTAAGCGCTGCCATAATCAATGCGCAGCAAAGGACGATCATCGACACCCGCATGCCGGGAGAGGGTCATGACCAGGCCATTATCACCAGGAAAACTGCGCGCTACGCAAAAAGCCGCATTGTTGCAGGTCAGCTGCCAGTCAGAAAATGACTTTTGCAGTGGATCCGCCTGCACTCCCGCAGCAAACAGAAAAAGCAATAAAAGCAGCGATTTCATCCAATACGACATTAAGAAAACCGATCCCCAAAATCTTAGAGAGAAGATGATAGCGCAGTGGCAGCGCTGACACCGGGCCTAATATGTGAGCTGGCCCTAAAAGCGGTACTAACTGCCGAAAAAGACGTCGCCTGGGAGCGATCTGTGCGGGTGGTGCGAGGGGTCATCATCCTTGTCCAACGCCGCGCGCTCAATCGGATTTGTCGCACAATGCGTCAGCCAGCCCGGCACACGGTCAGGGATTATGAGAGAGATTGTCTGGAGTCGAGAAAGCGTCACATTATCGCCATGTTGGAGCATGTTAATTTTAACGCTGGCAAAGTGCCAATTCAGTGCGAAGTCATCAAGGAAGAGGATGAATTATGCTTAGTACTTACAATTCCACACGTTCCACAATACAACCTTCACCCGTCAATGAAATCATTACTACAACGCCAGCTATCATTAATCAAATCTCCACCATCAACGAAAAAAATACCGTTCCCTATAGTCAGCAACCGCTGGAGTCACTAATTTCACCGTCATTGTCTCCCGCTGCGACTTCGTTTGGCATACATGTCACCCCGTCATCCTCCAGTCCAGCATGCTTTACTCTCCAGCCAAGAATAAAAGGTTTATCAAATATAAATGGTAAGCAGCATATAGAGCGTTTGTTTAAACTTAATACTTTCACCGACTCCATTTTTCGACTTACCACTGAAATGGCTGGTTCAACTAACCCTCTGGTAATCCAATACAAAGATTGCCTGTTAAATTTCAAAGCCGAAAACGACAACATTATAAAAAGCATAAATAAAAAAGCAAAGGAAACCTACAAAATAAATAAAGCAACTTTAAAGAAGCTAAGTAAAACCATTAACAACAAGAGCATTGGGGAGTTTATTCAAAAAATATTGGCCATCCATCAGGCAAAGACAAGTAAGGTATTTGCAAGATACTTCAGCCAAATCGATATGTTTATGACAGTTTATGAAAAAGAAAAAAACAACACAGAAAAAATCAAATCATTATGGCGGGCCATCATTGATGAAGGAGATAATCCCCTTAGGGATTTTTTGGTGGGGTTTAACTTATGGGATTACCTCCGCGACAATGTAAACCATATGTTGGAGACTAACGACGATGACACTTTTCCTGACTTCATAGCACGTCAATACCAGTTGTATGATGAATTAAAGACCCTTTGTGCTCCTTCAACACCTTCCCAGGAAGAAAACAATCTATATCGCCATCAATTTTGCGATCTGCATCTCAATGATAAAAGTGTTGCCGCAGCAATAGAATCAATGCAGGAAAATAAGGGCTTAACCTTCGTGTTAAGTTGTACGGATCATGGCAAACAGTTATTAGAACAGCTCAATAACTATAAGGTATTGTTAGCTCAGGACAGCAGAACAAAAAGAGAAAAACAAATAGAAGTTGAACTGGCAACAATAGCTCCGGAACGTGCAACGTCGAAAAAAACCAGCTTACTAAAAGCGCTATTTAACTCCATACCAATTTGCATTAATTTACTGGATAGTACTGATGATCTGAGGAGTGAACTACGCGCATCCAGAAATTGGGGGCTGGATATATCAGCATCTCTTGATTCAGGTCTGAAATCAATTTATGACACTGCCTATTCCGGAGTGAGAAAATCACTTACGACGTTACTTAAAAATGAAAAAATCCTTAATGAAGTTGTCAGTGCAATAGGCATAGCACCGGAAGTAAAAGCTGTTACTCCTCAATTCATGACGGAGGAATTATCGGTATCAGAAGCGTTATGTGTTGCTAATACATTGTATAACAACCGCGTCATTGCAGATAATATGGGTAATCTTACTCAATTATATCACGTAATGAGAGAAAAATTCCTCCATCCCGATATGATTCAGGAACTCACCTTTAATCAGTTAGATCACGAAGGTCACGTAGTTATTAAGGCATTACTGCTGGCTGCTCTACAGAACTGTATTGCTGATCCTGAAATGGACTGGATGGCACAGTGGCATATATTACTGGGATTCGCCGATAAAAAACATGCCGAGAATATCGATGCGACCGAGCAAACGGTAATGATGCACGACAATCATAAAATCAGGCATTTTGTTAAACTTGATCATTTCGATACCATTTTAGAGTACGTTTCAAATAGAATAAACAAAGAAAAATTAAGGTGGAAATTTAAACAAAGCATTAAACTTGACCTAAAAATCATCAAGCTGATAAATCCAAATATCACAACCGAAGATTTGCAGATAATATCTTCTGATATGATAAACTATTTACTTTGTGACGGATGTTTTTCTGATGCCGATTTAAGACCTTTCACTTTTCGCACCAAACTTGCCAGCCTGCTAAAAGTGGCACCACAAAAGTTCCTCAGTGATATGGCAGAAATAAATTATACACCGTCATATCATTTTAGACATCACGCTCATCAGACAGATAACCTCTTTACCGCAAAGCAAATCAGTAACGTTGATCATTTAGTGGTTATTATTCAGTACCTCCAGGAGGTGGTAGCTGAAACGACAACGACACTTGAACACCTTGAAAGCGTGGAGTATATCGTAAGGTTTGCTGACCTTAACGGATTCAGTGACGCCGAGCAGAACACGTTGAAAGAAGAATTTATTAAACAAAAGAACAGATTAAATCAGCAACCTTATAATATTGAGTTGAAAGAGAAACTCAAAGAGTTAGCCAGTACGATTTTGGAAAATGTGGAGTTGAATAGTTTAATCGAAGAAGATAATGACGAACCGTTTAACGAAATCATTCCTCTTCTGGACAATTATTTTTCATCCTACCAGGCTAAAGACATTAATAAATTTTATGCCAAGATGCAGGAAATGGGTCTTCCGCTGAACAGTGGCAGTCAGGAAAAAACAACCCAATTCCTGAGCGAAATGCTAAATGATGGTAAAGAGCATCCTAATTATCATTCCGAAGTGATATCCGTTATTGTTCACGAATTATTTTCTTCCATTCCCTTATCAGACCCAGCAGCTACTTCACAAAGTGTACAAGTAGCTACGCAGTTTAATACCCTGTCAACACAGTTATTGGCACAGATGGACAGCATTTTAAACGATGAAATAAAAAAATCGATTGATTTTTTTAACCCGGAACACGATCAGGCTGCATTTAATTTACTGGCTTTATGCCAAATTATTGATAACCCCGATGCTATCGAAAAAGCGTTGAAGGAGTACATTTCCAAACCTAACGAAAAAAATACTCATACCAGGAAACTCCGCTTAACACCCGATCAATTTAAACTGTTAAAACATGGATTATATAACTTATTCAAGTCAAGTAGTAGCGACTACGCTTCAGATATAGAAAAGCTATTCGATAAAATGAAAGAATTAGCAAAAGAAAGCAGCGAAAGATACGCTATCTACATTTACGATCTATATGTGAAATTTAAAAAAGTATTTAGTGACAAAGAAGGTAAAACCCCGAGCCAATTATTTTTTGAGATCCAGGAGCTTGATCAGGAAAAAGGTATCCCTTCACTTATCAAGATGGAACCTGATGTCATTAAACGTACTACCGCCAGACTATCGAAAGAAACCTTTATCTTAGGCGATATGAATGCTACCAGTCATGCTGATTTCCTCCATGCATTAAACCGCAGGCATCAACTTTCCCCCTCGCTCTATTTTAAATTCTTCAGGCTTAAACCCTGGCTTTCATTCGTATCCAAAATACGTGACGATGAGATTGAATGTAACCAAAAAAGAATAGAGGCCCTCAACTTTTCGCTGAATGCGAGCACAATAAATGCGGCGATTCAAGCAGGAGTTCTCTTAACGGAACACGAACGCCAGAGGGCACTCTATCGAGAAAAATGTGAAAGGGAAGATGCCATAAGAGATCAACGTCAGATTGAATACAGAAATGACCGAGACCTATGGAACCAACAGATGACGCTCGAGTCGAATATATTCCTTCAACATGTGATGGATTTCTCCAGGGAGTTTATTTTTTGGTGGCAGCCAAGATATATTGTTTACAAAACCATAGTACGTGACGGGCATAAATCGATAATTATATTTTCCAATGATGAGTTTTTCCAAAGTGAACATAGCCATGAATATGATATTGGTCTGACAATGATACGTACCAAGAATGTCGACATATTGGATGATAAAAAGAGACCTGATCAGAATAAGATTTTAAAAGCCATTAAGAAAACCAACCCCGATTTTAAATTTGCAAATACACAAAGGATACGCACTGAAGCCAACCATAACATCAGAGTAAACATTGTTAAAAATGGAGAAGTTGAACCAAAACATGTCGCGACTCTCACACAAACACATACTTTAAATACTGAAATCGTTATAAACACGATAACTGCTGACTTTATGCATGCGATCCCCAGCGTTTATCCTACCTCTAATAATAACAAACTCTCTTATCATGAATTCTTTTTTCAGCCGGATACCCTTCGTGATATCCATCCAGTTGTAGCGGAGAGTGTATATAAAGAAAAGCAGACCTTTCTGCCACCATATGTTGCTGACCCTAAGCCCTCAAACAGCGCCGCCACCACAGCCATGATACCTGCCGCCAATACTGCCAGATCATGCAACCCCATCGACAATCAACTTAGAGAGATGGTAAGCCCTTTTACCCGATTTCGTCCTGAGAACGTCTCTTTACCTGAACCCTTTCTCAGCTCATTGCAAGAGCGAATGTTGGAGCATCTCGCCCTTACCATCGGGAGAGATATCGTGACAATAAATCATAAAAATGAAGTGACCTACTACTACTCAGGCGGAAATATCGTTTCATATAATCTAAAACTGGAGATTTCTGCTAATGATGCGAAACGGGGAAATTATGCCGCAGCGTTACCCGATAAAATCATAGAAGACGTTCACAAAAGAGAGGTCATATTACTGAAAGTAGACGGCCAGAAATATAACGGCATACAGGTTCAGTCAACCGATGCTGGCTTCGTATCGAGTATGATACCTAACCAACCTGATTACCGTGATTCCGTCATTAATAGTGCGTTGCATAAGCTGGTCGAACCTGTCAGACCTTTAGTTGAGGAAATGTTTCCGGCTGTAATGAATGCGGCCTATGTCACCACACATGGCACAGTTCCTGATGGAAACATAACTACTTACCCATTAGTCAGAAAATTTCTGGAACAGTTAAACCACACAGCTGAACAGGAGAGTGAAGAGGATAACCAGCCGGGAACCTCCGGTTCTGGCAGCCATTAAACTCCAACGGCGCGATAAATCGCGCCGTTACGCTTTATGCCTGGCGTTAGCATCAGGCGTGCAGCCATCCTGCCAGTTGCGCATGTTGCAGTAACATAATGGTTTTACCGTCACGGATACGACCATTTTTCACCATCGCCAGCGCTTCAGGAAACGCCAGTTCGAGCACGGTAATTTCTTCGTCTTCAACACCGCCGCCTTTGTTCGCGCGTTGAGCTTCGCTGTATTCAGCAGCGAAGAAGTGCAGAATCTCGGTAACGCCCCCTGGTGACATATAGGCTTCCCAGAGTTTTTCCACTTTACCCACCTGATAACCGGTTTCCTCAATCGCTTCCTTACGGATGCAGTCTTCAGGCGTATCGTCGTCCAGCAGGCCCGCGCAGGCCTCAATCAGTTCGCCACTCTCATTACCGTTCAGGTAGGTGGCAATACGGAATTGGCGCGTCAGCACCACGCTATTTTTTTCACGGTTGTAGAGCAGGATGGTTGCGCCGTTGCCACGGTCGTAGACTTCACGTTTGTGACGCAGCACTTCGCCATTGTTACGGGTAAGTTCGTAGGTAAAGTTGCGCAGCACAAACCAGTTTTCTGACAGCAACTTGTCTTTGATGATATTGATCTTTAACGGCATGACCACTCCACTGCAAATTTTGAGGGAGCCTGAAAGAGTAAAACGTTATGGCGGGGAAAACTATCTGAATTGTTTCTCGCGCAGATGAAAACAGCGCGATTAATCGCGCCGCTACGCACCTTTCTGGTAGCGGCGCGGTTTACCGCGCTGTAAACATCAAAATCCGTTCTTTTCCTCTTTCATATCTGGCAGGTGATGCGCAATCCCTTTATGGCAGTCGATACAGGTTTTGCCTTCCTCCACCGCTTTGGTGTGCATCTTCGCCGCGACCGTCTTCTGCGCGGTAAAATCCATATATTCAAAGTTATGGCAGTTACGGCAGGCTTGCGAATTGTTGTTCTTCATCCTGCGCCATTCGTTTTGCGCCAGTTCAAGCCGCTTTTCCTCAAACTTTTCAGGCGTGTCGATAATGCCGAACACCTTGGCATACACCTCTTTGCTGGCCTGTAACTTACGCCACATTTTTGGCCCCCACTCGTGTGGCACATGGCAATCCGGGCAGGTCGCACGCACGCCGCTGCGGTTGTTGTAGTGCACCGTCTGCATATATTCCTGATAGACGTTGTTACGCATTTCATGGCAACCGATACAGAATTGCTCGCGATTGGTCATCTCCAGGCCGGTATTAAATCCGCCCCAGAAAATGATGCCTCCGGCGAAACCAATCAGCAGCAACGTGCCAAGCGCCAGGCGGCTGGGACGACGCCACCAGCGCCAGATGCGGAGAATCATCTGCTTCATTGACCAAAGCCCTCAGCCGGACGGAAGGTGTTTTCCACCACCGGTTTGGCATCGGTCTGCGGCACATGGCATTGCAGACAAAAATAGCGGCGCGGTGAAACCGTACTACTGACCAGGCCATCACGATCGGTAAAGTGCGTTGGACTGACGCGGGGCGCACCGGTGGTGAGGTAACTTTGCGTACCGTGGCATTGCAGGCAGCGGTTAACGTTTTTCGTCACCTGGTAGCCATCAACGCTATGCGGGATCACCGGTGGTTGATTGACATAGTTCAGCGGCTTGCGGCTCTGCTCTTTGGGCTGATGGATCGTGCCCTGCTGCGTGGCCGTCACCTCCGGTGACTGTTGCAAGTCCACGCCGTTATCGGCCCAGACCGCGCCGCCCAATGTCAGGGCAGCCAATGTAAGAAGTGTGATAAGAGGTTTCATTGCATCCTGCCTTAAATTTTCACCAGCTTAACGGCGCATTTTTTATAATCGGTCTGTTTCGAAAGCGGGTCGGTGGCATCCAGCGTGACGTTGTTGACCAGCACCCCGGCATCGAAGAACGGTGAAAACACCAACCCCTGCGGTGGCTGATTACGGCCACGCGTTTCGACGGTGGCCATCGCTTCACCCCGACGGGAAACCACGCGCACTTTCTCGCCCCGACGCAGACCACGCGCTTTGGCATCCAGCGGATGGATATACAGCAACGCCTGCGGCACCGCACGATGCAGCTCCGGCACACGGCGCGTCATAGTGCCGGTATGCCAGTGTTCCAGCACGCGGCCGGTACAGAACCACAGATCGTATTCCGCATCCGGTGATTCAGCAGGCGGCTCGTACGGCAGGGCAAAAATGGTCGCTTTGCCGTCTGGTTTGCCGTAGAAGCGCACGCCCTCGCCTGCTTTGACGTAGCTGTCATGACCTTCGCGATAACGCCAGCGCGTCTCTTTGCCGTCAACCACCGGCCAGCGCAAACCACGCGCCTGATGATAAGTGTCGAACGGTGCCAAATCATGGCCGTGACCACGACCAAAACTGGCGTACTCTTCGAACAATCCTTTTTGCAGATAGAAGCCGAAAGCACGGGCATCATCGTTCAGTTGGTCGTCGGCGACCTCACTCAGCGGGAATTGGTTAACCTGGCCATTGGCAAACAACACGTCGTAGAGGGTTTTGTCACGTAGCGCCGGCTGTTGGGCGATCAATGCCTCCGGCCACACTTCCGCCACGCGGAATCGCTTCGAAAAGTTCACCAGTTGCCACAGATCGGATTTGGCGTCCCCAGGCGCTTTGACTTGCTGATGCCAAAACTGGGTGCGGCGTTCAGCATTGCCATAGGCACCCTCTTTTTCCACCCACATGGCGGTGGGCAGAATCAGGTCGGCTGAGAGCGCACTGACGGTCGGATAGGGATCCGACACCACCACAAAGTTGCGCTCATCGCGCCAACCCGGCATACGTTCCTGCGTCAGGTTCGGTCCGGCCTGCATGTTGTTGTTGCACATCGACCAGTAGGCATTGATTTTTCCGTCTTTCAGCGCGCGGTCCTGCGCCACTGCGTGGTAGCCCGGTTTGGCCGGGATGGTGCCGGACGGCAACTTCCACAGTTTTTCTGCCAGCGCGCGATGCTTGTCGTTGGTCACCACCATATCGGCAGGCAAACGATGGGAAAACGTCCCCACTTCACGCGCCGTACCACAGGCTGACGGTTGCCCGGTCAGAGAGAAGGGGCCGGTACCAGGGCGTGAAATTTTGCCGGTCAGCAAGTGCAGGTTGTAGACCAGATTATTGGCCCACACGCCACGCGTATGTTGGTTGAAACCCATCGTCCAGTACGACACCACCTTGATGTTGGGATCGGCATACAACTCGGCCAGTTTCACCAGTTGATCTTGCTCGACACCGCTCATGGCACTGGCTTTTTCCAACGTATACTCCGCGACAAACTTCGCGTACTCGTCGAAACTGATTGGCGTCGAGGCATCGCTGTCCGGATTTTTCGCCTTCGCCTGACGCGGGTCGGTCGGACGCAAACCATAACCGATGTCAGTCGCACCCTGACGCAGCGTGACGTGGTTTTCCAGGAAGGTTTTATCCACCTTGCCGTTCTGAATGATGTAGTTGGCGATAAAGTTGAGGATCACCAGATCGGTCTGAGGCACGAACACCATGCCGTTATCCGCCAGCTCAAAGCTGCGATGGCGATAGGTCGACAGCACGGCAACTTTGACGTTTTCATTGCTGAGACGACGCGCCGTGATACGGGACCAGAGAATCGGGTGCATCTCGGCCATGTTCGATCCCCACAACACAAAAGCATCAGCCTGCTCGATATCGTCATAGCAGCCCATCGGTTCATCCATGCCAAAGGTACGCATAAGCCCAACCACCGCCGACGCCATGCAGTGACGCGCATTGGGATCGAGGTTATTACTGCGGAAACCGGCTTTCATCAGCTTGGAGGCCGCGTAACCTTCCCACAAGGTCCACTGGCCAGAACCGAACATACCAATGGATTCCGGTCCGTTGGCCTTAAGCGCAGCCTTAAACTTCTCCTCCATGATGTCGAACGCCTGTTCCCAGCTAATCGGCGTGAATGTGCCATTTTTGTCGAAACGCCCTTCGGTCATCCGCAATAGCGGCTGGGTCAGACGGTCCTTGCCGTACATAATTTTGGGCAGAAAATAGCCTTTAATGCAGTTCAGGCCACGGTTCACCTCCGCCTGCGGATCGCCCTGTGAAGCAACCACACGACCATCCTGAGTGCCCACCAGCACGCCGCAGCCCGTTCCGCAAAAGCGACAGGGCGCTTTTTCCCAACGAATCGGTGCCGCCAACGCCGTGGCGGCTTTGGTAACGGTAGGGATGACTAATCCCGCAGCGGTTGCAGCTGCCGCCGCCGCATTGGCTTTCATAAAATCACGACGACTCAGTTGCATGAGGTTTCCTTGGCAAGTTCTTCAAATTCGTCCTGCTGGTGATACACCAGCGATACCGCCAACACGCCTGGGATATTGCGCGTGGCTTCAATGTTGCTTAGCAGCGTGGCGCTATCGGACGCGCCCAACGTGACCGCCAGGGTGCCGCGTGCGGCGTCTTGAGCGGCGATGTCGCTGTCGGCCCAGGTCAGTAGCTCCTGCGTGACCGCAGCACAAGCCGCCGGTCGCGCCTGAATCACCAGGCCACAGACGTGCCAACTGTTATTCGGGTTCATGATGTAATCCTGTGGCTGAAACCGGGCAAGGCGCGATGCACGCACCACAACCGGTGCAATGCTGCGGCGTGGTTTCGGGTTGTGCGATACCGTTGGCAGTAAGGCGAAAAACGATGGCCTGCTGCTCACAATTTTCCTGACAACTGCGACAATTCACCCCCTGAAAGGTGATGCAATCACGGCTGATGCGGATACGTTGCTGCCACGGCTGCTGCTCGCGCGGATAAAACAGCGCCTGTGGGCAGGCATCGGCGCAGGCGGCACAGAAGGTACATTCACCTCGTTGAAAATCGATCTGCGGTACCGCACCGGGCGCAAGCTGTACAATCTGCGTTTCGCAGGCGGTTACGCAGTTGCCACAACCGTCACACCCGGTCTGATGGCGCCACCACGGCAATGCAATCGCCCCCGTGACAGCTTTACGCTGCCCGGTGAAGAATTGGCGTCGTGACAGCCCCATCGGTACACCTTAATTCGGGTTAGAAAATTAGGGCTTAAAATAACCTGACACAATGGAGGGCTATATCACCCGAAAGGAGTAATTCCCGGAGTGGGATCAAGGGGGGAGCAGATGGTGATCAGACGGGTCCAGGTGCCAGAAAAAACGCGGCATTACGGTGGCAAAAACAAAAAAGGCCGTCGGAGAGACGGCCTTCTGATAACACATCATGCGCGTTTAGCGTGAAGAATCTTCCGCCAGGATACGCGGTGCGTCATCCGACTCATCGACATGATGATCATGTTCTTTCATCGCTTCTTCGTGTACGCGCTTACGCACACCAAACCAGCCCAGCACCAACACCACCGCAATCAGCGGGATGGAGGCAATGGTGTAGGTGCCATTCGGGTAGTCAAACGCCATCAACACCAGCACGCTGACCAGGAACAGCAGCGTCAACCAGGAGGTGACCGGTGCCCACGGCAGCTTGAAGCTGACATCTTCCGCTTTGCCTTCTTTGATGGCTTTGCGCAGACGCATCTGGCATACCACGATAAAGCCCCACGAAGAGATGATACCCAGCGATGCCACGTTCAGGACGATCTCAAATACCTGAGACGGTACGTAGTAGTTCAGCACCACGCCCACCACATAGACAGCGATGGTCACCAGGATACCGGCAAACGGCACCTGCTGGTTGCTCATCTTCGACATAAACTTCGGTGCAGAACCGCCCATCGACATCGAACGCAGAATACGACCGGTGGAGTACAGACCGGAGTTCAGGCTGGACAACGCCGCACTCAGCACCACGATATTCATAACGCTACCGATATAAGGCACGCCCAGTTTGGAGAAGAAGGTCACGAACGGACTCTGCCCGGCCTGATAAGCATTCCACGGCAACAGCAGCACCAACAGCACCACCGAACCCACGTAGAACAGGCCGATACGCCAAATCACGCTGTTGATCGCTTTTGGCAGCATGGTTTTCGGGTCTTTACACTCCCCCGCCGCCGTGCCTACCAGCTCGATCGAAGCGAAGGCAAACACCACCCCTTGCACCAGCACCAGCGCAGGCAGCAGACCATGTGGGAACAGGCCGCCGTTATCGGTTATCAGGTGGAAACCGGTGGCATTGCCGTCCAGCGGCTTACCGCTGCCGAGGAACACCACGCCAACCACCAGGAACACCACGATGGCCAGCACCTTAATCAGCGCAAACCAGAACTCCATCTCGGCGAACCACTTCACGCCGATCATGTTCATGGTGCCAACAATTGCCAGCGCACCAAGGGCAAACACCCACTGGGGAACATCACCAAACGCGCCCCAGTAATGCATATACAGCGCAACGGCCGTGATATCGACGATACCGGTCATCGCCCAGTTAACAAAGTACATCCAGCCCGCCACATATGACGCTTTTTCACCAAGAAATTCACGCGCATAGGAAACAAAGCTGCCGCTGGAAGGACGATGTAAAACCAGTTCGCCCAACGCACGCAGAATGAAGAAAGAGAAGATACCGCACACCAGATACACCAGTGCCAGAGCCGGACCTGCCATCTGTAAGCGCGCACCTGCGCCTAAAAATAGCCCCGTACCAATAGCACCGCCGATGGCGATCATTTGAACCTGACGATTACCCATAGCTTTGTGGTAACCGGTGTCGTGGGAATTCAGCCAGCGTCGTTTCGCAGCGCGTTGTTCGGCCGCGGTTTTTTTAGTAGGTTTCATAGCTTTCCTGTTTATCCTGACCATCAATCACCGGCTTACCAAACGTTTGCGTAGCACGGTGCGAAATGGGGTAAAACCCCGGTTGCAGGCGGCGGAACGATGTCGCGCAGCGATCCGGGAAATTACGGCGATGAATCCTACCCGTTCTGCAAGAACGAAGCAAAATATACCGCCAGATTGCACAGAATGAATTGAGATTATCCTTCACAGTGCACAAAAAAACCGGCCAGAGCGTCTGGCCGGTGAAGATTGCGGCAGGAAAAAATCGGGGAAATTAACGATAAATCTCGGCGGTACCACTCCACATGCTGGAGTCACCTGGATTTTGCACGCCGATGACACGGTAATGGCTGGCACCCATCTCTTGCGCTTTCTGTGACAACTGACGTGTCGCATCATCCAGTGAGCCACTGACGCCACTGACGGAGACGCTACCGATACTTTGCATATTTTGAGCTTGTTCCGCGTTTAACGCTGTCGCGGCCAGCGAACTAAAACTTGCGGCGGCTAGCAGTGCACCAGCCAGAACAGCATATCGAGTCTTCATGGGATGCTCCTGTTATCTTGCGGGGAAACCGACGGCCTACGCAAAAAGTATTAGTCAGCCAGGCAAAAGCGGGATGGTGCAAGCGGTAAAACTGTTCAATTTTTCGACAGAGGTTTCAGATTTATCCTGGGAAATGTAAATTGCGGTTACTTTATGTGCGAAGAGTAACCTGATGTCGCGAGATAACGTCGCCGACATGACAACGCTGCTTTATAATTCCGCGCTCGCAACAGGGTTTTTATCGTGATGGTTAAACGTCCCGTAATACGCACTATCGCTCGCGCGCTGAGCGCAATTGTCCTGCTTTCGCTGCTCACTTCCGGGCTGGCGTTGATGACACTTTCCAGTAGCTTACGTGATGCTGAGACAGTCAATGTCGCCGGGTCGCTGCGAATGCAAATTTATCGCCTGGCCTGGGACAGCACGCGCGATCCCCAACAGCTAACTCATCATATTGGTTTATATGAACAAACCCTGGACGCTCCGGCATTGAGCAATCTGGAGCGCGCGTGGGTACCGATCGAAGTTCGCAACCGTTACCACTATCTGCGCGATAACTGGCCGGAACTGAAGCAACGATTACAAACGCAGAACACCCTGATTTATCAACAGCAGGTCGCCAGCTACGTCGGTGAAATCAATCGTTTTGTGTTGTCCGTACAGCATTACGCCGAGCTAAAAATGCATCTGGTGGTTGCCAGCAGCCTGTTTGGTTTTCTGGCGATTGTCGGGCTGGCACTCTGGACCATCCGTTTTATTCGCAGCAACGTGGTGGGGCCGCTCGACGCGCTGGTCACCGCCAGTCAGTTTGTCGAACAAACTCGCTTCAGCTTTCCTCCCCTGCCCGTGGCACAGCCTAACGAACTTGGTGTGCTGGCCCATGCCTTCACGGCGATGGCGGCCAGATTACAATCACACTATCGCCTGCTGGAAGATGCGGTGCAGGAGAAAACCGAGAGCCTGACGCAGGCTAACCGCACGCTGTCTCTGCTCTATGAAAGCTCGCAAATGCTTACCAGCAGCGCCCTCAATCCCGATGTATTTCAGGGTTTTATCGAGCAACTTCAGCAGCGCGAAGGTTTTAACGTGGTGGTGCTGGAGAGTGACAACCAGACATTCCAGACCGGAAGCAGTGATGCCAACTGCCGCTGGCAGCGCATCACATTGCGTCAGGATGAGCAGCCCTTCGGCGAATTGCGTTGGCAATCGCCGCAACGCGCGTCGTCCGGGGAATTGATGCAGAGCCTGGCGAATATGTTGGCTCGCGCCCTGTGGGTCTGGCAGACGCAGAAGCAATATCAGCAAATGCTGTTAATTGAAGAGCGCGCGACCATTGCCCGCGAACTTCACGATTCGCTGGCGCAGTCACTCTCCTTTTTACGGATTCAGCTTACGCTGCTGCGACGCACGGTCGATGGCAGCCAGTTGGCAGCGCAAAGTATTATCAGCGAGTTTGACCGGGCGCTGGCAGACGCTTATCAACAATTACGTGAGTTGCTGACCACCTTCCGCCTGACTATTGAGCAGGCAGATTTGGTAGCAGCTATGCAGGCAATGATCGTACCCTTACAGGAACAATCCCAGGCGGCGATCCAGTTTGACTATCAACCTGGGCTACAAAGCCTCGATGCACAACAGCAGGTGCATGTTTTACAGATTGCGCGCGAGGCCTTACTCAACGCCATTCGCCATGCCGGTGCGCAGCAGATTCGCATTTGCTATCAGCGTATCGCTGAGGAGGATCATCTGTTAACCATCGAAGATGACGGTATTGGTATCCGTAGCACGGAAGAACCGCCGGGCCATTACGGCCTGACAATTATGGCAGAACGGGCAGCACGCCTTGCCGGCACGCTGCTGATTACCCCGCAGGAACGCGGCACGCGTGTCACCTTACGTTTCCCGCCTCGCCCGACCTACCTGCTGGAATAACACGATACATGGACTGTTTATTGGAGAGAATATGGACCAGCCCAAACTGACAATCATGATAGTTGATGACCATCCCCTGATGCGCCGCGGCGTTCGCCAGTTGCTGGCGCTGGAGCCACGGCTTCAGGTGGTGGCCGAGGCCAATAATGGCACGGAGGCGCTGGCAGAGGCCCGTCGCCTGTCGCCTGATGTGATTCTGCTCGACCTGAATATGAAAGGGATGTCCGGGCTGGATACGCTAAAAGCGTTACGCCATGAGGAGATCTCTGCCCGCATCCTGGTGTTGACCGTTTCCGATGCGCGTAGTGATATCTACGCCATGATTGATGCCGGGGCAGATGGCTATTTGCTGAAGGACAGTGAACCGGAGCAATTGCTGCAACAAATCCTGTCCGGCGCCCAGGGGGAGAACGTATTCAGTGAGGTGGTGGAGGAGTATCTCGCCAATCGCCCACACAGCTCCAATCCGTTCCGCCAGTTGACCGAGCGCGAACTCGACGTACTACAGGAAGTGGCGCGTGGTTTGTCGAATAAAGAGATTGCCACCACGCTGCATATCTCTGAAGAGACGGTCAAAGTGCATATTCGCAATCTGCTGCGCAAACTGGATGTACGCTCACGCGTGGCCGCCACCGTGCTCTGGCTGGAGAGCCGGAACGTCTAGCACATCACATAAAACCGTCGGGACATTTACACTTTCTCCATAATTTCTCCACGATTATCTAATTTGCGCCGCGTAGAGTAAGCAGCGGCAGGAGATTCTCCCGAGATAGCGCATCCCCTCCGCCAGCGTGGGCCCACACGGGTTCACGCTTCTGATAATAAAAGTAAAAAATACGCAGCTGAGGAGTGTCGGTTCCATGTCGAATTTTTTTATCGACCGCCCCATTTTTGCCTGGGTTCTGGCGATTTTACTCTGCTTATGCGGCACTCTGGCGATCATCTCGCTGCCGATTGAGCAATATCCTGACCTCGCACCACCGAACGTGCGCATCACCGCCAACTACCCCGGTGCTTCAGCGGAAACGCTGGAAAACACCGTTACCCAGGTGATTGAGCAGAACATGACCGGCATCGACAACCTGATGTATATGTCATCGAACAGCAGCAATACCGGTCAGGCCCAAATCACCCTCACCTTTACCGCAGGCACCGATCCGGACGAAGCACGCCAGCAGGTTCAGAACCAGCTACAGACAGCCCTGCGCCAGTTGCCCTCGGCAGTGCAATCCCAGGGTGTCACCGTCAACAAAACGGGTGACAGCAATATCCTGATGATTGCGTTTGTTTCTACCGACGGAAGTATGGACAAACAGGATATTTCAGATTATGTCGCCAGTAACATTGAGGATCCCCTCAGCCGTATCGATGGTGTCGGTGAAGTTGATGCCTACGGTTCGCAATATTCCATGCGTATCTGGCTCGATCCGAACAAACTGAACGCCTACGCGTTAACAACCGATGATGTCGTCAGCGCTATTGAATCGCAAAACGCTCAGGTTGCGGTAGGTCAGTTGGGAGGCTTGCCCTCGGTTGAAAAACAGGCGCTGAATGCGACGGTCAATGCCCAGTCGATGCTGCAAACCCCGGAACAGTTCAAAGCCATTACGCTAAAAACCAACACTGACGGTTCTGTGGTTACCGTGGGTGATGTGGCGGATGTTGCGATGGGGGCAGAGAAATATGACTATCTCAGCCGTTACAACGGCCAGGCAGCGTCCGGTTTGGGCATTAAGCTGGCTTCCGGCGCCAATGAGATGAACACCGACAAACTGGTACGCGCCCGCATCGCCGAATTATCACAATACTTTCCACACGGGTTGGAAGCAAAAATCGCCTACGAAACCACGCCGTTCGTCAAAGCGTCGATCACCGATGTGGTGAAAACGTTGCTGGAAGCGATTCTGCTGGTGTTCCTGGTGATGTATCTGTTTATGCAGAACTTCCGTGCCACGCTGATCCCCACCATCGCAGTTCCCGTGGTGTTACTCGGTACCTTTGCGGTGCTGTATGCCTGCGGCTACAGCATTAACACCTTGACCATGTTTGCCACGGTACTGGCCATTGGTCTGCTGGTGGATGACGCCATCGTGGTAGTAGAAAACGTCGAACGTCTTATGAGTGAAGAAGGTCTTTCACCCCGCGCGGCCACGCGTAAATCAATGGGACAGATTCAGGGGGCTCTGGTTGGCATCGCGCTGGTACTGTCGGCGGTATTTGTCCCGATGGCGTTTTTCGGTGGCACCGTTGGCGCGATTTACCGCCAGTTCTCCATTACCATCGTCTCCGCCATGATCCTGTCGGTACTGGTGGCATTGATTTTGACCCCCGCCCTTTGTGCCACGCTGCTCAAACCGCTGGAACAAGGGCAACATCACGGTCGGCGTGGTTTTTTTGGCTGGTTCAACCGTCATTTCAACACCAATGCAGCACGCTATGAACGGGGTGTGGCACGGATTCTGGTTAAAAGCGGTCGCTGGATGCTGCTTTATTTGGCGATCATTGGCCTGATGGCATTTATGTTTATCCGTCTGCCCACGTCGTTCCTGCCGCAGGAAGACCGTGGCGTATTTCTGACGCAGGTACAACTTCCGGCGGGATCAACACTCCAGCAAACCTCTAACGTGGTCGCTAAGGTGGAAAAATATTATATGACCGCCGAGAAAGATAACGTCTTATCGGTGTTTTCCACCATTGGTGCTGGCCCTGGCGGTAACGGTCAGAACGTGGCGCGTATGTTTATCCGCCTGAAGGATTGGGATGAGCGTCCGGGAGCTGACCGTACGTCTTTTGCCATCATTGACCGCGCCACCAAAGCCTTTAACAAAATTCGGGAAGCCCGGGTGATTGCCAGCAGTCCTCCGGCGATTACCGGCCTCGGCAGTTCATCTGGCTTTGACCTTGAAATACAGGATCATGGTGGAATGGGTCACACCGCCCTGATGGCAATGCGCGATAAATTACTGGATGCGGCAGCACATGACCCGGCGTTATCACGCGTACGCCATAATGGCCTGGATGACAGCCCGCAGTTGCAGATTGATGTTGACCAGCGCAAAGCGCAGGCATTGGGCGTTTCGATCGATACCATCAATGACACCCTCACCACCGCCTGGGGCTCATCCTATGTGAATGACTTTATCGACCGCGGTCGTGTTAAGAAGGTCTATGTCCAGGCCGCGCCGGAATTCCGCATGCTGCCAGACGATATCAATAAATGGTATGTGCGTAACAGCAGCGGCACTATGGTGCCCTTCTCGGCCTTTGCCACCAGCCGTTGGGAAGTCGGCTCGCCACGCCTGGAGCGCTACAACGGCTACTCCTCACTGGAAATCGTCGGTGAAGCGGCGAATGGCGTCAGCAGCGGGACGGCAATGGATGCGATGGAGAAACTGGTCAGTCAGCTGCCTTTGGGCGTTGGTTTCCAGTGGACCGGTGCCTCTTATCAGGAGCGGCTCTCCGGTTCGCAGGCCCCGGCGCTGTATGCCATTTCGCTGCTGGTGGTGTTCCTGAGTCTGGCGGCGCTGTATGAAAGCTGGTCGATCCCGTTCTCAGTGATGCTGGTAGTGCCACTGGGCGTGGTGGGGGCATTGATTGCCACCTGGCTGCGTGGACTGGAAAACGATGTTTATTTCCAGGTCGGGTTACTGACCGTCATTGGCCTGTCGGCGAAGAACGCCATTTTGATCGTGGAGTTCGCCAATGAGATCAACAGCAAAGGTCGTGAGCTGATTGAGGCCACACTGGAAGCCTCGCGTCAGCGTCTGCGTCCGATTTTGATGACTTCGCTGGCGTTTATCTTTGGCGTGCTGCCGATGGCGATCAGCGCGGGTGCGGGTTCTGGCAGCCAGCACGCGGTGGGTACCGGCGTGATGGGGGGCATGATCTCCGCAACGGTGCTGGCCATCTTCTTTGTGCCGCTGTTCTTTGTGCTGGTGCGCCGCCGCTTCCCGCTGAAAGAGAAGCCGCATGATTAAGCCCTGATCCGTAGCGGCGCGATTTATCGCGCGCCTTTAACCTTCATGCAGCAATAACAATGCGCGATAAATCGCGCCGCTACTGGATGAAGCAATGTGTTCTGGTCATGGACGATAAAAAAATTAAGGCAGCCGTTGGCTGCCTTAATTTATGTTTGGTAAGAATTACAGCAAGTTGGGGATTTGCCCTGCTTTTCTCTTCGCGTGTTACTTGCGCAACATCGCGTCAATAAATTCTTTCCAGTTCCCCAGTTCAGTGTCAACCATAATACCCTCTCTTATTGTGCTGGCGATAATACGCCGTTTTTTTCTACAGGTGAATACGTTTCCACCTGTTATCTGTATCGGCAAAAGCAGGCAAAAGCGTTAATTTGCTCAAATTGCGTACTGACGCACATTTCAGCAAACCCCTAACGCAACGGGAGAAAATTCCTGGTGACAAGGCGTAGCACATTTTTCGACTTAGGATAATTCTGATCAGGCTTATGGTACGGAAGGGAACTATTCAGGACGTTAATGAAAGCGGTTACTGGTCCTGAATATATCCCGTTGAGTAGCGGCGCGATTAATCGCGCAACAGGGGGAAAAACAAAAACAGCGCGATAAATCGCGCTGCTACGAACACATAAGATCCAGACCTCCGGGTCGCCCCGGAAGTCCACTTTAAGCATCAGAAACGATCAAGGTTCATCACTTTGGTCCAGGCAGCCACAAAGTCATGCACAAACTTCTCGCGGCCATCGCTGCTGCCATACACTTCCGCCAGCGCGCGCAGAATCGCGTTAGAACCAAACACCAGGTCAGCACGGGTGGCGCTGTATTTGGCGACGCCGCTGCTACGGTCACGCCCTTCATACAGACCTTTCGCCTGATCTACCGCTTTCCATTCGGTCCCCATGTCGAGCAGATTGACAAAGAAGTCATTGCTCAACACGCCTTTGTTGGCGGTAAACACGCCGTGTTCGCTACCATCAAAGTTGGCACCCAGCACACGTAAGCCACCTACCAGTGCCGTCATTTCCGGTGCGGTCAGGGTCAGTTGTTGCGCTTTATCAATCAGTTGCGTTTCCGCCTCTTGCGTAGTGCCTGCACGCTGATAATTACGGAAACCATCGTAACCCGGCTCCAGCAGGGCAAATGCCTCGACATCCGTCTGCTCCTGGGTGGCATCGACACGACCGGCAGTGAACGGCACCTTAACCGCAACATTCGCCGCTTGCGCCGCCTGCTCAACACCGACCACACCGGCCAGCACAATCACATCCGCCAGCGATGCTTTACCGGAGGCCTGTTGGATTGCTTTCAGTTTCGCCAGCGCAGGCTGGATACCGGCATTCACTTCCCAGCTGTTCTGTGGTGCCAGAGCCACGCGTGCGCCATTGGCACCACCACGTTTGTCACCACCACGGAAAGTCGACGCGGAAGCCCAGGCCACCGCAACCAGCTCACCTACGGTCAGACCGGAATCGGCAATCGCCGTTTTCAGGTTGTCGATATCGGCTGCGGTTGGATTGTGTGACGGGTTCGGCAGCGGATCTTGCCAGATCAGTGCTTCTTTCGGCACTTCCGGGCCTAAGTAGCGTGCAATCGGCCCCATATCGCGGTGAGTCAGTTTGAACCACGCACGGGCAAAGGCTTCGTTAAATGCCTGCGGATTGTTCAGGAAACGACGCGAGATCTTCTCGAACTCCGGATCAAAACGCAGCGTCAGGTCAGTCACCAACATGGTCGGCTTACGTTTTTTCGCCGGGTCAAAGGGATCTGGAATGATATCCGGTCCATCCACGGCTTCGTACTGAATCGCCCCCGCCGGGCTATGGGTTTTCACCCACTCATATTTGAACAGGTTCTCGAAGAAGTAGTTGCTCCACTGGGTCGGCGTTTGCGTCCAGACCACTTCAAGGCCCGAGGTGATGGCATCCGCACCGACACCGCTGTTGTAGCTGCTTTGCCAGCCAAAACCCTGAGATTCCAGCGGAGCCGCTTCCGGCTCAGCACCGACATGGCTGGCAGCACCGGCACCGTGGGTTTTGCCCAGCGTATGACCACCGGCGATCAACGCCACGGTTTCTTCATCATCCATACCCATATTGCCGAAGGTGGCACGGATAGCAGGTGCCGCCGAGGCCGGATCGCCACTGGCGTTCGGACCTTCCGGGTTGACGTAAATCAGACCCATTTCGGTGGCTGAGAGGGGATTTTTTGCCAGCGCTTCTGGATGGCGGTGGGCCAGCCAGGTTTTTTCATCGCCCCAGTTCACATCCAGATCCGGTTCCCAGACATCTTCACGTCCGGCACCGAAACCGAAGGTGCGGAAACCCGCATTTTCCAGCGCCACGTTACCGGCGAGGATATAGAGGTCAGCCCAGGAAATTTTCTGACCATATTTTTGTTTCACCGGCCACAACAGGCGGCGCGCTTTATCCAGGCTGACGTTATCCGGCCAGGAGTTCAGCGGCGAAAAGCGCTGCTGACCGCGCCCGGAACCACCGCGCCCGTCGGTCATACGGTAAGTCCCCGCGCTATGCCAGGCCATACGAATAAACAAACCGGCATAGTTACCCCAGTCGGCAGGCCACCAGGGTTGAGAGTCGGTGAGCAGCGCTTTCAGATCGGCTTTCAGGGCAAAATAGTCAAGCTGGCTAAAGGCTTCACGATAGTTGAAGTCTTCACCGAGGGGATTCGAACGATTGGAATGCTGATTCAGTAAATCGACACGCAACTGCTTGGGCCACCAGTCACGGTTGTTGGTTCCGCCCCCCGCAGCAGGCAGGTCTGCACCCTGATGAAAGGGGCATTTGGCTGCTGTCGGGTTTGTTTCGTTTGAATTGCTCATGTTGCTCTCCGCTTTTTTAATTTGCGACTAGATTAAAACACCTCAATTGATAGGTAATACTCATTTAGATCAAACGATTTGATAGTTATTATCTTTATACAATAGTGGGCCTGCGCTTAATTGCCAGTGAGGATACAAGATCGCTGTTATCCCGTCTGGCAACCTTGTTACAATCCCTGGCCGACCACGCAATCCATCTTCACGCTAAAAGAGTAGTCAAATACTATGTTCCAGCTCTACGGCATTAAAAATTGTGACACCATTAAAAAAGCCCGCCGATATTTAGAGGCTTCTGGCATTGATTATCGCTTCCATGATTATCGGGTAGATGGCGTGGACGATGCGCTGTTGCAGTCGTTTATTGACACGCTGGGTTATGAGCCGTTGCTCAATACCCGTGGCACCACCTGGCGCAAACTGCCGGAAGCAGAACGCGAAGCGGTACAGGATGCTGACAGCGCCAAAGCCCTGATGCTGGCGCAACCTGCCATCATCAAGCGCCCGGTGCTGGCGGCGGCCAATGGCGACCTGCTGGTGGGCTTTAATGAATCCCTTTATCACGCGTTTATCCAGGAGAAGTCATAACATGTTTTGTCCGGTTATTGAGCTGGCTCAGCAGCTGATTCGCCGCCCTTCCCTCAGCCCGGATGATGCGGGTTGTCAGGCGCTGCTGATTGCCCGACTGGAGGCGATTGGCTTCCAGGTGGAGCCGATGCACATTGGCGATACCCTTAACTTCTGGGCAACGCGTGGTGAGGGTGAAACCCTGGCATTTGCCGGCCATACCGATGTGGTGCCGCCCGGTGATGCTAACCGCTGGATTAACCCCCCGTTTGAACCCACCATTCGTGACGGCATGTTGTTTGGTCGCGGTGCCGCCGATATGAAAGGATCGCTGGCGGCGATGGTGGTGGCGGCAGAACGCTTTGTTGCGGCCCATCCCAATCATAAGGGGCGTCTGGCCTTTTTGATCACCTCCGATGAAGAAGCCAGCGCCGTTAACGGCACGGTGAAGGTGGTTGAACGCCTGATGGCGCGCAATGAACGCATGGACTACTGCCTGGTGGGTGAGCCATCCAGCACCGAAGTGGTCGGTGATGTGGTGAAAAATGGCCGTCGCGGCTCCATCACCGCCAATCTGACCATTCACGGCGTGCAGGGGCATGTGGCTTACCCGCATCTGGCGGATAACCCGGTGCATCGCGCCATGCCTGCGTTAAATGAACTGGTGGCCACCGAGTGGGATCAGGGGAATGAATTCTTCCCACCAACCAGCATGCAGATTGCCAACGTCAAGGCAGGCACCGGCAGCAACAACGTGATCCCTGGCGAATTTTTCGTTCAGTTCAACTTTCGCTTCAGTACCGAACTGACCGACCAGATGATCCGTGAGCGTGTTGCCGCTCTGCTGGATCGCCACCAGTTACGCTACACGCTGGAGTGGAATCTTTCCGGTCAGCCGTTCCTGACATCACGCGGCAAGCTGGTGGATGCCGTGGTGAACGCGGTGGCACACTATAATGAAATCAAGCCGCAGTTGCTGACCACCGGCGGCACCTCCGACGGACGTTTTATCGCCCGCATGGGGGCGCAGGTGGTGGAACTCGGTCCGGTGAACGCCACCATTCATAAAATCAATGAATGCGTGAAGGCGTCAGATTTGCAGATGCTGAGCCGTATGTATCAGCGCATCATGGAACAGCTGATCGCCTGAGACACGCATAAGGAGTGGGCAAATGGAATGGTTGAAAGAGTATTGGTGGATCCTGGTGATCCTGCTGATGGTCGGTATTTTGATGAACGTCTACAAAGACCTGAAACGTATCGACCATAAAAAATTTATGGAAAACAAACCGGATCTGCCGCCACATCGTGATTTCAACGACAAGTGGGACGACGACGACTGGCCCAAGAAAAAATAACCGTTACCCCATCTTGCACATCCCCTTCTCCCGCTCGCGGGAGAAGGTCGGGATGAGGGAGCAAGCCGCACCAAACTGCGCGATAAATCGCGCCGCTACGGGGCTATTGGTTACACCATCATCACCACATCATCATCGCCGGGTTTCGCACCGCTCAGCGCTTCGTCAAAGTAGCGACGCGGCACGGTATAGCGCAGATGATTCAACGCCAGTTCCATACTGCGATCGTCGATGGCATGAGGCAAATCCTCCACAATATCCAGCGTGACGTCACCGCCCAACGCCGTTAAACGCTGTGCCGCGTCCTCAGCATGCTGCATCGGGATCTGATCATCATAGTCGCCGTGAATCAGATGGATAGTGGTACGGGTACTGGCGCGTTCCGGTAACGTCACGTAACGTCCACTGAACGCCACCACGCGTCCGGCCAGATCCGGCTGGGCCTTCACGCCTTCCAGCACCATAGTGCTACCCTGCGAGAAACCAATCAGCGCCGTGGCTTCCGGTCGGACCCCACTTTGTTGCTGCCAGTGGCGCACCGATTCAATAAATTCCGGCATCGCCCCATCGACGCCCTGCTGTTCGGAACGATCGTGCGCCGGGATCTCGGCATACCATTTACGCCCCTGCGGTACGCTGCCGGGCAAGGGTGCCCCCACCGCCACCACCAGCGCTTCCGGGAAGGCACGCGCAAACCAGCTACCGATCTGCGCCATCGAGTCCGGGTTATCGTTGACACCGTGGTATAGCAGAAACAGCTGCGCGGGGTCGGTGCTCGGTTGCTGAACAATCACATAATGTAGTGCCATAATATCCTCCTGTGATCACTATACGCCGCTGTGAGCACAGTGATATTGGGAAAATTTGAATGAGATAATGGATTTATTGCAATGACGTGAGCCGTTGTTGCCAGTGAGATGCCGCACTGGCATCCCTGTCTGCCAGCGCCTGAGCCGCCTCAGCCCGTAGCTGCGCCATCAAGGCTTTGCGCCCGCCACTCCCCACCTGACTCAGCGCTTGTTTTTGCACAAGTATGGCGTGCAACAACGGCTGTGGATGTTGTCGCACCAGACGCTGCAAAGCCGCGTAGCTGGCCTCCCACGGACGTTGTGCCCAGGCAAAACCGGCCAGCAACGCCAGATCACCGTCATCGGGTTGCTGCTGCCCCTCCGGTTCCAGCGGCAGATCCAGTTCAATCAACTGTTGCAGCCACGGCCAGTCACGCGCCAATCTGCGGGCCGCCCGCTGTTGCAACATTTCGCCTGCTGGCGTCAGTGCCAGCATCGCCATCGCAGCGTAACATCCGCTACTGGCTTCGCGCTGTGAACCGATGCGTACCAGGGTAAAGCCGCAGCGTTGCCAGAAACGCCACAAGGCCTCGGTATAGCCAAAACTCACCGAGAGATAATCGCAACCCTGCGCTTGCTGACGGGCCGTCGCGACCAACGCGGTTCCAATACCACGCTGCCGCTGCGCCGCCATCACCGCGATACGGCTGATGCGTCGCGATCGCAAGGTCGCAGCCTCAACGAAACCGGCATGGGCGGCCAGCGATTGTGCCACCAGGTTTCCACGGGGACGACGCAACCCTGCCCATACTGACCAGGCCAGCGCGGGATCCAGCCCACCTTCCTCTACCAACCACAACGCCCCCTGAACGTTGTCTGGCGTACCCGCCAGCCAGAAACGCTGACCGGGCGCATCCAGCATCCGCCGCAAGTCGAGCGGCGAAGTACGATAGTGGGCACTGGCTAACAAGCGATACCCCGCAGCCAGGGCTTCGGCATGCTGTTCCGGCGAGGCGGGAAACAGCGAGATCGCAGACGGCGGCGCACTCTCCTGCGCGTCCTCAAATAACAGGACATGACTGAGCCAGGCTTCTAACGGATCGTGCGGCGACCAGCGCAGTGGCTCATCCAGCGCGAAATAATGTACATCCGACAACGAGGCACAGAAGCGCAGCATAAAACCGCGCCCGGTCCCTTCATAACCCTGTACCGTGGTCGTCAGCAACACACGCGGAAAGCGTGCCACCAGCTTTGCAAGCAGCGGTGCCGGAATCGCCGCCGCTTCATCGATAATCAGCCACTCCGCCTGCGGAGGAGGATTGATCGCCAATAACGCATCCGGGGCAATAAACTGAAAATGCTCACCGGCAAACTGCGCCAGCACGTCGGTGGAGACTTTCGCGGGGGCGGTGACAAGGCAGGGGTGTTTTTCCCGCGCCAGCATACCCGCCAGCGCAGATTTGCCACGCCCACGCGCGGCGGTGATGACCGCCACTCCGGCGGGCATGGCCAGTAATTGTTGCAGGATACGCTGCTGTTGTTGCGGCGCCCGACAGTGCCACTCCGGCCAGGCGATCGCCTGCGGTGCACGCGCGGGATAGCCTTCCCGCAGCAACATCACCTGGGGGTCATCAAGCATGCTCTGTTGTAATTGACGGGTGAAATGCGGCGTGGCGATCGCGACGGAGACATCCGCCCAACGCAGGCTGTCGGCATCCGCCTGGCTGGCCCATGCCTGCCACGGCGGCGTCAACAACAACAGCCAGCTTCCGGCTTTCAGGGTACCCGCCAACGCGGCAAACGCTTCGGCATGGAAGCCATGACGGGCATCAAAAATAGCGTGCAGGAATTCCCGTCCCAGCAACGTGCGTAACGCCGCTGGGGCATGGGATGTCGCGCTGAGATCGGTTTGTTCGCTGATGCATAGCCAGTCACCTGCTAAAGTGCTGCGCCACTGGGCAGCCTGCTGGCTCGTCCATGCGCTGCTGCCGCTGATCACGCACAGACGGCGAATGCCTGCCCGCTGCATCGCCGTGCTGACTTCACGCAGGTTCATCCTTTGCTGGCAAAGGTGTTGCATTGACCAGGGTTGCCGCTGTCAAAACCCTGTTTGAACCAGGTATAACGCTGCTGCGACGTACCGTGGGTAAAGCTATCAGGCACCACCCGCCCCTGGCTTTTTTGTTGCAAGCGATCATCACCGCTCGCCTCCGCCGCATTCAGCGCTTCCTGCAAATCCCCCACTTCGAGGATGTTCTGTTGCTGCATATAATGGCCCCAGACACCGGCAAAGCAGTCGGCCTGGAGTTCCATCTTCACCGATAATTGATTAACCTGCGCCTGGCTGGCGCCCTGCTGCATCTGACGCACTTTGGGTTCAATCCCCAACAATTTCTGCACATGATGACCCACTTCATGCGCAATCACGTAGCCCTGTGCAAAATCGCCACCCGCGCCGAGTTTGGTTTTCATGTCATCGTAAAAAGACAAGTCGATGTAGACGGTCTGATCCGCCGGGCAGTAGAAAGGTCCCATTACCGACTGGCCAGTACCGCAGCCGGTGCGCGTGGCACCGCGATACATCACCAGTTTTGGCGGCACATATTGTTTGCCCATCTGCTGAAACAGTTTGTCCCAGGTATCTTCAGTGGTCGCCAGGATCACCGAGGTGAATTTTGCCGCTTCATCCTGTGCCGGTTTCGCCGGACGCTGTTGTTGCGTGGTGGGCGTCAGATTGCCGCCACCTTCAAGCAGCGCCGTCAGGTCATAGCCGTAGTAACCGGCCACCGCCACGATGATTAATAGGATGATGCCGCCTTTACCACGCGGCAGCCGGATCTGTCGACCACCGCCGTAGCCCGGCGATTGATCGCGTCGGTCTTCCACATTGTCGCTTTCGCGACGTCCCTGCCAGCGCATGGCATGCTCCTGTTTTGATCAAAATTGGCTTTGCATGATTTTAGATGGCGGCAGGAGGAAGCACCAGCGCGTAACGGCGCGATTTATCCTGCTATTCGGGACGCAACACAAAAAAAAGCAGCGCGATAAATCGCGCCGCTACATGGGGTGCCGTCAATGGTTACCGATTAATTAATCCAGTTTCACGCCCAGACGGTGCGCCACTTCTTCATAGGCTTCGATCAGGCCACCCAGGCTCTGACGGAAACGGTCTTTGTCCATTTTATCCATCGTCTCTTTGTCCCACAGACGTGCGCCGTCTGGTGAGAACTCATCGCCGAGTACGACTTCGCCTTTGAACAGACCAAACTCCAGTTTGAAGTCGACCAGGATCAGACCGGCGTCATCAAACATTTTGCTCAGCACGTCGTTCGCTTTGTAGGTCAGCTCACGCATGCGCGCCAGATTCTCTTTGCTCACCCAACCAAAGGTTTCGCAGTAAGATTCGTTCACCATCGGGTCGTGTTTGGCGTCATCTTTCAGGAAGAGATCAAACAGCGGCGGATTGAGCAACATGCCCTCTTCCACGCCCAGACGTTTAACCAGTGACCCTGCCGCACGGTTGCGCACCACGCACTCCACCGGCACCATCTCCAGCTTTTTCACCAGCGCTTCGTTATCCGACAGCAGCGCTTCCATCTGGGTCGGAATGCCCGCTTCCTGCAATTTGGTCATGATGAAATGGTTGAATTTGTTGTTCACCATTCCTTTGCGATCAAACTGCTCGATTCGTGCACCGTCTCCTGCTGACGTATCGTTGCGGAATTCAAGTACCAGCAGATCCGGATTGTCGGTGCTGTATACGGTTTTCGCTTTACCGCGATACAACTCAGCTCGCTTTTGCATCTTGTTAACTCCAAACATGAAAGAACCCGTGTTCAACAGCGGTTGCCCACTGCACGGCGGCAATACGCAATCGTTTACCTCGCCGGGCGCTATTATGCCAAAATCTCAAAAAAAAGGCCGGATATTCTCCGGCCTGAGGCAATTTATTTGTTCAGTGCGCCCTGCATCACCGCCACCAGCGCATCATTCTGCGACTGGGTCAGCACATGACCTTTAGGATCAATGAACTGTAGGCTGCTGCGGTTATCGAGATCACCGACCTGCAATTTATAATCGCCGTTCGGTAAGCCCGGATCTTTCGCACCAATGTCATCCCACGCGCCACTGCCCGGCTGTTTGTAGGTGACGTTCAGACTGCCCTGCGAGCGGTTGCTGTCGGTCACTTCCATGCCTGCGCGCTTCAGCGCCGCTGGCAGACGCTGCCAGGTCAGGTTGAACGGCGAACGCAGAATCAACAACGGCAAGCCAGTGTCATCAGCACCACTCTGAACGGCAATCTGGCCTACACCACGACCGGCTGCGGCATCCTGAGCTGCGGTATCGATCTTATCCATACCGGTGCTGAGGTCGTTCAACATCTGCGCGGTGTAGCGCTGGATTTGAACCGGCGTCGTCACCGTCTGGCCTGACTGTTGCAGCTCAAGCAGACGCACCGTCAGCACCTGCTGATAGCCCTGATTCTGCACGCTGACCTGGTAACGGCCACGATACTGATTGTCTTCATCCGCACGGTTCCACTGCACCCAATCGGTGGTCAGCTGCTGGGCAGCATCATCACGCTGGGCAATCGGGAATTTGTACGACTGCACCACGTTCACCACCTGAGACCAGATGGAGCCACGGCTGCTTTCCACTGCCAGAACACCGGTATTGCCGGTGAACTGCGCGCGTGTACCGTTCATCAGCGCCAGCGGCTGGGCAGGCGGACGGATATCCAGCTCTTTACCTACCGCGCCTTTGGCAACGGCGTGCGGTACATCGTAATCACCATTCTGCACAGGCAGAATCATTCCCGCCGGGGCTTTTAAATCATGCAGTTCAGGCGCCTGCAAGTAAGATTCATCACCACTGACCTGGCGCTTATAACGCTGATCGCTGGAACAAGCTGACAGCAGCATCAGGGTGGACAAACCCACCACAGTCGCCAGCGTCGAGCGCTTCACTGTATAACGCATTGATTCTCCCTAATTATCGCAGACCCGCTTTGATCAATGCCTGCGCCGTTTTGCTCTGACCGGCTTCGGTCAGCGGCGTCATTGGCAAACGCAGCGTGTCATCCGCGATTAATCCTAGTTGTTTCGCGGCCCATTTCACCGGGATAGGATTGGGTTCACAGAAAAGCGTCTGGTGCAGGTGCATCAGACGCTGATTCAGGCGACGCGCTTCGGCGAAGTTGCCCTGCTGCGCCAGTGCGCACAGTTCAACCATTTCACGAGCCGCAATGTTGGCTGTGACCGAAATAACGCCTTTACCGCCCAGTTGCATGAAGTCCAGCGCGGTGCCGTCATCGCCACTTACCAGAATGAATTCATCATCAACCAGCTCTTGGATCTGACTAACCCGCGATAAGTTCCCGGTTGCCTCTTTGATTCCGATAATATTTTTGATTTCGGCCAGACGCGCAACGGTTTCCGGCAGCATGTCGCAACCGGTACGTGAAGGCACGTTATACAGCATCTGGGGCAGATCGGTGCTTTCCGCAATCGCTTTGAAGTGCTGGAACAAGCCTTCCTGCGTCGGACGGTTGTAATACGGGGTCACGGTCAGGCAACCCACCACACCGGTGCCGGTAAAGCGTTTGGTGAGCGAGATCCCTTCAGCAGTGGCATTTGCGCCGGTTCCGGCAATCACCGGAATACGGCCATCGGCCAGTTCGAGGGTCATCATCACCACATCGCCATGCTCTTCATGGCTGAGGGTGGCTGATTCGCCGGTGGTGCCAACAGAAACAATCGCCGCGGTGCCGCTGGCGACATGATAATCAATCAGTTTTTTCAAACTCGCGCGGCAGACATTGCCTTTGTCATTCATTGGCGTTACGAGCGCAACAATACTTCCGGTGAACATGGGCGATCCCCTCGACAAACAAGTGCTTCATGGTACGTTTTACGCTGTGGGAAAAGCAAGCGAGCCACGCCATTCCCGCGCTTGTCAGCAGTTTTTTTTATGTTTACCTTATGGTTATTAGCGAACACACAGGAAATGTCATTTTGTCGCAGCCACAACCTCACCATCTGGTGATCACCGCATTGGGCGTTGATCGTCCGGGTATTGTGAATACCATCACCCGCCATGTCAGCAGCTGCGGCTGCAACATCGAAGACAGTCGCCTGGCGATGCTGGGTGATGAATTCACCTTTATTATGCTGCTCTCCGGAAGCTGGAATGCCATTACCCTGATTGAATCCACCCTGCCGATGAAAGGGGCTGAGCTGGAGTTGTTGATCGTGATGAAGCGCACCAATGCGCGCGCCACGCCACCTATGCCTGCCACCGTCTGGGTTCAGGTTGAAGTTCCGGATTCCCCGCATATCATCGAGCGGTTTACCGACCTGTTCGATAAACATCAAATGAACATTGCTGAATTGGTTTCGCGCATTCAACCGGCGCAGGATGGTGTACCGCCTACCCTGTATATTCAGATGACGGCGCACAGCGCTGAAGGCGCGCGCATCGAACCGGCGTTTAATCAGCTCTGTCAGGAACTGCACGCCCAGGGTACGATTCGCTTATATAGCGTGGCGGATGATGCCGTACCGCACTGATGCGACCTCCGGGTTATTTCGTCACACACTCTGTCCGGATTGGATAAACAGTGTGCGGAAATAACCCTGACGGTAAACTCCACCTGGCACTTTTGGCCCTGATGGTGTATTACCCACAGCATGAAGAAAAAAATGGAGAGTTGTGATGAATCCACTGAAAGCCGGTGATACCGCACCGAAATTTAGCTTGCCCGATCAGGATGGCGAACAAGTAAATTTGGCCGACTTCCAGGGACAGCGCGTTCTGGTCTATTTCTACCCGAAAGCCATGACGCCGGGCTGCACCGTACAGGCCTGCGGCCTGCGCGACAACATGGATGAATTGAAAAAGGTCGGTGTGGAAGTGCTGGGTATCAGCACTGACAAACCGGAGAAGCTATCGCGTTTTGCCGAAAAAGAGCTGCTGAACTTTACGCTGCTGTCTGATGAAGACCATCAGGTATGCGAACAGTTTGGCGTCTGGGGTGAGAAAACCTTTATGGGTAAAACCTACGACGGCATTCACCGCATCAGCTTCCTGATTGATGGTAATGGCAAGGTGGAGAAGGTGTTCGACGATTTCAAAACGTCTAACCACCACGACATCGTGCTGGATTACCTCCAGTCAGCCTGATGAGCAACGGGTGCGTACTACGCACCCGTTTTCTTTAATTCACGATAGTTTCTTCCGGCCAGGCCCGAACCACCGCTTTGATTAACGTAGCCAGTGGGATGGCGAAGAACACGCCCCAGAAGCCCCACAACCCACCGAAAATCACGACCGACAGAATGATCACCAGCGGATGCAGGTTGACCGCTTCCGAGAACAGAATCGGCACCAGGACGTTACCATCCAACCCCTGAATCACCAGATAAACCACAAACATGGTCCAGAAGTCGCTGCCCAGGCCCCACTGGAACAGCCCTACGCCAATGACCGGGATGGTCACCAGCATCGCACCGATATAAGGGATCAGGACCGATACCCCAACCAGCACCGCCAGCAGCAGCGCGTAGTTAAGGCCGAGCAGCAGAAACGCCAGCCAGCTCACCACGCCCACCGCCACCATCTCCAGCACTTTGCCGCGAATATAGTTGGTGATCTGTTGGTTCATTTCCTGCCACACCACGCCTGCCAGACCACGGTTGCGCGGCAATACGCGACGCACCGCATTTAACATCTGCTCTTTGTCCTTCAACAGGAAAAACACCATCAGCGGCACCAGCACCAGGTAAATCATCAACGTCATCAGCCCAACCAACGACGCCAGTGAATATTTCACCAGCGACTCACCTAGCCCGGTCAGGCGGCTGCGTAAGTTTTCGACCACGATGTCGATGATGCCCGCATCCACCAGTGCCGGATAACGCTTCGGCAGTCCGGCGGCAAACAGGTAAAGTTTGTTGAGCATATTGGGGAGATCGCGGGTGAGGTTGATGCCCTGCTGCCATGCGACGGGTGCAACAATCAACACCATCACTAGCACGATACCGCCGAACAGCACCAGCACGATGCTGGAAGCCCAGGTGCGGCTACATCCCACCCGCTCTAAACGGACTGTTGGCCACTCCAGCAGATACGCCAGCACCAGCGCCACCAACAGCGGGGCCAGCAAGCCACTAAAGAAGAAGAGGATAAGAAACGCCGCCAGCAAAATTGCCACCAGGCCAATTGCCTGGGGATCGCTAAAACGACGTCTGTACCATTGAATAAGCAGAGCCAGCATACCTTTCCTTTCCCGTAACGGTGCGATTTATCGCGCAAACCCGTGCACTATACGGGAAAAATCTGCGCGATAAATCGCGCCGCTACAAATCCATAATGTCTCTTTAACGCGTAATACTACTGACCAGCGCATCCTGCCCGGCCAGCATCACACAATTTCGTCCGGCATTTTTCGCCTGATACAAGGCCGCATCGGCCTGTTTCAAACTCTGCTCCTGTGAGCCGTTGTCCGGCTGCCACAGCGCGATACCCACCGAGATGGTGATATTCCCCACCGCATCAATCCAGCTATCAGCAATGCTTTGACGCAACCTTTCAGCGATGATTCTCGCCTCTTCCGGCGCAGTCCCCGGCAGCAACATCAAAAACTCTTCGCCGCCATTACGACAAACCACATCGGTCTGACGGGCACTGCTACGCAACGCCTGCGCCACTTTTTTGATCACCTCGTCACCCACGTCATGACCAAAGTTGTCGTTGACCCGTTTGAAGTGATCAATATCCAGCGCCAGCACTGCAAACGGCTGACGCATGGCAAGGAAGTAATCCAGCACCGCACCGAGGCCGCGTCGGTTAAGCAAATTTGTCATCGGATCCGTCTGGACTTCGGATTTCAGCCGTCCGATTTTATCCTGCACCAGACCGATACCGGTCAGCATCGCGCGTTTAACCTGTGCGGCTTCAAAGTACCAGGCGCGGATACCATTGATCTCACCGGACACGCTTTGGGTATCCATCTGGCTGGCCTTACGCGCCAATTGCCACAGCGGTAAGGCAATCAGACGCGAAAGAATGACTGCCGCCAGCAGGGTTAACAACGCAAAAGGCACCGAGTTTTTCAACACTTTCAACAACAGGCCGGAGAGCGGTGCCAGCGTCACGTCGGTCGGTTTCAGCGCTACCACCATCCAGCCGGTGGTGGGCACAATCGCATAACCGGCCAACTTCGATGTCTCTTCGTCAATCAATTGCAATGAACCGTTAGTCCGATTCTGACGTTCCTGGTCACTGATAATCCCCGGTACCGTTTTACCAATCAGTTGACTGTTCTGGTGATACAGCACCTGGTCATTACGATCCAATACATAGACATGCGTGCCATCGCGATAAAACTGCTCGCCGAGTAACGCATTGAGAATACTTTTCTTTTTCAGATAAATCGTGCCGCCAATGTAGCCCAGATAGCGTCCATCGTTGCTCCAGATTGGCCAAGAAACAAACACAATCAGGTTATTCGCTACCGAAAGCGTCGGTTTACTGACCATCGGTTGGCGTTTCGCCAGGGCTTCACGCGATGCCTGACTGGTGAGATGCATACCTTTTAACATCATCGATTCCGGTGAAATGGCTTTCACTACGCCATCGGTATCGACTATCGCCACCGAGTTGAAGCTGTTGGTTTGCTCGCGCAGGCGATTCACCTCTTCCTGAGCCAGCTCAGAGTTATCAAAATCATTGCCCAGTTTTGTCGCGCTGTAGTGCAACTGTGATTCAGCCAGTTGAAAGAAGACTTCAGTGGTGGAAGCCAGTTTGGTGGCATAAGCGCGATTGGCTTCGAGGGTGCTTTCGATCAGGACCATGCGTTGCACCCGCCATGTTGCGTACAAGGCATTAGCGAGCGTGATAACAATACTGGTGATCGCCAGCAGCATGATTAGCGTGCGCAGATCAGTTTTAGGCCAGATGCGCGTTAACATGGCGCACCCGCCATCAGGAGTCTGTTCATCATTGGTGTGCCTGGCAGTCTTGTTATTGTTGGACGTACTTACCCTGGTGAGGTAACGGAGAATTGTACACCCACAACCCAATTTGAGCACTAAGCATCCTGCCGACACCCCAATTCTTTTGCTTTTATCTGGCGCTAATTAGTCAATTAATCCGTTTATATCGTAAAAGGGAAACGGTCCGGGATAATCGCCAATGGCACACAAATGTGTGGTCATCCCTTGCTGAGGATGCCAGCGGTGCAACAAAAACCCTGGCGGTTCCAGCACAAAATTGGCCGGGCCAGTTTCAGACAAATCGAACGCCACCTGATGCGACACCCCAGGCGCGGTGCAGGCCAGAGTACCGGCGAAACGCGCCTGAATGGAGCGATGCAGATGGCCGCTTAACACCCGCTCCACCTGCGGATGCTGGCTGATTACCGCTGCCAACGCCTCGGGATTGCGCAAAGGTTGTCGATCCATATGGCTGATGCCGGTGATAAAAGGTGGATGGTGCAGCATCACCAGCGCAGGCGCGTGCGGTTCCTGTTGCAGCTTTTCATCCAGCCACTGAAGTTGTGCTTCATCGACATAACCCCACGGCTGTTGCGGCACGCTGGAGTCCAGCGCCAGCAGATTTAATCCTTTGACATGGCTCTGCCAGTTGAGGGTTTCCCCCTGTTGCAGATAACTATGCTCAGGAAACGCGGCACGTAATGCCTGACGATCATCATGGTTTCCCGGCATCAGCAGGTATGGCAGCGCTAACCCTGCCAACGCCTGACGCAGGGTTTGATACTCCTCCGTCAGACCGAAATCGACCAGATCGCCAGTGATCACCACCACATCCGGGCGTGGTTGCAGTCGGTTAAGCGTCTCAATCACCCGCAACAGCGCGGCCTGGGTGTCCACTTTTTTATAGGAGAGGCGTCCCTGCGCCTTAATATGTAAATCGCTGATTTGCGCAACCAGCGTCATGGTTTCAGACAATCTTCGTTCCTCAGGAAGCAGAAAAATGGAGGGCGGCGTCCTGTGCCAGCGACCAGCTCACCGCCTGTCCGGCATGCCAGCTTTCCCGCGCGTGGCGATCCACCTGGATCGGGGCCGCCAGGCCGATATCAATCATCAGCCGCTGTGACGCGCCGAGAAAGGTACTGGCGACGACAAAGCCCTGACGGGGGTAGCGATGATCACTGGCAAGTAGCACGTCTTCCGGGCGGCAAAAACGTTGTGGATTACCGCGTGCGTCAACATCGACACAATTAATGGCACCAACAAAATCGGCGACGAACTTTGACGCCGGATGCTGATAAATGCGTTGTGGCGTATCGATTTGTACCAGCCGCCCCTGCTCCATCACCGCAATGCGATCGCCAAGCGCCATCGCTTCCTGCTGGTCATGCGTCACGTATACCGCGGTGATCGCCAACTTTTTCAGCAGCGTGCCAATCTCCAGCCGCAGACGATCGCGCAGGCGTGCATCCAGCGCCGCCAGGGGTTCATCAAATAACAGGACTTTAGGACGCGCCGCCAGCGCGCGCGCCAGGGCGACACGTTGCTTCTGCCCGCCGGAAAGTTTGTCGATACTGCGCTGCGCCAGCGCGCTGAGATCCACCAGCGCCAGCATCTCCTGCACCCGCGCCTCTCGCTCAGCACGCGGCACACCCTGTACTTTCAGGCCATAGGCCACGTTGTCGGCCACATTGAGATTGGGAAACAGCGCGTAGTTCTGGAACACCATGCCAACATTACGTTTTTCGATCGGTAAATCGGTGACGTTGCGTCCGTCAAACCACACCTCACCACCGGCATCGCAGCGTTCCAGCCCGCTGATAATACGCAACGTGGTGGTTTTACCGCAGCCTGAAGGGCCAAGCAGCACCAGGGTTTCCCCGGCATTCACCGTCAGGTCGAGCGGGTGCAGCGCCAGGTGATGATGAAAACGACGCGAGCAATGGTGAAGCCGAACCGTGACAGAGGCGTTATTCATGCCGACTCCTTGTGTTGGCGCGCAACCGCGCGGTTGAGCCATTGGTTGAGTGCATTCAGCAGCAGCAACAACGGCAGAATCATCAGGATAAAAATCAGGGTATAGGCGGACCCTACTTCCAGTCGCATCGAGGCATAGCTGTCAGCAAGGCCGACCGGCAGGGTTTTGGTCAGCGGCGTATGCAGCATCCAGGTGATGTTGAACTCCCCCACCGACAGAGTGATAACCATAAAAGCACCGGCAAGAATGCCGTTGCGACAGTTCGGCACCACCACGGTAAAAAAACGCTGCCAAAGGCTGGCACCGAGGCTGGCGGAAGCTTCTTCCAGCCGTGGCATATCCACGGCCTGCATCACCGCCAGCACCGGACGCATCATAAACGGCAGGGTAAACAGCACATGACCAATCAGGATAAATAGCCAGCTATCACGCAGGCCGGAAAACTGACCATATAACAGAATGATACCGAGCGCCGTGGCTAACCCCGGCAGCGCCACCGGCAGCATCAGGCACTCTTCAATACGAGCCGCCCAACGGCGTGGCGCTTTCAATAATCCCCAGGCGGCGGGAACGCCAATCACCAGCGTTACCAACAGACAGCACAAGGCAATCAGCAACGACAGCCAGAAAGTACCGGCATACATCTGCCATACCTGATCCACCCACTTCAGCGTCAGGCCGCTACGCAGGCCAATAAAATAGTTGTTGGTCACCCCGGCCAGCATCGACAACACTACCGGCACGATCATAAACAGCGCGGTGAGAGTGGTGATCAGCAGTTGCAGGGTAAAAAGTCCACGACGATTCATGCCGCCTCCTTCTCAGTGCGATGCGCCAGACGGCGTGCCAGCATCAGCGCCAGCCAGGCGATGCCGCCCATCACCACCGACAACGCAGCCGCGGTGGCGAAGTTGGCGTAGTTGGTGAATTCGCCATAGATAGTCAGCGGCAGCACCACCAAATCGGTGCCGAGGGTAAAGGCAGTACCAAACGCCCCCATGCTGGTGGCGAAACAGAGCGCGCCAGTGGAGAGCAACGCCGGTTGCAGCCCCGGCACGATCACATCCCAGGTGATGCGCCACTGACTGGCCCCGAGCGAACGGGCCGCCTCTTCCAGCGAGCGATCAAGTTTTTCACTGGCCGCCACCAGGGTGACAATGGCGCGCGGCAGCGAGAAGTAGAGATAGCCGATAAACAACCCGACCAGCGAATAGGCCAACGTCCAGCGTTCATGCAGCAGGCTCATACTGACCTGTGCCAGCAGCCCTTGTCGTCCGGCCAGCATCACCACCAGAAAACCCACCACCACGCCAGGAAACGCCAGCGGGAAGGTCAATAACGCTAATAAGGTGCTGCGACCAGCAAAGCGCTGACGTGCCAGAAAGCAACCAACAGTCGCCGCGATAAGCAGCGTCGCTAACGTCACGGCCAGCGACAACAGCACGGTATTGAACAAACTCAGCAGATACTGCGGTTGACTGATCACCGTCCAGTAGCCGCTATGCAGCGTGGTGCGATCTGCCTGCATACCGATTTGCAGCAAACGGGCAAAAGGCAGTAGCCAGAAAGCGCAGAAGAACAGCAGCGCAGGCAGCGTTAACCATAGCCAGCGGCTGCCCGGCAGTTTACGTGTCTGGCGGCGCGAGGCCGCCAGGGTGTCGGACAGCGACATTAATGGATCTCACTCAGGTAGCGGGCAGAGAACGCCTTCTGCGCATCGGCCATCTGCTGGTAATCAACGGTTTTGGCTCGTGCATAATCGCTGTCTGGCAGAAAGTATTGCTTCGCTGCTGCCGACATCGCGGAGGTACGTACCGGACGCAGGAAGGCATTTGCCCAGATCGCCTGCCCTTTATCAGACAGCACGTAATCGATCACTTTTTTGCCGTTGGCCTCATGCGGCGCGTTCTTCACCAGGCTGATAACGTACGGCACCGTTACGGTCCCTTCTTGCGGGATGACAAAAGCCACGTTGGCGTGATCTTTGTATTTGGCGCGATAGGCGTTGAAGTCGTAGTCGAGCAGGATCGGGATCTCGCCAGAAATCAGGCGGGCATAAGCGGTTTGCTTGGGTACGATCGGCTGATTGGCCTGCAATTTTTTAAACCAGTTCAGACCCGGCGTGAAGTCGTGCATATTGCCGCCCAGCGCCTGGTTAACCGCCACCGCCGCCACATAACCGACGAAAGCGCTGGCGGGATCAAGGTAGCCGATCATCCCTTTGTATTCCGGCTTTAACAGATCATTCCAGGATTGCGGAATCGGCGCGCCGCCCAGCGCATCGACGTTGACCATAAAACCCATAGTGCCGGAATGCAGCGCCACCCATTTCCCGTTGGGATCTTTCATTCCGGCCGGTATTTCATCCCAGTGCTGCGGTTTGTAGCTGGCAGTAACGCCGGCGTTATCCGCCTGGATGCCAAAACTCACGCCGTAATACACCACATCCGCCACCGGATTGCCCTGCTCTGCCACCAATTGCGCCAGCGCCTGGCCGGAGTTTTTGTTGTCCTGCGGCACCTGAATGCCAGTATCTTGCGCGATGGCTTTCAACTGGGTACCCCAGTCAGCCCATTCCGGCGGGCAGTTGTAGCAAATCGCGGTCTCCGCCGCCTGGGTCAACCCACTGAATAACGAACCGATAGTCAGGGCCAGCGCCCCGGCGACGATTTTGGCTTTTTTGTGTAATTTCATGATGGTTCCCTGGTGTTGGCAAGCAAAGAAGCAAAGGGTGCAGCCACGCTTTCGCCGGGCCGCAGTTGATGAGCCAGTACGCGAGTTCCGCGGCTGGCTGGTTGTAAAAGCATGTCGATGGCGCAGGCACCCAGCCATTCACCAGGCTGCGTCACACTCGCCAGTGACGGGACAAGTTGTTCACCGATAGCGATGCCATCAAAACCCATCACCGAAAGCTGCTGCGGAACACGTACCCCGGCACGCTGGGCAGCGCCAATCAGGCTGATGGCCAGCAAATCGTTGGTGCAGATAACCGCAGTTAACGCCGATGGCCCCTGCAACCAGGGTTGCAGCAGGGCAAAATCAGAATGGGTATGGCTGGGCATTTCAATTACTGGCAGGGCAGCCTGCTGCATGGCATCGCAGTAGCCCTGATAACGCAGGCGGGCACGGTCGGATTGCAACATCGGACCGGCAATCATGCCGATGTGTTGATGCCCGAGCTGCCGCAGATAGTCTGTTGCTTCGCGCAACGCCCGGCGGTTATCGACACACACCGCAGGCCAGTCGTTTTGTTGCGGCACATTATGCGCCAGCACAAACGGCATCTGTGCCTCATGCAGGGTATGCAGCACCGCGCTGTTGTCGGCATCCGCCACGGTCAAAACCAGCCCGGCAACCCGCTGGCGCAACATATGTTCGACAATTGCCGCTTCGCGCTCAGGCTGATAATCACTGGTCGCCACCAACAGCCCAAATCCCGCATCACGCGCCTCGCGCTCCATAGCCTGAAGCTGCTGGGAAAAGATCGGGTTAAGCAATGAAGGTAGCAGTACGCCAAGCGTGGTGGAGCTTTGCGTACGCAGCTGGCGGGCAATATGATTCGGGCGAAAACCCAACTGTTCCGATGCAGCCAGGACCTTATTCAGGGTAGCTGGTCGCAGCAGATGGGGATCAGAGAAGGCGCGTGCCGCCGTGGCGCGCGAGACGCCAGCCAGCTTTGCCACACTCACTAAATCGGACATGTTCGCCTCGTAGGTTGCCAATGAGATCGATCTCATTGGCGCTTAACTTAGCGGTGAACTGTGACAACCACATCGCGCGGAGATGACAACAAGATGACAGCAGCGCATGCTGCCGTCTGGGGAAAATTACAGCATCAGGAAGGCATAACCTTCGTTTTGCAGCGTCGCCACGGTGGTGCCGCTGGAGAGGGTATGCGTTACCATCGGGTCAATCCATTCACGCTCCAGTTGATGGAAAGCCACCGACTGATCGCAAATCGACACCTTGACCCCGGCCTTTTCCAGTTCGCTGATCAACTTCAGGTTAGGGTTATCCACGCCGTAGGCTTTGCGGAACTGTTCATTGTTCAGCGCTGCCGGGACTGCATCGCTATTGATCGACACCACAAAGTTCAGTTGTTCCAACGGCACACCGGCAGCGTAATAAAGATTCGTTACCCGCGCTACCCGCTCCAGCCCGAGATTCGGCTGGCGAATATCCCCCTCACTGCGGTTAATCTGGAACACGATTTTATTGCTCAAACCAGGCGTGCTGGCCGGATTGTATGCAGGCGTGTCAACAAAGTGGATCTTGCCGTAACCCGCGATTGCTGGCGTGCTCCAGAAATCGGCCGGTTCGGTTTTCTTATCCGCAAAGCGGTCGCTGAATTTATCGACCATATCGGGAATCTGGAGCACATTGCCGCCAACAAAACCGGCCAGTGCTGCCACAACAATGTATGTCGCTGGACGCATTTCACTTCTCCTCAACCATCATCAAAATGCCTGTTTACATTTGCAACCACGCATAACCCTGATTTTGCAGCGTCGACACCGTGGTCGGGCTGGAGAGCGCGTGAATCACCGATTTATCGATCCAGTCATTGGGATAATGATGAAACGCCACCGACTGATCGCACACCGACACCTTTACCCCTTGCTTGTTCAACTCCGCAATCAGCGGCAGATTGGGGTTATCGGTGCCATAAAATTGTTTGAAATGCGTGTTATCCAGCATCGCCGGGGTGGCATCTCCGGTGACCGATACCACAAAATGCAGCTGATCGGCCGGTACGCCCGAGGCGATGTAGAGATTAACCACCCTTGCTACGCGCTCAAGGCCGAGATTAGGCCGGGCAATATCACCTTCGTTTTTAGTGAGCTGAAAGACGATCTTGTTGCTCAGTCCAGGCACAGGTTTAAAAGCGGCATCGGCTTCGTAATGGATCTTGCCGTACCCTTCGATACCCGGGGTACTCCAGAAACCTTCCGGGTCCGCTGGTGGAGCAGAAAAGTGGTTCATGACACGTTGATAGATGTCATCGCTTCTGCTGACGACAGCACCGACAAAACCCCCAACAATCGCGATCAGGGCCCAGGAGACAGCAGTACGCATAGAGACACTCCGGCAGGCATGGAAAGTCCGTTTGAACAAAGTACGTTATCTATACCACACCAGGACAACGCCTAAAGCAGGCGGATTTACTGCCCGCGCACGGTTTACTTGCAGGAAAAATAATTAGCGAGACTAATTGAATAACAACCTTGATGGAGCCTGAGCGAGGAGTTGAAAAATAGCTGGTCGGAAGTTTTGCCGGTAACAGGGATTGTCATGACAAACACCGACTTAAAATATGGCCGTCTTAATGTACAGTGCCGCATTTAACCTTTTGCGGCATGATAAAGAATGTCGATGGATAAAATGGGCCAGTTCAGGCTTAGATAGCTTGTTTTTCAGAGAAAACCTGGAAAAACTTATGCCAGGTTCAATAATTTTGAGTAACTTTACCAATCTTTAATCTGAGCCAACCGAAAACAGCCTGCTGGCGTCCAGGTCGCTTTATTCAAATTTTTGCTGCTTTTATCAACAGGCAACAGCAACATTTTGCATTCATCACATCCCCCTGCTTTGCTTGCTTGTATGCTGCGGGTGGTTAAGATAAACAATCATCCCAACATTGGTAGCGGCGCGATTTATCGCGCATCTTTCAAAACTGCGCGATAAATCGCGCCGCTACCAATGTGCGTTAACTGAACGGCTTTACAGAACATTTGCACCACTTAACGGTCCAATTTCCGGACACTTTTTACAGGATCAAGGCATGTTTAACCGGTTGAAAAAATCAGCGCTGGCAGCCCTTATTCCTGCGCTGCTTCTCACGCCTGTGCTGAGCGTCAGGGCTGACGTGAGCGACTCTCTGCCCGATATTGGCACCACGGCAGGCGCAACGCTGTCGATTAACCAGGAATTACAGATCGGTGATTTCTATGTACGACAACTGCGGGCCAGTGCACCACTGATCAACGATCCGCTGTTAAATCAATATATCAATCAACTCGGACAGCGGCTGGTGGCGCACGCCGATTCAGTGCGTACACCGTTTCATTTTTATCTGATCCAGAATGATGAGCTGAACGCCTTCGCCTTCTTCGGTGGCAACGTGGTGCTGCACTCGGCGCTGTTCCGCTTTACCGATAATGAAAGCCAGCTGGCATCGGTGATGGCGCATGAAATTTCGCACGTCACCCAGCGCCATCTGGCGCGTGCGATGGAAGAGCAAAAACGCAATGCACCGCTGACCTGGGTCGGTGCGCTTGGCTCGATTCTGCTGGCTATTGCTAACCCGCAAGCGGGTATGGCCGGGTTAATGGGTACCCTCGCCGGAACCCAGCAGGGTATGATTAGCTTTACGCAAGCGAATGAACAGGAGGCCGATCGCATCGGCATTCAGGTGTTGCAGCGTGCCGGGTTTGATCCCCAGGCGATGCCAAATTTCCTGCAAAAACTGGCTGACCAGAGCCGCTTCTCTTCCAAACCCCCGGAAATTCTGCTAACTCACCCCCTGCCCGATAGCCGCCTGGCGGATGCGCGCAACCGCGCGAACCAGATGCGACCGGTGGTGGTGCAATCATCGCAGGATTTTTATATGGCGAAGGTACGCGCACTTGGCATGTATTCCACCGGTCAAAACCAACTGACAGATGACCTGCTCGATCAATACGCCAAGGGCAATACCCGCGAACAGCAGGCTTCACAATACGGCAAAGCGGTGCAGTTTTTACAGGCGAAAAGCTTTGAAAACGCGAAGAAAATCATCTCCCCGATGCTGACTAAACAACCGGATAATGTCTGGTTTCTCGATATCATGAGCGACATCGACATCGGTCTGAATCAGCCACAACAGGCCATCAAGATGTTGAGCAGCGCCAAGGGCAGCAACAGCAATCCGGTGATTCAGCTTAACCTCGCCAATGCCTATGTCGAAGCCAAACAACCGGCCAATGCCAGCCGTATTCTTCATCGTTATACCTGGTCGAATCCCAACGATCCTAACGGCTGGGATCTGCTGGCGCAGGCATCGGCAGCCCAGGGTTTACAGGATGAGGAGTTGTCGGCACGCGCGGAGGGTCTGGCGTTAAATGGTCAGATGGATCAGGCGATCAGAGCGCTTAGCAGCGCCAGCGCCCAGGTGCCGCTCGGTAGCCTGAAACAGGCGCGTTATGACGCGCGTATTGATCAATTCAGAGAGCTGCAAAAACGCTTCCAACAGTATCAAAAAGGATCGTAATCATGGTGACCATTTATCATAATCCACGTTGCAGCAAGAGCCGCGAGACGCTGGCGCTGCTGCAACAGCAGGGAGTGCAGCCGGAAGTGGTGCTGTATCTGGAAACACCGCCTGATGCGCAAACGCTGAAAGCGTTGCTGAAAAAACTGGGTATTACGAGTGCACGCGAGCTGATGCGCCGCAAAGAAGATCTGTATAAATCGCTGGGGTTAGCTGAACCCGGTCTTAGCGAGGATCAGCTGATTCAGGCGCTGGTTGAGCATCCCAAACTGATCGAGCGCCCGATTGTAATCAACGGTGAACAGGCGCGCCTTGGCCGCCCGCCCGAAGCGGTGCTGGAGATTATTTAAAGCCCCAGCGCTTCTTTAACAAAGGGAATGGTGAGTTTACGCTGCGCGCTGATGGAGGCGCGATCCAGTCGATCCAGGGTTTCAAACAGAGTACGCATTTCGCGGTCGAGGCGTTTCAACAGGAAACGCCCGACATCCTCCGGCAATTCAAAGCCGCGGATCCCGGCACGCAATTGCATCGCCTGCAACTTGTCGTCATCCGACAATGGCTGTAAACGGTAAATCTGGCCCCAGTCGAGACGTGATGCCAGATCCGGCAACCCGAGATTGAGCTGGCGCGGCGGGCGATCGCCGGTGATCAACAGACGGGTTTTGCCGATTTCCAGAATGCGGTTATAGAGATCAAAGATCGCCATCTCCCACTCGGCGTCCCCGGCGATGCACTCGATATTATCGATGCACACCAGCGCCAGATGCTCCATCCCTTCCAGCACTTCCGGTACGAACCAGGTGCGTTTATCCAGTGGGACATAGCCGACCGCTTCACCGCGTGCCGACATTTCAGCACAAGCAGCGTGCAGCAGATGGCTGCGGCCACCGCCTTCGCGCGACCAGAAATAGAGATAGCTGCCGTGTTGTTGCACCAGCGCACCCTGAAGTGCGGCTAACAGGGACGGATTTTCCCCAGGCCAAAAGCTGGCAAAGGTTTCGTCATCAGGTAAGTAAAGTGGCAGTGAAAGCTGTGCCGGCGTGTTCAGAAGCACCTCAGCGTATGAACGGGCAGAAAACGGGGCAAGTCTATCACGATCCTTGCCAGAGATGAACCGGGCTTCCCTGCCCGGCAAACGCGCTTAGGGTTCGCGTTGCTCTTCAGCATCCAGAACCACTTCTTCCGGACGTAACAAGCTGATTACGCGGAAGATCAGGCTGAGTGCCACGCCAACAATGGTCGCCAGCGCCATACCTTTCAGTTCGGCGGCACCGATATGCACTTTGGCACCGCTGACGCCGATGATCAGGATCACCGAAGTGAGGATCAGATTCTGCGCTTTGTTGTAATCCACTTTGGATTCAATCAGCACACGAATACCTGAAGCACCGATCACCCCGTACAGCAGCAGTGACACGCCACCCATCACCGGCACCGGAATCGCCTGAATCGCGGCGGCCAGTTTGCCGACGCAGGAGAGCAGAATCGCCAGGATTGCCGCCCCGCCGATCACCCAGGTGCTGTAGACACGGGTGATCGCCATGACGCCGATGTTCTCACCGTAGGTGGTGTTGGGGGTTGAACCAAAGAAACCGGAGATCATGGTGGAAAGGCCGTTGGCGAACATGGAACGATGCAGGCCCGGATCGCGGATCAGATCTTTTTTCACGATATTCGCCGTCACCACCAGGTGACCAACGTGCTCGGCGATCACCACCAACGCCGCAGGCAGAATGGTCAACATCGCCGCCCACTCAAAACGTGGCGTATAGAACGTCGGCAGTGCAAACCACGGCGCATTCTCAACCGACGCCCAGTTTACGATGCCCATATAAGAAGAAAGCGCGTAGCCAACCAGCACACCAATCAGAATCGGGATAATGGCAAAGAAGCCACGGAACAGCACGGAGCCAAACACGGTAACACCCAGCGTCACCAGCGAAATAAACACGGTGGTGCCATCCGGTGAGGTGCCCTCAGCAGGCAGCAGACCAGCCATATTGGCCGCCACGCCCGCCAGCTCAAGGCCGATAACCGCCACAATCGCACCCATTGCCGCAGGCGGGAACATCACGTCCAGCCAGCCGGTGCCCGCCTTTTTCACTATCAGGGCAACAACACAGAACAGGAAACCGCAGAGGATGAAGCCGCCCAGCGCGACTTCATAGCCCAACGGTAACAGCAGCAGCACCGGAGAAATAAAGGCGAAGCTGGAGCCGAGATAAGCCGGGATTTTCCCTTTACAGATGAAGAGATACAGCAGCGTCCCTACCCCGTTAAACAGCAGCACCGTGGCCGGGTTGATGTGAAACAAAATCGGCACCAGCACGGTTGCGCCAAACATGGCGAACAGATGTTGCAGACTGAGTGGAATGGTTTTGAGTAGCGGCGGTCGTTCGCTAACGCCGATGGCGCGACGAGTCATTCAGTGATCCCCTTGAGTTGTGTGGTGCATTTTTGCCAAAAAAAAGCCGACTCTCTGGCCGGCTGCTTTATTTATTTGGTTCCGAAAATCTTGTCGCCGGCATCGCCGAGACCAGGAATAATGTATCCCTTCTCGTTCAGGCCTTTGTCGATTGAAGCGGTATAGAGTTCAACGTCCGGATGCGCTTTTTCCAGCGCGGCAATACCTTCCGGTGCAGCCACCAGCACCAACACCTTGATGCTGTTACAACCGGCTTTTTTCAGCAGGTCGATAGTGGCGATCATCGAGCCGCCGGTTGCCAGCATCGGATCCACCACCAGCGCCATGCGCTCTTCGATGTTGGAAACCAGTTTCTGGAAGTACGGTACCGGCTCCAGCGTCTCTTCATCACGGTAAACGCCGACCACGCTGATACGCGCGCTCGGTACGTGTTCCAGCACGCCTTCCATCATGCCCAGACCGGCACGCAGAATCGGTACGACGGTAATTTTTTTGCCTTTGATTTGTTCGATTTCTACCGGGCCATTCCAGCCTTCAATCGTAACGCGCTCGGTTGCCAGGTCGGCAGTGGCTTCATAAGTCAGCAGGCTGCCAACTTCTGACGCCAGTTCGCGGAAGCGTTTAGTACTGACATCATGCTCACGCATCAGGCCCAGTTTATGTTTGACCAGCGGGTGTTTGACTTCCACGATCTTCATGATTGTTCTCCCGGAATTGAGTTGAGCTAAAAAAAAATCGCGGGATTATACCGCCTTTTTCCTGCTGCGCCATATGTCATTGGTCAATACAACGCCTTCCACCATCTGAGATTAAGGATTAGCGAAAAAGCGGTGCCGTGCAAAGGGGGCGTGAGATGGGACTCGCAAACGTTTGCCTGCGCTGGTAGAATTACGCCGCTTTATTTTAACCACCAACCGCAACTCGCGTGGGGATTCCGCAGTGACCGACAAGACCTCTCTCAGCTACAAAGACGCCGGTGTTGATATTGACGCAGGTAACGCTCTGGTTGACCGCATTAAAGGCGTAGTGAAAAAGACCCGCCGCCCGGAAGTGATGGGTGGACTGGGGGGCTTTGGCGCGCTTTGTGCGCTGCCGCAGAAATACCGCGAGCCAGTGCTGGTCTCCGGCACCGACGGCGTCGGCACCAAGCTGCGTCTGGCGATGGATCTTAAGCGCCATGACAGCATCGGTATCGATCTGGTGGCGATGTGCGTGAACGATCTGGTGGTGCAAGGCGCTGAGCCGCTGTTCTTCCTCGACTACTATGCCACCGGCAAACTGGATGTCGACACCGCTTCCTCGGTGATCACCGGTATCGCTGAAGGTTGTTTGCAATCAGGCTGTGCGCTGGTTGGCGGTGAAACCGCAGAGATGCCTGGCATGTATCACGGCGAAGATTACGACGTGGCGGGTTTCTGCGTCGGCGTGGTGGAAAAATCAGAGATCATCGACGGCTCGAAAGTGCAGGATGGCGATGTTCTGATCGCGCTGGGTTCCAGTGGCCCGCACTCTAACGGTTACTCGCTGGTACGTAAGATCCTGGAAGTCAGCCAGACTAACCCGGAAACCAAACAGCTGGAAGGCAAACCGCTGGCCGATCATCTGCTGGCACCGACCCGCATTTACGTGAAAAACATCCTGAGCCTGATCGAACAGGTTGATGTGCACGCCATTGCGCACCTGACCGGTGGTGGCTTCTGGGAAAATATTCCGCGCGTACTGCCGGATAACACCCAGGCGGTGCTGGAAGAAAGCAGCTGGCAGTGGCCGGCAGTGTTCAACTGGTTGCAGCAGGCCGGTAATGTTAGCCGTCACGAAATGTACCGCACCTTTAACTGTGGCGTGGGCATGGTGATTGCGCTGAGCGCAGCCGAAGCTGATAAAGCGGTACAGCTGATGACTGACGCAGGCGAGCAGGCGTGGAAGATTGGTGTGATCAAAGCGTCTGATTCTGAAGAGCGTGTGGTTATCAACCCATGAAAAAACTGGTTGTACTGATCTCCGGCAACGGCAGCAATCTTCAGTCCATCCTTGACGCCTGCGCAAGCGGGCGTATTAACGGCAGCGTGGCTGCCGTTTTCAGTAATAAATCCTCGGCGCTGGGGTTAACCCGTGCGCAGGAAGCCGGTGTGCCGACTCATGCGCTGGCTGCCAGTCAATTCGCTGACCGTGACGCCTTTGATCGCCAGCTGATGCAGGAGATTGATGCTTACGCCCCTGATTTGGTGGTGCTGGCGGGATATATGCGTATCCTCAGCCAGGCATTTGTCGCGCATTATCATGACCGTCTGGTCAATATCCACCCTTCCCTGTTGCCAAAATATCCCGGCCTGCATACCCATCGTCAGGCACTGGAGAATGGCGACGCAGAGCATGGTACTTCGGTGCATTTCGTCACCGATGAACTGGATGGCGGGCCGATTATTTTACAGGCGCGCGTACCGGTGTTTGCCGATGATACGGAAGAGGATGTTACCGCCCGCGTGCAGCACCAGGAACACGCCATCTATCCGCTGGTGATTAGCTGGTTTGTGGAAGGACGTTTGCAGATGCGCGAGGGTGCGGCCTGGCTGGATGATCAACCGCTGCCACCGCAGGGCTACGCTCACGATTGATCTCAGATTCAATACTGACTTCGCGCGATAAATCGCGCCGCTACCGTATTTGCAACCCTTCGTAGCGGCGCGATTTATCGCGCTTGTTCTTTGTATTTTCCTCAACCAAATCGACCGGTAATGTAATCTTCCGTACGCCGCGCTTGCGGTGAAGTGAAGATCCGATCCGTCTCATCAAACTCCACCAACTGCCCGTTATGCATAAACGCGGTGTAATCGGACACGCGCGCCGCCTGCTGCATGTTGTGCGTTACCAGCACCAGCGTGAAATGTTGCTTGAGCGTCGTCATTAATTCTTCAATCACCAGCGTGGAGATGGGATCGAGCGCGGAAGTTGGCTCGTCCAGCAATAAGACTTCCGGTTCAATGGCGATCGCGCGTGCAATCACCAACCGTTGCTGTTGACCGGTCGAGAGGGTTAAGGCGTTTTGCCCCAGCTGATCTTTCACTTCACTCCATAACGCCGCCGCGCGTAGCGCACGTTCGCAGGCTTCATTCAATATCCGGCGGTCACGCACCCCTTGCAAACGCAGGCCATACACCACGTTTTCATAGATTGATTTGGGGAACGGGTTAGGTCGCTGAAACACCATGCCGACACGGCGACGCAGTGCAGCCAGATCCTGCTCCGATTGCATAATGGCATGCTGCCCCAGCCAAATCTCCCCTTCCATGCGGCTACCATCAATCACATCATTCATGCGATTAAAACAACGCAGCAACGTCGATTTGCCACAGCCGGAAGGGCCGATCAGCGCCGTGATATGGTTCTTCGGCAGTTGCAGGTCAATGTTATTCAGCGCCTGGCGCTCGCCATACCACAGCGAAAGCTGATTAACCTTGAGGGCAATGTCGTAATCAGGGGTCATGTGGAGAACCTTTTAATGCGTCATAAGCCGGTAACGCTCACGCAGGCGGTGGCGCAACACCATCGCCAGCAGGTTGAGCGACAGGATAATTACCACCAGCAACAGGGCGGTGGCATAAACCAGCGGGCGGTCAGCGTCGATATTCGGGCTTTGAAATGCCAGATCGTAAATCTGAAAACCGAGGTGCATAAACTTGCGGTCAAGATGTAAATACGGAAATACTGCGTCCACCGGGAGTTCCGGCACCATCTTCACCACGCCAACCAGCATCAATGGGGCGGTTTCCCCGGCCGCACGCGCGACCGCCAGAATCAAACCGGTCAGCATCGCTGGCACCGCCAGTGGCAATACCACGCGCCACAGGGTTTCCGCCTGAGTGGCTCCCAGCGCCAGCGATCCCTGTCGCAGGCTGTCCGGAATGCGTGATAATCCTTCCTCGGTGGCGACGATCACCACCGGCAACGTCAGCAACGCCAACGTCAGCGCCGCCCATAACAAACCCGGGGTGCCAAATGTCGGGTTTGGCAGTGCGCGTGAGTAAAACAATTGGTCGATAGTGCCGCCAATCAGCCAGACAAAAAAGCCAAGGCCAAACACGCCGTACACAATCGATGGCACACCCGCCAGATTGACCACCGCAATTCGTACCAGCCGGGTCAGAGCATTACGTCCGGCATATTCATGCAGCCAGAGTGCCGCCACCACGCCAAGCGGCATAACGATGACCGACATCAGCAGTACCATCAGCACGGTGCCAAAAATTGCCGGTAGCGCGCCACTTTCGCTTTCGCCCGCCGCCGGATTATTGCTGACAAATTGCCACACCTGGCTGAAGAAATGCTGGACTTTCTGGCCGAAGCTCATGCTATTCGGGTACCAGGCCGCGACAATTTGCGCCAACGGAATCACATGGTCCTGCCCCTGTACATCGCGCAGCACCAGCACATCCCGCTGGCTTTCACTTTGCAGCTGGCTCAGTTGATTAGCCAGGGCGCTAAAACGCCGTTGCAGCGCGGCGCTGTTGGCATCGTATTCGGATTGCCGCCGCGCACTGAACGCCCCTTTGCGTTGCTGCTCTTCCGCCTGTTGTTGCAGGTTTTCCAACTGGGCATTGAGACGCGCCATATCAATACGCCGGATCTGGCTCGCCTGACGTAGCTGCTCATGGGCCGCTTTTAAACGCTGATGCAGCAGCGCATCGCGATCGCGCGCCGTCAGCACTTCATTATTTTCACGCAATTCGATAAACCAGCCGTAAGCATTCCCGCCGCTGCGCCGCTGCAACACCATCACATCCGGCGGCTGACGAATTTCGGCCTGGTTTTGACTGTCAATGACGCGGAAATCAGGCGGAGAAAAATCACGATTCCCGGTTTTCACCACATAACGCCAGCCGCTGCCATGCTGCTGGCGCTGCACTGTCTCGCCCAGCAGCTTCACCGGTTCACCATCGGGTGGCTGGAACTGATATTGATCGACCGGCTGGGGCCAGAAGGCGCGCATACCCTGCCAGGCCAGCAGCCCAATCAGCAAGGTAAAAGCCAACAAACAGACGGCCACCGCACCGGCGGTGAGCCAGCGCCAGCGATCATTTTGGCGCATCGCCTTCATCCCTGCCCCTCATGCTGGTTGTAACGCTGGCGCAGACGCTGGCGAATGACCTCCGCCACCGTGTTAATAATCAGGGTAAAAATCAACAGAATCAGTGCGCTAAGGAACAAGATACGATAATGGGCACTCCCTGCTGCCGCCTCCGGCATCTCAATGGCGATATTGGCTGACAACGCGCGCAGCCCGGCAAACAAGCCACCTTCGCTCACCGGCGTGTTGCCGGTCGCCATCAGCACGATCATGGTTTCACCCAACGCCCGACCAAAACCGATCATCAATGCGGCAAAAATACCCGCTGAAGCCCCCGGCAGCACCACGCGCGTCAGGGTTTGCCACGGTGTCGCCCCCAATGCCAGCGACCCTTGCCCCAATGAGAGCGGCACACTGAACAAGGCATCTTCCGCTAAGGTAAAGATTAGCGGCACCAGCGCGAACCCCATCGCCAGCGCGGCCACCAGCAGGTTGCGTTGCTCATAATGGGCCAGACGCTCCCCGATATTTGGCCAGATATAAGTGGGTAGCCACAGCGTAAACAGGGTGACGGCCAGCAATATCGGCAGCAATAACAACACTTCGTAGCCCGGCTGACGCCAGCGTGCGGGCAGACGCGGGCTGAACAGGCCACATAACAGCAAGGTCGCTGCCAGCACCAGTGGCAGCAACAGCACGCCAATCAACGCATTGCTGATGTGCGGTGCCAGCCAGATCCCGGCAATCAAACCGATGACCACGCTCGGCAGCGCCCCCATCATCTCAATGCCCGGCTTGACCCAACGACGCAAACCCGGCGTCATAAACCATGCGGTATACATCGCCGCTGCCAGCGCCAGCGGCGTGGCAAACAGCAGCGCCAGGCTGGCCGCTTTCAACGTGCCAATCACCAGCGGCATCAGACTAAATTTCGCCTGATAGCTGTCCCCTGCGGCGGTGGATTGCCACACCCAATCGGGCTGCGGGTAGTTTTCGTACCAGATTTTTTGCCACAAATTACGCCAACTGAAATCCGGCCAGGGATCGTCGAGGCGCAGACGCTGCCATTGCCCTGCCCGCTCCAGCAGCAGCGTGTCACCGCGTGGAGAGAACGCAGCCGCCTGAACGCCGGGAGCCAGTTTGCGGGTGACAATCGGTCCCGGCTGTTTGCTGGCAAACAGGCTAACCTCGCCTGCCGCATTCAGAGTGGCGAATACGCGACGCTGGGACTCAGTGACAATTAAGCTCGCGCCCGTGCTGGCATTGAAGGTGCGTATTTCCTGTAAACGCGGCCCCTGCGGCCCGGCAATGGCAAACCACTGGCTGACGCCGCGCGTATCCTGAATCAATAAGGTACGCCCCCCAGCCAACAGATGCAGGCTTTGCGGTTTCTCCGTCAGGGTTTGCGTTTCGCGCAATTGCGCGCCATCCGTGCTGACTTGCCAGACGCGCAACAGGCGGCCTTCGCTGGTATACAGCACGCTGCCATCGGGTGAGAGCAACAGGCGATCGGCCTGCTGCTGCGGCAGAAGAATTTGACCAACGCGGTTTGAGTTATCCAGTGTCAGGAGAACAATTCCGGCAGCGGTTTGCGCCGCAATCCGCCATTGGTTGTCCGTGAGCGTAGCCAGCGCCATGTGCGACACCGCCCCCTGGGGAAGATGTAACGGACGATCGCCGAGTGGAAAGCGCCATTCGCCGTTAACCGGCTGCATCAGCAGTAAATCGCCCTGCATATTCAGCAGCAGGCTGTGATGGTAGGCGCTCTGCGCTACCGCATCCGGTTTGCCCTGCAACGCCAGCGCAGGTCCGGCAGGTTGTCCATCCAGCGGAATAAAACGTGCTTCGTTACGGCTGATACGCCAACCGAGCGGCCCGTCGCTGCCCATTGCCAACACCGGGGCTTTGTCCCACAGCTGTTGACTGGCAACCACCTGCACACCTGGCGTGCTAAAAAGGGGCAATACGACCCAGATTAACCAGAAGAACAGCAGTAACATCAGTAGCAAAATTCCCACACCGCAAGCGGTGACGATACGCTTAACCCACCGGTCAATGGCACGGCGGCGTTTATCGCTAAAGTGGACGGGAATGCTTGTTATGCTCATGCAGATCAGGGTTAGGCTCGTAGACAAGCCGCTATGTTGCCCGTAGCTGATTGATAAGACAACTGTTGGCGTTGGACAAGCCTGCCATACTCTCGCCATAATGGTGAGGGAGACTGTGCGAAACAGCGCAATCGCGCCTTTTCGCCGGGCATCCCGTCCAGCAACAGCATCACGGAGTCAGAATGGGTCAGGAAAAGCTGTATATAGAAAAAGAATTAAGCTGGTTATCGTTCAACGAACGCGTGTTACAGGAAGCAGCGGATAAAAGTAACCCGCTGATTGAACGTATGCGTTTCCTCGGGATCTATTCGAACAACCTTGATGAATTTTATAAAGTTCGCTTTGCCGATTTAAAACGCCGCATTCTGATTGGGGAAGAACAAGGTTCACCCAGCACGCCACGCCACCTGCTGAAGAAGATTCAACAACGGGTACTGAAGTCTGACCAGGAATTTGATGCGCTTTATAACGATCTGCTGCTGGAAATGGCGCGTAATCAGATCTTCCTGATTAACGAACGCCAACTGTCACCCAACCAGCAGGTATGGTTACGTTACTATTTCAAGCATCAGCTGCGTCAGCACATCACGCCAATTCTGGTCAATCACGACACCGACTTAATCGAATTCCTGAAAGATGATTACACCTACCTGGCGGTAGAAATTATTCGTGGGGACGATAAACGCTACGCACTGCTGGAGATTCCGTCCGATAAAGTGCCGCGCTTCGTTAACCTGCCTGCTGAGTCGCCACGTCGTCGTAAACCGATGATCCTGTTGGACAATATCCTGCGTTATTGCCTTGATGATATCTTTAAAGGCTTCTACGACTATGATGCGCTGAACGCCTATTCGATGAAGATGACGCGCGATGCAGAGTACGATCTGGTCACGGAGATGGAATCCAGCTTGCTGGAGCTGATGTCTTCCAGCCTGAAGCAGCGTCTGAATGCGGAACCGGTGCGCTTCGTGTATCAACGGGATATGCCAGATGAAATGGTGGAGATGCTGCGCCATAAACTTTCCATCTCCAACTACGATTCGGTGGTGCCGGGTGGCCGTTACCACAACTTTAAAGATTTTATTAGCTTCCCGAATGAGGGCAAAAGCAATCTGGAAAATCGTCCGTTGCCACAGATCCGTCATATCGGTTTTGATGGCTTCCGCAACGGCTTTGATGCGATTCGTAACCGCGATGTGCTGCTCTACTATCCGTATCATACCTTTGAGCATGTGCTGGAACTGCTGCGTCAGGCGTCTTTCGACCCGAGCGTGCTGGCGATCAAAATCAACATCTACCGTGTAGCCAAGAACTCACGCATCATGGATGCGATGATCCACGCCGCCTACAACGGCAAAAAAGTGACGGTGGTGGTAGAGTTACAGGCGCGTTTCGATGAAGAAGCCAACATCCACTGGGCCAAGCGTCTGACCGAAGCTGGCGTCCACGTTATCTTCTCTGCGCCGGGTCTGAAAATTCACGCCAAGCTGTTCCTGATTTCGCGTCGCGAAGGGGAAGAGATTGTGCGCTACGCGCATATCGGCACCGGTAACTTTAACGAGAAGACCGCGCGCCTTTATACTGACTACTCTTTGCTGACGGCGGATGCTCGTATCACCAACGAAGTGCGTCGGGTGTTTAACTTTATTGAAAACCCTTATCGCCCGGTGAGTTTCGACCATTTAATGGTTTCGCCGCAAAATTCGCGCAGTATGCTTTATCAATTGATTGATAACGAAATTGCCAACGTGCAGCAGGGAATTCCAGCGGGCATTACGCTGAAAATTAATAACCTGGTAGATAACGGGTTGGTAGATCGGTTGTATGCTGCTTCAGCGGCGGGGGTGAAAGTGAACCTGCTGGTACGCGGCATGTGCTCGCTGATCCCTGATTTACCGGGTATCAGCGAAAATATTCGCGTGATTAGCATCGTTGACCGCTATCTTGAGCATGACCGCGTCTATATTTTCGAAAGCGGCGGCGATAAAAAAGTGTTCCTCTCCTCTGCGGATTGGATGACACGTAACATCGATTACCGTATTGAAGTGGCCGTGTCGATCCTCGACCCGCGTCTGAAACAGCGCGTGCTGGATATCATCGCCATCCTGTTTAGCGATACAGTTAAAGCCCGTATCGTGGACAAAGAACTGAGTAACCGTTATGTGCCGCGCGGCAACCGCAGAAAAGTGCGCTCGCAACTGGCGATTTACGATTACATCAAGCAACTGGAACAACCTGAATAATTCCTATGCCAATATCCCATAAGAGTACGCCAAAGCCTCAGGAGTTTGCGGCCATCGACCTTGGCTCCAACAGTTTCCATATGGTGATTGCCCGTGTGGTGGATGGCGCCATGCAGGTGTTGGGACGCCTCAAGCAACGCGTGCATCTGGCCGATGGGCTGGATGCACAAAATCGGCTGAGCGAAGAAGCCATTCAACGCGGGCTGAATTGCCTGGCGTTATTTGCCGAGCGTTTACAGGGATTCAGTCCAGCCAACGTAACCATCGTCGGGACGCATACGCTGCGTCAGGCCATCAATGCGGAAGAGTTTTTGCAACGCGCGGCCGACGTCATTCCATACCCGATTGAGGTGATCTCCGGGAATGAGGAAGCACGTCTGATCTTTATGGGTGTGGAGCACACCCAGCCGGAGAAAGGCCGCAAGCTGGTCATTGATATCGGCGGTGGTTCGACTGAGCTGGTGATTGGCGAAGATTTTGAGCCACAACTGGTGGAAAGCCGCCGAATGGGTTGCGTCAGCTTTGCCCAGCTCTACTTCCCGAAAGGGGAAATCTCGCCGGAAAACTTTCGTCGCGCCCGTCTGGCAGCAGCACAGAAGCTGGAAACCCTGTCGTGGCAATATCGCCTGCATGGCTGGCAGTATGCGCTGGGCGCATCAGGAACCATCAAAGCGGCCTGCGAAGTGCTGCTGGCGATGGGCGAGAAAGAGAAACTGATTACCCCGGAACGACTGGACCAGTTGTACAGCGAGGTGATCAAGCACAAATCCTTTGCTGCACTCAGCCTGCCGGGTTTGTCCGAGGAGCGTAAAGTGGTGTTTGTTCCGGGCCTGGCGATCTTGTGTGGCGTGTTTGATGCGCTGGCCATCCGCGAGCTGCGTCTGTCGGATGGTGCGCTGCGCGAAGGCGTGCTGTATGAAATGGAAGGTCGCTTCCGTCATCAGGACATTCGTAGCCGCACCGCCCAGAGTCTGGCAAACCACTACGCTATCGACAGCGATCAGGCTCGCCGCGTGTTGGAAACCACCGAACAACTTTATCTGCAATGGCTCGATCAGAATCCCAAACTGGCTAACCCGCAGCTTTCTGCCCTGCTGAAATGGGCGGCGCTGCTGCATGAAGTCGGGCTGACCATTAACCATAGCGGTATGCAGCGCCATTCGGCCTATATCCTGCAAAACACCAACATGCCGGGCTTTAACCAGGATCAACAGATGCTGCTGGCGATGCTGGTACGCTTCCATCGTAAAGCGGTGAAGATGGATGAGATGCCGCGCTTCACCCTGTTTAAAAAGAAGCAATTCTTACCGTTGGTTTTCCTGCTGCGTCTCGGCACCCTGCTGAACAATCAGCGCCAGGCGACCACGCGTCCGGATTCGCTGAAATTGTCCACCGATGACGGCCACTGGACGCTCACCTTCCCGTCTGGCTACTTTAGCCAGAATACATTGGTGCAGTTGGATCTGGAGCGCGAGCAAAGCTACTGGAATGAAGTGACCGGCTGGAACCTGATTCTGCAAGAGGAGTAAACGCGGGTTACTATGAGCATTCGTCCTGACAACTATTTCGCGGAAAAATATGGCCTGACGCCACCGCATTCGGAAGTGCTGGAAGCGCTGCCCAAATTAACTCCGGGTAAAGCGCTGGATTTGGGGTGCGGCCAGGGCCGCAACAGCTTGTTTCTCAACCAGCAGGGCTTTGATGTGACAGGCTGGGACAGCAATCCGCAGAGTCTGGCGCGGTTGCAGCAGATTATCCATGAGGAGCAGCTGCAAAATATCCGTGCTGAATCCTGTGACCTGAATCAGGTGCGCTTCAACGGCGAGTATCAGCTGGTGCTGTCCACCGTAGTGATGATGTTCCTGCAACCGCAGAGCATCCCGCAGTTGATTGCTGATATGCAGGCCAGCACGGTGAAATATGGCTATAACCTGATCGTCGCGGCGATGAGTACCGATGACTATCCCAACCCGCTGGATTTCCCGTTCACCTTTAAATCCGGCGAACTGAGCCACTACTATCGCAACTGGCATATCGTGAAATACAACGAACATGTGGGTGAGTTGCATCGCCGTGATGAAAACGGCCAGCGCATCCGCTGTCGTTTCGCCACGTTGCTGGCTCAAAAGGCAAGTTACTGACCGTAGCGGCGCGATTTATCGCGCGGGTTTTTCCTGCAACGCGCACGAAATTGCGCGATAAATTGCGCCGCTACGTGTTTGGTGGGTATTTTTAACCTTTTCTGCTCATTTTTCACCCAGCGATTGATTTAGCGATCTAAGTATGACTAAATGTTGCAATCGCCCAGAAGGGTATCTACAGGAAACACCCCGCGTGAATAACGCTTTCCCCGCACGAAGACGTCCCAAAACCGGTTCGATGACACGTATTGTTTTGCTGATCAGTTTTTTTATTTTGGTTGGCCGTCTGATTTTTACCATCCCTGGTGCCATTGAGCATCATCAGCAAAAGAAAGCCACATCTGATCCGGTGACACAAAGCAGTAACGACACGCGTTAAGGAATTTGCGAGTCACTGCGCCGCCACATTGTCCATTGCGACGATGATGTTTGTTACGTCCTGTTTACCCGTAACGCACTACACTTCGAACTGACATTTACAGACACAAAGGACGCGTTATGTCTGCCACGCCCGCGCAACAACTGACTGAAACCCGCCATCGCATTCTTAACCTGCTGCTCACGCAACACGACCTGGTTGATGTCCTGCTGGATAAGTCGGTTGACCTGCCTGCCAGCAAACTGAAAGAAGTCAGCGAGTGGCGTCATCAGTTGGAAGGCGATTTGCAGATGCTGCACGCCGCGGATTTGGCCGATATTCTTGAGGCGCTGCCGCAGGAGGAACGCCAGGCGTTGTGGCGCTTAGTACCCTGTGAACAGCGTGGTCGGGTATTGGTGGAAGCGTCCGAAACCGTCTGGGCCAGTCTGACGGAAAGTATGACCGATCGCGAAATTCTGCGCGCGATCCAGCCGCTGGATATTGACGATCAGGCTTATCTGGCACGCTATCTGCCGCGTGATCTTACCGGCCGTCTGTTGACTACCCTCGATCCCAGCCAACGCGCCCATGTTCTCAGCGTGGTGGAGTTCGATCGCGATCGGGTTGGTCGTATTATGGATTTCAACATTCTGACGGTGCGCGCCGATGTCACCCTCGGCACCGTACAACGCTTTCTGCGCCGACGTCAGACCATGCCGGATGGCACCGATAAGCTGTTTATCACGGATAAAACCAATCAACTGCTGGGTGAACTGCCACTCACCACCATCCTGCTCAATCCGCCAGAAACGCGGGTGGACGCGGTGATGAATGCCACGCCGACCACCTTCCAGCTCAACGATAAAGCCGAAGATGCCGCAGGCGCATTTGAGCGTTATAACCTGATTTCTGCCGCCGTTACCGACGCCAAAGGCAAGCTGATCGGCCGCGTTATCGTCGAAGACGTGATTGACCTCGTCAATGAAGAGAATGAGAGCAATATCCGTAAAATGGGCGGTATCAGTCAGGAGGAGGATGTCTTCGCGCCGGTACGCAAAGCAGTGAGCAAGCGTTGGGCATGGCTGGCGATTAACCTCTGCACCGCTTTCGTTGCATCCCGCGTTATCGGTCTGTTTGAAGAAACCATTTCACAACTGGTGGCACTGGCTACCCTGATGCCGATTGTCGCCGGCATTGGCGGCAACACCGGCAATCAGACCATCACCATGATTGTGCGCGCCCTGGCGCTGCATCAGGTGGAGCCGGGCAACTTTTCGTTTCTGATTATACGTGAGCTGGGTGTTGCGCTGCTTAACGGCGTGTTCTGGGGCGGCATCATGGGGGCCGTCACCTGGATGATGTACGATAATCTGGCGTTGGGTGGCGTTATGATGCTGGCGATGGTGCTGAACCTGCTGCTGGCCGCGCTGATGGGGGTGCTGATCCCGCTCATTATGACCAAGCTGAAACGTGATCCGGCGGTCGGCTCCAGCGTGCTGATTACCGCCATCACCGATACCGGCGGGTTCTTTATTTTCCTCGGCCTCGCCACCCTGTTTTTGTTGCACGCGTAATTTCGCACAACCTAATGCGCAGGAGCGCTATCTGCCAGCTAGAATCAGCCATACCTTAACCTCGCAGGAGAATACGATGTTTAACGTGGATGATTTTGTGCAGTCGAAAACCGGTGGTCCAAAAATGTTGGTGCTACGCGTTGACGGCGATACCCTGTGGTGCGCCCGGATTGATGATGCCACCAAAAAGGAAATTGCGATCAAAGCCGATACCGTCAATCTCTATCACGAAGACGGTGACTTCGGCGTGTGTTGATGGGCTTCGCCGGGGATTAGCCCGGCGGATTATCCTGCTGCACGTTGTCGCTGCCAATGCCGCCAATAAAAGGCAGTCGCAGACGCAATGGGGTAAAATCCAGCCCCATATTCAACCCCAGAATATTGAGTTCAAACCCTTCTTCCGCGCCGAGAGTCACCCCCGCCACCCCCAGCACTGATACCTGAATCCCACGCCCCGATGGCGGCAACCCGATTGGCCGCCATAAAGGGCGATAATCTTTGCCGACCGCGTTGGCAGGCAAATCCAGCGCCAGTGCCGGTACTTCACGACCAATATGAGCAAGGAAGGTGTTGCTGTTCGGGCCTGGCCAGGCATGGTAGGTCTGCGGCCAGGGATAGGATTTGATCGCGGCTTCAATCTGCGGAATCATCGCCTGCGCTGCCGCCCCGCGATGATCGACCAGCAATCTTGGCCGCGCGCCATACCAGTAGCCATCGGGGAGATTGGCGTTGTGACGCACTTTGTCATCGCTCCCCCAACTGATCACTTCATAGCGGTTGTACTGCGTTTCTCCGGCGCGTTTAAAAATAATCCACGGATGGACCGCCACCGCCCCTTTCCAGCCATAGGTGGGGGCGGCATAGACCTGAACAATGGCTTGAGAAGCATAGATGCGTGGATCGGGGGCGATGCCAGCAGAATCTCGCCGTGCCGACCACCAGCCCCCGCGTTCGCTGGAGAGCTCACCGCTGCGGTTAGCCTGCGCCAGACTGGCTCCCAGCGAGAGCAACACAACACATAAAAACGTGAAGACAACGGCTTTCAATGGCAGCATTAAGGAAATCCTGTTGGTGAAAAAAACGTCTGATTATCTTGCAACGAAATGGTGAGTTTGTATTCACTAACTATGTGGTGGGATATTCTAGCGGTGATGGTTGGCGTGGATGATTGTGACGCTACGTAAGGAGGCGCTGACGGTGGAGAATTAAAAGTCTGCTACATTATTCTGTCATCATTACCATGCAGTATGGATGACCATCAAATTCATAAAAGGGTAATCATAATGAACAACGAAAATCCCACTGTTGCGCTGATTGGCCCCGGCGCTATTGGCACCACCATTGCGGCTGCACTGCATGAGGTGGGACGCACGCCAACCATTTTTGGGCGCACGGCCCATCCGCAACTGGAGCTGCGTACCGATGAAGGCAACATCATTGTGCCTGGTCCGGTACTGACAAATCCGGCGGCAGTAGCTGCGCCCTTCGATCTGGTTTTCGTCGCTGTCAAAACGACGCAGATTGCAGCCACCGCACCCTGGCTGACTGCGTTATGCCACGAACAGACGGTCGTCTGCGCGCTGCAAAACGGTGTTGAACAGCCAGCACAGTTGGCCCCCTTTGTCGCAGGTGCCACGGTTCTGCCCTCAGTGGTGTGGTTCCCTGCGCAACGTGAACCTGACGCCTCGGTGTGGCTGCGCGCCAAACCCCGCCTGACTCTGCCGGCGACCCCGCAGACCCACCTGGTGGTAGCTGCGTTACGCGATACCCGCTGTCAGGTCGATATCTCAGACGATTTTAAATCGATTGCCTGGCGTAAGTTATTGCAGAACGCGGTCGCCGGGTTGATGGTGATGGCAAATCGTCGTGCCGGAATGTTTTCGCGTCCTGATATCACTGAACTGGCGCTGGCGTATCTGCGCGAATGTCTGTCAGTAGCACGCGCAGAAGGCGCGAATCTGAGTGATGCGGTGCCACAGGAGATTGTCGATGGCTTCCATCGTGCACCGGTGGATTTAGGCACCTCGATTCTGGCGGATCGCCAGGCCGATCGTCCGCTGGAATGGGACATCCGCAACGGCGTCGTACAGCGCTATGGCCGTGTCCACGGTATCGCTACCCCGATTAGCGATGTGGTGGTGCCGCTGCTGGCGGCGGGCAGTGACGGGCCGGGTTGATGAAACAAAAAAGCCCGCAATAATGCGGGCTCAGGATGATTATGCAACTGAAGTGGGGATTATTCCCACTCAATGGTTGCCGGTGGTTTACCTGAAATATCGTAAACCACACGCGAAATGCCGTTCACTTCGTTGATGATGCGGTTGGAGACACGACCAAGGAAGTCATACGGCAGGTGCGCCCAATGTGCGGTCATAAAGTCGATGGTTTCGACTGCGCGCAGTGACACCACCCAATCGTATTTACGACCATCGCCCATCACCCCCACAGAACGGACCGGCAGGAACACGGTGAACGCCTGGCTGACTTTGTTATACAGGTCAGCTTTATGCAGTTCTTCAATGAAGATGGCATCGGCACGACGCAGCAGGTCGCAATACTCTTTCTTCACTTCGCCCAGCACGCGCACGCCAAGGCCCGGACCCGGGAACGGGTGACGGTACAGCATGGCATATGGCAGGCCCAGCTCCAGACCGATTTTGCGCACTTCGTCTTTGAACAACTCTTTCAGCGGCTCGACCAGACCCAGCTTCATCTCTTTCGGCAGGCCACCGACGTTGTGGTGCGATTTGATGACATGCGCTTTGCCAGTGGCAGAAGCCGCAGACTCAATCACATCCGGATAGATGGTGCCCTGTGCCAGCCATTTTACGTCAGTCAGTTTGCCCGCTTCTTCATCGAAGACTTCAACGAATACGCGACCGATGATTTTGCGTTTGGCTTCCGGATCGTTTTCACCCGCCAGCGCTTCAAGGAAACGCGTTTCCGCCGCTACGTGGACAATGTTCAGCCCGAAGTGGTCGCCAAACATCTCCAGCACCTGGTCAGCTTCGTTCAGACGCAGCAGGCCGTTGTCGACGAATACACAGGTCAGACGGTCACCAATCGCGCGGTGCAGCAGCATCGCAGTGACGGAAGAATCCACGCCGCCAGACAGGCCCAGGATGACTTTGTCTTCGCCGACCTGCTCGCGAATACGCTCAACCGCATCTTCGATGATTTTTGCCGGGGTCCACAGCGCTTCACAGCCGCAGATATCGCGCACAAAGCGCTCCAGCATACGCAGCCCCTGACGGGTGTGAGTCACTTCCGGGTGGAACTGCACGCCGTAAAAACGCTTCTCTTCGTTGGCCATGATGGCAAACGGACAGGTTTCGGTGCTGGCGACGGTAACGAAGTCAGCCGGGATGGCAGTCACTTTGTCACCGTGGCTCATCCATACGTCCAGCAGCGGTTTGCCTGCGTCGCTGATGGCATCTTCGATGTCACGAATCAGCGCGCTCGGGGTTGTCACTTCAACCTGCGCATAACCAAACTCACGTTCGGTGGAGCCTTCAACTTTACCACCCAGCTGCATCGCCATGGTCTGCATGCCATAGCACACGCCCAGCACCGGCACGCCAGCGTTGAAAACGTATTCCGGTGCACGCGGGCTGTTCAGTTCGGTAGTACTTTCCGGGCCGCCAGAAAGAATGATGCCGTTCGGGTTGAACTGACGAATTTGCTCTTCGGTGACATCCCACGCCCAGAGTTCGCAGTAGACGCCCAGCTCACGCACGCGGCGCGCGACCAGTTGCGTATACTGAGAACCAAAATCGAGGATCAAAATGCGATGTTTATGAATATTTTCAGTCGTCATTGCGGCGTTTCCATTGGGATGGACTTAATAATAAAAGCGCCCGGCTAAAGCCGGGCGGTAAATCTTACGGGATTATGAACCCAAGCGGTAGTTCGGCGACTCTTTGGTGATGGTCACGTCATGGACGTGGCTCTCCTGAATGCCTGCGCCGCTGATGCGCACAAATTCTGCTTTGGTGCGCAGGTCATCGATAGTCGGACAACCGGTCAGACCCATACAGGAGCGCAAACCGCCCATCTGCTGGTGCACGATCTCTTTCAGACGGCCTTTATAGGCTACGCGACCTTCGATACCTTCCGGCACCAGTTTGTCGGCGGCATTATCGGTCTGGAAGTAACGGTCTGAAGAACCTTTAGACATCGCGCCCAGTGAACCCATGCCACGGTAGGATTTGAATGAACGGCCCTGATACAGCTCGATTTCACCCGGAGATTCTTCCGTACCCGCCAGCATAGAGCCGACCATGACTGCCGCCGCACCGGCTGCGATTGCTTTTGCGATGTCGCCAGAGAAACGGATACCGCCATCAGCAATCACCGGAATACCGGTACCTTCCAGCGCTTCTACCGCGTCAGAAACGGCGGTGATCTGCGGAACACCTACGCCGGTTACGATACGGGTAGTACAGATGGAGCCAGGGCCAATACCCACTTTCACCGCGCTCACACCCGCCTGCGCCAGCGCCAGCGCACCAGCACCGGTGGCAACGTTGCCGCCGATAATCTCGAGGTCCGGGTATTTCGCACGGGTTTCACGGATACGCTGCAACACACCTTCAGAGTGACCGTGTGAGGAGTCGATCAGCAGAACGTCCACGCCTGCCGCAACCAGCGCATCAACACGCTCTTCGTTGCCCGCACCGGCACCTACCGCCGCACCCACACGCAGACGGCCCTGCGCATCTTTACAGGCGTTCGGTTTACGTTCGGCTTTCTGGAAATCTTTAACGGTGATCATGCCCAGCAGGTGGAAGCTGTCATCCACCACCAGCGCTTTCTCAACGCGTTTTTCGTGCATTTTCTGCAACACGATGTCACGGGCTTCGCCCTCTTTCACCGTGACCAGGCGCTCTTTCGGTGTCATCACCGCAGAAACTGGCTGGCTCAGATCGGTCACGAAACGCACGTCACGACCGGTGATGATACCTACCAATTCGTTGTCGGCATTAACCACCGGGTAACCGGCAAAGCCGTTACGCTCGGTCAGTTCTTTCACTTCCGCCAGGGTGGTGGTCGGCAGCACGGTTTGTGGCTCGGTGACCACGCCGCTTTCGTGTTTCTTCACCTTGCGAACTTCATCCGCCTGGCGCTCAATTGACATGTTTTTGTGGATAAAGCCCAGACCACCTTCCTGTGCCAGCGCGATCGCCAGACCGGCTTCGGTCACGGTGTCCATCGCTGCGGAGAGCATAGGGATGTTCAGACGAATGTTTTTCGTCAGTTGGGTGCTGAGATCGGCCGTGTTAGGCAGAACGGTAGAATGAGCAGGAACGAGCAGAACGTCGTCAAATGTGAGTGCTTCTTTAGCGATTCGTAGCATGGCAATATCTCAACCTGGGGGTGAATGAGAACAGATAAAATATTGCCGCGGCATTATACAGGCCGAAATCGGTTGCCTCCAGTGTTTTTTCAGAAAAACTCTTGATCCCCTGTACCAGCCATGTAGTATCGGTTAATTAACCCTCTGATTTGATATTTGATCTCCATCACATGTCGCTACCGCCAACCGCCAATATTTTTACTGTCAGCCGCCTGAATACCACGGTGCGTCAACTGCTGGAAAATGAAATGGGCCTGGTGTGGCTCAGTGCTGAGATATCCAACTTTACCCAACCGGCATCCGGCCACTGGTACTTCACCCTGAAGGATGATGGTGCCCAGGTACGCTGTGCCATGTTCCGTAACAGCAACCGTCGGGTGGCCTTTCGCCCCCAGCACGGTCAGCAGGTGCTGGTGCGTGCCAGTATCACGCTGTACGAACCGCGTGGCGACTATCAACTGATTATCGAAAGCATGCATCCGGCCGGTGAAGGCTTGTTGCAGCAGCAGTTCGAACAGTTGAAAACCCGGCTGGCGGCAGAGGGTTTATTTGATCAGCAATTTAAACAACCGCTGCCGGACCCGGCACGCCAGGTTGGGGTGATCACATCGGCAACCGGCGCAGCGCTGCACGATGTGCTGCGCGTGCTGCACCGTCGTGACCCTTCCCTGCCGGTGGTGATTTATCCCACCGCGGTGCAGGGAGTGGATGCCCCCGCTGCGATTGTGCGCGCTATTGAACTGGCAAACCTACGCGATGAATGTGATGTGCTGATTGTCGGACGCGGTGGCGGTTCGCTGGAAGATTTGTGGAGCTTCAACGACGAACGCGTGGCGCGCGCCATTTTTGCCAGCCGCTTGCCGATTGTCAGCGCAGTCGGCCACGAAACTGATGTCACCATCGCCGATTTCGTTGCCGACCTGCGTGCGCCAACCCCCTCAGCCGCCGCTGAGCTGGTGAGCCGTAATCAGCTGGAATTGTTGCGCCGTCTGCAATCTCAGCAGCAACGCCTGGAAATGGCGATGGATTACTATCTGGCGCAGCAGCAGCGCCGCTACACGCGTATTCTGCATCGCTTGCAGCAGCAACACCCGCAACTGCGGCTGGCACGACAAAACACCGCCCTGCTGCAATTGCAGCAGAAACTCCATGACGCAATGGATCAGCGTCTGCGTAGCGCCAGTCGTCAACAGGATCGTCTGCTACAACGCCTGAACGCACAGCAGCCACAGCCACGTATTTTGCGTGCTCAGCAACAGCTACAGCAGTGGCAATATCGGCTGCAACAGGGAATGCAGAACCAGTTAAATCAGCATCGTCAGCGCTTCGGCACGCTGGCGGCACAACTTGAAGGGGTCAGCCCGTTGGCGACCCTGGCGCGTGGCTTTAGCGTCACCACGGATACCCAGGGCCATGTGGTGAAGAAAATGCAGCAGCTGAGCAAAGGCGATCTGCTACGCACCCGGCTGGATGATGGTTGGGTGGAAAGTGAAGTGACCGCCCTTACCCCTCGTAAGTCTGCGCAATAAATCGCAAAACCTTGCGCGATAAATCGCGCCGCTACGGGCCTTGCTATACTTTCTGACACATTCATCTGTCAGGGAGTCTGATATGCCTTACAGCGTGATTCCGCCTTACATGTTGCGCAATATTATTGCGCATGGCTCCGCTCCACAGCAGGATTATGCACGCCGCACGCTGACCCATGTTCAACATCTGATGGCCGAACACAAACGCACCACCTCCCCCAATAGCGCGGCCACACCCGGCCAGGTGGTGCGTGCGATTTACGATGCCGAACATACGCAAAATCTGCCCGGCACGCTGTTACGCCAGGAAGGCCAGCCTGGCAACGGTGACGTGGCAGCAGAAGAAGCCTGGGACTATCTCGGGATCACTTACGATTTCTACTGGCAAATCTATCAACGTAACTCGCTGGATAACCGGGGATTAAAACTGGACGGTACCGTGCATTACGGCAAGGAGTATCAGAACGCGTTCTGGAACGGCCAGCAAATGGTGTTCGGTGACGGCGATGGTGAGATCTTTAATCGTTTTACCATCGCCATCGACGTAGTGGCGCATGAACTAACCCACGGCGTGACCGAAAGCGAAGCCGGGTTGGTTTATTTCTCACAGTCGGGTGCGCTGAATGAGTCGATGTCGGATGTGTTCGGTTCGCTGGTAAAACAATTTCACCAGCAGCAAACCGCCGATCAGGCCGACTGGATCATCGGGGAAGGGTTGCTGGCAAAAGGGATCAACGGACGCGGCCTGCGCTCCATGTCAGCGCCTGGCACGGCGTATGACGATCCGATGTTAGGAAAAGATCCGCAACCTGCCGATATGGCCCATTACATCGAAACCCGTGATGATAATGGTGGCGTACACCTCAACTCCGGGATTCCTAACCGGGCATTTTATCTCGCTGCCAAAGCGCTGGGCGGTTTTGCCTGGGAACTGGCGGGTCAGGCATGGTATGACACGTTATGTGACCGTAGCCTGCCGCAGGATGCGAATTTCAGCACCTTTGCTGGCTTTACCATCCAGCATGCCAGCAAACGCTTTAATCGCTCAGTGGCGGATGCAATTCAATCTGCATGGCAGGAGGTAGGTGTGATGTGAACATTCCCCCACTCACCGATGATGCGATTATTGAACTGGCTCGCGAAGGCGGGCTGGCTTTTATCCCACATTTACGTGGCGAACGCCGTTTTGCCCTGGCGCAATTGCCTGAACCACAAAAACACCGGGTATGCAGCGTGCTTGAGCAGGCGATGTCACTGGGTGAACCAGAAGATCAGGCTGCCAGCATGGGGCGTGGCGATCAACGCTATTTTCGCCTGCAAATCAGTTATGCCACCCATCAGCAGTCAGGAACGATTGTGATACTGATTCCTGAGCAGGTTGCGCCACCCGAGCTGGAAGCGCTGTGGCGAGATGGCGAACAGGCATAAAAAAAGGACCGGCGATGTCGGTCCTTTTTTCGTTTACCCGGCCAGCAGGCACTGGCCGAGGCAGTGACGGTTACGGCAGAGCGTAGGCGATCACGTAATCACCACGGTCCGGAGACTGACGAGCACCACCTGCGGAGATCAGGATGTACTGTTTGCCGGTTTTCGGAGACACGTAGCTGATCGGGCCACCCTGGCTACCTACTGGCAGACGGGCTTTCCACACTTCTTTACCGGTTGAGCTGTCAAACGCACGCAGGTAGTAATCCTGAGTACCGGCGAAGAATACCAGGCCACCCTGCGTTGCCAGAGAGCCACCCAGCGTCGGCATACCAATAGGCATCTGAGCGTGCATCTTGATACCGAACGGACCGGTATCCTGCACCGTACCTACCGGCACCTGCCAGACAATCTGACGGGTCTTCATATCAATCGCAGACATGGTACCGAACGGCGGAGCCTGGCACGGAATACCCAGCGGAGACATAAAGCGGTTTTTGTTGACTGCATACGGTGTGCCTTTCAGCGGCACCGCACCCATACCGGTGTTCACCGCTTCGCCACCATTGCTGGTAGCTGCTTTGCTGGTGTCCTGCGGCACCATCTGCACCCACAGGCCCAGACGCATATCGTTGACGAACATGTACTGGTTGTTCGGATCAAACGAGATGCTGCCCCAGTTCATACCACCCAGTGAACCCGGGAAGCTGAGGGACACATCGGTGTCCGGCACGGTAAACAGGCCGTTGTAACGCATGGATTTGAAGCTGATACGACACATCAGTTGGTCGAACGGCGTAGCACCCCACATATCAGACTCTTTCAGGGTCTGGTTACCGATGTTCGGCATTTCTACCGAGTGCGGTTGGGTTTTGGTGTATTGCTCGTTCGGGATGTGGCCCTGCGGCATCGGCAGTTCTTCAACTTTGGTCAAAGGCTTGCCGGTCAGGCGGTCCAGTACCCAGATCATACCGGTTTTCGCACCGATCACGACCGCAGGCTTAGTGGTACCATCCTTCATCGGGAAGTCAACCAGGCTCGGCTGCATCGGCAGGTCGAAGTCCCACAGATCGTTATGGACGGTCTGGTAAACCCACTTCTCTTTACCGGTAGTCGCATCAAGCGCCAGAATAGATGCGCCGTATTTGTGATCCAGTTTGGTACGATCTGCACCATACAGGTCAACAGACGAGCTACCCATCGGCAGGAACACGGTGTTCATCGCCGGATCGTAGGACATTGGTGCCCAGGAGTTCGGGGTGCTGCGGGTATAGTCTTTGCCCGGCATCAGTACGGCATTCGGGTCCACGTTGCCTGGGTCAAACGCCCAACGCATCTGGCCAGTGATGACGTCGAAGCCACGCAGTACGCCGCCCGGCATGTCGGTTTGCACGTTATCAGCAACACGACCGCCCACCACTACAGTGGTACCTGCCATCGCAGGCGCGGAAGTCAGCTGATACTGCGGGTCTGGTGCGTTGCCGAGGCCCGCTTTCAGATCCACCACGCCGTGGTTACCGAAATCTTCACAGAACTCACCGTTGTCAGCGTTGATAGCAATCAGACGCGCATCGATGGTGTTCATCAGGATGCGACGCTGACAGGTATCACCCGCCGCCAGAGTCACCGGGGTCACCGGCGTTGAGCCAGGTTGAGTCGGTTGCGTCAGCGGTTTGGTCGCGTCAAAGTACGCCAAGCCACGGCAGCGGTTCCACACCTGAGACTGGGCGTTGATTTCACGTTTCCAGATCTGCTTACCGGTATCAGCCGCAACCGCAATCACGTTGTTGTGTGGCGTACACAGGTACAGGGTGTTGCCAACCTGCAACGGGGTTTCCTGATCTTCCGCGCCGTTACCGGTCGGGCTGATCGGGGTATCACCAGTGTGGAACGTCCAGGCGACTTGCAGATCCTTGACGTTATCACGCGTGATCTGGTCCAACGCCACAAAGCGATTACCACCCGGGGTGTTACCGTAATTGTCCCAGTCTTTCTGCTGTTTCGCTTTATCCACCGGAATCAGCGGCAGCTCTTTGCCTTCAAAAGCCACGGTCGGATGAGGCTGGAACATCTGAACAAAGGTCACCACCATACCCACGGCAATCACCGCAGACAGCGCGTAAGAGACTTTAGCCAGCGAGGTTTTGCCCTCAGCTTTGCGCAATGCAGGCCAGGTCAGGAACGCCAGCAGCATCAGGCCAGCAGGGACCATCAGGCGTGAAACCAGCGGCCAGAATACCCAACCCGCATCCACCAGCGCCCAAATCAGGGTGCCAGCGAAGACCAGAATAAACAGGGTAACGGCTGAAGATTTACGACGGAAGAATTGAACCGCCGACAGCAGCATAACAATACCGCTGATCAGGAAGTACCAGCTGCCGCCAAGAGAAACCAGCTTACCACCGCCGATGGCGAAGAACAGGCCAACGGCCAACAGGACCAGTCCGAACAATACAGACCAGATGCTCAACCCTTTACAGGGGCGAGCGGGATTTTCTGCCATAACACAAACTCTCCTGAAAAAATAAAGCGCAGGTGCCAGATATGGGTGCTTTCCGGTCACAGATCCCGTGCCCTGCCTGTGGCAGGAATCGTTTCGTTTACGTCTTTATTTTAGAACTATTGGTACGGGTGCGACGCCCGAGATGCAGTCTTGTGAGGAAGGACACAGCGAAGCGCTATTGATGTTCGCCACAAGGCGGCAGGATTGTACCACCTGGTACATTAAAAAGTGAACATCCATAACGCAGGAGTTACTGGGTAATAGCATTTTTGCTACAAATCCAGTCGTAACTTATTAAAATTTAAGAAGCTGAAATAGCATATTTCCGTAGCGGCGCGATTTATTGCGCGGGGGTTTGTTACATCGAGCGCGGAATTGCGCGATAAATCGCGCCGCTACGATTCGGCGACGTCGGGGATAAACGTCACCCGCTTTTTCGAAATCAGGCCGTCGCCGTGCTGGCAAAAATAATCCACTGCGCCACAGGCTTTCAGCACCTGCAACGGTTGATGGCAATCCGGGCAGATGGCGATCTCACCAAAATGGCTGCCGCAGTGGCGACAATCGAATCCCGCATCGCTGTGGGTGAGTAATTGCTGACAGTTGGGGCAATGGGCGCTCATATCGTTCTCCAGACAGATAAAAAAATGAGGGCCAATCTGGCCCTCATCATCTTATTTCTTGTTCTTTTTCAGGTGCGCCATCAGACGCTTACGTTTACGCTGCTGCGTTGGCGTCAGCAGGTTACGTTTGCCTGCATAGGGGTTATCCCCTTCTTTGAACTGAATACGAATCGGCGTACCCATAACGTTCAGTGAACGGCGGAAGTAGTTCATCAGATAACGTTTGTAGGAATCAGGCAGATCCTTCACCTGGTTACCATGAATCACCACAATCGGCGGGTTATAACCACCGGCATGCGCGTATTTAAGCTTCACGCGACGACCACGCACCAGCGGCGGCTGATGGTCTTCGGCAGCCATATTCATGATGCGCGTCAGCATCGAGGTATTCACACGCTTGGTGGAACAATCGTAAGCTTCGGTCACTGACTCAAACAGGTTACCCACACCACTGCCGTGCAGGGCCGAGATAAAGTGCACACGCGCGAAGTCGATAAAGCCCAGACGGAAATCCAGCGTCTCTTTCACTTCATCTTTCACTTCCTGCGACAGGCCATCCCATTTGTTGACCACGATGACCAGTGAGCGCCCACTGTTCAGGATAAAGCCCAACAGCGACAGATCCTGATCGGAAATGCCCGCACGCGCATCAATCACCAGCATCACTACGTTAGCGTCTTCAATCGCCTGTAGGGTCTTAATTACCGAGAATTTCTCCACGGTGTCGGTGATTTTTCCGCGTTTACGTACACCGGCGGTGTCGATCAGAATATATTCACGATCGTCACGTTCCATCGGGATGTAGATGCTGTCACGCGTGGTACCCGGCATGTCATACACCACCACACGGTCTTCACCGAGGATACGGTTAGTAAGCGTTGACTTACCCACGTTAGGACGGCCCACAATCGCCAGTTTGATCGGCAGCGTGGTCGGGTCGAAGTCATCTTCTTCCTCATCGATCAGCGTCTCACCGTTCTCTTCTGCCGCTAACGCCGCCCAGTAGGCTTCGTTTTCGTCCTCTTCGCTGACTTCCAGCGGTGCCACTTCGTCCATCCACGGCAGCAGTGCCGTTTCCAGCAACGATGTCACGCCACGACCATGAGAGGCCGCGATTGCATGAATCTCACCGAGGCCGAGCGCGTAGAAATCCAGCACCGCCGCTTCCGGATCAAGACCGTCCGTTTTGTTCGCCACCAGGAACGTGGCCTTCTCACGCGCCCGCAGGTGATTGGCGATCTGCTGATCGGCTGGCATCACACCCGCACGGGCATCCACCAGGAACAACACCACATCCGCTTCTTCAATCGCCAGCAGCGATTGTTCCGCCATGCGGTTTTCGACGCCTTCTTCAGTGCCATCGATACCACCGGTATCAATAACAATAAATTCGCGCCCTTCAACTTCGGCGCGACCATATTTGCGATCGCGAGTCAGTCCAGGAAAATCCGCCACCAGCGCATCACGGGTGCGCGTTAAGCGGTTAAACAGCGTAGATTTTCCCACATTGGGACGCCCAACCAGCGCGACCACAGGTACCATAACACTTGCCTCAGTTTTTAAAATTTAATCGCCCGAATGGCGTGATTATAACGGCATTTGCCGTAAGGTTCAGGCTGAAGGCGCTAAGAATACCATAAAAACGAAACGGCCCCTGAACAATCAGGAGCCGTCGTAACCTACAGCCAGACCAGGCCCTTAACGGGAGATGGCGTAAACCTCACCGTCTTTTGACTGAATCAGCAGCTTGTCACCCGCTACCACCGGTTCGGTCTGGAAGCCGGAGCTGTCGAGTTTCTGCTGTGCCACAAAGCGGCCATCCAGCGTATTGATCCAGTGCACGTAGCCTTCGCTGTCACCCACCACCAGGTAGCCGTCAAACAGCACCGGGGAAGTCAGGTTACGGTGCAGCAACTCACTCTGACGCCAGATAGCCACACCGCCATCGGCGTTCAGCGCATCGACGCGGTCATTCTGGTCAACCAGGTAAATACGGCCACCATCAACAATCAGATCTTTCACGCCACCGATTTCGCGTTTCCAGATAATCTGGCCTGAACGCAGGTCCAGCGCCGTCAGGTTGCCGTTGTAGGCCAGCGCGTAAACCACGCCATTGACGATCACCGGCGTGGTATCGACATCGTTCAGACGATCGATCTCAGTGGCACCACTTGGCTGCGAAATACGCTGCTGCCAAATCAACTGCCCCTGATTCATGATCACTGCACTGACGCGACCATTGTCACCGCCAACAATCGCACCGCCGAAAGCAACGGCTGGCGCGGATTCACCACGCAGTGACAACGCTGGCATATCCAGGTTGACGCTCCACTTGATGGTACCGGTGGCCTGATCCAGTCCCTGCAACTGACCGTTGCTGGTGTGGATCAGTACCAGGCCATCGCTGACCACCGGACGCGACAACGCTTCACCCGCGACCTTCGTCTGCCAGGCAATGCTGCCATCGCTGGTGTTCAGTGCAAAGACCTGACCGCGTTCACTACCGATAAAGATGTGATCGCCGTTCGCGGTGACACCACCTGACAGCAGAGCGGAGATGTTTTTCGAGAAGAAGCCGGTCTTCTCAGAGAGATTCACTTTCCATTTTTCTTTGCCGTTGCTGGCATCGAGCGCTTTCACCACGCCAAAGCGGTCAGCCGCATAGACGGTACCGTCCTGCCAGGCCGGATGCAGATTGGAGTAGAAATCACCCACACCATCGCCAACCGAGGTACTCCACGCGGTTTGCGGCGTAAACTGGTTTTCAACCTTCGGCAGCGGGGCCATTTTCACTACATCTTCTTCGCCGCTGAACAGCGAGCAACCGCTGAGCAGGGTGACTGAAATCAGCCCTGGCAGCAGGTATTTACGTAATTCCATGTGCGCTCTCTTGACTGGCTTAACTTAAGTTATTCATCTTCATCTGCAACATTTGCTTCAGTGCCGGAGAAGCTTGCGACTCCGCACCTTTGCTCCAGGCATCACGCGCGCCCTGCTTGTCGCCTTTGCTCAGCAGCGCTTCGCCACGAATGTCCGCTACGATAGCTGTCCAGCCATCACCCTTAACATTGTTGAGGGTAGAAAGTGCGGCATCGGCCTGATTTTGTTGCAGTTGAATGCGTGCCAGACGCAGGTTAATGACCGCCTGCAGGTTGGCATCTTTGGTATCTTTCAGCCCGCTCTGCAACAGAGCGATAGCTTTGTCCAGCTGGTTGGTTTCAACGTACTGCTTCGCCAGGTCCAGAGACGCCAACGCACCGTAGGTGTTGTTGTTTGCACTGGCAAAACTGGCAACCGCTTCCAGCGTTTGCGGCTTATCAGCCTGCATGGCACTGGTCAGCTGCTGATACTGTGCTGAGGCTGCTTTATCGGCGCCTGCTTGATGGCTGGCCCAAAAACGCCAGCCGCCCAATGCTGCGATACCGATGACAACGCCTACCGCCAGCGCCTTGCCATTGTTGGCAAAAAAGCGACGCAGCGCATCAACCTGTTCGTTTTCGTTGCTGTAAACTTCCACGCAATCTTTCTCCTAAAAATGGCTGTTGCGATGCACGCTTACTGCAACAGCGTGCGCAACGTCGCGGCGGCTTCACTCTGGGCCAGCGTCTGCTGATCGCCGGTACGCAGGTCTTTAATCACTACCTGCCCGGTTGCCACTTCATCTTCACCCAGCACCAGCGCAATGCGCGCGCCCCACTTGTCTGCACGGGCAAACTGCTTTTTGAAGTTACCACCACCGAAGTTGGTCATCAGCTTCAATTGGGGGTCAGCATCACGCAGTTTTTCCGCCAGTTGCATCGCGGCAGACTGTACGCCCTGCCCCGAAGCGATAACATAGACATCAACAATGCGCGTCGGTTCAAATTCCGGGTTAACGGCCTGAACCAGCAACACCAAACGCTCCAGCCCCATGGCAAAACCAACGGCTGGCGTCGCGCGGCCACCCAGTTGTTCCACCAGGCCATCATAGCGACCACCACCACACACTGTGCCTTGTGAACCCAGCGCACTGGTTACCCACTCAAACACGGTACGGTTGTAATAGTCGAGACCACGCACCAGGCGTTGGTTGATGCTGTACTTGATACCGGCATCATCCAGCAGAGCACACAGGCCACTGAAGTGCGCGCGGGAGTCTTCATCAAGGAAGTCACCCAGCGTCGGCGCATCATTCAACAGCTGCTGGATGTCCGGATTCTTGCTATCAAGCACACGCAGTGGATTGGTGTACATGCGGCGTTTGCAATCTTCGTCCAGCACCTCTTTGTGCTTTTCGAGGAAGGCCACCAGCGCGTCACGATAGTTGGCACGCGCTTCCAGGGAACCGATAGAGTTCAGCTCCAATTGGACATGGTCGGCGATACCCAGCGCTTTCCACCAGCGCGCGGTCATCATAATCAGTTCCGCGTCAATATCGGGTCCTTGCAGACCAAACACTTCCGCACCCATCTGGTGGAACTGACGGTAACGACCTTTCTGGGGACGCTCATAACGGAACATCGGGCCCATGTACCACAGACGCTGCTCCTGGTTATACAGCAAACCGTGTTCGATACCGGCGCGCACGCAGCCCGCCGTGCCTTCAGGACGCAGCGTCAGGCTTTCGCCATTGCGGTCCTCAAAGGTGTACATCTCTTTTTCAACCACGTCGGTGACTTCACCAATCGCGCGGCTGAACAACGGAGTCTGCTCAACGATCGGCAGGCGAATTTCACTGAAACCATAGCTGGCCAGCACCTGCTTGAGCGTACCTTCAATACGCTGCCAGATTGCCGTATCTGCTGGCAGGTAATCGTTCATCCCGCGAATCGCTTGAATATTCTTCGCCACGTTAGAATCTCTTAAGACAAAAAAACCTGTCCGGCATCATACCTTATGAGGATGAAACCGCACAGGTTCAATCACAAACGGGTACGCGGATGCGTACCTTCCCTTATTTTTCCAGCTGCTGCACGTTGATGCGACGGCTTTCGTCCAGCATCGATGCCTTGGCACGAATACGCGCCTCCAGCTGGTCGATCATGTCCTGATTGTCGAGGCGGTCGCGCTGACGCACGCCATCTTCGTAGAAACCACTTTTCTTATTACCGCCGGTTACACCTAGCGTGGAGACGGTCGCTTCGCCAGGTCCGTTGACCACGCATCCAATAATCGAGACATCCATCGGCGTGATGATGTCTTCAAGGCGTTCCTCGAGCGCATTCACTGTACCGATCACATCAAACTCCTGACGCGAACAGGTCGGACAGGCAATAAAGTTGATGCCGCGTGAGCGAATACGCAGTGATTTGAGGATGTCATAACCGACTTTGACTTCTTCCACCGGATCGGCCGCCAACGAAATACGCAGCGTATCGCCGATTCCTTCAGACAGCAGCAGCCCTAAACCGATAGCGGATTTCACCGCACCGGCACGCGCGCCACCCGCTTCAGTGATCCCGAGGTGCAGCGGTTGATCGATGGCTTTCGCCAGCAGGCGATAAGATTCCACCGCGAGGAAGACATCCGAGGCTTTGACGCTGACTTTGAACTGATCAAAGTTGAGTCGATCGAGGTGATCCACATGGCGCATCGCCGATTCCAGCAGCGCCTGCGGCGTGGGTTCGCCGTACTTTTCCTGCAAATCTTTTTCCAGTGAACCGGCGTTAACGCCGATACGGATCGGAATGTTGTAGTGACGTGCGCAATCCACTACCTGACGAATACGCTCGTTGTTGCCGATATTGCCTGGGTTAATACGCAGACAATCGACACCGTATTCCGCGACTTTCAGTGCAATGCGGTAGTCAAAGTGAATATCCGCCACCAGCGGCACATTGACCTGTTGCTTAATCAGTTTGAAGGCTTCCGCCGCATCCATCGTCGGCACTGAGACACGGACGATATCAACGCCCACGCGCTCCAGCGCTTTGATCTGATTGACCGTCGCTTCAACATCCGTGGTGCGGGTGTTGGTCATCGACTGAACGGCAATAGGCGCACCATCGCCGACTGGCACCTTGCCGACGTAAATCCGCGTTGATTTGCGACGGATAATGGGTGCTTCGTTATGCATATTCTCTCTCCACAATTGCCCGGCAGGTGAGGTGCGCGTTATTGCGCACCCACGGTCAGACGAGCAACCTGGTTATTACGGATAAAACGACTCAAATCAACGGGCTGATTCTGATATTGCACCTGCACAGCCGCTGGCGCACCAATTTTCAGACGATACGGAGGCTGACCGGCAAGGCTGAGTTTACCGCCGCTGCGTTGCAGGCCGCTGAACAGCTTTTTACCGCTCGCGTCGGTCACTTCCAGCCAGCAGTCAGCACTGAAGTTCATCACCAGCGCGTTTGGATCGCTCGGTGCCTGGCTTACGCCAGCGCCACCGGTAGGCAACTGACCTTCCACGCTATTGACCGGCGCAGGAGAGGTCGCAGGTGGCGGTGTGGTATCGACCGGAGCCTGGCTCGGGGATACCACCGCGTTGTCATTGCTTTGTGCGGCTGGCGCAGCAGGCGTTGTTGCTGGCGCAGTGCTGCCCTGAGCGGAGGTGTCCGGGGTAGCTACCGCACCCGCACCGTTATCCACTGGCGTGCCGGCACCGTTAGTATCGGCATCGGCAGTGGTGTCGTTGCTGCTGTTATCGCCCAACGGAATCGACTGGCTGTTATCGCTGTTGCTGCCGTTCTGATCAGCCATCGATACCAGCTCCTCCTGAGAGGCTTTATGGTTCTGCCACCACCAGGCACCGGTTAAACCGATGACGACAAAGATCACCAACCAGGTGAAGATCATCAGCCAGCCATCACGTTTCTTACGGCGTTTACCCAAGGAGAAGCTCTGCATCGGCTCGATTTTGGCGGCACGTACCGGTGCCTGTTTCGCCATCATCGGCAACAAGTCGTCCTCCGGTACATGCACCAGACGCGCATAGGAGCGAATGTAGCCGCGCAGGAAAGTGGAGGCTAAATCGGCTGGCGACTTGTCCTCTTCAATATCACGTACGGTGGAAAGTTTCAGGCACAGGCGTTCGGCGACGTTTTGCTGGGTCAGCCCCATCTGCTCACGGGCCAGTCGCAGGCGTTCACCTGTGGAATGTACTGCAGATTTCTCTTGAGTGGCTTCAGTATTCATTAGCTAAATAACGCTGGTACTGTATCGATTGTGGAAAACTTCGCGCCAACCGGTCGCCATAACGTGTAACGTCAGCAGCGTTTCCCTGTTGCGCGGCGAAACGTATCTGTAACCATAAACTGTCTGCACTGGCAGGCAGCCTGTGGTCATAAACCTCTAAGAGCAGTGAAACCTTGTTCCACGCTTGCCGATCAAACTGCCTTTCCGCCTCCGTCAGCAGTTGCCTGCCCTGCTCCGGTGCTTCATCCAACGCGCGAGTTAATTGCCCCCGCGCAGCGGCATTATCTTCAGCTTGCAGGTAACAATAGCCCGAAAATAATAATGCATCGTGACGGGCGTCGGGTTCCTGCGCATCAGCCGCTAACTTAAACTGTTGATGCGATTCGTCATACTGCCTCAAACCGCAGAGAAACGCACCGTAATTGTTAGCGACGTAACCGTTGGCAGGAGCCAGTTGCTGCGCGCGCTGGTAGTACCAACGCGTTTGCGCGATATTCTGCTGCGCCTGAGCCACGCGTGCAAGCGCCAAAGGAACACGATAGTCCTGTGGCGCAGCTTGTTGTGCTCGCAGCAAATTACGCTGCGCAGACGGAAAATCCTGCACCGCCAGATAGTGCAATCCAAGCTGCAAACGAATATCTGCCGCGCCCTGATGCGCGGGCTCACTGACACAACCGGTTACAACAAAGCCTGCCAATAACACTGCCGGTAATCCCTTACTCATTGTCCGTTCTCCCTGAGTGATTCAGGCGGAAGAGACTGACATGAGTTGCGCCCGGTGAATATCACCAGGCGCGGAGTTTCAGAGCGCCTTCACAGAGATGGCTTCACCGGCCATCTTTTTACGCATGGTACGTTTAGTACGGTCGATAACATCGCCCGCTAACTGACCACAGGCGGCATCAATATCGTCACCACGGGTTTTACGCACGATGGTGGTAAAACCATACTCCATCAAGACTTTAGAGAAACGATCAACGCGACTGTTGGAGCTGCGGCCATACGGCGCACCCGGGAAGGGGTTCCACGGAATCAGGTTGATTTTACTCGGCGTGTCTTTCAGCAATTCGGCCAACTGATGGGCATCGTCAGTGCTGTCATTAACGTGATCCAGCAGCACGTACTCGATAGTGACGCGTCCCTGGTTCGCATTCGACTTCGCCAGGTAACGTTTCACCGCCGCGAGGAAGGTTTCGATGTTGTATTTCTTGTTAATCGGCACGATGTCATCGCGCAGCTTGTCGTTTGGTGCGTGCAGTGAGATCGCCAATGCGACGTCAATCATATCGCCCAGCTTATCCAGCGCCGGAACCACACCCGAGGTCGACAGGGTTACACGACGTTTGGACAGACCAAAACCGAAGTCATCCAGCATGATTTCCATCGCCGGTACAACGTTGTTGAGGTTCAGCAACGGTTCGCCCATGCCCATCATCACCACGTTGGTGATCGGACGCTGGCCGGTCACTTTGGCGGCACCGATAATTTTCGCCGCACGCCACACCTGACCGATAATTTCTGATACACGCAGGTTACGGTTAAAACCTTGCTGCGCCGTCGAACAGAATTTGCACTCCAGTGCACAACCTACCTGGGAAGAGACGCACAGCGTAGCGCGGTCATCTTCCGGGATGTACACGGTTTCCACCAGTTGGTCGCCCACGCGGATCGCCCATTTGATGGTGCCATCGCTGGATCGCTTCTCTTCAGCCACTTCCGGGGCGCGAATCTCAGTGAGCTGCATCAGTTTGCCACGCAGCACTTTGTTGATGTCAGTCATCTGCTCGAAATCATCGCAGCAGTAGTGATACATCCACTTCATTACCTGATCGGCACGAAATGGTTTTTCACCCAGCGAAACAAAGAATTCGCGCATTTGCTGACGGTTGAGATCCAGCAGGTTAATTTTTTCGTTTTTTGGGGAGACAACCACGGGGGAAGCGGACGACGGCGTCACAATCTGTTCGGACATAATGTTCTCTGGCCTCGTTGTTACACGTTATGGCTCTGGTTAAGAATAGGAAAAAAACAGCGCCCTTGCTGAGCAGGCTCAACAAGGGCGCATAATTGTACTACATCTGCGGCATGATGCCAGGGGAACAGATTTACACCGGGTTAAAAGGTGTAAACCTTGCGCCACCTTAGCGAGTGCGCGGGCAGACTTCGTTTTCAGCGAAGAAGTACGCGATTTCACGCGCAGCGGATTCTGCTGAATCTGAACCGTGAGTGGCGTTCTCGGTGAAGCTGTCTGCGTAGTCAGCACGCAGAGTGCCTGCCAGCGCGTTGTCCGGGTTGGTTGCACCCATCAGATCACGGTGACGCTGAACAGCGTTTTCACCTTCCAGTACAGAAACCACAACCGGACCAGAGGTCATGAATTCAACCAAACCGTCGAAGAACGGACGGCCTTTGTGCTCCGCGTAGAAGCCTTCAGCCTGCTCTTTGGTCAGGTGCAGCATTTTAGCGCCAACGATTTTGAAGCCCGCGCTTTCAAAACGGTTGTAGATTGCACCAATCACGTTCTTGGCGACAGCGTTTGGTTTAACGATTGAGAAAGTACGTTCGATTGCCATGTTGACCTCTATATTTAGCATCCTGAAGAAACCGGGAACCCGCCCGGTAAGAAAACGGGGCGATTATAGGGACATCATCGGGCGTTGCCTATCGTCGATCAGAGGAATTATTGAAAATAATTGATTTTTGTCGGGGCAAGCCGACCAAAAATGTGCCATACCCGGATGACCATCCCCAACTTTCTCCTTACTAACCCTTGAGATAGCGTCCACATTCCCGGACACTGAGTCTTTCCCGATTGATGAGAAGAGGTTGCTATGACAGCTCCCCTGTTTGTGTCTGCTGACTGGTTAAAAGAACATTACACCGAGGAAACCCTACAGGTGCTGGATGCGCGCATGTTGCCACCCGGCCAGGAAGCGGTACGTGATATCCAGGCAGAGTATCTGGCCGGGCATCTGCCCAACGCCCCTTTCTTTAATATCGAAGCCCTGTCCGATCATACCAGCCCTTACCCACACATGATGCCGCGTGCCGAAGCCTTTGCCGTGGCGATGCGCGAACTGGGCGTCAGCCAGGATAAACATCTGGTGGTTTACGACGAAGGCAACCTGTTCTCCGCACCACGCGCCTGGTGGATGTTACGCGCCTTTGGCTGCGTTAATGTGTCGATCCTCGCGGGCGGCCTGGCTGGCTGGAAAGCGGCAGGTTACGCGCTGGCGACCGGCCCGGTAAGCTTATCTGAAGGGGAGTTTGAGGCGAAGTATGACAGCGCCCAGGTGAAACGGTTGACCGATGTGTTGTTGATCAGCCATGAGGGTGGCGCACAGATTGTCGATGCTCGCGCCGCGAATCGCTTCAATGCTGAAGTCGACGAGCCGCGTCCCGGCCTGCTGCGTGGCCATATCCCCAACAGCCGTAACGTGCCGTGGAACAATCTGGTGGCGAATGGCGCATTGAAACCCGCCGCAGAACTGCGTACGGAATTTGAGAAGGCAGGCGTGAAGCTGGATCAACCGATCATCGCCAGCTGTGGCTCAGGCGTGACGGCGGTGGTGGTGATTCTGGCGCTGACATCGCTTGGCGTGCGGGATGTTACCCTGTACGACGGCTCCTGGGGTGAATGGGGAAGTCGCGACGACCTCCCAATCGAGAAATAATCAGCGTAGCGGCGCGATTTATCGCGCAATTCCGTGCGCGCTGCCAGAAAAAGCCGCGCGATAAATCGCGCCGCTACGGAGAATTCAGTTTTAGATAATGCGCTGACTGCCTTTAAAATCGCGCAGGAAGCTGCCCCAGCGGCGCTCGTAAAAAGGCGTAATGTGGGCGGTGAAGAAATGGCTGACGCCATGCTCGCCACTAACCACTTCACAGAGATCGATCGGCACATCGTCGGTGAGCGTATCTGTCGCCACGCTGCCCGCCGCCTGGATAATCGCGTCAATATCGCTATCCGCCTCGATGCCAATCAACAGATTTGGCGTCTCATCGGCCTGCTCACGAATGCTGGCAATATACGCGCGTCGTACCTGTTTATATTTGGCAAACAGCTGGGTAAGTGAGTCAACCATCTGCGCCGGTGGCTCAGCCACTTCGGAGAGCAGCAAGGCATGGCCGCCTTCCAGTACCGTTTGCTGGCTGAGCGCGCTGCCCTCTTCACCCAGTAGATGCGCAATTTCGCCCGGTGAAAACTCTTTCCCTGCCGGGAGTTTCGGGTTGAGGAACAAGGTTTCACCCAGCGTCATTTCAAACAAGGTGCGTACCGGCAGACGCAGATAAGGTTGCTCATCTTTGATGGCTTCGCTCATCGCCTGTTCAGACGTGAAAAAGGGGATGACGCTACCGCCGTCTTCCTTTTCCCAGTGCTGAAGATCGACCGGTGTGGTGGCGTCGAACTGCTGCGCACTGCTTTCACCCGGCACCCAGACATCGGCTTCAAGCAGCAACTGAAAGAACTCCGGGCGGTGCGCAGGCTCGGTGGCAGCCAGTTTCAGCACCTCTTCAAGACGGTTACTCATGGTTTGGTTTTTCCAAAAATACGTGTCTGCACTGCTCCGTAGCGGCGCGATTTATCGCGCGTCATTTTCAAACCCGCGCCGCTACGTAATGTGCCTTAACGGGACATTATTTCAGTAACAAGTTCGCGATGGTGCGAACCCCGAGGCCAGTTGCGCCTGCTGACCATTGATCAACCGCGCTTTTGCGGTAGGTCGCTGAGCAGTCGATATGCAGCCAGCCCTGTTGATATTGACTGACGAAGTGCGACAGAAACGCGGCCGCGCTGCTGGCACCGGCGGAGTGTGCCGGGCTGGCGATGTTATTGAGATCAGCAAAATTTGACGGCAGATGGCTGCGGTGGAACTCCGCCAGCGGCAGACGCCAGAAGGCTTCGTTTTCACTGGCCGCGCTACCCAGCAGCGATTGCGCCAACACGTCATCAAAAGTGAACAGCGCGTGGTAATCGTTACCGAGCGCAGTTTTGGCCGCACCAGTCAGGGTTGCTGCGTCAATCAACAGTTCCGGTTTCTGCTCGCTGGCGTCAATCAGGCCATCGGCCAGCACCAGACGCCCTTCCGCGTCGGTGTTCATCACTTCAACGGTTTTGCCGTTGCGGTAACGAATGATATCGCCAAGACGGAACGCATTACCGCTGACCATGTTGTCAGCACAACACAGGTACAGCTTCACGCGTTTATTCAGACCGCGCGAGATCGCCAGCGCCAGTGCGCCAGTAACCGTTGCTGCCCCGCCCATATCGGACTTCATCGAGTCCATAAAGCCGCTCTGCTTCAGGCTGTAACCACCGGTATCAAAGGTGATGCCTTTACCCACCAGGCAAGCATAAACCGGGGTATTTTCGTCACCGCCCGGATTGAAATCCAGCGCCAGCAGAACCGGTGCGCGGGTTGAGCCACGACCAACGGTATGAATGCCGAGATAACCTTGCTCGCGCAAATCCTCACCCTTGGTGATGCGATAGCTCACTGCGTCGCCGCCGACAGCAGAAATCAGATCAATCGCGCTGTGCGCCAGTTGCTCCGGGCTGAGATCTTCAGCAGGCAGGTTGATGGTGTTACGTACCCAATCCACGATCTTCAGGCGACGATCAAATTCGTTCTGATCCTGCTCGCTCAGGGTCGGCCATTCCACCTGACGTGATCCTTTCGGGCCACGGTAGCCCTGCCAGAACGCCCAGCATTTCTCCAGATCCCAGCCTTCGCCGCTTAAGGCGACATGGCGAATACCCTGACCATCGAGTTTGCGCGCCGCGCGTTGAATGCTCATCAGCGCATCTGCGCCGGTGAGATGAATCGTCATGCCACTGTCATTGCTGCTCAGCAACGCTTTGTCACCCCAGCGCGCGTCGGCGGCTTGGGAGCTGAGCGTAATCGTCATCGGTTGTGTTGTCATCGCGAGGCTCCGTATGCGTGAGTTATCACCTTCCGCCAGACCGGCGGAAGGATGCTGTTAAACGATAATTAGCGAGAATTTGCCGCAGGCATCAGCGCCCGCAGACGGGTTACCGCTTTGTTGACCAGCTCAATGGCGTAATCAATTTCCTCTTCGGTGGTAAAGCGTCCGAGCGAAAAACGCAGCGAGCTGTGTGCCAGCTCCTGGTCAACGCCCATCGCGCGTAGCACATAAGAGGGTTCGAGGCTGGCCGAGGTACAGGCGGAACCGGAAGAGAGCGCCAGATCTTTCAGCGCCATAATCAACGATTCACCTTCAACGTGGGCAAAACTGATATTGAGGATATTTGGTGCGCCCTGCTCCAGCGATCCATTCAGCGTGACATCGCTCAGCGCGCTGATGCCCTGCCACAAGCGCTGACGCAGTGCTGCTAGTCGCGCAACTTCGCTGCTCATCTCTTCACGCGCAATGCGATAGGCTTCGCCCATGCCGACAATCTGGTGCACCGGCAATGTACCCGAACGCATGCCGCGCTCATGACCGCCACCATGCATTTGCGCATCAATCTGCAAACGCGGTTTGCGACGAACCCAGAGCGCGCCGATACCTTTCGGGCCATAAATTTTGTGTGCCGAGAAGGACATCAAATCCACCGGCAGGACACTGACGTCAATGGGCAACTTACCCACACTTTGCGTGGCGTCGACATGGAACAGGATGTCACGTTGGCGACACAAAGCGCCAAGCGCGGCGATATCCTGAATTACGCCGGTTTCATTATTCACATGCATCAACGAAACCAGCACCGTGTCGTCACGCAGCGCCGCAGCCAACATGTCGGGAGTCACGATGCCATCACGGCCGGGTTGCAAATAAGTGACCTCAAAGCCTTCGCGCTCCAGTTGCTGACAACTGTCGAGCACCGCTTTGTGTTCGGTCTGACTGGTAATAACGTGTTTGCCGCGCGCCTGATGGCACTGTGCCGCGCCCTTGATGGCGAGGTTATCAGCTTCAGTCGCGCCGGAAGTAAAAACGATTTCACGCGGATCGGCATTGACCAGCTCCGCAACCTGGTTGCGTGCCACATCAACGGCTTCTTCAGCCTGCCAGCCAAATCGGTGAGAACGGGAAGCGGGGTTACCGAACGTGCCATCCAGGGTGAGAAACTGCATCATTCTGGTGGCGACACGCGGATCCGCAGGCGTCGTTGCCGCGTAATCCAGGTAGATCGGTAATTTCATTGCGCTAAAGCTCCGTATAAAAAATCATACGACGTTATAGCATGATTCAGCCTTCCCTGCCTTAGCAGGAAAGGCCGAAAGAGAGCGGATTACGCACGCAGGTTAACGTTGATGGTTTCCTGCACGCGGTGAGTCTGGAAGCGACGATTGTCGATGGCGTTTTGACGGTCAGCAACATCCAGAATTTCCTGGTTGTTGACCAGTTCTGCCAGAGTGATGTTGTTGAGGAATTCGCTGATGCGTTCGCTCAGGTCACGCCACAGAACGTGAGTCAGGCAACGTTCACCGCCCTGGCAACCTTCTTTGCCCTGGCATTTGGTGGCATCAACGGATTCGTCAACGGCGGTGATCACCGCACCTACGGCAATCGCGCCAGCATCTTTACCTAACAGATAACCGCCGCCCGGACCACGGACACTGGCAACCAAACCGTGCTTACGCAGACGCGAGAATAACTGCTCCAGATAGGAGAGCGAAATGCCCTGACGCTCAGAAATGTCAGCCAGCGGCACCGGCCCCTCGTGCGAGTGCAGGGCAACGTCCAGCATAGCGGTAACGGCATAACGTCCTTTGGATGTCAGTCTCATAGCATACAACCTCGTAAGCGTCCGTCGGTTATCGGCGGGTATCTGATGAATGGCCGCTAGTCTGACATTCCTGAGTAAATTGGTCAACTATTTAACCAAGTAATTTGCTCAACTATTTAACCAAGCAATTTACTCAACTATTACCCTCACTACCTTTACGTTTTTCAAACGACGCCAGCATGCCACGCAGAATATTCAGCTCATCACGTTCCGGGCGCGCGCGGGTGTACAAGCGACGCAGTTTGCTCATCACCTGACCGGGATTGCCTTCACGGATAAAGCCGCTGTTCAGCATCATCTGTTCCATATGCTGATAAAAACGCTCCAGATCATCGACCAGCGGATAAGGCGACTCTGCAAACTGTGGCTGCGGCGTCGCTTTTTCCTGCGCATCCAGCCAGGCCATACGCACCTCGTAAGCGATGATCTGTACCGCCATCGCGAGGTTCAGCGAACTGTATTCCGGGTTCGCCTGAATCGCGACGTGATAGTGGCACTTCTGCAACTCTTCATTGGTCAGGCCAACACGCTCACGGCCAAACACCAGCGCGACCGGTGCCTGCTGCCCCTCTTCGACACTTTTGATACCGCATTCACGCGAATCCAGCATCGGCCACGGCAAAGAACGCGAACGTGCGCTGGTGCCAACCACCAGGCTACAACCCGCAATCGCCTCATCGAGGGTGTCCACGATCTGCGCATTGCCGATCACATCGCTGGCACCTGCGGCGAGAGAGATGGCCTGAGAATCAGGTTTGACCAACGGGTTGACCAGATACAGATTGCTCAAACCCATGGTTTTCATGGCACGGGCTACCGAGCCCATGTTGCCGGTGTGGGAGGTTTCCACCAGTACAATTCGGATATTTTGCAGCATAATAGAAGCAGGTAAGAAAATGATGGCGCGATGCTAACATAAAACAGGACATTTACCGAATGCGCTGCTATACTCCGCGCCGTTTTCCCTGTTCTTTAACATCCAGCGAGAGATACCGATGCATCCGATGCTCAACATCGCCGTGCGCGCTGCGCGCAAGGCCGGAAATTTAATTGCAAAGAATTATGAAACCCCGGACGCTGTCGAAGCCAGCCAGAAAGGCAGCAACGACTTCGTTACCAATGTTGACCGTGACGCAGAACGTCTGATTGTCGAAGTGATTCGCAAGTCATACCCGCAACACACCATCATCACCGAAGAAAGCGGTGAACTGGCGGGTGACGATCAGGACATTCAATGGGTAATCGATCCGCTGGATGGCACCACCAACTTTATCAAACGCCTCCCTCACTTCTCCGTTTCTATCGCTGTGCGCATTAAAGGTCGCACCGAAGTTGCGGTGGTTTACGATCCAATGCGTAATGAGCTGTTCACCGCTGTACGCGGTCAGGGCACTCAGTTGAACGGCTACCGTCTGCGCGGCAGCACCGCTCGCGATCTGGATGGCACCATTCTGGCGACCGGCTTCCCGTTCAAACTGAAGCAGCATTCTCAGTCTTATATCAATGTGGTGGGCAAACTGTTTACCCAGTGTGCTGACTTCCGTCGTACCGGTTCTGCGGCACTGGACCTGGCTTACGTGGCTGCGGGTCGTGTAGATGGCTATTTCGAAATCGGTCTGAAACCGTGGGATTTCGCTGCCGGTGAACTGCTGGTACGCGAAGCGGGCGGCCTGGTAACTGACTTTACTGGCGGTCATGGCTACCTGATGTCAGGTAACATCGTTGCCGGTAACCCGCGTGTGGTGAAAGCGCTGCTGTCCACCATGCGTGACGAACTGAGCGAAGCGCTGAAGCGTTAATTGCTTTTCCCGTAACGGCGTGATTTATTGCGCCGTTACGTTATGGTCGATGGTTAAAATGGCCGCAGGCCGCTGCTCATCATCGGCTGGGCGCTTTGCCACAGTAACGCCCCCGCGACCAGTAAGACCACGCTGCCGACTAACGCCAGCAATGGCATCAACACTTTCACCCCTTGCGCTGTCGCACTGGCACTGCCCAGTTTCTCCGCCAGTTTACGCGAACGCTGCACCAACAATCCCATCGCCGATACGGTCACCGCCGTGCCCATCGCCATCGCCATCGCCGAGGCCACTCCCCAGAGATACACATCAATCACTTTGGCAAACAGCAACATCATAATGGCCCCCGAGCAAGGACGTAGCCCCATCGAGAACACCACCAGCGCCTGCGTTTTGCCGCTAACGGCTTGTTCTATCTGTGCAGCACTCGGCAAGTGAGCATGGCCACAGCCGCAGTTGTCATCATGCTGATGGTGAGGGCGGATAGCATGGATCTGCATTTTCGGCACCGGTTTTAACGCCGCCCGCAAGGCGCGGATCGCGCGCCATCCAACCCAAATTCCCAATGCCATCACCAGCAGGTAACTGCCCTTCTCCAGCCAGTAGCTACCCAGATGCAGGGTGCGCGATGAGGTTTGTAGCACCACCAGCATCACCGTCACCAGACCGATCGCCACGCCCCCCTGCAACAATGCCGCCAGCAACGTCAGCTTCATACTGGTTTTCAGGCGCGCCGGATGGGTCGCGAGGAAGGTGCTGATCACCACTTTACCGTGACCGGGGCCCAGGGCATGCAGCACACCATAAGCCAGACTAAACAGCATCAGGGTCACCCCCGCCTGGTGGGGTTGCTCCGCCACCTGTTGTAGCAGTTGCGTCATCTCGCGATTTAAGACTTTTTGCCACAGCACGCTTTGTAGCAGGATTTGCGGCCAGAATTGCCACACCATGCCAGCCGCCAGCAGCAACACCAACGCCAGCAACCACAGCGGCCATAAACGGCGGGATCCGGAAGGCAGGGAAATTAATGACATGTCAGCGTTACCGTCTGCGCGAACTGCTGCCCCAGATCCATATCTTCTGGCGGCGCATCGGCTTTATCCAGCGACAACGCATATTGTTTCAGCGAGTCATCCGGTTTTGGTGTGTGTAAATCCAGCTGGCAGCGCGATTTCAGCGCGTTCGGCAGAGTGAGCGCCTGAGCGTTGTCGTAATACATATCGACAAAGTAGCTCGGATCAAAGGTGAGAATGCGGTACTGCGTGTTACTCAGAGATTGCGGTTCGCCCAGAGGCAAAATGAACTCCAGCACCGCTTTGTTACCGTTGCGCGATAGCTGGTACTCCTTTGGCAGATTGAGGAATTTCACCCGATTTTTCCCCTGCCACACTTCGGTGAAATAGTGCTGACCCAACACATTGGCCATCACCTGCGCCGCCAGTTTTTTCCACACCACGCTGCCCGGCTCGGCTTTACCGGCATCGTACAGCAGATCGGCAGAGGTGATCTCGTCCATAGTCCAGACCATTTTGAAGCCGGTAAGATGGTCATTGTCGGTCAGAAGCTCGGTTTTCATATCAATAAAACTGTGTGGATGTGACCAGGCCATGTGACTGACCAACAGCATCAGGGTAAAAAGCGCAATTTTCATAACGTTATAAAGTAACAATTAAAAGGTTCAGATTCCAGTGGTCCAGAAAAACTGTGACCCGCTTTAAAGCTCTGAATAAAAGTCACGACAAAGTGCAGGGTTACCGCGCGGAGTTGGCTATTCTTAGCTCAAAAATGACCTGCTGGAATGACTATTGATGAGTTCTGCAACCTCCTCTGCACCACTCTTCAGCCGTTCCCAACGTCGCTGCCATCTGCTACTGCTGCTGTTTCTGCCCGCTCCCGCGCTGACGCTTGAAAAGCTCTGCCAGTTAAATGGCGTGGACCCTGTTGTCGCCCGACAGGATATCGCGGATGTCAGTGACGAGATACAGCGTTATCATCAACTGGAACTACACCAGATGGTCGATGGTAGCTTTCGCGTACATGGAACGGAGTTGGACAGGCGTTTATGCCTGCTCCATTGGTTGCGACGCGCTCTGCGCCTGTCGCAGGATTTTGTTTGTGAACACTTCGCCCCGGTGCTGCGTCAACGCCTTAAGGTGCTCAAAATCGAAAAAGCGCTGTGGGATGAAACCAACTTACAGGCGCTGATCCAGCATTGTAGCCTGCGACTCAACCGGAACTTTAGTCAGCGCGATCGGTTATTTCTGCAAATCTACATGAAGTATGCCCTGTGCCAGCGGCAGATGGCGCTGTTCAACGATGCGCAGCGCGCCTGGCTGGCCGAAAAGGCAGAGCGCGAGGCCGCCGATGATGTAATTCATCACTGGCAAAAACGTTGCCACCTCGCGCCCGATGCCAGCGAGGCCGACTTCTGGACGCTACTGTTTAGCCTGATTCACGCGCCGGATGGCACGCAGTTGCAGCATCCGCAGGCGCAAATCCTGATGCAGGCCGTGGAAGCGTTAATCATCCGCTTTGAAAAACTGGCGCTGACGCAAATCAGTAATCAGGAAGAGTTGAAGCAGCAACTGTTTACCCATCTGGCGCAAGCGCTGGACCGTAGCCATTTTGCCATCGGCATTGATAACAGCGTGGCGCTGGATGTCGCCCGGCTCTATCCACGCTTGCTGCGCACCACCCGCGCCGCGCTCGATGACTTTGCGGCGCAATTTGCCACGCGTTTCAGTGCGGAAGAAGTGAGCCTGGTGGCGGTGTTGTTCGGTGCCTGGCTGATGCAGGAGAGCGCCTTGCAGGAGAAACAGGTGCTGCTGCTGACTGGCGAGGATGCCAGCCTGGAGCAATTACTGGAACAGCAAATCCGTGAGCTGACGTTGCTGCCAATTAACATCACCTATCAGGATATGCTGCAATTCAGGCAGGAGGGTGCGCCGCGTGATATTGCGCTGGTGATTACCCCTTATGCGACCTCGCTGCCGCTGTTTTCACCGCCATTGATTCACGCCGAGCTGCCGCTGAGCGAACATCAGCAGCAGCGTATCCGCCAGTTACTCGAGTCTTAAGCAGAACGGGGGCGCAGGAACAAGGCAGGTAACGCTACCAGCGCCATCACCCAAAACAGATGCCCCTGCAAAGGGGTAAACAGCACGCCACAAATCATGGTCATCACCGCTATGCCGCCGCCCATCGCCAGCGCCGAATACAGCGACTGTAAACGGATCACCTCTGCGCCCTTACGCGCCGCAATAAAGCGCATCGCCGCCAGATGGCAAACGGTGAAGCTGCCGCAGTGCAGAATCTGCGCCACAATCAGCAGTGGCAATGCGGTGCTGGCCCCAAGTAACGTCCAGCGTACCAGCGCACACACGCAGGAAAGCAGCAGCAGGTCGCGCGCCGTCCAGCGGCGAAATAGCCGGTTGCTGAGGGCAAAGACCACAATTTCCGCCACCACTCCGAGTGACCAGAGATACCCCACGGTGCTGGCTGAATAGCCAGACTCCTGCCACCAGATAGCACTGAAGCTGTAATAAGCGGCGTGTGCGCCCTGCATCAGGGTGACACACAACATAAAGCGCCAGACGGCATTTTCCCGCAGCAGGTTACGCCAGGCAGACCAGCCACCACTCGCTCCCTGGCGTGCATCGCCCTGTGGTTGCGTTTTGGGTGGCAACATCATGCCGGATAGCATCGCCAGCACCCCGACCGAGAGCAGCACCAGAATCGCCTGCGAGGAGTACTCACTGACCAGCATTCCGGTCAACGCCGAGCTAATCACAAACGCCAGCGATCCCCATAAACGCACCGGCCCATAGGCGAGGCCAATTTGCTGTGTCCAGGTGGCGGCCAGCGCATCACTCAGTGGCACCAGCGGAGAAAAAAACAGGTTAAAGCCAATCATCACCAACAGCAGCCATAGCCACTGGCCACCAAGCCAAAATCCCAGCGCGAACAGGCAGGTCATCAGCGCCAGCAGGCGTAGCGCGCGAATCAAATGGGAAGGGGTTTTCACCTGAGAAGCAATTAACAAGCTGCCGACAAAACGTGCCACCATGCCGCAACCAATCATCAGACCGATTTTTTCCGCATCCAATCCTAAACCTTTGAGCCATACGCTCCAGAAAGGTAAGTAGATGCCGTAACAGAAAAAGTAGGTGAAGTAGCTCAGTCCAAGCCACTTAGCCGATCCGATGGTCATACAAACTCCGCAGGGTAATTATTAACGTTATTATTTTGCGCGGTACTTTGTCAGAGCCGTGGGAAAAAGGAAATAATGAGTTTTAGTTTTTATGTAATGAACTATCGGCCACCATCGACGCTGAGAACTTGCCCGGTGACCCAGTTAGCCCAGTCGGAGGCGAAATACAGCACCGCATGGGCAATATCCTCGGCCACGCCGAGTCGTCGCAGGGCAATATTGTCCACCAGCCGCTGCTGGCCCGCGCTGCCCATTGCCTCCCACTGCTTCTCGGTGGAGGGATTGCTGCGAATAAATCCGGGTGCCACGTTATTGACGGTGATGTTCCACGGCCCCAACTCGTGCGCCAACTGACGTGTCAGGCCAATCTGTCCCGCCTTGGCACTGGCATAGGCCTGGATACCGGTAAGGCTGACGTCCAGCCCGGCCCGGCTGGAGATATTGATGATGCGACCAAATTGCCGCGCCTTCATCCCCGCCACTGCCGCTTGGGACATTAAAAACGCCCCATTCAGATTCACATCAACTATCGCCTGCCACTGTGCGAAGGTGACGGTTTCGAGCGGTTGACCTGATTGCCCCACCACGCCGCCCGCATTGTTGACCAGCGTATCGACCTGAAGCTGGTGCGACGCCAGCGTGCTAAACAGCGCGTTAACTGCCTCGGGTGAGCTGATGTCAACGGTAAACGCCAGCGTCCCCTCGCCGCATAACGCTGCCGTCTCCTCAACCTGCGCCTGCTGGATGTCACAGGCGATGACCTGTGCCCCGCGTGCGGCGAAGGCCAGACAAATCGCGCGGCCAAATCCCTGCGCGGCGCCGGTCACCAGCACCGTGCGCCGGGAATAATCAAAAGGGTCTTGCATCAGGATGCTCCCGTTTCGTTACTTTCCAGCAAGACCAGGGTTGCCTGAGTTTGCGGCAGCATCCCCTGCTCCACTTCGTGAATCAGTTGCACCAGACGCGAGGTTAATGGCATCGGTACATTAACGCTCAGACCAATCGCGATAGCCGGAGCGATCTGCGCGTCAATCTCGGTCTGGCGTTTGCGCACCGCCAAATCACGCCAGATACCTGAGTGAGATTTCGCTGAACGGCGGTTATGCGCCACCATATCGTCAAAGGATTGTCGGGTGTGGTCAGGGCTGGCATCAGGCAGAAACGCCGCAGGATCAAAGCCATCAAACCCTTGCAAAACGATATGCTGCGCATGGGCCACGCTGCCGATTTCCTGTGCCAGCGCTGTCAGCACGGGTCGGAAACGTGGCATCGCAAGGACATCGGCAATGCTGTCATTGGTTAATGCCGTGGCGAACAACAGCGCACCGTAGATCATCTTCGCCCACAGAAATCCCCAAATGTTTGGTGTGAGGATCGCCGCAGCGTCCACGTTCAGCAGCAGCCTGTGGAGCATTTCAGTTCGTGGGCGGGCGATGCCGTCTAACTCACCAATCACCACCGCGCCGCGACCACCGTGGTGGATCACGCCGGGTTCCAGGAAGTCTGCGCCAAAATTCAGGAAAGCGCCGACGGTACGATCAACGCCGATGCTATCGGCGATAACCCGCTCGTTGAGGCCGTTTTGTAGCGATACCACAAAACCTTCGGGCGCGAGGTGCGGTGCAATTTGTTGGATAGCGCCAGCGGTATGGTGAGATTTTACCGCCAGCAGCACGCAGCGATAGTGACCGGTAAGTTGCTCAGGCAAAAATGCCTGCGCCCGCACCACTTTTTCACCGAGGGGACCGGTAATGCGCAGCCCCTGAAGATTAATCGCGGCAACATGCTCCGCCACATTATCGACAAAAATCACCGGCTGACCGGCAGCGATAAACGCAGCACCGATCACGCCACCAATCGCCCCCGCCCCCCAAATAACCAGAGGATCCTGGGATTGCGGTACTGCGGGGGAAAGTGCGGTTTCTGGCTGAGTGACAACTGACATCCGTACCTCCGGGCAAGTCGCGCATCACCGGCTAGAGCGCGTCAATAATCTCTCGAATTTCCGCCAGTGCGGTTTGCCAGATAGCGAGCATCTCCTCATCGGCGCGCTGATAATAGCCGCCGTAGTTGCCGTCACCGAGATACGCTTTGGCACGCGTTGGGTCCAGTTTCCGCAGCGCTACCAAATCCACCATCGGTTTTTGCTGCTGCGGCTGGGTCACGCCCGGCAAACGCGTCCAGGGGAAGTTTTCCATCCAGGAGGCGTGTGACGCGACCGGATCGATAGACATCACTTTTTCCCAGGTTTTCGGCGCATTCCACCAGTTATGCAACTGAACCGTTACCCCCGGATTGGTCACCATCCATTCACTAATGATGTTCTGCGCCGGTGCGTTACCACCGTGCCCGTTGATAAACAAAATGCGGCGAAACCCCTGCCGTTTCAGGTTATTAAGTATGTCATTCAACAGGCACACATAGGTTTGCATGCTCAGACTGATGGTGCCGGGATAGTCGCTAAACGCCGGCGTCATACCGAACGGCATCACCGGGAAGACAGGAATACCGTAAGGCTCTGCGGCCTCTGCGGCGACTCTCTCAGCCAGAATTGAATCCACTGACAGGCTGAGTAGCGCGTGCTGCTCAGTACTGCCGAGCGGCACAATCACCCGGTCGTCGGTGGTGAGATAGTGGGCTAACTGCTGCCAGTTCATTTCACTGATTTTCATTACGGTCCCCGGTGTTGGACGCGTGTAAAATATCCTGTTGCAGCAACGGTACAACCACCCGTTGAATCTCTCCTGCATCAGGAACATGGCGGTACTCAAAAGAACGTTGGTGCTCTCCCAACCGGGCGGTGAGTTCCTGAACGCCGGTGGCATACACCAGGGCATCGGTCTCTTTTAATAATTCACCCAGACGAGGATCATCGCTTTGCACCACGGTGACCTGGGTTACATGAGGCGCAAAGCGCGCCACGCCAGACGTCATCAACGCGGTAAATTCCGGGAAAATCGACACCACCAGCGTGCGCGTCAGTGGATCGAGCGAAGCCAACGCACGGCGAGTAGCTTCGGACGGAATAAAACTGATATTCAGCAACGGCAGCCCCGGAATCAGTTGGCTGACCTCACGCCGACGATGGGCAAAGGTCAGCAACAGATCGGCACTGGCAACACGTTGACGGAGTAACAGGTCGTTTTTTATATCGGTGAGCGTGGTCGCTTCTACCTGCGCGATTTCACCCAGCGTTTCGCCGATGCAGTGTGCATAATCCCGCGCCGCATCGATAAAGTTGCCAATAAAAAATACCGTCTTCTTCCTGAGCTGGCGTTGTCGTTCTGCAAACCGACTGCTGACCAACGCCCCCAGTTCTGCCGCGTTTAAACCGAGCAACATTCCGCTGTTGATAAATGCATCAAGATGCTGATGCAACTCGTCAAGGGCAAGTTCTGACGATCCCACCGCAAGCGCCGCATCGGCGATAAAGGTACCGGCGCCTGGCTTGCTGTACACCAGCTCGGCCGCTTTGAGTTCGCGATATACCTGCGCCACGGTCATCGGCGCAACGCCTACCTGTTCGGCCATGTCGCGCACCGAGGGTAGCTGTTCGCCAGGTTTCAACGCGCCAAACGTAATGGCGTATTCAATTATCCCGCGCAACTGCGCTCCCAACGGGATTGAAGAGTCACGATCGAGGTGGAATTCCATAACCTGCCTGGTCAGTGTACTAGCCTGTTAATACAATTATGCTGTTTTTTACATCAATTCAAGACATCAGGCAAAAAAAATCATGACGAAATAACTTACTGTTATAACCAATTCTTATTTTTTGCATTTTTTTTGCGCTGATTATTGACAGTTTGTGAGCAATACATCAATTATCGTACCAGTTAACTAGAACACAATCATTACCGCCATTTTTGCCGGCTCCGCTCTCCGCAGTTTTCGGGGGGCATTTGAGGGCCTGACAAACATTTTTCTGACTTACAAACAGAGGGGCAAGGTCATGAAAGTTATGCCTAAATTAACGTTAATCGCCTTACTGGCAGCGGGTGCGTTCAGTACCCTGGCGGCTCAGGGGGCGGAGGTAGTACAGCGCGGCGGTACCCTGATCTATGGTCGCTACGCTGACAGTAATTTCCTCGAACCTATCCTGAACGAAAGCAATAACGATATCTGGATTCTCTCTAACCTCTACGACACCCTGCTGCTGCCGACTAACGATGGCAAAGGCATTCGACCGGGCCTGGCTACCGCGTGGAAGCTGTCGGAGGACGGTAAAAGTCTGACCCTGACCCTGCGTCCTGACACCAAATTTTCTGATGGTTCACCGATCACCGCTGAAGACGTGAAATGGTCGCTGGAGCGTGCAGCCAAACCGGGTAATGGCGTGTGGCAATTTCTGGTGAGCGCCATCGCTAACGTCACCATCAGCGATCCGCACACTGTGGTGATCCATCTGTCGCATACCGATCCCGCCATTCTCACCGCGCTGACAGTGTTCAACACCGCAATCATGCCGGAGAAATTGTTCGAAGCGGAACCCGGCGCGACTGACCACGACAAAGCCGCAGCGTTTGCCGAGCATCCGGTGGGTTCTGGTCCGTTTATCCTCAAGTCATGGCAACATAACTCCACCATGACGCTGGTACGCAACCCGTACTATTGGGAGAAAGGCGCTGACGGCAAAGCGCTGCCCTACCTCGACAGCATCAAGTTCGAAATCATCCCCGACGATGCGACACGCATCCTGAAGCTGCAATCCGGTGAACTGGACGGTGCCGAGTTTATCCCTTACTCACGCGTTAAAGAGTTGCAGGGGAATCCGGCAATAAATATGGCGTTGTTCCCCTCCACCCGCGTGGAAGTCGCCAGCGTGAACGCCCGCCCGGAGATTGATGGCAAGCCGAACCCACTGGCGAATCCCAAAGTGCGTGAAGCGCTGAACTACGCCACCGACAAAGAAGGCATCATCCAACTGGTGACCTTTGGACTCGGCAAACCGATGACCTCGTTTATGTCGACCTCCACGCCACTCAACTCGGGCACCAAGCCGTTGTGGCCCGTAGACGTTGAGAAAGCGCAGGCGCTGATGAAAGAAGCCGGTTACCCGGATGGCTTTAGCACCAGCATGAATATTCTGGCGGGTAATGAAGACAGCCTGAGCATCGCGACCGGCCTGCAACAGATGTGGGCGCAGATTGGCGTCAAGCTGACCATTAACCAGATGGATAACGCCACGCTGAACGCCAACTATCGTAAGGGGAATTTCAGCACCCGTATTGGTCCGTGGACCGATGACATCGCTGACCCCAACGAGATCACCTCCTACTACGCGTATTCGAAGAATATTCAGGCGCTGCATTCCGGCTGGAAGAGTGATGAATTAGACACGCTGTTTGAAGCTTCACAGCAGGAAACTAATCCAGCGAAACGTGCCGAAGAATACAAACGCATCCAGGATATCTACAACAGCACCGGCCCCACCATCCCGCTGTATGAAAGCTCCTATCCGGTGGCGCTGAAGAAAAATGTCGAAGGATTTGTCCAGATCCCGTTGGGGAATAACATCTTCACTGAAACCTGGCTGAAGAAATAATTCGCCTTTATTACATCGAGTGAAATCCAGGCATCTGGCGCTGTACCCGCGTGGGCTACAGCGCCTGTACGCTGGATTTGGGAGCACGCGTTGACCGAACTGAATTATATTTTCAAACGCATTCTGCTGATTATTCCGACGCTGCTGGTGATTTTGGTGGTCACCTTCACCATCGTGCGTCTGCTGCCTGGCGATCCTGCCAGCGCGATGATTGGCGACCGCGCAACGGACGCTGACGTCACGCGTATCAATAAAGAGCTGGGATTGAGTCAACCGCTGCCGGTACAGTTCGTCTTCTTTGTACGCCAGGTCGCCAGCGGTAACCTTGGCAACTCCTATGCCATGCACGCCCCGGTGACCACGGTCATTGCCGAGCGTTTGCCCGTGACCTTGCTGTTGACCGGCATGGCCGCGCTGTTTGCGCTGCTGATGGCCATTCCGCTGGCCTTTATCTCTGCCCTCAAACGCAACAGCGCCACCGATATCACCATTCGCGGCGCGTCACAGGTGACGTTGTCGATGCCCTCGTTTTATATCGGGTTGGTGCTGCTGACGGTTTTCGCCGCCCAGTTGCACTGGTTCCCGGTCGGTGGCTACGGCGATAGCTGGGGACAACGCCTCTGGCATCTGTTTCTTCCGGCAATGACGCTGGCGGTCAGCATCACTTCGGTACTGATTGGTAGCCTGCGCAACTCGATCATCGCGGTACTGGACGCGGAATATGTCACCTTTGCGCGTGCCAAAGGTCTTAGCAATCGCGTGGTGTTGCTGCGGCATGTGTTACGCAATTCGCTGATCCCGATGCTCAGCCTGTTTGCGCTGAATATCGGCACCACCATTGGCAGCGCGGTGATCACCGAAACTGTCTTCGCCGTGCCCGGCATTGCGCGCCTGATGGTTGATAGCATTTTCAGCCGCGACTACCCGATGATTCAGGGGCTGGTCATCGTGCTGTCGGTGCTGGTGTCGTTGATTTTCCTGCTGACCGATATCGTGCAGGTCATGATTGATCCGAGGAGAGCGCGATGAGTGAATTGATTGCCCGACGCTCCCTCACGCGTCATTGGCGAAAGCATCTGCCGTGGCCGTCGCTGCTGGGTTGCGCCATTCTCGCCCTCAGCCTGCTGATGGCGTTCTTTCCGCATCTGGTTGCCACCGCCGATCCGCTGAAATTTGATTACCGCGCGATCCTGAAGGGGCCGAGCCTGCAACATATTTTTGGTACCGATAACTTTGGTCGCGATATCTTTTCACGCGTGGTCTTCGCGTACCGTATCGACCTGCAAATCGCGTTTTTCACCACGCTGTTTCCGATGGTGTTCGGCACCCTGGTCGGACTGTTGGTGGGTTATTTCGGCGGCGTTGCCGAAATGCTGTTTCAGCGCATCGTGGATGCGGTGGTCACCTTCCCGCTGCTGGTTTTGGTGATCGCCATTGTCGCGATTCTGGGTCCGGGCCTGAACAGCATGTATATCGCCGTTGGCATTATTTATTGGGTGTTTTACGCCAAACTTATCGCCGGTGAAGTCAGTATCCAGAAACGCCTTGAATACGTCGCCGCAGGCAAAGTGATGGGCTACAGCACGCCAAGGATTATCTTCCGCCATGTGCTACCAAACGTGATCACCACCACGCTGGTGTACTGGATGACGGATATGGCGCTGGCTATTCTGCTCGGCTCCAGCCTCGGTTATCTTGGCCTCGGTGCGCAGCCACCGACAGCCGAATGGGGGGTATTGATCGCCTCCGGTAAGAATTTCATGGACACCGCCTGGTGGATAACCATCTTCCCCGGTATCGCCATCGTGCTGACCGGGCTGGGATTTAGCCTGTTTGGTGATCTGCTATCGGACTGGCTGCGCCCCGGCAGCCGTTAAAAAATGAGAGCGAATTATGCCCGGTAAAACATCCCCTTTGCTGGAGGTGAATCAACTCAATACCCTGATTCATACTTCTCGCGGTAGTCTGCGGGCCATTCAGGAGGTGAGCTTTAACCTTCTGCCGGGGGAAATTCTTGGGTTAGTGGGTGAATCCGGTTCCGGCAAAAGCGTTACGCTGCGCTCGCTGCTGCGTCTGATGCCGAGCAGCGCGGAGGTTTCCGGCTCCGTCAAATGGCAGGGACGTGAAATCTCAACCATGAAAGCTGCCGAGCTGCGCAACATTCGTGGGGGGGAAATTGCCATGATTTTCCAGGAACCGATGATTGCGTTGAACCCGGTGCTCACCGTCTGGCGGCAGATTGAGGAAAGCCTGCGCGCGCACACCGATTTAAAGCGCAGGCAGCGGCGTCAGCGGGCCATTGAGCTTTTAACGCAGGTTGGGATCCCTGCCCCGGAACTCCGGCTTGACGATTATCCACACCAGTTTTCCGGTGGGATGCGCCAGCGCGTGATGATCGCCATCGCGCTGGCAGGGAATCCACGTCTGCTGCTGGCCGATGAACCGACCACCGCGCTGGATGTCACCATTCAGGAGCAGATCCTCAAACTGTTATTTAACCTGCGCGATCAGCTCGATATGGGGATTATTTTTGTCACCCACGACCTTGGCGTAGTCGCCCAGTTATGCGATCGCGTGGCGGTGATGTATGCGGGACGGATCGTCGAAACCGCTCCGGTAGAGGAGATCTTCCGTCAGCCCCGCCATCCATATACTCAGGGGTTGATCGCCTCCGTGCCGCAAAATGGTGGTGAACGCCAACCGCTGCTGTCGATTGAGGGCACGCCCCCTTCCCTGCTTGATCTGCCAGCGGGATGCAGCTTCAGCCCACGTTGTCGTTATAAAACTGACGTTTGTCTCAGGCAACTGCCTGCGTCTGAGGTGATAAATCCACATCATCAGGTTGCCTGTCATCATCACGCGAACCTGAGGTTGCCGGAAGGGGTTGGAAATGAGTGAAATGATCGCGCAGCGAGCGCTACCGATTGTCTGCGTCGAGGAAGCGATTGTGCACTTTCCGGTGGCACAGTCGATCTTCGAAAAAATTCAGGGCAAGCCACGTAAGTTTGTCCAGGCACTAAACGGTGTCCGGCTGGATCTGCTGCCGGGAGAAACGCTCGGCGTGGTGGGTGAGTCGGGCTGCGGCAAGTCAACGCTGGCAAGAACAATGGTCGGACTGCTGCAAACCAATGAAGGTAAAATCTACTTCAATGGTAAAGACATCGCCACGCTGCGCGGCAAAGCGCGGCGTAGTTTTAACCGTCAGGTGCAGATGATTTTTCAGGATCCCTACAGTTCGCTGAACCCGCGCATGACTGTCGGACAGGTACTGACCGAGGCGCTGTCGGTACACAACATGTGTCCCAAAGAGCAGATTCCCGCCCGCATTCGTGAATTGATGACGCTGGTTCGTCTTCCGCTCGACGCTATCGACAAACTGCCACATGAATTTTCCGGTGGGCAACGTCAACGCATTGGTATCAGCCGCGCGCTGGCTGTGGAGCCGCAGGTGTTGATCGCCGATGAGCTGGTGTCGGCGCTGGATGTTTCGGTGCAGGCGCAGGTGGTTAACCTGCTGCTGGATTTGCAGCAAAAACTCAATCTGACGGTGTTATTCGTCGCCCATGATCTGCGGCTGGTCAGGCATATTTCTCACCGGGTGGCGGTGATGTATCTCGGTGAGGTGGTGGAAGTCGCCGATACGGAAACGCTTTTCAATACGCCGTTGCATCCTTACACCCAAGCCCTGCTGCGTGCCGCACCGAGCATGGACCCCCGCGATCGCGGTAAAAACGTTAGCCTGATGGGTGAACTACCCAGCCCACTTTCCCCACCATCTGGCTGTCGCTTTCATACCCGCTGTCCTTATGTTACCGAACGCTGTCGCATAGAACGCCCCGTGCTGGCGACCAAAGCGGAGGGGCAGCGGGTGGCCTGCCATTTGGCACCGGTTGAATCCGGGGCATAAGAAAGTTCACAGTCGATGGAAGCCAGCGTAGTTGTATTCATTTGTAGCGGCGAGATTTATCGCGCTGTCTTCTGTGATGTAAACCTGCGCGATACATCGCGCCGCGACCACTGATGTCATTCACAAGGCATAAAAAAAGGATGGCTTAACGCCATCCTTTCTATCGCTTCGAACTCAGGCCTTATCAGGCATAAACCGGCAGACGTGCGCAGATATCCAGCACTTTCTGTTTGGTACGTTCGATGGTGGCTTCGTCGTTGATGTTGTCCAGCACGTCAGCAATCCAGCCAGCCAGTTCACGCACTTCCGCTTCTTTAAAGCCACGACGGGTTACCGCCGGGGTACCGATACGGATACCAGAGGTCACAAACGGGCTTTTCGGATCGTTCGGCACGCTGTTTTTGTTGACGGTGATGTTGGCACGGCCAAGCGCGGCATCCGCTTCTTTACCGGTCAGGTTTTTGCTCACCAGGTCAATCAGGAACAGGTGGTTGTAGGTGCCACCAGAAACGATGTTGTAACCGCGCTCCAGCAGCACTTCCACCATCGCTTTGGCGTTTTTGGCTACTTGCTGCTGGTAAGTTTTGAACTCAGGCTCCATCGCTTCTTTGAACGCAACCGCTTTACCGGCGATAACGTGCATCAGCGGGCCACCCTGACCACCCGGGAACACCGCGGAGTTCAGTTTTTTGTACAGCTCTTCGTCACCGTTTTTCGCCAGGATCAGGCCGCCACGCGGACCCGCCAGGGTTTTATGGGTGGTTGAGGTTACGATGTGTGCATGCGGAACCGGGTTCGGATAGACGTCAGCAGCGATCAGACCAGCAACGTGTGCCATGTCCACGAACAGCCAGGCGTCCACGCTGTCAGCGATTTCACGCATTTTTGCCCAGTCAACCACGCCAGAGTATGCCGAGAAACCGCCAACGATCATTTTCGGCTTATGGGTTTTCGCCAGTTCAGCCAGTTCGTTGTAGTCGATTTTACCGGTTTCATCGATGCCATATGGCACCACGTTATACAGTTTACCGGACAGGTTAACCGGAGAACCGTGAGTCAGGTGACCACCGTGCGCCAGGTTCATACCCAGAATGGTATCGCCCGGTTGCAGCAACGCGGTGTACACCGCAAAGTTAGCCTGAGAACCGGAGTGCGGCTGTACGTTAGCGTAATCTGCGCCAAACAGCGCTTTGGCGCGATCGATCGCCAGCTGTTCAACGATATCTACGTATTCACATCCGCCGTAGTAGCGTTTGCCCGGATACCCTTCCGCGTATTTATTGGTGAGCTGTGAACCTTGCGCCTGCATAACGCGTGGGCTGGTGTAGTTTTCAGAAGCAATCAGTTCAATGTGCTCTTCCTGACGCACTTTCTCTTGCTCCATCGCCTGCCACAACTCGGCATCATAATCGGCAATGTTCATATCACGCTTTAACATCCGCATCTCCTGACTCAGCTAACTTTTTTAACGGCAGTTTAAGCCCCGCTAAGGGGCGAAGGCCAACAGTGTAAACCGTTTTGGCAGGTGACGGTAGCCGCAATCCTTTCTTTTTACGCAAACGATTGGCAAGGCGCTGGAACGGGTTTTTTACGCATTTTTGCAACCCTGTGAATCACGATATTTCCTCAGCATGAAGCGGAAAAAATTTCAGGTTTGCGAGGCGGATTCCAGAGCAGGCGAAAGATCCCGCAACGATCAGGGGGATTTACAACCCCTGCGCTCGGATTATAAGATGCATTTAAAATACATCTTTTAAATTGCCATGAGGATTCACCATGCTCGACGCGCAAACCATCGCTACCGTTAAATCGACCCTGCCCGCCATTGCCCAATTAGGCCCCCAGCTCACCGGCCATTTCTATCAGCGAATGCTGACGCAGCACCCGGAACTCAAAGACGTGTTCAACATGAACAACCAGCGCAGCGGTAATCAGCGTGAAGCGCTGTTCAATGCCATCTGCGCTTACGGCGCCAATCTGGAGAACCTTGCGGTGTTATTGCCCGCGGTCGAAAAAATCGCCCAGAAGCACGTCAGCCTGAATATTCAGCCGGAGCAGTACGCTATCGTGGGTGAGAATCTGCTGGCGACCATTCAGGAACTGCTGAACCCCGGCGAGGAAGTCTTACAGGCCTGGGGTAAAGCCTATGGGGTATTGGCTGAGGTGTTTATCCAGCGTGAAGAAACCCTTTATCGCACGTCAGAGGCGAAAATCGGCGGCTGGCGTGGCGCGCGTGATTTCCGCATCCGCGCCATTCAGCAGCAAAGCAGCGTGATTAAAAGTTTCGAGCTGGCACCCGTCGATGGCGAGGCAGTGGCAGATTTCTTGCCTGGTCAGTATCTGGCGATCAGTCTGCGCCCGGACAGCACAGGAAATCTGCAACACCGCCAGTACTCCTTGACACATCAACCCAATGGTCAGTGCTACCGCATTGCGGTGAAACGTGAAGATCTGGGCACGGTGTCCGGCTGGCTGCACGATCGGGCAAAAGTCGGTGATGTGGTGCAATGCACGGCACCGGCGGGAGATTTCTTCCTGCAAGTGACACCGACCACACCCGTCACGCTGATCTCAGCAGGTGTCGGTCAAACGCCAATGCTGGCAATGCTCGCCACGCTGGCTGCACAGACGCATCCGGCGGCAGTTAACTGGCTGCATGCGGCGGAAGATGGCAAACAACATGCGTTTGATGAAGAAGTCAAAGCGTTGGGCAGCCGCCTGCCGCATTTTGCCAGCCATATCTGGTATCGCCAGCCCGCTGCCGAAGAGACGGGGCGTTACGATGCGGCGGGATTGATGGATTTAGGCTCCGCTTCTGCCGCACTGGGCGAGGCAGACCGTCAGTTCTGGCTATGTGGCCCGCTGGCGTTTATGCAATTTGTCGCTCGCCAGTTGCTGGATGCCGGCATCGATGCGGAACGTATTCATTACGAGGTATTTGGTCCGCATAAGGTGTTGTAAATCCTGTAATAAAAAAGCCCGCAACGCGAAACGTTGCGGGCTTTTCAGCAATTCGAGGGGCTTAGATCGCCTCTTCGTCTTCTTCGCCGGTACGGATACGCACCACACGCGCAACATCGAAGACAAAGATTTTACCGTCGCCGATCTTGCCGGTCTGCGCGGTTTTCATGATGGTTTCAACGCAGGTATCAACGATATCGTCGCCCACCACCATTTCGATTTTTACTTTCGGCAGAAAGTCGACCATATACTCAGCACCGCGATACAGCTCGGTGTGACCTTTCTGACGACCAAAACCTTTCACTTCGCTGACCGTCATCCCGGTGATGCCAACTTCGGCTAACGCCTCACGTACATCATCGAGTTTGAATGGTTTGATAATTGCATCGATCTTTTTCATGACAGATCCTTTTTTCACTCCCTCCGTGGCCGGACGGGTAACAGATAGTATAAGTGTTTCTGCCGCAGCCGCAGCAAGCTACTCTTTAAAATCGCTGGCGTCCAGTTCATGGCGCGACAGCAGCTTATAGAATTCAGTGCGGTTGCGTCCAGCCAGACGCGCCGCATTAGTCACATTTCCTTTGGTCATTTGTAGCAGCTTGCGCAGATAATTCAGCTCAAACTGGTTACGCGCTTCGACAAAGGTCGGCAGTGCCGTATTTTCACCCGCCAGCGCCTGCTCCACCAGCGCATCGCCAATCACCGGCGAGGTACTCAACGCCACGCATTGCTCGATCACGTTCACCAACTGACGCACATTGCCCGGCCAGCTGGCACCCACCAGGCGTTTCATGGCATCCACCGAGAAACTGCGCACAAAAGGTTTATGGCGATCGGCAGCCTGGCGCAGCAGATGATTCGCCAGCAGCGGAATATCCTCGGCGCGTTCGTGCAACGCCGGGATCTTCAGATTCACCACGTTGAGGCGATAGTAAAGATCTTCGCGGAAACTCTTCTTCTCCATCGCTTTGGGCAGATCACGATGGGTGGCGGAAATGATCCGCACATTGATACTGACATCATTGTTGCTACCGAGCGGGCGCACTTTACGTTCCTGCAACACGCGCAGCAGCTTAACCTGCAATGCCTGCGGCATATCACCAATTTCATCAAGGAACAGCGTACCGCCTTCCGCCGCCTGAAATAACCCTTCACGCGCGCTCACCGCCCCGGTAAATGCGCCTTTGGCGTGGCCGAATAGCTCCGATTCCAGCAATTGTTCCGGCAATGCCCCACAGTTGATGGCGATAAAGGGTTTGCTGGCACGCGGGCTGGCGGCATGAATCGCCTGCGCCAGCACCTCTTTACCCGTACCGCTCTGGCCGTTGATCAAAATGCTGACGTCAGATTGCGCCACCATATGTGCCTGTTCCAGCAGTCGCAACATCAACGGGTTACGTGTCACGATCGCTTCCCGCCAACTGTCATCGCTGGCCGGGGCGCGTTGTGCCAGCGCCTCATCAATGGCTTTATACAGCGCGTCACGATCCACCGGTTTGGTGAGGAAACTGAATACCCCCTGCTGGGTGGCTGAGACGGCTTCCGGGATCGATCCATGCGCGGTCAGGATGATGACGGGCAATCCCGCATGACGCTTCTGAATTTCGCCAAACAGCGCCAGGCCATCCATCTCATCCATCCGCAGATCGCTAATTACCAGATCGACCTTCTCTTTTTGCAGATGGCGTAACGCCTCCGGGCCGGAGGCCGCAGTCGCTACCTGATAGCCTTCACTACTCAAACGCATTCCCAACAGCTTGAGTAAACCAGGATCGTCATCCACCAGCAATAATCGTGCGGCCTGTTTCATCAGGGCTGCTCCTCATTGGTGCTGCTGCTGTGTGCACTGTCGCTGCTGTCGGGTGCCTTACGCGAGGACAACTGGCGCTCGATATCAGTCAGACGCTCCAGCTTGTGTTGCGTGTCATCCAGCGATTTACGCAGCGTGCGTTGCTGCTGACGCAGGCTATCCAGTTCAGCGTCGCTGCTCTGTTGCAGGCGCGTATAGCGGCCTCGCGCCTCGCTCAGTTCAAGCTGCGCGGCCTGATTGCTGCGCCACAATTGAATCAGTGGACGAACGGCAGCAGGAAATGCGGTGCTATAGCTATCCAGCGTCTCCACATAATCACGGCGCTCCTGTGGCGTCACGTTGCCATTCGCCAGCAATACGCCCTGCTTAAAGGCGCGTGACCAACTTTGCACCGGCCAGCGGCGCGCCTCCGCTCGGGCTTCCGCCGGGGAGAGCCGCTCAGCACAATCAATCGCCCGTTGCCAATACAAAGGGTTATTCATCGCGGCGGGATAATCGATTTGCCAGATGTTGCCACAATCGGTTGCCAGATAGTCCGGCAGCCGCACCTGCGGCTCCGGCAGCGTTGCATCTTCACGCAGGGCGCTGTTGTTGGCCGGTGCATGGCAGCCCGCCAGGCCAAAGACCATCAGGCCAGCTGCGAGTAAGTTACTGAGGGATAATTTCATTGATCAGGCATTCCCGGCGGTGGTAGTCAAAATAATACGAAAACAGACATCCGCATCCTTGCGCGTCACCAATTGCAAATCACCCTGCATCCTGCGCAGGCAATCTTTAGCAATGCTTAAGCCCAGCCCGCTGCCTTTAACCGGCCCTTTGCGCTGCTGGCTGCCCTGATAAAAAGGCTCAAAAATCATCGCCTGCTCCTCAGCCGGAATGGGTGTGCCGGTGTTTGCCACCTCAATCCACACCTCATCGCCCTTCTGTTGGCTGTGCAGCCAGATGTTACCGGATTCGCTACCGTAGTTCACGGCGTTCGAATACAGGTTATCGATCACCCGTTGCAACAGGGTGGTTTCCGCCAGGCAATGGTTCACCTGCAAATCAACGTGGGTATTCATCTGCCGGGCATGGGCGGGCAATGAATGTGCCTTCACCACGGTATCGATGATGCTATCCAGCGCCACCGTTTCCAGCGCCATTGGGCCATCTGCCAGTTTGCGGTTGTAGTCCAGCAATTGCTCAATCAGGCGTTGCAGATGACGACTGCTGGTATCGAGGATCGCCACCACTTCCTGCTGCTCACTGTTCAATGGACCGGCCACCTGATCGGCCAGCAGCTCCGTACCCTCACGCAGGCTGGCAAGCGGTGTTTTCAGCTCATGTGACAGGTGGCGTAGAAACTCATGCCGCTGCGTCTCCAGCCAGCTAAGGCGTTCGCTTAACCATACGATCCGTTGGCCGAGGGAGCGGATTTCTCGCGGACCACCAAAGCTGACACTGTCGCCCAGCGCTTTCCCTTCGCCCAGTCGGTTGATCATACGTTCGACGCGCTTGACCGGACCAATAATCATCCCGGTAAACAGCAGCACCAATGCCAGACTGATCAGGAACAATATCAGTGCCTGCCAGCCAAAAAACTGACCGCGATCGGCAATTTCACGCTGCAATTGCAGACCACGGGAAAAGACCACTTCGCGTGTGGCCTGGACCATCTGCGCATTGGTATCGGAGAAACGTTCCAGCGCCGCCGCAGCGGGGGCTGCCGGATTGCCATTGGTGCATTGCAGCGTTTCGAGCTGTGGCAGCGTTGCGGATAAGACTTTGAACGCGGGTAACTCCGGCAGGCTGGCCGCGTGGCTACTGAGCATCTGGTCGTAGCGCACCCGTTGCGACTGGTACAAATGGGCCAGGGTCTCGTCACCCAGCACACAATATTGCCGATAGCTGCGTTCGAGTTCGATGGCCGTACGTGCCATCGCTTCGCTTCGGCGCACATCGGTAAAGGTGTTGCGATTGGTATCCGCCGCCTGATTACTCAGCGCCGAAAGGCTTTCCCATGCCTGCCAGGCCAGCACCAACAAGGGCAGCAGCACCAGCAGGAACGCCATCAACACCAGTTGACGCAACGATCGGGGAAACAGACGCCATCTCTTCACAACAGATTTCCTTAAAATTTGACTGAGGAATGCTAGCGGAGTCTGACAGCGGAAGAAAGTACAGATAAGAAAACGGCAGGCGCGATGCCTGCCGTTAAGCGCGATGCCGAATGCCTCGCGCAGGAATAAGGTGGTGCCTAACTCAACGTTACGTCCGATGCTTGATAACGTTGCAAAGCAAGCGATTATCGGTTGGGTGGACGGCAGGCACCGTTTGGTGCGTCATTCAGTTTTTATGAGCTCAACCGCAATGCGGGGCAATCATAAGCAGGAGAATGAGCAACGCAAAGATTATAGCAAGTATCGTGCCAAAAATAAAATAGTGTTTATTATCAGACAAATGCCCGAGTGAATGTCCGACTGGCGGGAAATTTTTACCGTCCGGTCCGGTAAAGTGTCGCTAATTAGCAACGGGTTTCAGGGGTAAAAATTACCACTAATAATATCAATGAGTTAGATGTCACCTTTTGGCGACATGATAACCGTAGCGGTGTCGCCATTTTCCGACATTCAATAAAAAGGGCGCCCTGATGGACGCCCCTGATACACGATAAATCGCGCTGCTACAAGCGGTGCGGTTAACCCAACTGCTTACGTGCGTTGCGGAAAATACGCATCCACGGGCTGTCCTCGCCCCACTCTGCCGGGTGCCAGGAGTTGCTGACGGTACGGAATACGCGCTCCGGGTGCGGCATCATAATGGTGACGCGACCGCTTTCGTTGGTCACGGCGGTGATACCGTTCGGCGAGCCATTCGGGTTGGCCGGATAGGTTTCCGTCACCTTACCGAAGTTGTCGACGAAGCGCAGCGCCACCAGACCTTTGCTTTCCAGCGCTGCCAGATGGGCACCATCACGCACTTCAACAAAACCTTCACCGTGCGACACGGCGATCGGCATACGCGAACCGGCCATACCGTCCAGCAGCAGCGACGGGCTGGCAGCAACTTCCACCAGGCTGAAGCGCGCTTCAAAACGTTCTGACTGGTTACGTACAAAGCGTGGCCACAGTTCGCTGCCCGGCACCAGCTCGCGCAGGTTGGACATCATCTGGCAACCGTTACACACCCCCAGCGCCAGCGTCTGTGGACGATGGAAGAAGTTTTCAAACTCATCGCGCACGCGGCTGTTGAACAGAATCGATTTCGCCCAGCCTTCACCGGCACCCAGCACGTCACCGTAGGAGAAGCCGCCACAAGCCACCAGCGCGTGAAACTCTTCCAGACCGCGACGGCCCGCCAGCAGATCGCTCATATGGACGTCAACGGCGGTGAAACCAGCACGATGGAACGCGGCTGCCATTTCAACGTGCGAGTTCACACCCTGCTCACGCAGCACGGCGACGCGTGGGCGTGCACCGGTGGCGATCATCGGTGCTGCCACATCTTCTTCTGGTTTGAAGGTCAGATGGACGTTCAGGCCCGGATCGTTGTCGTTTTTCTTCGCGTCGTGTTCCTGATCGGCACAGGCCGGGTTATCACGCAGGCGTTGCATCTGCCAGGTGGTTTCTGCCCACCAGGTACGCAGCGTGGTACGGCTTTCGCTGTACACCGCCTGCTCACCAGAACGGATAACAAAGCGATCGCCCGGCAGCGCCTGACCAATCACATGTACGTTGGTCGCCAGACCGTGGTCAGCGAAGGTCTTCAGCACTGCATCGCGATCGGCTGCGTTGATCTGAACCACCGCACCCAACTCTTCGGTAAACAGCGCGGCCAGCGCATCGCTGCCCAGTGCGGCGATATCTGCCTCAACACCGCAGTGGCCGGTAAACGCCATCTCAGCCAGCGTCACCAGCAGACCGCCGTCGGAACGGTCATGGTAGGCCAGCAGTTTCTGCTGTGCCACCAGCGCCTGAATGGCGTTGAAGAAGCCAGCCAGTTGCTGTGCATCGCGCACGTCGGCCGGTTTGTCGCCCAGTTGACGATAAACCTGTGACAGCGCAGTCGCGCCCAGGGTGTTGGCACCGTTGCCGAGGTCCACCAGCAGCAGCAGGTTGTCTTTGTCCGCCTGTAGCTGCGGGGTGACGGTACGACGCACGTCTTCAACGCGGGCAAACGCGGTGATCACCAGCGACAGCGGTGAAGTCATTTCGCGTTGTTCATTGCCTTGCTGCCAGCGGGTTTTCATCGACATGGAGTCTTTACCCACCGGGATGGTGATACCCAGCGCCGGGCAAAGTTCTTCACCCACCGCTTTCACCGCTTCATACAGACCAGCATCTTCACCCGGATGACCAGCAGCCGACATCCAGTTCGCAGAGAGCTTAACGCGCTTCAGCGAACCGATTGCCGTGGCCGCCAGGTTAGTCAGCGCTTCACCCACCGCCAGACGGCCCGAAGCTGCGAAGTCGAGCAACGCCACTGGCGCGCGTTCGCCCAGGGCGAAAGCTTCACCGTAGTAACTGTCGAGGCTGGCCGTCGTCACTGCACAGTTAGCAACCGGGATCTGCCACGGACCAACCATCTGGTCACGCGCCACCATACCGGTCACGGTACGGTCGCCAATGGTGACAAGGAAGGTTTTCTCGGCCACGGTCGGCAGGTGCAGCACGCGGTTTACCGCATCGGCAATGGTAATGCCGTCACGCTGCAACGCTTCGCCTTGCGCCTGCTGACGGACTACGTCACGCGTCATCTTCGGCGTTTTACCCAGCAGCACGTCGAGCGGCATGTCGATCGGTTTGTTATCGAAATGGCTGTCGGCGAGGCTCAGATGCTGTTCTTCAGTGGCTTCACCGATCACCGCGTAAGGGGCGCGCTCGCGTTTGCACAGTTCATCAAACAGCGGCAATTTGTCCGGTGCAACCGCCAGCACATAACGCTCCTGCGATTCGTTACACCACACTTCCAGCGGGCTCATACCTGGCTCATCGCTCAGCACATCACGCAGATTGAAGCGTCCACCACGGCCACCATCGCTCACCAGCTCCGGCATGGCGTTAGACAGACCGCCCGCGCCAACGTCGTGGATAAACAGAATCGGGTTAGCTTCACCCAACTGCCAGCAGCGGTCGATCACTTCCTGGCAGCGACGTTCCATTTCCGGGTTGTCACGCTGAACGGAAGCGAAGTCGAGGTCGGCATCAGACTGGCCAGAAGCCATCGACGATGCCGCACCACCACCCAGACCGATGTTCATCGCCGGGCCACCCAGTACAATCAGTTTGGCACCAACAACGATCTCGCCTTTCTGGACATGGTCGGCACGGATATTACCAATGCCGCCTGCCAGCATGATGGGCTTGTGGTAACCACGCAACTCTTCGCCGTTGTGGCTGTTAACGCGTTCTTCATACGTACGGAAGTAGCCGTTCAGAGCCGGACGACCGAATTCGTTGTTAAATGCTGCGCCACCCAACGGGCCTTCGGTCATGATATCCAGCGCGGTGACAATACGGTCTGGTTTACCGAAATCTTCTTCCCACGGCTGTTCAAAGCCCGGAATACGCAGGTTGGAAACGGAGAAGCCCACCAGGCCCGCTTTTGGCTTCGCGCCACGACCGGTTGCACCTTCGTCACGGATTTCGCCACCGGAACCGGTCGCGGCACCCGGCCACGGCGAAATCGCCGTCGGGTGGTTATGGGTTTCTACTTTCATCAGGATATGGGCTTCTTCCTGATGGAAGTTGTATTCACCTTTTTCAGCATCGGCGTAGTAGCGGCCGACTTCAGAACCTTCCATCACCGCTGCGTTGTCTTTATAAGCAGACAGCACATGATCCGGGGTTTGTTCGAAGGTGTTTTTGATCATTTTAAACAGCGACTTCGGCTGTTTTTCACCGTCGATAATCCAGTCGGCGTTGAAAATTTTGTGACGGCAATGCTCTGAGTTCGCCTGCGCGAACATATAGAGTTCAATGTCGTTCGGGTTGCGGCCCAGTTTAGTGAAGGCATCCAGCAGATAGTCGATTTCGTCATCGGCCAGTGCCAGCCCCAGCGTCGTGTTGGCCTGCTCCAGCGCCTGACGACCACCACCCAGCACATCCACGCTTTTCAGCGGTTGCGGTTCATGGTGCACAAACAGCTGCTGCGCATCGTTGAGATCGCCATACACCGTCTCCATCATGCGGTCATGCAGCAGGCTGGCGAGAGTTTGCCACTGCGCTTCGGTCAGTTCAGGTGCCTGTACGTAGAACGCCATACCGCGCTCCAGACGGAGCACCTGCGGCAGATCGCAGTTGTGAGCGATATCGGTCGCTTTGGAAGACCAGGGTGAAATGGTGCCTGGACGCGGCGTCACCAGCAACAGACGCCCTTGTGGCGCATGCTCGGCGAGAGACGGACCGTATTTCAGCAGACGTTGCAGGCGGGCTTTTTCATCCGCACTCAGCGGCGCGCTGACATCGGCAAAATGGACGTACTCGGCGTAAATATCACTCACCGGCAGATGAGCGTCCTGAAAGCGGGTCAGCAGTTTGTTTACACGAAATGCCGACAGGGCGGGCGAACCACGCAGAATTTCCATCATTAAAGATCTCTCGTCTTCGAAGCGCCGGGCGACGCTTCATTGGGCGCAACAGGGAAAACGGGGCGTATTATAGAGAAACGGCACCGGTTACGAAACCGTTTGCGCAGAATTTATGAGTCTTAGTATTTGCCTGAAAATTGCGCAAATCTTGCTATATAAGTTGCTCCGACTCACTTTGTTGCGCAAAATGCCCTTCGCTCTGGGAGTTCAAAGAAGATCAATACTGCCTATTAAAGACAGAGGCCTTAGAGCCAGCGAGAGACAACTATTTGAAACGCCTGAAATTAAACTATCTGTTCATCGGTCTGATCACCGTGCTGCTTGCGCTGGCACTGTGGCCTTCTATCCCCTGGTACGGGGGTGGTAAAGACGCGATATCGCAGATCAAATCACGGGGAGTGCTGCGCATCAGTACTGTTAACTCCCCGCTGACATACTACACCGTCAATAATGCACCAGCCGGTATGGACTACGAGCTGGCGAAACGCTTCGCCGATTATCTGGGCGTCAAACTTGAGGTAACGGTGCGTCCGAACCTCGGTGACCTGTTTGACGATCTCGATGATGGTAAAGCGGATTTGCTGGCGGCGGGCCTGATCTACAACAACGATCGCATCGCCCGTTATCAGACCGGACCGAGTTACTATTCGGTATCGCAACAGCTGGTGTACCGCATTGATAAGCCGCGACCGAAAAATCTCGGTGACCTGAAAGGTCGGCTGGTTGTGCAGTCCGGATCGGCGTACCTGTCAACTTTGCGTTCCGCTAAAGCTGACCATTATCCCGATCTCGATTGGTCAATTGCGGCCGATCAGGGGCAAAAAGCGCTGCTGGAAGCCGTGGCGGATGGCAAGCTGGATTACACCGTGGGGGATTCTGTCACGATCGGCCTGTTGCAACGCATCCATCCCCAGCTGGCGGTCGCCTTTGATATCACCGACGAAGAGCCGGTCACCTGGTATCTGCCTCGCGATGAGCAGGATGACAGCCTGAACGCAGCGATGCTCGACTTCTATAGCCAGATGGGTGAAGAAGGCACGATGGCGCGACTGGAAGAGAAGTACCTCGGTCACGTCGGCACCTTTGATTATGTCGATACCCGCACCTTCCTGCGTGCCATCGACAACACGTTGCCGGATATTAAGCCGTTATTTGAAAAGTATGCTTCCAGCATCGACTGGCGCTTACTGGCAGCTATCTCTTATCAGGAGTCGCACTGGAATCCGCAGGCAACCTCGCCTACCGGCGTACGCGGTATGATGATGCTGACGCGCAATACCGCCGATAGCCTCGACGTTGCCGATCGGCTTGACCCCGAGCAAAGCATTCGTGGCGGCAGCGAATATCTGCAACGAATGATTGAAAAGGTCCCCACGACCATCCCGGACGATGAACGTATCTGGTTTGCGCTGGCTGCCTATAACATGGGTTACGCCCATATGCTGGATGCACGTAAGCTGACCGCCAAACAAGGCGGCAACCCGGACAGTTGGGCTGACGTGAAGTTGCGTTTACCGATGCTGAGCCAGAAACGTTACTACGCCCAGACCACCTACGGCTATGCGCGCGGCCATGAGGCGTACAATTACGTCGAGAATATCCGTAAGTATCAGATAAGCCTTGAGGGTTACTTACAGGAACAGGAGAAGCGGCTGGCACAACAATCCGCTATGGAAGCAGAACTGGGGGCCGGTTACCCGGCAGTCGAACCCAAAATTGCGATGAATTAACCGGCGTCGCGCTGCGCCTGGCGCAGTGCTTTCTTTTGCTCGCGGCGCATGCGGAAAAAGTCACTCAGCATCGCTGCGCACTCCTCCGCCAACACACCAGAATCGATCTGAATCTGGTGGTTCATCCCGGGATGACCAATCACATCCAGCAGTGAACCCGCAGCACCGGTTTTTTCATCTTTTGCGCCATAGACCAGCCGGGTAATCCGGCTGTGTACCATCGCCCCGGCACACATTACGCAGGGTTCAAGCGTGACGTATAAGGTAGTATCCAGCAGGCGATAGTTTTCCAGCACTTTGCCGCCCTGACGTAGCGCCATGATTTCCGCATGTGCCGTAGGATCATGCTGACCAATTGGTCGGTTCCAGCCTTCACCAATCACCGTATCGCCCTGCACCAGAACCGCGCCAACCGGCACTTCACCCTGCTCCCACGCCAGCCGTGCGAGACGCAATGCGTGACGCATCCAGTATTCATCTGTCTGTGGGTTCACCGGGCAGCTCCTGCGGGTTGTAAAGGCGGCGCATTATAACGGAAACGATGGGTTATTCCAGTTGTTGCAGGTTACCCTGCGGGGTGACACGCCAGCGGTGCTGGCAAAAGAACAACAGCGGATTGTCCTGTTTACTGTCGCTGTAGCCACTGTATAACTGGAGAGGTGTGCCGATTTTCTCCTCCAGCTGCGCCACTTTTTCATGCCCCAGACAACGCATCGCCAGCACCCGTCCACCACGGCCTGGTTTCATCTGACTGGCAATCAGCTGCACACGCGGCAGAAATGACGAATCGAAATAGACCTGCTCCACCAGCGATTGGGGGGAGCCGGTGATTAACCAGACATCCGCATCATCGCTACTGAGATAATCAGTCAGGCGTTGCTGTACCACCGGAAATGCGGTGACGCGCTGACGAAACCAATCGGCAAACTCGGCTTCGCGCTGCACCAGACGCTTTTCACTGTGGCCAAAGGTGATCGCCCATAATAACAAGCTCATCGGCCAACGTGCGGCACGGCCTTTCCACAGCAATCCTGCGCCGATCACCGGCAACAATGGCAGCACCAGCAAAAGATTCAGCGGCTGATGTCTCAGCAGATAACGCATAAACGTACCGAACATATCCTGCTGATGTAGCGTGCCGTCGAGATCAAAAAACACCACGCGTCGTTGCGTACCCTTTGTCAACCTACTCTCCTGGTATTCTGCCGCATGTGCCTTACAGTGTAGCCAGCATCCGCGGTCGGGGGTGAAAAGTGTCATTTTTAATTCCAATGACTACAATGCCAGCTGAATAGTTTATTCTCTTGGTCGGTAGTCTGTCATGCGACATTCCTGGTCGCCGGGATCAGACTAAAAACGCCTTACGTTCTGAATTAAGGATCGGACATGAGTTCATTGCTGCGGATTCGTCAGCTTTATCCGCGCCTGGCGCTTAACGAGCGTCGTTTGGCGGATTTTTTATTGTCGCAGCCAGATCGCGCACGGCATCTGAGTTCGCAAAAACTGGCGGAAGAATCCGGCGTCAGCCAGTCCAGCGTGGTCAAGTTTGCCCAGAAACTGGGTTATAAAGGTTTTCCGGCATTAAAGCTGGCCCTGAGTGAGTCGCTGGCCGATCGTGATGCCATCACCGTGCACAACCATATTCTCAGCGATGACCCACTGAAAGTGGTGGGTGAAAAACTGTTGGCGGAGAAAATCTCGGCAATTCGCGCCACGCTGGATATTAACAGTGAAGAGATGCTGCTTCAGACATTGCAGTTGCTGAAAAATGCCAATCGCATTCTGCTGGTGGGAATTGGTGCATCCGGTTTGGTCGCCAAAGATTTTTCGTGGAAGTTGATGAAAATTGGCATCAACGCGGTGGCCGAGCAGGATATGCATGCGTTGCTTGCCAGTGTGCAGGCGATGACTGCCGGAGATGTGTTGCTCGCCATTTCGTACACCGGTGAACGGCGCGAAATCAACCTGGCAGCGCAGGAAGCAGCCCAGACCGGCGCGGATGTGCTGGCATTTACCGGCTTTACCCCCAATACCTTGCAGCAGTGCGCTACCCATTGTCTGTATACCGTTGCGGAGGAACAAAGTACGCGTAGTGCGGCAATTTCCTCAACCAGCGCCCAACTCGCTCTGACTGACCTGTTGTTTATGGCGTTGGTGCAGAACGACCCGGAACGCGCCTCCAGCCATATTCGTCATAGCGAAGAATTGGTGAAAAAACTGGTGTAAACCGTGCCGGATATGTAGCGGCGCGATTTATCGCGCTTTCTGACCACAACGTCAAAATCAAAAGCGCGATAAATCGCGCCGCTACGAGTAAGGTGATCGATTATTTCTATCGCGCTGCGTACGCGCATAACCAACGCCACCACCATAAGGGACGCCAATATTTTCTTATTTTTGGTGCCGTGATTGACTGTCGGCAATGGCTTTTCACTTTAACCCAGTTAAAATTAAGAAACAGCCGACTGTGACCAAACTCCTTGCCGAAAGTGTCACATTCCTGCTTCTTGCGTAAATCGATGGGCGTATTAACCGATAAATCGCGTTCTAAACTGTGGTAGGTTTTTGCTCTATCCAGAGAGCGTTCATAACACCAAATATCCTTTGGCATATAACGTTGTTGCGAACCCTGATATTTCTGGTATTTCACAAATCGATAATCTTCTGCGCCATAGTGACCACAATATTCTTCATCATAACCATAAAAGCGTAAGAAGCGGGCGCGGCTCATAAAAAAAAGATTGGCATGGCCTTTATAGTAAGTCCCATCCGCACGCTTGCGACACAGTTTGTAGAAACGTCGTCCCGGGTTTGCCATGTTCGCCAGAGAAGTCAGCGTGGCTGCCGGGAAAGCGTGGTCGAGATCCGATATTAAGATCTTATCAGATTTGGCATAGGTCACCCCCAGATTACGCGCCCCACCCTGATTCCATTTAATATCAGTCGTAATACGTAACCAGGTGAAATTAATATTCAGCTCAGGAATATCGTAGGCAATTGGTGAGCCGTCATCTACAATAATAAACTCAACCCGATCCAATAACCCATCTGGATAGGTTTCATACTCTTTCAACAGCGATAAAACGGAATCGATAGATTCCTGATTGCAATAAAAGTGGGTTATATAACTTAAATCAATATGGGACTTATCACCAGCGTGACGCTGCCTGATTAATTCAGTCGGGGCATCCATTGTCAATCCATTTAACTCATCCTTGATGCCACAGATGCTAACTCAAAACACCCATTATGCTCTCATTAGTAAACATGAAAAAACATTGAGATTATTCGCCTGATAAAAACTTACTATAAAATTCATCACATTATCACTGAAATGAAATAGATGTCAGCGTTTTGCGCTAGCGCAAAACTGATGAAGAAAAAACGGACTTCAGATTGGGGCAAAGATTAAATTATGGTAAGGTGCGCGGCTTATTACTACCGATTAACCAGAAATTCAACAGATCATGGCTTTACTGATTACCCAGCGTTGTATCAACTGTGACATGTGCGAACCGGAGTGCCCTAACCAGGCCATCAGCCTCGGGGATGCCATTTACAAGATCGATAGCGACCGCTGCACCGAATGTGTCGGTCATTATGATGTGCCAACGTGCCTGAGCGTGTGCCCCATTGATAACACCATCATTCCCGATCCACAGCACCCCGAAAGCCGCGAGGCGCTGTGGGAGAAATTTGTGGAGCTACACCACTAATTCTCGATAATCACCGTGGCACAGGCGTAATGGCGCTCATCCGCCAGCGTGACGTGCACATGCTGCACCCCGAGTTGACGGGCAATGTCAGCGGCATGCTGGAAAAAACGCAGCCCCGGTTTGCCCAGCGCATCGTTATAAACCTCAAACTGATTGAACGCCAGACCACCACGGATACCGGTGCCAAACGCTTTGGCTGCGGCTTCTTTCACCGCAAAACGCTTCGCCAGAAAACGCACTGGCTGCTGGTGTGTTTGATATTGCTGCCACTCGGCTTCGCTCAGCACACGACGCGCCAGTCGGTCGCCGGAACGTTCAATCACCCCGGCAATGCGCTCGATTTCAACAATATCGGTGCCCAGTCCGAGAATAGCCATTAACGACGCGCTTCCCGCATCAGTAACTTCATCTCTTTGACCGCCTCAGCCAGACCACTCATCACCGCGCGACCAATAATGGCATGACCGATATTCAGTTCATGCATTTCCGGCAGCGCCGCAATCGGCAGCACGTTATGGTAGGTCAGACCGTGCCCGGCATTCACTTTCAGGCCGAGACTGGCTGCAAAGGTGGCTGCTTTACGAATGCGCTCCAGCTCGGCATCGCGTGCCAGACCTTCGGGTGCTTCCGCATACGCACCGGTGTGAATTTCAATGTAAGGTGCACCGCTCGCCACGGCGGCTTCGATTTGGCGGTGATCGGCATCGATAAATAATGACACCAGAATCCCCGCCTCGCTCAGCTGTTTAACCGCGGCATTGATTTTGTCCTGCTGACCCGCCACATCAAGACCGCCTTCAGTGGTCACTTCCTGACGTTTTTCCGGCACCAGGCAGCAGAAGTGTGGTTTGATGTCACAGGCAATGCCAACCATCTCATCGGTCACCGCCATTTCCAGATTCATACGCGTCTGGATGGTATCGCGCAGAATACGGACGTCACGATCGGTGATATGACGGCGGTCTTCACGCAGATGTACGGTAATACCATCCGCACCCGCCTGTTCAGAAATAAATGCAGCCTGCACCGGATCGGGATAATTCGTGCCACGCGCGTTACGTACGGTGGCGATGTGGTCAATGTTGACCCCTAACAGCAACTCAGCCATGACAATCCTTAACCAGGGTTAGTGAGTTTACAGTGTACCGCGTAGCAACAGGACTGGCATCATTCGCTCGACGCATCCGGCTTCTTTTTCGGTACAAACTGGCGAAAAAGTTCCTGACTCTTAAGCGGTTTGCCACCCAGATAGGGCTTCAGCGCCATTCGGGTAAAGCGTTTGGCGGCACGCAGGCTATCGGCATCAGGGAACTCGCGTGACCACAGCGCCCGCAACTGGCGACCGGTAAAACTACGCTGATTGACCACCAGGCTGGCAATGAAACCTTTCTCTTCACGGTAGCTGTAGGTCATACCATCATCCACCGCTTCGCCACTGCCCGCGCAGTGCAGGAAATCAACGCCGTATCCCAGATGTCCGAGCAGCGCCAGTTCGAAACGACGCAAGGCTGGCTCCGGCGTGCCGCTGACAGCGGCAAGCGCCTGGATGCAATTCAGGTAATCGAAGAAGAGGTCAGAGAAAGGGATTTCCTGCTCCAGCACCCGCGACAGCAGTTCATTGACGTACAGACCGCAGTAGAGCGTGATGCCACTCAGGGGGAGTGCCAGCGATACCGCTTCAGCGTTACGCAGCGTTTTGACTTCGCCGCGCCCGCCCCAGCGTACCAGCAAGGGGGTAAAAGGTTGTAACGCCCCCTTGAGTTGTGAACGACGTGAACGTGCGCCTTTGGCAAGGACACGCACACGCCCTTCGCTTTCGCTAAACAGATCGAGCAGCAGGCTGGTTTCGCTGTAGGGGCGACTATGCAGCACAAAGGCGCGTTGCCAGCCTTCCATCGGTTAGAGGTCGTCTACATAACCCAGACTGCGCAGCGCACGTTCGTCATCCGCCCAGCCAGATTTCACCTTCACCCACAGCTCGAGGTGAACTTTGGCCTCGAACATCTCTTCCATATCTCTGCGCGCTTCGATACCAATGGTTTTGATTTTGGCACCTTTGTTGCCAATCACCATTTTCTTCTGACCATCGCGTTCGACCAGAATCAGGCCGCTGATATCATAGCCACCGCGTTCGTTAGTCTCGAACTTTTCAATCTCAACGGTAACGGAATACGGCAGCTCTGCACCGAGGAAACGCATCAGTTTTTCACGGATGATCTCGGACGCCATAAAGCGCTGCGAACGGTCGGTGATGTACTCTTCCGGGAAGTGATGTTCCGCTTTGGGCAGACGCTTGCGCACGATGGCCGCAATGGTATCAACGTTTTTACCCGTCTCAGCCGAGATTGGGACGATATCCGTGAAGTTCATCTGCTGACCGAGGAACTGGAGATGTGGCAGCAGGATGCTTTTATCCTGGATGTTATCCACCTTGTTCACCGCCAGTACCACCGGCACTTTGCCATCACGCAGCTTGTTCAGCACCATTTCGTCATCTGGCGTCCAGCGTGTGCCATCAACCACGAAAATTACCAGTTCAACATCACCGATGGAGCTGCTGGCAGCACGGTTCATCAGGCGGTTAATCGCCCGCTTCTCTTCCATGTGCAATCCGGGCGTGTCCACATAGATAGCCTGGTATGGCCCTTCAGTATGGATACCCATGATGCGGTGACGCGTGGTTTGCGGCTTGCGCGAGGTGATCGACACCTTCTGCCCCAGCAACTGGTTCAGCAAGGTGGATTTGCCGACGTTGGGTCGGCCAACAATCGCGACAAAGCCGCAATAAGTTTCGTGTTCGCTCATTCGAGTCCTGACTTAATCAGCACCGGTCAGGGTGCTGCGATGTGACTATTCAAGGCCGAGTTTAATCAACGCCTGTTCGGCGGCGGCCTGTTCTGCTTTACGGCGGCTGGAACCTACGCCCACCACCGGCTCAGCCATGCCACTCACCTGACAGTGAATGGTAAATTCCTGGTCGTGGGCTTCACCACGCACCTGCACTACCAGATACGAAGGCAGCGGCAGATGGCGTCCCTGCAAAAACTCTTGCAGGCGCGTTTTTGGATCTTTTTGTTTATCGCCCGGACTGATCTGTTCCAGTCGCGTTTGATACCAGTCGAGAATTAGCTTTTCGACGGTCTGAATATTGCTGTCGAGGAAAATGCCGCCAATCAGCGCTTCCACCGTATCAGCAAGAATCGATTCGCGACGGAAGCCGCCGCTTTTCAGTTCACCTGGCCCCAGACGTAAACACTCGCCAAGATCAAACTCACGCGCCATTTCTGCCAACGTATTTCCACGTACCAGTGTCGCACGCATACGGCTCATGTCGCCTTCATCAACCCGCGGAAAGCGGTGATACAGCGCATTAGCAATGACATAGCTGAGAATTGAATCGCCAAGAAATTCAAGACGCTCGTTGTGTTTACTGCTGGCGCTGCGGTGAGTCAGAGCCTGTTGCAACAATTCCGGATGAGTAAAAGTGTAGCCCAGTTTGCGCTGCAACTTGTTAATGAGGATGGGGTTCATGCGATTCCAGTTCTTTTGTGCTTCTGTCACTCTGCATACGAAACAGGGCTGAGGTTCCAACACGTTCCGTTTCGTGTGCAGTGGCTCCCCGCAGGGAGCCAACCGTTTATCAGTGAATACCGCCAATGCGACTTAAGCGCACGCCGGTAGGCCACTGTCCTTCTTGTTTCTCAAAGCTCATCCAGATAGCGACCGCTTTACCGACCAGGTTGCGCTCGGGTACAAAGCCCCAGTAGCGGCTGTCGGCGCTGTTATCACGGTTATCGCCCATCATGAAATATTGCCCCTGCGGCACAATCCAGGTCGACTGAGGCTGGCCCGGCTGCTGGTAATACATGCTCGCCTGACTCTGTGCTTCGTTAACCAACAGGATATCGTGGGTTACGCTGCCCAACGTCTCTTTACGTGTACCAAGACGTAAGCCGCCGCGCATCGTTTCGCCCTGCGGTACCTGGAAAAAACCATTACCGGTTTCGTTGCCATCAAAACCGCTGAAGGTCTGAATAAAGCTGCTTGGCTCGATATTGGTATAGGTGATTGGCAGCGCAGTGTCACATTTTCCGTTGCCACAACCCGGATTCACCGTCAGGGTTTTGCTGTACGGATCGTAAACCACTTTGTCGCCCGGCAGACCAATTACCCGTTTGATGTAATCCATGCTCGGATCCTTCGGGTATTTGAATACCGCGATGTCGCCGCGCTGTGGATGACCGGTCGGGATCAGCGTCGTTTGGGTGATCGGATCTTTCAGGCCGTAGGCAAATTTCTCCACCAGGATAAAGTCACCGATCAGCAGCGTCGGCATCATCGAGCCAGACGGGATCTGGAATGGCTCATAAACGAATGACCGAACGATAAATACCACTGCCAGCACCGGGAAAACCGACGCTGCGGTTTCCACCCAACCGGGTTGCGGAGAGACTTTCGCCAGCGTTTTGCTGTCCAGCGTATTACCTGCCTGCGCCTGTGCGGCAACCTGCTTCGCACGACGCGCCGGTGCCCACTTAAAACGATCAATACACCAGATAACACCCGTTACCAGCGTCGCGATCGCCAGAATCAGGGCGAACATATTAGCCATTGAGGTTCCTTATTTGCTGTCTTTACCGACATGCAGAATGGCAAGGAATGCTTCCTGCGGCAGTTCAACGTTACCGACCTGCTTCATTCGCTTCTTACCTTCCTTCTGCTTCTGCAACAGTTTTTTCTTACGGCTAACGTCACCGCCATAGCATTTCGCCAGAACGTTTTTACGCAGCTGCTTGACTGTTGAGCGAGCGATAATGTGGTTGCCGATTGCTGCCTGAATCGCGATATCGAACTGCTGGCGTGGGATCAGATCTTTCATCTTTTCCACCAGCTCACGGCCACGATATTGCGAGTTATCACGGTGAGTAATCAGCGCCAGCGCATCGACACGTTCTGAGTTGATCAGCACGTCGACACGCACCATGTCAGAGGCCTGGAAACGTTTGAAGTTATAATCCAGTGAAGCATAGCCGCGCGACGTTGATTTCAGACGGTCAAAGAAGTCGAGAACCACTTCCGCCATCGGGATTTCGTAAGTCAGCGCAACCTGGTTACCGTGGTAAACCATATTTGTCTGAACACCACGTTTCTCGATACAGAGCGTAATGACGTTGCCGAGGAACTCCTGCGGCAGCAGCATATGACACTCGGCGATCGGTTCACGCAGTTCTTCAATATTATTCAGCGGCGGCAGCTTAGACGGGCTGTCAACATACACCACTTCGCCATCTGTGGTTTCCACTTCATACACCACGGTCGGTGCGGTGGTGATCAGATCGAGATCGTATTCACGCTCCAGGCGTTCCTGGATGATCTCCATATGCAGCAGGCCAAGGAAGCCACAGCGGAAGCCAAAGCCCAACGCCGTGGAGCTTTCTGGCTCATAGAACAGTGACGCATCGTTCAGGCTCAGTTTGCCCAGCGCATCGCGGAAAGCTTCATAATCATCAGAGCTGACCGGGAACAGACCGGCATAGACCTGCGGCTTCACTTTTTTAAAGCCTGGCAGCGCTTTATCCGCCGGGTTACGTTGCAGCGTCAGGGTATCGCCCACCGGTGCGCCGAGGATGTCTTTGATTGCACAAACCAGCCAACCTACCTCGCCACATTTCAGCTCGGTACGATCAACCTGTTTCGGGGTGAAAATCCCCAGACGATCGGCGTTATACACCTGACCGGTGCTGATCACTTTAACTTTATCGCCTTTACGCAGGGTGCCGTTCTTAATACGAATCAGTGACACAACGCCAAGATAGTTATCGAACCATGAGTCGATAATCAGCGCCTGCAATGGGCCTTCTGGATCGCCTTCCGGCGGCGGAATATCGCGCACCAGGCGTTCCAGCACATCCGGAACACCCACGCCGGTCTTCGCTGAACAGCGTACGGCGTCAGTCGCATCAATACCGACGATATCTTCAATCTCTTCCGCCACGCGCTCCGGGTCGGCCGCAGGCAGGTCGATCTTGTTCAATACCGGTACCACTTCCAGATCCATTTCCATGGCGGTATAGCAGTTCGCCAGCGTCTGTGCTTCTACGCCCTGGCCTGCATCGACCACCAGTAACGCCCCTTCACAGGCCGCCAGAGAGCGGGATACTTCATAAGAGAAGTCAACGTGTCCGGGAGTATCGATAAAATTGAGCTGGTAAGTTTCACCGTTCAGCGCTTTGTAATCGAGCGTTACACTCTGCGCCTTAATGGTAATGCCGCGTTCACGCTCCAGATCCATTGAATCCAGAACCTGCGCCGCCATCTCACGATCGCTCAGGCCACCACAAATTTGAATCAAACGGTCTGACAGCGTCGATTTGCCGTGGTCGATATGAGCGATGATGGAGAAATTTCGTATGTGCTTCATTTATATGAACATCTTCACGTAGAATATCAGTTGAATACTTGAGCACAGACATATTCAGGAAATGGAGTTTTACCTGGAAACCTGTCAGCCTCATTAATGACGACGCATATTACACTGTTAACGCCTTGCGTTAAAGAATGGAACTGCGGGGAATCGCAACAGATTTCAGCGGCTAAACGCCGTGAAAAAGGCCGCGTTCGACGCGGCCCGGCAAGTATCAAACTTCAGTTTCAACCCGCATGGCATCAGGAGGCAAAGCAATATTGAGGATTACCGGCTGAAAAGCCTCACGCTCACCAAACACCGATGAAACGCCTTTTGCCACAATAAAGCCACCCACTCCACCCAACAGCGCGCCACAGGCGGAAGCCAGATCGCTATGGAACAGCATCTGAAACAGACCTGCGACCAAAAACAGGCCAAACAGCGGCGTCATATAAACCAGCAGTGCTGAGCCTAACAAACTGCTTTCGCGAATCCCCAATTCGATACGCTGACCTGGCTGCAACGGTTCGGGGCTGGCGATCTCCATCACATGCGCATTTTTCGGCCCCAGCTTATTCAGCATATGGCTGCCGCAACCTTTACGCGCCGAGCAACTGTTGCAGGAGGTTTTCGCTTCGGTATGTAGCGTCGCGATACCCTCTTTCCACGCCACCACAGTGGCCCATTCTCTCATCATTTTGCTGATCCCGAATCAATGCTGTCCGCAATACGTTTTGCTGTGGTCGGTGGAATCTCACCCACCACGGTAATCTCGTTATTATTGCGCACTTCAGTCTGCACCGTACGACGCCCAGTGCGCAATGTCTGCGCCACGCTGTTTTTATCTGCGGGAGTAATGTTAATCGCAAAACTAAACAGGCCATCGCTGTAGAGACGGGATTCAACGGTTTTATTCAGCGCCGGGATATCTCGGCGACTCTGAGAGATGAGGGTCATCCCTGCCGGAAGCCATGTTGGCTGCCAGTTGAGCTGCACTTTATCGCCCGCCGGTAATGATAATGTTGGCGGCAGATTTGCTTTCTCCAGCCCCTGCATCAGATTGCGCACACCTTCATCAACGGCAAAACTGATAACCCGGAACTGTTCCAGCGTTTCACCATCACGATCCAGCAGGTCAATGCGTAACGGCAGCTTGGTATCAACATCCAGCCACACCACATAGCTGTAGCGCGAACCGTCGCGTGAGACGATGCGCACCACCTCACACAACTGATCAGCGATGCGTGACCGACCAACGGGAATGAAATCGTAGGCATCGCTCAGGCGTGAGAAGTCGGCAAACATCAACGGTGGCAGGGCATCCACAATATGGTTGCCGGGCAAGGAGAACGGATCAAGGCCGGGTTCAAAGTAGCTGATATCGTTACCACGCTGAATCACCTCACGACGTGGCCCGTCCATCTGCAACAATTGAGCAAAGATACGATTGTCGATAACCGCATGGCGATAACGCAAGGACTCAATGCCAAGCCGGGAGACATTGATGTAAGCGAATTCATAATTGAGGGACTGGCTTGCTTGCTCCATCTGCTGTAACAACGCCCCGGACGCAGAAGTCTGCGCCGGGGCGGTAGATGTATAAAGCAGGCTGCCTGCCAGCAGGCTAACGGCACACCAAAGCTGCTTCATTACTGCTGCTGAATTCCTAACGACTGATTACCGGGAACATTCGCTTGCGCCTGTTGCGGATCGTTTTTCTCAAACTGAACCTGATCGGCATGCAGACGACGTTGCAGCTCATAATCTTGCAGCATCGCGTTGATACGACGACGCTGTTCCTGCACCTGCTGGTTTGAACTGTTGGTATCAAACGCATCAGACGGCACACCCAGACTAACCGGTGAAGCCTTGCCCATCATCGGCAGCGTATTAAACACTGGCGAATCAGACGATTCGGTTGCGTTGCTACCCGCAGGCTGATTGTAGTGCTGAACACCGACAATCACCGCCAACGATACACAGGCTGCTACGCCAACCTGCGCCAGTTGCGCAGTCCAGGAACCGGACTTACGCCAGAACGGCATTTTCTTCCAGCGCACCGGTTCGGGTTGTGCTTCCGGAATCAGCGAAGTCACTTTACGCACCGGTTCATTTTCGATGGCTGCCGCCACGCGCGCGGAGATATCAAAATGCAGCACTTCACCCACATCGCCCCGCAGGGTGTCGCGGATTAGATGGTAGCTTTCCCAGCTTTTTTGCAGATTCACATCCCTTGATAACGACGCCAGTAGCTCGTTATCTAAAGTTTCACCATCCATTAAAGCGGAAAGTTTTTCTTTCTGCATGCTTTGGTACCCTTCCAGTAGCCGTTATCACTGACGTTGGATAAGCGGTTGAACTTTGTTATCAATAGCCTCTCGCGCACGGAAGATACGAGAACGTACTGTACCGACCGGGCAATCCATGATGGCGGCAATCTCTTCGTAGCTTAACCCATCCAGTTCTCTGAGGGTGATTGCCATACGAAGATCCTCAGGAAGCGCCTCAATGGTACGAAAAACAATTTGTTTCAGTTCGTCAGACAACATTAAGTTCTCAGGGTTCGAAATTTCTTTTAATGCACCCGCACTTTCGAAGTTTTCCGCATCAATTGCGTCAACATCACTCGACGGCGGACGGCGCCCCTGAGCCACCAGATAATTTTTTGCTGTGTTCACCGCAATACGGTACAGCCATGTGTAAAACGCGCTGTCGCCACGGAATGATTCCAGTGCGCGATACGCTTTGATAAAAGACTCCTGTACCACATCCGGCACATCGCCCGATGGGACATAACGTGAAACCAGGCTCGCCACTTTATGCTGGTATCGAATCACCAGTAAGTTAAATGACTTTTGATCTCCCTTCTGAACCCGTTCAACGAGAACCTGATCCGTTAACTGCTCGCTCATCCGAGGTAATGTCTCCCCAAACTCTTTTTTTATGCGTAAATGAACTGCCAGCACATCTCATTGTTCTGAGCAAGCATGCGCTTAGAGTCATATTCTGGCATGAAGTTCACCACGACCTGAAAATTTTCCGTATCGGAACCCAGACGCTGTTGTTGTTGATTGTCTTTCAGTGTAGCGATTTGCCGCGCTGGCAGCCTCATATCCGGCACCGATAATCGCTGGCAGAGTAACCTATGACGCCACGATTTTCATCTTTATTACCTGAATTTTCAGTAAGTTTGGTATAAAAAACACGTAAAGGTTATTTTCAGACATAACTTACTGAAATCGCGCAATTATCGCCGGGAAACGCCGAATTCCTCGACAAAACCTGTTTAAAATACTTCACAGAGTTGGCATCCGGGCTTATGCTCTGAACACCTTTTGTTTAGTAAATTAAACATCATGACTTCCCAATCCGATTATCAGTGCGACGTACTTATCGTCGGCAGCGGCGCTGCTGGCCTGTCACTGGCGCTGCGCCTGGCGCCGCATTATCAGGTTACGGTCCTGAGTAAAGCGCAGGTGAATGAAGGTTCAACGCTCTACGCACAAGGCGGCATCGCAGCGGTGTTCGATGAAACCGACAGCATTGAATCGCATGTGGAGGATACGCTGATTGCCGGAGCGGGGTTATGCGATCGTGCTACCGTCAATTTTATCGCCAGTAACGCACGCGACTGCGTGCAATGGTTGATTGATAATGGCGTGGCGTTCGACAAAGAACCGCAAGCTGATGGTGAAGCTCGCTACCACCTGACTCGCGAAGGAGGCCACAGCCATCGGCGCATTTTGCACAGCGCTGACGCCACCGGTCGCGCGGTGGAAACCACGCTGGTTAGCCAGGCCCTCAGTCATCCCAACATCCGCATTCTTGAACGTACCAATGCTGTTGACCTGATTCTTTCCGATAAAATCGGCGTACCCGGACCACGTCGGGTTGTCGGGGCCTGGATCTGGAACCGTAACCGTGAGCAGGTTGAAACCTGCCGGGCGCGCGCGGTGATCCTCGCAACCGGCGGGGCCGCCAAAGTGTATCAATACACCACCAACCCGGATGTCGCATCCGGCGATGGCATTGCTATGGCCTGGCGTGCGGGTTGTCGGGTAGCGAATCTGGAATTCAATCAATTCCACCCCACCTGTCTGTTCCATCCACAGGCTCAAAATTTCCTGTTAACTGAAGCATTACGAGGCGAAGGGGCATGGCTACTGCGCCCGGATGGCACGCGCTTTATGCCTGACTTTGATCCCCGTGCCGAACTGGCACCGCGCGATATCGTAGCGCGAGCCATTGACCATGAGATGAAACGTCTTGGCGTGGACTGTATGTATCTCGACATCAGCCATCAGCCGGCCAGTTTCATTCGCGCGCATTTCCCGATGATCTATGAAAAATTGCTGACTTTCGGCCTCGATTTGACCAAAGAGCCGATCCCGATCGTTCCGGCGGCTCACTATACCTGCGGCGGAGTGATGGTTGATCAGCAGGGGCGTACTGATGTCGATGGCCTGTATGCGATTGGTGAGGTGAGCTATACCGGCCTGCATGGTGCCAATCGCATGGCTTCGAATTCGTTGCTGGAATGCCTGGTCTATGGCTGGTCAGCCGCCGAAGATGTGATCCGTCGGCTACCCGGTATAGAACAGGTTAATCACCTGCCTGCCTGGGATGAAAGCCGCGTGGATGACGCCGATGAGCGCGTGGTGATTCAACATAACTGGCACGAGTTGCGGCTGTTTATGTGGGATTACATGGGCATTGTGCGCACCACCAAACGGCTGGAGCGCGCATTACGTCGTATCAACTTACTCCAACAGGAGATAGACGAGTACTACGCGAATTTTCGCCTGTCCAACAACCTGCTGGAGTTACGTAATCTGGTGCAGGTTGCTGAATTGATGGTGCGATGTGCGCTGGAACGTAAAGAGAGTCGAGGTCTGCACTATACGCCGGACTATCCGGATTTGCTGCCGAATGCGGTTCCGACGGTACTGGCTCCACCCCACTACATGAACAGGTAGAAATCACGCGTCAGGCTGCACCAGTCTTCCGAGTATTGGGTGTTTTCATCGCGTATCGCCAACCGCTCTATCAGTTGTTCTCCCATGCAGGGGGAAAAGCCCAATAGCACACGATGAGGCGGGCGCTGAGCATACTCGGCAACGTCATAACGAAAACGCAGATGCCAGCCATCTTGCTGCGCCTGTTCAATCATACTTTGGCCCAGTGATTCTGGCAGCACTACGCAAAAGAAGCCTTCTTCTTCTATTAACTGGGCGGCACAGCGCAACAAAGTATGATGATCCAGGGTGTCGGTCGAACGCGCGGTCGCACGCTGCGGCGTGGCACAGGCCACACCGGGAGCAAAATAAGGTGGGTTGCTGACGATCAGGGAATAGCGTTGTTCACAAGCATCGGCCCATTGCACGATATCTGCCTGATGGATTGTTACCCGCGATGGCCAGGGTGAGGCCTGCACATTCTCCTGCGCCTGCTGGGCCGCATCAGCATCCAGCTCAACCGCATCTATCTGCACGTCATCCGGCGTTCGCTGAGCAATCATTAAGGCTATCAGGCCGCTACCGCTACCAATATCCAGCACGCGTCGCACACCCGCCACCGGTGCCCATGCGCCTAACAAAATACCGTCGGTGCCAACTTTCATTGCACAGCGATCGTGGGCAATAAAAAATCGCTTAAACGTAAAACCATTTTTTTGTAACTGAGGCCGCGGATGCGGCGTCGTTTCTGTCATTCTCTGCAACCACTCAACAAATCCTGCCCAATGGCAGAGCTTCAGTGTAACGTGACAGAGCAGGGAAAACATCTCCTGGCATGGCGAGTTGGCACACAAACAGATGAAGATTATGTTTGTTCTGTCTATAATCAGCGCCCCAAACTGAGGTAGACCATGACCGTAACCACATTCTCCGAACTCGAACTCGACGAAAGCCTGCTGGATGCCCTGCAGGAAAAAGGCTTCACGCGCCCAACAGCCATCCAGGCTGAGGCCATCCCTGCCGCTCTGGAGGGCCGTGACGTACTGGGTTCAGCACCGACCGGAACGGGGAAAACCGCAGCCTATCTGCTGCCGGCTATGCAGCACCTGATCGATTTTCCACGTAAAAAATCAGGCCCGCCGCGCATTTTAATTTTAACGCCCACGCGTGAACTGGCGATGCAGGTTGCCGACCACGCGCGTGAGTTAGCGAAACACACGCATCTGGATATCGCCACCATCACCGGCGGCGTTGCCTATATGAACCACGCTGAGGTATTCAGCGAAAATCAGGACATCGTAGTCGCGACCACTGGTCGTCTGCTGCAATACATCAAAGAAGAGAACTTTGATTGCCGTGCAGTAGAAACCCTGATCCTGGATGAAGCTGATCGCATGCTGGACATGGGCTTTGCCCAGGATATTGAAACTATCGCGGGTGAAACCCGCTGGCGTAAACAGACGATGCTGTTCTCCGCCACGCTGGAAGGCGACAGCATTAAAGATTTTGCCGAGCGTCTGCTGAACGATCCGGTATCGGTAGATGCCGATCCCAGCCAGCGTGAGCGTAAGAAAATTCAGCAATGGTATTACCGTGCCGACGATGTTGAGCATAAAACCAAATTGCTGGTGCACCTGCTGAAGCAGCCGGAAGTGACGCGCTCGATTGTGTTTGTACGTAAGCGTGAACGCCTGCATGAACTGGTGACCTGGCTGCATGAAGCTGGCATTCGCTGTAGCTATCTCGAAGGCGAAATGGTGCAGGCTAAGCGTAACGAAGCGCTGAAGCGTCTGAATGATGGTCGCGTTAACGTGCTGGTAGCGACCGACGTTGCTGCACGCGGCATTGATATCGAAGACGTCAGCCATGTCTTCAACTACGACATGCCGCGCACTGCGGATACCTATCTGCACCGTATCGGACGCACCGCACGCGCCGGACGCAAAGGAACCGCGCTGTCACTGGTTGAAGCGCATGACCATGTGTTGCTGGGTAAGATCAGCCGCTATATTAATGAGCCGTTGAAACCTCGTACCATCGATGAGCTGCGCCCAGAATCGCGTGCACCAAGCGCAAAAGTCACCGGTAAACCGTCGAAAAAAGTGCTTGCGAAGCGTCAGGAGCAGAAAGAGAAAGAAGCCGAAAAACCGCGTGTGAAGAAACGTCACCGCGATACTAAAAATATCGGTAAACGCCGCAAACCGAGCGGCTCCGGGACATCGGGACAGAGTGCGGAATAAATCAGCACCCTGACGAAAATGCCGCCTCATTTGAGGCGGTTTTTTTATTTTTGACTGCCCAAAACAGACACTTCACTCTACTTCTTTACTCAGGCTCGATGAAGTAAGCCATCTGACTCGCTGACCAAAATGAAAAGGCCGCACCGGTATGCACCAGCACGGCCTTTATTACTGTGTGTCTTTTCGTCAGTGGTACAAAAAGCCGAATTACAGGCTTTCGGTGAAAGTACGGGTGATCACATCACGTTGTTGTTCTGGTGTCAGGGCATTAAAACGCACCGCATAGCCTGATACGCGAATGGTCAGCTGCGGGTAATTCTCCGGATGTTTCACGGCATCTTCCAGAGTTTCACGGCGCAGGACGTTAACGTTCAGATGCTGACCACCTTCAATACGCACCACCGGTTTTTGCTCCAGCGGAATTTCGCGGTAAGCGATTTCACCCAAATCGCTGATAGCAACAACCTGATCTTCTGAAAAATCACCTTTAGCACACAGGCAGCGCGCTTCGGATTTTTCATCATCCAGCAACCAGAAAGAGTTCAGCAGTTGCGGGTTATTGGTTTTAGTAATTTGAATACCGGTAATCATAGATGGCCTCCTGAGCCTGGCGCTGCCGCAGGCGAACAGCGTGGTTATCGAAATTTTGTGATGCTCAGGTATAGCACTGCAACAATCCAGCCGTTTTGACCTGCATCAATTTCATCCAGCCAGATTCTCGGCCTCGACACCTAATAAATTGATTTGAAATAATTTTCTCATTTAAATTTTTTTTGTAAATTATCAAATTTTTTTAACCTTCTGCTCCCTGCCAGGACGCGTTAAGCTAAGCGCAATTTTTTTGGCAGGGAGTCAATAATGAGCGAGAAGCTGACCTGGCACGATGTGCTGGCTGAAGAGAAACAGAAACCTTATTTTGTTGAGACGCTGACAGCGGTCGCCAACGAGCGTGCTGCGGGCGTCACTGTTTATCCGCCGCAAAAAGATGTCTTTAACGCCTTTCGACTGACCGAATTGGGTGATGTTAAAGTCGTGATTTTGGGCCAGGATCCTTACCACGGCCCTAATCAGGCGCACGGACTGGCTTTTTCAGTGCTGCCCGGCGTCGCCATTCCCCCTTCGTTGTTGAACATGTACAAAGAGCTGGAACAGGATATTCCCGGCTTTATACGCCCACAGCACGGCTTTCTGGAAAGCTGGGCAAAACAAGGGGTGATGTTATTAAATACCGTGCTAACGGTGCAGGCGGGTCAGGCGCACTCCCATGCCCGCTTTGGTTGGGAGACCTTTACCGACAATGTCATTAGCGCTATCAATCAGCATCGTGAAGGGGTGATTTTTCTTCTGTGGGGGTCACATGCGCAGAAGAAAGGAAGCATCATCGATCGTCAGCGCCATCATGTGTTGAAAGCACCGCATCCCTCGCCACTCTCCGCGCATCGCGGTTTTTTCGGCAGCAAGCATTTTTCACAAGCCAATGCATTGCTCAGCCAGGCAGGACAAACACCCATCGACTGGACACCAGTGTTACCGTAAAACAAAAACGGCCGCGTCAGGCGGCCGTTAACTATTGTGCGAGAAATCAGCTTTTCGCTTTTGCCACAGCAACCATTGCCGGGCGCAGCAGGCGACCGTTCAGGGTGTAGCCTCGCTGCATCACCATCATGACGTGATTCGGTGCAACCTCTTCAGATTCCATCATCGACATCGCCTGATGTACATCAGGGTTGAAGGGTACGTTGGTTTCACCTACCACTTCGACACCAAATTTACGCACCGCACCCAGCAGTGATTTCAGCGTCAGTTCGATGCCTTCAATCATTGATGCCAGCTCAGAATTCTCTTTGTCTGCCACTTCCAGCGCACGCTCCAGGCTATCAATTACCGGCAGCAGCTCGTTGGCAAATTTTTCCAGCGCAAATTTGTGCGCTTTTTCCACATCCATTTCAGTACGACGACGGATATTTTCAATCTCCGCCTGCGCACGCAGTTGCGCATCACGCACGCCAGACTGCGACTGGGCCAATTCAGCCTCCAGTTGCGCGATACGTTCATCACGCGGATCCACCTCAGTTGCTGTCTCTGCGTCCAAGTGCTGTTGATCCTGTTGAATTTCGTCTGAGACTTGCTCGTTTGGGGTGTTCTGTTCTTTACTACTCATGAATTTCTCCGCGTTTTGCACATTCATCTCGCTGTTCGCTTATTATGGGGATCAGTTTGACGGTTTCAAGGGAACCCATCACATTGCCTGGCCGTTTTGGCTTATGAGGAACACCAGCTCAAATGAATAAACACTTTAACTGCATTGGGATTGTTGGCCATCCGCGTCATCCTACTGCGTTAACCACCCATGAAATGCTCTGGCGCTGGCTGACAGCAAAAGGCTATGAGGTGATTGTCGAGCAGCAAATTGCACGCGAACTTTCGCTAAAAGATGTACAGACCGGTTCACTGGCGGAAATTGGCCAACGCGCCGATCTGGCCGTTGTTGTCGGTGGCGATGGTAATATGCTTGGCGCTGCACGCGTGCTGGCGCGTTATGACATCAAAGTGATTGGCATTAACCGCGGAAATCTTGGTTTTTTGACCGACCTTGATCCTGACAACGCGCAACAGCAGTTGGACGATGTCCTGGAAGGTGACTATTTCATCGAGAGTCGTTTTTTACTGGAGGCGCAGGTATGCAAAGAAGATTGCTCCCCGCGTATTGGCAGTGCCATCAACGAAGTGGTGCTGCATCCGGGAAAAGTGGCACATATGATCGAATTTGAAGTTTATATCGATGAAGTATTTGCCTTTTCACAACGTTCCGATGGCCTGATCATTTCAACCCCCACGGGTTCAACAGCCTATTCGCTCTCCGCTGGCGGCCCGATTCTTACGCCTTCGCTGGAAGCGATTGTCCTGGTGCCAATGTTTCCACATACCTTGTCGGCACGTCCTTTAGTGATCAACAGCAGTAGCACCATCCGCCTGCGTTTCTCTTCCTTACGCAGCGACCTGGAGATCAGTTGCGACAGCCAAATTGCGCTACCGATTCAGGAAGGGGAGGACGTATTGATTCGGCGCAGTGCCAATCACCTCAATCTAATCCACCCAAAAAATTATAATTACTTCAACACATTAAGCTCAAAACTCGGCTGGTCAAAAAAATTGTTCTGAAAATCACCCATCACCACTTTACTGGATAAAAAACCAGTTTATACTGTATGAAAAACCATATCTGTTTTTCTATACAGGTGAATGTATGCTGGCACAACTGACCATCAGTAATTTTGCTATCGTTCGTGAACTGGAAATCGATTTTCATCGTGGCATGACGGCGATCACCGGTGAAACCGGCGCAGGAAAATCTATCGCTATTGATGCACTTGGTCTGTGCCTTGGTGGCCGTGCTGAAGCAGATATGGTACGCCAGGGGGCGAGTCGCGCAGATATTTGCGCGCGCTTTCAACTGAAAGCCTCCCCTTCGGCCCAACGCTGGCTGGCAGAAAACCAGCTGGACGATGGCAACGAATGTTTATTACGCCGTGTGATCAGTGCCGATGGCCGTTCTCGTGGTTTTATTAACGGCACGTCGGTTCCTCTCTCTCAACTGCGCGAACTCGGCCAACTTCTCATCCAGATTCATGGCCAGCATGCTCACCAGTTGCTGCTCAAACCCGAGCACCAAAAGCATCTGCTTGATGCCTACGCTGCCCACGACGATGCGCTGACTCAGATGCGTGTCCATTATCAGCACTGGCACCAGAGTTGCCGCGCCCTGGCTCAACATCAACAGTTGTCACAGGAACGTGAAGCACGGCGCGAACTGTTGCAGTACCAGTTGAAAGAACTCAATGAATTTGCGCCTCAGCCCGGCGAGTTCGAGCAAATTGATGAAGAATATAAACGTCTGGCTAACAGCGGGCAGTTGCTTTCCACCAGCCAACAGGCCTTGCAAATTTTGGCCGACAGCGACGACACCAACATGCAAAGCCTGCTTTATAGCGCACGCCAGATGTTGAGCGAGTTGGTCAGCCTGGATGATAAAGTCAGCGGTGTGTTTAACCTGCTCGAAGAAGCCGCGATTCAATTGAGTGAAGCCAGTGATGAACTGCGCCACTATTGCGATCGTCTGGATCTCGACCCCAATCGCCTGCACGAACTGGAACAACGCCTGTCCCGGCAGATTGCTTTGGCACGCAAGCACCACGTTACACCCGAAGCGCTGCCTGTACTCTATCAACAACTGTTGGATGAATCAGAGCAACTCTCGCAGCAGGAAAGCGATCAGGAAACGTTGCAGGCTGCCGTTGGCGCTCATCATCAGGCAGCCCTGGCAAGTGCCGAAATGCTGCATCAGCAACGTGAAGGGGCAGCCCGCGAGCTGACGCATTTAATTACCCAAAGTATGCGTACGCTGGCGATGCCACACGGTGAATTCGCCATTGTTCTGGAGTTTAACCCGGATCAACTGACCGCCGAGGGCGCCAGCCGGATCGATTTTCGCGTCACAACTAACCCAGGACAACCGTTGCAACCGCTGGGTAAAGTGGCCTCAGGGGGCGAACTGTCACGTATCGCGCTGGCTATTCAGGTCATCACCGCGCAGAAAATGGAAACCCCGGCGATGATTTTCGACGAAGTGGATGTCGGCATTAGCGGCCCTACCGCTGCGGTTGTCGGCCAGATGTTGCGCCAATTGGGTGAATCAACCCAAGTGATGTGTGTAACGCATCTGCCACAAGTGGCTGGTTGCGGCCACCAACATTTCTTCGTCAGTAAAGAGACTGATGGCGCGATGACCGAAACGCACATGCAGCCGCTGGATAAACGGGCACGTCTGCAAGAACTGGCGCGTTTGCTGGGCGGTAGTGAAGTTACACGCAACACGCTGGCAAACGCGAAAGAACTTTTAGCAGCCTGATACCGCACTTTTTTCCGGCCCGGTGGTCATATGCTTGCTCTGTAGAGGTTTCAAATAGCGAAAAGGTTTATTATCATCGGCAACTTATGTCGCCAGAGTAATAAAGCCTGCCGCAGGCAGAGTTCAGAATTTGATGGCAAAAAAACAGCCTGATGAAAAGGCGTTTGGCCCCAGAAAAGGAATGTATAGATGCGCTGTAAAATGCTGACTGCCGCGGCAGTGGTAATGTTGATGATGACCGCCGGATGTTCCACTCTTGAGCGTGTTGTGTACCGCCCGGATATCAATCAGGGGAATTATCTGGTCGCCAACGATGTGGCTAAAATCCACACTGGCATGACGCAGCAGCAGGTGGCGTATACCCTCGGAACACCGATGATGCGCGATCCTTTTGGCAGCAATGTCTGGTACTACATCTTCCGTGAAGAGCCGGGTCATGAGCGCGTAAGACAGCAAACTCTGACGCTGACATTTGACAGCAACGGCGTGTTGACCAACATCGACAACAAACCACGTCTCACGGGTAGTGAAGGCTGATGAGTTGCAACAAAAAAGGCGCCTGAGCGCCTTTTTTGCTTCTGCGATTTCGCTATTTCTTTTCAGCAGCTCGTTCTGCCCGCTGGCGTCGCATCTCTTTAGGATCGGCAATCAATGGACGATAGATTTCTACCCGATCACCATCCTGTAACAGATCATCCAACTTCACCGGACGACTGTAGACGCCGACTTTATTGCTTTTCAGATCGATATCTTTGCGCAATGACAACAGCCCCGAGGCCTTAATCGCCTCTTCAACCGTTGCCCCTTCTGCCAGCGTCACCGTGCGCAGATACTGTTTTTCTGGTAGCGCGTAAACCACCTCAACCGATATATCAGGCACGATAAACCTCTTTGGCGCGCTGGGTAAAAGCCTGCACCATACTGTTGGCCAGCTCTTTAAATACGCGACCAAACGCCATTTCTACCAACATATTGGTGAATTCAAAATCTAAGCTCAGTTCGACCTTACAGGCATCATCGCCCAGCGAGACAAATCGCCATCCGCCGCTCAGCTTACGAAAGGGACCATCGACCAACTGCATATGAATGCTTTGGTTGCTGGTTAAGGTATTACGCGTCGTGAAGGTCTTACTGATGCCTGCTTTGGAGACATCAACAGCAGCAGTCATCTGGTTTCCGCTGTTATCCAGCACCCGACTGCCGGTGCAGCCCGGTAGAAATTCCGGATATGAATCCACATCATTCACGAGCTGGTACATCTGTTCAGCGCTATAGGGGACCAGCGCGGAACGACTAATCTGGGCCATAATGGTTCCTGTTCATCACAAAACCGTTAAATAATATCATTTTCGGCTATCAAACAAAAATTCACGGGTATGCCAGCTGTGCTAAAATAACCCGTTTTTTACCGCCCCGCAGGACAGGGGATGCGTCCACAGACTGAGTGATGTAGACTACGCCGCACTATGACAAAGAAAAAAGCCCACAAACCTGGTTCAGCCACTGTTGCCCTCAATAAACGCGCTCGCCATGAATACTTCATTGAAGAAGAGTTCGAAGCGGGATTGTCGTTACAAGGATGGGAAGTCAAATCTCTCCGCGCCGGCAAAGCCAACATCAGCGACAGCTACATTTTGCTGCGCGATGGCGAAGCTTATCTGTTTGGCGCAACTTTTCAGCCGCTGGCTGTGGCCTCAACGCATGTGGTATGCGACCCAACCCGCAACCGCAAACTGCTGCTGAAGCAGCGTGAACTCGATTCGCTGTATGGCCGCGTCAATCGTGAAGGTTATACCGTGGTCGCGCTGTCGATTTACTGGAAAAATGCCTGGGCCAAACTGAAGATTGGTGTGGCACGCGGTAAGAAAGAACATGATAAGCGCGATGACATCAAAGAGCGTGAGTGGAAGCTGGATAAAGCGCGAATCATGAAAAATTCCAACCGCTAAGGGATGGAATCAGCGGAATTTTTTGCTATAATCATTAGTTCCTGGGGCTGATTCTGGATTCGACGGGATTGTGAACCCTTAGGTGCATGCCGAGGTGCGGTAGGCCTCGTAAAAAAACCGCAAAAACATAATCGCAAACGACGATTACAACGAATCTGCTAGCGAACTCGCGTTCGCAGCTTAATCAGCTTAATAAACTGAAGATTCCCTCTCTCCCTAGCCTCCGCTCTTAGGACGGGGATCAAGAGAGGTCAAACCCAAAAGAGATCGCGTGGACGCTCTGCCTGGGGTTGAAACGTTAAATCCAATCAGGCTAGTTTGTTAGTGGCGTGTCCATCCGCAGCTGACAGGCGAATGTAAAGATTGGACTAAGCATGTAGTGCCGACGGCGTAGTAATTTCGGACGCGGGTTCAACTCCCGCCAGCTCCACCAAAATTCTCCGTCAGTGATTACCAGAGTCATCTGACGAAGTCCTGAAAGCCCGCAAAGCGCAAGCTCTGCGGGCTTTTTTGTTTTGTCCCGAAGGCCAGTAATGGTGAGACCATCGCTACCAGTGAAATTTACTCAAGCAAGCTGCACAAAATGGGAAACGATGAACGCATTCCCTTCTCTCTTGAAAAACTGCAACGCTCTGCACTTGTCTGCGGCATCATCATCTACCCGGAAAAAACAACATTACTACGAGAGGCAGAGTTGAAAGGCCATCCCATACATTTCGGGTGATTGATGTTACAGCATCAAATCAGCCTTATGCGGGCGTATATGTTAAATCAACAGACTATCCCCTGAGATGCCTCGTTTTAAACGCTGTAAGTGGTGATAACAATAAATAGGTACACCCTACAACCCGGTATAAATTTGATTTAAGTCAGCATCATGCGACAGTCACATCATCAATTTTATTCAGACCCATCTATCGCTCATGCAATGAAATCCGAAATGCGCACAACCTTATCTCAGCGGTCTTTTGTAGCTTAATTTTTTCGGGGAGACGGTGATGTCTACCTCTAATACCGCTTAATAAACACGTAAAAAAGAGTACCGATTATTGATTTAACTCAGCCATCGAAGCATGCATAAATGATGACGTTCCCCTCCCCATTGTTTTAGAATGAAGAGTTTATAAGGTCACTCGCCTTCTTAAAATTTATCGCTGGGAGAGTTGTTTTGATTGGGAAACCACTTGTAGTGGATTTGGATGGTACGTTAATCCATTCCGACATGCTGCACGAATCTGCATTAAGGGTGTTTAGGGATAGCCCGTTTGAAACGCTCCGCATTCCATTCCTTCTATTAAAGGGTAAGGCTTGTCTAAAACAGCACCTTGCTTCACGAGCTGAATTTACTCCTAAGACTCTCCCATACAACGAAGAGTTACTTGAATGGCTCAAGCAACAGCGTGAAGAGGGCCGATATCTGGTTTTGTGTACGGCATCTGATAAATCGATTGCAGACCGTATTGCGGAACACTTAGGTATTTTCGACGAAGTTATTGCCAGCGATGGGGTGTCGAATATTGCCGGGGAACACAAAGCAGCTGCTTTAGTGCAACGCTTCCAACAACATGGCTATGATTACGCTGGAAATTCCTCGACGGATTTACCGGTATGGTCGCAAGCGCATAAAGCCATCGTTGTTAATGGGTCAAACGACCTGGTGAAAAAGGCCCAGGATATTGCAACGATTGAACGCGTATTTCCTAAACGAGAAATCGGCTTTTCCGCATGGCGTCGGATGCTACGAATTCACCAATGGCTAAAAAACCTTCTCCTTTTAGTACCATTGTTTGCGGCACATGATGTGAGCAATGGAGAGGCATGGCTTTCTCTGCTGTTGGCATTCATTGCGTTTAGCCTTTGCGCTTCATCAGTGTATATCGCCAACGATTTACTCGATCTTGACAGCGACCGCCTGCATCCCCGAAAACGAAACCGACCGTTTGCGTCAGGCCTGATACCCGCCTGGATAGGCGTATTGCTTGCGCCACTGCTACTAATCATCAGTCTGGCCATAGCCGGGTTAGTAGGGAAACACTTTTTATTCTGGCTGCTGTTCTATTTCGCCCTGACCTGCGCCTACTCATGGCTACTCAAACGACTGATGTTGGTTGATTGCCTCACTCTGGCAATGCTGTATACCTTGCGAATTGTTTCTGGTGCGGCGGCTGTTGGTCACGATCTCTCATTCTGGCTGTTGGCTTTTTCGGTATTTCTATTCCTTTCTCTCGCATTCGTTAAACGTTATGCAGAATTGGAACTTCAACTGCTCAGCGGAAAAGAGAAAATTCATGGCCGTGGATATCATACCGCCGATGCACCTTTGATTCAGACTATGGGGATTGTGGCTGGTTACTCATCTGTTTTGGTACTCGCGCTATATCTGAACAGCGATGCTGTGCTGAAATTGTACGCCGCACCTGAACTGATTTGGGGAGCCGTACCTGTCATGTTGTTTTGGGTAAGCTGGATGTGGATGCAAGCCCATCGAGGCAAAATGCACGATGACCCACTGGTCTTTGCAGTGAAAGATCGTGCCAGTCTCAGCGCGGGTATTATATTTGCCGCTATTTTGGTTGCCGGCACAGTGGGGGTTTCATGGTAACGATAAACTCATGGGGCCGCCTGTCTCGTGAAGAGCACAACGTGGTGGCATTGAGTGACCGTGGTCAGATACAGGCTTCTCTCACCACTCCCGGTCTGGCTCATGGCATGGGACGCAGCTATGGCGATGTATGCCTAAATCCGCAGGGTGAGATCTGGATAACAACCGGACTTGACCACTTTATCGCCTTTGATGAAAGTACAGGGCGTTTGGTATGCGAAGCTGGAGTCTTGCTCCAGGACATTCAGAGGCTGATGATTCCGCGTGGCTGGATTCTGCCCGTTACGCCAGGGACTCAGTTGGTCACCGTTGGCGGAGCCATCGCCAATGATGTACATGGTAAAAACCATCATGTTGTGGGTTCATTCGGGGATCACATTAAAAGTCTGACCCTGATCCGGACCAATGGCGAAACGATCGAATGTGGCCCAGACCAGCATCCTGAATGGTTTTCCGCCACGGTGGGTGGCGTTGGTCTGACTGGCGTGATCGCTTCAGCCGAAATACAGCTTCGTCCCGTTGCGGGTCCGTGGGTTGATACCGAGACCATTGCCTTTGACAACCTTGATGAGTTTTTCCGACTGTCGGACACGTCAGAAGCCCAGTGGGAGCATACCGTTTCGTGGATCGACTGTATCTCAAAAGGCGGCGGCCGTGGTTTGTTCATGCGCGGAAATCCGGCTGATATAAAGGATCGGAAGGCACCAAAGGCTGGCAAACTCACGATGCCCATCGTGCCCCCGGTCTCAATGGTTAACCGCCTGACACTTCGTCCCTTCAACATGACCTACTACCACCTCAAAAAGTGGCAGGCAAAAAGGGAAATCGCTCATTACGAGCCCTTTTTCTATCCCCTCGATAATGTGCTGCACTGGAACCGGATGTACGGTCCCAAAGGTTTCTATCAGTACCAGAGTGTAGTACCACGCGAAGTGGGGCAAGATGCAGTTCAGGCGATGTTGAAAGAGATAGCACGCTCTGGAGATGGTTCCTTCCTCGCAGTACTCAAAACTTTTGGTAACCGGCAGCCCCTTGGTATGCTGAGTTTTCCACAGCCGGGGGTCACACTGGCGTTGGATTTCCCAAACCATGGAGATCGCACGCACAAACTGTTCGAGCGACTGGATGCCATCGTGCGTGAAGCGAAAGGCCGTATCTATCTCGCCAAAGATGCACGCATGCCGAAAGAATTGTTCGAAGCGGGCTATCCACGCCTGGCTGAATTTATCCAATACCGAGACCCGGGCATCAGCTCTGGCCTATCACGCCGCCTAATGGGAAGTTGAATGAAGCTTAAGAAAAAAATCGCCATCATTGGTGCTACTTCTGCGATTGCTGAACAATGCGCACGACTGTGGGCGAAAGAGAACCCATCAGAGATTGTTTTGGTCAGCAGGAATCAGGAAAAAGCCGAACGTATTGCTTCAGATCTCAAGGTGCGTACCCCGGATGCAGTAATTACCAACCTTCAGGTGGATTTTCTCGATGCGGGCCAAATTCAAGAGCTGATTCATCACATCTACCAGTCAGGCAATGTTGATGTGGCACTTATTGCGCACGGCTCCCTGCCTGACCAGGAAGCATGTCAGAATGATCTCGTCCTGTGTCGGGAAGCTCTGGATGTCAATGGTATCTCGCCGGTACTGTTTGCCGAGGCGTTTGCCATGCAGATGCAAAAGGCCAATAGTGGAACGCTCGCGATTATCGGTTCAGTTGCGGGTGACAGAGGCAGGAAATCTAACTATACCTACGGTGCCGCAAAAGGGTTGGTTGCAGGCTATGTACAAGGTTTACAACACCGCTTTGCAAATACGAATGTAAAGGTGGTTTTAATTAAACCAGGACCAACCGATACACCAATGACCGCACATCTCAAACAATCCGGTGCCAAACTCGCCCCCGTTGATCGCGTGGCCGCGGAGGTTGTACGTGGCATTGAAAGCGGGCAACGTGTTGTATACACGCCAAAAATTTGGTCAGTAATCATGATGGTTATTCGCAATTTGCCACATTTCGTATTTAAAAGGCTGGATATTTAATGTCAGGATTGAAAGCGAATATGGCTTCAGGAAGGAGCTCTAACTTGAATAATCACAATGCTATAAAAGACACATTGTTTTTATTGGCGCTATTACTGGTATCGATTGCTGTTTTTGTTCCTCTGTCGCCAAGGATGCCGTGGGAAGGTCTCGATCCCTCCTGGTCTTATGGGATGAATGAAGCACTGGCACACGGGATGTCTATTGGCAAAGACATTATTTTCACATTCGGTCCCTATGCTTCAATTTATACACAAAGTTATCATCCAGCCACCGACCATTTGATGGTATGGGGAGCGCTCTACCTCGCTATTGCCTTTGCTGTAGCTGCCTGGCTTAACTTTAAAGTAAGCGGATGGCCGTTAAAAATTGCACTCCTGGCTGTTTTGAGCGCATTAATATATGGCCGTGATGCACTGTTTTTCTTCTATCCCATGCTGGTGGGCATTCAGGTTTATCGTTGGGGAACGGCTTTTGATACCAGAAAGACAGCGGTTCTGGGTGAATATTCGCTTATCATTGCCTTATTTTCACCGTTTGGTTTATTACCACTGATTAAAGGTTCGACGCTCGTAGCATGTGTAGCAATATCTGTTCTTTCAATTGCTCTGCTGGTAAAGAGAGGACAATGGAAGTTTTCGCTCCTTATCGTTGCAACCTTTTTAGTCTCAACCGGAATTTTCTGGGCATTCTCCGGGCAACCATTAAGCGGGCTGGCTGATTATTTTATCGGCCTGTCACCCATTATTAGTGGTTACACTGAGGCAATGGCAACCAATGGCGATTTGTCTCAGTGCGTCCTTTATGTAGTGGCTACGGCTGTCATGGCTGCACTTCTGCTGTATGGAACACGAGGTACGTTTTACGACAAATCGGTTGTTACGCTTATTTTTCTTTGCATCCTCTTTTTAGCCTTTAAAGCGGGTTTCGTCAGGCATGACGGCCATGCGCTCATTTGTGCTTCTATGATTCTCCTTGGAGGCCTATTGGCTGGGACGCTGATCCCCACCCGTAGCGCATTAGTCGTTTTAGCAGCCTGTCTGATCACATGGATTTACATCGACATTGCCTATATCAAAAAACCCGTCGATAGCGTTAAAAATAATTTCAAAAATACGTTCTCCAATACATGGGATGGGTTAAAACAGCGCATATTGGAACCTCAAGCGCTGGCAAAAGACTTTGAAGAACGTGTCAATCTGCTCAAAAAACGTGGAGCCATTCCAAAGCTTAACGGCACCGTTGATATATATTCATTCGATCAAGCCTATCTGCTCGCATCTGGAAACACATGGAGTCCACGACCCATTCTGCAAAGTTATTCGGTCTACACCCCTAAACTGGCTGAATTAAATAAGATGCATCTTCTCGCAGCGAACAGACCAGATAATATCATCTTCAATGTCCAGCCCATTGATAAGAGATTGCCTTCACTGGAGGATGGTGCGAGTTGGCCTGTTTTGCTGTCCAATTATCAACCAACATCATTTGCAGGTGGCTACCTTTACCTTAAGCATCGAGACACACCAAATCCGACATCCGAACCTTCAGAAAAAATAGGCGGAGGTTTTTATTCATTTGGTGATACGATCAGTTTGCCTGATTCCCGCAAACCTATATTTGCGAAGTTAACTATTCGTAAAAGTTTTGCTGGCACAATCTTGAATACATTATTTAAACCAAGTCAGCTTCAGATGAAACTGACCATGCAAAATGGTGTTACACGCAGCTACAGAATAATCTCAGGCATGACGGAGTCTGGTTTTATTATTTCTCCTCTGATTGAGAATACTGCAGAGTTTGGATTACTTTCCGCCAGTGCAGATTACCTCAAAGATAAGAGAGTTAAATCGATTGAGATTTCCGCCACTGACCTCCCCTTCCTTTGGAAACGGTCATTTAATATCGAATTTTATGCTCTCAACTATCGTTCCTCACCGGATGACATTAATATACTGGGCTTTGCTAAACCCCAGCCGGAAACATTTAAAAATACAACATTCGTTCAGCAATGTACTGGAAGCATCGATTCTGTGAATGCTGTTTCTCCATCGTCTGGTTTAATCAAAACGTCAACTTTATTAAATGTTCAAGGGTGGCTGGTCGCATCCGTGACCCCAGCTAAACTCCCGGATAACGTTTACGTGATGCTGTCTAATGCCGATGGAAAGCGTTACTTGTTTAACGCTCAGCGTAAGTCACGTCCGGACGTTGGTGCATATTTAAAACAACCATCGCTAAATTCATCCGGTTACGAGCTGACAGCAGATGTGTCAAAATTAAATGGGGACTACAAGTTGGGACTTGCATACGCCAGAGACAATGAACTCTTTGTGTGCCCCCAATTCAACGTCCCGGTCAAGATATCTCAGGAGTAAATTTTGTTGCAGAAAAAGATAATACTTTCTGGCGGGGCTGGTCTGGTCGGTCAAAATTTGGTGGCCCGACTCAAGGCAAAAGGCTATTCAAACATTGTTGTTCTCGACAAGCATCGTACTAATCTGGACGTGCTGAAACGAGTTCAACCCGACATCACTGTCGAGTATGCCGATCTCGCCGAACCCGGCCAGTGGCAGCAGCACTTCGTAGGGGCGGATGTCGTGGTGATGTTACAGGCTCAGATTGGCGGTAACGATTATCAGGAGTTCGTGCGAAACAATATTGATTCGACCCGCCTCCAACTGGAAACCATCAAAGCGAACAACGTACCCTACATGGTACAGATCAGCTCCTCGGTCGTGGAATCGGTCGCTGATGATTTCTATACCAACACCAAAAAGGAACAAGAGAAAATGGTGTTGGAATGTGGTATTCCCTGCCCCATTCTGCGCCCCACCTTGATGTTTGGCTGGTTTGATCGCAAACACCTGGGCTGGTTATCACGCTTTATGAAGAAGGTCCCCGTGTTTCCGATCCCTGGGGATGGTCGCTACATGCGACAGCCACTTTATGTCGGAGATTTTGCCAATATCATTATCAGCTGCATCGAGAATGGCATTCGCGATGGTGTGTATAACATCTCAGGCCATGAAAAAATCGACTATATCGACATGATTCGCGAGATTAAACGCGCAATTCGGGCCAAAACGATAATTTTACGCATTCCATATTCTCTTTTTTATGCCTTGCTGTGGGTATGGGGCAAGTTTGATAAAAACCCGCCTTTTACCACCCAACAACTGGCGGCTTTAACGGCGAAAGATGAGTTCGAGGTGATTGATTGGCCCGGTATTTTCGGTGTTCCTTACACCCCTTTCAGTGCGGCTGTGGAAGAAACCTTTAACGATCCGCGCTATAGCGGTGTAGAGCTGGAGTTTTAAGATGGGACAACGCATTGCGGTGTTGGGCGCGGGTCCAATGGGTTTAGCAGTAGCCTACCAGTTAGCGCTTGATGGTCATCAACCCGTGCTTTTTGAAGCAGACGATCGTGTGGGTGGCATGACCGCGACATTTGATTTTAGTGGTCTGGATATTGAACGCTACTACCACTTTCATTGCATCTCTGATCATGCCTTTTTGCAGGTACTTGAAGAATTAGGCATTGCCGATCAGATGAAGTGGACGGAAACCAAGATGGGCTACTGGTATCAGGGACGTTTGCAGCCCTGGGGTAACCCGGTTGCCCTGCTCAAATTCCGTGGTTTAAGCCTGATGGCTAAATTCCGCTATGGCTTACATGCTTTCCTGTCGACCAAACGCGACGACTGGCGTCCACTGGATCATGTGGAGGCAAGTGGCTGGATCAAACGCTGGGTGGGTGCAGAGGCCTGGGAAGTTTTGTGGCGCCGACTTTTTGACTACAAGTTCTACGACTATGCCCAAGGTTTGTCAGCAGCCTGGATTTGGAGCCGTATCCGTCGTATTGGCCGTTCCCGTTACAGTTTGTTCCGTGAGAAACTGGGTTACCTTGAAGGGGGTTCAGCCACGCTGTTAACCGCACTGAAAAGTGCCATCGAGGCCAATGGTGGCGAAATAAGACTGAAGTCACCTATCGAGAAGGTAGTCATCAACAATGGCAAGGTGGCTGGCGTGCAAGTAGCTGGTCAGCTTGAATCCTTCGATAAGGTGATCAGCACCATTCCGCTGCCTTATGTCTCTAAACTTATGCCAGATTTACCCTCAGATCTGTTGGCTAAATTCAGTGCCACCAAGAACATCGCGGTGGTCTGCGTAATTGCCAAACTCAGAAAAGCAGTAACAGAGAACTTCTGGTTGAACACCAATGACCCGGAGATGGATATCCCAGGCCTGGTGGAGTACACGAACCTGCGTCCACTCGACCAACATGTCGTGTATGTGCCGTTCTATGTGCCGGGCGAGCATCCCCTGTATGCTGAGTCTGATGAGGCTTTCCTCACTAAAGTGCGCAACTATCTCAAGAAGATCAATCCGTCGCTGACTGATGATGATTTTATTGACATGCGTGCCAGCCGTTATCGCTACGCACAGCCGATCTGCGATCCCGGATATCTGGAAAAATTGCCTCCAGTCGCCTTACCCGTGCAGGGACTGTGGGTGGCGGATACCTCTTACTACTACCCGGAAGATCGCGGCATTTCAGAAAGTATCGGATTTGGCCGACAAATGGCGAAGATGGCCACCCCGGAAAACAAGGAGTCTCCTCAGCCATGATCTCGCCACAATTCCTGCGATTTCTAGTCGCTGGAGGAATCGCTGCCGCAGCTAACTTTGGTTCACGATTCGTCTTTAGTATGTTTGTCGGCTACGGCTTCGCGGTTTTTTTTGCTTACCTGGTCGGTATGCTGGTGGCTTTTCTGCTGATGCGCGGGCATGTTTTTAATGCGAGTCAGGGCCCGCTCGCACCGCAGGTATACAAGTTTGTGGCAGTGAACGTTTTGGCCGTTATTCAGACATTGGCGATCAGTCTGCTTCTGGCTCGCTGGTTGCTGCCATCGGTTGGCATCGTGGATCATGCTGAAGCGATAGGACATTTGGCCGGTGTGCTGGTACCGGTGGTGACCAGCTACTTTGGCCATAAGCTTTTAACCTTTCGATGAACAAGTTCTTTACTCGACTCCAGGGTGCGCTGCATGAGCGGCGCATCATTCGCGCCATTGTCTGGTTTGTCACTATTGGAGTAATGCTTTATCTAGCGGCTGTTTTCTGGTCCGGGTGGCAGTCGACGGTAGAAGCATTCTCTGCGCTAGGACTTCAGACGTTGGTGATCAGTGCCGTTCTGTCGAGTAGTTCTTATTTATGGCGCTTCGGACGGTGGGAGTATTCTCTTCATTGTCTCGATAATGTCGTCCCCAGATTTACCCATCTCGGCATTTATATGTCCGGGCTTGCCTTGACGGCCACACCAGGGAAATCCGGCGAAACTTTTCGTTCTGCTTTGTTGGTCCCGCACGGCGTGAAGGTTACGCACAGCCTCGCTACGTTCCTTGTTGACCGAGGGTCAGATGTATTGGGGATGATTTTGCTGGGTATGCTGGCCGCCATGATGGCAGGACAGTCGCTGGCTTGGGTATGGCTGTTGGCGTTCGCTGCTATTCTGCTGGGGAGTTGCGTCTTTGCATACGCCCTTTCACACCCTATGGTCAGTACCGGCTGGAACCGACTGGGTCGTGCAGTGACATGGTTGCCAATCAAAGGTGGGCAAGCGACGCTTGAAGCCTGGGCTCAAGTGTGGAAACCCACCAGAGTTTCGGCTTTCTCGGTTGTCGCGATGGTTGCTTATGGCACGCAGGCTCTGGTCTTTGCATGGTTCTGCCAGATCCTGGGAACGGGAATTTCAAGTGCTGACTGCGTGTTAATCTTTGTGCAGGCAACGTTGTTCGGCGCAGCAAGTATGATACCAGCCGGACTTGGCGTCATGGAGGCCGCACTGGTTTTTCAGTTGGTGGCACATGGTGTCAGCGATGGTACGGCGATGTCTCTTGCCATCTCCATTCGTCTGGTGACGCTATGGTTTGGGATGTCATTGGGTGCGCTCTCTCTGTTGCTGTTGTCGGGTCGGGACCTGAGCTCAAAACAAAGCCCCACCAGAACACGATGATTCATTTACAGTTTATTCCTAAAGCCAGATGTTATTGAGCGTGCCATTGTTAACTACAGTCATAACAATGATGACTTTGATGAGGGAATATTCATGAAAAAGACAATTATCGCTTTATCAACATTTCTGCTGGCTTCGTCGGCATTTGCCGCTACCACACACGCAACAGATAACGATGTGGCCAATGCACAGGCTGGCGCAAATACGGCTAAAGAGAAACTGCATCAGGCCCAGGATCAGGGCGCTGAGCTGAAACTCAAGTCCAAACATGCCGCTGAAGGAAAGAGCGACAGCCTGAGCAGCAAAGCCAGCGAAGGGACGCAAAAAGCCTGGCATAAAACCAAAGAAACCACGGAAAAAGGTGTGGATGCCACCAAAGAAGGTGCGCAAAAAGGCTGGAACAGCACCAAAGAAGGTGCCAGCGAACTGAAGAAAAAAGTGACCGAATAATGCTCACTAAGGCCGCAGCGAATGCGGCCTTTTTTATTGCCATAATCCTCAATTTTGCTTCCCGACGACATAGCGCTTACACTGGTGTTTTCCATTCATAACCATTAATCATTCTTATGTCAGACACCTTCACTCGCCAACCTCTTCCCCTGCCAAATGGTCACAACAAAGTGCTGCTGCACTCCTGCTGCGCGCCCTGTTCGGGTGAAGTAATGGAAGCGATGCTGGCTTCCGGTATCGACTACACCATCTTTTTCTACAATCCGAACATTCATCCGCTGAAAGAGTACGAACTGCGCAAAGAGGAGAATATCCGCTTCGCCGAACAGTTTGGCGTACCTTTTGTTGATGCAGATTATGACAAAGACAACTGGTTTGAACGCGCGCGCGGTATGGAGTGGGAACCGGAGCGTGGGGTGCGTTGTACTATGTGTTTTGATATGCGTTTCGAACGCACGGCGCTGTATGCTTATGAACATGGTTTCCCGGTAATTACCAGTTCCCTCGGCATCTCTCGCTGGAAAAACATGCAGCAAATCAACGATTGTGGCGTACGAGCCGCAGCGCGCTATCCCGACATGTTGTATTGGGAATTTAACTGGCGCAAAGGCGGTGGCTCGGCCCGTATGATTGAAATCAGCAAGCGCGAGCGTTTTTATCAGCAGGAATACTGCGGCTGTATCTATTCGCTACGAGATACCAATCGCCATCGCGTGGCAAGTGGCCGTGAACGCATTGAAATAGGCGTGCAGTATTACCAGCCAGATGAATAAAGCCAAAGATTAACTTTGCAGGATGCTGGTGAAAAAACGCTGCACCAGCGCCGCATCCGGTTTTTTTCCTTCCTGAATGATGGAACGTAACAGCCAGGCGTCGGTAAAGGCGACTACCGCCTCGGCTTGCTGCGCAGTCAGTGCAAAATGTTGCTGTAAAATGTGCTGGTGGCTGGCAATCCATGCGGCAGCAGCCTGACGCAGACGTGGACGCGATACCGCCGCCACAAATAACGCGTACTCACAAATTAGCCTTTCGCGTTCATCCAGAGTCCAGAAAAGAAATTGGGTTAGTTGCTGCGCGACAGAGTTTTCTTCCATTGCACCAAACCACGCGTGTGTCTGCTGCGTAAAGCTCTCCACCGCCCGTTCAATTACCGCCGCATGCAGTTCATCCAGGTTTTTAAAATGATAGGTGACGGTGCCTGGTGAAATCGCGCACTGTTCAGCCACCGCACGGTGAGTACAGGCATGCAGTCCCTCCAGGCGGATAATCATCGCCGCATGATGCAAGATCGAATCACGCATCTGTTCACCACCGGCGCGCCCTGCCCTTTTTCCGTCACCTGGCATTTGGCTCACCTTATTTCAATAGCTCGGCAGTGCCTGAAAAGGTGTTCTTACCATTGGCAGAAGTGATATGAAATGCCGATGCACCGGCAAGGTCAGCTTTCTGCCCCAGTGCAGCCACCAATTCATCCAGATTACGGGCACCGCTGGCGCTGATATGCCCAACCACCTGTTGCGTACCAGGCATTATCACTTCCGTCGCCGCCAGAGAAGAAGCACTGACTGCAACCAGCGCGCCCGCCATCATCATTTTCACAAGGATATTTTTCATGTTTGCTCCAATTAACAGGGAAATGTTGGAGCGCATGGTAGAGCGGTACTCAGACAAACATAACCCCGCCCCACTGACAAACTTATTCACTAATATTGAACAACTAAACACAACAAAATTACCGTACAGCGTACAAATTGCAGCACTAAAAACCAATCATGAGCTGAATGACATGGCTATGCAGCCAAAACCTCTGCTAATCGTACTGGCGTACAACCAAATCGTGTCAAGCCTTCTCGATATGCAGCAAAAAAAAGCAGCGTTTCGCGCGGAAACGCTGCTTGATAAAAAGCCCAAATGGTTAAATTCGTTAGCGAATCACCACGGTTAACAGCACAATCACCACCATGATGATCAGGCAATGGCACACCACTTTATCCAGTTTGCGCATCATGCCTCCCTGGGGTTAGAACCACTGACCAAAACGTTTGATGTAGAGGGTTTTCATTCCCTGAGCAACCAGGCAGTAACCCAGCAAGGTGGCGACCAGCCACGGGAAGTAAGCCCACGGCAACGGCACCAGTCCCACCATGGCACCAAGCGGTGAGAACGGCAGCAATATCCCCGCTACCATCACACAGGCCGTCGTCAGCAGCACCGGTAACGCCGCGCGGCTCTGAATAAACGGGATCTTTTGCGTACGCAGCATATGTACCACCAGCGTCTGCGATAGCAATCCCTCGACAAACCAACCGGACTGGAACAACGACTGCATGGCCGGAGAATTAGCAGCAAACACATACCACATCACCGCAAAGGTGGTGATATCGAAGATCGAAGATGTCGGCCCAATCCACAACATAAAACGTTTGATGTTGCGCGCATCCCATTTACGCGGTTTACGCAGAAACTCGCGGTCCATTTTGTCCCACGGTAGTGCCAGCTGCGAGACGTCATACATCAGGTTCTGAATCAACAAATGAATCGCCAGCATTGGCAGGAATGGAATGAACGCACTCGCCACCAGTACCGAGAACACGTTGCCAAAGTTAGAGCTGGCGGTCATGTTGAGGTACTTAATGATGTTGCCGAAGGTTTCACGTCCTTTCATCACCCCCGCTTCCAACACCATCAAATCTTTTTCCAGCAGGATGATGTCAGAGGACTCCTTGGCGATATCTGCCGCACTGTCCACCGAGATGCCAACGTCGGCATCGCGCAGTGCCGGAGCATCATTGATACCATCGCCGAGAAAGCCCACGGTATGATCCTGCTGCTGCAAGGCACGCAAAATGCGCGATTTTTGTAACGGCGTCAGTTTGGCAAACACCGCGCTACGTGCAGCAACTGTTGCCAGCTGCTCATCATTCATTGCCGCGATATCATCGCCGGTGACAATGGTGCCGCAGTCGATGCCCACCTGCTGGCAAATACGCGCCGTGACCACCGGATTATCTCCGGTCAACACTTTCACGCTGACCCCATTCTCCTGAAGCGCGGTGATGGCTTTCGCAGCGCTCTCTTTAGGCGGATCGAGGAACGTCAACAACCCTTCCACCGTCAGCCCCTGCTCATCTGCCACGCTCAACGCATATTGTAAGCCCGGATCAGGCAGCACACGACTGGCTACCAGCAAGACCCGGAATCCTTGTTGGTTGTACTGATGAGCCAGCGCCAGTAGCTCCGCACGGCGGGTTTCATTAAGTAGCTGGATCAGTTTGCCTTCACGCTCTGCGACGGAAATGCTCAACATCTCTTCCACCGCGCCTTTACAGATCAACAGTTGCTGGCCGAGACGACGATCGCCCACCACCACCGAGACACGGCGACGGACAAAATCAAACGGCAACTCATCCACTTTGCTGTAATAATCGGCCACCGCATGGCTGACGCGGGTTTCACCGTAGCGCAGAATCGCGCGATCCATCAGGTTGGGCGTGCTGCTCTGATAGTGGCTGTTCAGCCAGCTCAGCATCAGGACGCGTGAGTTCTCGACACCCGCGCAATCCAGATGATGCTCCAGAATGATGTTGTCCTGGGTCAGTGTGCCGGTTTTGTCAGTACACAAGATGTCCATCGCTCCGAGGTTCTGAATCGCGTTCAGACGCTTCACAATCACTTTGCGGCGCGACATGGCGATAGCCCCTTTCGCCAGATTGGAGCTGACAATCATCGGCAACATTTCCGGCGTCAGACCCACCGCCACCGCCAGCGCGAACAGGGTGGCATCCAGCCAGTCGCCTTTGGTCAGGCCATTGATCAGCAGCACCACCGGCACCATCACCAGCATAAAGCGAATCAATAACCAACTAACGCTATTCACCCCCCGGTCAAAGGCAGTTTGCGTCCGGTTGCCAACAATGGATTTCGCCAGGCTGCCAAAATAGGTTTCTTCGCCGGTTGCCACCACCACCGCTTTGGCGGTGCCGCTGGAGACATTGGTGCCCATCAGGCAGACGCTACCTAACTCCAGCAAAGATGCGCCCTGCTGGCTTTCGCTGCTGCTTTTACTCGCCACATTGCCGGTGACATCATATTTTTCTACCGGCAGCGATTCGCCAGTCAGAATCGCCTGGCTGATAAACAGATCGCGTGAATCCAGCAGGCGCACATCAGCCGGGACCAGATCACCGGCAGACAGCCAGATAATGTCCCCTGGCACCAGCGTGGTGATATCCACTTCCTGTTTGCGAGCGGGTTGCTGTGCCGATTCACGACGCTGCACCGTGGCAGTGGTGCGAACCATCGATTTCAATGCCTGGGCGGCTTTATTGGTGCGAAACTCCTGCCAGAAGCGCAGCAAACCGCTGAGCGTTACCATCGTTACAATGATGATGACACCGGTCAGGTCAGTCTCCTCCCCACGACGCGCGGGCAGCCAGAAATCGGTAAAGAAACTCACCAACGCCAGTACCATCAGGACATAGATAAACGGGTTGTTGAATGCCTGGACCAGTTGCACCAACGCCGGTGGCGCTTTGTCATGAGCCACCTGGTTGTAGCCAAATACCGCGAGGCGCGCTTCGGCTTCGTTGTGGCTCAGCCCCTCGGCATCGCTGTGCATGCGCGCGAGGGTTTCATTGGCGGAGTAAGCCGCTTCTTCTTCAATCAGATAGCGAGGAGTTTTCTGGCGTGGTGGACGTGCCAGATTCAGCACACTTTTTTCATTATTGAGTTTCATGTCAGTCATCGTGACATTCCTCTTTTTTACGGCGATAAATATCCCTGCATGTCAGGCATGCATTATTTTGGTGCAAATTAACGGCTGAGCGTTATTTAGAAAAAAAATAACCTGTCGGGAATTTTCATATATCCTCCCGGAAATAAAGAATAAACAACCCACCTGTCTCACAGGCAAGAAGTTGAACTTAAGATGTGGGTCTGCACACGACAGGCGCAGTAAAACTCAGCACACTGAAGATCAGTGTGCGCACCGAGGTGGAGGGAAAAGTGCGTGTAAAATCATATGCATGACGTTAATCCCCGAGCATTAGCCCGTAGCAAATCCATATAAAGGGGAACAATCGTCAGAAATGAGAGAGGATTGCTGCCCGCCGACTCCGGCAAGCAGCAACAAAAGAATTCGTGCGTCAGCTTGCCTTGTGTAATGTTAAATAAGGGTGACTGTCCAACTGAATTCTCCTGTTTGAAGTTGCGGCCATTATATTCCCGAGCCGGGTATTGTAAAGTTAATTATTCGGCCATCGGCTTCCGTTTAATTTCCGTTGTAAATTGCCGGATACGCCGCAGCCGAATGTTAAGGTTTCGCAAATCCGTTAACCTCCTTATAACCGTAACGCTAGTCTTAGAACAGATAAGCATATGCATAGCCAATAATTGACTATTATTCATGGCAGCGCTTTCGTAAACTCGCGTTACTTTTTTATAAGGCAAGGAAATCACATGAAAAAAATAATCCCCTCCCTGCTGGCGTTATCGATGGTAGCCGCATTCACAACCCAAGCCGCCACCCCGAAAGATACGCTGGTGATTGCCCAATCTACCGACGATGCCGACAGCTTTGACCCGGCGAAAGGTTTTGAGCTGACCACGGTGCAGGCGTTTACTAACCTTTATCAACGACTGGTCCAGTCTAATCCGCAGAATCCGACCGAACTGCAACCGACACTCGCCACCTCGTGGCAGCCAGGCAGTGACAATCGCAGCCTGACCTTTGAACTGCGTAAAGATGCCAAATTCTCCAGCGGCAACCCGCTGCGCCCGGAAGATGTGATCTTCTCGCTGGGCCGCGTAGTGAAACTGAACCTCGATCCATCCTTTATCCTGACCCAGCTGGGCTGGAACAAAGACAACGTCGACAGTTTCCTGACCAAAGTCGACGATAACCACGTCAAAATCAGCTGGAGCGCCAACGTCAGCCCGGCCTACGTGCTGAGCCTGCTCTCCGCACCGGTTTCTTCAATTGTTGATGAGAAAACCGCGCTGGCGCATGAAAAGAATGGCGACTTCGGTAATGGCTGGCTGGCGACCAACTCCGCAGGCAGCGGTCCGTATCAGATCCGCAAAGTGGTACTGCATGAAGTGGTGCTGCTGACGGCTAACCCAACCTCGCCGGCAGGCGCACCAAAACTGAAAAATATTCTGATCAAGAACGTGCCGGAACCGGCCGCCCGTCGTCTGCTGCTGGAACAGGGTGATGTGGATATCGCACGTAACCTCGGCGCTGACCAGATCGCCGCGCTGAAAGGCAAAGCGGGCGTCAAAACCGAAGCCATTCCGATGGCCTCGCTTTACTACATCCAGTTCAACGTCGGTTCCGATCCAGTGCTGAAAAACCCGGCCCTGTGGGAAGCGGCACGTTACCTTTTCGACTACAAAGGTATCGCTAACGACCTGCTGAAAGGTCAGTTCGAAGTGCACCAGACCTTCCTGCCGAAAGGTTTCCTTGGCGCGCTGAACGATACCCCGTACAGCTACGATCCGGAAAAAGCCAAAGCGATTCTGAAGAAAGCCGGTCTGACCAACGTCAGCTTTACCCTCTCCACCAGCAACCAGCCGCCGTATCTCGACATTGCTCAGGCGTTGCAGGGCAGCTTTGCCAAAGGTGGCGTGAAAGTTGAGGTCCAACCGGGCCTCAGCTCTGAAGTCTCCACCAAAGTGAAGGCGCATCAGTACCAGGCCACGCTGAATGCCTGGGGTGCTGACTACTTCGACCCCAACACCAACGCCGCCTCTTTTGCTTACAACCCGGAAGATGGCAGCAAAACCATCGCTTACCGTTCCGACTGGCATATCCCGGAGCTGAGCAAGCAAACGCTGGCGGCCACTGCCGAGAGCGACAACAACAAACGTGTTGAGCTGTACCAGGCAATGCAGCGTGAAGTGTTGAAGAACTCACCGTATGTCATCGGCTTGCAGGCACGTAACCTGATTGCGTTACGCGATAACCTGAAAGGCTATGTGCAGGGGATCAACCCGGATATGGTGTATTACTCACAGGTCACCAAGTAATGGCGGCGTCAGCCCCACAGGCCGGGTTCGCCCGGCCACTCTGGCAACGCACCAGCCGATTGCTCACCAGCCTGCTGTCGTTGCTGGTGACGTTGATCGGCCTGCTGGCCTTTACCTTTATGCTGTCGCATCTGTCGCCGGTCGATCCGGTACAACAGATCGCGGGCGATCACGCCAGTGAAGCCACCTATGCCCAGGTGCGGCACGATCTCGGTCTCGATCAACCGGTGCTGGTGCAGTTCTGGCGTTATATCAGCCATCTGGCACAGGGTAATCTTGGGCTGTCCCATCTGACCAATCAGCCGGTGAGTGCCGACCTGATGCGCACCTTCCCGGCCACCATTGAGCTGGCAACCTGTTCGATGATTTTTGCCGCCGTGTTCGGCGTGGCGCTGGCATTGCTGGCCGCATGGAAACCGGGCAGCATCATCGACAACGTGGCACGTTTTATTTCACTGCTTGGCTACTCGGTGCCGGTGTTCTGGCTCGGCTTGCTGGGCCTGCTGCTGTTTTATGCCGTACTGCACTGGTCTGCCGGACCAGGACAGTTAGACGATATCTGGATTTATACGCTGGAGCCAAAAACCGGCTTCGTACTGATCGACAGCTGGCTGTCGGGCGATCCTGAGATGTTCCGCAACGCCATTGCCCATATCTGGCTGCCGGTGGTGATCCTCGGGCTGCTGGCGATGGCAGGGATTACACGCCTGCTGCGTGCCGCGCTGCTGGAAGAGAGCAGCAAGGAGTACGTCATCCTGGCGCGCGCCAAAGGTGCTGGCCGCACACGTATTCTGCTGCGCCATATCTTTCCTAACGTGCTGGGCACGCTGATTACCGTTATCGCCCTCTCATACGCCACTTTGCTGGAAGGTTCGGTGCTGACGGAAACCGTTTTTGCCTGGCCTGGTGTTGGGCGTTATATGACCAATGCCTTGTTCTCCGCCGATGTTCCGGCGATTCTCGGCGCCACCTTGCTGATTGGCAGCTGCTTTATCCTGCTCAACGCCGTGGCCGACGCCCTGACCTGGTTAACCGATCCGAGAACCCGATGACTCAACAACTCTCTGAACTGGAAACGTTACGCCCGCGCCGCAGCCGTCGCCGCATCACCTCCCTCAGCATCGGTTTAACGCTGGTGGGAATTCTGCTGGTGATGGCGATCTTTGCCCCGTGGCTCGCCCCTTACGATCCCAATGTGCAAACCATCGGTATGCGTCTGCTGCCCCCTTCGGCCGCCCACTGGTTTGGCACCGATGGTTTTGGCCGTGATCTGCTGTCGCGCGTGATTTACGGTACGCGCCCAACGCTGATGCTGGTGACGCTGATTCTGGTGCTGACCATTCCGGTGGGTCTGCTGGTCGGTATCACCGCCGGTTACGTTGGCGGCTGGACTGAACGCGTTTTGATGCGCATTACCGACATCTTTCTCTCGCTGCCTAACCTGGTGATCGCACTGGCGTTTGTCGCCATGCTTGGCCCCGGCCTGATGAATGGCGCATTGGCGCTGGCGCTCACCAGTTGGCCGCCATTTGCCCGTCAGGCGCGTGCTGAGACTCTGGCACTGCGCCGCAGTGATTACCTCGCCGCAGCGCGTATGCAAGGCATTACCGGCCTGCGTCTGATGTTTGGTCATATTCTGCCGCTCTGCCTGCCCACCGCCGTGGTACGTGCTGCGCTGAGTCTCGGTGGCATCATTCTTTCCGCTGCCGGTTTGGGCTTCCTTGGTATGGGCGTGCAACCGCCGACCGCCGAATGGGGATCGATGGTAGCCGAAGGCAGTAAAGTGATTTTCGACCAATGGTGGGTCGCCGCTGCGCCTGGCGGGGCTATTTTACTTGCCAGCCTGGCATTTAACCTGACAGGCGATGGCCTGCGCGATCAACTGGATACCCGTCATGCCAAATAATCTGTTAATTGATGCGCAGGGACTGACGATCCGTAGTGACGATGCCCTGCTGGTCGATAACATTCACTTGCAGCTGGGCCGCGAACGCGTGGCGCTGGTCGGCGAATCCGGCTCGGGTAAATCCCTCACCGCCCGCACCCTGATGGGCCTGCTGTCGCCGTCGCTGCATTTGCAGGCCGAACGTTTGCAGGTGGTTGGAGAAGATGCGTTGCAGATGCGTGAGCGTGACTGGAGCCGACTGCGCGGTAGCAAGGTGGCGATGGTGATGCAGGACCCGAAATATGCCCTCAACCCCACGCGCACCATTGGCTGGCAGGTGGAGGAACCGCTGGTGTTGCACCATCGTCTGAGCCGCGCCGAGCGCAAAGAGAAGGTGTGCGAGATGCTGGATGCGGTGGGCTTGCCCGATCCGCGCCAGCTGATGAAACGTTATCCCCACCAGCTCTCCGGTGGTATGGGGCAGCGCGTGATGCTGGCGATTGCGCTGATCACCGATCCCGAACTGCTGATCGCTGATGAACCGACCTCTGCGCTCGATCATGCAATGCGCGATCAGGTGCTGGCGCTGATTCGCCGTCTGGTGGAACAACGCAATATGGGGCTACTGCTGATCAGCCACGATCTGCAACAGGTGTCGGAACACTGCGAACGGGTGATGGTGATGTACAAAGGCCGCCTGCTGGATACGCTGCCGGCGGCGGAGTTGTCCCACGCCAGCCATCCTTATACCCGCACGTTGTGGGCCTGCCGCCCGAGCAAAGCCACTCATGGTACAGCACTGCCGGTGCTGGATCGTGCCGCCCTGGAGCAGAAGCATGATTGAGTTATCCAACCTGAGCGTCTCCCATAAGCAGGGCTACGAGCTGCGTACCGTGGTGCATGACGTCACCCTTAACGTGAAGGCTGGCGAGTGTTTTGGCCTGGTTGGCCCTTCTGGCTGCGGCAAATCATCGTTGCTGTGGGTGATTGCCGGTCTGAATCCCCACTGGTCCGGCAGCATGGCGCTGGCAGGCACCCGCGTGCAGCCCGGTAAGCCCTTTACCGGCCAACTCCGCCGCGATGTGCAGATGGTGTTTCAGGACCCCTATGCTTCGCTGCATCCACGCCACCGGCTGCGTCGCACCCTGGCCGAGCCGCTGAAGATGCTGAAATACGACCATATCGATGATCGTATTAACGAGGGCTTTCGCCATGTCGGTCTTGATCCGGCATTGGCGGATCGCTATCCACATCAGTTGTCTGGTGGTCAGCGCCAGCGCGTGGCAATCGTGCGCGCCCTGCTGTTGCAGCCGAAGATCCTGTTACTGGATGAGCCGACGTCGGCGCTGGATATGTCGGTCCAGGCAGAGATCCTTAACCTGCTGAACGAGCTAAAGCGCGATGATGGACTGACGATGGTGCTGGTAAGCCACGATCCCGATGTCATCGACCATATGTGCGATCGTGCGGCGCGTATGGCTCAGGGGCGGATTGTTGAACAGTTAAGTGCATAAATTTCCGTCGCGGCGCGATTTATCGCGCCGCGACGGGTGGATTCATCGCGCAATCCATTAATGCGCCATCGTTTGCAGCGTTTCGCTGCGAATCGACTCAGTTATCTCCGCCTTCAGCGTCATAAATTCCGGTGAGGTTTTGATGGTGTAATCCCGTCCACTGTTAAAGTTCACCGCCACTTCCTGCTTGATGCGACCCGGCCTGGCACTGAAAATCGCCACTTTGTTCGCCATAAAAATCGCCTCGTCGATATCGTGGGTAACAAACAGTACCGTCTTACGCGACTGCTCCCACACCGATAACAACAGTTCCTGCATCATCACGCGCGTCTGATTATCCAGCGCACCGAACGGCTCATCCATCAACAACACTTTGGGATCGTTCGCCAACGCGCGGGCAATGGCGGTACGCTGCTGCATCCCGCCCGATAGCTGGCGCGGATAGTGCTGTGCAAAACCGCGCAGACCCACCTGCTGGATATAGTAATCGCTGCGTTCTTTCTGCTGCGCCGTGCTTAAGCCCCGCTCACGCAGGCCGAAGCGAATGTTCTCCTCCACCGTCAGCCACGGGAACAACGTGTAGCTCTGGAACACCATGCCCCGGTCAGCGCCAGGGCCATCGACCGGTTGTCCATCCAGCCAGATCTCCCCGCGCGTGGGGGTATCCAGCCCGGCGATAATGCGCAGCAATGTTGATTTTCCACACCCCGATGGCCCAAGAATGGTAATGAAATCATTCTCTTCCACCTGATAATGAATCGGTTGCAGCGCCTGGGTTTGTTCGCCTTTCGGCCCGGTAAAGACGCGCTCCACTCCGCGTACATTCAGCTTGCTGTGCTTCATCACAGGTTACTCCATGCAAACAAGCGCCGGTTGGCGACTTTGAACAGATAATCCGACACCAGACCGATACAACCAATCACGATGATGCCAAAGATAATTTGCCCGGTATTCAACAGCGCCTGGCTGTCGACGATCATATGACCGATGCCGCTTTCCGAGCCGATCAGCTCCGCGACGATGACGTAAGTCCAGGCCCAGCCCAGTACCAGCCGCAACAGCTCCGCAATGCCTGGAGCGGCGCCAGGGATCAACACCCGACACACGATCGAGCGATTGCTACACCCCAGCGTGTAGGCCGCTTCGACCAGATCACGCCGCGCGCTGCTGACAGTGACCGCCACCATCAACACTATCTGGAAAAAGGAGCCGATAAAGATGACGAGGATCTTTTGCATCTCACCAATACCGGCCCACAGGATCAGCAGCGGCACAAACGCCGAAGCTGGCAGATAACGGCAGAAGGAGACAAAAGGTTCGAGAAAGGCTTCCCACATTTTGTACGCGCCCATCATGATGCCGAGCGGCACACCAATCAGCGCCGCCAGCAGGAATCCGGCCAGTACACGCATCACCGTCATACCGATATCCAGTGAGAAATTATATTCGGTGAACAGCGATACGCCCTGCTCCAGCATGGTGATCGGATCGGCCAGGAAGGTAGGCGAAACCATGCCACTGAAGGTCACCAGCGCCCACACCGCGACAAACAGCACAAAGAATCCCACGCCGAGGCCAATTCTCAGCCGGGTTGAGATCGCTTTCAACGGCACCATCAGCGGATTGTGCCAGCGACGTGGCGCATCCGGCAGTGCCTCGGGTGGCGTTACGGGTTGGCTTTTACTCATCTCCATCTCCTGTCTCCCTGATTACTGCACGAAGCTGGCGTCGTACAGGCTTTTCACGTCCGGCATTTTCTTGATCACTCCGGCACGCAACAGCAGCTTGCCCGCTTCATCGCTAAAGCTTTCGATCTCACCGTTAAAGAATTTTTTGTTCTCTTCCGGGCCTGCCCAACGCAGGTAGCTGGCAGATTCGGCAAACTCTTTACCGCTGGATTTCACCGCCGCACCCATGATTTCGTTCGATTTATCTGGCTGTTGCTTGATCATCTCCAGCGCATCGTAGTAGCTCGCCACCAGCGCTTTGGCTGCCTGTGGATGCTCTTTCAGGAAAGTTGGCGTGCAGCCGAGGGTATCCATCACCATCGGGTAGTCGAGGGTAGTGGCAAGGATTTTGCCGGATTTCGGTTGATTACGGATCACCGACAGATAAGGTTCATAGGTCACCGCCGCATCGTTTTGCCCGGCCGCGAATGACTGGGCCGCGGCCTGCGGTGCCATAGTCGCCAGATGGACGTCTTTCATCGTCAGGCCGTTTTTATCCAGCATCCACGCCAGCAAGAAGTAGGGTGACGTGCCCGGCGCATCAACCGCAATGGTTTTGCCTTTCAGGTCTTTGATGCTGGTGATGTCGCTACGGGTTGCCAGACCATCAGCGCCGTAGGATTTATCCAGCTGGACGATCTGTTTAATCGGCACACCGGCTGCATTCCACGAAATATAGGTTTCTACCGTGGTTGCCGCGCACTGAATGGTACCCGATGCCACCGCCAGATGACGGCTGCTTTGCGGGATCATTTTTACATCAACATCAAGGCCATGTTTTTTGAAGATTCCGGCTTTGTCGGCCAGGGTCAGAGGCGCAAATCCGGTCCAGCCGGAAATACCGATTGCCACTTTAGTGTCGGCTGCCTGGGCGCTCAGCACGCCTCCTAACATCACTGCTACGGTTAACGCACGAACTGCATGTTGCACTGGCTTACCCATCTTCCACTCCTGTCAAAAAGGTGATGAAAAACAACAGTTGTATAGGCTTATCTATACAAGCAAAGCAATGGCTGTGCCAGGAAGGAGATTGAGTCTGTGCGGTGGCGCACGCGGATGATCCGAAAATGCGCTGCACCGTCACAGAGCAAGTTTGCAAACGTAACAACCACTTTGGTGCAGCTATACTCGCCACATCTCAGTCAAAGAAGGAATGCCGTATGACGGTCAAATTGCGTCCGCTGGAGCGGGAAGATCTGCACTTTGTGCACCAGTTAGATAACAACGCCAGCGTGATGCGTTACTGGTTCGAGGAGCCGTATGAGGCCTTTGTTGAGCTTTCGGACCTGTACAACAAACATATTCATGATCAGACCGAACGCCGTTTCGTGGTTGAGCATGATGGACAAAAAGCCGGGCTGGTGGAGTTGGTCGAGATTAATCACGTCCATCGTCGCGCTGAGTTTCAGATCATTATCGATCCGGCGCATCAGGGCAAAGGTCTGGCAAGCCAGGCGGCGAAGCTGGCGATGGATTACGGATTTTCGGTGTTGAATCTCTACAAGCTCTACCTGATTGTCGATCAGGAGAATGAGAAGGCCATCCACATCTACACCAAGCTGGGATTTGAGGTGGAAGGGGTGCTGAAACACGAGTTTTTTATCAACGGCGCCTACCGCAACACCATCCGTATGTGCATCTTTCAGCAACAGTACCTGGCGCAGCATAAAACGCCGGGGGCGATGGTGAAACCAACCGCCCAGTAACGGCGCGATTTATCGCGCCGCTACGGTTCTTGCGTACCATTAACCGCGCGCGCCAACTGGGTTCAGGAAAGGTTTAGGGTTGGCTGGCTTCAGGTCATACATGCCACCGTAGAAGGGATCGACCAGCAGCCAGCCAGGGAAACCAAGCAACGGAATATTACCCAGCAGATACCATAAATTGGCGCTGCCCTCGATCGGCATCGTCACCGGCACATAGCCCGGTCTTTCCAGCATCACCTGATAATGTTTCTTGCCAAAATAACGACCGGTGGATTTCGCCAGCTCAACGTTTTGCGGCGTAAAGCCCTGCGCCACGGCATGGCCGGTCTCATCCTGCACGGTAAAACGCGCGCCTTGTGGCACGGAGTCAATTCGTACCGATTGCGTTTCGGTGCCAACAATGGTCGCACAGCCGCTTAACAGTAGCGCGCAGGCAGGAAGGAGATGTCGCAGGTTCATCGCAGGTCCGCTTCAGAGTCAGAAGGGACAGTCTAAACTGCCCTCCCGCCCTTTTCACTCGCCTCAATCGCGCTATCAGTGGCGCTTTTCTGCGCTTTATTGCGGTTGACAACAGGCGGCAATCGCCGCGATATCCTGTGGCGTGGTGCGACAGCAACCGCCAATCAGGCGTGCACCAGCCTGTTGCCATTCGGGGAATTTGTCGTGCAACGTGCAACCCGACGGGGCCGAATGCCAGGTTTTACTGGTGGCATCGTACTGTTCGCCGGAATTGGGATAAACCAGCAACGGTTTGTCGCACAGCGCCTGCAAGGTGCGCAGCGCGGGCGTGACGCTCTCCAGCGCAACGCAGTTGATTCCCACCGCCACCACCTGTGGAGCCGCGTTGAGCAACGCCGCAACCTCGTTCAGCGGGGTGCCATCGCTGATATGATTTGCGTCACGCAGCGTAAAGGAAAACCAGGCACTGCTGTCCGGGAACTCCGCCAGCAGGCTGACCAGCGCCTGCGCTTCGGCAAATGATGGCAAGGTTTCACACGCCAGCAGATCCACACCCGCTTCAAGCAAGGCGGCAACGCGCGGGCGATGGAAGGCTTTCATTTCAGCCTCTGGCAGCGCGTAATCACCACGATATTCCGCGCCATTGGCGAGAAAAGCTCCGTAGGGACCAACCGAACCGGCCACCAGCAGCGGTGCTGCCGTGCCTGATGCTGCGCGATAATCATCACGCGCCCGTTGTGCCAACGCGGCACTTTGCTGAATCAGCGTACGAGACTGAGCTTCATCCAGGCCACGTTGCGCGAAGCCCTGCGGTGTGGCCTGATAGCTGGCGGTAATGGCGCAATGGGCGCCTGCGGCGAAGTAGTCGTAGTGCACCTGATAGATCAGTTCAGGATTTTCCATCAACACCTTCGCCGACCAAAGCGTATCAGCCAGATTACAGCCTCGCGCTTCCAGTTCGGTTGCCAGTGCACCATCAAGAATCAGGGTATCGGTTTGAGATAGCGCCTGCGCTACCGGGTTACGCCACATCGTTGGCCTCCTCAGCCTTCAGAGATGATTTACGTCGTTGCGTGACATGGTATGCGGCATAGCAGAAGAGAACAAACGGAATCCCGCACCACAAGGCAATCCGCTGTGACGGGTCGAAAGCCAGCCCAACACATGCCAACAGGCACAGCAGAAAGCCGAGAATCGGCGTCAGTGGGTAAAGTGGCGCTCGATACACCAGATCTTTCAGCGAACCGCCCTGCTGCACATGATGGCGACGGAACATAAAGTGAGATGCGCAGATACTGAGCCACACGGCCACCACGGCAAAACCGGAGATGGCTGACAACGCAACGAAAACGGTATCGGGGGCAATCACGCTGGAGAATAACGCCAGCAGGCCGCCAATCATGCTGATGGTAATCGCCAGCACCGGGATGCCACGACGATTCACGCGGGCAAAGCAGCGCGGCAAGGTGTTTTCATTGGCCAGTGACCACAGCATACGGCCCGAGGCGTACAAGCCGGAATTTGCGGCCGACAGGATGGCGGTGAGAATCACGAAGTTGAAGATATCCGCCGCCCAGGGAATGCCAATCTTCTCGAATACCAACACAAACGGGCTTTTCACGATCCCCGCCTGATCCATCGGGATCAACGCGGCCAGTACCAGCACGGTGCCGATAAAGAACACAATCAGACGAGCGACCGTGGTGCGGATCGCCAGCGGCAGGGCTTTTTGCGGCTGTTCGGTTTCACCGGCGGCAATGCCAATCAGTTCGGTGCCTGAGAAGGCAAAGTTGACGGCGACCATCGTCATCAGAATCGGCAGCGTGCCATGCGGCAGCCAGCCGGATGCGGTGAGGTTATGCAAGCCAGGTGCAGCACTGCCATCCTTCATCGGGATAAAACCAAACATCGCCCCGGCACCGAGAATGATAAAGGCGACAATGGTGATGACCTTGATAATCGAGAACCAGAACTCGCCTTCGGCAAAGAAGCGCGTTGAGACAATATTCAGCAAATAGATGGCGACGCAGAACACCAGGCACCAGACCCAAACCGGGATGCTCGGGAACCAGTACTGCATACAGAACCCGGCAGCGGTCAGGCTGGAGCCGAGGGCCACCGTCCAGGTCAGCCAGTAGAGCCAGGCCACGGTATAACCGGTGGCCGGACTCAAATAGCGCGCGGCATAGACATGGAAAGCACCGGTTTCCGGCATGGCAACGGCCAACTCGCCGAGGCATACCATCACCAGCCACACCACCAGCGCACCAATCAGATACGCCAGCAGCGTACCGGCGGCACCGGTGGTGGAGATGATATAACCGGTATTAAAAAACAGACCTGTGCCGATCACACCGCCGAGCGACAGCATCACCAGATGCCGTACTTTCATGGTGCGCTTAAAGTTTTCCTGCGAAGGATTTTGCTCGCTTTGCATTATTTTTATCCATATGGACGTCTAAACATCTACATGGACACAGGGTTATACGCGCCAGCGCGTCGAAATGCAACGTGGCAAAAGGTAAGGATTTTGTTGGAAGGGTGCGGCCCCGCGATGGCGGGGCGCAGCGTCAGCCGCCGAAGACACCTTGCAGATAGCGCTCCAGCGCAATACGCGAACTAAAGCCGTGCGGGATACCGTAATGTTCCTGGTTATCGCCTGCCAGATAGAGAGGAAACTGCGTATAGTGATCGCAGGTTTTCATTTCTGATGCCGGTTCAGCAAAGTTCAGACTTTTCTCTTTCAGCGTGGGATGAATGATCAGGGCCGTACGCCCCATGCGGGCTTCACGGTTGACGTAGACATAATTGTCGCCACGACGATAACCATAGATTTTGGGCGTAAGGGTATCCATTTCGAACCCTGCTTTTTCCAGTACGCGCGCTACCTCATCTGGTCGTAAATACATGCTTGCTCCTCTCTTCTTAGCCTCGCAACCTTACAACAGCCGTGCTGCACAAGGCATTCGGAATTTTCCATAAAGCCAGGTTAAAACCTGCCATCACTGGCAACTCGTCTGCATTAAGTATTACGTTTTAATTTAAAGGGAGCGAAAAATGTTTAGCCAGATTGGCAAAATGTTCCCATCGCTGCCGCAAATTAACGGAGCTCGCTTGAGCCACCGTAGATGCACTGCAAATAGCGCTTCAGAGATGCACGCGAGGTAAAGCCGTGAGCGATACCGTAATGCTCCTCCGTTTCGCCCGCCAGATAGAGCGGAAACTGCGTGTAGTGATCGCAGGTTTTCATCTCTAAAGCCGGTTCAGCGAAGCCCAGGCTGCGTTCTCTCAGCGTAGGGTGAATGACGAGTGCGGTGCGCCCCATGCGCGCTTCGCGGTTGACGTAGACATAGTCCTCGCCACGGCGATAACCAAAAATTTTGGTGGTAAGGGTATCCACTTCGAAACCTACCTTTTCCAGTACGCTCGCTACCTCATCCGGTCGTAAATACATGATTGTTCCTCTGTTATAAAAGTCGCGCAACTTTACACAGCGGGGAAAAACGGGACATCCGGAATTGTCCCGAAAGTCAGGAGAAAATCTGCGTTTGATCGCGATTCGTCTACACTAAGTCTTACGTTTTAAAGTAAAGGGAGCGAAAAATGTTTAACCGAACCAGTAAAAACGAGGCCTCTGATATCAATCAGGATGTGAACGAGCTGGCTGATTCGCTGGAAGCATTGCTGAAATCGTACGGCAGCGAAGCCAAAGATGAAGTGGAAAACGCACGCAGTAAAGCACAATCGCTGCTGAAACAGACGCGCGCGAAACTGAACGGTAACAACCGGGTTTCCCAGGCCGCGCGTGACGCGAGTTACCAGGTTGATGCGTATGTACATGATAAACCCTGGCACGGTGTCGGCATTGGTGCCGCGGTCGGTCTGGTGATTGGTGCGCTGCTGGTCTCGCGCCGCTAATCTACATTGTAATCCCGTAGCGGCGCGATTTATTGCGCGATAAATCGCGCCGCTACGGTCCGTTTATTGTTCAAATTTGCAGCAACGCTTGCCTTAATCACCCCGCCCTCACCCTTCACAAAAATTTTTTTTGCTCGCAAAGGCGCATGATCCCTGGTCTTAGGCCAATTCTGAGGCTTCAAATCACAAACCCATATATATAGTGGGCTTGACCACAACAAACACTACATCTAGTATTTGCTTCATCAGTTCACTACCAGATGTCGGCAAGGATGAGGCTCGCAGCAAAAGGATTTTTTGCTTCGTATCTCGCATCCTGACCATACCAAGAGGGAAATACGAATCATGCGCATTATTATTTACACCAAGAACAATTGTGTCCAGTGCAATGCAACAAAAAATGCCATGGACCGTAATGGCATCGATTACCAACTGATTAACCTCGATGCTCAGCCTGAAGCTATCGACAACCTCAAATCCCTTGGCTATCGCCAGGTGCCGGTGGTGATGACTCACGATGATCACTGGAGCGGCTTCCGTCCCGATAAAATCGCCAGCCTGCGCCAGCTCGCTGCTGTCGGGGGATAAGGCGATGTTTCCACTGGTGTACTTTTCCAGCCAGTCGGAAAACACGCACCGATTTATCACACGTCTGGGCCTGCCTGCACGACGGATACCCATCGACAGCACGCAGCGCCTGCATATCGACCAGCCCTACATTCTGGTGGTGCCGAGCTATGGCGGCGGCAGTGCCAGAGGGGCGGTGCCCGGACAAGTGATCCAATTCCTCAATGATGAAGCTAACCGAGGCGGTATCCGCGGGGTGATTGCTGCCGGCAACCGCAACTTCGGAGCGGGATTCTGCCTGGCGGGCGACATCATTGCGCAGAAATGTCAGGTTCCCTATCTCTACCGCTTTGAGTTGATGGGAACCCCCGACGATATCGCTAATGTAAAAGCGGGAGTGACCCAATTTTGGCAACGACAGACACCCTCAACGGCGCAGGACTTGACTACCACGCCCTGAACGCGATGCTGAACCTGTATGACGCCGATGGCCGCATCCAGTTCGATAAAGACCACGAAGCCACGCATCAGTTTTTCCTGCAACATGTTGCGCCCAATACCGTGCCTTTCGCCTCTGCGGCGGAACGCCTGCGCTATCTGGTGGCTGAAGGCTACTACGAAGCTGAGGTACTGAATCAGTACGATTTCGCCTTCCTGTGCCAGCTGCACGACGAAGCCGATGCCTGGGGTTTCCGTTTTCATACCTTCCTGGGGGCGTGGAAGTTCTACACCAGCTACACGCTGAAAACCTTTGACGGCAAGCGTTACCTCGAAACCTTTGAACAGCGCGCCTGCATGGTGGCGCTGACGCTGGCACGCGGTAACGAATCCCTGGCGCGCGAACTGCTGGCAGAGATGCTGAGCGGTCGCTTCCAGCCTGCAACGCCCACCTTCCTGAACTGCGGTAAACAGCAACGCGGTGAGTTGGTTTCCTGCTTCCTGCTTCGTATCGAAGACAATATGGAATCGATTGGCCGTGCGGTGAACTCCGCATTGCAGCTCTCCAAACGTGGCGGCGGCGTGGCATTTTTGCTGTCGAACCTGCGTGAGTCCGGCGCACCGATCAAGCGTATCGAGAACCAATCTTCCGGCGTGATTCCGGTTATGAAGATGCTGGAAGATGCGTTTTCTTACGCAAACCAACTGGGAGCACGTCAGGGTGCGGGCGCGGTGTGGCTGAATGCCCATCACCCGGATATCCTGCGTTTCCTCGATACCAAGCGTGAGAACGCCGACGAGAAAATTCGTATCAAAACGCTGTCCCTCGGCGTGGTGATCCCGGACGTCACTTTCCGTCTGGCAAAAGAAAATCGTGAGATGGCGCTGTTTTCGCCATATGACGTGGAACGCATCTACGGTAAGGCGTTTGGCGACATCAGCATCAGCGAACATTACGATGAGATGCTGGCCGACGACCGCATTCGCAAAACCTTTATTCAGCCGCGTGATTTCTTCCAGACGCTGGCGGAGATTCAGTTCGAATCCGGCTATCCCTACATCATGTATGAGGACAGCGTCAACCGCAGCAACCCGATTGCCGGCCGCATCAATATGAGCAATCTGTGCTCGGAGATTTTGCAGGTCAACAGCGCCAGCGAGTTCCATGACGACCTGAGTTATCGCCGTGTCGGCAAAGATATCTCCTGTAACCTCGGTTCGCTCAACATCGCGCATGCGATGGATTCACGCAATCTGGCGCAGACCGTGGAAGTCGCGGTGCGAGCCCTGACTGCCGTGTCGGATATGAGCGAGATTAACTCGGTGCCTTCGGTGGCAGAAGGCAACCGCCGTTCACACGCGATTGGTCTTGGTCAGATGAACCTGCATGGCTATCTGGCGCGCGAAGGCATGGCTTACGGTTCACAAGAGGCGCTGGATTTCACCAATCTCTATTTTTACTGTGTCACTTATCATGCGGTGCGCACCTCTAACCTGCTGGCACAGGAGCGTAAACAGAGTTTTGATGGTTTCGCACAATCCACCTATGCCAGCGGCGCGTACTTCGACAAGTACACCGAACGGGCCTGGCAACCGCGTACTGCACGGGTAGCGCAACTGTTTGCTGATGCTGGCATTGCCCTGCCCAGCCAGGCTGACTGGCTGGCGTTGCGTGAAGCGGTGATGACGCACGGTCTGTATAACCAGAATCTCCAGGCGATTCCGCCCACCGGTTCGATCTCATACATCAACCACGCGACCTCCAGCATTCACCCGATCGTGTCGCGGATTGAGATTCGCAAAGAGGGCAAAACCGGCCGTGTTTACTATCCAGCCCCGTTTATGACCAATGACAATCTGGATTTCTATCAGGATGCCTACCAGATTGGCCCGGAAGCGATTATTGATACCTACGCCGAAGCGACCCAACACGTCGACCAGGGACTGTCTCTGACGCTGTTCTTCCGTGATGACGTCACTACGCGTGATATCAACAAAGCGCAGATCTACGCGTGGAAGAAAGGCATCAAAACGCTTTATTACATTCGACTGCGCCAGATGGCGCTTCAAGGCACCGAGGTGCAGGGCTGCGTCTCCTGCGCGCTGTGATGAAAACTATGCGACTAAATCAAATTCAAGCGATTAACTGGAACCGTATCCAGGACGAGAAAGATCTCGAAGTGTGGAACCGCCTGACCAGCAACTTCTGGCTGCCGGAAAAAGTGCCGTTGTCCAACGACCTGCCCGCCTGGCAGACACTGGATAAACAGCAGCAACAGCTGACCATCCGCGTGTTCACCGGACTGACGCTGCTCGATACCATTCAGAACGTGATTGGCGCACCGGGGCTGATGGAGGATGCGCTGACACCGCATGAAGAAGCGGTGCTGTCCAACGTCAGCTTTATGGAAGCGGTTCACGCCCGCTCCTATAGCTCGATTTTCTCCACCCTGTGTAACACGGCGGATGTTGATGCCGCTTATCGCTGGAGTGAAGAGAATGAGGCGCTGCAAAATAAAGCGAAAATCGTGCTGGAGCATTATCGCGCAGATGACCCGCTGAAGAAGAAAATTGCCAGCGTGTTCCTCGAATCGTTCCTGTTCTATTCCGGCTTCTGGCTGCCGATGTATTGGTCAAGCCGTGGCAAGCTGACCAATACGGCGGATTTGATTCGTCTGATTATTCGCGATGAAGCGGTGCACGGTTATTACATCGGTTATAAGTACCAGAAAGCGCTGGAAAATGTCGATGATGCACGCCGTGAAGAGTTGCAGCAATTCGCCATCGAGCTGCTGCTGGCGCTGTACGAAAACGAGGTTGTTTATACCGAAGCGCTGTATGCCGATGTGGGTTGGGCGGAAGAAGTGAAAACCTTCCTGCACTATAACGCCAACAAAGCGCTGATGAACCTCGGTTACGAAGCGCTGTTTCCGGCGGAACTCACGGCAGTGAACCCGGCGATTCTTTCTGCCTTGTCGCCAAATGCTGATGAAAATCACGACTTTTTCTCCGGTTCCGGCTCCTCCTATGTGATGGGCAAAGCGGTCGAAACAGAAGACGAAGACTGGAACTTTTAATCGCTTCATATCGGGCTGGCCTCAGCCCGATATTTCCTCTGTTCACTGCTGGTTATTTCCCCGTTATTTCGCCTCTACATCGTCATCAGGCTGTCATTTTTTCTTCCTTGCAATGGTCCATATATCGCCTGGTAAAGCGCGATTTATCGCCGCTCAGATAAATAAAACCGCCAGAAGCACAGAAATTCAGCCTGAATTTGAGAAAAAATTGATCCTTGCTTATCCCTTGTGAGCACTGGAAATTCTCGCCATTCTCTCCATCACCGCCAGCCAAATATCACCCTTAAGGGTTGTCAGATAATCTCATTATGTTACGGTATAGGCCGCTTAATTTTAACCAGGACCACAACAAGAAATAGCGAAACATCAATTAACCAGGAATTTAATTACTGCATGGCAATTAAACTCGAAGTAAAGAATTTATATAAGATATTTGGTGATCACCCGGAAAGGGCATTTAAACATATTGAACGCGGTGAGGGTAAAGAGGCAATTCTGGCGAAAACCGGACTCTCTCTCGGCGTAAAAGATGCCAGTCTGGCCATTGAAGAAGGCGAGATCTTCGTCATCATGGGGCTTTCAGGTTCAGGTAAGTCCACCATGGTTCGCCTTCTCAATCGTCTGATCGAGCCGACACGCGGCCAGGTGATTATTGATGGTGTCGATATTGCCAAAATATCCGACGCTGAACTGCGCGAAGTGCGCAGAAATAAGATCAGCATGGTATTCCAGTCATTTGCTCTGATGCCACATCTGACGGTATTAAATAATACCGCCTTCGGCATGGAATTAGCGGGCGTAGCATTGCAGGAGCGTCAGGAAAAAGCGCTGGAAGCATTGCGTCAGGTCGGACTGGAGAATTATGCCCATGCATACCCGGATGAACTTTCCGGTGGTATGCGTCAGCGCGTCGGATTAGCCCGTGCGCTGGCAATTAATCCCGATATTTTGTTGATGGACGAAGCCTTCTCGGCACTTGATCCGCTTATTCGTACTGAAATGCAGGATGAGTTGGTAAAATTGCAGGCAAAACATCAACGTACCATTGTCTTTATTTCCCACGATCTCGATGAAGCGATGCGTATTGGCGATCGCATTGCCATTATGCAGGGCGGTGAAGTGGTCCAGGTCGGCACGCCGGATGAAATATTGAATAATCCGGCCAACGATTATGTGCGAACCTTCTTCCGTGGCGTCGATATCAGCCATGTGTTCAGCGCCAAAGATATTGCGCGACGCAGCGCGGGTGCGCTGATCCGTAAAGCGGCGGGTCTTGGCCCACGCTCTGCGATCAAGTTGTTGCAGGATGAAGATCGCGATTTTGGTTATGTACTGGAAAAACAGAAATTTGTTGGCGTGGTTTCAACCGATTCGCTGAAAGCGGCCCTGGCCGCAGGCGAGGGTCTGGACAATGCGCTGCTGGATATTCCGGCGGTTCCGGCGGACACCTCACTGAATGATCTGCTCTCCCATGTGGCGCAGGCACCTTGTGCCGTACCGGTGGTAGGTGAAGAAAATCAGTATGTTGGTGTGATATCGAAAAGCACGCTGCTGCGCGCTTTAGACCGTGAAGGAGCCTGATAATGAGTGAACAAAATAGCAATCCGTGGGATAGCACCAGTCAGACTACGCAGGCGGCCTCTCCCGACAGTAGCGCAGCCGATCCCTGGTCAACCGGGACCAGCGCACCGGCAAGCCCTGGCACGCATGAAGCCGCCAGCAACGCCGCCAGCAACAGCGACTGGTTAAGCAGCGCACCTGCGCCGCAGCCGGAACATTTCAATATTATGGATCCGTTCCATAAGACGCTGATCCCGCTCGACAGCTGGGTAACTCACGGCATCGACTGGGTGGTAAACCACTTCCGTCCGGTGTTCCAGGGCATCCGTGTGCCGGTGGATTATATCCTCAGTGCCTTCCAGCAACTGCTGCTGGGTATGCCTGCGCCGGTCGCGCTGGTGGTGTTCGCGCTGATCGCCTGGCAGATCGCCAGCCCGGCAATGGGTATCGCGACCCTGATTTCGCTGGTGTTGATTGGCGCAATTGGTGCCTGGTCACAAGCGATGGTGACGCTGGCGCTGGTGCTCACCGCCCTGTTGTTCTGCATCATTATCGGTCTGCCGCTCGGCATCTGGCTGGCACGCAGCGAACGCGCGGCGCGCATCATCCGACCGCTGCTGGATGCGATGCAAACCACACCAGCCTTCGTCTATCTGGTGCCGATTGTCATGCTGTTCGGCATCGGTAACGTGCCGGGCGTAGTGGTGACCATTATCTTTGCCTTGCCGCCGATTGTGCGTCTGACGATTCTCGGCATTAAACAGGTTCCGGCAGATTTGATCGAAGCCAGTGAATCCTTTGGTGCCAGCCCGCGTCAGATGTTGTTTAAAGTGCAACTGCCACTGGCGATGCCGACCATTATGGCTGGCGTTAACCAGACGCTGATGCTGGCGCTATCGATGGTGGTGATCGCCTCGATGATCGCCGTCGGTGGTCTTGGCCAGATGGTGCTGCGCGGTATCGGTCGCCTCGATATGGGCCTCGCCACCGTGGGCGGTGTGGGTATCGTGATCCTCGCCATTATTCTTGATCGTCTGACCCAATCGGTGGGTCGCGACAGCCGCAGCCGTGGCAATCGCCACTGGTACAGCAGTGGCCCGGTTGGCCTGCTGATGCGCCCTTTCAGTAAAAAGCCCTGATTCATTTGGGCGGCCCACTGTAGCCGCCCGTCTCCGACGCCACACGTAAAATAAGGAATGACTATGCGCAAGACAGCCCTATTCGCTGCCGTCCTGACGACATTCGCCGTGACGCATGTGTCCGCCGCCGACCTGCCGGGTAAAGGCATCACCGTTAAACCGGTGCAGAGCACCATCTCAGAAGAAACGTTTCAGACGCTGCTGGTGAGCCGCGCGCTGGAAAAACTGGGTTATACCGTCGATAAACCCAGCGAAGTGGACTACAACGTTGGCTACACCACCATTGCCGAAGGCGATGCCACCTTTACCGCCGTCAACTGGCAGCCGCTGCATGATGATATGTATAAAGCCGCCGGTGGCGACCAGAAGTTTTACCGCGAAGGGACTTATGTAACCGGTGCGGCACAGGGTTACCTGATCGACAAAAAAACAGCGGATCAGTACCACATCACCAACTTTGCCCAGTTGAAAGATCCTAAGCTGGCGAAGCTGTTTGATACTAACGGCGACGGCAAAGCTGACCTGACCGGTTGCACCCCAGGCTGGGGCTGCGAGGCCGTGATTAACCATCAGATTGACGCTTACGGTCTGAGCAAAACGGTGGAGCACAACCAGGGAAATTACTCGGCAATGATTGCCGACACCATCACTCGCTTTAAGCAGGGTAAGCCGATCCTGTACTACACCTGGACCCCCTACTGGGTGAGCGACGTGCTGAAGCCGGGTAAAGATGTGGTGTGGTTGCAGGTGCCGTTCTCATCGCTGCCGGGCGAGCAGAAAAATGTCGATACCAAGCTGGCGAACGGTGCCAACTACGGCTTCCCGGTGAATACCATGCATATCGTTGCCAACAAAGCCTGGGCTGAGAAAAACCCGGCGGCGGCGAAACTGTTTGCCGAGATGAAACTGCCAATCACCGACATCAATGCGGAAAATGCTGCCATGCATGCCGGTCAGTCTTCTGAAGACGATATCAACCGTCACGTTGATGGCTGGATCAAAGGTCATCAGGCCGAGTTTGATAAGTGGGTGCAGGACGCACTGGCTGCGGCGAAGTAAATATCACCGGGCCCACATACTGCACACCTCCTTCTCCCGCTTGCGGGAGAAGGTCGGGATGAGGGCCATCAGCAGCTAAAGTCGCGCGATAAATCGCGCCGCTAAAGAGGGCGACCTGGTTTTCCCAATCGATTCGGACGCTATAGCGTACTGGTACGTCCTGTTAATTAACACAACAATGAAATAGTTTTTTGGGTTACTATTAACCCATTATGATTATTTGCCTGCTCATGACGCTATGAATGCTTCCCATCAGGGCCTCAGTTCTGCCCTGGTCGCGCTGATGTCGGTCGCGACTGGCCTTGCCGTCGCCAGCAACTACTATGTCCAGCCGCTGCTGGATACCATCGCCCACCAGTTTAATCTCTCCGTCAGCCTCGCCGGCTTTATCGTCACCACCGCCCAACTCGGTTATGCCTGTGGCCTGCTGCTGCTGGTACCACTCGGCGATATGCTGGAACGGCGCGGCCTGATTGTTTCCATGAGCCTGCTCGCGGCCGGTGGCATGATGATCACCGCGCTCTCCTCTTCCCTGCCGTTAATGCTGCTGGGCACGGTGGTGACCGGGCTGTTTTCTGTTGTGGCACAAATTCTGGTGCCTCTCGCAGCCACCCTCGCAGCGCCAGAGAAACGCGGCAAAGTAGTAGGAACGGTAATGAGCGGTTTATTGCTCGGTATCCTGCTGGCACGAACCGCCGCCGGTGCGCTGGCGCAACTGGGTGGCTGGCGCAGCGTTTACTGGACCGCCAGCGTGTTGATGATCCTGATGGCACTGGCGCTGTGGCGTTATCTGCCGCGCTATAAGCAGGATGTCCCACTTAATTACCCGCAGTTGTTACGCTCCATCTTCAGCCTGTATGCCGGTAACCGGGTAATACGTACCCGCGCGTTAACCGGCTGCCTCTCCTTCGCCAATTTCAGCATGCTCTGGACCTCCATGGCGTTCCTGCTATCAGCGCAACCTTATGGTTTTAATGAAGGGGAGATTGGCCTGCTGGGTCTGGTGGGTGCCGCAGGGGCACTGGCGGCACGTCAGGCCGGTAGTCTGGCGGATAAAGGGAAAGCCAAACTGACCACCAGCACCGGCTTGTTGATTATGTTAGCAGCGTGGGGGGTAACCGCGCTGGGGGCACACCATTTGCTGGCACTGATTATCGGTATTTTGCTGCTCGACTTAGCGGTGCAGGCAGTACATATCACCAACCAAAGCGTGATTTATCGTCATAAACCAGAGGCGCGCAACCGCCTGAATGCCGGCTATATGACCAGTTATTTTATCGGTGGTGCGCTGGGTTCAATCATCTCGGCGAACGCATTTCATCACGCAGGCTGGTATGGCGTTTGTGGAGCCGGTGTGCTGTTCACCACAATTAACCTGTTGATTTGGTGGCGCAATGCGCGCTTCGAAAGTGTTTAGAAAACGTAAAGACCGGACCTAATCGATGAGCAATACTGTTCATCAATGATTGGGTTTGTTATGGTTAGCCAGAGAGTTATTCATCATGGTTATTTTTTCTCGCGAAATTATTCAACTGTAAAAAGATTTCGCGAGGCGAATTGATAGCATCCAATGCCTGCGCATCCGTAGCCTTGGATCGGGCAACACGCCCAGGGTCAGGGAATGACCTGGAATCGCCGGGTGCTGACAGTGTGATCGTGCTAACAATCACTGGCGGGAATTATGACTACGCTTAATCTGTCACCACCATTACTATACCAGTTGCAACTAGTGAGGTTTTTTTAGAATGGAAAGTTCGTTTACTCCCATAGAGCAGATGCTAAACATCCGTGCTACTCGCCATAAAGATTTTCCATTGCAGGAGATCATCCTGACGCGTCTGTGCATGCATATGCAGGGCAAACTGCTGGATAATCGCAACAAAATGTTGAAGGCGCAGGGAATTAACGAAACCTTATTCATGGCGCTGATCACCCTCGATGCGCAGGAAAATCAGAGCATCCAGCCTTCTGAACTGAGTTCTGCCCTCGGATCTTCCCGTACCAACGCCACGCGTATTGCTGATGAGCTGGAAAAACGCGGCTGGATTGAGCGTCGTGAAAGTGACAACGACCGTCGCTGCCTGCATCTGCATCTGACTGAGAAAGGTAACGAATTTTTACGCCAGCTGCTGCCACCGCAGCACCAGAGCCTGCAATATCTTTGGTCGTCGCTCTCCTCAGACGAGCAAGGACAGCTGGAAGCGATTACCCGTAAGCTGCTTAACCGCCTCGACAAAATGGATGAAGAGCAACTCATCGCCTCCCTGTCACGCTAATAGCAAGAAGTGCGACACAATCACCTGTCGAAACCGATATTTTAATCCCCTTTTTATCCGGCCAGCGTCACAAGCGCTGGCTTTTTTCGACTCGGGACCCCGTGTTGATGGATGAACACATCCCGAAAAAATGGAAAACGTGGAGAATAACATGAGTGCGACAGCGGCAGATCAAAGCCCGCAACAGCCAGCAAATAAAAAGAAAAAGCGCAAAGGTGCGCTTATCCTGCTGGCTATCGTGTTTGTCATTATTGGTATTGCCTATCTGGCTTACTGGTTCCTGGTGCTGCGTCATTTCCAGGAAACCGACGATGCTTATGTCTCAGGTAATCAGGTGCAGGTGATGGCGCAGGTGTCTGGCAGCGTCAATAAAGTGTGGTTTGATGACACCGACTTCGTGAAGAAAGGTGACGTGCTGGTATCACTCGATAAAACCGATGCAGAACAGGCGTTTGAAAAAGCGCAGACTGCACTGGCTACCAGCGTACGTCAGACGCATCAGTTGATGATCAATGGCAAGCAGGATCAGGCCACCATCAAGTTGCAACAAACGGCGCTGGAGCAGGCCGAGGCAGACCTGAAGCGTCGTGAGCCGCTGGGTGCCGCCAACCTGATTGGCCGTGAGGAACTGCAACACGCGCGCGACGCCGTGGCTACCGCCAAAGCACAACTCGACGTGGCAGTGCAGCAGTACAACGCGAATCAGGCGATGATCCTCAACACCTCACTGGAAAACCAGCCGGCGGTGAAACAGGCCGCCGCTGAACTGCGCGATGCCTGGCTGGCACTGCAACGTACCGAGATCCGCAGCCCGATGGATGGCTATGTCTCCCGTCGTAGCGTGCAGGTTGGCTCGCAAATCTCCACCAGCACGCCACTGCTGGCAGTGGTGCCTGCCACCAATTTGTGGATAGATGCGAACTTCAAAGAAACCCAACTGGCAGACGTGCGCATTGGCCAACCGGCGACGGTCGTCAGTGATATCTACGGTGATGATGTGGTGTATCAAGGCAAGGTGGTAGGTCTGGATATGGGCACCGGTAGCGCCTTCTCCCTGCTGCCGGCACAGAACGCCACCGGTAACTGGATCAAAGTGGTTCAGCGTCTGCCGGTACGTATCGAGCTGGATGCGAAAGAAGTAGCAGAACATCCGCTGCGTATCGGCCTGTCAACGCTGGTCAAAGTGGATACCTCCAATAAGGATGGCGCAACACTTGCCAGCAGCGTCCGTAGCCAGGCCGCTTATGAAAGCGATGCGCTGGCCATTGACCTGACGCCAGTAAACCAGATGATTACTGACATCGTTCGTGCCAACGCCGGCTGATAACGCGGGAGGCTGTTATGGCACAAAAACCGCTTGAAGGCGCGCCGTTAGTCCTGATGACCATCGCCCTGTCGCTGGCGACGTTTATGCAGGTACTCGACTCGACGATTGCCAACGTGGCGATTCCCACCATCGCCGGGAACCTGGGTGCCTCTAACTCCCAGGGCACCTGGGTGATCACCTCTTTCGGGGTGGCAAACGCCATCTCGATTCCGATTACCGGTTGGCTGGCGAAACGCGTCGGTGAAGTGAAGCTGTTTACCTGGGCGACAATCCTGTTCGCCCTCGCCTCCTTTGCCTGTGGTGTCTCCGAAAGTCTGTCGATGCTGATTTTCTTTCGTGTCATCCAGGGGGTGGTGGCTGGGCCCCTGATTCCGCTGTCGCAGAGTTTGTTGCTGAACAACTACCCCCCCGCAAAACGCAGCGTGGCGCTGTCGTTGTGGGCAATGACGGTGATCGTGGCACCGATCTGCGGACCGATTCTCGGTGGCTGGATTAGCGATAACTATCACTGGGGCTGGATCTTCTTCATCAACGTGCCGATTGGCGTGGTGGTGGTGATGCTGACGCTACAAACCTTGCGCGGTCGGGAAACACAAACGGCCAGCCGCCCGATTGACATGGTCGGTCTGGTGCTACTGGTGGTGGGTATTGGTTGCTTGCAGGTCATGCTGGACCGTGGCCGAGAACTGGATTGGTTTAGTTCCACTGAAATCATCACGTTAACCGTTGTCGCGGTCGTAGCCCTGGCGGTGCTACTGGTATGGGAACTGACGGATGACCATCCGATTGTCGATCTTTCGCTATTTAAATCGCGCAATTTCACCATCGGGTGTTTGTCGATAAGCCTTGCCTATATGCTCTACTTCGGCTCAATTGTTTTGCTGCCGCAGCTATTGCAGGAAGTGTATGGCTATACCGCAACCTGGGCCGGGCTGGCTTCCGCGCCGGTGGGGATTATTCCGGTAATCCTGTCGCCGATCATTGGTCGCTTTGCTCATAAGCTGGATATGCGCCGTCTGGTGACCTTCAGCTTTATTATGTATGCGGTGTGCTTCTATTGGCGCGCGTATACCTTTGAGCCGGGGATGGATTTTGGTGCGTCGGCGTGGCCGCAGTTTATTCAGGGCTTCGCGGTGGCATGCTTCTTTATGCCGCTGACCACCATTACGCTGTCGGGCTTGCCACCAGAACGCATGGCGGCGGCATCCAGTCTGTCGAACTTTGTGCGTACACTGGCTGGCTCCATCGGGACGTCGATTACTACCACCATGTGGACCGATCGCGAATCAATGCATCACAGCTATTTGTCGGAATCGGTGAATCCGTATAACGCCAATTCGCAGCAGATGTACGATCAGTTGGAAAGTCTTGGCATGACCCATCAGCAGGCATCAGCGTATATCGCACAGCAGATCACCAACCAGGGGCTGATTATCTCTGCCAACGAGATTTTCTGGGCCTCGGCCGGGGTGTTTCTTATTCTGTTGGTGCTGATTTGGTTCGCACGTCCACCTTTTGGGGCGGGCGGTGGCGGCGGTGGTGCACACTAAGCCAAAAAAAACGGGCCATAATGGCCCGTTTTTTTATGCGTTCTGTCGCCACCATTCGGCAAGCAGGATGCCGGTTGCTACCGACACGTTGAGACTTTCTACGTTGCCGGTACCGCCAATCGACAGGCTCATGTCACCCTGTTGGAAAGCGCTGTCGGACAGCCCTTCACGCTCCTGGCCCAGCACCAGCACCATTTTGGCTGGCAGCTCAGCTTTTGCCAGCGGCGTACCTTCATGGCTGGAGGTCGTGACGATGGTGTAGCCTGCTTTGCGGAAGGCTTCCAGACCGGCGGAGAAGTTTTCACCGCTGATTGCCTGGACGTGCTCCGCGCCACCTTCTGCGGTACGCACTGCGGCACCCGATTCCAGCAGTGACGCATCATTCACCAGCAGTCCCTTAACACCAAAGTGGGCGCAGCTACGCATGATGCCGCCGAGGTTATGCGGGTTGCTGACATCTTCCAGTGCCAGTACGCAATCTTTGGCTTCGGCCTGGCTTAACCACTCAGATACCGCCATCCCCATGCGTTTTTTAATGATGAAACACACGCCGCCGTGATGTTCAGTTCCTGACGCTTTCGCCAGCTCGGCATCATCCACCACATGGTAGGCTTTGCGGTTGGCGGCGAGCCAGCGCAATGTTTCACGGAAACGCGGCGTCACGCTCTGGACAAACCAGGCGCGGACGATGCTTTCGGGACGGCTCTGGAACAACGCCTGGCAGGCATTTTCCCCGTAAACACGCGTCTCTTCCTGACGCTGGCGACGAATCTGCTCCGGGTCGATAGCAGGCTTGCTGACACTACCCTCTTCCAGCGCGTTGTTTTCAGCTACCGGTGGGCGTGAAACGGTGCGCCACGGTGAATCCTCGAAGCTACGTGCTTTGCGATTATCATCGCCGCGATCGCTGCGGCGACCCGCACCGCGACCGCCTTCTTCATTATTACGTCCAGTGCGGGGGCCAGAACGACGATTCTCTTCCTGGCGCGCAGCAGGACGGCCGCCTTTGCCGGTACGGGGGTTTGGCGCACGCGAGCCTTTCTGGCCCTCATCCTCACCACGTACATACATCACTTTGACCTTGCCGCTTTTGCCTTTAATTTCGTCGTTCATCTGTTCCTCCAGCATTGAGAGCGCGAAGATTACCTGATGTGTCGGCGCTTAGCTATCAACTATTGAACCTATCGAGCAATCCAGATTGAGCATAGCATTCAACCCTTTCATAATGCTCGGCAATCATAAATATACAGATCCGGTTTGAGGTAACTATGAATACGGTATGTGCCTCCTGTCAGGCAACCAACCGCGTGCCCGAAGCACGCATTGCCGATGGAGCCAAATGTGGCCGCTGCGGCGGTGAGCTGTTTAACGGCGAAGTGGTGAGCGCGACTGCCGCGACGCTGGATAAATATTTGCAGGACGATTTGCCCGTGGTGGTCGATTTCTGGGCACCGTGGTGTGGACCTTGCGTCAACTTCGCACCGGTATTTAAAGATGTCGCCGATGAGCGGCGCGGCAAGGTGCGTTTTGTGAAGGTGAATACAGAAGCCGAACCAGCGCTGAGTTCACGTTTCCGTATTCGCAGCATTCCCACCATCATGTTGTTTAAGAATGGCGAGTTGGTCGACATGCTGAACGGCGCGATGCCAAAAGCACCGTTCAACGAATGGCTCGACGAGTCGCTGTGATCCCCTCCGTGGCCAGCCGGGCGCTGGCCATATTACCTTTGCGCGGCATTTCCATTACAATTACGTTTTTGCTGCCCGCCTGAGTGTTATGTCTGAGAATGCCGTCCTGCGTTTGCGCACGCAACGTCTTGCCCGCGCTACCCGTCCGTTTCTGGCCCGTGGCAATCGGGTTATCCGCTGTCAGGGTTGTCTCCTGCCGCATCAACATTGCGTATGCGCCACATTACAGCCGCAAACCGCCCGCAGCCGTTTTTGTCTGGTGATGTTTGATACCGAACCGATGAAACCCAGTAACACCGGACGTCTGATCGCCGATATCCTGCCGGATACGCTGGCATTTGGCTGGTCACGTACCGAGCCCGACGCCGCATTATTACAAGCGGTGCAGATGAGCGATTATCAACCGTTGGTCGTGTTCCCCGCGTCCTATGCCGATACCAGTCGCACCGTGCTGACGGAGCCGCCACGCAGCGGCAAGCCCCCGCTGTTTATTATGCTCGACGGCACCTGGACTGAGGCACGCAAAATGTTCCGCAAAAGCCCCTGGCTGGATGCATTCCCGGTGATGTCTTTGAATGTGACCAGCCCGTCACGTTACACGCTGCGTGAAGCACATGGCGAAGGTCAGCACTGCACCGCAGAAGTTGCCGCTGCATTGCTGGAGCAGGCTGGCGACGTCGCCGCTGCCGATGCGTTACAACAGCATTTCACGCGCTTCCGTCAGGCGTATCTGGCCGGTAAACCCCATCATCCGGCACACGCGTTATGTGACGAGGATAACTAACACTGTACTTTTTTTGCACAGCGCACTGAACTATAGTAGAGCATCGCCACGGAGCTGGCTTTCAATCATGGATGATGCACTATGAAACTCTTCGTGTTGGTTATTTTCCTGCTGGCCGGTTGCAGTACCGCGCCAAAACATCAACAGGGCTTTCCCCTGAAATTTCAGTCTGTCAGTACTCACCCTTCTGCGTTGATCGCTGCCGATGCACTGCAACCTGGCGATCTGCTGCTCTCATCAGCCACCTCGCTGCAATCCTGGGGGATTCGTCTGTTTACCCTGACGGGCGTCAGCCACGCGGCTATATATCTGGGTGATCAGCGAGTTGCTGAAGCGGTGGGGAGTGGGGTCAACATTATCCCCCTCGATCGCGCGATTGCCGAAAGTAATAATCTGCTGGCTTTACGCATACCGGGCATCACCGTTGAACAAACGCTACGGCTGCGCGAGTTTTCCGACCTGCAACAGGGCAAAAAATACAACTTTAAAGGGATTGTGATGTTTATGCCCTTTATGGTGTCGCGTCGTGTGTGTGAATTACCGCTGGTAAATGAGCAGGTGCGCAGCAACTGCCTGACGATACTGGCTAACGTGCAACTGGCCGACGAGGAAAATCCTGAATCTGACCGTTTTTTCTGTTCGGAATTTGTGCTGGCGGGTTACCGCTATGCCGGAATTGAGTTGCTGGCGGGCCAGGCAAACTGGGTTAGTCCGGCGGATTTATTGCATCTGCGTGAGGGGGATGTATCCGCCTGGCACGCACAACAGCCGATAGAATATATCGGTCATCTCAAACGCTGGAATTTGAAAGAGATCCTCAGCCTGCGATCGCCAGATCGGCAAGCGCAGTAAAAAGCGTTTACAATCACGCCATCCCCCATGTCAGGAGTGCATGATGAGCCAACGCGGACTGGAAGCGCTGTTACGACCTAAATCGATTGCGGTAATCGGTGCGTCGGTAAAACCGGGGCGCGCGGGTTATTTTATGATGCGTAACCTGCTGGCGGGCGGTTTTAGCGGCCCGGTATTGCCGGTAACGCCGAAGTACAAGGCGGTGAGCGGCGTGCTCGCCTGGCCCGATATCGCCAGCCTGCCTTTTGCCCCCGATCTTGCCATCATCTGTACTCATGCCAAACGTAATCTGGCGTTGCTTCAACAACTGGGGGAGAAAGGTTGTAAAGCATGCATCATTCTTTCCGCTCCCCCAGAACAACTGGATGAATTGAAAGCCTGCGCCAGTCAGTGGCAAATCCGCCTGCTCGGCCCCAACAGCCTTGGCCTGCTCGCTCCCTGGCAAGGACTTAACGCCAGTTTCTCCCCGGTACCCATTGCCAAAGGTCGTATCGCGTTTATTTCGCAATCGGCGGCGGTATCCAACACCATTCTCGACTGGGCGCAGCAGCGTAATCTTGGTTTCTCCTGGTTTATCGCACTGGGCGACAGCCTCGATATCGATGTCGATGACCTGCTTGATTTCCTCGCCCGTGATGGCAAAACCAGCGCCATCCTGCTCTATCTGGAACATCTTAGCGATGCGCGCCGTTTTGTCTCAGCATCGCGTAGCGCCTCGCGCAATAAACCGATTCTGGTGATCAAAAGCGGGCGTAGCCGCCAGGCACAGGCAATGATTGGTACCCGCAGTGGGCTGGATGCTGCCTGGGATGCAGCCATCCAGCGTGCCGGTTTGCTACGCGTGCAGGATACTCATGAACTGTTCTCCGCAGTGGAGTCGCTCAGCCATATGCGCCCATTACGTGGCGATCGTTTAATGATTATCAGCAATGGCGCCGCCCCGGCGGCACTGGCACTGGACGAGTTATACGCGCGCAATGGCAAACTGGCGACGCTAAGCGAGGAAACCTTGCAGGCGCTGGCAGCACAGTTGCCGGCCGGTGTCGGGCGTGGCAATCCGCTCGATCTGAAAGATGATGCCACACCCGAGCGCTACGTCGCCTGCATTGAGAAGTTGCTGGATAGTCATGAACTGGATGCCTTGATGATCATTCACGCCCCCAGTGCCGTGTCACCGGCCAGCGAAACTGCCGAGCAGATCATTGCGGCGGTTGCGCGCCATCCACGCGGCAAGCAGGTGACATTGCTCACCAACTGGTGCGGCGAATTTTCCTCGCAGGCGGCTCGTCGCGCCTTCACCCAGGCAGGAATTCCAACCTGGCGTACGCCGGAAGGGACGGTGACAGCCTTTATGCATCAGGTGGAGTACCGCCGTAATCAGAAGCAGCTACGGGAAACGCCTGCACTACCGTTGGGCCTGACGCAAAACAGCACGCAGGCGCATCAGCTTATTCAGCAGGCGCTGGACCAGGGCATCACCACGCTGGACACGCATGAAGTCCAGCCGGTGTTACAGGCTTATGGCCTGGCAACCCTATCGACCTGGATTGCCGCCGACAGTTCTGCGGCGGCCAGCATCGCTAGTCAGATCGGCTATCCGGTGGCGTTGAAGTTGCGCTCACCGGATATCCCGCACAAGTCTGAGGTGCAGGGGGTGATGCTTTATCTGCGCAGCGCCAGTGAAGTCAAACTGGCCGCCGACGCGATTTTTGACCGTGTTCGGCAAACCCATCCCGAGGCAAGGATTGATGGCCTGCTGGTGCAGAGCATGGCCAACCGCGCGGGTGCACAGGAGCTGCGCATAGTGGTGGAACAGGATCCGCTGTTTGGCCCGATTATTATGTTGGGAGAAGGCGGCGTGGAATGGCAGCCAGATAAGCAAGCTGCCGTAGCTTTGCCCCCCCTGAACATGACGCTGGCGCGCTATCTGGTGATCCAGGCGATGAAAAGCGGCAAAGTTCGCAGTCGCAGTGCGTTGCGGCCCCTGAACATTCCTGCACTCAGTCAGTTGCTGGTTCAGGTTTCTAACCTGGTGGTTGATTGCCCGGAGATCCAGCGGCTGGATATTCATCCGCTGCTGGCCGCCGGTGACGAATTTACCCTGCTGGATGTCACGCTACAGCTCGCTCCGTTCCAGGGCGATAACGAAGCGCGGCTGGCGATTCGCCCCTATCCTCACCACCTTGAGGAGCAGGTTGAACTGAAAGATGGTCAGCATTGCCTGTTCCGCCCGATCCTGCCAGAAGATGAGCCGCTACTGCGGGACTTTATTGCGCTGGTGACGAAAGAAGATCTTTATTATCGCTATTTCAGTGAGATCAATGAGTTCACCCACGAGGATCTGGCGAATATGACGCAAATCGATTATGACCGCGAGATGGCGATTGTCGCCGTCCGTCAGCACGCGGGTCATGATGAAATTATCGGGGTGACGCGTGCAATTTCAGACGCCGACAATATTGATGCTGAGTTTTCCGTGCTGGTACGATCGGATTTGAAAGGATTGGGCATGGGCAGACGTCTGCTGGAGAAGATGATTCGCTATACCCGCGATCACGGTCTGCAACAATTGAACGGTATCACCATGCCACATAATACCGGCATGATTACCTTGGCGCGGAAACTTAACTTTCGCGTGAATATTCAACTGGATGACGGAATTGTCAGCCTTAATTTGCCGCTTAACGATGCCATCAACTAACCTTGTAGAGAAAGGTAAAAATCCTCCCTGTAGGCTCGGTTGATGTTATCATTTAGCGTTAGGATCATGATTTGATGGCAAAAGGCCATGCGATGAACAGAGAAGAAGTGCACCGTGATGTTGTCTAAATTCAAACGTAATAAACACCAACAACACCTCGCACAGCTGCCTAAACTGTCACAATCCGTTTCGGACGTGACCACGCTCTACTCGCCTGTTGAGTTCCGTGAAACCCTGCTGACGAAAATTGCCACTGCGGAAAAACGTATCTGTATCGCTGCGCTGTATCTGGAAAATGATGATGGCGGGCGTGGAGTTATGCAGGCGTTGTATGCTGCTCGTCAGGCTCGTCCAGAGCTGGATATCAGTATTTTGGTGGACTGGCATCGTGCCCAGCGCGGCCGCATTGGTGCAGCGCGTGGCCTCACCAATGCCGACTGGTATTGTGAAATGGCCGCACAACATCCGGATATCGCGATTCCGGTTTATGGTATTCCGGTCAATACGCGTGAAGCATTAGGTGTGCTGCATCTGAAAGGCTTTATCATTGACGATACCTTGTTGTATAGCGGTGCCAGCCTCAACGATGTTTATTTGCACCAGCATGATCGCTACCGTTATGACCGCTACCAGCTGATTCGTAACCCGCAGTTGGCAGACACCATGTATCAATGGATTTGCGCTAACCTGAAGCAATCTGATGCGGTGCATCGTCTTGACCAGTCCGAACGCCCATCCAGCCCGGAAATCAAAAATGAAACCCGACAGTTCCGCCAGGATCTGCGTGGCTTTAATTATCAGTTTTCCGGAAACTCGGGCAACGAAAGTCTGACGGTGACACCTTTGGTTGGCCTGGGTAAACGCAGCCTGCTGAATAAAACCATCTTCCATTTGATGCCCTGCGCTGAGCGTAAACTCACCCTGTGCACCCCATATTTCAACCTGCCTGCCATTCTGGTACGTAATCTGATCCATTTGCTGCGTCAGGGGAAGGAAGTGGAGATCATTGTTGGGGACAAAACCGCTAACGATTTCTATATCCCACCGGAGCAACCCTTTAAGATCATTGGTGCGCTGCCTTATCTCTACGAGATTAACTTACGTCGTTTCCTGAGCCGCTTGCAGTACTACGTCAACAACGGACAACTGACAGTGCGTTTGTGGAAAGATGGCGAAAATAGCTATCACCTGAAAGGAATATGGGTCGACGATGAGTGGATGATGATCACCGGGAATAACCTCAACCCGCGCGCCTGGCGACTTGATCTGGAAAACGCGGTACTTATCCATGATCCGCTAAACCAACTGGCTGAACAGCGAGAGAAAGAATTGGCGCTGATTCGGACTCATACCACGGTGGTGCAGCATTTCCGTGAGCTGGAAAGCATCGCCGATTATCCGGCAAAAGTACGCAAGCTGATTCGCCGTTTGCGCCGTATCCGTATCGATCGTTTAATCAGTCGCTTGTTGTGATGGCGGCTTCGCCAGCCGCCCGTCAGGAGCGGCTGGCCTTCTGTTACAACGCGATGCCCTTGCCTTTACGATGCAGCATCAGCGAAACCAGAAAAGCTAATGCCCCCATCGCCGAAACATACCAGAAGAAACTGGTTTCAATTCCTTCTTTTTTCAGCAACAGCGCGACGTACTCCGCTGAACCACCAAAGATGGCATTCGCCACCGCATAAGATAACCCAACACCAAGCGCCCGCACTTCAGGTGGAAACATTTCAGCCTTCAGAATGCCGCTGATGGCGGTGTAGAAGCTGGTAATTATCAATGCCAGCATCACCAGAACAAATGCCAGCCAGCCGCTCTGCACATTTTGCAGCAACGTCAGGATAGGTACGGTACAAATGGCAGCTCCTGCACCGAATATCATCATGGAGGATCGACGCCCAATTTTATCTGAGAGCGCCCCAATAATGGGTTGAATCAACATAAAGACCAGCAGAGCGCCAGTCATCAACCCACTCGCCGAACGCGCATCCATTCCTGCGGTATTCACCAGATATTTTTGCATGTAGGTGGTGAAGGTATAGAAGCTGAGTGAACCGCCAGCGGTAAATCCCAGCACCATCAGAAATGCACGCGAATGGTTGCGCAGCAGGCCCAGGATACTGCCGGCATCACGATGCTCACGGTGTTTTTTCTCTGAAGTTTCATTGAGGGAACGGCGTAACCATAGCGCAACCACCGCCAGAATAGCGCCGAGGAAGAAAGGGATACGCCAGGCCCAACTGTGCAACTGCTCATCACTGAGTAGCAGCTGCAACACCACGACCGTGAGCACGGCCAATAATTGACCACCAATCAAGGTCACGTACTGGAATGATGCGTAGAATCCTTTACGTCCCTCCAGTGCGACTTCACTCATGTAGGTCGCGCTGGTGCCATATTCGCCGCCAACGGAAAGTCCTTGAAACATCCGGGCCAGCAGCAGGATAACTGGCGCTGCAATGCCGATTTCAGCGTAACCGGGCAGGCAGGCAATCACCAACGAACCGAAGCACATCATGCAGACCGAGATCAGCATGGAGTTTTTGCGTCCGTGACGGTCGGCAATATAACCAAATAGCCAGCCTCCGATAGGACGCATCAAAAAGCCGGCAGCAAAGACGCCTGCGGTTTGCAGTAGTTGGGTGGTGGTGTCGCCCGATGGGAAAAAGATATGGGCAAAATAGAGTGAGAAGAAGGAGTAAACGTAGAAGTCGAACCATTCAACCAGATTACCGGATGAAGCCCCAACAATCGCCCAGATGCGTTGTTTGCTGATGGCCGTCGTGTCGTGATGTACCACTTTTTGTTGTAGAGAGTCTGTCATCTTTACCTCTTTTCCTTGCGAATAATAAACGCTAAAGAATTCAGTAAAGCATTTGTTGGCCTGTTACGTGAACTGGATTCACGCCTGATGGCAAAATCTACGAATTTGTCGCAGCCTGCTCGCCCCACGTTTTGCCTGGTGCGATTTATCGCATCATTACCCGTTGCGGCGCGATTAACGCGCGCTTTTTATTGTTCCGGACGCAGAAAAATGCGCGATAAATCGCGCCGCTACGAAATACGCAGACGTAAAAAAGCCCTGAACTTTCGTTCAGGGCTTCTTCACTTATTTGATGCCTGGCAGTTCCCTACTCTCGCATGGGGAG